>CAMDNE010000004.1 GCA_945902745.1 Chitinophaga pinensis | reverse complement strand
GTTAAGTTTTATACGCTTGCAAATGGTGGTGGTACATTAAAGTATGAAGTTCCGATTGATAGCAAAGGGAATTTCCATACAACCGAATCCAATGACTATACCGGTTTATTCCCCGCTATAACAGGTCCGAATGGTACAACCAATTACATGTCTTCATCCGTACCATCAGGTGCATGTAATTCATGCCACGGTGTTTCAACCGCAGTATTATACGGTAATTAATTTATTATGGACATAAAGCATATTCAAACAGAAATAGATGCTTGGTATTTATACAGTATTCTAGCACAGCATGAGGAAGATCCTATTGTAGCAAATGTTTTTGTCCAAATGAGCGAGATTGAAAAAAGTCATGCAGTTGCTTTTGCTGAAAAAATGAATGTAAATTTTGAGAGTGTTGCCTCACCTTCTTGGCGTGCTAAAACACTTCATTTTATAGGAAAAGTATTTGGATACGACTACGTTCTCGGAGCATTGATGGAAACAGAAAAAACATTAGCTGATGCTGTGATTCGTCAAAAGGGTAAAAGCAAAATAGAAGTAACAGGAAATGAAGATTCTCATGTTAAAATTCTACGATCAATTCTGGAAAATGAAACCAGAGTTTCAGGAACGCAATTAGCCCGTTTTGAAAAACGTCACCGATCTGTTGGTGGAAACGCAATTCGAGCTGCTGTTTTAGGAGGAAATGACGGACTTGTTTCAAACTTTAGTCTTGTGATGGGAATTGCTGGCGCAACTGTTGGACAAGCAGGTGTTTTATTGGCTGGATTGGCCGGACTTTTAGCAGGTGCTTTATCCATGGCTTTAGGAGAATGGATTTCAGTGAAAAGCTCACAAGAATTGTATGAGAATCAAATGCAATTAGAAATGGATGAGTTGGAAACGAATCCTGAAGGCGAACGGAAGGAATTGAAACTGATTTATATGGCTAAAGGAATTCCTGAAGACCAAGCAAAAGAAATTGTTGATGAATTAATGAAAGATAAAAATTTAGCGCACCAAGTTTTAGTGAAAGAAGAACTTGGAATCAACGCTGAGGAATTAAAAGGTTCAGCAATGGAAGCTGCGATTTCGTCTTTTGTTTTATTCGGAATTGGTGCTGTAATTCCAGTTTTACCATTCATGTTTACAGAAGGGATGAAAGCAATTGTTTTAAGCACAATTTTTAGTGCTATTGGCTTGTTTTTAATTGGTGCTGCAATAACGCTTTTTACAGGAAAGAATGTGTGGTTTTCAGGTTTTAGACAAGTATTTTTTGGATTGGCGGCTGCAGCCATCACCTTTGGAATTGGGAAACTAATTGGGGTGTCAATGGCAGGTTAATATTTTGTAACAATTAAATATAAATAGGTATGAATCAAGCACATTTTCATTTACTCGTCAACCATTTACCGATTATTGTTCCAATTATCGGAGTTGTGGTATTGTTGAGCGGAATCATTTTTCGTTCAGAAATTGTTAAGCGCGTAGCTTACTTTGTTTTTATAATTGGAGCATTAGCAACTTTACCAAGTATGCTTTCTGGAGAAGGAGCAGAAGAAGTTGCAGAAAATTTACCAGGAGTGACAGAAAACTTCATTCATGAGCACGAAGAGGCGGCTGAAACCTTTGCATTGTTCAGTTATATTCTTGGAGCTTTTGCTTTGTTTTCTCTTTGGGCAAATTGGAAGAGAAAACCTTTTTCGAATTTATTGAGTTATGTTTTACTTGCATTATCGTTAGTGGTAATCTTTTTAGGCAAACAAACAGGAACAACTGGTGGTGAAATTCGTCATACTGAAATTAGATCTGGAAATGCTGCAGAGCAAGGAGGAGAATCAGAAAGTGAAGCTGATGAAGATTAACCAATAAACATTAAAAGCATCTTATAGGAAATCGTTTTTCTATAGGGTGCTTTTTTAAAACACCAAATCACTTGTCCATTTCCTTACATTGCCGCAACTATCAATTACTATTATTTCAACTTTGTGTTTGCCAACGATTCCTTTTGGCTTATCGAAAAACACATAATCACCTTTAGATTCATATTCCAAAACGTACCATTTACCGTCAATGAAAAGGTCGTAATCTACCAATTCAGTTTGACTTTCATTTACCTTCCATGAATACCTGTTTTTACCTTTTGTTATTTCGGTAGTTTTAAAGTTTAATGGAGAAATACTTGGTGCAATTGTATCAACTCGAATATTAAAGGTTCCTAAATAGCCTGATTCAGCTCTTATCCAATCACCGTTTATTGTGGAGAGTAAGGCATGACTTTTACCACCAGATGAAATAACATTTATATAGTATTTTGAAAGTTCAACCTTGGAAACCGGTAGTTTTAATTTTACAATCACTGGATATTGAATTGGTTGTGTCGGATCACCAAATGAAAATGGGGCAACAAGCGATAAATTCTTTTTCGTTGGCTCATAAAATGTGTGTACTTGTGCTGAAAATTCAATTTTATCATTTTTAAATTGAATGGTTGAATCAGGATAAAAATAACTCCAAGAAGGAAAATTTGATTTCGAAGTGTTCATTTTTCCTTCTGAAACAAGGACATTAAAATTTAAACTTGATTTATTCTTCTTAACATCTTGCGCGGAATAGCTCAATGATAATTTATCTCGAGGATTAATTTTAATTATTCCAAGATCAGAAGTAGGATAAATTGCTAACGGATTGTGCTCAGTTTTAAATGATTTATGAAATTTTCGTTTGTTGACCGTATATTCGTGGTAATCTTTATGACTATTTATATAACGTGAATGGTCAAATGCCACTTTGTCAATTTGTTGCCGAAAAATCGTGTCATTTCCACTTTTCAAAACGCTTTTGTACAAACCACATATATTATCAGCAGCATCGAATTGATCTACAACTTCTAAGGCAAATCCAATTCCACCATGTTCAGAACAATAATCAGATGGAATAGTCAACAAATCTCCCGCAATATGATACTCATTATTTGTCTTTGAAACACTCACAATTTGTGATTTCCCAGGAATTTGATAACCTTCATCTGTCAAGGCATACACTTTTAGCCCTTTTATTGTTGGAGATTTGTGATCTTGTATCTCAAAACCATAAACCAATGGATTCATCGCCTCTTCTGTTTTCGTATCACGTAATTCAAAATGTAAGTGAGGTGCTGTTGACCCACCAGTATTGCCAGAAAGAGCAATAATTTCACCTTTCTTAATTGGGACGTCAGTCGGAACAAAAAACAATTCTATCTCAAAATTTTGTTCCTTTTCTTGAACAACTTTCACAATCGAATCTAATTTCCCTTTGAATGATGAACAATGGGCATAAACACTAGTGATTCCATTGGGATGATTGATGTAAATTGCTTTTCCGTAACCATATGGTGAAATTTTAATTCGAGCGATATAACCTTCTTCAATAGCATATAACGGCAGTCCTTCAACACCATTCGTTTTAAAATCAAGTCCCATGTGAAAATGATTAGGACGCAATTCCCCAAAATTAGCTGCCAATACCAATGGAATTCCCAAAGGTGAACGATAGTTTGTTTTGGCATTTTCTTGTGAAACGCAAATAAATGGAAGTGTAAAGAGGAAGAAAAGTGTAAAAAGACGAAATACCATGTGTAAAAGTAACTTTTTGAAAAAAAATATCACAAGAATGGACTAAAAAAGTTGTGAATGTTCAAGACTATACTAATTTTGTACAAAGTCGTAACCAATGACAGATCGCATTCAAAATATAATTGAAGATATTCGCCACAAAAGTGTAGCGATGCATCAGCAATTATTAGAAGAACGCGAAAAAAATAGTGTCTTTCAATCGGAAGTGCAACTGTTAACCGAAAGTATTGAACTTCAAACACAAGAGGAGAATAAACTTCTTACTGAAATTTCTATGCTAAAAGCGGAATTGGAAACGACAAAAAGTCAAGTTGTCGAAAATTCTCATCCTACTGGAAAGAAAGATGAAGAAATTGATGAATTGGTGAAGGAAATTGAACACTGTATAAGTCAGTTAAAAAAATAACGAATGGGAAAATTGTCCTTGAAAGTCGTCGTTGCTGGTAGAACGTATCCAATCACTGTAAATGAGGGAGAGGAAACGAAAGTTACTAAAGCTGCTGAAGACATTAACAAAGCAATTAAAATGCTACAGGACAATTATGCGGTAAAAGATATGCAAGATTTACTTGCTATGACTGCTCTTCAACTAGCTACAAAACCTACAAATTCAAGTACAACCAATAAAATTGAAGCAGATTATTCAGCTGTTGAAGATAAATTGGATGGTTTGTTAAAAGAGCTAGATTCGTTAAAATAAAATTCAAATTTCTTCCCTTCTCGTTTTTTTGATACAACTTGATTAGTTGTAATTTAATTAGTTTAAAAAAATGAGTATTATAGGAATTTTAATAGGATTAGGAGCTGGAGGAGCTGGAGTTTTCATTTTGCAAAATGTCATACTGAAAAACAAAAGAACGCAAATAATTCGCGAGGCTGAACAAGAAGCTGAAAACATCAAAAAAGAAAAAATGTTGCAAGCCAAAGAGAAATTTTTGGTTTTAAAAGAGGAACATGAAACGGCAATGAAGGAGAAAGAACGTCGCCTTCAATCAACCGAAGATCGTGCAAGAGCTCGTGAAAAAACACTTTCACAAAAAATCGAAGAAGTTAGCAGAAAAGAAAGTGAATTCGAAGGAAAGCAAACTGAAATGGAATTGAAAGCTCAGGCTTTCGAATTGAAGCATGCTGAACTTGAAAAAACACAAGAAAAAAGAGTCGCTGAACTTTCTAAAATCAGCGGTATGACTCCAGAAGAAGCGAAGAATCATTTAATGGAAGCATTGAAAGATGAAGCGCGAACTGGAGCAATGACACATATCAAAGAAATAACAGAAGAAGCAAAATTAAACGCAAATAGAGAAGCGAAGAAAATCGTAATTCAAATGATTCAGCGCGTTGCAACGGAACATGCAGTTGAAAACGCTGTTTCTGTTTTCAATATTGAATCAGACGAAGTGAAGGGTAGAATTATTGGACGTGAGGGAAGAAACATTCGTGCTTTGGAAGCTGCAACAGGAGTAGAAATCATTGTTGACGATACACCAGAAGCTATTATTTTGTCTTGTTTTGACCCAATTAGAAGAGAAATTGCTCGTTTAGCATTGCACCAATTAGTTTCAGATGGTCGTATACATCCAGCTCGAATTGAAGAAGTTGTTGCTAAAACAAAAAAACAATTGGACGAAGAAATCGCTGAAACAGGACGCAGAACAGCAATGGATTTAGGAATTCATGGTTTGCATCCTGAATTGACAAGAATGGTTGGTAGAATGAAATATCGTTCGTCTTATGGACAAAATTTATTGCAACACTCCCGTGAAGTAGCAAATCTTTGTGCAATCATGGCAGCTGAACTTGGTTTGAATGTGAAAATTGCTAAAAGAGCAGGATTGTTGCACGATATAGGAAAAGTTCCAGACGATGAGCCAGAATTGCCGCACGCGCTGCTTGGAATGAAGTTGGCTGAAAAATATGGTGAAAAACCAGAAGTTTGTAATGCTATTGGAGCTCACCACGATGAAGTTGAAATGACAACGTTGATTTCACCTATCGTTCAAGTTTGTGATGCTGTTTCAGGTGCAAGACCAGGAGCTCGTCGAGAAATCGTTGAAGCGTATATCAAACGGATTAAAGAATTAGAATCGTTGGCAATGTCTTATGATGGAGTTGCTCAAGCATATGCCATCCAAGCAGGACGAGAATTGCGTGTGTTGGTTGAGGCGGAACGTGTAACAGATTTGAAAGCTGATGAATTATCATTTGCTATTTCTCAGAGAATTCAAACTGAGATGACTTATCCAGGTCAAGTGAAAGTTACAGTGATTCGTGAAAAAAGATCGGTTAATTACGCAAAATAATTTCCATTGAAAATGAATTTAAAAGATGTCAATGTTCTTGTTACAGGCGGAGCTGGTTTTATTGGTTCGAATCTCGTTGAAGCTCTTTTAAACTTAGAGGCAAATGTTACCGTTTTTGATAATCTAGAAACTGGAAGGATTTCCAATCTTGAAGAATTTGAAGGAAACAAACATTTCACTTTTATAAATGGCGATATCCGTGATTTTGATGCATGTGTCCATGCAGTAAAAGGAATTGATATTATTTCTCATCAAGCGGCTTTAGGTTCAGTTCCTCGATCAATAGAATTTCCGCATAATACACATGCAGTAAATGCAACGGGATTTCTGAATATGTTGCATGCAGCAAAAGAAGCTGGCATCAAACGATTTGTTTATGCAAGTTCGTCATCTGTTTATGGTGATTCACAAGCTTCTCCAAAAATTGAAGGTGCAGAGGGAAATCCTTTATCTCCTTATGCCGTGACAAAATCATTGAATGAAAAATATGCGAAAGTGTATAATCAATTGCATGATATGGAAACGGTTGGATTGCGCTACTTCAATGTTTTTGGACCGAAACAAGATCCAAATGGAGTTTATGCAGCAGCAATTCCAAAATTCATTGATAAAATGATGAAAGGAGATGAAATCATCGTTCATGGAGATGGTGAACAAACTCGTGATTTCACATTCGTCAAAAATGCAGTGATGGCAAATATTTTAGCGCTAACGTCTTCAAATAAGAATGCATTTGGAAAAGTCTATAACGTAGCTTGTGGAAGTTCTTATACACTTAATCAAGTATTAGCAGCTATCAAAACGAACCTTGAAAAGAAAGGGAAATATAATCCTGCATCAAAAATTACTTATGGACCTATAAGAAAAGGGGATGTGAAAGATTCATTGGCTGCAATTGATTTAATCAAAACAAATTTAAACTACGCTTCACCAATTGAATTTAGTGAAGGGATTCAACTATTATGTTCTTCGATAAATTGATCTTGAAAAGTTTAAAAGTGCGTCAAACGAAACTTTATTTTCAAATTAATTAATGACTTTAGCTTTTGATTAATTTTAATTAACTAATTTGAAATCAAATAAATAAAGTACTTATGGTATTAAAAAGTAGTTTTCCTTTTCTTGTAAATGAACATTCAAAAGATATGAAAGCTTCTTTTATTCATTCTTACAAGCAAATAATTTATGCTTTCTTATTATATCTTCCTACATTAATATTTAGTAGTGAGATGTATTACATGTTTTTACCATTTGCAATTTTAATTTTTGAGTTTACAACACTGAAAAAACAAAGTTTTGAATTTCTAAAAAATCCATTTCGTAAGCATTTCTTAAATGTTGTTTGGTTGCCTTTCTTTTTTGTTTTTTTTGCACTTATTAATAAATGGATTAATGGCAATGAAATTCTATGTAATAAAGATTATTATGCGTCATTTTATCTCTTTCCTCTTTTAATTCTTTCAGCATCTTTTAAAGCAAATAGTAAGTTTTACAAGACATTAATTTTTATAATTTGTATTGAAGTTCTAGTTTCTTTTATTGAGTATTTATTTAATGTGAGGACGGTTTTTTTAGATAAAACGCAGGGAAATATCATTTTAACAAAAGATTTATTATACGATTCTCGTGTTTTTGGATTAAGCGCTAATTCATCAATAATTGCAATGAAACTATTTTGTGGATTACTGTTAGTTGAATTAGCAATGATGAAATCATGGTACAAATGGTTTGCAAGAATCGTTTTGATTGTTGGATTAATTCTAACATTCAATAGGGCAGTTTTAGTTGCTATTTTTGTTTTCTGGACACTTTATGCCATCTATTTTGCAATAAAGAATCGCAAGCAATCAGTGATAGTAATCAAACGAATTTTTTCACCTTTCATTTTTTTCTTTCTGCTATTTTACTGTTTCAGTAATCATTCTTTTTTGTATCAATTTTCGAGAGGTGAGTCCGTTGATGAGAAATTGAAATACGAATATCAATCGAAGGAGATCGTCCTGCTGAAAGATTTAACTCAAGATTGTGCAAGTCAGCATGCAATAGAGATGAAAGAAGGAAACGATCTTAAAACTACAGGATTTTTCTCTCACCTATTTTTAAAGACTATTTCTGGAATAAACACATCTGGTCGTGCAGTAATCTGGTTGAATTATTTTAGTTTTATTGATCAACATATTTTATTTGGAAATGGATCTGATAAACTGATGTTGAAAACCGTAAATCAAGATGAGAAAAAAATTGATTTGATACATGCTCATAATTCATTTATAGAATTGTTAGCAACTAATGGTGCACTATTAAGTGGGTTTTTCCTAGTGATTTTAGTTGTGATGTGGAAGAAACACAATTTCATTCTGTTAATTACGATTGTACTTTATTCACTTTTTCAATACGGAATTTTTTGGGGATTTTCTTTTTTAGATGTTATTTTCATGGGCTTCTTACTATCAAACAAAAATTTATTGTTTCATGAAGATAAATGACCTTGTTTCAGATATTGAAGGGAATTTGGAAGTAGAAAACTTGAGAATTCAAAAGTTTGGAAAATCTTTTCAAATTTATCCTTGGCTGAAAGGTCGATTATTTCACAAATATATGATGGGAACAGATGTTTTGATGCAAAAATCAAAATCAGTTTTATTCTCTCAAGTTACTTCTTTGTTTTATGGATGGTGGAATATATTCAGGAAATATAACACATGGGTCTTCACAAATAGTTCAGAACGAACGTTGGTTGAGGGAAAATATTACGATAAATTATTTGATTATATTGGGAATAATTCTAAAAAGAAAACGTTATTGATAGAATTACGATTGTTTAATAAATTCCCTAAAAAACAGGTAGCATCAAAATATGTTATTTCCAAATCGCTGTTTATTTTAGTTGAAGAAGTGTATGCAAGATTCTTGATTGGAAAAATAAAAATTGAAAATGAATTCTTAATTCCAGAATTGGAGAAAAAATTAGAATGTTCGGTTTCCGTAAAAGAAATAACACGAAAATATTTAGCTCAATATCGAATGATGCAATTTTGGTTGAAAATTCTTCCTAAACCTAAAGTTGTTTATTTGACCGTTTCTTATTCTAATTTTGGATACATCAGAGCGTTTAAAGAGAAAGGAATAAAAGTTATAGAAATGCAACATGGTTTGATTGGATTAGGTCATTATGCTTATTACTATAGAAAGAATTTTGAAGCAATTCAATTTCCAGATGAAATAGGTGTTTTTGGTAACAGAGAAGTAGCATTTTTTGAAAATGAAACAGTTTTTCCAATTAAAAAAGCTACGGCGTTAGGTCGATATATACTTGATTTTTATAATAATAAAAGTACTGAAAGCACGGAGGTTTCGACTATTTGTGTTTCATTACAAGATGGTGATTTAGGAGATAAATTAGTTCGTTTTTTAATTGAAGCGAATGGTTTTCTAAAAAAGTCATACAAGTTTATTATTCAACCAAGAAGGACGAGCGAAAATCATTATCGGAGCTTATTTGAATTTCCTGATAATTTCAGTTTTTCTTCTCAATCAATATATGAAACAATAGCAAACACTGATTTACATATTACGATATTCTCAACTACTGCAATCGAAGCACTTTCCATTGGTAAACCTAATATTTTAGTAAATATAGAAGGTAAATCTAAAGAGTTTTTGGGTGAAATGTTATCAGACAATGAATTCACTAATTTTGTTGATACTAAAGAAGAGTTTTGTGACATTTTAGATAACTTAAAAGTTAATTCAAAAGATAGTATTGCCTTGTCAAATAATCTCAACGTAAAGTGTGATTATAAAAAGAATGTCAATACATTAATAGAAAGAATCGAAAATGAATATATTGAAAAATAAGTTAATAAGATCTTTGGGGATTTATACTTTTTCGAATATTATAAATTCGGCTATTCCTTTTTTATTGTTACCAATTTTAACCAATCATTTGACAACGAGTGATTATGGCATTTTAACGAATTATAATTCCGTCATAAATATATTAATTCCATTTGTTGGGGTTAACATGATGACTTCCTTACAAGTGATTTTTGTAAAAAGAAAGGAAGAATTTGCTTCATATATTAGCAGTGGAACTATTCTGACAATTGTTTTAACACTGCTATTCACGTTAATCATTTTCATTTTTCAGGATTATTTAGCTCGAATTTCTGGTGTACCAAAAGGATATTTATTGTTAACGGCAGTGTATGCTACGTATAATAATCTAATTGAAACATTATTGTCTATTTGGAGAATGGAAGAAAAAGCGATTCACTATGGCGTTTTTAGAATTGGAAGAACTATTGTTGAGTTGTCTATTGCTTTGATCCTGATAATCGGTTACAATTGGTCCTTTGATGGGTCAATCTATGCGATAATCTATTCGTACGGCATAGGAGCATTCGTTACACTTTTTATTCTGTATAAAAAAGGGTTACTAATAGTTGAAATTAAGAAGAAACATATTAAACATATTCTTCAGTATGGAGTTCCGCTTATCCCGCATGTTTTAAGTAGTGTTGTGATTATGTATTCTTCAAAATTGATGCTTACTGCCTATCATGGGTTATCTTCAAATGGTATTTATTCAGTAGGTTTTATGGTTGGGCAGTTTATTGGTTTGTTGCAAAATTCATTCAACCAAGCTTGGGTCCCATGGGTGTATCAGCAACTTAAGTCTGGCGAACATAGTAAGAAAATTAGAATAGTTAAATTAACTTATATATACTTTATAGGTATTATAGTAGTGACAATCGCCTTCTGGTTATCCTCCCCTTTAATTTATTTATTCTTAGGAAAAGCGTTTGAAAGTGGGATTAGTCTTGTGTTATGGATTGCACTTGGCTTCGCATTTAATGGCATGTATAAAATGGTCAGTGTTTATTTTTTCTATGAGGAAAAAACTAAGGAATTAGCTGTGTTATCGGTCTTTTCGGCGGTAGTAAATATTGGATTGAATTTTCTTTGGATTCCTGAATATGGGTTCACTGGTGCTGCATTAGCAACAATGTTAGCGATGTTGATTCAATTTATTCTTGCTTGGATTTGGAGTACAAAAATCGTGAAAATGCCTTGGGGTTTAACAAAACTAAAATGAGAAATATCAAGCAATTTATAGAAAAATGGAATTTGAACGATTGGTGCATTGCCTATTTGTTGATTTTCTCTATTGCTTATATTAAACTAGCTGCGCTAGGTATAGTTTTGTTTTTAATTGTGGTTTGGTTCAATCGCGTAGAAAAAAAAATATTTTACAAACGTTTATTGAATTTTAGAAAACAAGAATTTTGGTTTGTATCGTTTTTCATCTTCCATCTTTTAGGCATGATATGGTCTGAAAACAGTGCTTTTGGAATAGCTGATATAGGTATGAAACTTTCCTTTATTTTACTTCCATTAATTTTAGTATTGGCAAAAATCAATATAACGTCTAAACAAATTCAACAGGTATTTTTAATAGGGCTATTCATAAGTTTAGTTCTTTGTTATTCCTTTGCGACATTCAAATCTATTTATTATCCAGAAGACAATCATTGGGGGTATTTTTTTGAATCTGAGTTTTCTAGTTTTATGCATCGAAGTTATTATGCTACATATCTCTCAATCGGTACTGTATTGTGCTTTGTCCATTTCTTTAATTCCAACAAGCGTATTTATTATGGTTTTTTGTTTTTCTTATTTTCATTTAGCCTTTTATTGACAATGTCAAAAGCTGGCGTTATCGTCTATTTATTATCGCTATTGATTTTAATTTTTTGGGTAATCCTTAAGAAGCGAATGTTTGTTTTAGGTGGATTAAGTATCTTAGGAATTCTTTCAATAATTGCTTTTATGTCATTTTCAGATATTGGCGTAACGAAGCGTTTTGACGAAATGATTAAATCATTGAAAGGAGTGAAAACTATAAATAACTCATCAACAGAAAGTAATACTGCCAGAATAATTATGTGGTCAACTTCAATAAAAGTGATGAAGGAAAATTTACCTTTTGGAACAGGTACAGGTGATGTAAAGGATGAGTTAATTAAAAAAAATGTTTCTTTAAATAATATAGGTGTTGCTGAAAGTAAATTAAATGCTCATAATCAGTTTTTGAATTCTGGAGTTCAATTAGGATTGTTAGGCATTATAGGATTGTGTGGGATTTTTATTACTCAATTTTATAAGGCAATTTCATTTAAAAGAATTGAACTTTTTTTAATGAGTTTGATTTTTATTCTATCCTTTATGGTAGAATCATTTCTAGAAACTCAGGCGGGTATTATTCCATTTACCTTGTTATCTCTTTTGTTTTTTAGAGAAATAGAAACAAAAAATGAAATGTCCTAAATAGTATTCTGAGAAATTGAAATCAATGCTTCAGCAAATAACCAATCGTCTTGTGTGTCAATATCAATCGCTTCATTGAAGCCAACGATTAATGGTCTAATTGCTTCAAATGATGTCCAGGTCTTTTCTTTTAAGGATGAAATACGGAACAAGTAAATCAGACCGTTTACATCATACATACTTGGTAAATCTTGTCTTCGAACAATTTCATTTTTATTCCATTTGGTTGCGTATTCACCATGTACTTCAAACAATGTATAAAATGGATGCCCTTTTGGTTCATTCATTGAAACTACAGCATCATCACCGTCTTTAAATAAGCTTAATGCATCTAAAACATGTTCTTTAGAACGCATTGGACTAGTAGGTTGTAAAAGCAATAAAAATTCATTTTGCGGGTACTTATCAATTGCATCCAACATAACCTCATACATGCCTGCTGAATCTGAAGCAAGTTTTGGATCACGTTCAATTAAGGAAATCGAATAAGCGGCCCCTTGTTTTAATATTTCAAGATCATCTGTACTGAGTAAAATTTGTGAAGGAGGAAATACAGACAAAGCAGTCTCAATAGTACGTTCTACTAATGATTTCCCATTAGCGAATGGTTTTTTATTTTTATGAGGCACTCCTTTTGACCCACCTCTTGCAGGAATTAATACGAGTGTATTTTCTAAAGTTGGATTCATTAGAAATTTATATGTTTTATGTCTTCTTGTGCTTTTTTATAATCTTCATGTTTCCCTATGTCCAACCAATATTGAAGGATTGGATAAGTGATTAACTTTCCTTCTGTTTCAATAATTTTCGTCATTAAGTCAGTTGCATTATAATGACTGTTATAAGGAATAAGGCTTAACAATTCTTTTCGAATTAAATATATTCCTGCATTTGAGAAATAGGTATAACTAGGTTTTTCTTTTAATGAAATAATATGATCACCTTCCGTTTCTAAAACACCGTATGGTATGTCTACTTTGTATGGAATACTGGCGACAGACATATCCGCATTTTTGGAAATGAAATCAGTGTAGAAGTCTTCAAAATCAATATTAGTCAACAAATCAGAATTCATAATGAGAACCGTATCGTTGGTGAAATCTTCAATCAAACTTAAGGCACCAATCGTTCCTAGCGCATCTTTTTCCTCAATATAATTTATATTAATTCCTTTATCTGTACCATCCATAAAATGGTTTCGAATAATATCTCCTTTATACTTGATTGATATCGTAATCTGTTCAATACCAAATAAAATAAGGCGATCAATATTATGCTCTAAAATCGGTTTATCTCCAACTAAAAGCATTGGTTTTGGATTGTCATCGGTTAATGGACGCAAACGTTCACCTCGTCCTCCTGCCATAATCAATGCATCAACCGGAATTATCGAACGTAATGTGGTTAAATCAAGAAGTCGTTCTATTTTAAATTCAGCATCCAAAAAAGGAAGCATTTTTATTCCTTTTAAACGATATTCATTAATTAGATTCGTGTTTAATTGACCTCTTTGAACATATTTAAAATCCCTTTTCATTATGGGCTCAACTGAATCGGTCAAACTGAAATCATTCAATAAACCACGTCTTATATCACCATCTGTTACAACACCAACTAATTTTTCAGCATCGTCTATTATAAAAACAGTCCAACCGTTTTCTACCTCGTTTAATAGTGTTAAAGCATCTTTAATCGTATGCTTTAAGGTTAAACAATATTGATTTTTATCTATCATTTATTTTAGAGGTTAAAGGCGATAGAATTGGAGTACATTTCGGACTTTATCAAATTCTTCAATACCATTTTTCACAATCCATTCTTTTTTAATGTTCTCGTAAATTTCTTTCAAATGTACTCGTTTTCCGATATAAAATGGCATTGTGTTTTTAGAAAAATTGGTCTTAAATTTAAACAATCGATCATCAGGATTCATACTAAGACCACCACCTAAATTAAATGCCTTGACATTGTTCATTGTTGCCCACAAACTCATTTTTGATATAATGAAATTTGTTGATGGAACTTTGGTGTAATTTAAATTGCGAGCGGATAAATAATAAGTCAATATGTGATCACTATGAAAAAATAACGCTATTCCATAGATGATTCCATCTTTCATCGTTTTTGTACAAATCAATTGCTCACCGAGATTATCAATAAGTTGATTATAAAAGTCAATTGAGAAATAATAAAAGCTGTCTGCTTCAGAATTAGTCATCGTTGCAGCATACATTTCCATGAAGGAAGGGATGTCTTTTTTTGCAAATGTTTCTGTGATTATTTCATAACCTTCATTGTCCATTTTTCTGACCAAATTTCTATTGGTTCCTGAAAATTCATTTTGCCATATATGGTTATAATCTTGCTCACAATTTAAAACTACTACAGTTCTATTTTCTAAATTCTGTATATTTTGTTGAAAGCGACTTTTTTCCTGAAAATGATATAAATAATGATATCGAACAAATTCAGTTACGATGTTTTTGTTCTGAACATAAGATAAAAAGGCCTCTTCTGCTTTCGTGAATAGATTTGAATCATTGCAAAATGGACCAGCATAACCGTAAGGCGATGTGATATCAAAATAAGCAGGATGATCAGGAATTACAAGAAGGATATATGGATAAATGAAAATTGAATTTCCATCACGAACGGTAAAAAGTTCCCATTCTCCATTTTGCATTAATGCATCACAATTTAAATAGTCTGGTTGAAAATAAATGTCCAAACCTGCTAATTCTTTTAAAAAGTCAGCTTTTAATTCTTTTTGATTATCCTTATTGTATACCTTAATTGCCATAGAAACTTTTGATTACTGTGACTATTCTTTTTAGATCATTCTCATTATATCGCTGATCTATTGGCAATGAAAGAAGTGTTTTTGATAACTCATCGTTGCGAGAGTCTAACCAATGAATTGGTGGGAAAATAGCGTTATCGAATAATTCTTTGCGCAAAGCATCTCTATTCTGAATTTGAATCATGAGGAACATATATTCACCTTCAATTATTTGGATTGTATCAATTGATGCTAATTCTTTCTTCAAATAGGCATAATTTAATCGACGAATATCTAATATTTTCTCGAATTGATAGTAGTTTAATTTTTCTGTTTCAATAGTGTTAGCACTTTGAATATCCTCATTATGCAGTTCTTTTTCAGCAAGTTTGAAATGTTCTAAAAAGGATTCTTCCACTACTTTTTCGGGTGAACTCTGCCAATTCGCTTTTTCAACTTCAGCTATTTTTTTTTGGGAATAATAATTTGAAGTCGCATCTTTTTCTATTGTTTTTGTAACAGAAAAATCCCCATATGCTAAGGATAATTCCAAGTTGCAAAATTTCCGAAGACTATTGAACGCGTATTGCCCTTTGGTTTTATTCATATCCAAGGGTACATGAACGAAGTCCTCAATGCAAATACTATTTTTTTGTTGAATTATATTTTCAGGAACTGCACAATATTTATTGAAATGATTCCAAATAATAATTTGTGAAGAAGATAATTGGAGTTCGGTTAAGTCAGAATAAAAATGAATCTTTAAATCTTGTACTTTTAATTTCAATCGTTCGATTGTGTCACCACAATAATGATTTGGGAAAAATACAGGAATGTTTCCGTTTTTTTTAAAAATATCTAAGATAATAAAAGCAAGAGAGTCAGTGCCTGTTTCGAAGTGCAATAAGTGCCTTTCATTTATCTTCTCTGGAAAAAAATCTCGAAATGAATCATTGCTTTTTGAACGAATAAAAGCATCAGAATCAGTTAACGAAAAGTTACCACCAATTGGTTTTTCCAAAGTCATTAAAACGTTGATTTTTTAAAATTCAATTTTTCAAAATTGACGGATTCAAGATATGTTACGATTTTTTCGCAAGCATTACCATCACCATAAATATTTTTCTCGCTGTAAAAATTGTTTTTGAACTCAGGGGATTCTGCTTTTTTTATTGAAGTCAGTATCTCTGATAAATCAGCAGAAACATCTATTACATTCAAATTTCGAAGTCTTCCATTTTGCCGTTTTCCTATATTAAGAACTGGTAAATTAAAACTTTGGGCTTCAACCAATCCGCTTGATGAATTACCAATTAATATATCAGCATATTTCAACATAGAATAATAGCGCAATTTACCTAAGCTTTTTACGAAGATTAAGTTTTCATTTTCTAAACTTAATTTTTCTATTACCTCGTTGATAATTGCTCCACCATGATCTAAATTTGAGGCAGTAAATAAAAGCTGCGTATCCTTGTTTTGAAGAATTCCTTTAATCAAATTTTGAATGAAGTCAGCTGTTATTTCGTTTTCTATTGTTTCAGGATGAAGTGTCGCTAGAATTGTTGTTTTCGCAGTGCTTAATTTTAACGAACTGTATAAATCTTCTTTAGAAGGGAAATCCATCGTTAAAATACTATCCAATCCTGGTTCTCCAGAAACGCAAATTCGCCATTCCTCTTCTCCCATTCGCAGTATATTGCTTTTGTAAGTCTCCGTTGCTGGAAAATGAATATGACTCATCTTTGTAACAGCGTGTCTCACTTGATTGTCAGTTGAGCCTTCTGTAACTTCTCCACCAGAAATATGGGCTATTGGAATTTCTAATAACATCGAAGAAGAAACCACTGGAATTAACTCAGAGCGATCTCCTAATACAATTAAAAGATCAATTTTATTTTGAGCAAAATAATCAGCCAATTGAAGTTGAAGTAACCCATTTGATCGAATTATATTCTCTCTAGAATTGTCCGAACTAGCATAAGGGAATTGATGATCGATAGCAAAACCATCTTCAATAATCTCGTTAATAGTAAACCCTTGTTCTTCGAGTAAATGTGCACCTCCTACTAAAAGCTTGACAATAAATTTCTTGGAAAGAATAAGCCTTTCAATTAAAGGTTTTAACAGACCATATTCTGATCTTGCAGAAGTGAATAGCGCAATTACCTTAGGATTACTCATTTATTCAAAATCTATTAAATTTAGATCAATTGCTTTTCCTTTTGATATGGACTGATTAATCTTTTTACCAATAATGATGGAATAATTCTCCATTCCTAGTCCGGTACAAGGTCTCTTGCCAACGAGCATATCCTCTGTAAGTATTGTCCCTGCCGTTAGATCCTGATTTGTGTAAATTCCTTTTCCAACAACTTTTAATGTCTCTTTTTCAATTGGTTGTATTCTCTTTATTCCATCTCCCAAAGCATTTGAAACATTTCGGATGGATTTAACCAAATTCTTTAGTTCAGTTGGGTCCAAGGAAGCTTTATGATCTGGACCGTCCATAGTTTTATCAAGCGTGAAATGTTTTTCAATGATTTTTGCTCCCATTGCTACTGCAGCTATTGATATTTCAATTCCTACGGTATGATCCGAGTAACCAACTTTTGTTTTGAACACTTCTTTCATGGTATTCATTGCATTCAGATTGACTGTTTCGAATGGTGCTGGATATTCAGAAGTGCAATGTAATAATGCTACAGTTGGAGCGCCATTTTCAAGTAACGTATTATAGGCAAGCTCAACATCAGCCATGTTTGACATACCCGTTGATAAAATAACGGGTAATTTTTTTTGACCAATTTGTTTGAGGTAAAGTAGATTTCTAATTTCTCCTGAACCAACTTTTATTAATTTTATCTGAAGTTCATCAACTAAGAAATCAAGACTTTTCTTTTCGTCTGGTGTTGAAAGAAAATCGATTCCTTGCTGCTCTGAATATTTTTTCAACTCACGGAAATCATCGAATGATAACTCAAGCTTTTTGAGCATGTCAAATTGAGTTCCCTCACCATCATTTTTCAGCTGATATTCCGCTTTTGGAGCATCTTTGGTGATAAGTTCTTCTGTTATCCAAGTTTGAAATTTCACACAATCAACTCCTGCTTCTTTACCCGCATCGATCAGTTCTTTTGCCAAACGAATATCTCCGTTATGGTTAACACCCGCCTCTGCAATAATATAAACTCTCTCTGAAAACATATAATTTTATTGTCTATAACTACTTGGAATGTTCACAACTCTTTCTTCTAACCAATATGAATTTGTTAAATCATCTGTCTGCGCATTTTTAAATGCTGGTAATCGATTCATTAATGTCCAAATCGGACGAGTCATAATTTCATGCTCATTGGTATATGAAATAAATGAATCGCGTTCTTCCTTATTCTTTAATATAATTGCGTTTAACCAATAGTTTGCCTTTGTATTTGTAATTTCATTTACAAAATCAACGCCTATTTCTTTAAAGAATGTACTGTATTTTTCTGCAGTTATTCTTTTGTTTTTCAAGAATCGCTCTAATTGTTCTAATTGTGCACATGCAACAGCTGCGTTTAAATTGGGCATTCGGTAATTGAAACCAATTTCATCGTGAAAGAATTCGAAAGGATGAGGTGATTTCGCAGTTGTCGTTAAATGTTTAGCTCTTTTGGCTAGCGTTTCATCATTAGTGATTATTGCACCGCCACCGCCACAAGTAATGGTTTTGTTTCCATTAAAACTAAATGCAGCCAATTGACCAAAATTGCCAGTATGGATATTATTCACATAACTGCCTAATGATTCTGCTGTATCTTCAACAACAATGATATTATGTTTTTTGCAAATAGAAACAACTTCCGAAATTCTTAATGGAATACCAAAAGTATGCATTGGAACACACGCTTTTATTCTTTTACCGGTTGATTTATTATAACAAAACCCATCGGTGTTCATGACAGTTTCATTTTTAAAAAAATTCTCCAATTTTTCGGGTGAAAGACCCATGGTGTCTCTATCTACATCTATGAAAACAGGAGAAGCCCCGATATATGAAATGGCATTTGAAGTAGCAACAAAAGTCAAAGCTTGCGTCAAAACTTCATCATTTGCTTCAACTCCAGCCAAGATGAGAGAAACATGTAATGCAGAAGTTCCATTAACCGTCGCGATGGCATACTTTGCACCAGTGAATTCAGCTAGTTTTTGTTCAAACAAATTCACATATTGACCTACAGAAGAAACGAAAGTGGAATCAATGCAATCAGCTAAATATTTTTTCTCATTCCCCCCAAAATAAGGTGCATGCAAAGGAATAAATCCTTCTCCATACAATTCTCTGATTTTAGAAACAATATTTGGAAAGTTATCTTGCATTATATATTGTAAATATCGGCTTTATAATTTTTCAAATTTTCCGGATTTCTAAACCATTCAATTGTCTTTTCTAATCCTTGAGATAGATTGTGAGTTGGATTCCAATTTGTATGTGAAATCAATTTGCTATTATCACCAAAAAGTCTAAATACTTCAGATTTTTCAGGACGCATACGTTCAGATTCTTGAATTATTTTTGCATTTGGATTGATTTGTTGAATGAGCTCATTTGCCAAATCACCAATTGAAATTTCATTTTTTGTGGCAATATTAACATCATGACCTATCAAGCTATCACATAAAGAAACTTCAACAAAACCTTGAGCTGTATCTTTAACATAGACTAAATCACGTGTCGGAGTTAAATCACCTAAATGAATTTCATCCATATTATTTAATAACTGCGAAATTATTGTAGGGATAATTGCTCTAGCTGATTGACGAGGGCCATACGTATTAAAAGGGCGCACAATTGTTAATGGTAAATCAAAACTTTTATAAAAAGATTCTGCAATACTATCTGCACCTATTTTTGTTGCAGAATAAGGCGACTGACCTTGACGTGGATGATTTTCATCAATTGGAACGTATTGTGCAGTTCCATAAACTTCACTTGTTGAAGTGACAATAACTCTTTCACAGCCAAGATCTCTAGCAGCTTGAATAATATTTAAAGTCCCTTTTACATTCGTGTCAACATATGCATCAGGAGAATGATAGGAGTATGGGATAGCAATTAATGCTGCAAGATGATAAACAATATCAATGTCTTTCATCGCTTCTCGAACACCATTTGGGTCGCGCACATCACCCGTAAATATTTCCAATTTTTGTTGCAAATCTTTAGGGAAAGAATCGATCCATCCCCAACTATTGAAGGAGTTATAGTAGCAAAATGCTCTAACAATCGCTCCTTCATTTATTAAACTTTCAACTAAATGGGAACCGATAAAGCCATCTGCTCCAGTAACCAATACTTTTTTACCTTTTAATCGCATTTTATTCATTTTCATTTCAAAGATACAAACAAAATAATAATCCACAGAAAAGTTTAATTTTGCCTCTGAATCTTACTTTTTGACTTTTATCAAAAGAAGGTTTTTTAAATGAATTAAATAAATGAAAATACTCTTCCTTACCCAATATTATCCGCCGGAAATTGGAGCGCCACAAAACAGGTTGCATGAATTGGCAGTGCGACTAAAAGCAAATGATATTGAAGTAGAAGTTTTAACAGCCATGCCGAATTACCCGAAGATGGAAATCTTTGAGGAATTTAAAAATGGAAAGATTAAAGAAGAAATAATTGATGGCATTCAAGTCTTTCGTTCAAGAATCTATGTATCTAAATCCAAAGGAATTATTTCTAGGCTTTTAAATTATTTCAGTTTTGTTTGGACTTCATACTGGCGAGGTAAAAAATTAGGGGAATATGACTTTTTATTAGTCGAATCACCGCCATTATTTCTAGGGTATTCTGCGATGGCTCTTTCGAGAAAATTGAATGCTAAACTAATTTTCAATGTGTCAGATCTTTGGCCTGAGAGTGCAGAAAAACTGAATATCGTGAACAATAAAACGCTTTTAAAATTTGCCTATAATTTAGAAGCGAAATGTTACAATAGAGCTACGTTTATTACTGGGCAAACGCAAGGAATTGTTGATAATATTAAACAACGTTTTCCTTCCAAAAAAGTATATTGGTTGCCAAATGGTGTAGATGTTGATTTTTATAATCCTGCTAGCTATTTAAAAAATGGATTCCGCGAAAAATACAATTTCAAACAAGATGATATTTTGTTTTTTTACGGTGGTATATTAGGACATGCACAAGGTTTAAAAACTGTATTAAGAGCTGCTAATCTTGTGAAAGATAATAAATCAATTCAAATAATATTACAAGGTTCTGGTCCAGAAAAGGATGATTTAGTAAATCTGAAAGTTGAATTAAAAATTGATAATATTCATTTTTTACCGCCCGTTCCAAAAGCTGAAATGCCTAACATTCTTAAAGAAGTAGATGTCGCTTTGGTGCCATTAAGAAAATTGGATTTATTTCAGGGAGCTATTCCCTCTAAAATTTTTGAAGCCTTAGCAATGGAGAAACCATTACTGCTCGGCGTAGAAGGTGAAGCGAAAAAACACTTTATTGATAATGCAGAAGCAGGTTTGTTTTTTGAACCTGAAAATGAAGTTAATTTAGCTGATAAAATGATCGAATTTAGCAATGATATAAATAGGATTCTTGAAATGGGCTCGAATGGCAGAAAATACGTAAGTGAGCATTTTAATCGCAATAAAATAGCAGAAGACTTTATTAAAGAATTACAAAATAACTAACTTCGAATCCCAAATCCCAAATCGATGAGCATGATTCCATTTTCACCACCACGTATAGATCAAAAAGTAATTGATGAGGTTACGGCAGCATTGAAAAGTGGATGGATTACAACTGGTCCGCGCACAAAATTGTTTGAGAAAAAAATAACAGAATATTGTGGTTGCCAAACTACTGTTGCTGTCAATTCATGGACAATGGGAATGCAAGTTCTCTTAAATTGGTGGGGAATTGGTGAAGGTGATGAGGTGATTTTACCTGCTTATACCTATTGTGCAAGTGCAAATGTGATTGTTCATTCTGGGGCAACACCTGTTATGGTCGATATCAACAAGGAAGATTTCAATATTTCTGTTGAAGCAATACGTAAAGCAATTACTCCAAGAACAAAAGCAATTATTGCAGTTGATTTGGCTGGTTTTCCGTGCGATTATGATCAATTGAATGCACTGGTTAGGGAAGAAGGAATTCGATCGATGTTTTCGGCGAATAATGAAAAACAAGAGCAATTAGATAGAATTCTTGTGATCAGTGATGCGGCGCACAGTTTTGGAGCGACCATGAATGGAAAACGTTCGGGTTCGTTAACAGACATAAGTTCATTCTCCTTTCATGCAGTGAAAAATTTGACAACGGCTGAAGGTGGCGCTTTGTGTTTCAATTTGCCAGATAACTTTGATCACAATGAAATCTACACAACGTTTTGTACAATGATTCTACATGGACAAAACAAAGATGCTTTAGCAAAAACGCAAAAAGGAAATTGGCGTTACGATGTTGAAGAGCCAGGATTTAAATGTAATATGACTGATTTACAAGCTGCAATTGGTTTGGTTGAATTGGAACGGTATCAAGAAAACTTGGATCGTAGAAAAGCAATTTTTGAGCAATATGATGCAGCATTTTCTATAGAATCGTGGGCAATCACTCCTTTGCATACAACAAATTCAAAAGTTACAAGTTACCATTTATATCAATTAAGAATAGCAGGAATTACAGAAGAACAACGAGATGCAATTATGCAATTGATTTTTGATCAAGATGTTTCAGTTAATGTACATTTCTTGCCATTACCAACATTAACAGCTTATAAAAAACGCGGTTACAAAATGGAAGATTATCCTGAAACTTGGAATAAATACCATAATGAGATTTCTTTGCCCGTATATTTTAATTTGACAGATGAGCAAGTAAGAATTGTTGTTGGAGCGGTCGTAAATGCTGTTAATCTGATTCTAGGTTGAAGGAGAGAAAACGCACTAGGTTGGAAGGATATGATTATTCAACAGATAATCTGTATTTCATAACGTCTTGTGTACAAGATCGAGAATGTTGTTTTGGGGAAATTGTTAATAATTTGATGATTCTGAATGAATTTGGAAAAATTGCACATAATCAATTTGTTTGGTTGCAAAATCAATACGCATATTTAATGGTTCATAATTTTGTGATTATGCCAGATCATGTTCATGCGGTTATTGAAATTAATAGGAATTTGGATTTTGTAGTAGGGAATGGTCGCGACCATTCCCTACAAAAAAATCCAAATCCAAATCAATCCCAAAAACAGTTAAAAATTAAATCATTATCCGAATTAATCGGCGCATATAAAACAACGGTGTCAAAACAAATACATTTAGCTGGTAAGGAAAGATTCAATTGGCAAAAGTCTTTTCATGATCGAATTATTCGCAACGAAATGGAATTCGGAAGAATAATAAATTACATTGATGAAAATCCGTCAAATTGGAAAAAAGAAAAGTTAAATGTATTGTTAACAGCAATATAACATGAAAAGAATCTTCGATATCATTATTTCATTTATCATTTTGCTGATATTTCTCCCTGTCGGATTAATAATGGCAATCTGGATTTTATTTGAATCAAAAGGAGGGATTTTCTATCAGCAAGAACGAATTGGACAATTTGGCAAATCTTTTCAAATATTGAAATTTCGTTCCATGCGCAAAGACGCAGACAAATTAGGAAAGTTAACTGTCGGTCGAGATCCAAGAATTACAAACTCTGGTCATTTTTTACGAAAATTCAAATTAGATGAGTTTCCTCAATTTGTCAATGTATTGAAAGGTGAAATGAGTATTGTTGGTCCACGACCAGAAGTGAAAGAATTTGTGGATTTATATACCGAAGACCAACGACAAATTTTGAATGTAAAACCTGGAA
The DNA here is from genome assembly GCA_945902745.1 of Chitinophaga pinensis. GTDB lineage: Bacteria > Bacteroidota > Bacteroidia > Flavobacteriales_D > Crocinitomicaceae > M0103. The sequence goes on along the minus strand of CAMDNE010000004.1, from coordinate 176,718 downwards.
TTACTGATTATGCTTCTGTGGAATATTTTAATGAAAATGAAATGCTCGGTAAGTCTGAAGATCCGCATAAAACGTACATTGAAGTTATTATGCCAGCGAAAATTGAATTGAATAAAAAATACCTGGCTAATCCAACTTTAGGAACTGATCTATCGATTATGTGGAAAACGTTTAAAAGAATGGTTTCTTGATTAATTGCTAATTACAAGTTATTAGTTACAAGTTGAAATCCATCTATGTGTTCTATGTTTCACTTCAACAAACTAAGTGTATAGTGATGTGTTTAGACATTGAGCGATAAGTGCAAAGAGAGGAGTTAGTAGTTTGTTTTCTATGTGCCCTATGTTTCTATGTGTTTCAAAACATATCACACATTACCCGAATCCCGAATCCCAAATAATGAATCCCCTTAGTGCATCACAAAAGCCAGCCCACAACCTACAAAAATCGCTAATAATTTCAATAAATTAAACTTGTGATTTTCTGACGTTTCAAAGATAATCGTAGTTGAAATATGTAGAAACATACCTACCACAATCGCAAGAATAACGTGATAATCTAATCCAAATTCTCCAGGTAAAGTCAACATACCAATTGCTGCACCCAAAGGAGTCATTATTCCAAACAACATCAATACAATCCAAGATTTAATCAAAGTAAGATTAGTATTCACCAACAATGTCATTAATGCTATTGCAACCGGTAACTGATGAAACAAAATACCTAAAAGTAAAGAATTATCATGCCCATGATCATGTGAACTTAAAATCTCAAATCCCATTAATTGATTTCCCAATGGAATTCCTTCTAATATTGAATGGACTGAAAGTGACAGAAACATTCCCCAAGGCATTTTTTGACCTTTATGAACGTGAACGTGACCATGTTCAATACCGCCAGAGAAAAACTCCATCAATAATTGAATCAAGAAACCTATAAGAATGTAAATACCAATTGAAGCAGATTCTTCGTGATACAGGTCCGGAATGAAATGTGTAAAGGCTATTGAAAGAAGAAAACCACCACTAAATGCTAAAAGCAATTTAATGATTTGAGCCTTGTTTGTTTGTTGCAAATAGGTCACAAAAAATCCACCTAAAACAACAGATAAAATAAGACTAGTAAAAACTATAATTGATTCCATTAGATTTTTTTGGCAATGATGATCAAACGATCAGATGTTTTTTCATTAAATGTGTTTAATGAGAAGTCACCAAAAGTACGCATAATCTCGAAATTATTTTCTGTTAATAGTTGCACAAAGTCTTTTTCTTTCAATGCTTGAACGCGTTCCGTATAATTAAATTCTTGGCCATCAGCATTGAAATGTATGTTTTTAAAAATGTGTGTGCCATTAAAGTTTCTGGTCAAATAAAAGGCAATTCCGTCAACAACTTTAACCTCAGACTCAACGAGATTCTCAATTACTTTTTGTGCATTCATGAAGTCAATGATCAAAAAACCATTTTCTTCCAACATTTCATGAATTGAACGGATTACGCATTCATTATCGCACAGTGTATCAAAATACCCAAAACTGGTAAAAAGGTTGAAAATAGCTGTGAATTTTGCTCCTTCAATAACTTTTCTCATATCATGAACTGCAAATGATAGTGTCTCATTTTGTTTTTCATTGGCTTTACAGATACTATTTGGAGATAAATCTACACCAAGAACAGTGTATCCATGTTGATTCAAGGTCACCGAATGACGTCCTTTACCGCACGCCAAATCAAGAACTTTGGAATCTTTTTCAATTGCCAAGAAGGACAATAAATTTGAGATAAATTCTGATGCTTCTTCATCATTTCTACTTTTATACAAAGTATGATAATAGGAAGTGTCAAACCAGTCTGCGAACCATTCTTTTGAATTCATTGGTCAAAGATAATGTTTATAAATAAATAGATTTTAATATTTAAATCGTTCTTTTGTTTGTCTTGAATTACAATTCGTTATATTTGTTTTGAAACTATTCAAATGTCACTAAACAACGTGTATAATCTTTACCGTACAATGGAGGAAGAAAATGTAATTCTTTCTTTCAAAGGTATTGTTACATCTGAGTTATTGACATCTGTTCTTCATATAATGGAAGCTAAAATGGATTCATTGCAAGAGGCGCCAAGAACACGTAAAAAAGTTTTCAATGTCTTGGTGGAATGCTTGCAGAATTTATATCACCATGTTGATGAAACACCCGTACCTATATCGAAAGAAGTAATAGAGAGGAAATCTGCTCTAGTTCTAATTGTAAAAGAACAAGATCATTTTATTATTCGAACTGGTAATTACATTGATAATAAGAAGGCATTAGATTTACAAGAAAAATTGAATATTATCAACTCAATGGACAAAGAAGAATTGAGAGAATATTATCAACTGAGTTTAAATAATTCAATGGTTTCAAATAAAGGAACCGCAGGATTAGGAATGATTGATATTGCTCGAAAGTCTGGAAATAAATTGGATTTTGATTTTTTAAAAATAAATGAAGAAACAAGCTTTTTTTGCTTGAATGTGAAAATTGATTAAGTTAGAATATGATGGAAAATTTACATTTAGTGGCATCTGCCAAAACACCAGAAGTACTTTTTGATTCTGAATCAGGAGTTTTATTGCTTAAAGGACGATCGATTCCAGAGAATTCTATTGAGTTTTATAAACCATTGAACGATTGGATTGATTCGTATGCTTCAAAACCATCAACAACAACATGCATTGACATGAAATTGGAATACTTCAATACTTCATCTTCAAAATGTATTTTAGATTTGTTCAAGAAATTAGAAAAGTTAGACGGAACAGCTGTTTCTGTTAACTGGTATTTCGAGGAGGATGATGAAGACATGGAAGAAGCAGGGGAAGATTACCAAGCAATCATCAAATTGCCTTTCAAAATGATTGAAGTAGAAGAAATATAAATCTGTTTGAAAAAGATTGGTATTACAGGTGGAATAGGTTCGGGGAAAAGCGTCGTTGGACAAATACTCGAAGCAATGCATTTTCCAGTGTATTATTCAGATCAACAATCAAAAATACTTGTCGATACAGATCTCGTAATTCGAGAAGAATTAATAAAATTATTAGGGACGGAAGTTTATCTGGATGGTAAATTGAACCGTCCCTTTTTAACGCAACAACTTTTTTCAAACGATGAATTGCGGTTAAAAATCAATCAAATTATCCATCCCAAAGTTCGTGAAGCCTTCACTAATTGGGTAAGTAAACAATCCTCAAATCTTGTTTTCAATGAGGCAGCAATTCTTTTTGAAACTGGAGCTTACAAATCAATGGATTATAACATTCTTGTAACCGCACCGCTAGAATTGAAAATTGCACGTGTCTTGAAACGTGATAATATTACAATTAATGAAATTCAAGAACGTATCTCAAAGCAATGGAGTGATGGAGAAAAAATTCCTTTAGCTGATTTCGTAATTGTGAATGATGAGGTTAAACCTTTATTAAAACAAGTTGAAGCAGTGCTAAATGCTTTAGATAAATAATCGAGAAATTTTAAAATGATCTGGTCAAGGCTCTAGGTTCTATGTTCTAAATTTGTTCCAAATTTATTCTAGCTCCTCAAAATCATCAAACCCGTCTTCCTTCTTTTTATTCTGGAAATTCTGAAAAGAAGAAGTTGCTTGCACAATTGGTCGTCCAGAGATTAAATACATGATTGCATTCATCATTTTAACCAACATGCTGATTAAGAAAAAGAAGCCAATCACTTTGAAAATAAAACCAAAAATTGGCGTGTCTTCAATGTTCAATATGCTTTCATGAAACCAGATTGAGATAGGGTTTTTTGCAATCTCTGGGAAGAAGATAAGGGAAATAAAAAGTGCAATCGCAATTGCAATAATTCCAATTTCAGCTTTGATGTTAAAATTATTTACTGGCGGTTGCATTCCATTACCCATCATTTTAAACATTGCTAATTGATTTTGTTTGTTTTGTAATTTCCCCATGAAATAGGTTAAAAGAACCAAAGCGGCCATTGTTAAATTGTAAGTAGAGATATTCTCGTGTTCTAGATCTAAACAAAATAGAAACGTGACATCTACCAAGAAAATATACTTAACAGCCTTGATGAGATACTCTTCAGTAAGTGTTTTTCGTCTTCCTGAGCTAAGTAATTTCAAGCCCAACTCAAATATTCCCCAGATAAAACCGTAAATAGCAAATAAAACACCCAGTCGAAAAATGAAGTTCAATAATTCCATAATGTAAAGTAGCTATTTTTTTTGAAATAGATTCTTTTTCATGAAATTTATTCGATTGATATTCTAATGATAAATTGCTTTAAAATCCCTATTTTTGGTGCTCTACAAATTCTATAATTATGAAAAAATATCTTTTATCGTTTGTTATTTTATTGTCAACCTTCATTCATTGTTTTGGTGAAGAAGGAATGCTTATACCGTCCTTAATTTCCGCTTTTGAATCAGACATGAAAGCAAAAGGAATGAAATTGAGTGCTAAAGATATTTATGATGTCAATAATTCAAGTTTAAAGGATGCAATTATGCATTTTGGAGGCGGTTGTACAGCTGAACTTGTTTCTGGAACAGGATTATTGCTTACGAATCACCATTGTGGATATTCTCAAGTACAGTCTCATTCTTCCTTAGAACATGATTATTTGAAAAATGGTTTTTGGGCAAAAAATCATTCGGAAGAATTAACGAATCCAGGCTTAACGGCTTCAAGAATGGTTCGAATTGATGATGTAACGGCATCTGTTTTATTTGGTGTAAATCCATCAGATAATCCAATGGTGCGCGAAGCTGCAATGCGCAAAAACATCGAACAATTGATTAAAGATGCTGTCACAGGAACACATTATGAAGCAGAAATCAAACCGTTCAATTATGGAAATGATTATTATATCATAGTAAAAGAAATTTTCAAAGATGTCCGTTTGGTAGGAACACCTCCTAATTCAATTGGAAAATTTGGTGGCGATACAGATAACTGGGTTTGGCCGCGTCACACAGGTGATTTTTCTGTGTTTAGAATATATGCTGGAGTAGATAACAAGCCTGCGGAATATTCAGATAAGAATGTTCCATATACCCCGCTTCACTTTTTACCAATTTCATTTAAAGATAGAAAAGTGGGTGACTTTACAATGGTTTATGGTTTTCCAGGAGAAACAGAGCAACACGTTTCTTCAGCTTATTTGAAATTTATTGTAGATAAAGAACGCCCTGCACGAATTTTAATGCGTCAAAAATCATTGAGTGTAATAGATGCTGCAATGCGTTCATCTGATGAAATTCGAATTAAATATTCTGCAAAACAAGCAAGTATTGCCAATGCTTATAAAAAATGGATAGGGCAGGTAGATGGTTTGAAGCAATTAGATGGTGTGTCTATTAAAATTGGAAGAGAGAAAGAGTATACGGATATGGCAGCTACAAATGAGACATGGAATAAAGCTTTTGGCCAGTCGGTTGCATTGATGAACAAACTTGTAAGTGAAGGAAGTGATTGGGAATTCAAGTATTCTATGGGAATTGAATATTTATATGTTGGACCAGAATTTTATAAACTTGCTCGTGGTTTAGATGATTTAATGAAAAATTACACGAAATATGAAGAAAATGGTGAATTGGCTGCTGTTATTGAAAAATCGATAAAAGGCGCGCAAGGTTTCTTCAAAAATTACGATGCAGGAGTTGACCAAGGGATTTTTGACTTATTGACAGTTGAATATGTGAAGCAAATGAATTCAGATTTAATTACGTCTTCTTGCGGGAATATTGACGTGTTGAGTAAAGCGATTTTCTCCAAATCTGTTTTAACGAATGAAGCACGTTATATTGCTTTTTTGAAAAAATTAAATAAAAAATCAATTGCCAAATTGCAAAAAGATCCGGGATTCAAGTTGTTCAGTAAATTATTCGCCGATTTTAAAGAGAATGTTGTACCAAACTACCAGCTTTTTGATGATCAAATGACGGCTTTATTGAAAAACTATGTAGCTGGAAAATATGAAATGTTTCCAGATGCTAAACATTGGTCCGATGCGAATAGCACATTACGAATCACTTATGGAAAGTTAGAAGGTTCTGCTCCAACAGATGGAATGATGTACACAGAACACACAACCTTGGATGGTCTCATAGCGAAAAACAACACTGGAAATCCTGATTTTGAATTGTTGCCACGCATGCTAGAAATGCATAAGAATAAGGATTACGGGGATTATGCACAAAACGGTGAATTGTGGGTGTGTTTTACAGGTTCTAATCACACAACTGGTGGAAATTCAGGTTCTCCTGTAATTGATGCCAACGGTAACCTTATGGGGCTTAATTTTGACAGAACGTGGGAAAGTACGATGTCAGATTATATGTTTGACCCAAACCGTTGTCGAAATGTTGTAGTTGATATCCGTTATGTGATGTGGGTAATGGATAAATATTCAGGAGCAAAGCATTTAGTAGATGAAATGGTTTTGGTAAAGGAGTAGTTTCAAAAAGTAATTAAACAAGAAAAGCGCAGTAAATCACTGCGCTTTTCTTGTTTGAAAGAGATAATTACTCTTTAATCTATTTTTGAATGTGCTCTGAATACTCAGTTACACATGTAATGCTCTTCCTTCAGTTGCATCCAATGCTGCTTCTTTAATTCCTTCAGAATAGGTAGGATGTGGATGACAAATTCGAGCAATATCTTCTGCTGAAGCTCTATATTCCATTGCGACAACTGCTTCCATTATTAAATCGGCAGCTCTCGGTGCAATCATATGGACTCCTAATACTTCATCTGTATTTTTATCTGCTAATATTTTGATTAATCCAGCGGTATCCATACTTGCTCTCGCACGACCCAATGCTTTGATAGGGAAGGAGCCAACTTTATATTCTACACCTGCAGTTTTTAATTCTTCTTCTGTTTTTCCAACTGAAGCAACTTCTGGCCAAGTATAAACTACACCAGGAATCAAATTATAATTGATATGTGGTTTTTGTCCAGCAATGTGTTCAGCGGCGAAAACACCTTCTTCTTCTGCTTTGTGTGCTAACATTGCTCCACGAACAACATCACCAAGTGCATAGATATTTGGAACATTCGTTTGCAAATGGTCATTTACATCAATTTGACCGCGGTTGTTTAATGTTACACCGGCAGCTTCCAGATTTAATCCTACAGTATACGGCTTTCTTCCAACAGCAACCAAACAATAATCTGCTTCGAAAGTTACTTCTTCACCTTTCTTGTTCAAGGCTGTTAATACAACTGATTTACCTTTGTTTTCAACTTTTTGAACGCGGTGCTCTAAATTGAATTTGAATCCTTCTTTCTTTAAAACTCTTGTCAATTCTTTCCCAAGAGTAGCATCCATTGTCGGAATAATTGTATTTGCAAATTCTATTACTTCAATTTGGGTTCCAAGTCGACCGAATACAGATCCTAATTCTAAACCAATAACACCTCCACCAATAACCAACATCTTTTTTGGGATTTCGGTCATGCTTAATGCTTCAGTAGAAGTAATAATTCGTTTTTTATCAGGTTCCATTCCTGGAAAAAAGTTCGGTTTGGATCCAGTAGCTATGATGATATTTTTAGATGTCAGCAAAGTTTCTTTCCCATCTTTGTCAACAACTTTCACTGTATTTTTATCAACGAATGAACCTACGCCATTGATTACCTCAACTTTGTTTTTGTCCATTAAGTATTTGATACCAGCAGAAGTTTGTGCTACGACTTCATTCTTACGATTTACCATTTGGGTAATATTCGCTTTTAATCCTTTTAACTCAATTCCATGCTCTTCAAAATTGTGAGTCGCATTATGGAAATGTTCTGAAGAATCTAATAACGCCTTTGAAGGAATGCATCCAACATTTAGACAAGTACCACCGAGTGTGTTGTATTTCTCAATTATGACAGTTTTCAAGCCTAATTGTGCGCATCTAATTGCGGCAACATATCCACCAGGACCAGAACCAATGATTGTAATATCGTAAGAGCTCATTTTGATTTTTTTTGTTTGATTACAAATGTAAGTTTTATGAATTAATTATTGAATGAAAATTAACTAGAAATAAAAAAGGGTTGCCTTTTGAGCAACCCTTTTACTATGAATAAATTCAATTTACATTTTTATGAATTTTGCTGTTTCATTTTGTTGACCAGCGTTCATTTTAACAATATACGTTCCTTTTGGCATTTCAGCACTATCAAGCGATAATGATTGCTTGCCGCCATCTAAATTTTTCTTAGTAATTGTTTTTACAAGAGAACCAGAAAGATTATAAATTTTAACCGTTACATCTGAAACTTGATCTAAATTAAAGACTAATGTTGTATTATCCGATGTTGGATTTGGATACATAATCATTTTATCTTTCAACGTTTCTGAAATGTTCGAATTATTATTATTCTCATCGACACTTAAATAAGAAGCTGAAGTCCAAATTCCACGACCATGAGTTCCAGCGTAAATTTCACCTGGACGACGATTACCTTCATCCCATGTTCTCCATGATTGACGTATTTCATATACTGGAGTTCCTTCGAAACCTGTTGAAATATCTGCCCAACTTGTACCACCGTTTTCTGTTACAAATACTCCTTCTGATGTTGCAACTGCAATGATATTAGCATTATCACGATCGATAATTCCATCATAACAAGCAACTGAAGGAGACGTGATAGAACCAAGAGCAACGTCATTTAAAGTAGCATCATTTGTTGCTGTATTTGCATTGTCACATCTTTTGTTACTTCCAGAGAAACCAGCAAATAAAATTAAATCAGCAGGGTCATTTGGATTCACAGCTATTCCTTCGTATGAAGAAGTTGTGATTTTAGTTTTACTCGTTGCTGTTGGTGCAATAAAAGCATCACCTGAACCAATTCCAGCTCCTGTTGCAACGAATACTGTACCAACTGCATTTGAGGCAGCTCCAATTCCAACGAAATTAGTAGTACCTACAGTTACAATTTGATAAGTAGTTCCTATTACAAAAGCACCTGCATCAATAAGATTTCCATATCCAACTTTCGTGTTAAAATTAGATTCTGAACCATATGCACTTCCTAAACCATCAATTCTCCAAACTCCAGTTCCTGCAGAAACATAGCATTGATTAAGGTCTTTAGAAAATTCAATATCAATATTTGCATAATTGTACGTTCCAATACCACAAGCAATTTTTCTCCAATTAGGCTCCAAAACAGAAAGTCGCATTGCATCTCTTGTAGCCCATAATTCACCTCCATTTGCATTAACATACATCACAAACCATGATTGGTAAGGGTCTTGCACAGTGATTTCATCCCAAGCAATATTGTATGCAACTGTATCATCTCCTAAGTCATAAACTTCTAAAGTTGAAGAGTTTTGTCCAAAATAATGTTGATATGTACCAACACTTGCTACAACAACAGTATCTGCACCTGAAGGAAAATCAACCATTAATGAATCACCTACAATTGGAGGATTTAATCCTGAAGCAGATGCAAAGGGTGTATAAGTGAAATTACCCAAGTGAATATCTTGACCATTGATTTGATTTACTACTGATACATCCGAAATAGTAAGTGCTGGATTATATTCAAGCGTATCATCATAGTACAAAGCAACAGGTGTTGTGTAATCAATAGAGTCTCCAGTAGCCAAACTTGGAATTCTAAGTACAGAATTTATAGCATAATCTTTTCTTGGGATGTAAATTACAGAATCTAATGAATTCACATCATAGTACTCAGCCATAACAAATTCCGTGTGGAATGGATGGAAATTACCTGTCGCATCACCTGCCTGAGAATAGTTAGAAGGAAAATCTGGTGTAAAATAAGAACCGTTAGCAGGTAAAAATATTTCACCAGCGTCACCAGATCTTTTAATTGCATTGTTATAAACAGAACCAAACATAACTTTTGGATTGTAGAATGAAATTTCACATTCGAATCCATCACCACCCATCACTTCTTTATATTCACCAAGAGTAGAAAGAGAGTAATCATTGTATAAAGTACCATTGTCCTGAGTTCCACCTATTACTTTTCCATCTCTATCGAATGCAATTCCATAAAATTGGGTTGCATTGTAACCTCTGTTTGAAGGATACCAATTTTGTCCGTAGTCATTTGTTATAGAAATTCCGCCATCGTTTCCTACATATAGACTATTATTAGCATCCCATTTCATTTCATGATTATCAGCGTGGTTATAATGAGCTGTCCAAGGATCATCACTCCAATTTGATAATTGTTCAAAGCCACCTGCAGGAGGTACACTTTGAGTTTGTTTCCATTTCCAAACATCCAATCCTCCGATAAATATTTTTTCAGGATCATTTGGAGCAACAGATACAACCGTATTATACCAACCTTGATCGTTGTAGATATTTAAATTACTGAAACTTCCAGAAGCGCCAATGAACTGAGTCCAAGTCGAACCATTATCATGGGAAACACTCATACCATTAAGATTCAAACTCGTTCTTGTCGCATACAAAGAGTAATTATTAGAACTGTTTTTAGTCGGAGAAATAGCATATTCAATTCTTGTTCCTCCAGTAGGCACTTGTCCAGCACCATTTCCTCCTTTTCCTACCCAAGTAGTTCCACCATCTTGCGATACCACCGTTGAGTTAGATCCAACTCCTGCTACTAAAACAGTTCCGTCTTTAGATATTTGAATAACGCTGCATGGTCCTGCAATACCAACTGATACAGATGATATAGTTGCTTCTCCTAATGTCCATTTTTTAACACCAGAAGATGTTGCCATCCATATTGTATTATCTCCAGAAACAGATGAAGAAACAACCTCATTTATAACAGTCAAAGAACCAGTACCAGGTACTTGTGTCCACGTAACTCCATAATCTGGTGAATAATGAACACCATTACCATTCCAAGCTTCGTCAGCTGAACCAGATGCCACGTATATAACCCCGTTATTTGTTTGAGTCATACTTGATATATTTGGAGAACCTCCAGCAGCAACATAAGAATCAACTCTCTCCCAAGTTGAAGCGCCATTTGTAGAAACAAATAAGCTTCCAGAAACACCACCAGCCCAAATTCGGTCGTTATTCGTTTTGTCAATTAAAATTGCTCTTGTTCTACCACCAATATTGTCTGGGCCATTTTCAGACATAGACATATTTTTGTTTTTTGGCATTTTCGCGACTTGAGAGTGAATTAAATCTAATTTTTCAGCTGTGATTGTTGTACCAGTTTCATGATCAAAATTTCTCGCATCTAGCCATTTTTTCGTTTCAAGTGAAGCCATTTTTTTGAATTTATTTTTTTCAATGGCCGCAGCTGAGACTTCCGGGATTACAACCAAATCAGTTGTTTTTACAGTTGTTTCGCTAACTTTTGTTTCACTTGTAGACTCTTCAGTAATTGGTTCTTGAGCAACCTTTGTAGTTGTCGCAATTTGTTTTGCAAGATTTTTATTACTGTTCAATTCAGTGAAACTAGTGCGGTTCATAAGTGAAATTGTACAGATTACTGCAATTGCAACCAGACTAGATGAACCAATGATTATTTTTTTTCGTTCCATAATGTAGTTATATACAAGTTTTGTTTAATGCGACCGCCAAGATAAAATAAAAATTTTAATTTCATTCAAGTTCTATCGAGCAATCGAAAAATTAATTAATACAAAGTTAAACTATTAAAAAGCCTATGTCAAGAATTAAGCAAGATATTTTAATAAAAAGATACAGGTCAAAAGCTTAAAAAAGGTGTTTTTCAGCGTGATAAGAGGACCTCACTAATGGCCCGCTTTCAACATACCTAAATCCCATTTCCAAACCAATTTCCTTGTATTTATCGAATCTTTCGGGTGTAACAAATTCTGCGATGGGTAAATGTTTGGCAGTCGGTTGTAAATATTGTCCTATAGTAAGTATGTCAACATTTACACTTCTAAGGTCGGAAATGGTCTCGATTATTTCTTCATCTGTTTCACCCAATCCAAGCATAATTCCAGATTTCGTCTTCATGCCGCCTTTTTTTAGACGAAACAGAACCTCTAAACTTCTATCGTACTTGGCTTGAATTCGAACTTGTTTAGTCAAACGACGAACGGTTTCTAAATTATGCGAAACAATTTCTGGCGCAACATCAATGATCATTTGTAAATTATCCCAATTACCAGCAAAATCTGGAATTAATGTTTCCAAAGTAGTTCCTGGAGATTGATTTCTTATCGCGGTAACCGTTTGAGCCCAAATTGATCCCCCACCATCTTTCAAATCATCACGATCAACGGATGTAATTACTGCATGTTTGACTCCCATGGTCTTTACGCTATGGGCAATTTTACCTGGTTCGTATATGTCAACATCATCTGGTCGGCCAGTTTTTACAGCGCAAAAACCACAAGATCGTGTACAAATATTTCCAAGTATCATGAAAGTTGCGGTTCCTTCACCCCAACATTCTCCCATATTTGGACAACTGCCACTTTCACAGATGGTGTGCAACTTATGTTGGTCAACTAATGATCGAACTTTTTTATAATTTTCTCCAGTAGGCAATTTGACACGTAGCCATTTTGGCTTTTTAATGCGAATACCAGAATCGTCTTTTTCTATAATTTCACTCATTTCATTTATGCTAAAAAATGCAATTGGATTCCTTTAAAGCTAAACAATCCTAAACCAACTATTGTTCTTTTGGTAACTCAGACTTGAATAAAAAGCCTATTTTTACCAATTGAATTAATCAATTATTGATTTTCAATACAAAGTTACAATTTAATCGTTGAAATGCCATGATTACATCGGAAGTAGAATATCTTGGAAATCTTAGAACAAAATGCACGCATCTGTCATCAGGAACTGAGATATTAACTGATGCACCAATTGATAATCAAGGTAAAGGAGAAGCTTTTTCTCCAACTGATTTGGTTGCAACGGCATACGCATCTTGTATGATTACGATTATTGGAATTTATTGCAGAGAACATTCAATTCGGTTTGATTCAGCAAAAGCTTCCGTTCAAAAAATTATGGAAGCAAATCCTCGAAGAATAGGAAAGATAATTATTCACATGGATTTCACAGGTAATAATTGGTCAGATTTAGAAGCGGAAAAAGCATTAAGAGCAGGAAAAGCTTGCCCAGTTGCTAAAACATTAGGAGATAATGTAGAAGTTGAATTTTCAATTGTCTATAAATAAATAAAAAATGGAACACAGAAAATACGAACCAAGAAAATACGAAACAAAGAAGTCTTCAGAAGATTTGATTTTTGGAGTAAGATCGGTAATTGAAGCAATCAAAGCTGAAAGGGAGATCAATAAAATAATGATTCAGAAAGGGATGCACAAAGAACTTTTTTCTGAATTAAAGGATGCTTTAGCTGGAAAAGATTTTCAATTACAATTTGTTCCAATAGAAAAATTAGATGCATTAATTGATGGGAATCACCAAGGGGTGATAGCAATGGTTTCTCCTATTGAATATAAGGTAATTGAGCCGTTGGTTGAAGAAATGTTGGAAAGAGGTGAAAAGCCTTTTATCCTTGTTTTGGATAGAATAACCGATGTTAGGAATTTCGGTGCAATTGCTAGAAGTGCTGAATGTCAAGGTGTTCATGCAATTTTAATTCCGTCAAAAGGTTCCGCATTAGTTACTCCAGATGCAGTGAAAACTTCAGCTGGTGCTTTGAATAGAATTCCAGTTTGTAAAACAACGAGTTTGAAAGATTCTTTGTTTTATTTACAACAATTAGGAATGAGAATTGTCGCTTGTACTGAAAAAACAAAAATTCCATTATATGAAGTAAACCTTCGTGGTTCAGTTGCTGTGATTCTTGGCTCTGAAGAGGATGGTATCACTTCTGATTTATTGAACTTGGCAGACATAAAAGCAAGAATACCAATGCGTGGCGAAATTGAATCAATGAATGTTGGTGTTTCTGCAGGAATTGTTTTGTACGAAAAAACACGTCAAGAATTACACGGATAATAGCTAAATGCAAAAACTCAAGAAGCACTGGGTATTTGTTACGCTTTTAATCATTGGATTAATTGTTCGTCTGATTTTCATGTCTGAACAAGGTATGTCGAATGACGAACTCAGTGCTTGGTATCGCACGCGATTTTCGGATTGGGATCTTTTTTGGACCCAAGGAGTGAAGGTTGGCGACATGCATCCTGCTTTTTACCAAGTATTATTATGGGTTTGGGTTAGACTTTTTGGTGATTCTGAATGGGCAATTCGTTCTACCAGTTTACTATTTTATATTCTTAATTCGTATTTATTGTATAGAATTGGGTGCAAGTATTTCACTCAATTAGGTTCGTTGCTAGTTCAAGCATTATATGTTGGACTTACATTTACAGTATTAAACACGGTTTTTGCCAGACCTTATAATTCAGGAACTTTTTTCTTATTGATTGCCTTTTGGGCAATTTTAGAATTGAAATTTAATGACTTGAAAAAATGGCAGTGGACGTTGATTCTAGCTATTGGACTTTTTGGTGCAATGACCTCTCATTATTTTGCCTTCTTAGTTGCGCTTGTTCTTTGTTTTTGTTCGCTGTTTTATATTGGGAAAACCAACCTGAAATATTTGGTATTTGGCGGTTTAATTGCCGTTGTTTGTTTTTTGCCACATCTGCCTATTACGTTATTTCAAGTTGGAAGAGGAGGATTAGGTTGGCTTGCTGCACCAGAATTAAGTTGGCCAATTGATTTCATTTATTTATTTTTTAATGAATCCTGGTTGTTGTTTGCAATCCTAGCACTTGCTTTTCTTGCATCAATTTTTTATTTCGGTTTTAAAAAGTGGAATGGGGTAGCGGTTTTTTCAATGAGTATTTTTCTCATAACTTTTATTGGGGCCTTTGTTTTATCGCATCTTTTTACGCCCATCCTTAGAGAAGTAGTTATGCTATTTCTTTTACCTTTTGCTTTGTTGCCAATTTTGTCAAGTATCAAATTTGAATCTAAAAAATTATATTTAATATTAATTGCATTTGTGACATTGCTTCCTTTAGCAGATAGTTTATTAAGAAATCAATTATTAGAACCTGTTCATTACGGTATTTTCAAGGAAATCGGTGAGCATATAAATAATGCAGAGAAGAAACTTGGTAGAAGTAATATCACTTATGCATCGAATTATAATAATGTGGATTATATTAATTTTTATTTGGATAAACCATTGACAGAATCAATTATTGATTGGGAACCTCAAGAGTCACTTTTTGAACTTAGAAACCGAGCTGCAACTGCTAAAACGCCTTATTTCTGTTACAGTTTCAGTAATAAATATCATACGCCAATGTTTTTAGAAGTAATTCGAAAGCATTATCCAGGTTTCGAAAAATCAATGGTCACGAAGTACAGTTCTTTTTATCTCTTTAGTAATTTAAAGAAAAGGAAAACGAAACTTTCTTTTTATATTGGAAAGGTTAAAAACTCAAATATCACGACTGATGAGTTTTTCAATGACATGAAATTGGCTGTCGATAAATTACCGGAATTGACAGCAAAAGATTCCTATTTTTTATTAAAATCAAAAGGACAAATAGTAGATTCTATACCTTTCTATATAGTAGTATTGCTTGAAAGAAATGGTGAAATGTTGAAGAAGGATGATGGCACTCCTGCTTTTTATGTAGCATATGACCAAGGTAAGATCAATGAAATAGGAGTGGAACAAGAATTTTTTCAAGCTTTCTCATTACCAGAAATAGCTTTGCCAACTGATAAATTATCTATTTACTGTTGGAACCCAAGTAAAGGTAAAGTGCGTGTGTCTGATTTCGAGTTTTATGTGATTTCAGAAAATGAATAGGCCTATAAATTATTAACTATATGATTTTAGTTAGTCCATTTTTTATTAGGAATTTTGATCTTTGAATAAAGGGAAAACCAGTAAAAATTATTTGCTACTGCATTAGACTGGCAAATAAGGTTAGAATATTTCGCAAGTGTTTCTGCGCCTATCAGCGAAATCTGCGGAAGAATAAAATAAGATAATTTCCCACTGAAAACGCGGATAAAAGCACTAAAGGATTTATCAGGATTAATTTCTTTAAATTCAATTTCACTTCGTTAATACCAGTGCCGGTGTGAAAATATTTGACTTATAAATTCTTTTTTAATACCCACGGTAAAAGTGCAGGAAGCTCATCCAATTGTTGAATAATGAAATTGTCTTGAAAATGATTGTGTTCTTTGTAAGGGTCAAAAAGTACTCCTTGCATGCCAACACTTAATGCTCCTAGAATATCAACTTCAAAATCATCACCTATCATGACAGAATCTTCTGGTTTTGCTTTAGCATGACTCATAGAGTGATGGAAGATATCTGGTGAAGGTTTGTTTTTGCCTACATCTTCGGAACATACGATGATATCGAAATAATTTTCTAAACCTGATTTTTGAAGTTTAATAAATTGTACTTCTTTAAAACCATTCGTAATTATATGCATATTAAAACCTTCTTTTTGAAGAGTATCCAATGTGGAAAGTGTAGTTGGAAAAAGCGTTGTTTGTTGTGGGGAAAGTTCAACGTATCCATCACTTATATTTTGAATTAGGAGCGGATCAACGAGATTGAATTCTTCTAAAGTCACCCGAAATCGTTCATTTCTTAAAATGTCTTTTGAAAGTTTTCCTGAACCATACAATTTCCATAGGCGAGAATTATGCGTTTTGTAGAGATCATGAAAAAGCGAAAAATCGGAAATAGATTTATGAAGACCAAGATCTAAAAACAATTTGCTTAAGGCAATTTCTGAATTTTTCTCAAAGTCCCAAAGCGTTCTGTCTAAATCAAAAAATAAATGTTTTGATTTCATTTAGTAAATCAGATAAGATAAACTTGTCATGATTAAGGCATTCAGAAACATTCCGATTACAATGAGTGGAAAGGTTTTTTTAAGATGACCGTAAAATTTCGCAACGATAATACTTCCAATTGGAACAGATAGGAAAAATGGTGCCCAGAAACAAATGCCATATATTCCTAATGTCCGTTTCAAACGAATAATAAATCTATTTGTTTTCGTGAATTTTTTCTTTGGAATAAATGGAATTCCATTTTTCTCCATTTCCTCCCTTTTTGCAAGTTTCTTTTTATGAGAATACTTGAGTAATAATTCGCTTGAATAGTAAAATATTGCAGCGCCAAAAGTTCCTCCAGCGGCAGCGGTTAAATAAGTTTCCCAAAAAGGAAGTCCCATTCCACAGCCGGTAGAAGGGGCAAACATAAATTTAACAGTAGCTAAAAGAAATACAGTCGATAAAAGTCCCCAATTCATATTGAAGGATTAACACTTAATTCCATAAGCCAAATCACCTGCATCGCCTAATCCAGGAACAATGTATGATTGTGCAGTTAACTCCTCATCAATTGCTCCAACCCAGATTTCCGTTGTATCAGGTAGATGTCGTTTAACGAAATCTATAGCCGTAGGAGTCGCAATTGCTGAAACAATAATAATTTTTGAAGGTTTACCTTGTTTTAAAAGCGCTTTGTAAACCATCACCATTGAACTTCCAGTAGCCAACATTGGGTCACTTATGATAACAACTCGACCATCTATCTGAGGCGATGCTAAATATTCAACATGAATTTCAAACTCTTCCGCAGTTGAATGTTTTCTGTATGCTGAAATAAAAGCACTGTCGGATTTGTCAAAATAATTCAACAATCCTTGATGCATTGAAAGTCCAGCGCGAAGAATTGTTGCCAATACTGGTTGTTCATTCAAAACATTTACTTCTGCTTCACCTAGAGACGTCGTTACAGATATCGATTTGTATTCAAGGTTCTTAGATAATTCATAAGCAAGAATTTCTGAAATCCTTTCCATATTTCTTCTAAAACGCATCGCATCTTTTTGAATTGAAGAATCTCTGATTTCACCTAGAAATGTTGCGAAAATTGAATTTGTTTTTGATAGATTGTGAATCATGTTTATTGCTTTTCTATAAAAGTAATTCATTTTTAAAAACAATCATTCTACTTAATTGTATTTAATAAAAAAAAAGAATTTATTTCCGACTTCAACTTCCCCTGAAATTTAGGTAAATTTGCATCCATGTCCGAAAAGGCAACTATAAATATCTCCATTTTTAAACGATTAATTTCGTACTTAAAGCCCTATAAGAAATTATTTTCCTTAGCTGTTTTTTGTACTGTATTACTTGCTTGCCTGGGTCCGTCACGACCAATGATTGTTGGGCAAATGGTTGATAAATATATTGTTAAAAGTCAGAATAGTGAAATGCTATTGATGTGGACAGCAATAGTTATTGGAATATTAGTTATCGAAGGGTTATTACAATTTACTAACTCCTATTTATCAAATCTTTTGGCGCAATCAATCATTCGAGACATTCGACAAAAACTCTTTGGACATATTCTTAGTTTTAGAATGCGTTACTTCGATCAAACGCCAATTGGTTCGCTCGTTACACGTTTGGTTTCCGATTTGGAAGCAATAACGGAAGTGTTTTCTTCAGGATTAATGGATATTGCTGGAGATCTTTTTTCTTTGATCGTGATAATATTTCTTATGTTTTTTAGTAATTGGGAATTGGCTTTAATGACAATTATTCCAATTCCAATCTTACTTTTTGCAACGCGTATCTTTGCTCGGGCGATGAGAAATTCATTTCAATTAGAAAGAATTCAAGTTAACAAGCTGAATACGTTTGTGCAAGAGAGAATTACAGGAATGTCAATCGTTCAGCTATTCAACAAGCAAAAACAGGAATATCAAAATTTTGAAGAAATAAATAAAGGACATCGTCAAGCACACATTAATGCTGTTTGGGCGAATTCAATATTTTTCCCAATCGTTGAAATGCTTAGTTCCATGTCGATTGCATTGCTTTTGGTATGGGGTGCATTGAAAGCTGGAGGGAAAAGTGATCTTGAAATCAAAAGCATGTATGGTGAAATTATTTCTTTTACACTTTGGGTTCACATGCTTTACAGACCAATTCGACAATTGGCAGATAAATTTAATATTCTTCAAAGAGGGACCGTTCGAGCTGAACGCGTATTTGAAATCTTGGATTTAGAAGAGCATGTGCAAGAACATGGCACAAACATAAATGTGGATTTTGACCAAACTATTGCATTTAAAGATGTTTCATTTGCTTATCAAAATGAAGAATGGGTTTTAAAAGATATTAATCTAGAAATTATTGCAGGTACGACAGTCGCATTTGTTGGCGCTACAGGAGCAGGGAAATCTACTATCGTAAATTTATTAGGCAGATTTTATGAATTTCAAAAAGGTGAAATACGTATTGGAGAGACCAATTTGTTAGATATAGATTTAAATTATTTAAGAAATAATATAGCAATAGTGTTGCAAGATGTATTTCTTTTCTCAGATACAGTTCACAACAACATTACTTTAGGTGATTCAACTATATCAAGAGAACAGGTGATTGAAGCTGCAAAAGCAGTTGGAGCGCACGAATTTATTCAGCGATTACCAGGGAACTATGATTATCAAGTTGGAGAAAGGGGTGGCGTTTTATCTGTAGGACAAAGGCAATTGTTAGCGTTTATCAGAGCGAGTGTTTACAATCCCCATGTATTAATTTTGGATGAAGCAACATCGAGTGTGGATACAGAATCAGAAGAAATGATTCAAAAAGCAACAACTGAATTAACAAAAGGAAGAACTTCAATTGTAATTGCACATCGTTTATCAACTATTCAAAATGCAGATAAAATTGTTGTGCTTGACAATGGAGAAATAAAAGAAATTGGTTCGCATGCTGAATTACTGAAAATTGATGGTTTTTACCGTCGCCTGTTTGATATGCAGTTTTCAGAGCAAAATAAAAAAGAATGATTGGATTGAAAATTGGCGGTGTGCCAGAGCATTTTAATTTACCATGGAGATTAGCAATCGAAGAAGGTAAGTTTAAAGAAATTGGATTAGATCTGCACTGGAGTGATATGAGTGGTGGAACAGGTCAAATGATACGTGGTTTGGAAACTGGTTCTTTGGATATTGCTGTTCTTTTGACTGAAGGAATTACCAAAGCTATTTTACAAGGATTAAAAGCAAAAATAATTCAAGTGTATGTTGTTTCTCCCTTACATTGGGGAATTCATGTTCCATATCACTCGGATATTAAAACGGTTGATCAATTAGAAGAAAAAGTTTTTGCAATTTCTCGTGAAGGATCAGGATCACATTTGATGACCTACGTTAAAGCAAGTCAAGAAGGATGGGATTTGGAAAAATTAAAATTCAATAGTATTGGAGATATTTATGGTGCATTATGGTCTTTAGAGCACAATGAATCGCAAGGTTTTTTATGGGAAAAGTATACAACCTTTCCATTCACAGAACAAGGAAAATGCAGATACATTGATGAAGTCGTTACTCCTTGGCCTTGTTTTGTAATTGCTGTGCGCGAAGAAGTTATTGAAAAATATGATGTCTTATTAAAGGAAATGTGCGTTGTTGTTAATAAAAAAGCACTAGAAGTAAAGAAGAATGAAGATACGGTAGAAGTAATTTCATGGAGGTATAATTTGCGCTCAGGCCAAGTGGAAAATTGGCTGATAGAAACAGATTGGAATTATAACGGAATAGAATATCCGTTGGACTTTGACAAGACAATAAAATATTTATTAAAATTGAACCTCATAAGTTCTGAAGAAGCTGAAGGGTGGCAACAAAAATTATTTAAATAATTAATAAACTAGTATGAAAACAGGAGTACTTTTGATTCAACTTGGAACGCCAGACAGTCCAAGTACAAATGATGTGCGTCGTTATTTAAGTGAATTTTTGAATGACCCTCGAGTAATTGATATTCCTTGGTTACCACGGAAGTTATTGGTGAATGGAATTATTGTTCCTTTCAGAGCACCAAAATCTGCTAAGATTTATAAGGAATTATGGGTACATGGAAATGGCGTTTCACCTTTGTTAACGCACACTGAAAACGTAACTAAATTAGTTCAAGAAAGATTCAATGCAACAGAGGTAAAAGTTGAAATGGCGATGCGTTATCAAAACCCTTCAATGGATAGTGTGTTGGAAAGAATGCACCTAGCAAACTATGAACAGATTATAATCATTCCATTGTTTCCGCAATATGCAAGCGCATCATCAGGTTCTGCTATCGAAAAAGCAATGAGTATTATCCAAAAATGGTGGGTCATTCCAGAAGTTAAAATTGTGAGTCAGTTTTGGAATCACGAAGGCTATATTGATTCAATAATTGAAAGAACAAAAACATTTGATTTGAAGGATTATGATCATGTGATGTTTTCATTTCATGGTTTGCCTGAACGTCAAGTTGATAAGGTGTATGAAGGGACAGATTTATGTACTGATCAGCCGTGTGAATCAGAGATTAATGACAAAAATAAATTTTGTTATAAAGCAACAAGTTTTGCAACAGCGAGGCTAATTGCAGGAAGATTAGGTTTGAAAGAAGCAGATTATACTGTTTGTTTTCAATCGCGCTTAGACAAAAAATGGTTGACTCCTTTTTCAGATAAAGTAGTGGAAGAATGGGGAAAGAAAGGAGCGAAAAAATTGCTTGTTTTTAGTCCAGCATTTGTTGCAGATTGTTTGGAAACAATTATTGAAATCGGCGAAGAATATCAAGGTGTTTTTGTTGAAAATGGGGGTGAGAAAATACAATTGGTGCCAAGTTCGAACGACCATCCAAGATTCATTGATTGCATTGTGGATTTGATTGAAAAGAGGTTGTAAGCGAATAAGATTTAAGCACATTAAGAATTTTAGTCTTCATGACTTTAATAAAATTTTTATTTAACAAAGGAGTTTCGTAAATTTGTGAACAAAAATCAGAATAGGATGTTTTTATTAATAGTAAAACAAACTAGTAAAAATTAGAATTAAAACTAATATGAGTAATACTTTAGAAAAAATGGCGTACAAAGTAAAAGACATTAGTCTTGCTGAATGGGGACGTAAAGAAATGTTATTGGCGGAAGCAGAAATGCCAGGTTTAATGTCATTGCGTGAGGAATATGGTGCTTCTAAGCCTTTGGCTGGTGCACGTATTGCAGGATGTTTACACATGACAATTCAAACTGCTGTGTTGATTGAAACATTAGTAGAGTTGGGAGCTGAAGTTACTTGGTCTTCTTGTAACATTTTCTCTACTCAAGATCATGCTGCTGCTGCAATTGCTGCTGCTGGAATTCCAGTTTTTGCTTGGAAAGGAATGAATGAGGAAGAATTTGATTGGTGTATTGAACAAACATTGTTCACGTTTAAAGACGGTAAGCCATTGAATATGATTCTTGATGATGGTGGTGATTTAACGAATATGGTTTTTGACCGTTTTCCTGAATTAACAAAAGATATCAAAGGTTTATCTGAAGAAACAACGACTGGTGTTCACCGTTTACATGATCGTAAGAAAAATGGAACGTTGGTAATGCCTGCAATCAATGTAAATGATTCAGTTACTAAGTCAAAATTTGATAATAAATATGGATGTAAAGAATCTTTAGTTGATTCAATTCGTCGTGCTACAGATGTTATGATGGCTGGAAAAGTTGCTGTTGTTTGTGGATATGGTGATGTTGGTAAAGGTTCTGCTGCTTCTTTAGCTGGTGCTGGTGCTCGTGTAATGGTAACTGAAATCGATCCAATTTGTGCTTTACAAGCTGCAATGGATGGTTTTGAAGTAAAAAAATTGGACAGTATCATTCACTTAGCTGATATCATTGTTACAACTACAGGAAATAAGGATATCGTTGTTGGTCGTCATTTCGAAAACATGAAAGACAAAGCGATTGTTTGTAATATTGGTCACTTCGATAATGAGATTGATATGGCTTGGTTGAATGCTAATTATGGTTCATCAAAAAATACAATCAAACCACAAGTTGATATGTATACAATCAAAGGAAAAGATTTAATCGTTTTGGCTGAAGGTCGTTTGGTGAATCTTGGCTGTGCAACAGGACATCCATCTTTTGTAATGTCAAATTCATTTACGAATCAAACATTGGCTCAATTAGAGTTATGGTTGAACAGTGATAAATATGACAACGATGTTTACGTTCTTCCGAAACATTTGGATGAAAAAGTAGCACGTTTGCATTTAGCAAAAATTAGTGTTGAATTAGAAGTACTTTCAAAAGACCAAGCTGATTATATCGGTGTAAGTGTTGAAGGGCCATTTAAAGGAGAACACTACAGATATTAATATTCAGAATTGTTTAGAATTGAAGGGATCTTGGAAACAAGGTTCCTTTTTTTTGTGATTTTTTTTGTCGTTATATAAAAATCAAGTTGCAATAAATTGAATATTATGTAATTAAGTCTATTTTTGTTTAAATATTTTAAAATATAAACTTTATGAAAAAAATTACACTATTATTTAGTCTTTTATTTGTGATATCATTAAATGATTCGAAAGCTCAATGCGGAAATGCAGTTGACTTAGATGGTACAAATGAATGTTTAACCACACCTTTCAATGATTATACTTTTACTAATTTCACACTTGAATGTTGGATAAACGTTGCGAGTTATGGAAGTAATGTACATTATATAAGTTTATATAAAAATGTTTATTTGGTACTTGGTGATTGGGGAAGTGGATCTTTTGATACATGGGCTGACGGTTTATCGCCAATTAGTTCAACCTCTTCTTTAATTGGGAGTGCGAATACTTGGCACCATGTTGCATTCGTATATGACGGAACAAACCAGAAACTCTATATAGATGGGGTTTTAGATGTAACTGCTGCAACAACTGGTACAGTAACACATGATAATGTTGGATTTAATACAGGACTTGTAGTTGGTGCAAGATATGACCAAAGCATACAGTATGTAGATGGTTTAATTGATGAATTAAGAATTTGGAATGTAGCACGTAATACGACTGAAATTCAAACCAGTATGAATACTTCTCTTACAGGTTCAGAATCAGGTTTAATTGCCTATTATCAGTTTGAAGATGGAACCGGTAGTTCAATTGTTACTGATTTAACAGGCAACGGGAATACTTTAACCTTAACAAATATGGAAGCAAATTTGGATTGGGTGAATAGTATGGATTTAAATTCTCCTGTTCCTGATCTTTCTTCATTATCAGATCTTGTTGGTTGTACTGAAGTAATTCCTTCAATTCCAACTGCAACAGACAATTGCACTGGGGTAATAAACGGAATACCTGATGTCGCTTTTCCAATTACAACAATCGGAACATCTTTCATAAATTGGTCATACGATGACGGAAATGGAAATACTTCAATACAAACACAACAAGTAACTATAAATCCTCCGGTTGATGTTACAACAAGTTTAAATTTAGAGGGAGTTACAATAATGGCAAATGATATCTCAGCTATTGGTTATCAATGGATTGACTGTGATAACGCTAATGCTATTATCGTTGGTGAGATAAATCAAAGTTTTACAGCAACTACTAATGGAAATTTTGCAGTTATTGTATTTGGTAGTTTTTGTTCTGATACTTCTGCTTGTGTAAATATTGTTTCAACTGGAATTGATGAGATTGATAACATTCAAATAAATCTTTATCCTAATCCAAGTAATGACGGTACTTTTAAAATTAACTATGACGGTGAAATCAAATCTATTCAAGTATTTGATTTAATTGGAAGAGAAATAATTGTACCAGTCGATTTAAACAATAAAAATGTAGACGGTTCAACAATTTCTTCTGGCAAGTACATGGTAAGAATTCTTACAGAAAACCAAGTTGTAACGAAAGAGTTGGTTGTTGTTCACAATAATTAATTTAGAATTGCATATAAAATGAAAGGTCGCTCAATTTGAGCGACCTTTTCTTATTGTTGGATTATTTTTTCTATTGCCAAAGCTAGGTCCTTATCTTTCTCAGTGATATCGTTTTCGTCGTGTGTAAACAACTTTAATATTAACGTCGAGCAATTTTTCACTTCTACATCAGGGTGGTGATTAGCCTCGTCTGCTAGTTGTGCAATTTTTAAAAAAGTAAATGCTAACTCCGTTTGTGTTTTAAATTGAATAGTTAATTCCAATTTTCCATTTTTCTTAAACCATTTCATTTGCTTTTCATTTATTGGGTTTATTAAATTTCATTTCCCGGAAACTTATGTTATTTACAAAAGAAAATTCTGGATCTAGCCCATTGAATTTGTCTTTAGTATTTGTTTTTCAGCTGGTTAAATTTTTAAAAATCAAAAAAAAACTCCCCAACGTTACCGTTGAAGAGTCTATATATAGCCGTTCTTACTATCCGAACAAGTCGGGAAGTAAGAGCCGAGAAAGAATCCGCCATTGACGGATTCTATAAGATTTGTAATCCCAAATTCAAAATCCCAAATTAGGTGATTGAGCTTGCCGAAATCACATCATTCCAGGCATTCCTCCAGGCATTCCACCCATAGAAGGCGCGTTTTCTTCTGGTTGGTCTGCAATAACACATTCAGTTGTTAAAAGCATTGAAGCTATCGAAGCAGCGTTTTCAATTGCAATACGCGTTACTTTCGTTGGATCAATAACTCCTGCCTTGTATAATTTCTCAAAAACTTCTGTTCTTGCATTATACCCAAAGTCTTCTTTTCCTTCTTTTACTTTTTGAACGATAACAGCTCCTTCACCACCAGCATTTGCAATAATTTGACGCAAAGGTTCTTCACAAGCACGCTTCACAATTTGAATCCCTGTCATTTCATCCTCATTATCGCCTTTCAGCTTATCTAAAGACTCAATAGCACGTATCAATGCAACACCACCTCCAGGAACAATTCCTTCCTCTACAGCAGCTCTAGTTGCAGCCAACGCATCATCAACACGGTCTTTTTTCTCTTTCATTTCTACTTCCGTTGGTGCTCCAACATAAAGTACCGCAACGCCACCAGCTAATTTAGCCAAACGTTCTTGCAATTTCTCACGATCATAATCAGATGTTGTAGATTCAATTTGTGCTCTTATTTGCTTAACTCGTGTTTGAATATCAGCTTTTTTACCAGCACCATTGATAATAGTTGTATTGTCTTTGTCGATTTCAATTTTTTCAGCTGTACCCAACATGTCCATTGTTGCGTTTTCTAAAGTAAATCCTCTTTCTTCTGAGATAACTTGTCCTCCAGTTAAAATCGCGATATCTTCCAACATTGCTTTTCTTCTGTCACCAAATCCTGGTGCTTTAACAGCTGCAATTTTCAATGAACCTCTTAAACGATTAACAACCAATGTTGCCAATGCCTCTCCATCCACATCTTCAGAAATAATCAACAATCCTTTTCCTGCTTGAACAACTGGCTCCAAAATAGGAAGCAATTCTTTCATGTTAGAAATCTTTTTGTCGTAGATTAAAATCAGTGGTTTTTCCATGTCCACTAACATCTTATCAGTGTTCGTAACGAAGTATGGAGAAAGATATCCTCTGTCAAATTGCATACCTTCAACAGTTTTCATTTCTGTTTCAGTTCCTTTCGCTTCTTCAACGGTTATAACGCCGTCGTTTCCAACAACTTTCATTGCTTTTGC
Source organism: Chitinophaga pinensis (assembly GCA_945902745.1). Lineage (GTDB taxonomy): Bacteria > Bacteroidota > Bacteroidia > Flavobacteriales_D > Crocinitomicaceae > M0103. The sequence continues at coordinate 150,230 of CAMDNE010000004.1, read as the reverse complement.
AATTAATCCACCAATGTTCTCATCATTATTTGCAGAAATAGATGCAATTTGTTTGATTTTATTATTATCAGAACCAACTTCAATTGAAAGTTTTTTCAAGTTCTTCACAACTTCTGATACTGCTTTGTCGATTCCTCTTTTTAAATCCATTGGATTTGCTCCAGCAGCAACATTTTTCAAACCAGCACCAATAATCGCTTGCGCTAATACAGTTGCTGTTGTTGTTCCATCTCCAGCAATATCAGCAGTTTTTGAAGCCACTTCTTTTACCATTTGAGCTCCCATGTTTTCGATTGGATCTTTCAATTCAATCTCTTTTGCTACAGTAACACCATCTTTTGTGATTTGCGGTGCACCGAACTTTTTGCCAATTACAACATTTCTTCCTTTAGGTCCTAATGTTACTTTTACTGCGTTTGCTAATGCATCAACTCCTTTTTTAAGTTTGTCACGTGCATCTATATCGAAAAAAATATCTTTTGCCATTATAGTTTTTATTGTTTCGTTTTATTTAAAATATACCGTAAATATCTGATTCTTTCATAATCAAATAGGTGTTTCCATCCATCTTAATTTCAGTTCCAGAATACTGACCATATAATACAGTATCGCCTACTTTAACTGTCATTGGTTCATCTTTTTTTCCTTTCCCAGCTGCGATAACTTTTCCTTTTAAAGGTTTTTCTTTTGCAGTGTCAGGAATAAAAATACCACTCGCTGTTTTTAATTCTGCAGGAGCTGATTCAATTAGAACTCTATCTGCTAAAGGCTTAAACTTTGTTGACATATATTTAGTTTTTGTTTATTGACTGTGCGTTGTTCACCAATTTTATGCCAATGGTTTTTCTCCGACAAATGGTGTGTTTTCAGGTGTTTTTAGCAAAAAAAATGTCAGCATGTATGACATACTGACATTTCAAATGTATTGGTTTTATATTATTTTTTCGCTGGTTGACCTGCTGGTTTTCCACCTTGATTTTGTTGTTGACCTTGACCTTGTTCAGTTTGTTGTGCTTCTTCCGGTGCAACTGGTTCTGGTGCTTTTGAACGAATGGTAAGGATGATACTCAATACCATAATAACTCCAGCCAAAGACCAAGTAGCTTTATCAATGAAGTCATTTGTCTTTTGAACACCACCAATTTGTTGTGCTGCTCCAAAATCTGAGCTCAAACCTCCACCTTTAGGATTTTGAACGTATACTACAAGTATCAATAATATACTCGCTAAAATGATGATAGATGAAAATAAAATATCCATTGTTTATGTGTTTAACTTTTTCTTTAATTCTTCAATTCGGGATGCAAAGAAAATCTTTTTTTCTGGATTTATCAAGCATAATTGTTCATATGCGAAAATTGCTTTCGGAAAATTGCCCTGAAGCGCGAAAATTTTAGCCAATGTTTCACTTACTGGCATCGTGCTAATCTCTAGGCTTTCCTTGGCTTTCTTGACAGGAGAGAAGAATTCTGTCTTGGGTTTTATGTCTATAATTTCTTCTTTAGAAGGACGTGAAAGTTTTGGTTCATCTTTGATAAATTGATTAACAATTAGGTCAATTCGAGCTTTTTCTTCATCAACTTGCGGCTCAAAATAGCGATCATTGGCTTGTAACCAAGATGAAAAAGATCTCTTTTCAGAATTTATTTGAATAATTTTTTGTTCGGGTTCTTCGATTTCTATATCAAGCTCTTTTTCAATATTTTCAAGATGGTCTAAATTGTAACTTGTTGAAATAGCAATAGAAAGTATTTCCTGATCAAATGTATCGTTATCAGTATTTTTTATTTCTTCAAGAGGATTAATTCCTTTGATGTTGATAATTTGTTCTGATAGGCTTTCTTCATCAACAGATTCAATTATACTTTCTAACTCAGGAATATCAATTTCAATAGGAGGGATGCTCACCTCATTTTCTATAATATCTTCAAGAGCTTCAATTTCAATAGGAAGAATAAGATCTTCCTTTACTAAAACTTCATCAGTCTTTTCGGCTATTGCAGTCTCCTCTTCAATTTTTGAAACAATCGGATTTTCAATTGAAAGGATAATTTCTTTGTGTACAAGAGCAGGTTCAATAGCTAAATTAGATGGTTTAGCATGTATTAAATTGTATAATTGTGTACGATCCGAAATTCGATATGCATAATTTGATAACTCCTCTTCAAAACGAATATCATTATTATTGGATAGGGCTTTTAAATAAAGAATAGGAAAAACCTGAGCATACGGATAATTATTGGTGAATAATTTCAAATCATCAATATCCCCAACTTGACATGCATTTGGATCATTAATTCGTTGCGCTATTTGTTCGAGATTTAGCATTACCAGTTCGAAAGTAGTTTATTTATTACATCTTGAACTATTTGTGTACTAATTTCATCCAATAAAGTAGCTTCTTGAGAGGCTAAATCAGTATTAGAATCATAATCAATAAATCGGGTGCTCGTCAAACTCATTTTATCTTCTTCAGGTTCTGTGATAAAAATAGTGAATTGAACAGAAATCGTTAATCTGTTTTTTGCTGAATTATCTCCTTCTTGAATAGCAACTGGAATTATTGTATAACTGGAAATTTTTCCTTCAATGGAAACTTCACCTTTTCCGACAACTGGATTTAATAATAAGCGCGTGTTATTTTGAACGCCATCTTTTAGTTTTTCTGATAATAAAGCAGCATAACTAATTGGCGTATTAGGAGCATCATTTTCTAATGTTTTAACCGAAAAAGTTTTCCATTCTTCAGGCATAGAACCTGTATCTTGAAAAGAGACACTCGAAGGCCAACATCCGGTTAATCCAATTAATAGTATAGCGAAGGATATTAATTTCATCATTCCATTAAATTATATTCTTTTATCTTACGATAAAGTGTACGTTCAGATATCCCTAATTCAGCAGCAGCATATTTCCTTTTTCCTCTGTGTTTCTCTAGCGCTTTTTGAATTAATTCTTTTTCTCGGTCTTCTAAAGATAATGATTCTTCAACCTCTTCATGAGTTTCAAAATCTTCCGTTTCTGGTGTAGCTTGAAATTCATTAACACTGCTTTCAGTTGGTGAAGGTAATATACGAGATTGACCAAAATTGGGATTAACTTCTTTATAAAGTCTATTTACAATCGCTGTTTGATCATTACTCAAGGAGAAATCACCATTTTGATGCACCAATTCTATGACTAACTTTTTTAAATCCGACAAGTCCTTTTTCATGTCGAATAAGAACTTGTACATCAATTCTCGTTCTGAAAAATTTTCTGAACCTCCTTCACCCAAAATAGCAGGAACTTTTTCTCTTTCTGCTGGGAGGTATGATAAAATCATCGCTGCATCTAATTCTCTGCTTGTTTCGATAACAGATATTTGTTCAACAAGATTTTTTAATTGACGAATATTTCCAGGCCAACCATAATTCATTAATACTTGAACAGCATCATCTGATAAGCGAACCGAAGGCATTCTATATTTGTCAGCAAAATCACTTGCAAATTTTCTAAATAATAAATGAATATCCTCTTTTCTATTGCGAAGTGGAGGTAAAGCAATAGGAACGGTGCTTAATCTGTAAAATAAATCCTCCCTAAATTTTCCAGAAGCAATCGCTTTTTGCATATTTTCATTCGTAGCAGCAACAACTCTAACATTAGTTTTAATCGGCTTGGATGCACCGACGCGAATAAATTCTCCCGTTTCTAAAACACGCAGCAATCGAACTTGTGTTTGCATTGGTAATTCAGCAACTTCATCCAAGAAGATTGTCCCACCATTGGCAACTTCAAAATATCCTTGTCTGCTGCCATGTGCACCTGTGAATGATCCTTTTTCGTGTCCAAACAATTCGGAATCAATTGTTCCCTCAGGAATTGCACCGCAGTTCACAGCAATATATTCGCCATGTTTGCGTGAGCTTAAGTTGTGAATGACTTGAGGAATAATTTCTTTTCCCGTTCCACTTTCTCCCGTTACTAAAACAGAAATATCTGTCGGTGCAACTTGAATAGCAACTTCTAATGCTCTATTAAGTAATGGCGCATTTCCAATGACCTCAAAACGTTGTTTTATTTGTTGTAAGTTCATATTATGCTTGAATAGTATTAGTAACAACTTCACCTAATAATGTAGCAGAAGTGCAATTGGTAATTTTTACGGTTATATATTGACCAATTTCAAAATCGCCTTTTGGAAAAACAACCATGGAATTCTTTCCGTTTCTACCGCACATCTCCTCTTGCGATTTCTTAGAAACTCCTTCAACCAATACTTTGTCAGTATTTCCTACCTGCTTTTGATTTGCAATCAATGAATGTTCTCTTTGTTTTGCAACTATTTCTGCAATTCTTCTCGTTTTAATTGCTTCGGGAATATCATCACTGAATTTCCTTTCTGCTAATGTTTTTGGTCTTTCAGAATATTTGTACATGTACGCAAAATCAAATTTCGCATACTCCATTAATGATAATGTATCTTGATGTTCTTCTTCAGTCTCTTCGCAAAAGCCAATAATTAAATCTGTTGTAATTGTGCAATCATCAACGATTCTTCTTATTGCTTCAATTCTCTCAATATACCACTCTCGGGAATAACCACGATTCATTCTTCCTAAAACGTTCGTATTTCCAGATTGAACAGGTAAATGTATTGAAGAGCAAATGTTTTCGTATTTGGCCATCATTTCCAATACATCATCCGTCATGTCTTTCGGATGTGACGTTGAAAAACGAACACGTAATTCGGGATTAACGAGCGCAACCATTTCCATCAATTGTGCGAAATTGGTTGTGTCAATTGAATCATCTTTGATTTCTCCTTTTGAAGTTAAATTCCAACGATAACTATCTACATTTTGTCCCAATAATGTCACTTCTCGATATCCTCTTGAAAAAAGATCTTTGCATTCTTGCAGAATTGTTAGTGGATCCCTAGAGCGTTCTCTTCCTCTTGTAAATGGAACAACACAAAAAGAACACATGTTATCGCAACCTCTAGTAATAGTAACAAAAGCAGAAACACCGCCTAAATCTAACCTTACTGGTGAGATATCTGCATACGTTTCATCTCTAGAAAGTAAAACATTTACGGCCTTTTGACCTGTACCAATAACTTCATCTATAAGATTTGGTAAATCTCTATATGCATCAGGCCCAGCAATTAAATCAACTAACTTTTCCTCTTCTAATAAGGCCTTTTTCAATCGTTCAGCCATGCAACCTAAAATGCCAACAACTAATTTTGGATTGTCTTTCTTTTTTTGTTTGATATCTCCAAGTCTTGTTCGAACGCGCGATTCTGCATTTTCACGAATGGAACACGTATTAATCAAAATTACGTCAGCCTCGTCAACATTACGAGTAGTACTATAACCATCTTTGGCCATGATTGATGCAACGACTTCACTGTCAGAAAAATTCATTGCACAACCATAACTTTCAACGTATAGCTTTTTACCAGTTGAATTTTTTGAAGTTTCAATGTTCAAAGCTTCTCCTTGTCTTGTTTCGTCAATCACCTTATTTGATTCAAAATCCATTTAATTGCAATCATTTAAAAATAGTGAACAAAAATAACCAAAATATCAGATGTATGTCAAAATGGCAGACTTATAAATAAGCTAATTTATCTTAAAAAATGAGTTTTGTATCTTAGTTTGTTGCTGTGAAGTAGAATAATATCAAGCTTAATCTATTGTTAATCAGTAATATTTGGCAGCTTAAAGTGCTTTAGTTTTTTTTCATTTGTAAATTGAAATGAAATAAACTTACTTTTGCAGCGATAAAATTTTTGCTCGAATATTCAAAAACGCAAAACTATGGCTAAAAATCTCGTAATCGTTGAGTCCCCTGCAAAGGCAAAAACAATAGAAGGATATCTTGGAAAAGATTTCGTTGTAAAATCTAGCTTCGGGCACGTTCGAGACTTAGCTAAAAAAGGTATTGCAATTGATATAGAGCATGATTTTCAGCCGAATTATGAAGTTTCAGCCGATAAAAAAGCAATTGTCGCTGAATTGAAAAAATTAGCGAAGGAAGCAGAGACTGTGTGGTTAGCGACTGATGAGGACCGTGAAGGAGAAGCTATTTCATGGCATTTATATGAAACGTTGAATCTTGAAAAAAAGGATACAAAACGTATTACTTTTAACGAAATAACTAAATCGGCAATTCTTAAAGCAATTGATAATCCGCGGAAAATTAATAAAGAATTAGTTGATGCACAGCAAGCAAGAAGAGTACTTGATAGAATTGTAGGGTTTGAATTATCTCCTGTTCTTTGGAAAAAAGTGCGTCCAAGTTTATCCGCTGGAAGAGTGCAATCTGTTGCTGTTCGTTTAATTGTTGATAGAGAAAGAGATATAAACAAGCATAATTCAGAAAGCTTTTTTCGTGTAAATGCTAATTTCAGTGCAACAAAAGGTAAAATTAAAGCAGAATTATCAAAACAATTAACTTCTGAAAAACAAGCAATTGATTTATTAAACGCCTGCAAAGGAGCCGATTTTGTAATTGACGATGTTCAACAAAAACCAGCGACAAAATCTCCTACAGCTCCTTTTACAACTTCAACTTTACAACAAGAGGCTAGTTTAAAATTGGGATTCTCTGTTTCGAGAACAATGTCTGTTGCGCAACGTTTGTATGAAGCAGGAAAAATTACATACATGAGAACTGACTCTGTGAATTTTTCAGAAACAGCTCTAACAAGTGCTAAAGAAGAAATCGAAAGAGCGTATGGAAAAGAATATTCTAATCCAACGAAATATAAAACAAAGAGTAGCAATGCACAAGAGGCTCACGAGGCTATTCGTCCAACTGAGTTTTTTACCCATTCTATAGAAGGAGATCGCGATGATGAACGTTTATATGATTTAATTTGGAAGCGTTCGATTGCTTCTCAAATGGCTAACGCGAAACTGGAAAGAACAACCATCAAAATCGTAAGTAATTCTATTTCTGAGCATTTTCAAGCAAAAGGAGAAGTAATCAAATTTGATGGTTTCTTGAAAGTATATCTTGAATCAGATGTTGATCAAGATGATGAAGAAGATGATGAAGATGGATTGCTTCCTGATGTGAAAGCTGGTGAAAAGGTTAACAGCGATGAAATTATTGCTACAGAGCGCTTTTCTCGACCACCGTCGCGTTATGCAGAAGCTTCTTTAGTGAAGAAAATGGAAGAATTAGGTATTGGTCGACCATCAACGTATGCTCCAACAATTTCTACGATTCAAAAACGTGGTTATGTTGAGAAAAATGAGAGAGAAGGGAATGAACGTAAATACCTTGTTAAGAAATTAATAAAGAACGAATTGATTGAAGAAGTTCGAACTGAAACAACTGGTAAAGAAAAGAATAAACTTTCTCCAACTGATATTGGGATCGTTGTAACTGATTTCTTGAGCGAACACTTTGAAAGAATAATGGATTATAACTTTACTGCGAAAGTAGAGGAGGAGTTTGACGAAATTGCGAAAGGGTTGATTCAATGGACTGAAATGCTGCATAAGTTTTATGATCCATTCCATAAAAATGTTGCTGATACCTTAGAACATTCAGAAAGAGCAACTGGTGAACGTGAATTAGGTGTTCATCCAGTAAGTGGTAAAAAAATAATTGCACGAATTGGACGTTTTGGACCAATGATTCAAGTTGGTGATGAGCTAGTAGATGGTGAAAAACCACAATTTGCTTCACTTCAAAAAGACCAATCTATTGGAAGTATTACCCTGGAAGAAGCATTAGAATTATTTAAAATGCCTCGAACTTTAGGTGAATTTGAGGAGCTTGTAGTGAAGGCAAATGTCGGCCGATTTGGACCATATATTCAACATGGAAAAATATTTGCTTCTATACCAAAGGAGGAAAGCCCAATGAACATAACGTTTGAGCGCGCTGTTGAAATCATTCTCGAAAAGAGAGAGTCCGATGCAAATAAATTGATTAAAAGCTTTACCGAGCAGGAAGACATGCAATTGTTGAATGGACGTTGGGGACCATATTTGAAGATTGGAAAAAACAATTTTAAATTACCAAAAGGTACTGAAGCCGAAAAACTTACGTACGACGAATGTATCACAATTTCGAAAAATCAACCGAAGGGTAAAAAGAAGCCTGTTAAGAAAAAGTAATTTCATTCTTGATTTTTTTTTTGATTGTATTGAGAGGGATTTTCAAAAACCTTTTGAACAAATCAATATGTAATACTTTCAGACGTCTGTTTGATTACAAAAACAATATTGATTTAAATTTGAAGAAAAATTCTGAATGAAGGATCTATCTATTTATTTCACACAAGCACATTTTCAAAACGATTGCACAGATCAAAAAATTGGACAATCAATCATTAGTTATACGAATGATTCATTTCCTGAAATTGAAAAAGGGGGTGTAGCAATCTTTTATGTTCCTGAATTCAGAGGAGAATCATCCAATCAGTTTGAAAATAAAGCTGAATTTTTCCGGTCTTTTTTCTATGATTTAAATCGAGGTATTAGTTGGAACATGCCAATTTATGATTTAGGGGACGTTTTACCAGGACAAGATATTAAAGATACTTATTTTGCTGTCAGTCAAATCATTGCTGAATTGGTTAAGAATAAAGTGATTCCTCTGATTATAGGAGGTAGTCAAGATTTAACCATTGCAATGTATAAAGGGTATGAGCAATTAGAACAAATGGTTAATTTATGCTGCGTTGATCACCAATTAGACTTAGGGAATCCAGATAGCGAGCCAACGTCGAATGGTTTTTTAAGTCATCTTTTATTACAAAGACCTTGTTATTTATTTAATCATGCTAATATTGGGCTACAGACTCCTTTTGCTTCTAAAACAGAATTGGATTTGTTTGAGAAATTGTATTTTGATACATGTCGACTTGGTGAATTCAATACTGATTTCAGAAAGGCTGAACCTCATTTGAGAAATTCAGATATTTTAAGTGTTGATTTTAAAAGTATTCGAGCATCAGAATTGAGACAAGCATCTTATTTGTCTCCAAATGGATTTTATGCAGACCAAATCTGTCAAATAGCCAAATACGCTGGCTTAAGTGATAAATTAACTTCATTTGGTTTGTTTAATTATTATCCAGAAATGAACCAAAGTAGCGCATCATCATTGGTCGCTCAAATAGTATGGTATTTTATTGACGGTGTATCCCAAAGAAAAGGAGATTTTCCTGTAGGAAGTAAAAAAGATTATATGAAGTTCACAGTTCATTTGGATGATTTCAAAGATGAGGTGATATTTTATAAAAGTGATAAGTCTGACAGATGGTGGATGGAAGTTCCTTACCCTGCCCAAAAAGGATCGGCATATGATAGGCATCACATTGTTCCGTGTGATAAAACAGATTATGATAGAGCTATGAAGAATGAAATACCTGATTTGTGGTGGAAAACGTATCAGAAATTATGCTAATATTATCAGCATGTTTAAATAATAACAAACAGTGTAATTATCGTAAAAAAATATTTTTCTTTGAGCGATAGTAGAAAAATGTTTCATTTGTAAAGAAAAATAATTATTTTAGTCGCCTAAATGGATATATTGTAATCATTATATCCGTTGTAAACCCTAAGTGAAAAAGTATTTTATGAAGAAAAAATTAGTTCTCTTATCGTCATTATTTGTTGTCGTAGCAAGCAATTTGTTAGCTCAACAAGATAAATTAATAACACATTTTATTTATGATAAAATGAGTATTAATCCAGGAGAAACAGGTTTGGATAAAGGAATATGTGCTACTACTATTTATAGAAATCAATGGGACAAAGTTAATGGTGCTCCTAATTCTGCAATTCTTAATATTGAAGCTAATTTAAAGCCTTATTTTAAAGCTGGTGGAATTGGAATATCATTTTTTCATGATGCAATTGGATTCTCTCGTCAAAATAATGTTTTATTGAATTATTCTTTCCCATTGCAACTTGGTAATGCTGGTACTTTGGGTATTGGTGTAGGTGTAGGAATTGTTAACTTTGGTATGTCTCCAGTATGGGTTCCACCTACAACTGCAATTGATCCTACATTGCCTGTTGGGTTTTCTGCTACAAACCTTGATTTGAATTTTGGATTGTATTGGAAAGGTAATAAAGATTATTATGTAGGGTTGTCTTCAACTCATTTGAATGAGTCATTATTAAAACAAACTGTTGGTGTAGTTTCTCAAACATATCAGACAGCTAGACACTATTATATAATGGGAGGTAAAAAATTCAATAATATCGGAAAGGATGGAGCGTTAGATGCTCAGGTTTTAATAAGAACTGATATGGTTAAATTTTCTTCTGATATCAATGTTAGATATATTTGGAGAAACATTGCGTATGGAGGTTTGACGTATAGAACAGTTGATGCTGTTGGTGTTATGTTAGGATGGATGCCAATTAATGGGATGACAATAGGTTATTCTTATGATGTTACAACTAATAAATTAGCAAGTGTTTCGAGAGGTTCTCATGAAATACTTTTCAAGTATTGTATGTATTTACCACCGATCCCTATTACGAAATCAAATCATCCTAGATGGTTGTGATTTTAAAATTAATTTGAATATTTGTAACCATATTTAGGTAAGTTCCGTTATATCAAAAATTGTAGATCCTGTAGATTGTTAAATTGAATATCCGGAAGTAGATAAAAAAGAGGTAGAATGAAAAAACTTTTGTTAATTGGTTTTGTAGGTTTAGTCTTAGCATCTTGTAGTACAAGAACTGGACATCTTACTGGAGCGTTGGGGAGACCAGTGTTCCACCCGGAAATCCCGTTGGGGATGGTTTATATTCCAGCTGGTTCCTACCAAATGGGAGAAAATGACATGGACGTTCCGTTCTTGCACCAAACACGTGCAAAGACTGTTTCTGTTCAAGCATTTTATATGGACCAAACAGAAATCTCAAACAATGAGTACCGTCAATTCGTAGAATGGGTGCGTGATTCAATTGCTCGTGATAAACTGTATTATGGTTTGGAAGACGATGAGGCAGCTCAGCGTTATATCAACTATGAAGAAAGATACTTTGATGAAGGTGCTTTGGAATATGCTGATTATGACCCGTCAGATCGTGAATTAAGTAGATCAATTTTTAGTTTGAATTGGGATCGTCGTTTAGATTATTCTGATCCTGAAGTTGTGCCAATTCTTGCTGATATGTATTATCCTCAACCTGAAAGATATTACAAAAGAAGAGAAATTGACGTTCGTAAACTAATGTTCCGTTACTATTGGATCGATTACAGAGAGGCTGCAAAAAGAGGTCGTATCAATATCACTCCAAATGGTTATGATAAAGAAGGAAATAAATTAGTGGATGAGCACCGTGAATTACAAACGCCACCGCATCCATTTACTGAAGAACCTCAAGGTCAAGATAAAGACATGGGTTATTTCAATAAGAAAGGACAAAATAACGCTATCCGTGGACATGAGAACCGTCAACGTTTTATTATTGACGAGATCATCAATGTATATCCAGATACATTATGTTGGGTGAGAGATTTCACATACTCTTTCCATGATCCAATGACAAATATGTATTTCTGGCATCCAGCTTATGACAATTATCCTATTGTTGGTGTAACTTGGGTTCAAGCAAAAGCTTTCTCTGTTTGGAGAACTCAATTGTTAAACTCTTGGTTAGTTGCAATGGGCGATATGTTTGTAAATGATTTCCGTTTGCCAACTGAAGCTGAATGGGAAAGAGCATCTCGTGGTGATTTAAATTTATCTCAATATCCTTGGGGTGGACCTTATATTAGAAATGAAGCAGGATGTTTCCTTGGAAACTTCAAACCAATGAGAGGTAGATATTTTGAAGATGGAGGTTTCCATACTGTTAAAATTTTCTCTTACAATCCAAATGGATGGGGATTATATTGTATGGCAGGAAACGTTTCTGAGTGGTGTGAAACTGCTTACGACGAATCGATGTATGATTTCTCTCACGATTTAAATACTGATTACCGTTATGATGCAATGGACTGGGATCCACCTTCAATGAAACGTAAAGTTTTACGTGGTGGTTCATGGAAAGATGTAGGATATTATTTAATGAATGCTACTCGTACATTCGAGTATCAAGATACTGCCAAGTCATACGTGGGTTACCGCGATGTTATGACACACCTGGGAAGAGGTGGAAGAGACTTCACTAGAGAAGGTGGCGAAGAAGTTCGAAGTGATATTCAATTAAAGTAATTGAATTAAACTAGAATACAACAAACAAACAAACAAACAAAAAAAGTAGTAATTTTTAAAAACCTAAAAAACAAGTAAAACTATGAAACCAGGAAGTAAAGGATGGAAAAAATTTATGGCGAAACTGTACGGATTTGGTGCAGCAATTGTAATCGTCGGGGCAATGTTTAAAATTATGCACTGGCCGTTTGCCGGACCAATGTTAGTAATTGGTTTAACGACAGAAGCATTTATCTTCTTTTTCTCGGCATTTGAGCCGATTCATGAGGATCCAAATTGGGAGTTAGTATACCCAGAATTAGCATTAGGTCATTCAGATGAGTTAGACCACAACCAATTACCAGCTGGTGGAAGAGGCGGGAAAGGTAACGGAATTACTGATCAGTTAGACAAAATGTTAGAAGAAGCAAAAATCGACAGTGCTCTGCTTGAACGTTTGGGTGATGGTATGAAAGCGTTAGGCGATAATGCTAATCAATTGAAAGGTATTTCAACGGCAACTGCTGCAACTGATTCTTATGTTTCTAGCTTACAAGCAGCATCTGATAAAGTGTCTACTTTGTCTGAAGCATATGAGCGTGCATCTGTATCTATCTCAGGAATGACATCTTCTGCTAAAGAAGGCGAATCTTTTGGAGAGCAAATGCAAAAAGTTTCTAAAAACTTATCAGCTTTGAATAATGTATATGAACTACAATTAAAAGGTTCTTCTGCACATTTAGAGGCTACGGAGAAATTCCAATCACAAGTTACAGATATGATGTCAAATCTTGCTGCTTCTGTTGAAGATACAAGATTGTATAAAGAGAACATGTCAATGTTGTCTAAAAACTTGACTGACTTGAATAACGTGTATGGAAATATGTTAAAAGCTATGACAATAACAAGAGGTTAATTTTAATTAATCTGTTACTTTAATGTTATTGAACATTAATTTATTGATAACCAATAAAATTTAATAAATCATGGCTGGAGGAAAAGAAACCCCAAGACAGAAGATGATTGGTATGATGTACTTAGTACTTACCGCACTTCTGGCACTTAACGTATCAAAACAAATTCTTGACGCATTCGTTGCGATTGAGGAAAATACACAAAAATCTAATATTGTTCACTTCGATAGAGGTACTGGAGCAATGGCGGATTTATCTTCTGAATTAGCAGGAACAAAAGGAGCCGATCAAGCTGAAAAGCGCAGAAAAATCGAATTCTATTTGAAGCAAATGAAAGATATTGATAAAACAACTGCTGTTGTCATCAAATTTATTGATGAAATTAAAGTTGATATTATTAAAGAATCTGGAGAAGATGTATCTCAAGGTACAATGAATGATAAATTAAAAATCATTTGGAGTAAAGAGGACGCATCAAAACCTTGCTTACCTATCAGAATGAATTTAGATGCTATTCAAGCAAAGGATCAATACGACATTCCTATGCACCATATTATTGGCGATGATATCGTTGCTATTAAGGGTGAAGGAGTGAAATTATGGGACATGCTGAATGGTTATAGAAATGATTTAGTAAAAAAGGTTGGTACTTATAGTGTGCCTGGAGGTAAAAGTTGGAGTATTACTCCAAAAGCAATTAATACATTCAAAGACAATAACGATTTGACTGCGCAAGTTACCAAAATGGTAAAAGGTTCTAAAGCGAATTGGAATGACGATGGAGAAAAGTTAATTGAACTATACATGGCTTTAACTAAACCAGAAAGAGTAAGTTCAGGAGAAACTGAAAATGTTCACTGGATGGGTAAAACGTTTGACCACTCACCATTGGTTGCTGCATTGGCATCTTTGTCATCTTTACAACAAGATGTATTAGCTGCTAGAGCTGTTGCAATGATGCATATCAAAGGTAAAGTTTCCACAGGTGAGTATAGCTTTAATAAAGTTATGGCTTTAGCTTATGCTCCAGCTGTTGCTAACAATGGTGATGATATCGAAATTAAAGTTATGATGGCTGCTTTCGATTCTGACAACCAACCGATCGTTACTTATAATGGGGCAAATGTTCCAGATGTAAAAGATGGTTTTGGTATCGTTAAAACTAAAGCAAATGGAAATGGTGAAATGGTTTTGAAAGGAACTGTTGCTATCAAAAAGAAAAGTGGTGATACTAAAACAGAGGCTTGGGAAACTAAGGTTCTTATCATGAAGCCTGCTGGAACAGTTTCTTTACCTGAGCTGAATGTATTGTATATTGGTTATGATAACAAAGTTGATGCTGTTGCATCAGGTTATGACCAAACAACTTTATCTTCAAGTGGGAATTTAAGATTGACTAAAAATGCTAAAGGTTGGATAGGTAAACCATCAGGAGGTAAAACATGTACAATTAGTGTAAGTGGAAAAAGTTCTATTACGAACAAATCTGTGAATCTTGGTACATTTACTTTCCGTGTTAGCCGTCTTCCAGATCCTGAATTGTATTGGGGAGGAACTAAAAGTGGTGAAAAAGCAAATAAAAGTGAAACAAAATTATTTGCAAAATATCCACCAGAAATTCCTTTAAATGCACAATTTAGAATTGTAAGTTGGGAATGTGCGGTACCTGGAGCATTAGGGAAAGCACCAACAGGAACAGGTGGTGATATCAGTGCAGCTGGTAATTTAATTAGAGCTGCAAAACCTGGTATGAATGTCAGCTTTATGTGTAATGTTGTAGGACCGGATGGTGTACAACGTAAAAAAGGTGGTGTTTTTAAATTGTAAGAATTTAAATAAAGGAGTATGAAAAGTCTAATTATTAGTGCAGGATTGGTGTTCTTTTCGTTGAACGTTATGGCTCAGTTGGAAGAAATCAACGGAGGTCCAGTAAACGTTCCAGCTGAAGGAATTGTAGATGGGGTTTATATCCAAGAGCATATCCCAACAAAACGCATGATTCCTTATGAATATGTGCGTGAAGCGGATGTAATTTGGAGTAGACGTGTATGGGAATATATAGATTTGCGCGAGAAAATTAATCTTCCGCTATATTATCCTTTAGATGAAATCACTTCGAGTGGAGAATGGGTTAGAAACGGATCTAGATGGAGTTTGTGGACGGTACTACGTTACCATGTCATGAATGGAAATCTTAGATTATTTTCACCTTATAATCCTTTATCATTTGGTTTTGGACTTGGTGGAAAAGATGGCGATCAGTTAAAATATCCAATTGATCCAAGTCAACCAGGTTTGAATTTTTACACTGATTCTCTTTATAGAGAAGAGCTTTCTATTTATTTAGGAACTTTGGGAGCACAAAGCGATATTCCACTTACTGATGAAAATGGAGATCAAATTGTAATCACATTGCCTGATGGAACTCAGTCTTTTACTTATTCTCCTAGAGACACTATTTGGTATACATCTCAAGATATTGTTCAATATCGTATCAAAGAAGATTGGTTCTTTGATAAAGAAAGATCTGTTTTAGATGTTAGAATTATTGCTATTGCTCCGGTAGTTTATACTGTGGAGGAAGATCCAAATGGTAAAAAGACAATTTCTGGAATGCGTGAGTTGTTTTGGTTGTATTTTCCACACTGTAGATTTGTATTGAATAACTACTTTGTTTACAACGATGCAAATGATGCACAATGGATGAGTTTCGATGATTTATTCTGGAAAAGAAGATTCAGTAGTATGATGTACAAAGAAAGTAATACATACGACCGTAACATTGAATCCTATAGAACAGGAACAGATGCTCTTAGAGAATCGGATAAGATAAAAGAAGAAATTAGAACTTTAGAACACGATGTTTGGAGTTTCTAAGATAATTGAAAGCCTCGATAATTTATCGAGGCTTTTTTTTTGCATTATATTTTCTAGTATATAAGTCTTAATTCCATCTTAGTTATTGTTTATTTCAAAATACTCAATGGAATCCAAACTCGATATATGGCGATGTTGGTTTAATTCAGTGTCTAACTCTAACATCTATGTCTAACTCTAACTTCTATGCCTATCTCTATCTCTATCTCTAACATCTATGTCTAACTCTATCTCAAGAATCAACTTTAATTTTATAGGATAAATTCCTAACTCACCGTATCTTTGAAACATGATTAATCTTGAACAGCTTGGAGTACATTTGCCTCAAGGATATTTATTTGAAAATGTTGGACTCCAAATCAATAAAGGAGATAAAATTGGTTTAGTCGGAAAAAATGGCGCAGGTAAGTCGACATTAATGCGTTTAATCGCAGGTTGGGATACTCCGACAGATGGCAAAGTTCATAAACCCAAAGACTGTACAATTGGTTTTCTAACACAAGATATTAAGTTTGATACAACCCAAAGTGTATTTGAATATTTAGATACTTCAAACGTTGTTTTAACTGCTATAAGAAAGGACATTGAGCACGTAAATGAAGAATTGGTAAAACGGGTTGATTATGAATCAAAAGATTATCTAAAATTATTAGATCAATTAAGTGATTTAAACCATAATTTTAATCTTCACGAAGGTTTTTTATGGGAGGAAAAAATTGTGAGTACGCTCAAAGGATTGGGTTTTCAGGATGACGAAATTCATCGAAGCTTGATGACGTTTTCAGGTGGTTGGAAAATGAGAGCAGAATTGGCCAAAATTTTAGTGAATCAACCAGATATCATCTTATTGGATGAGCCGACCAACCACTTAGATATTATTTCAATAGGTTGGTTAGAACAATATCTTCAAAAATTTGAAGGCGCAGTTATTGTAATTTCTCACGATAGACTTTTTTTAGATAATGTCACTAAGAGAACATTGGAAATTAGTTTGGGTAAAGTCTTGGATTTCCCTTACGCTTATTCTAAATACAAATTAGCGCGCGAAGAAGATTTGGAGCGTTTAGAAGGGGCTAAAAAACAGCAAGAAAAGGATATAAAACATACTGAAGAGTTAATCAATAAGTTCAGAGCAAAGAAAAATAAAGCTGCTTTTGCTCAATCTTTAATTAAGAAATTAGACAAAACCGAACGGATTGAAGTTGACAATGACCAAGTTGCAAAAATGAAAATTGCTTTTCCCTTAAGTGTACAGCCTGGGAAATGGGTTTTAGAAATGCATGACATGGGAAAAAGCTTTGGGGACAAAGTTCTATTTAGGGATATAAACATCACAGTTGGTAGAGGAGAGAAAATTGCATTACTAGGTCCAAATGGTGTTGGTAAATCGACTCTCTTGAAACGAATGATGAATGAATTAGAAGGAGATGGAATTGTGAATCTTGGTCACAATGCACAAATTACTTACTTTGCGCAAGATCAAGCTGAGTCGTTAGATGTCAACAAAACAATTTATCAAACTGTTGATGACATAGCCGAAGGAACAATTCGCAAAGATTTGAGAAGTGTCCTTGGAGCATTTTTATTCACAGGAGAAGACGTCGATAAAAAAGTGGGTGTATTATCGGGAGGTGAACGAACACGATTGGCACTTTGTCAATTGTTATTGAGTCCGTCGAATGTATTGATTCTTGATGAGCCAACGAATCATCTAGATATTCAAAGTAAGGAAGTATTGAAAGAGGCGTTAAAGAATTACGAAGGAACATTCATCGTTGTTTCGCATGATCGTGAATTTTTGGACGGATTAACAAATCGCATTTGGGATATTGAAAACAAAACGTTGAAAATTCATCATTTTGGTGTAAAGGAATTCTTAAAACGCAAAATGGAACCTGAATTAGCTTCAGATGAGCCGTCTAAAAAAGAAGTTGAATCTTCAGAAGTGGCTCAAGTAAAAACATCAGAAAAACTTTCATTTGAGGAAGCAAAAGAACTTAAACGACGAAAAAATCAATTAAATAATCAGGTCAATAAGTTTGAAGAATTAATTTCAAAATTAGAATCAAAAATCAAAGACTTGGATTTGGTAATTGCAGAACTGGATTATTCAAATGAGGAAGAATCTGCGCGAATATTATCAGAATATCAATTAATAAAGGAAGAATTAGATTCAGCAATGATAAATTGGGAAAAAGCTACTGAAGAATTAATGGGAATGGATTAATTTCTTTTTTTTGCTTTAGCATTCTTTTTTTGACGACGATTATTTCGCTTTATTGATTTTCTCGCTTGTTTAGATTGGCTTTTCCAATATGCTTTGTACGCTTTCTTTTTTGCTTTGTGCGCTATTTTACTCTTTGCTTTAGCTTGTTTTGCTAGTATAGCAGTTGCTTCTTCTACGCTAGATGCAGTTTCTCCAATCTTAGGAGAGCAAGATTGAATCTGAGGAGTGAACATCAAAAGCAATAAAAGCAGACCAATAAACGTTTTAATCTTCATACATTTGTAATGTCAATTTATAACGTGATGAAGTTACGATTTATTTTATTTCTAGGTTTAATTCTATTGTTTTCAAATTGCAAAAAGAATAAAAACCATCCAGTTCCAAGTATTGCTTTTGACGTAACTATTGATATTAATTTACCGAGTTATAATGCACTAATTAGTGTCGGAACATGGGCTTATGTGAATGGTGGTTCTCGAGGCATTATTGTTTATAGAAGATCGATTGATGAGTTTGTTGCTTTTGATAGACATTCACCGGTAGATCCGGATGCGCTTTGTCCAGAACCGTTATATCCAGACGCAGATAATTTTTTGACATTGATTGATTCGTGTTCTACAGCCCGTTTTTCTTTATATGACGGTTCTCCAATTCAAGATAGTGATTTTGGATTGAGACAATATCAAACGTCTTATAACGGTACAAATCTCGTTCGAATTTATAATTGAGCTGATTTTATATCATTGTAACAATTCGACATTATCAATCCATTGCTGTGAATTTACCTAGACCTAATTTAGATATAATGCCAATCTGAATTTGGTTATACTGGATTTTTTAGTCCAGTATTGTCAAATACTAATCGGTATTACTATTTTTGTGCAAAAAACAATCGATGAACGAGATTAAAGTAACAATTATTGACCGTGAAGGCGAAGTACATGAATTAGTTGGTCCTACAGACATGAATATGAACATCATGGAATTGTGCAAAGCTTATGAATTGCCAGTTTTGGGTGAATGTGGAGGAATGGCAATGTGTGCAACATGTCAATGTTATTTAGAATCAGATACGGATCTACCTGAACAACGAGATGCCGAACTAGACATGCTTGACCAAGCGTTTTTCGTCAAACCTAATAGCCGTTTAGGCTGTCAAATACACTTAGCTGAAGAAATAGACGGAATCGTTTTAAGATTGGCTCCAGAAGCTTAAAAAGCAAATGTTAAACCAATATTAAAACTCATTAATGAAAACAAACGCTGTTGAGCAACAGATTGCATAATCTCTGATGTGTAATATTCATTCGAATTATTGGAATAGCTATTGTAACTTTGCTTTTTACCGACATTCAAGGTGTATTTTAAACCATAATGAATCATTAAATTTTTTGTTATTGGAGATCTCATACTTAAGGCGTACAGTATAACATAACGTTTAACTGTCTTCAAATTGGAAAAATTAATTGGATCTATGTCTGATGAAGAAGTGCTATAATGCGCATATCCAGTATAACTTGCGCCAGAATAATCTACATAACGATACAAATAGTCTTTTTCCTTAACTTTTGAATTTGAAATGCCAAATCCTATTTGATGACTCAATCCCATTGGAAGTAATGATTTTGAAGTTCCAAATTCAATTTTAGGAATAAAAACATTTGTAGTAACATCAAGCATTTCATGTTGTACAAAATATTGATCACCAAAATTGTTGTAAACGGTATTATAAGGATCTAAATAAACACTTGAATAATCTTGACCATATTCAAATGACAATGCAACATTTCTTTTAATTGCATAACCTGCATTTATCCGAAAACCTATATTAAAGTGGTCTTTTTTTACAATTAAGGCTGAACTTGTTGCGGTATATGCATTGTTTTCGCTTGACAAAACATTAGAAAAAAACGGATAACTCATCACAGACTCAATTTGAATAAACCCTTTATGGCCATAATAACCATTGTTTTTTTGACTTAATGTAAAGAATCCACAAAATAACGAAGCAATAAATAAGAGATAAAATTTCATGTGTTTAATTTATTGGTTCAGTATTTAATTTTTTAAAGATGTCATACATGTGCGCTCCAAGTTGTAATTTCTTTGGAGAGTCTTTGAAATAATAATTTATTCCATTCTCAATTATACCATTTTCTAAATCAAGTATCAGAACGTTCATTTGCGTGTTATTGCCTGTTAAAATCCCTATTGGAACATAAACAAAAAGAATTGGGTAAAGTAATAAGGACGAGAAAACGCCCATTCCTGTTATGTTTGGTGAGTAATCATGTTCAACCAATGAGAACATTACTTTAGATGTTCCATAATTGTTTTTTATTTCATTCAATAGCTGAAAATCAACTGGGAAAATATTGACATTGTCTTCTGCTGCAAGTTGATTGAGTAAAGAGATTAACAAACTTCTTTCATTAAAACCTTGTGTTCCTTTGTTTATTAATGACCTGCTATCAATAGAGTAGGTTGTAACACCTGCACTTTTTGCAGAGCTTTCAATTGCTGAAGCAAAATCTTTTTCTAATTTTTCAGATTTCACATTATCCACATTTCCTTTTTTATAGCTTATAACCATTGGTTCTACAACGATTATTTCTTTTAACCCAATACTGTATTCATTTGCAACTTTTTTCTTGTCTAAAGCTTTTTGTTCAGCGTTAGATAGAGAATTGTATTTTTCAACCTCTTTGTCCTCATCAGCTTTTATTTTCTTGAATTGATCATGTTGATTAATGAATTCAGGATCAATTATAATATCACCTATACCGTATAAGTAGAATTTAGTTGAATCAAAATTCTCAGGTGCATCAGCATTTTTTTTGTTTTTGATTCGATCATATTTAGACGTAGATTTTACGATGGTATCTTTTAAAATAATTTTATTCGTATCACTTTGAGACATAATAAAGTCATTCGCTGCTTCAGAAAATGATTTCTTAGAAAATGATTCAATTTTAAACTTATCATCATTTGAAACTTCTTTCACAAATCGTGTATAAATTGCAGATATTTCGGAATCATTTAAATTTGCGATGTGAAGATCATGAATTTGACGAAGCGCCATCGTCATCATTCCTTCTCTATTTAATTTCTTCAAGAAAAAGTGGATAGCGGCAGATTCCCCTTCATATTCTGAAGTTTTGTCTAACATTTTTGCCGACATATTTTCAGATTTATACAACATCATATTCAACCAAATTTGCGCTTTCATACGTTTTAAATAGATTGAATTTGGAAAATCTTTTTCTAGGAGGAAAACTGAATACATTGCATTGCCATACGATGCATCAATGATATCAGAACGAACACTTTCGAATCGTGCTATGTTTCTGACTTGATTAAATCTGTCAATCCCTAAAAATTGTTCGGCGTTTTGCCAATTTGATATTGTTCCTATTTCTTTTTCTGCAGCTTCTTTTCTCTTTTTTATATTTGGGTGAGAGCTATTTTCATCATCGTAATCTTCTTCTGCTTTTATCTCATATTTCTTAGTAGGAAAGAGGCTAGAAGGTACGAAAATTTGAGAAGAATTGAAATAAGTAAATGGAAACTCAATTTCGTCGAAAGGAAGGTAAGAATACATTAAGACATCAAACGTCGAAAATATTTCATCAACTGAATAGCCTGCATCATTGTACATGTGAATTCCAATTTTGTCTGCTTCAAATTCTTTCTCTTTTGAATATTGACTTAATCTTTCAATTCTATCATTTTGCCTACCATTCTGAGTTTTCCAATCAAACGTTTCTACAACATGTTTTTCTGTGTAATGAGCAATTTCATGAGCCAAGACATACGCTAATTGTGCTTCACTTGTTAATTGTGCGATTAGTCCAGTTGTGACAAACACAATTCCTTGGTCGGTGCTAAATGCGTTTGCAGCATTTGATTTAATGGTGTAAAAACGCAATTTCGAACGCAAATCACCCTCATTTTGCAAGAGTTTGTTTGCAATTTCAGAAACATAGGAACTAATTTCATCGCCATAGATGACAAGTCCAGAATGTAAAATTTCATCAATCGCGTAATTAGTACCTTCAATAAATACTTTTTCCTGGGAATTAGTTAAATCTGAACGGTCTTTTTTTAAATCATCAGCTAACTTTTTATATGTCTCTTTCGTGAAATCTTCTGGAATTGGACCTTTAGACATCAACGTTGTGTATTTATCAAAGTTTATTTGAGAATTACCAATGTTTGAAATAAGCACCATTAAAATGACACTGATAAAAAGTGATTTTAGATTCATAATTTATCTAAGATTATGGGGAACAAGACAAACTGGAATTGGTTCCATTTTATGCTTGTTCACTGCATTTAATTTCTTGAAGATTGAAAGTACAGTCTTTTGACGATCATCAAGGTTTTCTTCATTACCTTTAAATTCCATCGCCCATTCAAGTTCTGGATAAGTTGCCCCAAGTTGATCTTCATCACTTCGGTCATCTCCCCACAAACCATCGGTTGGTTTGGCAATCAAAATTTCATTAATCACACCAAGACTAGATGCTAAGTTTTTAACTTCGGTTTTTGTTAAATCGGCAATAGGACTTATATCAACACCACCATCACCATATTTAGTAAAAAACCCAACTCCGAAATCTTCGATTTTATTTCCTGTTCCAGCAACCAAACAATTATGTGTTTGACCAATAGCGTATAATGTCGTCATGCGCAATCTAGCTCTTGTATTTGCCATTGCTAAGGCATTTTCAAAAGTATCTTTTGGAAGCGTTTTTTCGAATTGTTCAAAAAGCAAAGTCAAATCAACTTCAATTTTCTCAACATTTGAGAACTTAGCTTGTAAATCTTCTATGTGTTTATTGGCTCTATTGTATTCTGATTGTGCTTGCCTGATTGGCATATTAACCAGAATAGTTCTTTTTCCAGTGTGCGCGCAAAGCAATGAAGTCAAAGCAGAATCTACACCGCCGGATATACCCACTATAAAACCAGAAAGTCTGGCTTTCTCGCAATAAGCGTTAAGCCAGACTGTAATATATTTTGAAAGTTCTGTCTGATTCAAATTGAACTACTTAGATTAAAATAGTATTGAAATTTTCAACATAACTTGACTTTGCGTTGCACGATTCGAAAAGTGAACATCATTGCCCGTTCCATTGTTTACTCCACTAGAAAAAAGTGTTGTTTCTCTATCGATTTGAGCCACAGTTCCGTCATTTTTCCAATATAATTGTGTGAAACCGTAGTAATACCCAAGTTCTGCGACTAAAGAAGTAGATCCAGAGAAATTCCATTCAGCTCCACCACATAAACCAAATGCAGATTTGAAGAATACCGTCTCATTTTTAATAATCATGTTATCATTTGTCTTTGCTGTCATAGCACCTAGGAAATCATTTCCTGCTAATGTAAAGCCAGCATCATTTACATGACTTTTTAATAAGAAAGAATTTCTTAAACCAAATTTCCCAAAATAACGGAAGTAACCAAAAAACTTCGTTCTAAACGTTAACATTGTAGGAATCGTCAGATAAACTGCTTTTTGTTTTCTTTCTGTTAATTGAAATACTTCAGTAGAAGTAGAAGTAAGCTCGACATTTTGATTCCTAAGGATCTCCGTATCATTAAAATAGTAATAAACATTTTCTCCTTTTGAACCAGGAGCTGAATATTTCAACGTCTCAAAATCAAACTCTAAACCAGTACAAAAACCAATTGTTTCAGAAAGACTAAAATTTACATTTGCACCAACAGTAAGGTCATTCCCTCCATTATTGCTTAAATACTTTGTGCCCATTTTTTGAAAAGCGAGTCCTGATCCAACAACTAAACCTGCTTGAACTTTTTTATCCGCCGCCTCTTGTGCAAATGCACTCAATGTTATGCTAATTGTTAAAATTGAATAGATAATTTTTTTCATACTTTTTTCTTTTTCTAAACACAAATCCTTTGATTTATGTACTTTTGACTGCAATATTAAAGAATAATAATGACTCTAAAAAACATTTTTACAATACTAGTCGTAATTCTTATTTTCGTTAGATGTTCAACCAATCCATTGGATGTAGATGTCTCTAACGTGAACGTCAAAATAGGTTTTGTGAATTTGGATTCAATTCTTGTTAATGTTAAAGGTGAAAAGAGACTAGAGTTTCATCATACTCATCTAAAAAAGATTACGAATATCTACGAATACAATCTTGGATATTGCATTCAAATGGCAAATTCTTCTGATACTGGATTTGTGAAAAGTTTAGATTTGTATTTAGAAGACCCTTATATCAAAAGGCTTGAAAAAAGAATCGCTGAAAAATTCTCTAATTTATCACCATATAAGAGTGAGATAATTGAAGGATTTAAACATCTTAAATTTCATTTTAATAAAGGTGAAATACCAGAAAATATTGTTTTTGTGAATGCACTTTTTAAGTCAAACTCTTTTAGTACCGAGCAAGAAATTGGAATCGGTTTAGAAAGTTATTTAGGTCCAAAAACAGATGTTATTAAAGAATTACCGCAAGAGCCTTTTTACGAATGGATCAAAGAAGGGATGGAAGATAAGTTTTTAACGCGTGATGCTATTTGTTCTTGGGTTATGACACATTATGTTGAAGAAGAAGATGGAAATCTAGCTGAACAAGTAGTTCGTTGGGGTAAAATTCTTTATCTGACTCAAGCAGCATACCTAGACAAGGACCCATCGATCATTATGCGTTATTCGGATGTTGATTATAAATGGGCAATCGATAATGAATATTCGCTTTGGAAATATTTGGTAGACGAGAAATTACTCTTCTCTATTAATGAATTGAACGTTAAAAATCTTTTAAAAGAAGGACCTTTTACGATTGGACTTCCAGAAAAAGGTCCGGATAGACTAGGGCAATTCTTAGGATTTAGAATGATTCAAAAATTCATGGAATCGAAAGAAATATCTTTAGAACAGTTAATAAATACGCCGTACACGGAAATATTAGTAGAATACGAAATTGATTAGAATGGAAGACGAAATAGTTAAAACTTCAGAAATAAGTATCAAAGTTGGCTTGAATGAAAATAATTTGCCAGTTGGAATGAAATGGACTGCTCCAGATGGGAAAATGGACAATGCGCCAGCTAAAGCGTTGATGCTTTCTTTATGGGATCCAACAGAAAATAATACCATGAAAATTGACTTATGGACAAAGGATATGTCAATCGAAGAGATGAAACAGTTTTTTCATCAAACCCTTTTGACAATGGCAGATACGTTTGAAAAAGCTACTGGCGAAAATTTAATTTGTGAAGACTTAAGAGATTTCTGTTATCACTTTGCTGAAAAAATGCAAATATTACCTGAAGAGAACTAATGGTGAAAGGTAATCTTAGGAAAATGAGTGTTTCATTAGAAGACACCATTCGATATGATTTAAATCTTATAGAAAATATTCATGTCAATGAATTAATTGGTTCAACGATTCAATTGAGTTGGAATGGCCAAATTATTTGCACATGCTGTGGAAAGAATACTAAAAAGTCATTTGGCGATGGATTTTGTTATGCTTGTTTTATAAGTGCTCCAGAAGCTACAGAATGTACATTACGACCAGAATTGTGTCGTGCACACTTAGGAGAGGGAAGAGATCCAGAATGGGAGCAACGAAATCATAATACTCCTCATATTGTTTATTTGGCAGCAACTGATATCGTAAAGGTAGGAGTTACAAGAATTACCCAAGTTCCAACTAGATGGATAGATCAAGGAGCGTCTTCGGCAATTCGTTTAGCTGAAACACCAAATAGATATGAAGCTGGAATGTTGGAAGTTGCTTTAAAGTCTTTTTTTGCTGACAAAACAAATTGGCAGCGGATGTTGAAAAATGAGATTGATGAATCTATTGATTTGATAGATGAGAAATGGAGTCTTCATGACCAATTACCAGCTGATCTTACTCAATTTTTCACCGAAAATGATGAAATTATTTCTTTGAATTACCCTGTTTTACAATTTCCAGAAAAAGTAAAAAGTTTGTCATTTGATAAGACGCCGACTATTTCTGGAAAATTAGTTGGGATAAAAGGGCAATATTTATTGTTCGAAGGAGGAGAAGTCTTAAACATTCGAAAACACACAGGATACAGTATAGAATTCAATTATTGAAAATAAATTATTTTGAAGTATTGAGTCAAAAGGTCTTTCATCTTGAAGTCTTAATATCTAATTTTACACCATGGGAAAAGATAAAATACGTCGTTTTGCTTTAATTAAAGAATTTCCAAATGTATTCGAACCTAATATTGGTGAAGAATATGAAATGAAAGGAAAATGGCGAAGCGCGTATTTCAAAAATGATCATCCTATTGTTTTAGAATTGGGTTGCGGGAAAGGTGAATATTCTGTAGGTCTTGCAAAGCATTTTCCAAATAAGAATTTTATAGGAGTTGATATTAAAGGAGCTCGCATGTTTATTGGAGCCAATGAAGCGCTTGAAGAAAACTTGACGAATGTTGCCTTTCTTCGAACAAAAGTTGACTTCATAAATGATTGTTTTGTTGAGAATGAGGTGGATGAAATCTGGTTAACATTTTCAGATCCTCAACCACAAAAACCAAATAAAAGATTGTCATCATTGCCTTTTATCAATCGATATCGAAAATTATTGAAACAAGGAGGAATTGTTCATATGAAAACAGACTCAGATTTATTGTTTGAATCTACCGTTGAACAAATCAATGAGAACAAATACGAATTATTAGAACTTACCTGGGATCTTTATGGCGATTTACCCGAAAACATCGATCCTCAAATGCGTGAAATTTTTCATATCAAAACGCATTATGAAAAATTATTCACCGCGAAAGGAAGTGTAATAAAGTATTGTAAATTTAAGATAAATTAAGGATTGCTATTAAGCAACTCTCAATTTCGACATCTTTGATTTAGAAAATTGTGCTGTTGCGTAATCTGCTGTTACTCTAAATTCTGTTTCATTTTTAGAAGGCAACTCGTACATCGCATCTGTCAAAATAGCTTCGCAAATAGATCTTAGTCCACGTGCACCAAGTTTGAAATCAATTGCCTTTTCAACAATAAAATCTAAAACGTCAGCATCGAAATTCAATTTAACGCCATCAATATCAAACAAGCGAACATATTGTTTTACCAATGCATTTTTCGGCTCTGTTAAAATACGTTTCAAACTTGCCGCATCCAATGGTTCTAAATAGGTTAAGACTGGAAAACGACCAATTAATTCTGGAATAAGTCCAAATGTCTTAATATCCGTTGGATTGATGTATTTCAACAAACTTTCTGAATCAATTCTTTCTTCTTCTGAAGTTGTAAATCCAATTGTTTGACGATTCACGCGATTAGCAATGATACGTTCTATTCCATCAAATGCTCCACCACAAACAAATAGAATGTTTTTAGTATCAATTTGAATCATTTTTTGTTCTGGATGCTTACGTCCTCCTTGCGGCGGAACATTCACAATAGAACCTTCGAGTAATTTTAATAAAGCTTGTTGAACCCCTTCACCAGATACATCTCTTGTAATAGAAGGATTATCACTTTTACGGGCAATTTTATCTATTTCATCAATAAATACAATTCCATGTTGTGCTGCGTTTACATTGTAATCAGCTGCCTGTAATAAACGAGAAAGAATACTTTCAACATCTTCACCAACATAACCAGCTTCAGTGAGTACCGTTGCATCAGCAATACAAAAAGGAACATTTAACATTTTCGCAATCGTTTTCGCTAACAATGTTTTTCCAGTTCCAGTTCTTCCAACTAGTATCACGTTGGACTTTTCAATTTCTACTTCGTCTTTTGAAGGTGGTTGGTTTAACCTTTTATAGTGATTGTAAACGCCGACTGACAATACTTTTTTCGCATCATCTTGGCCTATCACGTAATCGTCTAGTTTAGTTTTAATTTCAGCAGGTTTCAATACATTTACCTTTTCAGTTGATGTATTTGACTTGTCACTTAAATCTTCTTCCTTGATAATTGAATGTGCCTGTTGAACACAACTTTCACAAATGTGACCAGAAACACCAGCAATTAAAATCCCTACCTCATTGCGAGATTTCCCACAAAATGAACAACCACTCTCTTTTTTAGACATAGTATTATTTGAAAAAAAATCCTTCAGCCTTTTGACCGAAGGATTTTCAATATTTATTTAAAATCAATTTGGATTACGAACCAAAATTTCGTCAACCATTCCGTAAGCTTTCGCTTCTTCGGCTGTCATCCAGTAATCACGATCAGAATCAGCCCAAACTTTATCATAAGATTGTTTTGAGTGAGTTGCGATAATGTCGTATAATTCTTTTTTCAATTTTTGAATTTCTCTTGCAGTGATTTCGATATCAGATGCTTGTCCTTGTGCTCCACCTAATGGTTGGTGAATCATCACACGAGCATGTTTCAATGCAGATCTTTTTCCTTCAGCTCCAGCACACATTAATACAGCTCCCATTGATGCTGCCATTCCTGTACAAATAGTTGCAACATCCGGCTTGATGTATTGCATCGTATCATAAATTCCTAATCCTGCATAAACAGATCCTCCAGGTGAATTCAAATAAATTTGAATGTCTTTCTTCGGGTCAGCAGATTCTAAGAAAAGTAATTGAGCGTTGATAATGTTAGCAACATAATCATCAATTCCAGTTCCTAAAAATATTATTCTGTCCATCATCAAACGTGAAAAAACGTCCATCTGAGTCATGTTCATCTGACGTTCTTCAATAATATATGGTGTTAAAGAAGATTCAATATAATGGTCTACGTGCATGCTACTCAACCCCATGTGTTTAGTAGCATATTTCTTAAATTCGTTTTTATCAAACATAGTCTGTGTGTTTATACATTGTTCTGAACGTTAAAGATAAATGCAAAGTTGGGATTGACAATCAAATAATTGAAATTATTCAGTTTTAATTAACGTTATTTTGGTAAACAAAGAGTTTCGTTTCAGTTCTGAATTCTTTTTATCTTCGTGCAATGCAACCAAATGAAATTCATAAAAAGCGTATTTTACTTTCTCCATTAAATTGGGGGATGGGTCATGTTGCTAGATGTATTCCTTTGATTAATCTTTTTATTGAAAATGGAAATACGGTATTTGTTGCAGGAAATAAGGAGCAATTGAACGTTTTTAAATCATATTTCCCAACTATAAATTACATTGAACATGATGGTTATCCTTTTGTATTTGGGAAAAGAGGTGATTTTCGTTTAGACTTGTTCAAACAATTTCGGCATTTAAGAAAACGGCTGACTACTGAATTATTAGAAGTGGATCGACTTGTTGATACGAACGAAATTGACATTGTTATTTCAGACCATCGGTATGGATTTCGATCGGCAAAAGTTCAATCGATACTGCTAACACACCAATTGAATTTGCCAGTGCACTGGTATGAAACTTGGGTTCAAAAAATTCATAATAATCATTTAAGGAAATTCAACGAAATTTGGGTGCCAGACAGCAGTGATTCTTCGTTTGCTGGAAATTTAAGCATCAACGGTTTAAATTTGAATGCAACCTATATTGGAATATTGTCGCGGTTTTCAGTGTATGAAAAGATTGCTGATAAAACGATAGATAAGGTTATAATACTTAGTGGACCTGCGATTTATGCAAAAGTATTTCTGCAGGAACAACTCTTATCCGTGTCACAAGATGAACAAAATGTTGTCATCATTGCATCGCAAGAAATAGTTGATTTACATCAAAATTCAACTGTTAAAATTCTAGCATCAACTGATTGGAAAGCATGCGATCAATTGATTTTAAGTGCAAAAAAGATTGTTGCACGCTCTGGCTATTCCACGTTAATGGATTTGGTTGAATTAAAAACACCTTTTCAAATCACACCAACTCCTGGTCAAAGAGAACAAGAATATTTGTTTGATTTATGGTATAAAAAGACGCTCTGAAATTCCTGTTTTCTTGTCGTAAATAAAGAACATTCCAGATTTCGTAAAAGGCACGCTAGAAGTGTTCAATGAACTTTGAATTAACTTTCCATCCATTGAGAAAATTTCAATATCTGATTCATATGATAATTCAATCGTAGAAGTTACTGAATTATAAAACGAAAAGTTGAATTCCGCTTCAATAGCAACTATTCCTTTTGAATATTCTTTACCGTCATAATCAGTAGATTTTAACTTATAATAATTCATTCCTGGATGCGGATAGTTATGAATAAAGCGATAGTCTCTAATTTCAGTTGAGTTTCCAGCACCCATAACCGTTCCAATTACATTGAATTGATAACCATCCGTTGAATGAGACAGCGTGAAATGCGAATTATTTTGTTCAGAAGCAGTTTGCCAAGTTAATTGAGATTTGGAATCAATGTAATTACCATTATAGTTTATTAAACCTGTAGGCAATACTGTTGGTGTTAAAATACAATTATTGTCTCCATAGGAGGTTGCTGCTCCCCCGTTTGAATCAAAAGCTGCAAATACGCCATCAGAATTTGGATAACTATCATCTGTAGTATAATCAATGGTAAACGTAGAACCCAAGGTAGTTGTAATAGACGTTTGATAATAACGCATATCTCCTATAGCGGGACTGTTAACAAAATTACCACCTATAAGATTCCAACTTGCATCATTTTGGAAAACAACATAAATTGGACCTAATCCACATAAGCCAGTCCAAGTTAATGCTTCTGCGCAAATTGTTGTTGAAACCAACATCCAATTTGCATTTGCAGGCACAATACCACCAACTGCGTCAACAAATAATGTTCCACAGCCGGCTGCAGTATTCAATTCATTAATACTAGTAGCATTGGAAACAAGGACATCTGTATAATTTAATCCTGGATAACTTGAACCATAAAGGAAATCAAAATTTGCTGTATTCGCTGTAAAAGAATAACCTCCTGAGGTCCCAAAAACGATTTCATTATTCCCTTCTGAACAAAGTCCGTTGCAAGAATTTATTATAACAGAAGTTAAATGAGGTGGTTCAAGAACACATGGTGCGCCTGTAAGATTAATTGAAAATGCTGCAGATGAATTGCTGATAATCGCTGGCGTGGTAGAAATAATTCGAATTAAATAACCTGCTCCTGTTGCTGTTGCAGATGGAATAGAAATCGAAATTGATCCGCTATTTGCTGCGGATGTAAGTGACCCAATTATAGTTGGTGAAGCAAAACTACCCGATGCATTTGACAATTGAGCAACATAATTGTTTCCAGCAATGAAAGTACCTGAAGATGTAAAAGCAATTGAACCAGTTGCTGGTGTTGAACATGTAACTCCAAAAGGACTTCCTGTTATTACACCTGTTGTTATAGTATTTAATGGTGCTCCACAAGCAGTGATACCATTAAAAGTAAAGTCATTAATACTAAAAGTCCCACCTAACGCAGATGCTCCCCAGCCATAAAATCTGAAAGTTATTGTACTACTTACGTTTTGATAACCTGCGGCTGCTAAACTTATTGTTGTTCCAGCTACAGTTGGTGCTCCAATATTGGTAGCGTAAGTGTCTAAACTACTTCTAAAAGCAAATGATGTAGGTCCCGTGCCAGAAGCTTGACCAGTATACACAAAACTTACAAAATCGATATCGCAACCAGCTGCTGGTGTCAACGTAAATTCAAAATATGCCGTTAAGTCAATCGCTGCAGTATTCCAACTTGTTGCGCTGTACCTATTTGAAGCGGACGCACCAACAATTCCTAATCCACGAGAAATTCCACTGACAGAAATGTTGGCATCTACAGTTTGACCTGCAACATAAGGATTAGATAAACTTGGATCAACAGCAGTAATCGGATTTGTAAAAATCGACTGTCCACTTGCAAAAATAACATTCAGTATTAATACTGAAAATAAAATAAAAGATTTCATAGAGCCTTTTAAAAATTTTCCAGCGCTATTTTTTTTGAATTCACAATGTTGCACCATATCTTGGTTATTAAGTGTAGTTTTTTTGTAGTACATTAACATTGGCTTGTCAAATCCGATAACAGATGTCATAGGTTTTAAGTTTATTTGACAAATATACACCCTTAATTTTTAATGTTTTATAAGGAGATATTAACCATTTGTTATGTTTATAAACACATTAGGGTGCTATATCGGTTTAGTTTATAATTATCGAAAATAGAATGCTTAACTTTGTCACAGCATAAAGTTTATCATTGAAAAAATCACATAAATATTTCCTTTACATCTTAATTTTTACTTCTAATGTAATGTGTATTTCATGGAGTTTTTATCCGGAAAAATCAGCACGAATTTATGCGAAGTTAGTCCATAAAATGGGGCTTAAAAAAAAGGAAATAGCGCGTCAAACGTGTTTTCAGGATACAATTTATGCCGTTCAGATGAATGACCGAGTAATGTTGTATTTGGAAGAGTCTTATTTAAAAGGAACACAACAATTTTTAAAGAAGAAAAAAGATATTTATAAGCTTGTCTTACAGGGAGATTTAATTCTCATCGAAGAAAATGAATATTATATGTTGGATACGATGTGGTATAGTTACCCTTATTTAATTCCACAAGCGAAAGATTTCTTGGATGAATTGGGTAAACGTTTTCAGCGAAAACTTGAAAATACGGGATTGGAATGTACCCAGTTTACTTTAACTTCTATGTTGCGCACTACAAGTTCAGTTGCTCGATTGAGGAAATGGAATCGAAATTCAATTAGAAATAGTGCTCACTTACACGGAACAACATTCGATGTTTCTTATCGATCATTTAAAAACCCAAGAGTATTAACTTTTGCAGAAAATCTTTATCTCGGTGACGTTCTAGCTAAAACATTGTGGGAGCTAAGAGAAGAAAAGAAATGCTGGACAACCTATGAAACATGGCAAACATGCTTTCATGTCGTTGTGCGATGATGGCCAAATCAAAATAAGAAGAAAGTCAAGATACCTAGAAGTGATTCTTTAAATCAATTAGAATTTGTTAATGGTAAAGGTTAAAAGCAATATTTCTTTTTCATTAGATAATATATATAGCAAAAAAAAATCCCCTTCGTCAATTGACGAACGGGATTTTATATTTAAGAAGATTGTCTCTTATTTTACAATTCCAGAGAATTCAGCATTTTCAAAATACTTCAAGAACTCTCTATCTTTAGCAGCTTTCGCTTTCATTGCTCCATCTTTTCCGAATGAGCTTTTCAAGTTACTAACGATTGCATCCAATTTGTCTTGACGTGCAGCAGCAACAGCTTTCAAGTAAAAACCTTGAGCGCTTTCTTTGTCAGCTGAAGCATCAACAGTCTTAGCAGCAACATCAGCTGAACCATTTAACATTTGAGCCAATGCTTTGTTGAAAGAGTTGTCAGATCCAAAGTTAGAAACAGCATCAGCATATTTACCATCTTGGATGTTTAAAATCCCCATGTTGTAATTAACCTCAGAACCAGCTCCTTTAGCTTGACCTAATAATTGCTTAGCTTTTACTCTGTCTCCAGAAGCTCCAGCGATTGCAGCCAAGTTGTTTTTAGAAATTGCATTATCTTTTAAGCTATTTGCTTTCTCGAAGTGCGTTTTAGCTTCAGACATTTTGTTTTGCATGTATAAAACTGCACCAACGTTGTTGTGAGTTCTATAATCAGTACCAAAGTTCTTCAATGCAACATTGTATAAACGTAATTTTTCGTTTAAGTCATTTGTTAACGTTGCAGTAAATAACAACTCTTCTAACGTTAATGAATCTGGAGTAGCCATAGAAACAGCTTTTAACTCTTCATCTGAATAACCAGTTAAGTCATAAACTGTAACAATTTCAGAACGACGTAACAATGGGAAAATTTTCTTATCCAATTCAGTGAATGTTTTACCCATATTGCGCATTTCAGCTTCACGTGTTTTTGGATCAGCATTCATTTCGATTACACGAATAACAAGATTTTTCTCGTCTTCATTGATCAATGTTGAAGCTTGTAATTCTCTTTTGAATCCTTCGTAATCCTCACCACGACCGTTCAAGCTATAAACTTCAGTTTGACCTTTGTCATTCTTTGCTTTTTTAGCAAGATCCATAGAAACTTTTTTACCAGCTTCAGCACGTTCAGTTGATAAAGAATTATTCTTATCTTCTTCACCTTCTGGAGATGCATAACCAACTACATTGATTGTTTTAATAGCAATCTTTGGGTTTGATTGAGCAGCAGCTAACCATTTTGAGAAATCAACGATATCCTTGTCTTTTAATTCATTTGGTTTAACAACTGACTTACCTTTATCGTAATTGATTTGCGCCATATAAGACTTCTCATTCACTCTTTTGAATTCGTCTTTAGCTAAAATTACTTTAAAGTCTTTGTTAACCATAAATGGAGTAATGATTGTTGCATCAGCGATTTTTGTATCAGTGAATTGACCTTCTTTCTCTTTATCTCCTTTATATACTTTTCCAGTAACCATTAAATCAGCATTCTCAAACTCTGGTTTGTAAGCGATATAATCTTCATATACCATTTTACCACCTGGCTTGTATTGAATAACAGAACCGTTACCAGTAGCTTTTTCGCCTAAAACTGTAACAGTTTTTAATGCAACACTACCTAACATTGGAGTGATTTCAGCTTTCGCCTTTTTCTTGATTCCTTTTTCAGGGAAAGTAACATCAACTTTCACACGAACAGAGTCTCCATGCATCTCTAATGGATTTGGAGTAACTTTGTATTCTAAATCTTTAAGGAGGTCGCAACTAGTTGCTAAAGAACCGGCAATAGCTATAAGCGCTAAACCTTTAATGCTTGGGTTTTTCATATGCTTTATTTATTTTTTTTTCAAATATCAGGACAATATTAAACAAATAAATTGTGTTAAAAAATAATTTCACGATTAAATGTTAAAAATTTAGTAACAATTTAACTTTGACTAATTTACTGTTGTCAGTGCATTTATCGAGTAATTGTTTAATTGTCAAAGATGTTTTTGGGTCTACAAATTGACTATTCAAATCATTCAATGGTAATAAAACAAATAATCTATCACGGAAACTGGCGTGAGGCACCGTTAATTTATCAGCTTTTATTGTCTCTCGATTATAAAAAATGATGTCAATATCTATAATTCTTGAAATATATCCTTGGTTTTGACTCCTAATTCTTCCAGCGTTTATTTCAATTTCTTGAAGTATTTCTAAGATTTGAAATGCATTCTTTGAACTTTCAATTTGCACGCAAACATTTAAAAAAAGTTCGGTCGAAGAAAATCCTATTGGTTCCGTCTCGTAAATTGGTGAAATGGCAGTTATTTTTCCAATCTGATTCGAAATTTCTGAAACGGCATTTTGAAGATTGAAATAGCGATCACCAAGATTACTTCCAAGACTTAAAAAAACAGAATTTATTAGTTCCATTCAAAAGAGTTGACCAATTTTAATAAGTCTATTTTCAAGTAATCTAAAGTTGGTTTGAGTGAATCGTAGTTTGGACGCGAATTAAAATATACAACACCACTGACAAATTTAGAAGTGGAATCAGTTAAATAGAATTGAAATGGTGATGCAACATCTCCCTGTAATTCGAAAAAAGTGCCGTATACTTTTTTGCCTGGAAAAATTAATTGTTGATCTTCTATTGCTGTTGCTTTAAGTTTGTGTTCATCAACTTTGTCATTCGCGAAATTAATATACGTTGCAACAGGTTCAATCATGTCAATAAATGAAAAATGAATTACACCATTTAATGGGCCAAGATCGATGTCTTTATGGCAAGTTAGACCAATTGAATCATTAACATTTTTTATCGTAAAAAGAGTAGATGATTGGAAATGATAACCGCATTGACTTTGGTATTCTTTATAAGCATGTTCTGGTAAATCAAGACGTAAATAGGTCGGTGGTTTTGGAATGTTTAATTCGGAATTACCGCAACCTGCAACAATAAGAAGTATTATCAACGAAATTTTTCTCATGAATTTTAATTTTGGTCTAATAGTTTTGCTTTAATCGATTTTATCCTTCGTTTATCAGATGATTCAACAATTAATTTGATGGAATCAAAAATGATATATTCATTGTTTTTTAAAATCCTGCCTTCTTGCTCAAGAATGAAACCTCCTAATGTTTCCGAATCACCTTTTTGATTTTCAAAAACTTTTCCATCGATATTTATAATTTTGTAAAAATCAACAAGTGTTGTTCTTCCTTCAAATAAATAGGTTGATTCATCTATTTTTTTGTAATCAATCTCGTCATCATCGAACTCATCAGTAATATCACCAACGATTTCTTCTAAAATATCCTCTAAAGTTACTACACCACCGGCCCCACCATATTCGTCTACGACTATTGCCATGTGCATTTTTTTAATTTGAAATTCCTTTAATAGGTCGTCAATTTTTTTATTCTCAGGAACGAAAAAAGGTTTCCGTATTAATTCTTTCCAATTAAAATCAATTGGTTTTGTTAGATGAGGCAATAAGTCTTTGATGTACAAAATACCAATTACATTGTCGAATGAGTCTTTATAAACAGGGATTCTCGAATATCCAGATTCTAATATTTGCGCTAGAACTGTGTTATATTGCAAAGTTTCATCAAATGCTATAACATCCAATCTAGATTTCATTACTTGGCAAGCTTCTGTATTTCCAAATTTAACAATTCCCTCGAGGATTTTATGTTCTTCGTCAGAGGAACTTTCTTCCTTCGTTAATGCTAGAGCTTGCTCTAAATCATTCGTAGTTATTTTAATATTTTTCTTTTTTAATCTTTTATGAATAATATTTGTTCCATTAACCAATAATCTTTTTAACCATGATAACGGTGGAATTGATTTAATGGTATTGATTGGTAAAGACATCCATTTAGCAAAGAGAAAAGAATTTTTAGAAGCATAAATTTTAGGCACAACTTCACCGAACATTAATAAAGTAAAAGTGATGACAATAATTTCAATTATAAATCGGAATGTTTCATTTCCTACTGCTGGTGGATAAATGTCGTTGAGTAATGAACTTGATAATATAACAACGCCAACATTCACGAAATTATTAGTAATAAGCAATGTTGCCAATAATTCTTTTGGATTCTCTAGCAGTTTTAAAACTGTTTTGGACGTTTTACTTTCGTCATTTTTTAATTGATCTTTTTCTTTTGGACTTAATGAGAAAAATGCTGCTTCAGATCCAGATGCCAGGGCAGATAAAAACAAAAGAACGCCTAAGACTATAAAGCTGATAATTGTGCTAGAAAGACTAAATCCTGCCATGACAGCTGCCTGTGAAGATTCAATGCTAGTTATCTCTGTTATATTCATGTTGTCAAAAGGGAAGAATATCAGTATCTTCTTGCTTTAAATGGTCGATTTTTAAAGGGGGAGTTGGTGTGCCTTCTTCCTTATAAGGTGGATTTAAACTTGTTGTTTTGTCGCCTCCTTCTGGTCTAGAAAGTATGTTTAATTCATCCGCAATAATCTCGGTAGTATAACGAGTAATGTTTTCCTTATCTTGCCAAGAACGTTTTTTAATTTTCCCCTCAATATAAACTTTATATCCTTTTTTAAGATATTTTTCTGCTACTTCAGCAAGACCTCTCCAAACAACGATGTCATGCCAATCAGTTATTTCTTTTTTCTCTCCTGTAGACTTGTCTGTGTATACTTCGGATGTCGCAATTGAAAAATTAGCTACAACTGCTCCGTTTTCCAAATGTCGCACTTCAGGATCTTTTCCAAGATTTCCAATTAGAATTACTTTATTAACGCTTCCTGCCATAATTATGTCAAATATAAGGGTAATTGAAGACTATTTAAAAGTAAAGTTTTTTATCACTATTTCAAAATTAGAAATAGTTTGGATATTATTCGTTTTCAAGATAACGATCAATTAATCTAGGTAAAGGAAAGTCTTGAATTTCAGATAATTTTATTTTTTTCCAATTTGAATCAATCGTATTCGGTTTTTCTGAAAAGTGGTAAAACTTCGCATGTATTCTTTGGTGGGACAAAATATGCTTTATTTCAGAAGATACTTTTGAAGGGTTGTTTAAAGTGTATTTTTCCCAATTTGTAATTTCTGAATTGTCACGTGATTCAATTAGAGGAAATTGATAGAGGTTCAACCAAATATCATTGTTAATTCGTTTTTCCAAATAAGTGTTTCCATCAAAATTAAACAACATAAAATGAAAATACCTATCTGTAATTTTGATTTTTTTTGACTTAACAGGTCTTGAAGTTATAGTTCCAACTCCAGAACTCAAACAAATAGTTGATAATGGACAAACACTGCAATTCGGATTTGAAGGAGAACATTGCAAAGCTCCAAATTCCATGATTGCTTGATTGTAAATATCAGGTTTTTCTTTATTTATTAAATTTTGCGCTAATTCAAAAAACAGTTTTTTCCCTTCTGAAGAATCAATAGGTGTTTCAATATCAAACACGCGACTTAAAACTCTATAAACGTTTCCGTCAACAACACCAACTGGTTCTTTAAATGAGAAGGATGCAATTGCAGCTGCTGAATAAGTTCCAATTCCCTTTAATAAAAGTAATTCTTTGTAGGTGTTTGGAAATTTCCCGTTTTTTTCAAAAGCGATTGTTTTTGATGTAAAATGAAGATTTCTCGCACGACTATAATAGCCTAATCCTTGCCAAAGATTCAAAACTTCTTGCTCTGAAGCATTCGCTAAATCAAAAACGGTTGGATATGTATCAATGAATTTTAAATAGTATGATAACCCTTGTTCAACTCGAGTTTGTTGCATGATAATTTCCGATAACCATATTTTATAAGGGTCATTTGTTCGTCTCCAAGGCAAATCTCTTTTGTTTTGTCTATACCAATCCATTATTAATAGGTCAAAATCAGTCATTAAGGGAATTTTTTTTTTTTTTTTCAATAATGCAAAAATATAATCTTTTCTCGAAGTACTTTTGCAGTCTGAAAATCAAATTGTTGAATAATAAAAATAAAAAAATGACAAAAGCAGACATCGTAGCAGACATCGCCGGAGAAACGGGATTAGAAAGAGTTGAAGCTCTTAAAGCAGTAGAGGCGTTTATGACATCTATTAAATCTTCATTAGCAAATGGACAAAATGTGTATTTAAGAGGTTTTGGTAGCTTCGTTGTTAAGGAAAGAGCAGAGAAAACAGGAAGAAATATTTCTAAGAATACAACTATTATTATTCCAGCACACAACATTCCTTCATTCAAACCAGCAAAAACTTTTGTTGACGAGATTAAAAACAAGGTTAAAGTAAATTAAGAGTTACTTTTCATCGTAATGATATAAATTCATTTGAATTTATTATCTTTGCACTCCCTGAATTCAATAGAAATATTTATTCCCTATTAAATCAGGCATATAGAGCGAAATTAACAACTTAAATATAAGATTATGCCAAGTGGTAAAAAAAGAAAAGGACACAAGATGGCTACGCACAAGCGTAAAAAAAGATTAAGAAAAAATCGTCATAAGAAGAAAAAGTAACAAATTGTTACATGATAATATAAACTTAGTAGGTTTTGGCTTGCTAAGTTTTTTCTGTTTTTTTAACTTTTAAATAAAGCTTCGTGAGTTTAGAACTAATAGTCGATGCCCGTAAAGGGAGCATCTGGCTTGCTTTATTGCGTGACGGGAAACTTATTGAGTTGCATGAAGAAAGAGGGAATAATGATTTCTCCGTTGGTGATATTTATCTTGGAAAAGTAAGAAAGATAGTACCAAGTCTTAATGCTGCTTTTGTTGATGTTGGATATGAAAAAGATGCATTTTTGCATTATTTAGATCTTGGACCTCAATTTAATTCGCTTAATAAGTTTACAAAAGACACGCTACACGGCAAGCAAAGCGTATCCGATCTTCTTTATTTTAAAGGTGAAGGTGACATCCCTAAGGATGGAAAAATTAATGATATTATTTCCTCTTCTCAACCTATTTTAGTACAAGTTGCGAAAGAACCAATTTCTAGTAAAGGGCCACGTTTGTGTGCAGAAATTACTTTAGCTGGAAGATATTTAGTGCTTGTTCCTTTTTCAGATAAGATTTCAATATCTCAAAAGATTAAAGAACCAGAGGAAAGAAAACGTTTGAAGGATTTGATGGAAAGCATCAAGCCTAAGAATTTTGGTGTAATTATTCGAACGGTTGCTGAAAATCGTAAAATTGAATTATTAGACCAAGATCTTAAAAATCTGCTTGAAAAGTGGAAAACGATGTATGCCAATCTTAAGATTTCAACACCTCCTAAACGAGTGTTGGGAGAGATTGACAAAACATCTTCTATTTTGAGAGATTTGTTAAATGGAGATTTTACAAATATTCACGTCAACGATGAAACTCTTTTCGGTGAGATGAGAGAATTCGTTATTGGAATTGCTCCAGGTCGCGAAAATATTTTAAAACTCTACGATAGTAAGATTAGCATTTTCGAAAGATTTGGAATCACAAAACAAATAAAGACACTTTTTGGAAAGAAAGTTCCTTTGCCTAGTGGT
Organism: Chitinophaga pinensis; assembly: GCA_945902745.1. Lineage (GTDB taxonomy): Bacteria > Bacteroidota > Bacteroidia > Flavobacteriales_D > Crocinitomicaceae > M0103. The sequence goes on along the minus strand of CAMDNE010000004.1, from coordinate 109,601 downwards.
GGTTACCTTATCGTTGAGCATACAGAAGCAATGCACGTTATTGATGTCAACAGTGGTAACCGTAAAGGAGCTGATGGACAAGAAAGTAACGCTGTAGCAACCAATATGGAAGCGGCTGAAGAGATTGCTAGAGTTTTGCAATTACGTGATATGGGTGGTATTGTTTGTGTCGATTTTATTGACATGCACGACCGTGAAAACAACAAAATTCTTTTTGAGAAATTGAAAAGTCATATGTTGCGCGACCGCGCGAAGCACAATATCTTACCTCCTTCAAAGTTTGGTGTTATTGAAATTACGCGTCAACGTGTAAGACCAGAAACAGATATCAATACTTCTGAAATGTGTCCTACTTGCAACGGAACAGGCGAAGTTCAAGCAAGTATTTTATACGCTGAAGAGATTGAATCAAACTTGAATTATTTGTTATTAGATAGAAAGGAAGCTCATGTTAGCTTGCTTGTGCATCCATATTTGGAAGCTTATTTCAAAAAAGGAATAATATCAAGACAAGTAAAATGGTTCTTTAAATACAAAAAATGGATCACTGTAAGAGGTGTCACTGCGCACCATTTATTACAATATTCATTTGTAAATAAGATTAACGAGGAAATTGCACTCTGACATGAAGTCGGAGTGTAAATACTCTCTTTTAGAAGCAAAAGCTAAGTTAGAAGCGCTTTGTGCTTATCAAGAGCGATGTCAGCTCGAATTACGCCAAAAGTTAAGTTTGTGGGGATTTAATGAAGAGGATTCTAATATTTTAATTTCGGATCTTATTTCCAATCGTTTTTTGGACGAGGAAAGATTTGCTTCTGCATTTGTTTCAGGAAAATTCCGCATTAAAAAATGGGGTGTAATTAAAATCAAAAGTCATCTTTCCCAAAAACGTATTTCTAGTTATTCAATTCAAAAGGCACTCAAAGAAATTGACCGTGATGAATATTGGGAAACTCTTCTTTCTCTTGCTATTAAAAAACAAAAAGAATTATTAAAAGAGAAAGACCCTTGGCAAAAAAAAGTCAAAGTGATGCGTTTTTTGCAATCAAAAGGGTATGAAAGTGACTTGATACAAGATGCTGTAAAAACAGTTTTTTCTACTGAGAAATAAGTTTTTGAACAACAATTTCTTGTTCACCTAAATAATTAACAAACGCTATTTTAACAGTGTACAAGCCTGAAACTTCTGGCGTTGAAAACGAGCCATAACTTTGATTAGAAATTTTTTCGGTCATAATTAATTCACCAGTATTATTGTAAATTTTTACAGTGAATTCAGCAATTTCATCAAAGGCAGAACGAACAATAAATTTTCCATTTTTTGAAGCAGGATTAGGATATATATTAAATTCATCTGAAGCTTCATTTATGAAAATAGATTGATCAAAATGAAATAAAAACAAACCGTTTTGCCGATCTGAAACAATTATTCGACCGGATAAATAATTTGAAAATACTCCCCAAGCACCATTCATCTTAAAATTAGACGACGTTGGATAAGTATCGTAACTTGCTATTTCGATTGGAGCATTTCTAATATCAAAAATTCTTAATCCTTCATTATAGTAGGCAACAAAAGCAAATTGGTTGGTACACATTATGTTATGAGGCACACTATTGTTTTCATAATTTGTCCCGAAAAAACTTTGAACATTAATAGAGTAATCAGAACCTACGGTACATTTTTTAACGCGTTTACCATTCGTCTCATCCGCAAAAACGTATGTCAATCCATCTGGACTTAACCATCCTTGATGATTGTATCCTTGATCTTGATAGAAAGTAAGATTATTGATATAACTGGGAGTTGAAGGATTCGTGAAATCATAAACCCTTATTCCTTCATCACCACAATTTAATATTGCAATGTTATCCCGAACATAACAATCGTGAACAATAGGAATATCAGATGGGCCTTCCCAAAGTAAAACAGGATTAAGAGGGTCGGCCAGCGAAAACACACGTAATGGAACTAAAGATAATGGACTTCCAGCTACAATTGGAGTCACAAGGCAAGCGTAAAGTAATGCGTTTGCTGTGTCAATTGAAAGGTTGTGTATCTTGCCGAAATTCAGATCTTGAAGATCAGCTACTTTAACAACTGAATCGGGCAGATAGCTTAAGTCTATTATTTGCAAACTACTATTTCCTTCATCACAAATAGAATAAGCATAATTGCCAAAGGTTTTAAATTCTCGATGAACTACTTGAGAAGAATTAAAACGCCCTTCAACAAAGCCACATTGAATTAATTTGTTTTCAGTCGAAAGTCTAAAAAAATGTGTTCCTTCAGTTGATCCAATGATAGCATATTCTGCAGCATTGCGCGTAAATCCCCAACATCCGCTATATCGCACGTTGCTCGTGTTTGTGACTAAAGTATCTTCGTTCCAATTATCAAGGAATGTAATATTTTTTTGTTCTTGTGCTTGAAGCAGAATAGTACAAAAAAGATAAAGAAATAGAATAATCCTTTTCATTTGGTAAACGTTGCACTGTAAAGATAAAAACAATAGAAGGAATTAGAATATTTTAACTTTTAATAGGTGAATATTAATTATTTTAGTGCTCAAAATTAAATTAAGGTGTCAGACGCAGTAATTATTATTCCAACTTACAATGAAATTGAAAATGTTGAACGCATGGTTCGAACAATCATGGCGTTTGAAAAGGATTTCCATATTTTATTTGTCGACGATAATTCTCCAGACGGAACAGCTGAAAAAATTGAAGAACTACAACTTGAATTTCCTTCTAGAATATTTCTTGAAAAAAGGGAAGGAAAACTTGGTTTAGGAACAGCTTACATTCATGGATTTAAAAGTGCCATTCAAAAAGGGTATGAATTTGTTTTTGAAATGGATTGCGATTTTTCGCATAATCCAAATGATTTGATTCGTTTATATAATGCGTGTGTTGAAGGTGCTGATTTAAGTATTGGTTCACGTTATTGTAAAGGTGGAAAAGTGAAAAATTGGCCGTTAAAGAGAGTTTTAATGTCTTACTTCGCAAGTGTTTATGTTCGATTGATTTTATTCATTTCAATAAAAGACACAACTGCAGGGTTCAAATGTTATCGACGCAAAGTTTTAGAAACAATCAATTTAGATGGAAACACGTTTAAAGGTTATGCTTTTCAAATTTGCATGAAATATGCTGCTGTTAAGCATGGTTTTAAAATAACTGAAGTACCAATCACTTTCGTAGACCGACTTTATGGTATTTCAAAAATGAGTTCTGGAATATTTAAAGAGGCCTTTTTTGGGGTTTGGAAAATGAGAAAAATGAAATTATGAGTTCTACTATTTTATTAAAATCAGCAACTATTGTTAATGAAGGTCAGCAGTATGTAGCTGATATCTTAATCAAAAATGGAATAATTGACAAAATAAGTTCGCAAATAAATCCAATAGAAAATTCTACCGTTTATGATCTTGAAGGAAAATTTGTTCTTCCAGGTTGTATAGATGACCAAGTACATTTTAGAGAGCCAGGATTGATTCACAAGGCTGATATTGCTTCAGAATCTAAAGCGGCCGTTGCAGGTGGAATTACATCTTACATGGAAATGCCGAATACGATTCCTAATGCATTAACCCAAGAAATCTTAGAAGATAAATACCAAATTGCAGCTCGCTCGTCAATTGCCAACTATTCATTTTTCATGGGTGCTTCCAATGATAATTTAGAGGAAGTTTTAAAAACGAATGAGAAGAATGTTTGTGGCGTAAAAATATTTATGGGTTCCTCAACTGGTAATATGCTCGTTGATAGAGAAAAATCTTTGGAAGATCTTTTCGAAAAAGTACCGCCATTAATCATTGCAACACATTGTGAAGATGAAGGAACAATTCGTGCAAATATTGAAAAATACAAAGCAATCTACGGTGAAAACATTCCAGTTGAATTGCATCCTATAATTCGAAGTGAAGAAGCATGTTTTTTATCTTCTTCAATGGCTGTGCGACTTGCAAAGAAATATAATACGCGCTTACATATCTTACATATTTCAACGGAGAAAGAACTTACTTTGTTTGATAATACATTGCCACTTGAGAAAAAACTAATTACTGCTGAAGCATGTGTGCATCATTTATGGTTTTCTGACGAGGATTATAAAACGAAAGGAAATTACATTAAATGGAATCCAGCAGTTAAAAAAGCGAGTGACCGCGATGCTATTTTTCAAGCAGTTTTGGACAATAGAATAGATGTTATCGCAACAGACCACGCTCCTCATACGATTGAGGAAAAAGAACAATCGTATTTTAAAGCACCATCTGGCGGACCTTTGGTTCAACATGCTTTACAAGCAATGCTTCAGAAAATGGATCAAGGATTAATTACTATTGAGAAAATCGTTGAAAAAATGGCGCATAATCCATCTATCCTTTTTCAAATTGAAAAGAGGGGTTTTATAAAAGAAGGTTATTTTGCTGATTTGGTTGTACTTGATAAAAGACCTGTTACCGTAACGAAAAGTAATATTTTGTACAAATGTGGTTGGTCACCTTTCGAAGGAATAACATTCAATTATGCTATTGACAAAACGTTTGTAAACGGTAATCTGGTATACGCAGATAATAAAATTGTTGACGGTACATTTGGCGCTCGTTTGACTTTTAATAGATAACATGAAGAGCTTCCTTCCATTCGTATTTATGTTTTTTTTGGGTGCATGTTCAGATTCAATGAATGGCAAACCAACACCTCAGAATTTAATTCCTCGAGATACGTTAGTGATGGTTTTAAAGGATATGACATTGATCGAATCTCATATTCAATCAAAATATTTGCACGTGTCTAGATTCCAAAAAACAATGAATATGTCCGGAAAAAAAATATTAGACCATTATTCAATTAGTCACAAACGATTTGAGCAAAGTATGGAATATTATGGCTCTAGACAGGACGAAATGCAATCAATTTACGCTCAAATATTAGATTCTTTAAACAAAGAAGCATCGTTATTAAGCAAGGATGTAATCTTAAAAGACACTGTTATTCCTCAAATACGGACTAAAGGAATGAAATTAAATCCTATTATGCATAAAAATTTAAAGTGATTTAATCATTCATTTTTTCTTCTTCTTCATCAACATGCAGAACGTGCAATAATCTGTGCGCGATTGGAGAGAAAAACAGAGCGAAAGTACTCAAGAAAACCACTCCACTCATCAATGCATAGAATGACGCAAAAAACTTAGCGGCATCTGATTCAAGAAGGTTAACCGGTCCCATTCCTGCAAGAATCATTGACGCATTATACAAACTATCGATCCATGTTAATTTTGCTATATAATGGTATCCAAAAACTCCAATTAATAAAGCTAAAGTTAGCAGTACGATTGAATAAATAAAAAAACGAAGCATCCTTAAAGCAAACTCACGTGGTTTTAAAATATTTCTCTTTTTAATAGAAACGTTCATATTATGACAGTTTTTTTGAAACGTAAATTGTGATAGCTGAAATCCAAATAAAAATACTGATAAAAGTAATTTTTTGAATGATAGGTAAAAAGTCAATTAAGTAATCAAATAGATAGATTAGATTATTAAATGCTACTAAAATCAAACAAATGGTTCCAAAAAGATAAATTTTTGAATTACCAAGTTTGTAAAAAACATAAATCGTTAAGATGAAGGCAATTGCTCCAAAAAGTACCGCTAATCCGATGAGTAAATCGTGAAATTCAGTGAATATGAGTGAAAAGAAAATCATTGATAAAACACCACAAAATTGAATAATTCTTCTTGAGAGTTTATTTAATACCAATAAATTTGGAAATTGAATCCAAAAAATACTAATTGAAGTTGACAAAAACAGCATTCCAACAAGTGCTATTGGACGAGCCTTATTTATGAATCCATTTTTTGAATATTCGCCTAATAATTCGCACCAATAATTACTTAACCATTGAAATCCAACTTGTGATTTGTTAAAATTGGATCCTCCAGGATAATAACTCGCCGCTACAATGTATAATATGAGATAAATAGATATTCCAATAAGCGTTAAAAATGGCCAATGATTTTTCTGTCTTACTTTTTGTCTCATGGTGACTAAATTAGCGCAATTTTCGGTCAGGATTTGTCTTTAGGAAGGATTCCCAATTCCCAGATTTTGATTTGTTGTGTTCACCAATTCCATTTGAGAAATGATGACAAACAGCAACAGCTAACCCATCAGTTGCATCTAAATATTTAGGCATTTCATCAAAATTTAAAAGCGTTTGTAACATAGCTGCAACCTGCTCTTTTGACGCATTTCCATTCCCTGTTATGGCTTGTTTAATTCTTCTTGGTGAATATTCTTCAAATGGCACATTGTGACTTAAACTTGCAGCTATCGCAACTCCTTGGGCACGACCAAGTTTTAACATTGATTGAACATTCTTACCAAAAAAAGGTGCTTCAATGGCCATTTCATCCGGTTTGAATTCTTTAATGATTCCATCTAATCGGTCGAAAATACGTTTTAATTTATCTGGATGCGTTGGAAGTTTGCTCAATTGAATGATACCGAAATTAATTAGCGATAATTTATTTTGTTTGACATGAATTAATCCATATCCTAAAACTGTTGTTCCGGGATCAATTCCAAGAATTATCTTATCTTCAACCATTCAATTTTTGTTCGTTGGTTAAAGCTATAAAAAAACAAAAGATAATTTTCATTTTTCTTAAAATGATTCTGCTTGCGGTCATCGCAATGTTTTTTTATTTTCAATTTATCAAGATTGATTGGGGTAAGGAAAAAATTCAATTAATTCATCCTTTTTATTTAATTCTGACTTTATTATTAGTCCCAATCAACTGGCTTATAGAATGGCTAAAGTGGGTAATCACCATTCACGTTGCAGAAGTTCAAACAACACAAAAAATAAAATTAAATGCTTTTTTCGCAGGAATAATAACTGGAATGTTGACGCCTAATATGCTGGGAAATTTCATCGGACGCATTTATTATTTTGATAGAAGAAATAGAATTTCATTGATTGTTTTAACACTTGTATCAAATTATGCACAATTCATAGCAAGTATTGTCTTTGGGATTATAGGGATTTTGATTTTAGGTAAGATTCCAATTGATTTGGAAATCGATCAATTCAATTTCATACTTATTGCAATTGGAGTGATTGTTAGTGTTTTTTATTTCAATTTTGAATGGTTTTTTAAATTTTTAAAACGAAAAGCGAGAATTCATTTATTGATTAGAAACATTAAGAGACGTCGAATGTATCGTTGGAAAATTCTTTTTTTGAGTTTTCTCCGCCACGGTATTTTCACCTTACAATTTTCTTTTATGCTTCATGCTTTTGGAGAAAATCTATCGCTTGAGAATGTATTTTGGATCTGGCAAGTATATTTGTGGGTTACGATTGCACCGTCTTTACTACTTGGAAAATTAGCCATTCGTGAATCAATTGCAATTTGGGTATTGACATTAGCTGGAATGGGAGAGTTGACTGTATTAATTTCATCTTTTCTCATTTGGACATTCAATTTATTGTTACCGACAATAATTGGTTTATTTATTTGCAAAGAAAAGCGATGAGTTATGCTAGAATTTGAAGTTTCATTCTTTGTTATTTATATTTTCCTCTTAGGAATACTTGTTTTTTGTGGCTTTTTTATTCAATCGAAAAAGGAATTGGCATACAAAAGACAAGAATCTAGCTTAGATGCTAAGTTGATTTGTTTAAGTGAATTGGTTGTTATTATTCCTTTTAGAAATGAAGAGAAGAGAATTGAATGTTTATTAAAAAGTATTCTTGCATCCAATGAATTACCGAAGGAATTTATCTTTGTAAATGATCATTCTTCGGATCGAAGTGTTGATTTAATTGCTAAGAAGCTTATTGGAATTCCACATCGAGTCTTAGAATTACCGGAGGATCAAGAAGGGAAGAAGCGCGCAATTCGTTATGCAATTGAACAATCAAGTTCTGAATATATATTGAGCTTTGATGCCGATATTGAATTTAATCCAAACTATTTCTCCAAACTCAAGAATCTTTTGGAAGCTGATTTATATATTCTACCAGCAATTTTAAAAGCAAAAAAAATGCACGAACATTTGTATGAAGTGGATTTGATCTTAGTGAATGCTGCAAATTGTGGAATAGCAGGATTGAAAAGACCGATTATGGCAAGTGGAGCAAATTTAATTTACAAAAGAGACGCTTTTAAAAAATATGACAATTTTGAAAGTCATTCACACATGCCAAGTGGTGACGATATATACTTATTGAGGGATTTTAGAAAACAAAAAGCAGCTATTCGATTAATTACTGACACTGCTTTTTCAATTGAAACGGAAACACCGCAAAGCCTAAGAGAATTTTTTCATCAAAGATTACGTTGGATAGCCAAAACCGGGAATGTAAAAGATTATTTGAGTACTTCGTTGGCTTTAGTTCAAGTGATATTGACCTTTACATTTTTTGTTTTATTATTCATTTTCATGATAAATGGCGAATGGAAAAATGCTATTGTCTTTTATATGCTTAAATCCTTAATTGATCTCGTGTTATTTTTGCCTTATTTCAATAGAATAAAAAGAATGAAGTCGTGGTTATTTATTCCTCTTTATGAAATCCTTTTTCCAATTTATTCTTTACTTATTTTAGGGGCAATGTATTTATATAAACCAGTATGGAAAGGGAGAAAATTAAATGAAAATTATTAAATACAACCAGTTATAACCATCGTAATAATCTTTCAATCACATTCTTGCCTTGATCAGTAATGCCATATTTTTCAATCAATTTTTGATTTAATTCAGCAGGAGTGTATACTTTTTTCTTTTTGGTATCTATTAAAAAGTTATCTGTTGTAGGGATTAAAATCTCAACAGATTTAGCAAAATATGCAATTCCTCCATCTTCAGTTGCCAATCCCAAGATTGTTCCTGGCAAATCGGAAAAGCCTTCGGGCCCAGTATTTGCAATTATTTCAGTAGAATACCAAGCATAAATTCGAGTACTGTCGTTTTTATACCAAATAGCTTTTCGACAGTCATAAGCACCGATCATTCTTTTGCTATCTGTTATTTTCCAGTTTCGTTTGACCAATGTGTCATTAACGATTATTTCCTGGCCCAAAACGTTCATCAGGACCGTTCGTGTTCTAGAATTGAGGTTTTGGTAAGTGGTGTTTTGTTTGGTTGCCCAACTCATTTTATCAGGAATATCACTAATTATAGGTTTAAAAATAGAACATGTATCATTAAAATATAATTCAAATTCTTCTATTTTAATTTTGTTGTTTTTTAAAGATTCTAATGAAGAGGCGTCATTTTTATATTCCTTTTCAAGATTTATTTTACGCTCATATATGATTTTCCCCACTTTGATTTGTCCAATACAAAGATTTGAGATGAATAAAAAAAGCACAATTGGTAGTTTATTAACCCGGCTATTCATCTTTCACCTCCTTCTTTTTATTATTGAACTTAAATATGATTTTCAATAGAAAATAACGTGATATAATCTTTGTCTTGTAGTCTGTGACAACATTTGTGTTAATCGATCTTTGAGTAACAATATTTTGGTTGAGCATATCGTTGGCTCTGAAACTAATAATTAAATTTTCTTTTTTCAAGAACGTTTTATCTAGAGACGCATTCCAAATGAAATATTTGATGTTGTAGCCATCAGTTCGCTGGCCATTAATTATATATGCGGCATCAGACCTAAGTGATAGGTGCCACCATGGTAAGGTCCACGTGAAGTCCGCTGAGTGTTTCTGAATAGTATAAGGATTGTTGGTTAAGGAATTAATACTTGAATACGTATTAATATATGCGAATTCGGATTGTATACCAATATAAAGTGAATCTAAATTTATTTTTAATCCCAATTTACCTGTGAAATTAGTGTTGGATTTTATGTTTTTTGCGTCTTCGATGTATGAAATGCTTTTGTTGTATGAAGCATTCAATGAAGGGTTTATTTCCAATATTTTTTTATAGATTGCAAATCCACCTTGCATAAACAAACTGTTACTGAAATTCCCTTCAGCATTAACTGTCTTAGTATACTGGCGTCCTTCAGAGTCAAATGTAGTTGAGTCAACAAAGGAATTAGTTGAATAATTGAAGTTTGTTCCGCCCAAAAAGTATCTATTTGAAAGGGAATTCCACGAATTAAAATCAATTCCAGCACTATGATTGAATGTTGGTTTTAGATTTTCATTGCCAATTTTAATTCGATTGGGATTTGAATTGTCCGGTATAGGTTGCAAAGCATTGATAGAAGGAAGACTGGATGAAGTGTTATATCTAAATTGGATTCTTTTACTTTTTGATAGACTGAAAGTGTAGTTGAATTTTGGCAGAATTGCTGAACCCGATTGATATCTGTAAGTATCGGTCAAAACATTCAGATTTTCAATTTGTATATTTCTGACTCTGGAACCAAAGGATATAGTATGTTTTTTAAATTCAAATACACATGTTAAACTGAGCCTATTTTGTTTACGAATTGTTTCAAATTTATTGGTGTAATTAGTGTCAATTTCCGATTGATCAACCCCAAGAATATTTCGACTTTCTTTTGATTGATAATTGTTAGTATACTCAAACATGTACTCAGATTCGAGTTTGATTTTCTTAGATAAAGGTTCTGTGTATGTGAGCCTTGCTGTTTCAATATGGTTAATATTATCCGTGTATTTTAACTGATTAACAGTATCATTTATACTCGTTCCGATTAAATATAGATTTTCAGACTCCAAAGTACCTTCTGAATTATTGTTCTGAATTTTCGTGTCATGCTGATATTTCAATTCTCTCTTAATTTTTTTAAAAGAATGATTCAACTTAATTTCATTATCAAAATCAAAGGATTTAGAATCGTTCCCTTTCACTATAATATTACTTCTTGAAGCCAAGTTATCAGAAGTGAAAAAATGCGAGTAATCATCAGTTTCTGTTGACCCTAATGAATAATTAATGCTTGGTTTTATTTCTAGAGTATTTAAAGAATCCAATTGAGTTAAAAAAGAAAGATTTAGGGCATGTGATTCGTTTGTTGAAATTGACCGAGTTGAATCAACCGAAGAATAGACTGTATCCGTCAAAAAGTATTGAGAATAACTTTGGGATAATGTATTGAGTTGATAATTGTTAAATGTGTAGTTAAAACCAATTTTGGTTTTATTTTTCTTCCCAATTTTATCTGTGAAATAAATACCTGTTTTAAGTGTTTTTGGAATCCCTGACCCATCCATTCTCGAACCTGTTGAAATCAAATCGCCGTCAGAATTTAGTTTGTAAGCGTTATCGTTATTTATACCAAATTGATCCGTGTCTTTGCGATCAAAACCAGAGCGAGGTGTATTTGAACTGAGTAAAAAAACAGATATTTTTTGATCTTTATTAAATTTATTAATAAGAAATTCGCCTTCGTGATATTGGATAATGTCAGATGCTGCAGAAATTCTCCCAAAAAAACCTACTTTGGCATCTTCTTTTAATTTAAGATTCATAATTTGAATCATTTCATTTTCTCCATCTACAGCAGTTTCATTTTTTGCTTCGTAAATTTCTACTGTTTTAATCCCATTAGCACCTAAATTTTTTGTTGCAATGGTTGGGTCGGTTCCAAAAAATTCATCGCCATCCACAAATACTTTACTGATTTCTTTTCCTTGTGATTTGACATTTCCAAATTGATCTACTGAAATTCCAGGAAGTTTTTTGAGTAAGTCTTCTACCACAGCGTTTTGTCCAACTTTAAATGAATCCGCAACATAAACCAACGTATCTCCACGAAAGTAAATAGGATTTTTATTAGCATAAATGACGACTTCTTGAATCTCCTTGGCTTTTGATTGCAGCCGAATAGTAGGAATTTCTATTTCATTATTTTCTGTGCTGCCAAATATAAAATATGATTTATCATCAAATCTGAAATGCGAAACTATTAAATTGAACGTGTCAATTGGTATGTTTTTTAAATCGAATTTACCTTGTTCATTTGTCCGTGTATAACCGAGTAACAGAGAATCTTTTATTCGAACTGCGATAACAATTGCATCTGTTAATTTAACGGAACCAGTAGAATCGTAGACAACTCCTGAAATTTTCATGTTTTGAGAAAATCCTGTAAAACAAATGGAAATGAAGAATAAGAAAAGTAAACGTATTTTCATCAAAGTAATTTCGTAATTGCCAAGTATAAGTTTAATTTATTGATTTGTTACGTATGCCAATTCCAAATACTATCAGTTCTATGTTACATACGTTCCTATGCGGTTCAAAACTTGAATTCCAAAGCCCCTTAACGCTTCTCAATCTCCGATAAACTCTCCATTTTCTTTTTTGCAAGAAATCCTTTGACATCCTCAAAATGCTCTTTTACACGTTTGTTCCCGAACTCAAAAACTTTTGTAGCTAAGCCATCCAAGAAATCCCTATCATGTGAAACAAGAATTAAAGTACCATCAAAATTCCGCAAAGCATCTTTGATGATATCCTTTGTTTTCATGTCCAGGTGATTCGTAGGTTCGTCAAGAATCAAAACATTCACAGGTTCAAGTAATAATTTGATCATTGCCAAACGTGTTCTTTCTCCTCCAGATAAAACTTTTACTTTTTTAGCACTGCTATCTCCGCCAAACATAAAAGCTCCTAAAATGTCTCTTATTTTAGTTCGAATATCACCAACTGCAATTTCATCAATTGTATCAAAAACACTTAAACTTTCATCTAATAATGCTGCTTGATTTTGAGCGAAATAACCAATTTGAACCTTATGACCAATTTCCATTGATCCCGTAAAATCAATTTCTTTCATAATTGCCTTGATCATTGTCGATTTCCCCTCTCCGTTCTTTCCAACAAAAGCAACTTTTTCACCTCTTTCAATGGATAATGAAGCCTTTTCGAAGACCGTATGATTGCCATATTTTTTAGTCAATTCGTTTACAACAACAGGATAATTTCCTGAACGAATTGCAGGAGCGAATCTTAATTTTAAGGCAGAAGAATCAATTTCATCCACTTCTACAATGTCGAGTTTCTCAAGCATCTTAACACGTGATTGAACTTGATTTGTTTTGGAATAAGTTCCTTTAAATCGGTCTATGAAATCTTGTGTATCTGAAATATATTTTTGTTGATCATCAAATTGTCTTTGTTGTTGTTCGCGACGTTCTTGGCGTAACTCTAAATAATGAGAGTATTTTGCTTTGTAATCATATATACGACCTGTTGTTATTTCAATTGTACGAGTCGTAATATTGTCAACGAAAGCTCTATCATGAGAAATAACTACAACAGCTTTAGCATTATTTACTAAGAAATCTTCCAGCCATTCAATTGAATCAATATCCATGTGATTCGTTGGCTCATCCAAAAGTATAAGATCTGGCTTTTGTAAAAGTATTTTTGCCAATTCAATTCTCATTCTCCATCCACCACTAAATTCAGAAGTAGACCGAGTGAAATCTTCTCTTAAAAAACCTAAACCAAACAATACTTTTTCAACTTCAGCCTCATAGTTGATTTCTTCCATTGAATAAAATTGCTCACTCAATTCAGAAACCTGTTCAATGATTTTCATATATTCATCAGACTCGTAGTCTGTGCGAGTTGTAAGTTCATTATTCAATGCTTCAATTTGATCTTTCATTGTGAAGATTTCTTGAAATGCTTTTGATGTTTCTTCAAAAACAGATGCATCGTCTTTTGTTAATAAATGTTGTGGTAAATAGGCGATTACAGATCCTTTCGGAGCATTAACATTTCCTCTATTTGGTTTGTTCACTCCAGCAAGAATTTTAAGCATGGTAGATTTTCCTGCTCCATTTTTACCCATTAGGGCAATTTTATCTGTTTCGTTTATTACAAAAGAAACATCACTAAACAAGGTGGTTCCACTAAATTCTACTGCTAGCCCTTCTACTGAGATCATTGATTGATTTTTTAAAGGTGCAAAGGTAGGGTTTTAAAGGGGAAGTTAGAATCTCCCTTTAAAAATAAAATATTCAGAGAAAAGTTACTTCACTAATTGAAAGAAACCACTATACGTTTTATCGACTTCTTTAATTTTTAAAATATAGAAATAGGTTCCCTCATTGAAATTTGACCCATTCCAGTCGTTCATGTAACCTTCCTTTTTGTAAAGTAAATTTCCCCATCGATTAAAAATAGAAAGCTCCGTGTTTTTGTAAAATTGTAAATAAGCAAATTCAAGTAAATCATTCACACCATCATTATTTGGAGTAACAATATTTGGAGCGGTTATGTCAACAGGTAGTACATTTAAGATTTGACACAAACTATCAATACAACCATTGTCATTGGTGATTTTCAAACAAACAGTATATTCTCCAGGAGTGTTATAAGTATAGATTGGATTTTGGAGATTAGAGTTTGTTGTGTCACCAAAATCCCAATTCCAATCTGTTATGATCCCCGAATTAATTTGAGAACCATCGGAAAAAACAACGGGAATTTGAGAAATCACTGGGTCAGGTGAAAAGGAGTAATTTGCTATTGGATTCGGTTGAATGTAGATGGGAATATTTATAGTATCGGAATAGCAATTATTGAATGAGGCACTCGCTATATAATTGACCAAGAAATTAGTCGTACTTGAATTTGTTACTGTTTGAATGATGTCAGTGCTTCCTGACCCACTATTCCCAGACCATGATGTTACAGCGGCTGGAGGACAAGTATTCATTAATATTGTATAAGCTAGATCAGAACAAACTAACGTATCATATATTGGTGAAACTTCAGGAGCCATTTTTATTGGGACTACTTCATTGAGCATTCCTGTAACTTGATTCCCACAAGCATCTATGATTGTTGGAGGCGGCACACTAAGTGTCGTGTAAGCATTGTCACAATATATTGGGCAATTTGGGATAGTCAATGTGAAATTGTAAAAAGTAGATCCAGTTCCGCAGTTTGTGTTGGTGCCAATAGTTACAACATCAGTGCTCCAAGGATGGCTAAAAGTATATGGAGCAACACCATATTGTACATGACCACTTCCATTAATTGTACAATCGTTCGAGCAAATGGGAGACGAAGGAACCATCCAAGCAGAACCATATGTTTCAGGTGTTCTACCTACTATTACTGCTTGAAATGGGTAAGATGGGAATGCAAGTAATGGATCATATCTTATATAGGTTTGGTTGCATCCTGTTCCAGGGCCTGTCCTTCCAAGTTGCATTGTTAAATAAAATGAAGATGAATTACACGATTCCGGAAAACAACAGGTTAATGGAGAAAATAGATTGTAATAATCTAAATATGCAGTCCCAGCAACTGTTCCTGGTGCACCAACAATGGTAAATGACTGAGAAACAGCACAACTAGTACTAAATTTCATAGCACCTTGGCTCATGACTGCTGCTGTGAAGGGGTCCGCATAAAAACTTGCTGTAACAAATAATCCTGTTATTGTAATTCCTGCAGGAATTGTTACTTGAATACTATCTTTATTATAAGCAGGAATTATACAAGATGACATATTGCCACCAGTCCAATTTGCCGTTGGACCAGTAACTATTGGATCAATGATTATTGGATAAACTCTATTTGGATTATTTAACCAATCTCCTGGAACCACAATTTGTAACACCACTTTATCATTATCCTCAATTACAACATATGACGCAGTGATTACATCTTTGTTTGAATCAAAACAAATTGGTAAATGAAGAGTAGAAACAACCTTGTTATCTATATCAACAACTAATAAATCACCATTCCATCCATATTTTGTTTGCTCCCCATAATTTACATCTTTTATTATTTTACATCCTTTTGGTAAAACAATATCTTCTGAAAATATGCATGAGTTTTGAACATCGGTTAAAGGTTGGTGAAGAATGTAATTATACTTAATAGCATTTTCATTAAAAATCAATTGTTTATCTATCCCTGGAATAACATCCTTCATTTCAATTAAATTACCATCAAATTGGAAATCGATGTTAATAGATTGATTGTTTATTTTACAGTTTTTACCTAGTGAAAATAGCTGTTGATTAGAATTTGAAACACTAAAGCTTCCGTCTTTATGCAGATAAGTTGGTAAAGGTTGATCTAATGCTGCCCACGAATTACTAGATATTTGATTCAATTTTGAATTTATAGGGACAAGAACGTTTGCAGAATTGTAATAGTTTATAGGACGTTTGCTATGAATAATTTTTATTTGTCCGTCGTCACTCAAAAAACTAGAAGTATAAAGTGTACGTTCACTAATTGTTTCCTTCCAAATTGGTTCTAGTTCATTTAAGTTTTTACTATTTGAAATTGGAGCTAGATTAGCAGATAATCCAGTTATTGATTGAATTTGCTGTGAAAAAAAAGTATTTGTATGCAGCAAAAGGAAGAAGAGGATGTAAATATTTTTCATTAGGTATTCAAATAGCAGTGTAATTGATGCTTAAAAGGTAAAGAAAATTATTCAATAAGAGGGATTTAAAATTGATTTTTTTCGTTTTTACATCACTTTTCTATTTGTTTGACGTGCTGAATTAGAAGCATTTAAAAAAATAAATAAGATAAAATGCTTGAGCGATTGAATTAAAGTGTAAATTCGCACTTTATTATTATTATTTTATATTATTATCATGAGTAAAGGCACAGTAAAATTTTTCAATGAATCAAAAGGATTTGGTTTCATTTCTGAAGAAGGAACAAACAAAGAGTACTTTGTACACATTTCTGGATTAGTTGACGAAATTCGCGACGGAGACGCAGTTGAATTCGAATTACAAGAAGGTAAAAAAGGATTGAACGCAGTAAATGTAAAAGTAGTCTAATAGATACTTTTTAATTTTTTTGAAAAAGCCCGACAGCAATGTTGGGCTTTTTTGTGCGCTTTAGTTTTCTGGAACCGAAACGATAGCTTCCTTTAAGTTTCCATTTCGAATGAATTTAATTCGAAGTTCCTCTCCAGCCTTAAAGCTTGCTAAACAATCCATGTACGAATAAATGTCTGTAATCGTACAATCATTTAGTTGAGTCAAAACATCTCCAGCTTGTATTCCAGCTTTTTGTGCCAACTTTCCATCAACAACACCATCTACTTGTAAACCTTTTTCATTGGTAACATAACTCGGCATAATACCTAAGGTTACTTTATACTGCGGTTTAGCTTTGCTCGTATTTTTCGTCGCAGTAAATGGAAGTTCATCGGAATTGCTCAGTTCTTTTAGTAAGTCGATAAGGTATGCCTGAATTTTTGTCAATCCATCAAAATTGATTTTCTCACTATCATCACTTGGTTTGTGATAATCAATATGCGTTCCTGTAAATAAGAACAAAACAGGGATGTTTTTCAAATAAAAAGAAGTGTGGTCCGATGGTCCAATTCCGCTACTATCTGTGATAATCTTAAAATTTTCATAATTAACACGCTGAATGATTTCTCCGAACTTTGGGCAAGTTCCAATTCCGCCAATGTACAAATGATTCAATGAATCCAAGCGTCCAACCATGTCTAAATTGACCATGGCGGATATCCCAAGAGAATCACTCATTAATTGTTCAACAAGTGCCTTTGAACCGACCAACCCGTCTTCTTCACCTGAAAAGAAAACAATCAAATAATTCACTGGTTCAAGTGATTTATTTGATTGTAAATATTTAGCGAGGGTCAGAACAGCTGCAACTCCAGAAGCATTATCATCTGCTCCGTTGTGAATTTGACCAGTACTGTTTACCAAGGAAGAATTGTTGTGTTCATTGCGACCAATGTGATCATAATGTGCGCCAATCACAATTGTTCGTTGTTGATGATTATCGATGAAACCAACTATATTCTGACTATTGATTTGTTGTTTCGCAGCATCTGTTGAATCATGTGGATTCGGCGAATACATATATGTAAACAGTTTGGCATATGAATCTTGATATGGTTTTACACCAATTTTAAGTAATTCATTCGATAGAAATACTGCAGTTTTGAGTTCTCCGTACGAACCTGTCAAGCGACCTTCCATCGAATCTGCTGAAAGAGCAGTTACAATTTTTTGTAAATAACTTGTTGTTTCAGACTTCTGAGAAAGTGCTGGAAACAAAAAAATGAGGGTTAAACAGCTTAAAAAATATTTCATGTTACAACAATACTCTGAATTGATTCATGTAAATGTAACATGTGTTACATTCAAAGCGAAACATGTTCGTTAATTTTCGCGAAAATATGATACAATGAAAAAGTTAAATTCACTGATAGTAGCAGTTTCTACGGGCTTAACGACTTTTGGACAAATTCCATTCAATTTTGATGTTAAAATTGTTTCTAAAACGGTTTCAAGTTTTCCTGGAGTACACTCGTATGCTCATGGACAATCAAACGGAAAATGGGTAATTATCGGTGGACGCCGAGATGGTTTACATGCGCGCCAACCGTTTAATGCTTTTCCAGCGGCAAGTAATAACACAGATATTTTTGTAATTGATCCTGTAGCAGAACAATTATGGACAGCCTCTTTAAATGGATTGCCAACAAATATCAAAGAACAATTGCAAACAACCAACATGAATTTTCATCAAGAAGGTGATACTTTGTATTTATTGGGTGGATATGGATACAGTGCAACGGCTGTGGATCATATTACTTTTCCAAACTTAACATCGGTGGTAGTTTCTGATCTAATTGACGCAGTTGTGCAAGGAACATCAATCGATGCTTTATTCAAACAAATTACAGAACAAAACTTTGCTGTTACGGGTGGTCATTTAGCAACACTTGGCGATACCTTTTATTTAGTTGGTGGGAATCGTTTTGATGGCCAATACAATCCAATGGGTAATGCAACCTATGTACAAACGTATGTCAATGGAATTCGCAAATTCACGATAGACAATAGTGGTGCACAATTAAGTTTCGCTAATTATTCAGAGATAATAGATCAAGTTCATTTACACCGAAGAGATTATAATTTAATTCCACAGATTTATCCAAATGGAGAAGATGGAATAATGATTTCATCAGGCGTTTTTCAAATTGGAGTTGATGCACCATTTTTATATCCAGTAGATATAACGGCAAATGGATATACTCCACAAACTGGTTTTAATCAATATTTGAGTAACTATCATTCTCCAATAGTAGGAGTTTACGATGGTACTTCAAACGCAATGCATTCATTGTTTTTCGGAGGAATGAGTCAGTATTATTATTCGAATGGAACCTTGGTACAAGACAATGCTGTACCTTTTGTAAAAACAATTAGTCGAGTTTCGCGTGATGCAAGTGGGAATTTATTGGAAGTTGTTTTTCCAAATGAAATGCCTGGATTAATTGGGGCAAGTGCTGAATTTATTCAAAACGAGTCACAACCGATGTCGCCAACTGGTGTTATTCTACTAGATCAAATTACTGCAGATTCAGTCATGATAGGTTACGTTGTTGGTGGCATTGCTACAACAACATTGAATCCATTTACAGCTAACAATACCGTTTCAACATCGGCGAGTAATGGAATTTATGAAGTTTGGTTGAAACGAAATGACGTTGTAAATATTCAAGCAATTGATGGAAATAATCCTTTTAAAGTTGCAATTCATCCGAATCCAACAGAAGGTGATTTGACAATAGAATTAATGACTCCTCAAGCCGCATTAACCTATTTGTTTATAACGAATATTGATGGAAAAATTGTTTACGAAATGGAATTGTCGGCGGCAAATGGTACTGTGTTTAAACTAAATTGCCAAGAAGCTCATTTGTCGAAAGGAACGTATATGTTCAATTTTGTGTACGACGGAAAATTCAGTAGAATCGAAAAAGTAATTCTAACGAAATAATACTCCGCAAAACAACTTAAGGTATCAGATTATTTTACTTGCCCGATTTGCAAAGACGAACGTAAACTACAAGATCATTTTAAGTCAGTATTGATTGCTCCAGCTCATCGTGCATTAGAAAAAAATGGAATTACAAGTATCGAAGGCTTGGCTACATTCAGTAAAAAAGAATTGCTTCAGATGCATGGAATTGGTAAAAGTTCTATTCCGAAATTGAATGGTCTGTTTGAGGATAATGAATTGCATTTGAAGGAGAATTGAGTGATGAGGAGTTTGAATTTTATAAAAATATCTCATTCGTAATATTACGAATTCGCGAATTTCCCTTCTTTAAAATTCTAATCAAAAGGATCTAAAATACCATCACCATGCGCATCTTGCGACCATGAAAAAGTTGAAGATAGAAGAAAAACAAATAGTAAACTGTACTTCATAAATCATGAAGACATTCTTGGAGAATTCGTAGGGTCATTTTGTTTGTATTTGCGTTTACGCAAAGTTCGGGAAGCGCAGCTTTTTTAATATGACATGTATCAGATTAAAAGTTGTTAAAAGTGATTTTTTTGTCGTTCTTGGGTTTTAGTTGCAACAAAAAAGCCGAACATTTCTGCTCGGCTCTTATTATCTTTACTTTCTTCTTAAAACGGTAAATCGTCATCTTCACTGTTCGTATTAACTGCAGCTGTTGTTGCTGCAGCCATCGGATCAAGATTCATTGCTGATGGTCCACCTTGAGGAATACCTTGCGGCATTGCTTGTCCAACTTTTTCTATTCTCCAAGCTTCCAAAGAATTGAAGTACTTAACCTCTCCTTGTGGACTTGTCCATTCACGACCACGTAAATTGAAAGAAACTTCCACTTGATCATTTACTTGCACTGCATCCAACATTGAGCATTTGTCTTGTGTTGCTTGAAATGAAATATCTTGTGGATACATACTAGTAGTATCTGTTACTACAAATTCTCTTTTAGAAAATTTCTCTGACACTTGAACGGTATCGTTCAACACCTTCACGGTTCCGATTAATTTAAACATACTGTTTGCTTTTGTTATATTGTTGTTGTTTTATCCATTGTTAAAAGAAAGAAGTGTCATCCAAGCTTCTTCCAGTTTGTTTTCTGCTAAAAAATCCTTAGCCTTTTGGTGTAATGTTCGCTCCAATTCAGAAGGATTGTCTTCTAAAGATACAAAAATTTCACTTAGTTCCAATAATTTAAACTCATTTACATCCGTTTCATTTGGAATTTCTTCTATTCCTCCAAGTTGACCTAAATCATTACCTGTTAATACCTTACTGTTTTTAAAATCTTCTGGTAATTGATCATATCCTACGCCACACGTTGTAATTGGTTTTGCAATTTCAAACATGGAATTTTTATCAGCTCTACAATACCAATTACCACCCATTCTCGAAACTAAATCAATTTTATGTTGGTCAATCATCCCTTTTTCATCTAAAATGGCTTCATTGATATGGATTTGAACAACTTCACAAATGATTAAATTACCTGCACCACCTTCAGTTCCCAATTCAATTACTTCATTTACCTTACATTCAAATTGAACAGGTGATTCAGCAACGCGCATTGGTTTTATTTTCTCGGAAGGAAGCGGAGTGAAACCAGCTTTTTTGAATTCATCAACTCCAGCTGGATAAGGCGAACTTGCGAGACTCATTTGGTGTACAATATCATAATTCACAATATTGATTACAACCTCAGGAACAATTTTTACATTGTTATACGTGTCTTTTGTTGTATTTGCTCTTCCAGAACGAGCTGGAGAAAATATTAAAATTGGTGGATTAGCACTGAAAACATTAAAAAAACTAAAAGGAGCCAAATTTGGATTCCCATCGGCATCTACGGTTGATGCAAAAGCAATAGGTCGTGGACCAATTGCACCCAATAAATATTGGTGAAGGACGGGAATTGTCAATGATTTTGGATCGATACTTAGCATGCTATTTTTTTTCGTGTAACAAAGATAATTTGATTTCCATTCTAATCCATTAGAAGTTTTGAGGACTTTTCCACAAAAAAACGAGAAATAATAGTTTTTTCTACGTCTTAATTTCATTCTTTAAAATAATTAAATATCTTTGCACTCCCAATGCTAAGAACAAAGGGAACTATAGGGGTTAATCGAAACCTTTTTTAGAATTGAATTTGCGGATATGGTGAAATTGGTAGACATGCTAGACTTAGGATCTAGTGCCGCGAGGCGTGTGGGTTCGAGTCCCTCTATCCGCACTAAAAAAGGTCTCGTTAGTTAACGAGACCTTTTTTGTTTTATTTAAGTTTAAAAATTAGAGAAAATGAACGTAATTCGCCAAGATGTTGATGCGTTAAACGCAGTATTGAAAATCACAGTTGCTCCCGAAGATTATCAAAAAAAGGTTAGTGCAATTTTAGATAAACATAGAAAAACAGCTAAAATTCCAGGTTTCCGTCCAGGACATGTGCCGATGGGAATGATTCAAAAACAATATGGAAAGGCAGTTTTAATTGAGGAATTAAATAAAGTTGTAAACGATACTTTATCTAATTATATCAGAGAAAATAAAATTGAAATTCTTGGTAATCCAATTCCAAAAGAAGGAGTAGAGGTAATAGGAAGTTTTGAAAAACCTGAAATTTTTGAATTTGAATACGAAATTGGTTTAACGCCAAAAATTGAAGTACCACTTTCTTCAAAAAGTAAATACGATTATATCAAAGTTAAAATCGATAAAGATTTAGTTGATAAACAAATTGATGATTTGCGTCGTCGATATGGGAAACTTCTTTCTGTTGATTCAATTGAAGATAGAGATATGATTTTGGCACAATTTGTTGAGCTGAAAGAAGATGGTTCTATTTTAGAAGGTGGAATTCTTCACTCTTCAACCATTTCAATGGAATATGTTGTTGACGACAAGGTGAAAAAAGAATTGCTTGGTAAAGTGAAGAACGATAAAGTTGTTGTGAAACCATCAACTGTTTCTCGTGGAGCTAAAGATACTGCTGCAATGCTTGGAATCAAGGAGGAAGAATTATCAACCATTTCGGATAAATTCCAAATGACAATCAATGAAATTAAAAGAATGGAATTGGCTGAAATGAATCAAGAGCTTTTTGACAAGCTTTTTGGTCCTGCAGCAATTACTTCTGATAAAGAATTGAGAGAAAGAATTTCAGTTGATATGGGTGGTATGTTTTCAGGAGATTCAGATCGCCTTTTAACACGTGAGATTTTTAATGATTTGATTGATAAAACGAAAGTTGATTTGCCAAATAGATTCTTGAAACGTTGGATTAAATTGTCTCAAGAAACACCAATTACAGATGAGCAAATTGATTTGGAATTTGATAATTATTTAAAAAACTTGAAATGGCAATTGATTCAAGGAACAATTTTTAGAGAAAACAAAATCGGTTTAGATAATCAAGAAGTAATCGAATTTACGAAAAGCTTATTGATAAGTAATTTTGCTCAATATGGTATTCCAGCTCCTGAAGAAAAAGAGTTATTGGCTTCTGCAATGCAAGTATTACAGAATAGAGAAGAAGCGAACCGAGTGTACGATATGTTGGCTGAACAAAAGTTAACACAGTATTTTAAAAGCACTGTAAAATTAAATGAGAAGGAAGTTTCTTACGATAAATTCGTAGAAATGGCTGCTAAATAATTTAAACCGAAACCATATTATTACTCTCAGTGTAAGCTGAGAGTTTTTTTATGTTCTTTTTTCATAGAATCTTTTGATTAATTTTACAAACGAAAAAAAGTGAGGGTAACAATTATGTCAAAATCAATCAATTTTAGGATAAAGTTTTATAGCTCGATTGCTTTACTATGTTTATTTGTTTCCAATTCACTAGCTCAACCGTCATCCATCAACCGTAAAAAAAATCCATATTCTTGGATGTTTGGGCTCAGTTGGAATGTTGTTGACGATGATGGACAAGCTTTTTCTAATTTATTTGATGTTAAAGGTTCATGGAATTATCTTCCTTATCCAACAAGAATTTCGATTGACAAGTACCTTAAAAAAGGCTGGAGTTTGGAAGGAATGGTTGCGTATAACAAATACACTTCTTCGAAACTAATCAATGATACAACTGGTTTATCTGGAATTTTTGTTTCAGGTGATTTTCATGTGAAATACAGTTTTTATCGTTTTTTCGCTCCAACAAAATGGTTCGATCCCTATCTGTCAGCAGGGATAGGAGTGACGTATAGACAAGTGATGACTTCTCCAATTACACCGACATGCAACATTGCTCTTGGGGCTAATTTTTGGTTTTCAAAATCGTGGGGAGTTCAAGTTCAAACAATGGGAAAATTGGGTTTGGTCCCAGATATATATACTTCCAAAACAGATTACTTACAACATACTGTGGGTGTAGTTTACCGAAAACAACCTAAACGAAGACATAGCAGAAACAACAAAAAACGCTATAATTGGACCAAAGAAACGCAGAAGTATAAGCGCAGAAATACGTAAATATTTTTTATTGAAAATCAAAAAAGCCATCTGTCCGTCAGCTGACGTACGAATGGCTTTTTCTTTGTAACAGTGGTGGTTTAAGCTTTTCTGTGACTAGTTTAAGTCTGTTTCAAAATTCATTAAATGAGGTGCAATTAAAATTTAAGACCGGAATTTACATGTGTAAAAGAGGATGTTAAATTTTTGAAGCAACGAAGAGTAATGGATTTTGCAACAGTCTTATTATTTAATTTCTATATCAAATGGCATAATCATTTGAATTCCAGTCATTGATTCAATTCTTTTCAATTGTTGATAATAACGGATTAATTCTTCTGGCATTTTTTGTTGTGAAACACTTATTTCATCATTCTTCTCGTCACTGAATTGCTCGAATAATGCTGCCCATTTGTCTTCTTTTTTCAATGGGTAATACAATACTTTTTGAGTTTTGATGTCACTTGCGGTCGCTGCGTAATTAATCGCGTCTGTGATTCCTCCAAGTTTGTCAACTAATCCAAGTTTCAATGCGTCACGACCTGTCCAAACACGTCCTCGAGCAATTACATTTACTTGTTCTGTTGTCATTCCTCGGCCTTCAGAAACACGTGTTAAAAATTGCGAATAAATTGCATCGACTTCTTCTTGAATGATTGTAAATTCTTCTTCTGTCAATTTACGATTCGTTGTCATCACTGAATGTTGATTCGTAGCAGCACGGTCAAAGGTCATTCCTAATTTATTAGACAACATTTTGCCCGTATAAGGAATCATTCCGAAAACACCAATTGAACCGGTAATTGTTGTTGGTTCAGCAAAAATCAATGTTGCTGGCGCTGCAATGTAATATCCACCTGATGCAGCAACGTCACCCATGGAAACAATCACCTTTTTAACCTTGTTCGTTAATTTTACTTCTCTCCAAATTTCCTCACTTGCTAAAGCACTTCCTCCTGGACTATTAATTCTAAAAACAACAGTTTTGATTGTGCTATTTTTTCTAACATCTTGAAATAGTTTACATATTTCTTTTGAGGATAATTCTTCACCATTTGTTGAAACTGCTCCTTCAGAAAGAATAACCGCAATATTAGGCTTCGTGTTTTTTGCTAATGCTTGTTGCTGGTAAAACTTCTTTTTAGCATATTTTTCAAAAGCTTGTAAATGCAGATCTTCATCTTCTCCAATGCCAACTTTCTTAGAAATTATGCTTATCACTTCATCTCTATATTTTAAACCGTCAAGCATTTTGTACTTTAAAGCATCTTCTGCTCTGTGAATTTTAGCACTGTCAGCAATTTCATTCAGTTTCATTGAAGTAACTTTTCTATCGCTTGAAATATCTGTGCGAATATCTTCCCACATAGAAGTCAAATAACGCTCAATTTGAACGCGACTCGAGTCACTCATATTTTCTCTAAAGAATGGTTCAACTGCACTTTTGAAATCGTTGTTTGAACCGCGAATTACTTGAACTTCGACTTCTAACTTATCTAATGTTCCTTTGAAAAAAGATAATTCAGCGCCTAAACCAATAAATTCCATTGTAGAAGTTGGAAAACCATAAACTTCATTCGCCGCTGAAGAGACATAATACTCTTTTTGTGTGATTACTTCACCAGCATTATACGCAACAACAAATTTCCCGCTTTTTTCAAAATCATTTAGAGCATTTCTGATTTCTCGTGCAGTTGAATAACCACAACTTAAATCGCCAATTTCTAAAAATACACCTTTGATTTTTGAATCTGTTTTGGCATGTTCTAAGCCAAATAGTAAATCACTTAATCCAATTTGATTATTCATTTGGAATGTTGAAGGATTGAATTCAGAATTTGATTTTTCACCGATATTACCTTCCAGAGTCATGTGCAGAACGGTATTGCTTTTTATCGCCAGTGGTTTCGGTCCAAAATCACCAAAACTTCCAATAATTCCTCCTACAATTAAAGAGAAAATCAATAATCCAATTACGGACATGATAAATACTGCTAAGAAGCTAGGCCAAAATATTTTTCCAAATGTGATTTTCTTTTCAGTCATGATATTTTTTTTATAAAGTTCTTGTTTTGATTCAATATAAACGAATATGAAATATATAGATGGTAATAAGAACTTTATGAATGAACCAATGAATGGATAAATGAAAATTAGTTTAAATGATTTGTATTTGAATTCATCGATTAAATTGACGGTATTATCGAAAATATGTAAATGTTGCACTTTATATTTTTAACTTACAGAGCTTAACTAGAAAAAACTCAAAAACAATTAGTACTATGAAAAAAATACTACTCGCAATTTCTCTCCTAATTTGCGGTCTATCATTTGCTCAACAATATTCTCGCGTAAAGATTAATACGGATGCCATTGGACTCAAACAATTGTCAGAATTAGGACTTCCAGTAGATCATGGAACCTATAAATTGAATACTTTTTTTATTTCTGATTTTTCTGAATACGATATTCAAAAGTTAATCGACAATAATTTCAATTATGAAATTTTAATAGATGATGTTAAAAAATACTATGTTGACCAAAATTTAAAGCCTGCTCAATCCTCAGAAAAAAATGTTGGTTGTTCGAATGGTTCAAGTGTTTTTAATCCAGCTGTTCCTGTGAATTTTAATTATGGGTCGATGGGAGGTTATTTGACCTATCAAGAAATGTTAGATAATTTGGATGCAATGGCAGCGCAATATCCAACATTGATTACTGCTAGATCTCCCATTTCAACGTTTTTAACTTTTGAAAACCGTCCAATTTATCATGTAAAGATTTCAGACAATGCCTCAACAGATGAAGTAGAACCAGAAGTTTTACAAACTGCTATTCATCATGCTCGTGAACCTATGAGTATGTCACAAACGATATTTTACATGTGGTATTTATTGGAGAATTATACTACGAATGATGAGGTGAAATATCTAGTTGACAACACAGAGATTTTCTTTGTTCCTTGTATTAATCCTGATGGCTATATCTATAACGAAACTACAGATCCAAGTGGGGGAGGAATGCACCGCAAGAATCGACGTAACATTGGAACAAACAATAAGGGAGTTGATTTGAATAGAAATTATTCTTACGGTTGGGGAACAACTGGAGTAAGTTTTAATGTTGATGATGACACATATCCGGGAACAGGAGCATTTTCTGAACCTGAAACACAAGCAATGCAATGGTTGTGTCAAAATCACAATTTCATTACAGCTCTGAATTCTCATACGTATGGTAACACATTATTATATCCTGTGGGAACGACAACAGCCGAATTCGCTGAACACAATGATTATTTTGTTGATCTCTCGAATCATATGGTCGAATTGAATGGCTATTTGCCCCAGAAAAGCTCTTCATTGTATCCTGCTTCTGGAGATTCAGATGATTATATGTACAAAGATGATTTAGGGATTGGTTTAAAAGATACGATGTTTACAATGACACCTGAAGTAGGTTCAAACTTTTGGCCTCCTCAATCTGATATTTATGCAACGTGCCAAGACATGGTTTTTACAAATTTGATAAATTCACATGTTACCCACGTTTATGTTGTGGTTGATGATACTGATCCTTCAACAGTTGAAACAATGACTGGAAATTTTAACCATTCATCATTTCGTTTGGGATTGCAAGATGGACCTGTTACAGTATCGATTGAACCTCTTTTAAATATTCAATCAGTTGGAGCTCCAGTTATTGAAACTTTACTTCTTAGAGAATCACAAACAGGTTCAATATCGTATGTTTTGAACCCAGCAATTGCTTTTGGAGACGAAATAAAATACGTTTTAAAAACGGATAATGGTTTGTGGACACGTCGAGATACTATCGTAAAAACGTTTGGTGCCATGACATTACAATTCACTGATGATGCTTCTTCTAATGCTAATTGGACGGGGAATTGGGCTACAACAATTAATGAGTTTGTTTCCCCATCTACATCATTCACAGAAAGTGTTACGGGAAATTATCAAAACAATGCAAATAAAACATATGAGCTAAATCAAACAATCGATTTGACAAACGTTTTCGCTGCAGGGATTTCCTATTATGCGAAGTGGGAAATTGAAACAGATTTTGATTATTGTCAATTCCAAGTGTCAACTGATAATGGTGTTAGTTGGATTGGTCAATGTGGAAATTACACGGTTCAAGGTAATGGTGCCAATGGAAGTGTTCAACCAGATTTAGAACCAGTTTATGAAGGAACACAATCTAATTGGGTATTAGAAGAAATTAATTTAAGTGATTACATCGGGCAAGTAATTAAAGTCAGGTTCCAATTAGAATCGGACGGAGGAGTAAGACAAGATGGTTTCTATTATGATGATTTTAAAATCTCCTACAATGAAAATCCTTTGGGCTTAAATGAAAATGCATTTGTAGCTTTAACAAGTCCGAATCCAGCAAATTCTTATGCTTACGTTAGTTTTTCTAAGGTAATTACAAATGGGAAAGTAGAATTATTTGATCAAAACGGAAAACTCGTTCAATCACATTTGATAACTGAACTAACGAACAAAGTATTACTGAATACTGAAGCTTTACTTCAAGGAATTTACACTGTTCATGTAACTGACGTAAACACAGTTTCGAAGCCAGTTAAATTGGTTATTGTACATTAATATTGCAAACTAAAAGAAAAAGCCGTTAGTCTAAAACTAACGGCTTTTTCTTTGTTATAAAGATTTCTACTTCTTTCTAATATAAATGTGCTTGCTGTTTTTCTTACCTGTATCACGTTCATCAATTTCAAATATATTCATGCTTTTGATTAAAGGGAACATTTTAGCAAAACCATAATTTCGAGGATCAAAGTCAGGTTTCTTTTTTAGAACTAAATTCCCCAATTCACCCAAAAAGGTCCAGCCATTTTCATCTGCTAAATCAGCAACACTTAACGTCAATAATTTTATTATTTCAGGATCAATTTTACTCAGAGGTGTATTTTTGACGGGTGTTGAATTCTTTGCTGTGCTCTTTTTGCCATTTACTTCATGAACTTCGATTTGTGGTTTCAAAATTTCTATGTAAATGAATTTATCACATGCTGTTATAAAAGGCAATAGTGTTTTCTTCTCTCCAATTCCGATAACTTTCATTCCAGCTTCTCTCAGCCGAGTTGCAAGTCGCGTAAAATCGCTATCACTTGAGACAATGCAAAAACCATCTACTTTTCCCGTATAAAGGATGTCCATAGCATCAATAATCAATGCACTATCAGATGCGTTTTTTCCAGAAGTATAACTGTATTGTTGGATCGGTGTAATTGCGTTTTCGAGTAATACCTTTTTCCATCCAGCCACATTAGGTGTTGTCCAATCGGCATAAATTCGTTTGAAAGTAGGGGTGCCATATTTGGCAATTTCTTCAAACATTTCTTTCACATATGTATATGAAACATTGTCAGCATCGATTAATACCGCAAGTTTTAGATCTATTGTTTTTTCCATAATCATTATTTCAAATTAGCTATTTGAGCTCATTTTTTAATAAAGAAAATATCAGAATTTGAGATCGTAGATTGGTTGTGTATTTCGAAAATGAATTGTCCAATCATCATTAGCATTCCTTAAAGCTAGTTAAAAGAATTGAAATAAGGTAATTATAGGATTATTAATGATTCAAGAAGGATTGATATTTAGGTTATTTTTCCCAACAAGTCGTTTTAAATTCGGCGTTTCCAAAATCTTCACCCTGTATTTTAAAATTTCCAGTAATACCTCCTAAATAGCCTAATGAAATACAATCTTCGCTAAATACTTGCGAAGTCATATCAGCACCACATGTGCCATGATCAAAAACATAAACATTTTCTCCTTGGAATTTGTATTCCTTCACATTAGCTCCCTTATCACAGCAGTGTAATTCAAATTCTGCTATTTTATTCTTTATGCAAGTTGGCATTTTGTACTTAATTGGTTGACAACTTGTTAAAATGACAATGAATAACGTCGAAAAAAATAGTAAGAATTTCATATTGTTGATTTAATGTTATCCCACTAACGGTAGGATTCTATTTTTATTGAAAATTTTGAAATCTTTCTATTTCTCAATTTTTTCAGCTTTATGTTATTGCTTTCATTATTTTTGAACCTATATAATTAGAATTATGAAAAGCATCATTTCCACCTTATTCCTTTGCCTCATTTCTTTGAATCTTTTAAGTCAAAATTCAGCTAAACCAAAATTAATTGTTGGAATTGTTATCGATCAAATGTGCTATGAATATTTGTACCGTTATCAAGATAAATTTAGTGAAAATGGCTTCCGTAAAATCATGGAAAACGGCACAAATTGCCGCAATACGCAATACAATTATGTTCCTACATTTACCGGACCAGGGCATGCATCAATTTACACTGGAACGACTCCAAATAATCATGGAATAGTTGCGAATGATTGGTTTGAACGTGAATCAGGTAAGGTAATTAATTGTGTTGATGATTTGAACGTTAAACCAGTTGGAACTTCCTCATCTGATGGACTTTGTTCACCGCATCATTTGAAAACAAATACGGTTACCGATCAACTTAAATTAACATATCCTAATGCAAAGGTAATTTCCATGTCGATAAAAGATCGTGGAGCTATCTTGCCAGGTGGACATCTCAGTGATGGTTCGTACTGGTTTGATTATTCATCAGGTAAATTCATTACAAGTTCCTTTTTCGAGAATGAGTTACCAAAATGGTTAACTGATTTTAATTCCAAAGATGCCGTTGGTAATTATATGAAACAAACGTGGAATACCTACTTAGATATCAGTTTGTATAAAGAAAGTGGTCCCGATGATTCTCCTTATGAACATTTATTACCAGGAAAAACTGCCCCAACATTCCCTTATAATTTAAAAGAAATGACAGGTGGCGTAGCAAATTATGAATTGTTCGTTGAAACACCGTTTGCAAACACATATTTGACAGATTTAGCGATTAATTCCTTAAAAGGAGAATGTTTGGGTAGCGACCAGCAGACTGATATGCTTTGTATTAGTTATTCCACTCCAGATATAGTTGGTCATTCATTTGGGCCTTATTCGATTGAATTAGAAGATGTGTATATTCGATTAGATTTGGATTTGGCAAGACTTATTAAGCAGTTAGAAGAAACTGTTGGGAAAGATGAGTTCGTGTTGTTTTTGACAGCTGATCATGCCGTTGTTCCTGTTCCGCAATATTTGATAGATAAAAAGTTACCGGGTGGTTATGTTTTTTTGACAGAACCAATGTTAGTATTGAAAAAAGAAGTCTCATTAAAATATGGAAAGGATTTAATTTTGGATCAAAAGAATTTAAATATTTATTTGAATCATCCTTTAATGGATTCCTTGAAATTAGATCGGAATGAAGTAGCGGAATTTATTGCCTCAAAAGTTGCTGAATGGGAGAATGTAAAAGTTGCATTTACGGCGAATGAATTATTAAATACTGGAACTGACAACGAATGGAAAGACATGGTTCGCAAAGGTTATCACTCAAAAGAGAGTGGTGACGTTTTATTTTTGTTAGAGCCAGGTTATTTGCCAAAGACTGTTGATTCAGATTTGGCAAGAAAAGGAACGAGTCATGGTTCAGCATTTAATTATGACACCCATGTACCATTGATTTGGTATGGCAAAAATATTCCAAAGCAAGAAATAGTTAGAAGAATCAATATAACTGACATTTCTGCAACACTCACTCATTTACTCTATTTACAAAGAAATGGAGCAATGACAGGTGAACCAATTGTAGAATTATTGAACCGATAATTGATTAATGTGTTTTTCTATCTCCATGGGAGACATGTAGGTAGTGAGTTTAAATTGCTTGTAGTTGAATGTCGCGTTGGATTCTGTTTGAACATAATTTGACCAATCGTAAAGCTGCCAAACTAATCCTCTCCTTCTAGTTTGTAAATCTTTTTCTTTTTTAAATGTTGATTTATATTTTTTCGTAGAATATGAAATCTAGAGCTAGTACTAACGTACAATGAACGCGATTGATAATCTTAAAAATATCCTTGCTTTTATCGTATTTTAAGCATTGACCAGTCTTTATAATGTCAGATGGTAACAACTGAATCATAAAACTGTTGAAAACTTAGTTGAAAACCTTATTTCTATGGATGTTAACTAACTTTATATCAATGTTAAATTTGTAACAAGAAACAATAAAACTAAGTTCAATGCTGAGTGCTATTCTGAAAAAAAAATTATCTGACAACCAAGTTGCAAATGTTTTCATTAATTCAATCTTCGATTCAGTAGATAATGGCTTTTTAGAAGTCGCTCAATTGATTAATGAAGATATCGCTTTTGTGAAATCGCCTGAAATTGGAGAAAAAGATAATGGTGAATTTGGTTTAATTGTAATTGTTGGAAATCTTTCTTTTCTTGAAAGCACGTTTGATGCTGATCAAGCTGGAAGAGTAGAGAAAATTGTTTTTGAGAAATTAGCCAAAATGTATGATATGTCTGAAGTTGATTTCTCTAAGTTAATTCGTGAATATCAATCATTTATTTCACGAGTGAACCATCCTTCGAAAAACATGGTTTATGGTATGTCAAAAGCCGTTTTTCATAAATACAATTTGAATGAAGTTCAAGATGAATATTTTAGAA
The DNA here is from genome assembly GCA_945902745.1 of Chitinophaga pinensis. GTDB lineage: Bacteria > Bacteroidota > Bacteroidia > Flavobacteriales_D > Crocinitomicaceae > M0103. The sequence goes on along the minus strand of CAMDNE010000004.1, from coordinate 76,728 downwards.
GAATGCAAGCGCCAAATCCATTGTTTCTGAAAAGAATGGACGAAATCATGATCAACTTTATATGGAATTGGGATGCATTTTTTAAGAAATATAAAATGAATTCTTAAGAATTCATTGGGAATTATTTCCTTACAATAAACCAATTGTTTAATAAGTCAGCTCTATTATAAAGCATTTCAGCTTTCGTTTCAAAGTCAATCAATTCAAATCCTGCATATTTACAAATTGCGTGACCTGCAGCTGTGTCCCATTCCATTGTAGGAGCAAATCTTGGATAACAATCGGCTAATCCTTCCGCTACCATGCATAGCTTCAGTGAGCTTCCTTTTGATATAGTTTTTATTGAACCATGAATTTCTTCTAATTCACTGATAAATACGATAGTTTCTTCAGATAAATGAGATCGACTAGCTACAACGGTAAATTCTTTTCTTTCGGCTAGAATTGGTAGTTTTAAACCTTCTGCTACTATTTTTGCAATAGGGAAAGTATAATCAATATTTGTGATTTTGAATGAACCGGATTGCTTGTGACCGAAATACAATTCCTTTAAAACAGGAACATAAATGACTCCCAAAATTGGAATTTGATTTTCAATCAAAGCAATATTAACAGTGAATTCGCCATTTCTTTTAATGAATTCCTTTGTGCCGTCAATTGGGTCAACAACCCATAATTTATCCCAAAGAACTCTATCTAAATATGGGATTTCCTTGCCTTCTTCAGATAAAACTGGAATACTAGTTTGTTCTAGTATTTCTTGAATTAGTTGATGAGCAGCAATGTCTGCCTTTGTCAATGGTGAATTATCTTTTTTATATTCAATTGAAAAATCTTCAGAATTATAAATTTCCATGATTCTCTTGCCAGCTTCTAATGCTGCTTTTATTGCAGTTTCTAGAAGAATATCTAAATTATCAATCATTTTGTTTCAATTTTTCCATAACTAGATTCACAATTTTATCGATCGCTGCAACATTTGTAATTTCTGAAGTATTTACAATTAGATTAGGAGATTCTGGGATTTCATAAGGTGATGAAATTCCTGTTAAATTTAAAATTTCTCCTTTGATTGCCTTTTCATATAATCCTTTTGTATCACGTTTCATGCATTCTTCAAGTGGAGTGTCTACATATATTTCAATGTAATTAGATTCTCCAACACTTTTTTTCACATTCTCGCGATCTGCTTGAAAAGGAGAAATAAATGCGGCAATTGTTACCAAACCTGCATCAATCATCAGGTTCGCAACCTCACCAATTCTACGAATATTTTCGGTGCGATCTACTCCAGAGAAGGATAAATCTTTATTTAAACCTAATCGAACGTTATCACCATCCAATAAATAAGTATGAATACCATGTTTTGAAAGTTCCATTTCGAGAAGATTAGCCAAAGTAGATTTTCCACTTCCTGATAATCCTGTAAACCAGATTAGAAATGAAGAGTGCTTATTTAGCTGATTTCTATCTATTCTATTAATAGAATATTTTTGTCTTGTTAGATTATTCATTCTAAGTCATTTGTTTTAGACTTTCTATCAGTGAGTCCAAAATTACTTTTGTACCATGCACGTTCGTGTAGATAATATAGTCCCATTTTGGATATCAATTCAAATCCACCTATAGACAAGCCAATTGTAATGTCTCCAGATACAAACCATCCAATAAACATTGTGTCAATAGTACCGATAACTCTCCAGGTGATAGTTTTTGCAATATGTCTTTTTACAGAATTGTCCATAAATCAAAAATAGTTAAATACACATACTTTTCTTAACTTCTATATGAAAGTGATTAATTTCCAGATACATAAACTACCTTTTTTGTTTCGAAAAATTCTTCATTGAAGTATTTGTTTAGCGGAATTACCTTATGTTTTTGCTTCAAAGATTTCAGTTCTTCTTTCAAGTCGCCGCCTTTTAAATATAAAATCCCATTAGGAAGTGTGTTATTACTTTTCTTGTTGAATTTGCCTCTTGTCCAATATAAAAATGCTGGCATCGCAGTAACTGCTCTACTTACAACAAAATCAAATTTTTCCTTTAATGATTCAGCTCTTCCATGAATGCCAATTACATTGGTTAAGCCAAGGCTTTCTGCAACTTCATTTACTACTTTTATTTTTTTACCAACAGAATCAATGAGTGTAAAGTGACAATTTGGGAATAATATAGCCAATGGAATTCCAGGGAAACCTCCTCCAGTTCCAATATCTAGAATTGCAGTACCATCTTTAAAAGACATTATTTTTGCTATGCCCATAGAATGAAGGACATGACGCTCGTAAAAGTTTTCAGTGTCTTTTCGAGAAATCACATTTATTTGTTCGTTCCAGAATTTATACAACTCTTCTAAATCCGTCAATTGCTTACGCTGTAAATCACTTAAATCCGGGAAATATTTTTCAATTGTCTTCATTTTGACATTATGTATTGTTTTAAAGAAAGTGATTTTAGAAGTAAATAAGGATCAATATTGTTGATTGAAAAGAAAAATCAAATACTATCTTTTGTCTTAAGCATCATTGTTGCTAAAAAATCTCTCGCTCTGAATAATTGCGCCTTAACTGTTCCTAAAGGCAGACTCAGCTCTTCTGCAATTTCTTCATAACTCAATTCTTCAAAATATCTTTTTTCTACAAGTTCGCGGTATCTTGGTTTTAATTTACTCACAAGCATGCGCATGTGAATAATCTTTTGACCATGAATAATTGTCTCCTCTGGATCCATAGTATAAGAACGTGCGTCAACGAAAATCACTTCACCATCATCTGTTTTATAGCCAGTGTCCATTGAAGTTACTTTAATTCGTTTTTTTCTAATGAAATCAATACAATTATTAGAAGCAATTTTAAATAACCAAGTACTAAACGCGAAGCTAGGGGAATATTGATCAAGGCGACTAAAAGCTTTACCAAAAGCTTCAATTGTTAAATCATCAGCGTCGTCAGTATGCTTTACCATTTTAAACATGGTGTAATATATCGACTCACGGTAACGATCCATTAATTCAGCATAAGCAGCTTGATTGCCTTTTTTTGCAGCCTCGACAAGTACAAGGTCGTGTTTCGCTTTATCCGATAAATGTTCTATTTCTACCATTTAGTTGGTTCCTTTTTCTCCGAAGTGTAGTAGATTATCGGTATCAAAAAGACATATAAAATGTCCCAAAGAGGCAGATATTTCACAAAGCTTTTTTCATTCAACTTCACGAAACATCTTCCTTGAATCCACCATTTTAAAAGCAAAGTGAAAACAAATATCGACAATGTCAACCAACGGAAATCCGTATTGAACATCAAAATAACAAAAGAAAAGAGCAGCATTAACATGGTGAAAGGATATATTCCTAACATCACTTTTTTAATAACTCCATATCTATTAGCCGTGCTGTAATGTCTAGTTTTTTGTCGAATCCAAGAACTCCATGAATTATTGGCGTCGGAATAGCAATATGAATATTTGTCAAGATTAATTGTGTAATTTTTTTTCTTCGCCGCTTCTTGTATAAAAAGATCATCATCACCAGATGGAAGGGAATAATGTGATTTGAATCCTTGAACTGCTTTGAAAGCTGATTTGGTATAAGCTAAATTTCTTCCAACACCCATATAAGGCAATTTCGCTAATGCCATCGAAAAATAATTTATAGCAATCCAAGCAGTATCAAAACGAATTACTCGATTTAAAAAGCCTTTTTGTGAAATATATGGTCCATATCCCATTACTATTTCTTTTCCTGGGACAAATTGCTGTGCCATACTTCTCAACCAACGTTTAGAGGAAGGTTTACAATCGGCATCTGTAAAAACTAAATGCTCATATTTCGCTCCCTTAATTCCTAAGGTAAGTGGAAGCTTTTTTCCAGGTTTTAAATGTTGGTTTTTTGCCACTTCAATCACTCTTAAATTTGGATATTGCTGACAATATGCAGTTAAAAGATAAGCTGAATCATCCACAGATTGATGGTTAATTACAATAACTTCAAATTCAGGATAGTTTTGTTGTAATAACAACGGCAGGTTTTCGTATAAATTATCAGATTCATTTCGGGCGGCAACGATAATACTTACTGGGGGTAATTTATTTTCATCAAGAATTGGTTTTTCTTTGAAAAATGCTAGCCTACTGTAGATGAAAAACGTGTACAACAAATTAATAAACGCCATAAAGGAGAAAAACATGAAGGTAATCAGGGGTATTCCGAATTCAAATATTGGTAAAAATTTCATTCCTTTATAAAGCTTTAGTGCAAAGATGGGGTGCATAATGAAATACATGTATCTTTGTTGCGTTTATTTTTCAACAATTTATGCACTTCGATTTACAATTTACAGATACAAAAACAAAAGCTAGAGCAGGATTACTTCATACTGAACATGGTGTGATTGAAACTCCTATTTTTATGCCCGTTGGAACTGCAGGAACAGTTAAAGGTGTTCATCAACAGGAACTTAAGACTGAGGTGAATGCCCAAATTATATTAGGGAACACCTATCATTTATATTTGCGACCAGGATTAGAAGTGCTGGAGCAAGCAGGCGGATTGCACAAATTCATTGGATGGGATAAGCCTATTCTAACTGACAGTGGTGGATACCAAGTTTATTCTATGTCAGGCTCACGTAAAATTATTGAAGAAGGAGTAAGATTTCAATCGCATATTGATGGAAGTTATCATTTCTTTACACCAGAGCGTGCAATTGATATTCAAAGGACAATTGGTGCAGATATTATTATGGCGTTTGATGAATGTACACCTTATCCATGTGAATATGATTACGCAAAACAATCAATGCACATGACACACCGTTGGTTAAAGAGATGCTTTAGTCAAATGGAAATTACTGAACCTAAATATGGTTTTGAACAAGCACTTTTCCCAATTGTTCAAGGCAGTGTTTACAAAGATTTAAGAACAGAATCAGCAGAGACAATCGCTTCACATAACGCTGTTGGAAATGCAATTGGTGGGTTGTCTGTGGGTGAACCAGATGAAGAATTGTATTCAATGACCGATTTAGTTTGTTCAATACTTCCGAAGGAAAAACCCCGGTATTTAATGGGAGTTGGCACACCTGTTAATCTGCTTGAATGTATTTCAATGGGTGTTGATATGTTTGATTGTGTTATGCCTAGTCGAAATGGAAGACATGGAATGCTTTTTACTTCTGAAGGAATTATCAATATTAAAAATGAAAAATGGCAATTTGATTTTTCAGCAATAGACACAAATGGAACTGCTTCTGTGGATCAAGTTTATTCCAAGGCTTATTTGAGACATCTTATAAAATCAAAAGAGAATTTGGGAATTCAAATTGCGACAATTCATAATTTAGCCTTTTATTTGGCGTTGGTTAAAGAGGCTCGTAAGCAAATTGTTGATGGTACTTTTAGCCAATGGAAAGATAAAATGATTCCAAAATTGCAAAACAGGTTATAATTAATGCTTAAAATATTAGATCGATATATTATTAGAAAGTTTCTCACGACATTTTTTTTCATGTTGGGGGTAATTATGCTTCTTTCAATGGTTTTCGATTTATCTGAAAGATTAAGTGAATTTATTGACAATCAGGCTCCTCTGTCAGCTATCGTTTTTGATTATTATTTGAATTTTATTCTGTTTTACGGAAACACATTTTCATCAATGATTATTTTCGTTTCAGTGATTTGGTTTACGGCAAAAATGGCCCAAGACACTGAGATAATTCCAATGTGGAATAGTGGAAAACCTTTTCATAGGTTCTTGCGACCTTACATGATTGCAGCAACTATTTTAATGCTGATCTCTTTAGTAATGAATCATTTTGTATTACCTAAGTCAAATCAAACGCGACTAGATTTTGAAGAACGATATTATAGAGAGTCTATGTCCGTAAATGATTATCACGCTGAATACCCAGGTAATCAAGTTGTTTACTTTTCTTCATTTACTACGGAAGAAAAAATTGTTAATGATTTCGTTTTAGAACAATGGGATGAAAATAATAAGATTGCTTATTTTATTAAAGCCCGCTCTGCAAAAAACATTGAAGGAACAAATAAATGGGTGTTAACTGATTATTTTGAAAGATACATTGGCTATCCAAATGATAGAATTTTTGAGGGACATAAAAAAGATACAGTATTTAAGTTCAAAATTGATGAAATGGCTCAAAGAGATAATGTTGCGGAGGCAATGACCTATTCTCAATTGAAATCATTTATCAAAAGAGAAAAAGAAAAAGGATCCGCGAATGTTCCGATGTACGAGATTGAATTATTTCAACGAACTTCATATCCTTTTGCAACTTATGTGCTAACCATTATTGGTGTATCGGTGTCTTCTCGCAAGAAAAGGGGAGGGGTAGGTGTAAATATAGCTTTGGGATTAGCAATAATTTTTGTCTATATTTTTGCAATGAAAATAACTACTGTAGCGGCTATCAACGTTGGTTTCCCTGCATCTATTGCAGTTTGGATTCCCAATATCATATTTGGCGTCATAGCCTATGTTTTATATCGGTTTGCTCAAAAATAAGAATGTTTAAGTTTGTGCTAACACGATTTTATTTTCAACCAGTTTGGCGAGATCTTAATGATTTCAGATTTATCGGGCAATAATAGCATAATGTTTCAAGTTTTAAAAAGGACTGATTTGAGAATTGAATGTAATAACTATTATGATTCAAATCTACCTGATAATATTCGGAACTGGATGTTCAACGCAACAATTGGAGTGCATATACGATTAGGGGAATAAAAAAAGCCGCATTATATTTAAATAATACGGCTTTTAGGAAAAGATGAAATTATTTTTGTTTTAAAATTTCGATTTCTTTTTGCATTTCTTCGATCAAGATTTGTTGTTCCTTTACAGCTTCAATTAAAACTGGAATAAGACCGTTGTAGTTTACAGTTTTTGCTTCCATTGAATCTAAGTCGTTGGTATTTCTAGTTTCTCCACTAATTTTAGATTGTAGCATTGTTGTTTTTATCAATTCTGGAAATACTTTTTCTACATCATCAGCAAGAATACCAATATTTTTCCTATCACTCAATCCATATTTTTCAACTAATTCTGGCTTGTAGTTGTATGTCACACCATTTAACTGCATTAATTTTTGCAATGCACTTTCTAATGGTTTGATATCTGTTTTTAATTTGTTATCAGAAGTAAACCAAGTTGCAGATGTAGTAACGGCATCACCATTTACATATAAGCCCCAACCCGTTAATGGTGCTTGACAATACGCACCAATAGCACTCACATTAGAGGAATTACTTGTGAAAATACCACCTCTACCAGTTCCTGTTGTCGCAATGTGTAAGCCCATTATTCCCGCTGGGACATTTGTTGTGCCAGTATAGTGGTTAATTGCCTCAACTGTATTATAACCAGTATTATTTACAATATTATCAAAATATCCAGCACCTCCACCAGTGGTGGTGTTCATACCATTAACTGCCCAATTATTTGCTGCACCGCCATTAACTTTGTTTGCAGTTAAAACATCTAATGGAAAAGAGGCACCTACAAATGCTGTATTTCCCCAAATTAATTCTCCAGTATTCATCATTCTACCTCTAACAATTCCATTTGAAGAAAAATCCATATGTTGATTAGTAGAAGTTCCTAAGAATCCAGTTGCAGTTAAAGCATTAGTTCCAGTAGTATTCGGTGATGCTATCCAATATTGTCCCAAAGTAGTTACGGGTGCCAAAGATCCCGCAGTACCATTTATAGTTAAAGTTCCACTTGCATTTACTGTTGGTGTTGTTAAATTCCATGTCGGACCTGTTGGTCCTGCTGGTCCAGTTAAACCTGTAGGTCCTGCAACACCCGCTGGTCCAGTTAATCCAGTTAAACCTGTTGGCCCTGCAACACCTGCTGGTCCAGTTAATCCAGTTAATCCAGTTAAACCTGTTGGTCCTGCAACACCCGCTGGTCCCGTAGCACCTGCTGGCCCAGTTAATCCAGTTAAACCTGTTGGTCCCGTAGCACCTGCTGGCCCAGTTAATCCAGTTAAACCTGTTGGTCCTGCAACACCTGCTGGTCCAGTTAAACCAGTTAAACCTGTTGGCCCTGCAACACCCGCTGGTCCAGTTAATCCAGTTAAACCTGTTGGTCCTGCAACCCCTGCTGGTCCAGTTAAACCTGTTGGTCCCGTAGCACCTGCTGGCCCAGTTAATCCAGTTAAGCCTGTTGGCCCAGCAACACCTGCTGGTCCAGTTAAACCTGTTAGTCCCGTAGCACCTGCTGGCCCAGTTAATCCAGTTAAACCTGTTGGTCCTGCAACACCTGCTGGTCCAGTAGCACCTGCTGGTCCTGTAGCTCCCGCTGGCCCAGTTAATCCAGTTAAACCTGTTGGTCCTGCAACACCTGCTGGTCCAGTAGCACCTGCTGGTCCTGTAGCTCCCGCTGGTCCTGTCGCACCTGCTGCGCCATCAATTCCATTAGTTCCATTTGCTCCAGTTGCACCTGGAGCACCATTAATTCCGTCTATTCCATTAGTTCCTACTGGTCCTGCTGGTCCCGCTGGTCCTGTCGGTCCAGGAGTAGTAGAAAGTCCTGTAGCTCCTTGAGGTCCTGTAGCACCTGTAGCACCTGCTGGTCCCGATGGTCCTGCCGGACCTGTCGCACCTGCTGGTCCAGTTAAACCAGTTGTACCCGGTGTCCCATTAGCACCCGCTGGTCCTGCCGGTCCCGCTGGTCCCGCTGTTCCTGCACATAAATTTTGCCATCCAGTTGCTGTAACGAAATAATAAAAACAGTTAAAATCAGTATCATAAACTAATAATGCATTCGCTGGAGTAACAATAGCTGTTCTTTGAGCAGTTGTCATTCTTGGCACAAGAACTCCTTTATTTGTTGCTTGCATTTCTAATACAGAACTTGCATCTGGTGTTGTTGTTCCAATTCCCACATTGTTTTGTCCAAATGCTGAATTAAAACAAACAAATAATAGAGAATTAAGTAAGGTTAATTTAAGTAATTTCATCTTGAAATAAATTGATTTATGTATTAATAGTTAAGGGTAATATGACCCTGTTTTAAAAAATCCTTCGAAGCGGATTTTGCTTTTATGAAATAGAAGTAGGTTCCTTCAGTACATAAATTACCTCCAGTTGTTCCATCCCATTGTTTTGTAATATCATTTGATTCGAATACAACATCGCCCCATCTGTTCAATATAGTTATATTATATTCTGTAATTCCTTTTGCAGTTACAAAATAAGAATCATTTGCTCCATCATTATTAGGTGTAAAAACATTTGGTATAATTAATTCTTCATTAATGTTCGTTAATACAAACGGTTGGTAACCATCTGAAAAATCCCAGCTTGCCTTTTGAACTGAAGAATAAGTTTGAGCACCAACAGACGTTGTTCCCATGTCATTCCACATACTCGTATTGTCAGTCCAATGAGCCATATTCGCCCAATCGCCATCTGTAGCAGCGAAATATGTTAATGTAACATCTGCTTTTGTTGTACCAGAAGTTTGTTCTATTGAGTGATAATATAATGTATTCGCGGCAGACACGTCTGCGTCATGCTGAGATAAAAAATAACCATCATTATCAGCAATGACATTATTCATTCTGACAGCATATTCATTTGAAACGGAAGAACTTGGTTGTATGATTGCGGCACGGTATCTCAAAGTGCCGTTACTTGATCCTACAGGGAAATTATAAGCATTCGTTGAATTTGTAGACCATAATAAATAACCTGGAATATCACTACTTACAAAACCTTCATTTCCAAAAACCAAAGAATTTGTAATAGCACTGTTTGAAGGATTTAAAACGGATAAATCATTTGTTTGAGTTGAACATTCTCTATCATTCAATGTAAGTTGTCCAGTAACAGAAATTCTTGCATTAACGTTTTGCAATGTTTTTTTTCGATTATTTCCTGTACCATTCCCTGTCAATATTAAATTATTGAATTCTGAGATTGTATTATTAGTGCTTGTAATAAATTGTTCTGTATTTCCATAAAGATTAACTGTACTTGCTCCTGCTAAAAAAATAGCATCGTTAATCCAATCTTGTTCAACTTTATAGGTTCCATTGCCCGATAAGTTAGAAGATGCATTAATAGTTAATGTTCCAGGTAATAAATTGGTTGCATTTTTTGTTATCAGAATATCACCATTGTTGGTTACTTGTGACGAATTTACAAGTGAGATACCTCCATTACTTGCGAGAATTCCACCGGAATTAACGAATAATGTAGCTCCATTCGTATACAATGTTTGCGAAAAAAGATGAGACGTTATAGTATGCAGTATTAATGCAATAGTAATAGTGATTGTCTTATTCATGGTAAAGGTTATGTTAGCAAAATTACAATGTAAATATTAATAATAAAATTTTTTTTTCAACAAATTAATTAATGCGAGTAAATAGACCTATATTCAGTTAGCAAAATAAATAAATCATTACATTTGTAACACATTTATTATTTATGGAAAGTACTTTACAACAAGAAGCAACATTGGAACAAGCAATCGATCTTGGTTTACGTCAAGATGAGTTTGAAATGATTAAAGTAATTTTAGGTAGAACACCTAATTTCACTGAAACTGCAGTTTATTCAGTTATGTGGTCGGAACACTGTTCTTATAAAAATTCAATAGTTTGGTTAAAGACTTTGCCTAAGGATGGTCCACACATGTTGGTTAAAGCAGGTGAAGAAAATGCTGGGATGGTAGATATCGGTGGCGGATTAGGATGTGTTTTTAAAATTGAATCACATAATCACCCTAGTGCTTTAGAACCTTATCAAGGAGCAGCTACTGGCGTAGGAGGGATTAACAGAGATATCTTTACTATGGGTGCTCGTCCAATTGCGCAATTGAATTCATTGCGTTTTGGAAACATTGAAAATGATAGAACAAAATGGCTTGTTAAAGGAGTTACTAAAGGAATTGGTGACTACGGAAATGCTTTCGGTATTCCTATCGTTGGGGGTGAAGTTTTCTTTGATGATTCATACAATACAAATCCTTTAGTTAATGCATTTTCAGCAGGAATTATTGATTCAAAAAAAGTAATTTCTGCAAAGGCTTCAGGGCCAGGAAATCCAGTTTTCATTGTTGGTTCTGCAACAGGTAAAGATGGAATTGCCGGAGCAGCGTTTGCTTCAAAAGATATTACAGAAGATTCAGCAAATGATTTACCATCTGTTCAAGTTGGTGATCCATTTATGGAGAAACTATTGTTAGAAGCAACCATGGAATTGGCTCAAACGGATGCTATTCGCGGAATGCAAGACATGGGTGCAGCTGGAATTACTTGTTCAACTTGTGAAATGAGTGCTGGAGGAAATGTTGGAATGGATATTCATTTGGATTTGGTTCCTACGAGACAAGAAAACATGCTTCCGTATGAGATTTTACTTTCTGAATCTCAGGAAAGAATGTTGGTTGTAGTAGCGAAAGGACAAGAAGATGTTGTAAAACGAATTTTTGATAAATGGGATTTACATGCTGAAGAAATTGGCGTTGTAACTGATTCTGATCGTGTTCGTTATTTCATGCATGGTGAAATGGTAGGAGATGTTCCTGCTGAATCATTAGTTCTTGGAGGAGGTGCACCTCAATATAACAGAGAATACAAAGAACCTGCATATTATCAAGAATTCAAGAAATTCAATATGGATGATGTGAAGCAACCTGAGGATTTAAAGGAAGTTGCTTTCAAAATGTTGCAATTACCAAATATCGCTTCTAAACGTTGGGTTTATGAGCAATATGATTCGATGGTTGGAACAAAAACAATGACTACCAATCGTCCTTCAGATGCAGGAGTTGTAAATATAAAAGGAACGAATAAAGCGTTGGCAATGACGGTGGATTGTAATTCACGGTATGTAAATGCTGATCCTGAGGTAGGAACAATGATTGCCGTTTCTGAAGCAGCAAGAAATATTGTTTGTTCTGGAGGTATTCCAAGTGCAATTACAAACTGCTTGAATTTTGGAAACCCATACAATCCAGAATCTTTCTGGCAATTCGTTGGAGCAATTAAAGGAATGTCAACTGCTTGTTTAAAATTCGAAACTCCCGTGACTGGAGGAAATGTTTCTTTTTACAATCAAACTGTAAAAGATGGTGTTGAAATTCCGGTTTTTCCAACTCCAACAATTGGGATGATTGGCATCTTAGAAGATAAAGATCGTATCATGACACTTGATTTTAAATTAAAAGGAGACTTAATATTTATTATTGGTGATTGTGTAAATGATATTGCATCGTCAGAATATTTGGCTACTTATCACGGAATTAAAGCTTCACCAGCGCCACATTTTGATCTTGAAAAAGAATACGCAATGCAAAATATGGTGAAAGGGTTGATTCAAAATGAATTAATTAATGCGGCTCATGATGTTGCAGATGGTGGATTATATGTTACCTTAGTTGAAATGTCTTTCCCGCGAGAACTAGGTTTTGATATCGTAACTGATTCTGAAATTCGTGAAGATGCATTTCTATTTGGTGAAAGTCAAGGTAGAGTAGTTGTAACCGTAAATGAAGATCATGAAGAAGATTTTATCGAATTTATGATTGATTCTGGGGTAAGCTTTACTTTACTTGGTCATGTTACAAAAGGTAAAATGATGGTGGATGATGAACATTTTGGGTTTGTGACAGAGGCGAAAGAATTATATAATAACGCTCTAGGGAAACTCCTTGAGAACTAATAATTCGGAATTCGGAATTCAGAATTCGGAATCAAATTTTTAATTTGAAAATGGAATACAATACAACAAGAGGTAAATTAATCCTTCCTGAATATGGACGCAACGTGCAAAACATGATTGCACATGCTATGGAAATTGAAGATAAAGACGAAAGAAATCGTGCTGCTCAGGCTATTATTGAGGTAATGGGGCAATTGAATCCGCATTTGCGGGATGTTGATGATTTTCGTCACAAATTGTGGACACACTTATTCGTTATGTCAGATTTCATGTTGGATGTAGATTCTCCTTATGAAATTCCTAAACCTGAAGCATTGAATGAACGCCCTGAAATAATGGATTATCCAAAAAGTAATATTCGTTTTGGACATTATGGGAGTTATACACAACGAATTTTGGAAGGCGCGAAAGACGTGACGGATGAAAAGGAGCGTGAGTATTTGAAAACGACCATGGCCAATTTCATGAAAAAACAGTTTTTAGAACACAATAACGACGCTGTTGAAAATAATGTAATTGCTCAACAATTAAAGGAACTTTCAAAAGGAGAATTGATCCTTGAAAATCCAGATGAGTTGATGAATACAAATACGATTTTGCGAAATATGAATATTGGTCCTAACCAAAATCAAAATAAGAATAGAGGCAAATCGAACTTCAAGCAAAAAAATCAGAAAAAACCCTTTAAAAAACAATAAACATGGCTTCTTTTGAAATTTATGGTGGCAAACCATTAAAAGGAGAATTGATTCCTCAAGGTGCAAAAAATGAAGCGTTACAAGTTTTGTGTGCACCGTTACTTACTGCTGAAAAAGTTACTATTTCAAATGTTCCAGATATCATTGATGTAAACAAATTGATCAGTTTGCTTCAAACAATGGGCGTTAAGATTGAAAAAGTTGAAAAAGGAACATTTATTTTTCAAGCAAAAGAAATAGATCTTGCTTATTTAGAAACAGAAGATTTCAAAAAAAGAGCTGGTTCTTTGCGTGGTTCAATTATGATTGTTGGACCATTACTAGCACGTTTTGGAAAAGGATTCATTCCCAAACCAGGAGGAGATAAAATCGGTAGAAGAAGATTGGATACGCATTTCGAAGGTTTCACTATGTTAGGTGCCAAATTTAACTACGACGCTGGTGAACATTTTTATTCTATTGAAGCTAAAAAATTAAAAGGTGCTTATATTCACCTTGATGAAGCTTCTGTTACAGGAACTGCGAATGTGCTAATGGCCGCTGTTATGGCTGAAGGACATACAACAATTTATAATGCAGCATGTGAACCGTATCTTCAGCAATTGTGTAAAATGTTGAATTCAATGGGCGCTAATATTAGTGGAATTGGTTCTAATATGTTGCAAATTGAAGGTGTTAAAAATTTGGGTGGTTGTTTTCATCGAATTTTACCAGATATGATTGAAATTGGTAGTTTTATTGGTTTGGCAGCAATGACGAAATCTGAAATTACAATTAAAGATGTTAGCTGGGATAATTTAGGTGTCATTCCAAATGTATTTAGAAAATTAGGAATTAAATTGGAACGTCGTGGTGACGATATCTTTGTTCCTGCTCAAGATAATTATGAAATTGACACCTTTATTGATGGTTCAATCTTAACAATTGCTGATGCACCATGGCCAGGATTTACACCTGACTTATTATCAATTATATTAGTTGTTGCAACTCAAGCAAAAGGATCCGTTTTAATACATCAAAAAATGTTTGAATCACGGTTGTTTTTCGTTGACAAATTAATCGACATGGGAGCACAAATCATTTTATGTGACCCGCATAGAGCAACGGTTATTGGCTTAAATAATGAACACACGTTGAAAGGAATCCAAATGACATCTCCTGATATTAGAGCAGGTGTATCATTATTGATTGCTGCTTTATCCGCAAAAGGTAAAAGTGTTATTCACAATATTGAACAAATTGATCGTGGTTATCAAGATATTGAGATTCGATTGAACAATATTGGTGCGGATATCAGAAGAATAGGTTAGAACATTTAAAATTGATTAGATGAAAAAAATAATTTTTGCATGCTTATTAATTCTTGGTTTAGGAACGGCTTTTATTCCTAGAAAAGAAATTTCACAAGGTATTGAAGTGAACGCCAAAGCACCAGATATTGTGTTGGTTAGTCCTCAGGGTAAAACAATCAAACTTTCAAAGTTGAAAGGTAAAATTGTATTGATAGACTTTTGGGCTTCTTGGTGTGGACCTTGTCGTAAAGAAAATCCGAGCGTTGTTGAGGCATATAATAAATATAAATCATCTAAGTTCAAAAATGCGAATGGCTTTGAAGTTTACAGCGTTTCTCTTGATAAAAATGAAGACGCATGGAAGAAGGCTATTGCAGATGATAAGTTAATTTGGAAATACCACGGTTGGGATAAAGATGGTGCTGTTTCTCAATTATATCAAGTTTATTCAATTCCTTCTGGTTTCTTAGTAGACGGAGAAGGAAACATCGTTGCTAAAGGTCAAGAATTAAGAGGTATTGGTTTACACCTTGCTTTGGATAAATTGTTGAAATAAAAAAATTTAGACATTCCAACAAACAAATCCTACCTAGTAATAATAACCTTTTCCATTGACATAAATAAAGGTGTTTGAACCCGTAAAACATACATCCCGGAACTCAATTCCTTTATACGGATTATTTTCTCCTTACCCGACAGGACTACTTTTCCAAATTGATCAATCAACTCGTAGTGCACATCACCCTCTATGTTCAGTGTAAGGAACTCGTCTGCCGGATTTGGGTAAAAGCCCCATGCGATATCAGACGATTCAAGAAGGGATAGGGTATGAATATAAACGGAATCCTGATGAACACAGCCATTCGAGTCTGCAACAGTGGCGGTGTACCATCCGTTACTCAGGTAAACAGCTAAAGGACCGTTTTGACTATTTGGATCGTTCCAAACAATTGTATATGGAACAGTTCCTCCGTTCACTTCAATTTCTGCCATTCCATCCAAAGAACCTAGACCACTTTCGATAGTTGGAGTAATCAAGGAAGTTAATACGCTAGGTTCCGTGACCGTATATATCGTGCTTGAACTAGTGCAAGCGTTTTGATCACTAACACTAATTGTGTAAATTCCGGGACTTAATCCTTCATAAAGGAATGCGCTACTATCGATTCCGTTAAGTGTGTAAATAAAATCAGGTGTTCCTCCAATTGCGCTAATTTCAATAGAACCATCATTGTCCCCTGGACAAGTAACATTGCTTGATGTGAAAAGAGCAAGTAATGAATCCGGCTGGGTAACGGTAAATGTTAGTTGTTGTGAGCAAGGACGATTGTCGCTAATAGTTACATCGTATTCCCCTGCTGCAAGACCATTAATTTCATTCGTGCTTTCACCTGTTGACCAAACATAACTTGCCGTGAACAGTGGATTTGGTGTGATAGAAATCATTCCACTGGCATTTCCATTACAGGAAAGGTGGGTAACAACTGTATCTGTAAATAGTGCAGGAGACTCAGGAATATTAACCGAATCAACTATCACACAACCATCTAAACGCGTTATCGTAACATAATTATAACCACTCGCTGCTTGTGTGTTCTGTGCAATTGTAACTCCATTATCCCATGAAAAAGTACAGCCACTGAACATACATACACAACCCGTTGAATTCACTGTGACCATTCCGTTATTTCCTCCGGGACAGGTTGGAGCTTGAATTCCACCAAAACTAATAATATACGGATCTTGCAAAATGATATTACGGTCTTCGTAACATCCCAGAGAATTTGTTACCCGAACACTATACGCTCCTGCCGGTATGTTGCTAATTGTTTGACCTACTTCACCAGTTGACCAAAGGAACGTATGCGGATTGTTTGCACCATTTACAAAAATAGTAAGAGAACCATCCGACAAACCGTTACAGAATGGGGAATCTAAGTTTACTCCTGTTACAACACTTCCCATTCCACAGTTGACCGGAGAATAATTGTAGATTCCATCGTAATCCGTTCCGATATAACTTCCCCAAGCAATTCCTGCGTTTGGAATGACGGACGCAGTTTCAAAGCGGTGTAAATAGAATCCTTGCCATCCCATCGGGTTAGTGCTGTCCTTTTTTACTGCGTAAACAATATCCAGTAATCCATTGTTATCTATGTCCGTAATTAAAGGGGTAGAACCAATATTTGTTCCGGCCATATTCGTGGATATTTGAGATAAAGTGTTGTTTTGAAAATCCAGGGACTGTAGTTTGTGATGAAAATGCCCGCTCTCAAAATAATTCAGGGAAATAATTGCTTCGTCTCTTCCATCATTGTTTAGATCCACCGCATTAGCAGATGCAAAGTGAAGCGCTCCTAAACTATCCATGAACTGAATACTTCCATCCGTTCCATCCAACATTATCTGGTAATAATCCGTGTAACTCGTAAGAGTTCCTTTAAACATTACCAAAAATACATCCGGAGTGAGTTCGCCGCTAAAGTTACCAATTACAGCTTCTGCACTCGATTCTGCGCCGATAATTGTTCTTGACCAGGTCGTAGTCAGTGTGCTTCCCTTAACCTTGTAAATAGTGCCACCAAAACCTTGAATTATCACATCGTAACTATTACCGGTTGGAGCTTTATGAACAGCAGCTGGCGCTATAAAACCTCTAGTCGCATGCGTTGCCAGTTGAACGGAATTAACTAAGGTATTATTCAAGAGTTCACTCAGGGGAACTGCGTAAAAAGAACCACCCATGGATTCGCCACCAGTTCCGTATAATATCCATAGGGTTCCGTCTCCTTGCAGGTCAATAACCAGTGGAGAGCAATATGTTTCCGCACTATCGGGTACAACAGCCATGGAAATCAAATCCCCGGTAAGTGAACTAACAACCATTAGATGTCCGGGCGGCCTATTTGTATCCCAAAGTGGTAAACTGTGGTCGCCACCATTTGCAACCAAGAGATCAGGAAGTAAGTCGCCATCCGAATCAGGGATGAACTGAGCACTATAAAAATTATAAAGACCGATATCATTCGGATTTCCAGGATCAGTATAATATTCCCAAATTAGTGAACCGTTTGCACCATTGATTGCATAAAATTGCGCATCTCGCCCACCTATAAAAATATCGGGAATTCCATCCATGTTAATATCCTGAAAAATTGCACTGGTAAAAATCTCATTTGGTGCAGACCGTTGCCAAAGAAGTGAACCGTCGAGGCCATTAAATGCCATGATACCATTATCTGCAAATTCACCATCCGTTCCTCCGCCAATCACTATATCCAGAACACCATCGTTATTCAGGTCAGCACATCGCGGAGAAGAAAGGGTAGGAACGGAGTCGGTATAATTTTGCCAAACCTGCGCTTGAGCCAGAATTCCCGAAGGTAGTGCAAGTGTAAAATTGAAAAATACAAGGTAAAAATACTTCATCATATCGTGGGTAAAATTAAGATGTTGCGCAATTTACAAATAAATATTTTAATAAAAATAGGTGATAAAAAGTGGATGGTAAATTAGGGAAGAGTTTGCGGATTCGGGAATTTACACTTCAATTATTTATTTCATAAAAACTTGAATAGATTCTGCAGCTAGAATACCGATAATTATCGAACCCCAATTTACACCTCCATCTAATCCCATTCATGTATTTCTCTAATTAATGTCTTTTATTCTAGTAATTTCCGATTCTATCTCTTTTGGCGATGCAATTTCACCATTAACAATTTATACTTTATAATTCATAATTCCCGTACATTTGCACCATGGTAAAAATTCGTAACATAGAATTAGGTGAATTTCCACTTTTACTTGCACCTATGGAAGATGTAAGTGACCCGCCATTTCGTGCCTTGTGTAAAAAACATGGGGCGGATTTAATGTATACGGAATTTATTTCTTCTGAAGGATTGATTCGTGATGCCGCAAAAAGCGTTCAAAAGCTTGATATTTATGAATATGAACGGCCTGTTGGAATTCAAATCTTTGGGTATGACATTGAAAGTATGCGCGAAGCAACCCGAATAATTGAAAGAACAAATCCAGATATTATTGATATAAATTTTGGTTGTCCAGTAAAAAAGGTGACGTGTAAAGGAGCTGGAGCAGGGATGTTGCAAAATATTCCGAAGTTGATTCAGATGACAGACGCAATCGTGAAGGAGACGAATTTGCCAGTTACGATTAAAACACGCTTGGGTTGGGATGAGCAATCAAAATTTGTGGTGAGTACTTCTGAACAATTGCAAGATGTTGGTGTTGAAGCAATTTCGATTCACGGCCGTACAAGAGTTCAATTATATAAAGGCGATGCTGATTGGACGCTAATAGGCGAAGTGAAAAATAATCCACGTATGAAAATTCCAATTTTCGGGAACGGAGATATTGATTCACCTGAAAAGGCATTGGAATATAGAAACCGATACGGAATCGATGGAATAATGATTGGCAGAGCAAGTATCGGTTATCCATGGATTTTCAACGAAGTAAAACATTTCATGAATACCGGTGCACATTTGGCTCCTCCAGGAATTAAAGAACGAGTTGAAGCAGCAAGAGAACATCTTCAAATGAGTGTGAATTGGAAAGGTGAAGGATTAGGAATCGCTGAAATGAAAAGACATTACACCAATTATTTTAAAGGAATTGCACATTTCAAAGACTATCGGTTGAAATTAGTTACCTCCTTCCAATTGAATGAAATTATGGATATTTTGAATTATATCGCTGAGCACGAAAATGAATTCGAATTTGCTTGATATACAATTCATCATTTGTAATTCATAATTTATAATTTAGACATCAAAATAAATTTTATGCAACGGTATCAAAGTTACGCACTAGGAAAATGGTTTGATGGTGAAGGAACAGAAACAAATCTGTACAACGCTATCACTGGAGAAAAGATTGGTGAAACATCAAGCCTTGGTTTAGATTATGCAGCAATGTTGGAATACGGTCGCAAGACTGGAGGACAAGTGTTGCGTAAAATGACTTTCCAAGAACGTGGACGAATGTTGAAAGCTTTGGCTTTGCATTTAATGACAAAAAAAGAAAAATACTATCAAGTAAGTGCATGGACTGGCGCAACAAAAGTGGATTCATGGATTGATATTGAAGGTGGAATCGGGAACGTTTTTGCCAATGCATCTTTGAGGAAACAATTTCCAGATTTGTCTTATTATGTTGATGGAACGGCGGCACCACTTTCTAAAAATGGAACGTTTATAGGTCACCATATCATGGTGCCAAAACAAGGTGTTGCAGTACACATAAATGCATTCAATTTTCCTATTTGGGGAATGTTGGAGAAAATAGCGGTGAACTTAATGGCAGGTGTTCCAGCAATTGTGAAACCGTCAGAATATAC
The DNA here is from genome assembly GCA_945902745.1 of Chitinophaga pinensis. Taxonomy (GTDB): domain Bacteria; phylum Bacteroidota; class Bacteroidia; order Flavobacteriales_D; family Crocinitomicaceae; genus M0103. The sequence continues at coordinate 56,675 of CAMDNE010000004.1, read as the reverse complement.
GTGCTATTTGACAGAAGTCATGGTGCGCGATATTATTGATTCTAAAATTCTTCCTGAAGGTTCTTTGCAACTTGTTTGTGGTCTGGGACGTGGAATTATTGACCACGTTTCCTCTGAAGATACTGTAACATTTACTGGAAGTGCACATACCGGAAAATTATTAAAAGCATTGCCACATATTGTTCAAGAAAGTGTTTCTTTCAATTTAGAAGCAGATTCTTTGAATGCGACAATTCTTGGAGAACACGCTGTTCTTGGAACGGAAGAATTTGATTTATTTATCAAAGAAACGGTAAAAGAAATCACTGTGAAAGCTGGGCAAAAATGTACGGCTGTTCGACGAATCATCGTTCCTGAAAACATGATTGATGAAGTTGAAAAAGCAATTGCAGCACGTTTAGCAACAACAAAAATTGGTGATCCAAGTTTTGAAGGTGTAAGAATGGGTTCGTTGGCTTCTCAAATTCAAGTTGGACGTGTAAGAGAAAGTGTTGAGTTATTATCTCAATCGCAAGACATTGTTTACGGAAGTTTGGATGATTTTGAAGTGTTTGGTGCAGATAAAAATGTTGGCGCATTCTTTTCGCCTATTCTTTTCAGAAACAATGATCCGTTCAATAAAACAGATGTTCACAATATCGAAGCATTTGGACCAGTTTCAACAGTTATGCCATATCGAACGATGGATGAAGCAATAGAATTAGCGCGAATGGGCAAAGGTTCTTTGGTTTCATCGATTGTGACACCAAATGACAAAGAAGCGATGGAATATGTTGTTGGTGCAGCAAGCATGCACGGACGTATTTTAGTCTTGAATAAAGATTGCGCGAAAGAAAGTACTGGTCACGGTTCTCCAATGCCGTTGTTAACGCACGGTGGACCTGGTAGAGCAGGAGGAGGCGAAGAAATGGGTGGTAAACGTGGCGTTTTACATTATTTACAACGAACAGCAATACAAGGTCATCCAACGACTATTACGAAAATCACACAACAATTCCAAGTGGGTGCAGAAATGCCAGAAGCAAACCCACATTTGTTCAGACAACATTTTGAAGAATTAGTGATTGGTGAAACAGTTTTTACGCATAAGCATACAGTTACAGAAGCGGACATTGTGAATTTTGCAAATGTCTCTGGAGATAATTTCTATGCACACATGGACGCAACATCGTTGGATGGAACTATCTTCGAAAAAAGAGTGGCACACGGATATTTTGTATTATCCAAAGCTGCGGGTTTATTCGTGGATCCAAAGAAAGGTCCAGTTTTGTTGAATTACGGTGTTGAAGAAGCACGTTTCACGAAACCTGTTTATCCTGGAGCAACATTAGGCGTGCGATTTACAGTGAAAGAAAAAATAGATCAAGAAAAACGCACCGATGACGATATCGCTAAAGGAATTGTGAAATTCTTAGTGGATGTGTATGACGAAGAAGGTGAAACTGTTGCGTTGGCTACAATCTTGACGATGGTTCGGAAATTGGATCAGAATTGATTTTTTATCCGCAGAGGCTGGTCGCGACCTACCTCTCCTAAAGATAAAAAAATCAATATTCAAAATAGGCAAACGGTTTAAACGTATCCGATACCGCTTGATACATCAATATCACGATAATTGCCACAGCTAAAGCTTGTAAAGGTATTGGGAATCGTTTGAATAAATTTTCCCATAGTGCTTTTATTCTTTGTGGTAACCAATGAACAATATATCCTGCCAGAATCACCCAAAAAACACTTTGATATGTAGACAATACTTTCACGAAAGTAGCCCATTTAAAGTCAAAGTGATTCCAAATATGATTCAACATGGCTAAAGGTGCGCCTTCATCTTCTAGTCGGAACCAGATTCGTGTAAACGTGATAAAGTTGAAGGTGATGAAAATCTTCCAGAAATGAACAATCAACCAACTTTTGTTCTCATAAGGTGAAATCTTTTTCCAGTGATTGTAGAGTATTAAAGCCAATCCATTCATCGTTCCCCACATCACAAAATTCTCACTCGCTCCGTGCCATAATCCACCAACTACCATGGTGATCAACAAGTTCAAATCACGGTGAACATATTGCTTGAAATTTGGGATTACTAAAACTCCAATGATATATAATACTGTTAAACCAGCGTAAACGAAAATCAATTCATACCATTGGGTTATGAATATGAGGAAGATAAAAATAATGGTTGTGGCAACATACGTCCCAACACCACCAGTCTTATTTCCACCTAATGGAATGTACAAATAATCACGTAACCAAGAACCCAATGATTTATGCCATCTTCTCCAGAAATCGGCAACACTTACTGCTTTGTATGGCGAATTAAAGTTCTCTAAAAGCTTGATCCCCATTAAGCGTGACAGTCCGATTGCAATGTCTGTATAACCAGAGAAATCACCATAAATTTGTAGAGAATAACCCCACATTGCCAGAATACTCACAAAACCGGGATAGGCTTCTGGTGCATCTACTACTTTGTCAATGAAGTGAACGGCAATGTAATCAGCAAGTACAATTTTCTTGATTAAACCTTTTGTTATTTGGATGATTGCGCCACTAAAATCATCTTTGTTTAACGCATAAGGCTGACGAATCTGTGGAAGGAAATCTTTCGCTCGAACGATTGGACCCAACAATAAATGCGGAAAAAACGTAACGAAAAATGTATAATCGAAGAAATTCTTTACAGGTTCAACTTCCTTTCTGTAAATGTCAATGAAATACGAAATACTCTGAAATGTGAAGAAAGAAAGCCCAATTGGTAAAATGATTTGGTCTACAGCAAAGTAATTCCCATCAAAAAAACTATTTCCCCAATAGGAAAGATGGTTGAATACTTGAAAGTCAGTATGGAACATTTCATTGAATGAATCCGTGAAGAAGTAAGCGTATTTGAAATAGGCCAGCACCACAATATTTAAAAAAGCAGCTATTCCTATTATCCATTTTTTCGATTTGTTAGTTTGAGCAGAATGCACCCATTTCCCGAAGAAGTAATTTCCTATTAAACTCGCGCCCAGTAGAATAATAAAGAGCCCAGACGCTTTGAAATAAAAGAATATACTAATCGCCGTTAAGAATACACTTCGAACCAAATAATGCTTGTAAATCATGGAGAATACAACCATTACGAGGATGAAGAACAACCAGAAATCTAATTGCGAAAAAATCAGTGGTTCCTTTGCGTCGAAAGAAAATATTTGCCAAATACGCTCCATTTAGTGTGTGTTTTTATAATCGTTTATATTTTTCATTTGATCCAAATACTTCAAGAAAGCATCAATTAATAAATCGCCATTTAAATGATATCCCATTCCTGAAAAATGTACCATATCACTTTGCATTAATCCATTTCTCAACCAGGTTTTTGAAGAACCTAGTTCGCCCATTAAACCATAAAAATCCCAAACTGGAAATTTGTATTGTTCTGCTAATTCAATGATTACTTCACGTTGACGGCTCGTATTTCGATTCAAGTATTTTCGCTTGTAATAAACATCATTGGGAACAGTAAGTAGAATTGCACAAGTTGGATTTGCTCTCAATACTTTTTGAATCATTTTGTCCAAGTTCTTTTTGTAAACCTTGGGGTCGAAACTATCATAAGGAACAAAACCATCGTTGGTTCCAACAGAAAAAGCAAAGAAATCAGGCGGGTATAATTTTAATTGTTCTTCAAAATTGGCATTTTCTAAATAGGTATATAATCCCGCACCATTGATTCCAATTGTCGTATATGAAATTCCAGGATCATCATTCATGAATTGAAAACCATAGATTTCTAATTCTAAAACCTCTCTGGTGATTCTAGAAAATTGAAGGTCCATTTGATCTAATGGGTCAGAAAAATAAACATCTGTGTAGCCTTTTTCTAAATCATTTTCAATTCGTGTGATCAAAATTTCATCCGCCCCGAAATTTAATTCGAAGGGTAATTCACCTTTGTTGTGATATATTCTAACATGCGTAAATGGCGGTTTTACAGTTGTTCTGTCGTGTTTGAAATAGAGATTAATCATAGAATCTCGGCAAATCAAAGCTGCTCCCATAACTCCATAATCAATCGTTGCAGGACGATGATTTACAGATCGATAGCCTGTCCAACTGTTAGGAGATGAAAATTCGTAATTCGCTGGATTATTCGTTTTCGCTAAATCGAACGGAAAAACGATACCTCGTTCACCACTAACCCCTGGCCAATTGGATTGTAAAAAAGTTCTAAAATCATGCGTGTAAATATCAGCCTGGAGATGCGAAGCACCCAAATGGTAAAAGTTTAATTTTCTGTCCTTTTTTTGAATCATTGAATCAAACTCAGAAAATAAATGTTCCCAATTAGGACTTTTAACTGAGAAGAATTGAAAATTATTTTTGTCAAAAGCTATAAACGGATATTGTTTAGCAACGTTAGAATCTAATCGCGAAAACGCAGGAAAACAATACAAATTTAAGGAGTCACTTGTGCACGTGTTTATTGTTCCTTGTGCTTTAATTGAAAACACGAGTAACATTACAAGTAAGAAACTACTTAGTTTTTGAATCACTTTTTATGTTCGTTTATTGAGTAATTCCCTGTTGCCATTTTGCATATTCAGCAGCAAATGCTTCAAAAAAGAGCTGAGAAACGATACTTGCTCCTTTTGGACCAAAATGTATGTAATCTTTCCCCGCTAATCCTTGTTCTACCCATGAAGGCATTGAATTAAAACCACCCATTGCACCATACATATCCCAATATCCTGCTCCTGCATCGAAGGAAACTTTCTTCATTTGTGCAACACAATATGGAAGCAAAGGATACGTCACAAATATTCCATTTTCCAATTTAGACATGTCACTTGGGCCAATAACAATAATAGCTGCTGAAGGTCGCAGTTTTTTTATGGCATTTAATTGTCCTTTGAAATAACTTGTATAATTCCTTACGGATACACTGTCCTTGAAGAATGGTACAGAATTTCCTCCAAATTGCATTATAATCAATTCAGCATTCAAATCACTATACATTCTACCTAATAAATTTTGATCCATTGAACCGAAGATTGTTCCAGAAGAACCACGCATTCCAATATTGCTCACTTGAACACCATAATCACCTTCCAATGAAAAACTGCTGATTGTTGGACTAACAGTTGCTGAAAAAACATATTTCAACTTTCCTGGTGTTGAAGGAAAATTCAATTCTACCGAATGCGCTTTTCCATCCATTTCAAGGCTATCTTCATGAATTAAAGCACCATTTTGATATACTTTTAACGCACATGGTTTAACACAGCTGTTGTAATACATTTTCACATTGTTGTACTCACGCGCTCTAGAATAGGCTCCTTTTCCTGGTTCAATTTCAATCCATGCTTCTTTGATGGAAGTTTCATTTGCTAATCCTGCGCTGTCCATTTCAGGAGTGAATCTTGCTGCAGAACCCATTGCGCCGTATCTTCTGTTTTTCAGTTTAGCGCCACCATAGCAGGTATATCGAACGAAATTTGGAGAATAAGTTTGCTTAAACGTCATTGTACTGTAAACATTCGTTGCTGGAATTAAACCTGGACCATTTCCACCAAATTGATTTTGAATTCGTTGACGAATATATGCTGTCATTCGATCACCTTCAATTTGTGAATCACCATAGTGCAAAATGTGAAGTTTCTTTTTAGAACCTGACACATCTTTTAGTTTTTCAAAAAAACGATGAAGATTTGCTCTCCCATTTTCATTTAGTGCAATTGATGTGGCACTTTCCGCAGATAACGCACCTCCTGATGCAGCACCAAGATCTCCGTTCGACCCATTTTTGTGTTTCATTAATGGATCGTCCATGTCAATACTACTAGTATCGACTTTTGCAACAACACCAGAAATGTCCTTTTTATCCTGTTTAACTGGATTAAAAAACTCGTTTTGAGTTAAAAAATGAATTTTTCCAAAGCCAAGATTCCACCCGTCTTTTGGTATGAACATTACTATCGGTGAGACAATTAAAAATATGCCAAGCACAAATAATAATACGTGAAAAGGTTTTAATTCTTTCAAATTGTAAATTTTAAGCGCAAATTTAGTCATCACATCTGTGAATAGTGGTGTTGCTAAAAATTTTTCTTAACAAAAAAGAATACTTTTTACAACAATTTATTTTGTTTGAATCTATTGAGTTGGCATGAAATGATGAATATTGAAAGGGTTGAAGTGCCAACTTTTCACTCCAATACAATTTTTTTCTGTCAGGATGTCCGAATTATGAAAATGGCAACATCTTTGACTAGTGAGTTCGACTAAAAAAGTGAACAATGGCAGAGGAAAATGATGTAAACAATCAAGAAAGCGAAAAAGCTAATAAGGAAAACGAAACAGTTGTGGATGAAAACACGCAAGAAACGATTGTTGAGGAGAAAAAAGAAGAAACTCCTGAAGAGAAATATGCAGAATTGAATGATAGATTTCTTCGTTTGTATGCCGAGTTTGATAATTTCAGAAAAAGAACAAATAAGGAGAAAATTGACTTGATAAGCAATGCAAATGCAGGTGTTTTGTCTGATATGATTCCAGTATTAGATGATTTTGAAAGAGCAATTGTGAACAATGAAAATGATGTTGATATCACTATTGTGAAAGAAGGATTTCACCTTATTTTTAACAAATTCAAGGGTATTTTAGAGTCAAAAGGATTGAAACCGATGCATGCCAAAGGTTTACCGTTCGATAGTGAATTACACGAAGCAATTGCGAATGTTCCAGCTTCTTCAAACAAAGAAAAAGGAAAAGTAATTGAAGATGTTGAAAAAGGATATTACTTGAATGAAAAAGTAATCCGTTTTGCAAAAGTTGTTGTAGGTCAATAAATATTAATTTGGAATTTTTGATTCATAATTCGGGATTCCAAATCCCAAATAAATTAATCCCTCGCGGGCATGAGTAAAAAAAGAGATTATTACGAAATATTAGGTGTTTCCAAAAATGCGGAAGAAGCTGAAATTAAAAAAGCCTACCGCAAATTAGCATTGAAGTTCCATCCAGATAAAAATCCAGATGATGCCAGTGCTGAGGATAAATTTAAAGAAGCAGCAGAAGCTTATGAAATATTAAGTAATTCTGAAAAACGTTCGCAGTATGATCGCTTTGGTCACGCTGGAATGGGACAAGGTGGTCATGGTCATGGAGGAATGAACATGGACGATATTTTCTCTCAATTTGGAGATGTTTTCGGTGGAGCCTTTGGTGGCGGAGGAAGTTTTGGAGGAAATCGCGGAGGAGGTGGGTCACGAGTAGTTCGTGGAACAAATCTACGGGTGAAAATGAAGCTGACTTTAGAGGAAATTGCTGAAGGTGTAAAGAAAAAAATTAAAGTAACAAAGTTGGTGAATGCCGACGGAGTAACGTATAAAAATTGCCAAACCTGCAATGGTACTGGACGTATCATGCGAGTTGCACAAACTTTTTTAGGTGCGATGCAAACGCAATCAACGTGTCATACATGTCAAGGTGCTGGTAAAATGATTGACAAAAGACCTTCTGATGCAGATGCGCAAGGTTTAAAACGTCAAGAAGAAGTTATTGAAATTGAGATCCCAGCTGGGGTAGAAGAAGGAATGCAATTGAGCGTTACTGGAAAAGGAAATGCTGGGCCATTTAATGGCGTTCCTGGTGATTTGATCGTTGTTGTAGAAGAAGTTGAACATGCCGAACTGAAAAGAGATGGCGACAATCTACACTATGAAGCGTATGTGAATTTTGTAGATGCTGTTCTTGGTGAATCAATTGAAATTCCAACAATAAGTGGAAAGGCAAAAATTAAAGTAGAGCCTGGAACACAAAGTGGAAAAGTTCTGCGATTGAAAGGAAAAGGTTTGCCACAATTGCAACGATATGGACATGGAGATCTTTTCGTTCATATCAATATTTGGACTCCAAAAAAAGTATCAAAAGAAGAAAAAGAAATTTTAGAGAAATTCCGTGAAAGCGAAAATTTCAAGCCTAGTCCTGATAAAAACGATAAAAGTTTTTTCAGTAGGATGAAAGATATGTTTCATTAATTAAAAAAGGCTTTGCATCGTGCAAAGCCTTTTTTGTTATCATTGTAATCAAATCAATATTATGTCATTTCTCAATAACGCCAGCAAAGGAACGAATCTACTTTCAACGTATATTCTTACGCTATGTTTAGTCATTTTGGCATACGCTATTGTAGGTCAAATTCCACTTTTGGTAGATTTGAAATTGCATGGAGGATTAGCAGATCTTGAAAACGAAGGAAGTTTGAATTTCGGACAATTATTGGGTCAAAATAAATTGTTAACGTATTTAATCATTCCTTTCATTGTTGTGTTAATTGCGCTTATTCTATCCATAAAATATTTACATAAGCGCCCAATTATTTCCTTATTTACTAGTCGAGAATCTTTCGATTGGAAACGTTTTTTTTTAGCAGCATTAATCTGGGGATTTATAATGGTCGTTTTCCTTGCAATTTCAATTTATTCAGGTGAAAACATAACTTGGAATTTTAACGCGTCAACGTTTTTTCCTTTACTCTTAATCTCCTTGTTTCTAATTCCAATTCAAACAACCTGCGAAGAAGTATTATTTCGAGGCTACTTATTTCAAGGATTTGGACATTTCTATAAAAAAGGAATTATTGCGGTTGTCATCACAGGTTTGCTTTTTGGTTTATTACATGGTGCAAATCCAGAGGTAGAAAAGTTGGGATATATTGTTCTTGTTTATTATATCGGCACAGGTTTTTTTCTTGGCATAATGGCTTTGATGGATGATGGTTTGGAATTGTCTATGGGTTACCATGCAATCAACAATATTTTTGCTTCTTTGATTTTAACAAACGAATGGCAAGCCTTTCAAACGGATGCACTTTTCATGGATCATGCAAAACCAACTTTCGGATGGGATGCTTTATTAACGATTATTTTAATTCAACCACTTTTACTTTTTATTTTCTCAAAAATGTATAAATGGAAAAATTGGAAAGGCAAGTTCCTGGGTGAATAAGATTACCAAGTTTGTTAATTTCAAAGTCAAATATTTTTTGATTATAGGCGTTTGAACCTTAAATTAAAAATTTATGAAAATAAGCATCCTGCTACTAACTGTGCTCCAATTTGTTGCTCATTGTTTTTCACAAAACACAAATCTTGATTATAAAAAGGCCATTAAAATATACAATCTAACTTCGTATGAAAAGTATTCAAAGTCAGAAAACATAGATGATTCTTCTTCAGCTTATAAACTCTCAACCGTTTCTGATTTACAAATTTTACACCCAACTTTTGCTTTTCAATGGAAGACAAAAAAAAATAATTTTCAAGAAATTGAAATTTCATATTTGATGTTAGGAAAAAAATCAACTATTACAGAATTAAAAGAAGATCCTATTTATGGACAGCAAGTATTAAGTGGGAGTAATTTAATCTCCACGCACATTTCTGCTCAATATGAGTTTATTTTAAATTTCAATAAATTGAAAGATACCAAATTCATTCCTGCAATAGGATTTGCAGTGAATCCATACTATAAGCAAAATAATGACACCCCAAAAATTGCAACTTCATTTCCTGAATCTGAAATAACTGTTGGGACAAAAGTATTTATTACACCACGTTTGAACTATCAAATAAATTCGAAGTTCTATTTAGATGTAAATATTCCATTTTGTATTTTTGACACCTATTTTCTTTCTAAAAAAACAGGAAATCCATTTATACCAATTTCTGAACGAAATGTAAAAAGTTTTAACTTTCAACAATTTCCACTTTTTATAAGTGGACGAATTGGAGTGGGGTATAAATTCTAAATCCCAAATCCCAAATTCTAAATCCTCTCTGTTTCCAACATTTTTATTAGCTTTATCCATCAGCTAAAAATCAGTAATGCTCGAAATTCAACATATCTCAAAATCATTCTATCGGAAGGTTGCCCTCGACGATGTTTCCATTCATGTTCAAAAAGGAGAAATACTAGGGTTACTTGGTCCTAATGGAGCAGGTAAAACAACCTTAATCAGAATCATCAACCGAATTATTGAACCTGATAAAGGTCATATAAGAATGAACGGTGATTTGATGACGCAGCAACATCTTTCTCAAATTGGTTATCTACCAGAAGAAAGAGGATTGTATCGAACAATGACTGTTGAAGATCACGCCTTGTTTTTAGGACAATTACGTGGCTTGTCAAAAAGAGATGTCAAAACACAATTGGAATATTGGCTAGAGAAATTTGAAATTACCGATTGGAGAAAAAAACGAATCGAAGAATTATCTAAAGGAATGGCGCAAAAAGTACAATTTATTTGTACTGTTTTACATGAACCTAAATTATTGATTTTAGACGAACCTTTAAGTGGTTTTGATCCAGTAAACGTTGAATTAATCAAACAGGAATTAATAGAAATGAGAGCGAAAGGCAAAACAATTATTTTGTCAACGCATAATATGAAAAGTGTTGAAGAAATTTGCGATAGAGCAGTTCTAATTCACCAATCAAAAAAAATCATGGAAGGTCGCATTTCTGAAATCCAAGAAGAACGTAAAACTGGTGAATATGCGATAAAATTCAGAGGAAGTATGATTGCTTTTGTGAACGCATTATGGACAAGTTTTGAATTAATCGACAAAGAAATATTAGGCGATGATAAATTTATTGCACGTGTTAAAATGCGCGGAGACAATACATTCGAAGATTTATTGAGAGCATTATTAGGTCAAATTAAAATTGAAGCGGCATGGGAAGTGTTGCCTTCAATGCAAGATGTATTTATTGATTTAGTTCAAGTGAAGAAGGAGGTAAGCAATGCGTAATAGTTGGTTAATCGCAATGCGCGAATTAAAAGAACGTATTGGCGCTCGTTCATTTATAGTGATGTCAATTCTTGGTCCACTTATTATCTTAGGTGTAATTTATATGCTTTTTGCGCTTGGAGGAGAAGGAAAACAGCATTGGAATGTGTTGATTACCGATCCAGCAAATATCATGGATAATAAAATCCTTGTGACGCAAGATAAATCGGTCAATTATTCTTTTGCCAACGATTACATCGAAATGGAAGATTTCCGCGATAGTAAGCAGTTTCAGCAATTTGATGCAATGATCGAAATCAATGAAAAAGTATTAGCAAATAAAACAGCTTTTGTCTTTTTCAGAGAAAAACCGTCTGTTCGTATGCAAACGAACCTGCAATTTCATATTGAAAGGAGATTAGAAGAAGTAATGGTTGGAAGATTCACGAATCTATCGGTCAGAGAATTCCGAAAAATCAAACAACCGTTAAATGTCGCTTTTAGAAATGCGTATGATCCTTTTGATAAATCAGCTGATTTGCGAGCTTGGGTTGGATTCTTTTATGGAGCAATAATTTTTGTCTTTATCTTCTTGTTCGGAATGACAATTTTAAGAAGTGTAACACGCGAAAAAAGTAATAGAATAGTGGAAGTAATGTTGGCATCCGTTCACCCAAACCAATTGATGTTAGGTAAAATTATGGGAATTGGAATTGCAGCATTTATACAATTCACCATTTGGGCGATAATTGTTGGTGCAGGTTTGTTCTTTATGCGGGAAACATTATTTCCTGATATGTTAGACGCTTCAAACCTTGTTCAAATGACACAAGAGTTGAAAGATCAAACGGCAATGGATCAATTTCTTGGTGGAATAGAATACAATCAGTTTGTGGATTTAATATATGAACGCATTCAGTTTGGCACTATGACAACCTATTTCCTTTTGTTTTTTATTGTTGGATATTTATTCTATGGAGCATTTTTTGCCGCAATTGGCGCAACTTCTGGTTCGGAAAGCGATGGACAACAATTTGTATTGCCAATCATCTTTTTGTTATGCTTTGCGTTGTACGCAGGGTATTATTCTTTGCAGAACCCTGAAAGTACATTGGCAACAGTTTTCCATTATTTACCTTTTACGTCTCCTGTCGTTGTGATGGTGAAACTTGCGCAAGGATACGAACCTGGACAAGTCTATCAATTGTATTTATCGCTGATCGTATTGATTTTAAGTGCCATTTTCATTCTGTTAATTGCTGGACGTTTATATAAAAATGGTATCTTACAATTCGGACATCGAATCAAAATTGGTTTATTGTTAAGATGGCTTAAAAAATCATAAATGAGAAAGGCCGTCATAGATCTTGGGACAAATACCTTCAATTTGCTAATTGCAGATGTTCTTGACGAGCGTTTTGAAATTGTGCATTCTGAAAAGGAAGGAGTTGCGCTTGGAATGGGTGGCATTAATCAGAATATCATTGCTTCAGAAGCTTATTTACGTGGAATAAATACCTTGATGCATTTTAAAGAAAAATGTGATCATTTCAATGTCGAGGAAATTAAAGGTATTGGAACTTCTGCTTTGAGAGATGCTTCGAATGCGCAAGATTTTATTGATGAGGTTTTAAAAGTTTGTGGAATACAAATAGAAATCGTTACAGGATTAAGAGAAGCGAAACTTATTTATGAAGGCGTAAAATGGTCCTATCGTTTTATTGAACCAGCAGTAATAATGGATATCGGAGGTGGCAGCACAGAGTTTGTCTTTGCCGATAGAAATGGAATCTATGACATGATTAGCTTGAATATAGGTGTCTCTAGAATTTACCAACATTTTCCATGTTCAGATCCATTAACAGCAGCAAATATTAAAGATATTGAAGAGTGGTTAGAAGAAAAATCGGACGGTTTTTTTGATGGAAAAGAAGAACATATTTTAATTGGAGCGTCAGGAAGTTTTGAAACGTTTTATGAATTGATTCACAACGAACCTTTTCCAGAAAAAATCAAGGCAGTTGAAATTTCAGTTGACTATCTTTTTGAGTGCTTGGATGAAATTATTGCTTCGACGCAAAGTGAAAGAGATTTGAATGAATGGATTATCCCTATCCGAAAAAAAATGGCTCCTATTGCTGCAGTGAAAACAAGATGGGTTTTGAATAAATTAAACATAAAGAAGGTTTACATTTCACCTTGTTCTTTAAAGGAGGGTGCACTGGCATAAGAGTTTACAAGTTATTAATTACGAATTACGAATTACAAATCCCGAATTGGAAATCCATTCGTATCTTTAACCCAAACAAATAAATCATGGGAAAAATATTAATCATAGACGATGAAAGAGCAATCCGCAGAGCAATGCGAGAAATCCTTGAATTTGAAGACTTTGAAGTAGAAGAAGCTGAGAATGGAAAAGATGGGTTGGATAAAGCTATTTCAAAAGCGTATGATATTATTTTTTGTGATATAAAAATGCCATTGATGGATGGAATGGAAGTTTTGGATGAATTGATAAAAGCCAAAATTGAAACTCCAGTTATCATGATCAGTGGACATGGAAACATCGATACTGCTGTTCAAGCAATTAAAAAAGGTGCTTTTGATTTTATAGAAAAACCTTTGGATTTGAACCGTATTTTGGTAACAATTCGCAACGCTAAAGAAAAAGTTGGACTTGTTGAAGAAACAAAACAGTTGAAAACGACTGTTAAACGTTTCAAGGGAAGTTCGATTATTGGTGAAATGGATTCAATTACCAAAATCAAAGAAATGATTGAAAAAGTTGCTCCTTCTGATGCTCGAGTTCTTATCACTGGTGAAAATGGAACCGGAAAGGAATTGGTTGCTCGTTCATTACACGATAATTCGAACCGTCGTAAAATGCAATTCATTGAAGTAAATTGCGCAGCTATTCCATCTGAATTAATCGAAAGTGAATTATTTGGACACGAAAAAGGCGCATTTACATCGGCAGTAAAAGATAAGAAAGGTAAATTCGAATTAGCTTCAGGAGGAACTCTTTTTTTAGATGAAATTGGAGATATGTCCGCGAGTGCTCAAGCGAAAGTGTTGCGTGCATTACAAGAAAATGTTATTCAACGAGTAGGAGGAGAGCGCGATATAAAAGTTGATTGCCGAGTTGTTGCTGCAACAAATAAAGATTTACGCAAAGAAATTGAAGAAGGACGATTTAGAGAAGATTTATACCACCGTTTAGCGGTAATATTAATTCATGTTCCTTCATTAAATGAAAGACGAGGCGATATTCCATTATTAGCTGAACACTTTATGACAATGGTCTGCGCTGAGCATGGAATTCCAAGAAAATCATACAATGAAGATGCATTGTTAGCACTTCAACAAACTGATTGGTCTGGAAATATCCGTGAACTAAGAAACATCGTTGAACGTTTAATCATTCTTTGTGATAATTCTATTACAGGAGAAGATGTAAAAATGTTCGCAAACCCAAGAGCAAAAGCTTAATTACCCAAACATTGCTCCGAATTGACCACCTGAGTGCGTTGCCTCTTCTGACATTGTCAATAAGGGTAAATGAAATTCATTATTTGCTAGTGTTCGAACAAAGGAGTCTGTAAATACATGGACATGTTGTTGGTAATAAGTTGCTGCTAACATGTCTGCATTTTGTTCCTTGCAAAGTTTGAAAATGTTTTCAACGAAATGTTTGCCATCAATGAATTCAATTGAATGTGGTACTTGATGTTCCGTTAAATATTTTTTACAAACCATTAAGTTAACATCTCTTTTCCCTTTAAAGTAGTGATCTGTTTGTTCAGCTGCAACAAGGATTATTTCTGAATTAAATAATTTACTCATATGTGCCGCCATTGTTAGAATTTGAATACTTCCTCTTTCCAAATCAATTGTCATGACAATCTTCTTAATCTGTTGAAAGGATGTTTCTTCTTGAACAATTAAAAGCGGAGTAGGACTTTCGTCAATTATTTTGAATGCATAACTGTTGAATAATTTCCCTAAACCTGTTGCACAATGTGTTCCTAAAACAATCAAATCGGATTCAAGAATTTTTGCTGCTTCTCCTATCTCTTCACTTACATTGCCAATAACAACTTTTGATTGAACGTTTTTATTTCCGACACAATGTGTCAAAACAAACTCATCCATTGTTTTCGAAGCAAGAAGGTGCTCTCTTTCCGATTTGATAATGTGTAAAAGAATAATTGAGTCTTTTTCATTGTTTGCTAAACCAATAGTAAATAAAGTTGCACTTACAGAAGCAGGTGTGAAATCAACAGGAACAAGGTAAGTAGAGAAATCTTTTGACATGAATATAAGTTTTAAAATACAGAATAAAGTTATTCGTTTCTCACATTTTAAAAAATGACTTTCATCATGTTTATCTTTTTACACATATCTAATATGTCTCTATGTTTAATGAAATTCTGAAGATGAAAAGTTGTGATTTTTTAAAAATTAAAAACTCAGTATTAATAAGTGATGTCATTTGTAATTTCAACTCCTCCCCATTCAAGGGCAATGAACCCAGAACGATTCATTTTGGGCAGTATTTGTTCTGAAATGGAAAGTTCTGATATTCCTTTTGAATCGCAGAAAACTAAATATATTCTATAAACCGCTTCTGGTTTTGGTGAAATGGATAAATCGGCAAATAAATTTGCATCATCATTCAAAACAAAGTGAATAAAATTACTTGAATTCTTATTTAGTTGTGGTCCCCAAAACGTGATAAAATCAGCTTGTTCTTTTGAGTTCATTCCAAATTCAGTAAGTTTCTCTTCTAAAAATGAAATAGTTGCATCCTTGGAAACTATTGAACCTTGTGACATATCAAAATCATCAGAATTCAATTGTTGTTCCGATTCCCAAAATAAATAATTGTACTTTTTTTCATTTATCGAAAGTTCCCCCGAAGGATCTGCCAAAACATTCCAAGATTCGTTATACAATGGGTAAGTAAAAGTTAGTTCTCCGATTGGCTTTACTTTTACTTCAACAATAGTTGGCACTTCTGGATACAAATAAATGACTGGTTTTTTTACCATTTCAGTCCCTGATCGAATCGGATTGAAATACAAAGCAATCGTCATGCGATAAGAACCTTTAATCTCAGTTTTTGGAATGAATATCTCTTTAAATTGTGAATTGTAGTAGAATTTAAAATCATATTTACCTGGAATAACAGATTCAATGATTTTCCCTTGACTTTTCAGAAGTACAGTGTCTATTTTCTTATTGATTGAATAAACGATTCGATGGGACTTTGTCTCATTTTCTAATCCGTTAATAATGAAAACAAACTGTGCTTTTTTCGAACTTAATTTTGGGTCTGCAACATTTGAAATTATCTCATAACTATTGCGTTCTGGATATGCTTCATGAGCCCAGATAGCAATAGAGCAGAACAGAAATCCAAAAATAATAAGTAAGTTTTTCATCTTAATTGAATTGAGTTGGTATTTGACTATTACTGAAATTACTGCCTCCCCATTCGATCACGGTGAAGCCAGTTCTATTTATTTTAGACAGTTTTTGATCTTTATAAGTATGAGTTTTTTCTTTACTAATTGGAGTAATTTGTATATACAAACGGTAAATGTGATCTGGATTTGGAATGATTTCCAATTCTGCAAATTGATTGCAATCTTCGTTCGTGACAAAATGCACAAAAGAATGCTCATTTTTCATTATTTGAGGTCCCCAAAATGTTATGAAATCAGCTTTTTCTTTATCATTTAATCCAAATTCAGTAAGTCGCTCTTCTAAAAAAGAAACGGTATTTTCTGTTTCAACAATAAAACCAGTAGTGATATCAAAAAGCTCTTCAAGGTTATCTTGAGCAGCTTCCCAAAAAAGATAGTTATACTGGTTGTCACCAATCTTAAATTCTCCTGAAGGACTTGCATTTACTTCCCATCCATTGTTATATGTTGGATATGTAAACGTGAATTCACCTTTAGGTTTAACTTTTACTTCAACGATTGTGGGAATCTCAGGATACAAATAAATCACTGGTTTATCAACCATAATCATTTGCTCTTCTGCTTTTTGAAAAAAGATAGAAACATAAGTTTTATGTTGTGACTTACCAACTATTGAATCTGTATATATTTCATAATAGTCGGAAGAATAAAAGAAAACGAAGGAGTAAGAACCCGATTTAACGTTTAAATCAAAATGATTTTGCGCATCTAATTTTGTATGTTGGTTCACACCATTAAAAGAATATAAAAGTTCAGTTTTTGGATTAACGTTTGTTTCGGTCAAATTGTAAAACGTAAAAGAAAACGCAGATTCATTTGATTTTAAACTTTTGTCAAATTGTGTGCTGTCAATTCTATATTGCATGTAAATTCCTTTATCTTGAGATGCAAAAGCCACGTAAAAAGTAAAAAGGAAGCAAATGAATGTGATATTTTTCATGTTTTTTTAGTTTTTGGTATAACAAGCAACGGTTTTAGTTGGCTTCGAAATGGCACTTCCTCCCCATTCAACAACAGTAAAACCAGAACGATTAATTTTTGCTAATTGTTGTTCTTTGATGAGCATTATTTCATTTTTTGCCATTGGTGAAGAAAGAATGTAAATTCGATAAAGATGATCTGGTTTTGGCGAAATCTCTAAATCAGCAAACCTGCTGCAATCTTCATTCACAACAAACTGTATAAAATTCTTCGGGTTTTTTATTAATTGAGGTCCCCAAAATGTTATAAAATCTGTTTTTTCTGAATCATTTAATCCAAATTCATTTAGTTTTTCTTCTAAAAAAGCTATGGTATTTTCTTGTTCAACAATGAATCCCGTGCCCCAATCTATCATGAAATCTTCAATTTGTTGCGATGACTCCCAAAAAAGATAGTTATATTTATTCATGCCAATTTCTAGTTCACCAGAAGGATTTGCTCTTATTTTCCATCCATCGTTATATGAGGGATACATAAACGTTAAATCACCTTTGGGCAAAACCTTAACCTCAACGATTGTTGGGGTTGCAGGATATAAATAAATAACTGGTTTTTCAACTTCAACCATTCTTCCAGCACGTTGCCAATGAATGGAAACGTACATTTTTTCTTGAGATTTTATTTTCAATGAATCTGTGTGAATCTCGTAATATACATTCGAGTAATAAAAATCGAATTTATAACTAGTGGAAGGAAGATTTAAAGTGAATTGATTGAAAGTGTTTAAAGTCGCAATTTTTTCAATACCGTTATAAGCATATAGAACATCGCGGTCGTTTTTATCGAATGAAAAATTGTGAAATGAAAATGTAAAAGCAGATTCATTACTTTTTAAAGTTGGATCTTTTACGATGCTATCAATGGAATAAGGGGGAATATATTCTTCTAAATCGTGAGCAAATGAGAAGAGTGAAATAAAGAGGAATGTGAAGGCGAAAATTAATTTCATAAGTTAGTTTTTTGATTGATTACAACAGTTTTTGAAATAAGTTCAAATCACTTAAGAATTAAGCAAGAATCATTCCAGTGAATTTTTTGATAGATATTTTCAATTGATTCGATGAATTATAATGAAACCATTGGAGATAATAAATTAGAAAAATAGTTACTTCAAATTAGCTAAGAATATTTTGGAAGAGTTTCTGCGCCTATTATCGAGTTCAGCGGGAGAAAGAAAATAAAAAAAGTTCCCTCGGAAATAGTGGATAAAAATACTAAAGGGTTTATAGTGTTAATTCTTTGAATTCAATTTATGGTAAACATGTGACTAGTCAAATTGATAATAACGCAGTTTTTGAAAGTCAATTGCTTAAAAAAATCTATAAAAATGCGTGTTTTGCAACTGGCTTTTATTAATTTCACACATATTTTTAGACTATGAACGTAAAAGCATTTTTTATTAAAAATTGGATTCATTTTGCAGTTGTTGCATTTATCCTAATTCTAGCCGCAATCTATTTTAAACCACAAGTTGATGGTTACGGATTAAAGCAGCATGATGTTGAACAATGGCTTGGAGCATCCCATGAAACAGATCGTTTTCGCAATAACACGGGTGAGGAAGCACTTTGGACAAA
Organism: Chitinophaga pinensis; assembly: GCA_945902745.1. GTDB lineage: Bacteria > Bacteroidota > Bacteroidia > Flavobacteriales_D > Crocinitomicaceae > M0103. The sequence goes on along the minus strand of CAMDNE010000004.1, from coordinate 37,844 downwards.
CTCAATGTTTGGAGGTATGCCTGCGACACAAATTTCAGTTGTGTATACTGGAAATTATGTCAAAATGATGTCTTATGAATATTTTAGAATGTTTCCTGGTCCGATGGGACTGCTAATTCTTCATTTAATAGGATTTTATATTCTCGCACTTTTTTTACGCATTAACCCAATCATCGGAATAGTCGGTGCTGTGGCGTTTAGTTTTGCCAGTTATGAAATTGTCATCATTCAAGCTGGACATTTAACTAAATCAATGGCCACTGCTTTTATGGCACCTATGCTGGGAGCCTTTATATACGCCTATCGAACCAATAGAATGTGGGGAATTGCATGGTCTGCACTTTTCATGACTTTAGAACTAGCGATGAATCACGTGCAAGTAACGTACTATTTTATCTTTGTATTAATATTTGTAGGAATTTATTTTTTCTTTGATTCAATTAAAGAGAAATATTTCAAACCTTTTTTAATTACAACTGGTGGACTAATAATAGCATATTTAATTGCATTTGCTGCTAATATTGGGAATATTGCAATGACTGCAGATTATGCAAAAAATACAATTAGAGGAGGAAATGATGTTAACATAAACCCAGATGGCACTGTTGCTAAAAATCAATCAATTGGATTGGATAAAGATTATATCACGCAATGGTCATATGGCAAAGGTGAAACATTTACATTGATTTCACCAAACATTAAAGGTGGAGGATCTTTTGCAATTGGAGGAAGTTCATTCCAAGATATTGTTGAGAATTCTGATTTGAGCGCTGGAGATCAAAATGAGGTTTTGAAATCACCTGCATATTGGGGTGAACAACCTTTTACTTCAGGACCAACTTATGTTGGGGCAATTGTACTTTTCTTTGCTTTCTTAGGTTTAGTATTTCTGAAAACAAGATTAAAATGGTCGCTGTTTGCGGTGACAATATTGGCAATTGTTTTGTCTTGGGGTAAAAACTTTATGGGATTAACCGATTTTTTCATTGACCATATTCCTGGATATAACAAATTTAGAACTGTTACGATCATTCTAGTTTTGGTTGAATTGTGTATACCTGTTTTGGGTATTTTGTTTTTGGACATGTTAATTAAGGAACGGGAGAGCTTTAAAGAGAAAAAGAAACAATTTTTGATATCCATTGGGGCTTTTATTTTTGTATTACTAGTTGTGAAATTTGCAGGATTAGGGGATAATTATTCATCTAAAGCGGAACGCGATCAAATAGCAAATATTGAAGTTGGTATTAGACAACAAATTAGTACAATGGATCCTCAGGCACTAAAAACACAGTATAATGTTGATGTTTCAGATCCAGCTCAAGTAGATGGATTTATTTCCCAAATTGCTGAGACAAATGAGAAGAAATTTGATAATTTAAAAATAATCCGTCAAGATATCTTTAATTCAAGTATGAATAGAACTATCTTATTTGTGTTCTTCGCTGGATTGTTGATTTTATTGTTTTTGTACAGTTCAATTCCAAGTATAGCTTTGGCATTTGGAATATTGGTATTAACAATGATGGATATTATTCCTGTTGCTTACCAATATTTAGGTGCGCAGGAAGAAGGAAATAAATTAAAATATTGGGAGGAAGTAGGATTAACTACTTATCCAATTTCTTCTAATACAGCGGATGATCAAATTTTGGCAAACGAGTTAAATTTGAATCCTTCGTTAAAAGCGAAAGTTGAAAAAGCAGGACGTGAAGGTGCTCAAAAAGCAAATGACTTAGGTTATACTGGTTTAGCAAAAAAGAATGTTGTTGATTCTTACCGTTTTTCAGCATTGAACTTCGAAACTAATTACCGTGTGTTTGACATGAACGGTGGTTTTCAAAGCAATAGAGCATCCTATTTTCATAAATCTTTGGGTGGATATCATGGAGCAAAATTGAGAAACATTAATAATTTGTTTGATTTCCATTTATCTAAGATGAATAACAAGGTGTATGATATGTTGAATGTTAAATATTTCTTGCAACAAGATGAAACTGGAGTGGCGATGGTTCGTCCAAATCCAAGTGTTTTAGGAAATGCATGGTTTATTCAACGTGTTGAGAAATATGCTACTCCAAATGATGAAATTCGTGCATTGGGAAGCCAGTTTAAAATCGCTAATAAAGGTCAAGGGCAATTCTTAGTGAATTATATCCAGCAAAAGGAAGCAACAATTTATGGTGCTGAGAAGATTCAATATTTGATTCCAGGAAGAGATACAATCGATATACCGTTAAGTAATGGAATGACAGAAGGTACAGAAGCCATGTTTGTAATGGATGCAAGAGGACAAACTAATTTAGTACCGATTATGACCATGACTATGGACACTGCAAAATCGTTTTTATCTCTAGTGTCAATTAAAGTTATTAATGAGTTTAAGCCTGCCGAAGAAGCAATAATGTTGACTTCTGAAGCATCTAAATTAACTACATCAAAGTTCTCAGGAGAAGGCTCAATTAAACTGTTGAGCTACGCTCCAAATAAATTGACTTATTCAGCGGATGCAAAAGGCAATCAACTAGCTGTTTTTTCTGAGGTCTATTATCCAGAAGGATGGAAAGCCTTTGTTGATGGGAAGGAAGTCGAAATAAGAAAAGTAAATTACCTGTTAAGAGGATTAGAATTAACTAGTGGCAAACATAAAATTGAATTTATTTACGATAATTCAAAATATCTTAAAGTAAATAACGTAGCTAGAATTGGTTCGGTATTATTATTTATTCTTTTCGGAATTACGATTTTTTATAATTGGAAAAGGAAAAAAATCAAAGCTTAAAACAAAAAAGAGGATTATTCAAAATCCTCTTTTTTTATGCGGTCACCTATTGTAAATTGTTTGAGGGATTTTTTCCCAATTAGTTCTTTCAGATACTTTGGATGAAGACTATATCCTGGGCGTACAGAACGAATATGCTCATTTAAAACCGTTTCTCCAATGTTCAAATCTTTTGCAATGTATAATGACTTAGCAAAGACTTTTCCAGCAACTTGCTTCTCCGTTAATTCGAATGAGACTTTTCCTATTGCCAATTCAGCTTGGCGAACAGCGTTTACCATTTCCTTAAATTCACTTTCATTCATTGAAAAGGAAGCATCTGGGCCACCGATTGACCGATCTAAAATAAAATGTTTTTCGATGATTTTAGCTCCAAAACAAACAGAAACAATTGGAACTATCGAACCAATTGTATGATCTGAAAGGCCAGTTAATAAATTAAACTCATCTGCTAATTTTTTCACCATGATCATATTTGCTTCCTCAATTGGGGCCGGATAGCTAGATGTACATTTTAACAATACAATTTGATGATTTCCAACTTCTACACATGTTTGTATAGCTAATTTAATATCATCGTATTCCGCAATTCCAGTTGATATTATTACAGGTTTACCTTGTTTAGCTGTATATTGAATCAAGGGAATATCTGTAATCTCGAATGATGCAATTTTATATGCAGGAACACCAAGTTTCTCTAAAAAATCAACGGATGTATTATCAAATGGTGAGGAAAAGCAAATTAATCCTTCTTCTTCAGCTGTTTTAAAAAGTTCAGCATGCCATTCCCATGGCGTATAAGCTTCCTTATACAAATCATGTAAATATTTACCGTCCCAAATTGTCCCATGAATTTTAAAATCCTCTTTTTTGCAATTTAGAGTAATTGTATCAGCGGTATACGTTTGAAATTTAATAGCATTAGCTCCAGCTCTTTTTGCTGCTCGAATCGTTTCTTTGGCTATATCAATACTTCCATTATGATTTGCAGATAATTCTGCGATGATAAAAACAGGACTGTTCTTATCAAGTGAGTAATTCCCGATTTTAATCATTTTTCGTGAATTGTTTAGTAAATAAAAATGTGTCTTGATTAATTTGTTGTTTAAAATTATATCGTTCAAATGTTTTAACAGATGGAATATTGTCCTTAAAAACAAAGCCTTGAATAGAATCTAATTCATTCATTGTAAACCTTTTTTCTAAGGCAATTAATCCTTTTCTAAACAAGATGTTGCCAATTCCTTGCCCATGATAATCTGGAGCAACAAGATAACTTATTGTGGCAATTTTATCCAGTATATCAAATCGAATACTACCGACAAGATTCGACTTTATTTCAAGTACGAGGTAATAACAAAAAGGGGATTGAATTTTTTTACTGAACCATTTTAAGTGCTCTTCCCAATCAATTTTTTCTTTATTAAACGAAAATTGTCGAGTAGTTGAATGGTTTGCCCATGAAAAAGTCAAGTTACAATCAGTTATATCCGCTTCTCTAATTGAGTATTCGTCCTCTGATGATATCTGTTTAATTATTTTATGAATTCTTTCAATTGAATGTCCATCAATTAATGCCGATGGGGGATTAGTTTCATTTAATACTAACAGTGCACTTGATATATCTGAAGATGAAAAATTCTTTGCATCTACAAATGTTTTCAATTTTAAATGTTGCTGATAAACGAACGTTTGATTTTCAATATAATACCCACTAATGATTTTCATTTTAGCAGTAATTCCTTCAAGTAAAATTCCACTGCATGGCAGGATCCCAAATTCACATGTTTCCATTAAAAGGGCCATTTCCACCTCTTGTAAATTTTTATGAAAATGGATGTTTTCTGATTCGAATTCAATTAACGATTCAAAAAAAAGATAGCCTGGACCCAGAACACAATGAATTTCATGAAACTTATCACTTCTGATAACTTCCTTAAGTGCTCTTAAGGTGATGTTTAATGGATCTGAACCACCAAAGCAAATCATTATGCTATTTGAAGATTTAGTAACTGATTTTTTTTTAGCTAATTCAAGAAAAGTTTTGCGCAGCAATGCATAATCCAAACCAATGTAAAATTGAGTGTAAATTGGACAAATATAGTTTTGACTGGACAATGCTGGAGTAGGATTTAAAATAACATCAGCTAATAATTTTCGATTAGCAAGGTCATCAATGCTTATAATTTTTGCTCCTAGGTAATGTATTGCTTCATGATAACTTAAATCAAAGTTATAACCATCGATAATTACAATGTCATGTAATTTGATAATGGATAGGAAATCATTACTCTCATTTAATTGAATAAAATGATATTTTTCATTTTTTAAATCCTTGAAATATGTTTCAAGATTGTCTGTACTAAAGAACGTAATTTCAAAATTGTCGATTGAATCAGCTATTGAAAGGCATCTTGTAAGATGTCCATAGCCAATTTCTTGATTGGCGTCAACTCGAAATAACAATCGCTTCGTCATTTAAGAAGTTGCGAATATTTTATTTCTGCTAATGTCCAATCTTCTAGATTATCTATGTCTTGAACTTTTGTTTCTGGTAATTGATACGAACCAACTTTTCCTTTCCAAAGAGTCTTGTTTTTCTGAAACTCAGGCACATTGAAAAAGTAAAATGAACCAGCATCGTGGTAAGTTAATTCTAAATCCTGAGATCTAGTTTCAATTAATTCTGGATGTAACAGTTCTATTTCTTTTTCTATGGTTAATCTAAATGCTCTTTGAATTGGAAATGAATAAACTACGCTTGCTATAACAGTATCAAATTTCTCAGTTTTATAAAGGGCATTGGCCTTAATTAAATCTTCAAAATTAATAAGTGGTGAAGTTGGATAAATACAACAAATCGATTCTAAATTTCCTGAATAGTGATCTATGACTTCCAATAATACATCTGAAGTGGTAGCGAAATCATTAGAATTGTTTTGAGATCTATAAAAAGGAACTTTAGCGCCATATTTTATTGCAATTTCAGCAATCTCTTCATCATCAGTTGATACAATTACTTCATCAAATAAATTAGATAAAATTGCAGTTTCTATAGCATATGCAATAATCGGTTTTCCATGAAATGACTTGATGTTCTTTCTATGAATCCGTTTACTTCCACCTCTTGCTGGGATAATTGCAATCAAATTTTCAAAGTTTTGTATTTATTATTATTTCGTTTTTTCCAATAGAAACCAAGTAATGTCATCTTGAGGAAAAACAGGATCATTTTTATATAAAAAACCGTAATCTATTAATTTTAGATCTGAATAAAGTTGAAGCATTTCTCCGGCAAAATCTCTTTTGAAAAGTCGGTCACTATGTCCTCGGTAAGGAATTGCAACTGGTGATGGATTATAATATTCTGCAATTAATATATAATTACTAGAAGCATCATACAGTTTTTGATAGACAGTTGATAAGTATTCTGGATTTATATGGATTAATACTCCTTTAATCAAAGCTAATTCAACCTTTTCAATAGGTTCAAAATCAAAAATAGAACAATTATAAACTGAATTTTCACCAATTATTTTCTTGAGTTCTCCAGCAGCTGTTGAATTAATTTCTATGCCATTTAATTTTAAATCTGGGTATAATAATTTCAGCGCTTTTAAATTCATACCGATATTAGCTCCAAATTCAATGCATGATTTAATTTTTCCTGCTTGTTTTAAAGAGTTGCTAAAAAAAGACAGGTTAGAAGCTAATAAGTATTCACCTTTGTTTCGATCGATATATTCTATTCCGAATTCTCCAGCCCAAAAGACTTCTTGTTCAGTTTTGAAACTGTTTCCTGACATAAATATGGTTTTGAAACAAATTTAATGAAATTCCTTTCAATCCTTTATAATGTCTTTATCTTTTTCATTAATCTTTTTAGAGAAAGAAAAACTTCATAATTGAAGAACAATGTAGGATTATTAAGAATAGAATTCTTTAATGCAGTTTATTGTTTCTTGAATTGAAGAATCCTCAATACTTGGATACATCGGAATACTGATGCATCTGGAGTAATATCTTTCGGCATGAGGAAAATCTCCTTCTTTCCATCCCTGATTTTTATAATATGGCATTAAATGCACAGGAATATAATGCACTTGAGCAAATACATTATTCTCTCTTAGATAGTCGTATAAGCCTCTTCTATCAATTACTTCTAAAACAAAAAGGTGGTAGGCATGTCCCTCAACAAATCCAGAGTAATTTATTACTGGATTGAAATCTTTGAACGCCTCAGTATAGATTTTTGCAATTTCTTTACGGCGATTTAGATTTTTGTCTGCCCTTAATAATTGCGAGCTTCCCAAAGCGGCTTGAAAATCTGTTAGTCTATAATTATATCCCAATGATTGCATTTCCATATACCAAAGCGGGAAATCTGTTTGTTTCTCTGTGCTGTTGCCATTTGCGAAATCTATAGAATTTTCGAATAACTCAGTATTTCTTGTAATACCATGAGTTCTCAATTCTAAAAGCTTCTTATAAAGATTTTCATTATTTGTTGTAATCATTCCTCCTTCACCTGTTGCGATATGCTTAACCGGGTGAAATGAAAAAATAGACAAATCAGCAAATTGTCCATTACCTGCTTTTTGTTGCTTATTTTCTGAGTCAATAAAAAATCCACCTGGAGAATGGCATGAATCTTCAAGAATCCATAAATTATGTTTTTTTGCAAGCACTTTAAATTCATCCAATTGTGTAACTCTTCCTGCAAAATCAACAGGTATAATTCCAACTATTTTTTTGTCTGTATTACTTTCCAAAACTGATTTTACAGATTCAATATCCATTAAATAAGTAGCTGGATCAATATCTGCAAAAAGAATATTTCCGCCACAATATTTTACACAATTTACAGATGCTGCAAAAGTTATAGGGGAGCAAATTACATATTCATCGCTTTTTATTCCTAATGCAAGAACACTTAGATGAAGCGCAGCTGTACCATTACTAACAGCGACAGCATATTTTGAATCTACGTATTGGGCAAATTCGTTTTCAAATAGTTGAATTTTAGGACCTTGTGTTAAAAAGTCAGATTGTAATGTTTCGATAACGGCATCAATATCACCTTGAGTAATTTCTTGTCTGCCATATGGTATCGGTTTTCTCATATTGAAAACGATGGATCTACAAATTCTTTGATTAATTTTCTTAAACCATCAACTGTTTCCCACTCTGCGTTGTTATTAGAGTTATACGAAAATCCCTCTTCAACTTTTTTCGCATTGAAATGAGAAATAAAATCAGCTGTTTTCCAATTGGGTGTTTGGGGAAGTATAACGTAATATTTTCCTAAGTCATACGTAAAAAAAGAATCCGAAGAAGTAATCATTTCTTCGTGAATTTTCTCACCTGGACGAATTCCAATAACAGGTTTTTGGCATTCCGGACCAATTGCTTCCGCAACATCAACTATTCTATATGAAGGAATTTTAGGCACAAATACTTCTCCTCCCCAAGCTGAGTCTAATGCATGCATAACCATGTCAACACCACCTTGAAGCGAAATATTAAAACGTGTCATTGATGAAACTGTAATTGGAAGAATTCCGTCAGTTTTTTTCTTTTTAATAAAAAAGGGAATTACAGAACCATTCGATCCCATTACATTACCATACCGAACAACAGAAAATTGAATATCTCTTTTTCCCTTGATGTTGTTTGCTGCAATAAATAACTTATCAGATGTTAATTTTGTTGCACCATATAAATTTATTGGCGCACATGCTTTGTCGGTTGACAATGCAACAACACGTTCAACATTTGTTTTTAAAGCTGCGTTGATAACATTTTGCGCGCCACCAACATTTGTTTTTACACATTCGTCTGGATTGTATTCAGCAATATGCACATGTTTCATTGCAGCCGCATGAATAACATAATCAATATTTGTAAATGCCCTTTCAAGTCTTTCTTGATCTCTAACATCACCAATAAAATAGCGAATTTGCGGATAAACTTTTTGAGGGAAATCTTGTTCCATTTCAAACTGTTTTTGTTCATCTCTAGAAAAAATAACGAGACGTTTAATCTCAGGATATTTGGTGAGAATATGTTTGGTCAACGCTTTCCCTAATGAGCCAGTTCCTCCAGTAATTAAAATTGATTTTTCTTTCACGTGATGTTATTTTTTGAAATCATACAAATATATCAAAACATAGAAAATTAGAACGTATAAATTATTGCTTTAAAGTTGTTCCCAAATTTCGCCAGTTCGGATTTTATCGTTTAAATTAGTTTTAATGTAAAATGCATCTAAATGAGGATATAAATTCTTACGTCCTTCTTTTATTTTTTCCAATTTATAGTTTTCAAAAACCCAAACAGTTTTTTTGAATTTTGGTATCTTTTTAAATAACCATGGAATGTAAAACAATTTTCCAATATGTAATAAGATGTATATTCTCAAAAATTTGAAATTCAGCTTTATCTTGTTATCATTCTTTTGTATAGAATTAAGATAAGGTTTAAAACTTTTCACGATTCTCAAATGATTCAAACCATCACTAAACCCGATTGAATTCTCGATAATCGCTTTTCTTCTTTTCAATATTGATTCTTGCTCAAAGTATGCTAAATTATTTTCTTCAAATAATTGCGAAAAAGCAAATAACATTTCAGTTGGATTCTTAACTGATGCGGATCCTTTATAAATATCTACACGTTTGAAATCTGAATCTGAATTTATTATTAAAGTAGGCTTTCCAAGCAGCCATGCTTCCATTATTGATGTACTTTCAAAGGCCACCCATAAATCAGAAATTTGAATTAAATCTTGAATCTCTTCTTCATCTTTTAAATATAGGACATTCTCATATTTAATCAATTGATTCATTTCATTGCGAGAATCTCTATAATCAGATTCAAAATTTTCTCGAGGATGTTTCTTTAAGATAAATAATACATCTGGATATTTTTCAATAGCTTGTCTTAAACAGTCTTCAACAATATCACGCTGACTTTCTAACCATCTTTTCCCTTCTTCTCCAGGTTTTAATAGAATATTTAAAACATCATTTATTTCTTCATTATAGAGTTTTCCAAAAGCCCATCCAGCATATCCAACAACCTTGGAATACTGTGACAAATTGTATTTTTCGAGAATCGCAGCTTTTTCTATTTGAGGAAGAATTTTGTATTTGTCAAAGCCAGGAGCCCCAGACACGATCACTTTATTTTCAGGGAAATTATATTTTTCAATTAAAAAATCTTTTACTCGCTGGTTCCAAGTGTACTGAATTGGGCAATAAAACATTCCTTTCTTATTGTACCCTAAAAAATCATAGGTCATTTCAGTTTTAAAATTCCCTTCTGAGTCATGATAAAAGACTAAAATATTATTTTCAAATGAATATTCTGAGATTTCTTTATAAAGTAAATGTCCTCTTGTATTGGGCAATATAACTAGGTCTGGTTTTTTTTGATAAATTTTATGTGCATTCCATACAAATTCAAATTGAACTTCAAAATTTTCAAATTTTTCCAAATAATAAATAAACGGAAGAAGCAAATGGAAATCTCTTCCTTCATTACTTACTAAAAAGCAGTAAGCTAATTTTTTAGAATTTTCTATCGGCTTTTTCATGAAGTTATTTCATTTAAATATCCTGCAATCTTTTCTGTTATTGCTTTATTCGAAAATTCTGATACAGATTGAGTTTGATTGAAATTTCCTGTTTCATTTTCAAGAAGTGCTTTTTTCAAATAATCGAACAATCCATCTTCATCTGTATACTCGAACGATTGACCCTTTTGTTTTTCTTCAACAATCTTCTTTACATCGCCATTATTCGGTCCAAAAACAAGTAATGGTTTTCCACTGCGCATCATTTCGAATAATTTACCTGGAATTCTTCCTTTGGCATTTAATGCTTTGTTGATGGGTAAGAGCAGGAATGAAGCCGTTTCATATTCATCCATAACTTTTTGTCGGGGAATCATTCCCATGAATTCTGTGACTTCAAGAAGTTGAGCTGCTTTTAGAGCTTGTTTCACTGCATAATCCACTTCACCTGCAAATTTGATTTTGACTTTGGAAGCGATTTCAGGAAACTCATTCATTAATCGTCGAACGACCTTGAAAAAAGATTCAGGGTTTCTATCTTCTCCTAAAAGTCCGCCATGAAAGAATATAAATTCAGACGACTCTTTAGCTGAATAGGTTGAAAAATCAGGTTCATCATAACCATAAAAAATCACATCAACGTTTTTAGCACCAATTCCTTCCAAATCCTCTTTCCAAGTTGGACTCGCAATAGTGATTTTTTTAGCGGTTTTAAAAACTTCTTGTTCTAATTGATGGTGTTTTTTATCAGCTCGTTTACCAATGTATAATTTAGAATAATAATCGACTTGCGTCCAAGGATCTTGAAAGTCTGCCAACCAAGGAATATTGAATTTCTGAGAAATACGCATTCCAATAACTGTGTTCGTATGAGGCGGTCCATCCGTAATAATGGCGTCGATATGATTTGTTTTTAAATAATTCTCTAAATAACGAACAGAAGGCTTGATCCATTTATAGCGTGCATCTGGAATGAAGAAATTTCCTCTGACCCACATGCCAAGCTTATCAACGATGTTTCTTTTATTGGCAGAATTGGAGGTAATGTTTTGTAATGCCTGATTTCTTTTTCTTCCAGATAATTTCTTGAAAAGATTAATCGGTTCGAAAATAGGAACTTTATGAATTTCTAATCCTTCAGGAATGTCTTTTTCATTCGTGAAATCTAAAAATTGATAAGATGGATTTTCAGCTGTGAAAACAACTGGTTCCCATCCAAAATCGCGTAAATATTTTACAAATTTTAGGCACCGTAATACTGTGATTCCTCCTGAAGGAGGCCAATGATATGTGATTACAAGTACTTTTTTCACGTTTTTAATTCTTACGTAAAATTAAGCAAAAAAATAACGGTGCGTTTTGTTTAATTTTTTAATTGTAATCCTTTGATTCAAATAGAAATTTGCCACAGATGCACAGATTTTTTTAATTACAATCAATTAAGAATTCAATAGTTTTTAACAAGAAATAAATTGCCTTAGTAATCAGTGAATCTGTGGCAGAAAATCATTACAATTTACTAATTCTCAAAGATTCTTTGTTGTTCTCAGAAGCGATAACCACTATATACATTCCAGTTATAAGATTGGTCATATCAATTTGATAACGAAAAGTTCCACGATCAAGTTTTCCAGAATAAATCGATTCAATAAGTTTCCCATTCATATCGAATAACGTTATTTCAAACCGTTCTTTGGTTGGAATACCAACTTCTAATGTGGTAATTGTGCTAACTGGATTTGGGAAAACCTTGGGTGCAAATTCAGTTGGTAAAGCAATGCCATTTTCATCTTTTTCTGCTTCTAAAAATGGATCTGTAACAACCGTTTGATTTAAATAATCCATGTAAACCGTCGAATAGCCAATTCCACCAGCATAACCATAGTGCAATTGATTCATATTTTCTATAATATTGACATCTTCTTGAATTGATTGTTCATAGGATATTTTTCCTAGAATCTCTGGAAGTTCAGCCTCGATTATTTCTGGAATTGCAAATTCAATACTTTCACTATTTTCTTTAACAGTTTGGTCTAAACTCGTATTATCAGAAAAAATACGCATTGCAGAATGTTGAATTTGTTGAATTGTTTCTTTCTCCTTTTCATCAGAACAACTGAATAATGTCAAGCCAAAAACGACTATAAGTGAAAATAACATCGCACTTTGAACGGTGTGTTTAGAGCCAATTTGCCACGCTTCAAATTCAGCATTAAGAGCAGCTTCTTGCGTGTTTGTGATTCTACCACAAACTGGTTGACCAATTAAACTTTTTAAGGTTTGTTTGATTTCGTAGTTTGATTTATTGGTAAAATCATGCACTTCAGTTGCACATTTTAGACAAAAAGCACCTTTTTGAGTTGGATTCATTTCATTCCAATTCTCTGAACACGGATCATTAATTCCAATATTTTTCATAGCTCTTGTAGTTTTGTTTAACACTTTATACCTAACTCAAATTTTGTTTAGTCGAATTGTATAAACATAATCGGTATTACAGATAGATTCTACATTCGTTCAATTTCCATAAAGATTTAATTTTCTGACAAAATTTAAGTTAATATAAAATCATGCTTTCATTATCAAAACAACGTAATATTCAGAGATAGCTTATATTTGTTCCAACAGATTATGGGTATAGTTCAAAAAGATGCATTTCGTACGATGATTATTTCTTATTTAGGAATAGTCTTAGGCTATTTGAATAAAGGTCTATTGTTTCTGATTATCCTATCAACCGAACAAATTGGATTAGTGAATTTGATTTATTCTGTAGGAATTTTATTTGCCCAATTTGCAAATCTTGGAACGATTTATACAACATGGAAATTCTTGCCTTTTTTTAAAAATGAGGAAAAGAAGCACCATGGATTTCTTCCTTTAATGCTTTTGATTGTGTTTCTTGGAATTGCACTTTGCACAATTGCTGCTTTATTATTTCGGTCTAAGATTGAAGGAATGTATTCGGAACGTTCTGCACTTTTTGTTACGTATTATTTGTGGATTTTACCGATAGGAATTTCATATGTTCTCTTCATGATTTTAGAAGTTTATTTGAGGAGTTTTTATAAGAACATTATCTCAGTAATTGCTTTAGAAATACTACTGCGTTTGTCATTGACAATCTTACTTATATTGATTTGGTTCAATATGATTTCATTTAATGCTTTTGTAATTCTTCACAGTCTAATTTACATCATTCCAGCTTTGGTTCTTCTAATGTATTTATATAGAACAAATGAATTGAATTTAAAGCTATCAAGCATTAAAATATCAAAACGTTTCAAGAAAATATTAATACAATTTTCTTTGTTTAATTATATCAATAGCATAGGAAACGTTTTAGTTAATTCGTTAGATGTTATGATGATCGCTCAGTTTATAGGTCTTCAAGCCACAGGAGTGTACACCACCGTGGTATTTCTCACAAGCGCAATTCAAGTGCCGTTTAAATCTATCTTAAGAGTGAGTTCTTCATTGGTGGCAGATTATTGGAAGCATCGAGAGTTTGACAAAATGAAAGAATTGTATCAAAAAGTGAGTTCCGTTTCTTTGGTTATTGGTTTGGGTTCTTTTGTGTTTGTTTGGAATAATATTGATTTTTTATTTTCGTTTTTGAAACCTGAATTTCAGGAAGGGAAATGGGTGTTTTTCTTCTTAATGATGGGAAGATTAATTGACATGTTTTTTGGATTGAATGGCTCAATTTTTTCTACTTCCAAAAAGTTCAAATACGACATAATATTCACCTTGTTTTTAATTGGAACAGTTTTCTTTTTGAATCTACTGTTCATCCCGAAATGGGGGATAGCAGGGGCAGCGATTTCAACTTCAATTGCGCTAATTATTTATAATGTTGGGAGATTGATTTTCGTTTGGGCAATTTATAAAATACATCCTTTTCAACGCAATCAATTTATTGTAATTGGCTTAGGGCTTTTAACGATTTATTTTGGAAATTTGACGGAGGATTTGATTCAAAACAAATGGATCCAATGTATAATTGAATCCATTTTAGTATTTGGTGTTTTCTTTCTTCCAATTTACTTGTTTTCACTTGAGAAAGAAACAGTCAATTATGTCAAAAAAGGCATTCTCTTTATCAAAGAGAAAACTGGAATTTCTAAATAAAGTTTAAATATTTGATTGTTCGCTTTGTTACGACAAAATCTTTTTGGCATGATTTTACACAAAAATACATGCCAAAAAGGGAATTATTTCATGTTTTTTCGCTGGATTACATCCAGCGCTAAAAACATATAACCCCTAAAGGGGTATTAATACGTCTTGCGGTATCAAAACGATTACTCAATTAAATATTTATATATAGTTAAATAAATCGTGTTTTTAGTTGATAAAAAAAGCCACAGATGCACAGATTTCTAATAATCTGTGCATCTGTGGCAATAATTAGAATTTCAACTATATTGACTAAATTTTTGCTTTAGCATCACTAATAGCATTCGCTAAACCACTTGGTTTTTTTCCTCCGGCAGTAGCAAAGAAAGCTTGTCCACCGCCACCACCATCGATCTGTTTTGCAACTTCACGTATAATGTTTCCAGCGTTAATTCCTTTGCTTTCGATTACTGAATCTGAAGCGATGATACTAATTGAACATTTATCGCCTTCATTTCCACCGATAACACCATAGAAATTATCAACTTCACCTTTTAATTGAAATAAAATATCTTTAATCGAACCAGCATCCAAAGAAACAATTGTTCCAAGGAAATTGATTCCGTTAATTACTTCAATCTTGTTTTTCAAATCACCTTTAACGGCAAGTGCTTTTTCTTTTTGAAGCAATTCGATTTCTTTGTTCATTTGATTGTTCTTCATCAATAAATCGTCCACAGCTTTTATCAAGTCTTTCGGATTTTTTAATGTCAATGCGATTGAATCAAGTGTTTTTGCTTTTTGTTTGAAGTAATTTTCTGCTGTCGTTGATGTAATCGCTTCTATTCGACGAATCCCTGCCGCAACAGCTGTTTCAGTTGTGATTTTAAACAAACCAATTTTTCCTGTTGAAGGAACATGAATTCCACCACAAAGCTCCACTGAATCGCCAAATTTTATAACACGAACCGCATCACCGTATTTCTCTCCGAATAAAGCCATGGCTCCCATTTCCTTTGCTTCTTCAATCGGTGTATTGCGGCGTTCGTCCAGTGATATGTTTTGCTTGATTGCTTCACTGACCAATGTTTCAATTCTTTCTAATTCTTCATCTGTCACTTTTGAAAAATGAGAGAAGTCAAAACGCAAATAATCTGGATTTACCAATGATCCTTTTTGCTCCACGTGCGTTCCTAAAACGGTTCTTAATGCATGGTGCAATAAATGTGTCGCTGAGTGATTACTAGCAGAATCTACTCGTTTTGATTCATTCACAACAGCAGTGTAAACTGCTTCAAGATTACTTGGTAATTTCTCCGTTAAATGGATAATTAAATTATTCTCTTTTTTCGTGTCAAAGATGAATACTTTATCGTCATTTAATTCAATATATCCTTTGTCACCAACTTGTCCTCCTCCTTCTGGATAAAACGGTGTTTTGTCAAATACTAATTGATAGAACGCTTTTTGTTTTTGACTTACTTTTCTGTATTTCAGAATTTTCACCGGAGATGTTAAAGTGTCATAACCTATAAATTCTGAAATCGCATCTGTGTGAACTTGTACCCAATCTTCTGTTTCAATTGCAGTAGCAGCTCTCGAACGGTCTTTTTGTTTTTGAAGTTCTTTGTCAAAAGCCTCCTCGTCAATTGAAAGATCATTCTCTCTTGCAATCAAAGAAGTTAAATCAACTGGAAAACCATACGTATCAAACAATTCGAAAACTTCCTTCCCATCAATGATATCGTTATCTGCTTTTTTTGTTGTTTGAATAATAGTCTCAATTCGTTTAATTCCTAATTCCAATGTTCTGAAAAAACTGATTTCTTCTTCACGGATTACTTTTTGAACCAATTCTTTTTGTTGAATCAACTCTTCAAAAGGATCACCCATGATTTCACTCAATACAACAGACAAATCACATAAAAAAGGTTCTTTTAATCCTAATGTTTGGTAACCGTATCTAACTGCTCTTCTTAAAATTCTACGAATAACATAACCAGCACCGGTATTAGAAGGCAATTGTCCATCAGCAATAGAAAAAGCAATTGCGCGTATATGATCTGCTATTACTCTTAAAGCAATATCTGTTTCTTCTTTGACACCATATTTTACACCAGAAACTTTTTCCATGTGTTGAATAAGTGTTTGAAAAAGATCCGTATCGTAATTTGAAGTTTTACCTTGCAGTGCCATCGCTAATCGCTCTAATCCCATTCCTGTGTCAACATGTGTTGCAGGAAGAGGAACTAAACTTCCATCTGACAAACGATTAAATTGCATGAACACATTGTTCCAGATTTCAATCATTTGTGGATGATCATAATTCACTAATGATTTACCATCTATAATATCACGTTCTTTTTTAGGTCTAACATCAACATGGATTTCTGTACAAGGTCCACATGGTCCAGTATCACCCATTTCCCAAAAATTATCCTTTTTAGAAGCCAAGATGATTCGGTCTTCAGAAATTAACTTTTTCCAAATATCAAAACTTTCAGTGTCCATTGGAACATTGTCAGTAGCATCACCTTCAAAAACGGTAACATATAATCGATCTTTTGGAATTTTGTAAACTTCCGTTAAAAGTTCCCAAGCCCAATTAATTGCATCTTCTTTGAAATAATCTCCAAAAGACCAATTACCGAGCATTTCAAACATCGTATGGTGATAGGTATCAACTCCAACTTCCTCCAAATCGTTGTGCTTTCCAGAAACACGTAAACATTTTTGAGAATTGGCGACGCGTCTATTTTTTGGAATGGCATTTCCCAAGAAGAAATCCTTGAATTGGTTCATTCCAGCATTTGTAAACATAAGCGTAGGGTCGTTTTTAACAACCATTGGTGCTGATGGCACTATTTCGTGACCTTTTGATTCAAAAAAGGTGAAAAATTGTTCGCGTATTTCAGAAACTTTCATCTATCTATATGACGTTTTCGATTATTCAATAAGTTGCAAATTTAACTGAATTCATGAAAAGGAAAAGCCAAACTTTAGGTAATAACCTGAGTTCAATTATTAATTTAGATTCAGAATTCAATTTTATAAGTGACAGACAAGGCGATTTTGTGAGTGATAGCAGGCTATCGCGAGTAAAATCAACGCAGTATGTCGATTTTAAAATGAATAGTCTTAAATTTAATTTCATCTATATTTACTAATTTTTGTCGTAAAAACTCCTTGCAACAACCCGTTATTACTTCGTTGTTTTTACTAAATCTTGAGAAATTAGAAGAGTTCTGAACAAAATTAATAATCGAACTCAGGTTAATATTTGAACAAGGTGAAAACGAAGGTCTTAAACGTTTTTTAACAAGCTCAACAAAAGAAAATAATTACATTTGTTTCGCATGTCTAAAAAGAAGTACAGATATAATCCTCAAAACCTCTCGTATGAGGAAGTTTCGGTGAGTTTTGGTTCTCGGATCTTTCGTGTTTTTCTATGGATGGCACCAAGTATTGCAATGGGATTAATACTCGCTTTTTTATTTTCACGTAAGTTGGATTCTCCCAAAGAAAAACAGTTAAAAAGTGAAATTGAAATTTATAAAGAGGAATATAATAGATTAAATGCTGATTTGGATTTAGTAAACAAAGTGCTAGATGAAATGCAAAAGCGCGATGAAGATCTTTATAGAGTTGCTTTATATGCTGACAAATTCCCAGACGAATTAAGAATCATGGGAACTGGAGGTAGTGAGAAATATACTTATTTAGATGGGTACACGAATTCAAAATTATTAAAGAGTACTTCTGATAAAATGGATTATGTTGAACGACGACTTAACGGACAGAGTTTGTCTTTTAAAGAATTGTTGGAATTAGCAAAAAACAAAGAGAAAATGTTATCTAGTATTCCTGCGATTCAGCCGGTAAGTAATAAAAATTTGAAACACATGGCCTCAGGTTATGGTTATCGAATTGACCCCATTTATAAAACGAGGCGTATGCACACTGGAATGGATTTCACTGCAAATATTGGAACAAGTGTTTATGCCACTGGAGATGGAGTGATTGAGTCCTTAGAAGTGAGTGGTTGGGGTTATGGCCGTTGTATTGTAATCAGTCATGGATACGGATATAAAACACGATATGCCCATTTGAGTGCTTTTAAAGTTGCTCAAGGACAAAAAATAAAACGAGGAGAATTAATTGGATTAGTTGGTAATACTGGTAAGTCTACTGGTCCACATTTGCATTATGAAGTTGAGAAAGGTGGACAAAAAGTAAATCCCGTGCATTATTACCATTCTGATTTATCTCCTGCTCAATATGAAAAATTGATTCAAATGAGTCAGAATTCTTTTAACGCATTTGACTAAAAATTGAGTAAAAAAATGAAAATATCTTTAATTTTTCTTGGAATAAGTCTGAGTATAGTGCTATTTTTCATCTTTCCAAAGAAAGCCATTGCTGATGAAAATAATGCCACAAGAAGTACGAGTGATACAACGATTGTAAATGATTCTATAATCACACTTGTTGCGGTTGGAGACATCATGATGGGGACTAATTTCCCAAGTGATTCCTATCTGCCACCAAGAGATTTATTATTACTTGAACCACTTTACAATTTTCTTCAGAACGCTGACATTACATTTGGTAATTTGGAAGGAACGGTTTTAAATGCTGGAGGAACAGTCAAAAAGTGCCAAGATTCAACAAAATGTTATGCATTCAGACAACCAGAATATTTTGTAGATCAGCTGAAGGTCGCTGGGTTTGATTTTTTATCTGTCGCCAACAACCACATGGGCGATTTTGGTCAAGTAGGCAGGGACAATTCATGCAAAGTTTTGAAAGAAAAAGGTTTTCGTTTTGCAGGTCTAGAATCATGTCCTTGGGATACATTGACAGTTAAAGGATTAAAAATTGGTATGACTGGTTTTGCACCAAATACAGCCTGTCTTCAGATAACAGATTATGAAACAGTACGGAAGGTTGTTTCGAAATTAAATGAAATGTGTGATGTTGTAATTGTCTCATTTCATGGTGGCGCTGAAGGTTCAAGTAGATCGCATGTAACAAAAAAGACAGAAATTTTTTATGAAGAGGATCGTGGAAATGTTTATGAATTTGCGCGAGTTGCAATTGATGCTGGTGCAGATGTTGTTTTAGGTCATGGCCCTCATGTAACGCGAGCAATTGATCTTTATAAAGGAAAATTCATTACGTATTCAATGGGGAATTTCTGTACGTATGGCAGATTCAATTTGAACGGGATTAGTGGTGTCGCTCCGCTTTTTCAATTACGTTTGAAAAGAGATGGGACCTTTATTGATGGAAATATTGTTTCAACAAAACAAATAGGAGAGGGTGGACCTGTTTTAGATCCATTAAATGGAGCTCTGCAGCAAATCAAGTTGTTGACTGCTGCAGATATACCAGGTTTAAAATTGGAATTTGGAGAGAATGGATTTTTTAAATTCAATTAAAAATTGAGAAATTAATTGTTATCAATCTTCTTTTGCAATTTATTTTCTTCAATTATAATATTGTGTTTTTTAGCAAATGCCGCTTGTGCGCCTTGGAAAGCACTATCAAATGAAGTTTCTTTTTTCGCTAATTCATCATTTAAACTTGTCATTCTTGCCATATCTTCTGCAGTGATTTTATCGCCTAATTGAAGAATCGCTATCATTTCTTTATATTCATTTTGATAGGCTTTTTTGTAGAAATTAAACAAATCTAAAGCAGTGTTTTTCATTGATGCATCACCATCAAACGGTTCCATTTTAGAAACACGTTGAATTGATGAGTCACATTGAATAATTGTTTTTAAACGAACAGCTTCACAGCCGTCTAAATCTGTTTCGATTTTTGCAACTAAATCAAACATTAATTCAATGATTTTTGCTTGTTCCTTTATAATGGTGTCATTGTATTCTATGGGTGTAATTGATGGTTTGCTGTTGCACGATTGTAAAAGCAAAAAGGAAACTGTCAAAAGGGAAATAAATACTTTCATAGGGTTAGATTTTTTAATAAAAATACTATTTCAAATGAGATTGGCTCAATATTTTAGACATATTTTATCAAAACTTGTCAGTCAATCTGTCATTTCGACATAAAAATATGCTATGAAAGGTGTGTGAATGACAAATTAGTACGTTTTTGAAACTTTTTTTCTGGTGGCATAATGATTGACTAATCGAAATCAAGTTTTAAAAGTGAAAAAATAATTACAAAATGGGAAAAATAATTGGAATTGACTTAGGAACTACCAACTCGTGTGTTTCTGTGATGGAGGGAAGTGAGCCGGTAGTAATTGCTAACTCAGAAGGGAAAAGAACAACACCTTCAGTTGTAGCATTCGTTGAAGGTGGTGAGCGTAAAGTTGGAGATCCAGCGAAACGTCAAGCAATCACTAACCCGACAAAAACAATTTCGTCTATCAAAAGATTCATGGGTACAACTTATGAAGAAATGAAAGCGGAAGCAGGACGTGTACCTTACACGGTAGTTAAAGGAGACAACAATACTCCACGTGTGAAAATCGACGATCGTTTGTATTCTCCACAAGAAATTTCTGCAATGATTCTTCAAAAAATGAAGAAAACAGCTGAAGATTATTTAGGTCATGAAGTTACTGAAGCAGTTGTTACTGTTCCTGCATATTTCAATGACGCACAACGTCAAGCAACAAAAGAAGCTGGTGAAATCGCTGGTTTAACAATCAAAAGAATTATCAATGAGCCTACAGCAGCAGCTTTAGCTTATGGATTGGATAAAAAAGGAGTTGATCAAAAAATCGTTGTTTTCGATTTTGGTGGAGGAACACATGACGTTTCTGTACTTGAATTAGGAGATGGTGTATTTGAAGTATTGGCAACAGACGGAGATACTCACTTAGGTGGTGATGACGTTGATGAGGCAATTATTGCATGGTTAGCTGACGAATTTAAAAATGACGAAGGATTGAACTTACGTGAAGATCCAATGGCATTGCAACGTTTGAAAGAAGCTGCTGAAAAAGCGAAAATTGAACTTTCTTCAACAACTTCAACTGAAATCAATTTGCCATACATCATGCCAGTTAATGGTATTCCGAAACACCTTGTAAGAACTTTACAACGTGCGAAGTTTGAGCAATTAATTTCTGATATCGTAGAAAGAACAATCGCTCCTTGTCGTTCAGCTATGAAAAATGCTGGATTATCAACAAGTGATATCGATGAAGTAATCTTAGTAGGTGGTTCAACACGTATTCCGATTATTCAAGATGCAGTAGAGCGTTTCTTTGGAAAAGCACCATCAAAAGGAGTTAATCCTGACGAAGTTGTTGCAGTTGGTGCAGCAATTCAAGGTGGAGTTTTAACAGGAGAAGTAAAAGATGTATTGTTATTAGATGTTATTCCTTTATCAGTAGGAATCGAAACAATGGGTGGAGTTTTCACGAAATTGATCGAAGCGAATACTACAATTCCATCTAAAAAATCAGAAGTGTTCTCAACGGCTTCAGATAGTCAACCATCAGTTGATATTCACGTGTTACAAGGTGAAAGAGCGATGGCAACTGACAACAAATCATTGGGTCGTTTCCAATTAACGGATATTCCACCAGCGCAAAGAGGAGTTCCACAAATTGAGGTAACGTTCGATATTGATGCAAATGGTATCATGAATATTTCTGCAAAAGACAAAGGAACAGGAAAAGAGCAATCAATTAAGATTGAAGCTTCTTCAGGTTTGTCAGATGCTGAAATCCAAAGAATGAAAGCTGAAGCGATTGCAAATGCTGATTCAGATAATAAATTACGTGAAGAAGTAGAGTTGATCAACAAAGCAGATTCTACGATTTTCCAAACTGAGCGTCAGTTGAAAGAATACGGAGATAAAATCTCTGCTGATAAAAAACAACCAATCGAAGAAGCGTTAGCTGAATTGAAAACTGAATTCGAAGCGAGACACGTTGGAAATCTTGAAGCTGCAATGGAAAAATTAAATACTGTTTTCCAAGCTGCATCTCAAGACATGTACAATGCTGCAAATGCTGATGGAGGAAACACTGGAGGAAACGAAAGTGCTGAAAATCCAGCGGATGAAGTAACAGATGTTGACTTCGAAGAAGTTGATGATAAAGCAGATAAGAAGAAATAATTCTTACATAAATTGAAAAATGGGAACTCGAAAGGTTCCCATTTTTTTTGTTTTAACTTTTAAAGGTGTCTTCTTATACGAGAGGAAATTACAGGTCTTTTTGGTCGAGAAGTATATTCAAAGGATTTTCAAGGGACAGAATCAATTGAAATCAATTTAGAAGAGCAAGTAGGAATGTACTTGGTTTCAATCATTTCTGAAGGAAAGAAAAGTACTTCATATGTTGTGATTGAATGATTATTTAATCTTTAATGAAAAATGGGAACCTTTTGAGTTCCCATTTTATATTTAAATATTTATTTCAGAAGTTTTAATTTATATCACTCTGTTGCAGTCTCATTTTCCTCACCTCTCGTCAAAGCAATTTTATTTGATTTAGCTGAATAATCTTCCCAGTCTTCGACCAATTCTTGATCATATTGTTTCGTCACACAAATTGGAATATATTCTACAACAACGTTAGTTTTGTCTAAACCAAAATCTTCAGCAGGTTTTAACCCAGTAGATTTTACGAATCTATAAGCTTTCACACAAATACTTTGGAAAGCAGTTAATTTATTATCAGTTGCAACACGAGAGTTTAATACGATGAATTTAAAATCTGCATCATCAAATTTTCCTTTGACTGAGTTAAAAACACTTTCACCTGATAATTCACCCTTTTCAACCATTTTACGTTGAATCTTGCGCATCATGTATTCGATTCGATGTTCTTCTTTGAAGCCTAATTGTAAATTGACATAGTAACATGATTTATCGATTACTTCATTCACGGTGTAATGTACACCCCATGGATCATTTAGAATATCAAGGTGCAAGAACCAAACGACACCTGCTTTTCGAGGTCGTTTTTTAAACAATGAGAAGAAAACAGTATCATCCAATTTGTTTGGTGTATTACTTCTTGTTGGATAAACTAAATTTGAAGCTTCAAATTGAAGATTTGAATCAGCTTTGGTAGCATTTAATAATGGAATTACCTTTTTCATTGAAATATATTCTGTAATACTTTTTCTAAGTAAACGTGCTTTGTAATACAAAAACAACATGGTAAAGAAGCCGGTTGCTAAAATTAGTGTAAACCATCCGCCATGAACGATCTTACCTAAATTAGACATTAAGAAAACACCTTCTATCGTCAAGAATATCCCGAAAATAACAAGGTATGCAACTTTCGTTTTAGGATATTTAAGCATAAGTAAATAACACAACAAAATTGATGTCATTACCATATCAATTGTTATTGCCAAACCGTAGGTTGCCTCCATGGCTGTCGACTTTCTAAAAATTGCAATAACAAGTAAACATCCTCCCATTAAGAACCAATTGATAAAAGGAATGTAAATTTGTCCTTTATGTTCTGAAGGATATTTTACCCTAAGATTCGTCCATAAGTTCAATTTAATAGCTTCATTCATAAGCGTAAATACTCCAGTAATCAATGCTTGAGAAGCGATAATTGTTGCTGCTGTTGCGATTGCAATTGCAAAAGGCAACATTCCATCGGGAACCATCGCGTAAAAAATTGTTTCTTTTGGTTTTAACGCAAACCCATCTGATAGGCATAAGGCTGATTGCCCTAAATAATTTGTTACTAAAAGAATGCTCATCATTGACCAACTTATACGGATATTCTTTTTACCACAATGCCCGAGATCTGAATACAATGCTTCTGCTCCTGTTGTGCAAAGGAAAACAGCACCAAGAACCCAGAAACCGCCTTTTACATTAACAATTAAATTGTAAGCATAATAGGGATTGAATGCGTTTAATACGTCAGGATTTTTCATAATATTGATGACTCCTAAATAACCTAAAAACCCAAACCATATTATCATTACCGGTCCAAATGCTTTACCAATCGCTGAAGTACCAAATTGTTGAATTGAGAATAGCATCACGATTATGCCCACAACAACTGGTATTACAGGGAAATCTGGAAAAATGTTGTTGATACCTTCAACTGCAGAAGAAATGGAAATTGCTGGAGTAATGAATCCATCTGCAAGCAAAGTGGCACAGCCGATTAAAGCAGGAATTATTACCCATTTTATCCGTTTAGCTTTGAGTAAAGCAAAAAGTGCAAAAATTCCTCCTTCACCTTTGTTATCAGCATTTAACGCGAAGTAAATGTATTTGATTGTAGCTAATAAAATTAAAGTCCAAATAACAGAGGACAATCCACCCATTATTAAATCATATGAAAAATTAGTTCCATTTCCAGTAATTGCTTGAAATACATACAATGGTGATGTACCAATATCTCCAAAAACAATTCCGATTGTTATTAAAATCCCTGCAGCTGATACTTTACTTGTGCTTATAGACATAAAAAAAAAATTTCGGTAAATGTAATTGAATTCAAGTTATTAATGAATATACAAGTGAAATAAAAAAGATAATTGTATTAATTATTTTTTGTTCGAATATTTGTCTTTTTTACTTGATTTTTAAAGCGAGTATTTAATTGATTGAACCTGAGAATAAAATATAAACTATGACAAAAAAAAATCCCGTTCGTCAGTTGACGAACGGGATTCTTGCTATATAAAGTTTAATGACTTCTTATTTCTTCACTGCGTCACAAACCGCCTTGAAAGCTTCAGGGTGATTCATGGCTAAATCTGCAAGAACCTTACGGTTCAATTCAACTCCACCTTTGTGTACAGCTCCAATAAATTGAGAATAACTCATTCCATGTTGACGTGCACCTGCGTTAATACGCGTAATCCACAACGAACGGAAGTTTCTTTTCTTTTGCTTACGTCCTTCGTAAGCATAATTTAATCCTTTTTCAACTGCATTTTTTGCAACTGTCCAAACATTTTTTCTGCGGCCATAGTATCCTTTGGCTAGCTTCATCAAGTTTTTTCTACGAGCTCTTGATGCTACGTGATTTACTGATCTTGGCATAATTTCTAGTTTTTTAATAAAGAGTGCACCTTTATTTCAGATGACTTAGCTACTCGTTACCGGGTTAAACAATAATAAACCTTTGTGTTTACATTCGTCAAAAGACGAATTACATACACAATTGTACTTTGATATTTGATACATCTGCTTGGTGAACCAAACCAGCTGCTGTCAAATTTCTCTTACGCTTCTTAGACTTCTTAGTTAAGATGTGGCTTTTAAAAGCGTGTTTTCTTTTGATTTTACCGCTTCCAGTGATTGTGAATCTCTTCTTAGCACTAGATTTAGTTTTCATTTTTGGCATCTCTCTTCGTTTTTTAAAGTTACCTTTATATAGCTTCTTATTTAAGTGATGAGTTTTTAGTGCGGAGTGATGAGAGTTTAAATTCACTCATCGCTATGCACTCATCACTTTTCTATTTCTTTTTAGGGTTGATCATGATAATCATCCGTTTACCTTCTAATTTTGGTAATTGCTCTACTGCACCAATTTCCGCTAATTCTTGCGCAAATTTCAACAATAAAATTTCACCTCTATCCTTGAACACAATTGTACGACCTCTAAAAAATACATATGCTTTTACTTTACTTCCTTCTTCCAAAAACTTACGTGCGTGAGCTAATTTGAATAGAAAATCATGTTCATCTGTATTCGGTCCAAAACGAATTTCCTTCAATACAATTTTACTTTGTTTTGCTTTTAATTCTTTTTGTTTTCTTTTTTGATTGTATAAGAACTTACGGTAATCCATAATCTTACACACAGGAGGAACAGCGTTTGGAGAAATTTCAACTAAGTCCATATCTTGCTCTTCCGCTAATTGAATAGCTTCAGCAGTAGAAATAACTTGTGGTTCTCCTCCTTCTGTTACCAAACGAATCTCACGAGATAAAATTTTCTCATTGATTCTGTGTTGGTCTACTTCCTCTCTTTTAATAAAAGGTTTTCTTGTGTTTTTTCTCATTTAATTAATTAAACTTTAGATGATAACTCATCTTCAATCGTTTTTTGTACTAACTCGGCAAACTTTTCAACGCTCATCGAACCTTTATCTGCTTCACCACGTTGACGAACAGAAACTTCATTGTTTTCAGCTTCTTTCTCACCAACAATCAGCATGAAAGGTGTTTTATTCAATTCTGCGTCCCGTATTTTTTTACCTATCTTTTCGTTACGGTCGTCCACGAAGCCGCGAATATCGTAATTATTTAGCAATTCTGAAAGTTTTTCTGCATACTCATTGTATTTATCAGAAATTGGTAAGATTGCATATTGCTCTGTTGCTAACCATAATGGGAAATCTCCAGCGCAATGTTCTAATAAAACTGCAATGAAACGTTCCATGGATCCAAAAGGAGCACGGTGAATCATTACTGGTCTGTGTTTTTGATTGTCAGCACCAGTAAATTCTAATTCAAATCTTTCTGGTAAGTTGTAATCTACTTGAATCGTACCTAATTGCCATTCACGCCCTAATGCATCTTGCACCATGAAATCGAGTTTTGGACCATAGAATGCTGCTTCACCGTATTCAATAAACGTATCTAATCCTTTTTCTGCAGCCGCTTCAATAATTGCATTTTCTGCTTTCTCCCAATTTTCATCGCTACCGATATATTTTTCAGGCGAGTTTTTATCTCTTAGAGAAATCTGTGCTTTGAAATTCTCAAATGATAATGTTTTGAAAATATAAAGAACCAAATCAATTACTTTCTTGAATTCATCCTTTACTTGCTCTTGCATACAGAAAATGTGTGCATCGTCTTGTGTAAAACCACGAACTCTTGTCAGACCGTGTAATTCACCTGATTGTTCGTAACGATAAACAGTGCCAAATTCTGCAAAACGAACAGGAAGATCTTTATAAGAACGAGGTTTTGATTTAAAAATCTCACAGTGATGCGGGCAATTCATTGGTTTCAACAAAAACTCCTCATTTTCATCTGGTGTTTTAATTGGTTGAAACGAGTCTGCACCATATTTCGCAAAATGTCCTGACGTTACATACAATTCCTTACTTCCAATATGAGGAGTTATAACTTGATCATAACCAGCTTTACGTTGTGCTTTTTTAAGAAAGTTTTCTAAACGTTCACGCAATGCAGCTCCTTTAGGTAGCCACAATGGTAAACCTTGTCCTACTTTTTGAGAGAAGGTAAATAACTCTAATTCTTTTCCTAATTTTCTATGATCGCGGCGTTTTGCTTCTTCAACTTTTTCTAAATATTCTGTAAGTTCAGCTTGTTTAGGGAACGTAATTCCATAAATACGCGTTAATTGTTTGTTCTTTTCGTCACCTCTCCAATATGCTCCAGCGATAGATGTTAATTTCACTGCTTTAAAACCACCTGTATCTGGAATGTGAGGTCCACGACATAAATCTGTGAAATTTCCTTGTGTATAAAATGTCAATGTTCCATCTTCTAAACCATCAATTAATTCAAGTTTGTATGGATCTTGTTTTTCAGTAAAATATGCAATTGCGTCAGCTTTGGAAATTTCTTTGCGAATAAAAACATTTTTCTCTTTCGCAATTTCCTTCATTTTATTTTCAATCTTCTCTAAGTCTTTTTCTGAAATAGAATATTCCATGAAATCTATATCGTAATAGAATCCATTTGTGATTGGAGGTCCAATAGCCAATTTAACGCCAGGATAGAAAAACTCAATTGCTTCAGCCATAATGTGAGCAGAAGAATGCCACATAGTAGATTTTCCTTCAGCATCATTCCAGGTTAGTAATTGTAAGGTGCAATCCGCATTTAGCGGGCGGTTAGCGTCAATAACTTGGCCATCAACTTTGGCAGCAAGTACATTTCTAGCAAGACCTTCTGAAATACTTTTAGCGACATCAAGTGCGCTAATACCGTTTTCAAATTGCTTTACTGATCCATCTGGAAGAGTTACATTCATGATTCTTTTGTAAAAATTTGCAAGCAAAGATAGTTATTCGATTGAATTTATTCTAGTGTTTTGTTGATAAACAAGGGGAATAAAGTTCTATTTTTTTCTTGCAAAAAAAATCGTTCTTTTGTAAAGCCTAAGAACACTAAAAACTACTATGACTTTTCAGTTTTTTAAACAGCCATTTTTATTACTAACAATTTGTTTGTGTGTCGGTATTTTAATTGGTTTTGAATTGGTTGAATGGCAAGAACTGTTTTTGTCTGGAACTGTTTTAATTCTTTTTACTGCACTTTTTTGTTTTTGGAAGAGACTACTTAATAATGGAGTTGTTTTATGTTTGACAAGTAGTGTATTTGTTTTAATTGGAGCACTTTTGATTCAAAGTAGAGGAGGAGCTTGGGAAAAGAAACACATGGATTCCTTCTATCAGAAAGGGGATTTGTTGATGGTGAAATTGAGAGAAGTTGGACATTCAGACAGGGAGTGGAAAAAAATGACTGGTGATATTGAATGTGTTTATGGTAAAACTTCAAAATTTGATTTTAAAGTACCGGTTGTATTGTTTGTGAAATCAGGAAATTATGGATGTGAAACAGGAGATTTAATTCTCATTTCATCAGAACTGAATAAAATAAAAAACAATGGTAATCCAGGAGAATTTGATGCTGAAAATTATTGGAGCAAGAAAGGCTTTAACCACATGGTTTTCGTTGGTGAAGACGAGTATAAAATCATTGAACATGAAGAATTACCATGGTATAGTCAACAAACAACGAATTTAAGAAACTACCTAAAAGCATCCTTAGAAGAAAACTTGAAAGGCAAAGAATTGGCAATTGCTCTTGCCTTAATATTGGGGGATAAATCACTTTTGGATTCAGAAATAACAACGAGTTTTACAAATACGGGAGCAATGCATGTTCTCGCAGTCTCAGGATTGCATATTGGGATAATTATGCAAATTCTAATGGTTGTTTTTAGTCAGTTTTCAAAAGTATTGAGTAGAAAAAAAGCTGTTATTATTGTCGTCATAATCATGTGGATTTATGCTGTTGTCACTGGATTGTCGCCTTCAGTTTTAAGGGCAGTTTTTATGTTTTCAGTTTTAGCACTTTCACAATTAACAGGAAAAAATCATAATTCGATAAATTCTTTGTTTTTTACTGCATTTGTATTAATGTTATTTGATCCTTATACACTTTACGATATTGGATTTCAATTATCATTTTTAGCAATGCTTGGAATCTTTTTATTGTATAAACCGATTGAACAATTGATTTATTTGAAAAATAAGTGGTTGATGAAAATTTGGCAAGGAACAGCCATTGGTTTTGCAGCGCAATTGATGACGACTCCATTATCGTTGTATTATTTCCATCAATTTCCAAATTACTTTGTTTTAACTAATATTGGATTGATGGCTTCATCTGGTCTTATTTTGGGATTTGGAATCGTTTTGTTTACAATAAGTTGGTGGACAACAATTGCAAGGTTTGCGGGATTAATTTTGACCTTTATCATATTTGTCTCTTTAGCTTTTATTGAATGGGTGGAAGATTTACCTGGAGCAGTAGCATATGGATTTGAAGTTTCACTTATTGTCGTATTTGCTTTAGGGATGTTGATTTTATTTCTATTCTTATGGGCACAAAAAAGAAGCCATGTAATTCTTGCATTCACTGGAGGCTTGATGCTGTTGATTTCAATTATCGTGCAGCGGTATCAGAACATGAATGTAAATGAGCTATGTGTGTTTAATGCACGACAAGTTATAATTACTGTTCGCAAAGACAATCAATTATTTTGCTTTTACAAAGCCAAACCAGACGAGGAAGAAAAAGTGAAATTTGCTGTTCAAGGGTATTTGAAATTGCATCCATCTCAAATTCACTATTACTCATTGAACAAGAAAAATTGGAAATTAACTTCATCCAAAACCTCAATTTCAGTTCGAAAAGAAAAGGGTAGTATTGAAATGGATGTTAATGGGAGAAAATATTCTGTTTTACTTTCAGATTATTCGGATGTGATAAATTCAAACTCAATTAAAATTGGAATGCCTTGGATGGAAGCAGTTGTAGATCATTCCTTGAAAAACGGTGCTTATATTCAATCGATTTAACTCGGATTCGCTAACCATCTTGAATATCCTTATAATTTCTCAGTTTTTTTATAAATGTGCGATAATATCGAGTACATAAATATTGCAAAATTGCAACTTCGCTATATTACGTAGAAAGTCCATTTTTATTAAGATACAGAGGGACAAGTGAAAAAAATATTTATAATAAGAGCAAATTGATCTATTTATTTCAGGCAAATATATTGAAACGAGTTTTTTGTAAAAACTAACAGTTATTTTGCACTGTATACTTCATTAAAATGAAATATTATTTTAATCTGAATGAAATATACCCTATAACAAAAAATGAAGTTTAGTTTTCGAATTCGCGAATTGCCTTCAGCTCTGCTGCGCGGTCGCAATATGTCGAACCTTATATAATTAAACCGTTAGTTAACTCAATTAATAGTTCTATTTAACATTTAAACAACCAATGATTGTCTAATATTCTTGATTTTTATTTCTTCTAAGTAATTCCCGATGATATGGATAAAATATAAAATTAGCTCAAAAAAAATCCATTCATCAGGGATAAATGGATTTTTTAAAAATAAATATTTTTTTTATCTGTTCAACATAACTGGCATAACCAACATTAGAACATCTTCATCTTTATTATCATTGACAGCCGGCATTAATAAACCAGCTCTTGAAGGTTCGCTCATTTCTAGGCGAACTTCTGTTGTATCTAGGTTGTTCAACATTTCCATCAAGAAACGAGAATTGAAACCAATTTCCATGTCATCACCATCGTAATTACATGTCAATCGCTCATTTGCTTCGTTATTGAAATCTAAATCTTCAGCCGAAAGTGATAATTCAGATCCTGCTAATTTCAATTTAATTTGGTGTGTTGTTTTATTTGCGAAAATTGAAACACGTTTGATAGAACTCAAGAATTGAGCACGGTCAATTGTTAAAACATTCGGATTCTCTTTTGGAATAACAGCCTCATAATTTGGATATTTCCCATCAATCAAACGACATACTAAAACGATATCCTTAAAAGAGAAAATCGCATTAGACTCATTATATTCCAATTCAACATCTTCATCACCATGCAAATTTGATTTCAATAAATTCAATGGTTTTTTTGGAAGAATAAATGATGAACTTCCTGTTGCTTTAGAATCAGTTCTTCTATAACGAACCAATTTATGTGCGTCAGTTGCAACAAAAGTTATGTCTTGTGGACTAAACTGACAAAAAACACCACTCATTACAGGTCGTAAATCATCATTTCCAGTAGCAAATAATGTTTTGTTGATTGCCTTTGAAATTAATTCACCTGCAACATTTATTTTACTGCTTTTTTCAATTGTTGGAACTCTAGGGAAATCATCCCCATTATATCCAACCATCTTAGATTTACCGTTATCGTATGCAATCTCAACTGAATAGTTTGTTTTGTCTACCAAAAAAGTACACGGTTGATCCGGTAAATTTTTTAAAACATCCAAAAGCAATTTTGCTGGAATAGCAATTTTTCCTTCCTCATTTGCTTCAACAGGAAAAGAAGTTCTCATTGTTGTTTCTAAGTCAGATGCTGACACAGTTAGTTGATTACCAATAATTTCAAATAGAAAATTATCTAAAATTGGTAAAGAGTTACTTGTACTTAAAACACCAGAAATGTTCTGTAAATGCTTCAGTAAAGTGGTACTTGAAATAATAAAATTCATTGCGAAATAATTTGTATCAAAGCTATTAAAGCCTTCTTATAAATTTACACGTTAAACAGTCTTTTTTTTATTTTTTTATTAACAATTCAAAGGATTAATAGCAATATCATAATTAACCCAAAATGACTAGAGAACTTACTTCTTCTTACCCATACTGCCAAGATCCATAGGAAAATAAATATGACCTAAAAGCAAAGGGTTGAAAACAAAAAATTGACATTTCACAACTTGACCGCTTTGTAACTCACACCAAAATTTGTTTTGGTCAATGTCCACTAAATCACCAAATTCAGTGGTCTCCTCAAAATTAGATTTAATTGGAAACAAGCGTAATTTCGTTACTTTCCCTGAAGTTTCTTTTAATGAAATTGTTGAAAAAGGAGTTGTTCTTTTCAAACTATCAATTTGTTTTTCAGATAGTTCGTAGTTTGCGATGTCAAAATGAATTTTCTTGTAATTCTGCAGGTACAGGTAGATTTTTTTAGGATCAACATTGTTTAATTTTCTACCTTGTTGAAAAACGGCCATTGTATTTCCCTTTTTCGTAACGGTAAAACTGCGAATTGGCTCCTGAAAATATTTCACCTCCACTTTAGATATTCGTTCTAAAGGGACAGCAAAAATATTGGTACACATCCATTTTCTTTTATCTGCAAAAAACCGTGGCTCAATGATTCCGGATTCTCCTTTTACTTTCATCATAACAGGGATATCACTTTTACCTCCTTCTTTGGAATCCAGAAGCATTATTTGACCATAATGGTCTTGAGCTGAAGGTCCGATATACCAAGTTTTTAGCCATTCACCATTTTGAAAAATCTCCACTTTAGTATGTTGTGATGACATTAATTTAGTGAATTGTGCATGAGAATTATCTGACAAATAACCTTTGAATTCAATGTTTTTAAATGTTTCAAGTATGAAATTTACGTTTGTTTGGGCAATGCAACCACCTTCTATGTCTGTCCATGTTTTGCCATCACGAATAATTTCAATAGTGTTCGAAAATGCATCAGTTATAATGACTTTATCAACTGTTGAGGTATCGGCAATGCTGAATTCAATTAATTCTTTATCAGATTTACCTTCAGTTTTCATTAAACCGAATGTATACCATCCAAGGAATATAATAATTCCTACTGCTAAAACAAGTATGATAATTTTCTTCATGATTTATTTATCTTTTAGCGTATTTACGTTTTCTAATATATCCCATGATTAGCGCAAATAATAACACAATTGCAACAGGTAAAAGAAGGTTCATGATTTTGTAGAATCCTGCATCAGCTTTAATTTTTTCTTTGTCAATGGCATGAATGTCAATTTGTCTACTACGAATATCTAAAACAGAATTATCACCTAACATATAATCAACCGTATTTTGAAAAAACTCTTGGTTTCCGAAATAAATTGGAACGCCAATTTGAGCTAATTCTGGATCCATGCGCAAATCATTTGCTTCAGTAGGACGATACATATAGGCTTTACCATCTTTGGAAGGCATTGAATCGTATGAATTCGCAATAAAACGGCCATTTCCAATCAATAAAACTTTTCCTTCTTTACTACTTTTTTCCAAGTAATGAATTGAAGGATTGTTAATGAACTCTTCAACTATTCTGTTCTTATAATGCGATTCAAATCTTCCTTCTGTTAATCCCGCTAAACAACGCTTGTTTAAATCCGATGATGGATTTGCAATTAACTCAGGATTTTTTCCATAATTCAGCGGCATAGCCAAACTTACAAGTGGAGCTAATCCAGTAACATTTGAATTAGTAGAAGACGTTAGTATTGGCGTTAATTTATTTTTACTGTTGCCAACAAATTGAATTTCATTCGCATATTTCAGCGAAACAGGTTCTAAATTTCTTGAAATAGGATGTTTTGTTGGTGTTGCTAATACATGGAAGAACCAAGGAATCAAAGATTGTTTTGCAAACGGGACAGCTTTCGGCGCACATCGGGCATCCACAACATAGTTTGCTGTTAAACTCAAACCATAATCGAATAACATGCCTTCAAGCCCAGTTTCATTGCGAGTAGTATGGGTTGAACCATTTGCATTCAAAGTATCTTCGTTCAATGCTAATGCATCCAGAAAACACATTAACCTTCCTCCCCGCATTACAAATTGATCTATAATGTATAATTCTTTATCGTTGAATTTTTGAGTTGGATGTGCGATCACTAATCCATCAATATTGTCTAAAGCAGCGAGTGAATCATTTATTAATACATCTGCAATGGCGAAATAAGGAGCGATTAATGAGCGTGCGCGCTGAGTTTGTGCAAAAGTCAATTCTCCATGTCCTTGTAGAAAGCCAATTCGAGGTTTGTTTTCTTGTGTTGCACGACGCAATGAACTTATCAATATATACTCTAAATTATTGATAGAGTTTTGAATCATATCTGTTAAACCATCTAAACTATATGGTTTACCTGGAGGCGTGCCTGGCAGAAATTGAATTGTTTGAACTGTTGATCCGCCATAGTCAATTACTGCTCCTGGCCAAACTAACATTTGACTTTGAGAGCCATCTTTCATATAAACAATATCCATCGGGATAATGCCTTTTCCTTTGCCATAAATTGATTCAAATAATAATTGTTGATCTCCTTCTGAACCGACATTTGGATTGATAAAAGTATATTCTATTCTATCTCCAGCATATTGTTTGAATTCTTTTAGTTTATCCTCAATAGCATTTTTAAAATGCTTTAATTCAGCAGGTAAAACACCGTCTAAATAAATCTTTAAACTCAAACGGTTTTTGAAATTGTCTTTATTTTCTAAAAATGCAATTGTTCCTTCTGTAAGGGAAAAACGCTTGTCTTCAGTCATGTCGACGCGTTTATATAAAAACGAACTGATGATGTTAATTAAAATTATTCCTACCGCAACAATTGCAAGGAAGGACCAATTGAAAATGCCTTTCGTGAATTTTTTCTTTGTTGCCATGACTTATTTTTTTAATGTTTTAATAACTGTTAAAGCAGCAAAAATGAATAACCCGATGATTGAAAAGAAATAGACTAAATCACTTGTATCAATCACTCCTCTTTTAATCGCATCGTAATGATAAGAAAGACTCGTGTATTGAATAACATAATCGAATTTGCCCATTAAATTAAATGAGCCTAATAGTTTGAATCCATCGAAAAAGATCCAACATAGGAACATGGAAAGGATGAACGCAACAATTTGACTACTTGTCAATGAAGAAGCAAAAATTCCGATGGCAACAAAAGTAGAACCAAGCAAAATCAATCCTATGTAGGATGTAAATGTTGCGCCTCCGTCAATCACACCAACTGGACTTCCAAGATAATACATGGAAATATAATAGATAAGCGTTGGAATAAGTGCTATAATTAAGAGTGTAACACCTGCGAAATATTTAGCAAGGAGGATTTTTAAATCTGAAATTGGTCGTGTAAACAATAATTCAATTGTTCCAGTTCTGCGTTCTTCTGCGATTGAGCGCATCGTGATTGCTGGAATTAGAATTAAAAAGATGACTGGAGATAAGTTGAAAAAAGGAATTAAATCTGCTTCTGTTCCTTCTAAAAGGTTGGTGTTGTAGGAAATAACCCAGTGAAACAATCCCGAAGCAATCAAGTAAATGAGTATAAAAATATACCCAATGATTGAACCTAGGAAACTTTTTATTTCTTTGAAATAAAGTGCTCTCATTAAAAAATAGTTTGTTAACGAGTCAAATTTAAGATTTCCTTTTGAATCACCAATACGGATTTAGTGCTGATGGTGTATTATTGATTAAAAGGTTTTGTTGGGACGTATAAGGGAATTGCAATTCGCCTATACGTCCCAACAAAAAAGTCTCGTTGAATGTTCAACGAGACTTTTAAGAATTAATTGATGAAATATATTAGTTAAGCTAATTTCACATTCATGGCATTCAATCCTTTTTTACCTTCTTCAAGGTCAAATTCTACTTCGTCATTTTCTTTAATCTTGTCAATTAAACCTGAAACATGCACAAAATACTCTTTGTTTGATTCTGAATCTGTAATAAAACCAAATCCTTTGGTGTCATTAAAGAACTTTACAACTCCTTTACTCATTACTCTTTGATTAGTTAGTTTTCAAGTAAAGTTATATTATAATTTGAAACAGCAAAATTATTTCAGAAAAAAAATGCGGATTTTTTATTTTTTAATGCTTGATTTCAAAGCCGTTGAAGTGTTCAGTCACACTCCATGCTTGTGGTTTTCCTGCAAACCAAGGCTTTATTTTCGGCCATATTTGACCAAATGTTTCAGATGTACGGTAATTTTCTAATGCTGTTTCATTCTCCCAATGACTATACGTCATTACAATTGTTGGCGTATCAAGATCTCTTAACAATTTCATCCCTAAACAACCAGGAAAACCGTTTACTTTCTCTTTAACAGTTTCAAAAAAGGCTAAAAAATCAGCAATTTTATCTTCTTGAAAGTGAAGTTGTACTATTCGAATGAGCATTAGAATAAAGAATCAAGTGTTTCTCGTGAGCCTCGAGGTGTAAATTCTATTCGAATTACATCACCGATTCTAACGCCAAATAGTTTTTCTGCTCCACCGTTGCTTAAATTTGCGCCTCTGTTAATTGCAATTTCTAATAATCCATTGTTATTGAAAATAGCAACACGTTCTCCATTCGGTACAGAGTTATAAGTGGCAGAAATAACATCAATGTGGTAATCTTTGTTTCTATAATAGATAATGAAAGGTGAATCTTTTCCAAAACGCTCAAACAAGGATTCATGAACATTTGTAATTAAATTCCCGTAATTATCAATGTGTATGACATTTCCTTTTATCAAATTGGTTTCTATAACGGCTGTTTGAGCAAATGCTTTTTTGTATGATGCAAAAGTCGTAGCAAATGTTTCAATTTTATCCCCATTCATAATTCTACAAGCAGCTGGAACTAACATGTTTTTTGTTGGAAATTTAAATAAGTCCATGCGTGAAAGCACATCGTCTAAGCGATAAAATTGATCTGGCTGTTCATCTTTTAAGAATGCACCAAAAAAACCGTTGTCATTTGATATGAAATAATGTCCTTTAAAAACTAAAACAGATGGAAAAGATCCTTCGGAACCACTAAAGTTGACCATTGGTTCACTATCAACTCCTACAACATGAACTGTTCCTTCAGGAAATTCTTCAAAGCAAGAGGAGATATAAAAGGCCGCTTCGGCAACATCAAATGGTTTAACAGTATGCGAAACATCAATAATAACGGCAGATGGGCAGCTTTTTAAAACGGCTCCTTTGATTGCTGCGACGTAATGATCGCGCACTCCCATATCTGTTGTTAATGTAATTATTTGCATATCCGTTCTTTCGGTCGTTTGATGAGCCGAATAATTTTCTAATTTTGAACCAAAAATAAGGTTAATCGGTGTAATTTTTGTCAAATCATCTAGAAAATAGTCAGATTGCAAGAGAAAAAAATTGAAATAAGTGGAATAAATCCTGTAGAACTGTTCGGAGTGAACAATTCTAACCTGAAACACCTGAAAAGTTTCTTCCCAACATTACAAATTACCGCACGCGGAAATGAAATAACTGTAACAGGTGAAGAACGGTTGATGGATGAATTTGAAGAAAAATTCGAATTGCT
>CAMDNE010000003.1 GCA_945902745.1 Chitinophaga pinensis | reverse complement strand
GGATTGTTCTCATTTGGTATTCTTACCAAACGTTCTATCGTAAATGCAAAAATTCCAATTGTTCCAATTGTTTGTATTCTTGCTCCTTTGATGTGCTATGTCCTTGATCATTTTTCACCGCAACTTTTTGGTGAATATAAATTTGGTAACGAGATTTTGATCATTAATGGAACATTGACATTTCTAATGTTATATCTTTTTAGTAAAAAATCCGGGAATTTAAATGATGAAATTGCAAAGAACGGATTTGATTTAACAGCTTCAAAATAAGAACGATTTAAGTTTTTGATATGAAAATAAGTTTGCACGATAACGGTTTACATTTGCGTTTCGCACCTTTGTCATTAACACGACCTATAGGAAATTTACGCATTGGAATTTTTACAAATGATGAACGATGGAAGGTAATTCTACCCGAAGCTGAGATTTATTATCAAACAGAATCCTATTTAGCTGAAAGGTTTCCTACTACTGAAAACGCAGATTTGATTGTTAATGCTGAATTGATTCCAAATGTTGAAGTAGCAGTTGCTATTGTTAATCTTGGAGAAAATGAAGCGTTATGGATGGGTAAAATTTGGCTCGCTAAAAAAGGAAATGCATCTGTGAAAGTCGAATATGTTGGCGAGATTCCTGTTGTTATTTCTCAAAGATGGCATATTTTTCAAAAAAATGGGGATGCAATATCTTCAGATTTCGAACTAATCACGGCAGGCAGAACATCTGAGAAAATCTCAAAAACAAATACAGTAATTGGCGACGAATCAATGATTTTCATTGAAGAAGGAGCAACAATTGAAGCAGCAATTTTAAATACACATTCAGGTCCAATTTATATTGGAAAGGGTGCTGAAATAATGGAAGGATCGATTATCCGTGGACCTTTAGCAATGTGTGAACACAGTGCTTTGAAATTAGGTGCGAAAGTATACGGACCAACAACTCTTGGACCACATTGTAAAGTGGGTGGTGAAGTAAATAATGTCGTTTTTCAAGCGTATTCCAACAAGGGTCATGACGGTTTTCTTGGGAATGCTTTGATTGGTGAATGGTGCAATTTAGGAGCTGATACGAATACGTCTAATTTGAAAAACAATTACGGAAACATTTCAACCTATTCCTATGAAGAAAAAGGAGAAATACAAACAGAAACACAATTCATGGGCGTTTGTATGGGCGATCATTCTAAATGTGGAATCAATACAATGTTCAACACCGCAACAGTTGTAGGCGTCTCTTCTAATATTTATGGAGCGGGATTTCCAGCCAAATTCATTCCTTCTTTTAGTTGGGGTGGAGCAGATGAAATCGTTCCATTTAGGTTCGAAAAAGCAATCGAATATGCGAATAATATGATGCACCGCAGAGGTTTGCAATTATCGCAGAGTGAAATTGCTATTTTACGTCACATTTCTGAGGATAAATAAGACAAAATTTCAGTTAATTTCCAGTGGCATATCATTTGACTCATTAGCTGTGTCCTATAAAATCAAGGTTTAACGAAAAGTACACCTAATTATACTGACAGTTTGACTTACAAAATGGGATTTTAAATCAATTTCAAATCCCAACTAAAAAATTACGAATTTCAAGAAGCATGAACGATATTTTTGACAACGATATATTAAATTTAACACAAGCAATTGAAGCTGATGCTGAATTTATTCCACTAATTACAGCGGAAGAAGAAGAAAACATGAACAAGGAAAAATTTCCTGAAGATCTTGCTATTTTACCTTTACGTAACAATGTTTTATTTCCAGGAGTTGTTATTCCGATTACGGTTGGACGGGATAAATCAATTAAACTTATTCAAGACGCCAATAAAGGAAAGAAAATAATTGGCGTTGTTTCACAAAAGAATCAAGAAGAGGAATCACCTGAATTTTCTGATTTACACACTGTTGGAACTGTTGCTCAAATTATTCGATTGTTGAAAATGCCTGATGGAAGCTCAACAGTTATAATTCAAGGAAAGCGTCGATTTGAAATTGTACAGCCAAATCAAACTGAGCCGTATATGCGGGCAAATGTTAAGATGTTGAAAGAAAAAACATTTGACAAGAAAAATAAGGAAATGGACATTATGTTCAAAACAATTAAAGATCTTGCTTTACAAATTATAAAAGACAGTCCAAATATTCCATCTGAAGCTTCATTTGCTATTGGAAATATTGATAGTCCAACATTTCTCGTGAATTTCATTTCATCCAATATGAATGCCGACGTTGCCAAAAAACAGGAAATGTTGGAAGAATTGGATATGAAAAAGCGGGTGATGATGGTGATGGAACATTTGACATTAGAAATTCAGATGTTGGAAATGCGCAATGAAATTCAATCCAAAGTTCGTAAAGACATGGATCGTCAGCAACGCGAATATTTCCTTCACCAACAAATGCGCACAATTCAAGATGAATTAGGAGATAATCCGCAGGAATCTGATGTGCGCGATTACAGTTCAAGAGCTGAATTGAAAAAATGGGATGAACGTGTATCAAAAATATTTTACAAGGAATTAGATAAATTACAGCGTATGAATCCGCAAGGAGCAGAGTACAATGTACAATCGAATTACTTGGATTTAATGCTTGATTTACCGTGGGGAGAATTTTCGAAAGATAACCTTGATTTGAAACGCGCTAAGAAAATTTTGGAACGTGATCATTACGGATTAGAAAAAGTAAAAGAGCGTATTTTAGAATATTTAGCTGTTTTGAAATTAAAAGGAAACATGAAATCACCAATTTTATGTTTTTATGGCCCTCCCGGAGTTGGAAAAACTTCGTTGGGAAAATCAATTGCTGAAGCACTTGGACGAAAATATATTCGCATGTCTTTAGGTGGTTTACACGATGAATCTGAAATTCGTGGACACCGTAAAACGTATATTGGTGCAATGCCAGGGCGTATCATGCAAAACATCAAAAAAGCAGAAAGTTCGAATCCAGTTTTTGTCTTGGATGAAATCGATAAATTAGGAAGAAGTAATCACGGAGATCCGTCTTCTGCATTATTGGAAGTGTTAGATCCTGAGCAAAATAATTCGTTTTACGATAATTATATTGAAACTGAATTTGACCTTTCAAAAGTGATGTTTATTGCAACGGCTAATAATTTGGGAGAAGTTCAAGGACCTTTGCGCGATAGAATGGAAATTATCGAAGTAAACGGTTATACCATTGAAGAAAAGATTGAAATAGCAAAACGACATTTATTACCGAAGCAAATTGAAGATCACGGAATCAGTAAAAAAGACATTACGATTGATAACAAAGTAATGGAGAAGTTAGTAGAAGAATATACCAATGAATCTGGTGTGCGTGGAATGAATAAAATGGTTGCAAAATTAGTTCGTAACCGTGCCCGTCAAATTGCGATGGAAGAAGAATTCACTGCAAAAATTAGCGTAGAGGATTTGTTTACTGTTTTAGGAGCGGGTAGAGGAAGAACGAAATATGAAAGCAATGAAATTGCTGGAGTTGTAACTGGTTTAGCTTGGACAAGTGTTGGAGGAGATATTCTATTCATTGAATCGTCTATTACGAAAGGAAAAGGGAAATTAACCTTGACTGGAAATTTGGGAGATGTAATGAAAGAATCAGCTGTAATTGCGCTTGAATTCTTGAAAGCCCATAGCAGTTGGTTGAATTTGGACCAAGAAGTATTCGATAAACACAACGTTCATGTGCACGTTCCAGAAGGTGCAACGCCAAAAGATGGACCTAGCGCTGGAATTACCATGTTAACGTCATTAGCTTCTTTGTATACACAGAAACGCGTGAAGAAAAATCTTGCGATGACAGGTGAGATTACATTGCGTGGTGAAGTATTGCCAGTTGGAGGAATCAAAGAGAAAATTCTTGCTGCAAAACGCGCAGGAATTAAGGAAATAATATTGTGTGAGAAGAATAGAAAAGACATTGAAGAAATCAAACAAGATTACTTGAAAGGATTGACATTCCATTTTGTGACACAAATGAAGGAAGTATTAGACTTGGCATTGACAAAAGAAAAAGTATTGAACGCTATTGAAGTGAACTAATTTAAGTAGTTTAAAAGCTTATTTACTAACTTTAAGAATTATGTCAATTGATGCAATTCTATTATTTGCCTTATTAGCACTTATTGCTGAAGTTGCTGGAACCATTAGTGGTTTTGGCTCTTCAGTTTTTTTTGTCCCAATTGCCACCTATTTCTTTGATTTTCATTCTGTTTTAGGTATTACGGCCCTGTTTCATATTTTTAGCAATATTTCAAAAATCTATTTTTTCAGACAAGGAGTCAATTGGAAAATTGTGCTGTATTTGGGGATTCCAGCAGTGCTATTTGTTGGGCTCGGTGCATTTTTAAGTAAATTTATTTCATCTGAAATCCTAGAAACTGCTTTAGCCTTTTTCTTAATAATTTTTAGTTTGTTGTTTTTATTGTTGCGAAATTTTTCAATTCAACCAACAAATGTCAATTCAATAATTGGTGGAACCGTTTCTGGGTTCATGGCAGGTTTATTAGGTACTGGAGGTGCGATTAGAGGAATGACGCTCGCTGCTTTTGATCTGAAAAAAGGAGCATTTATCGCCACTTCCGCTCTGATTGATTTTGGAGTAGATTTGAGCAGAGGAGTGGTATACGTGTCCAATGGTTTTGTGCATTGGCACGACATGAAGTATGTGCTTATTTTATTGTTTATTAGTGTTATTGGAACGTATATTGGAAAAAGAGTTTTAGAACATGTTTCTGAGAAACTTTTTAAAAACATTGTACTTTTTGTGATTTTCGGAATCGGGTTGGTGACAATTATCAATCAGTTTTTCTTTTAGAATTTTTAAATTCCCAAAGTACATAGAATCATAATTATTGAATAAGAAAACGTAAGTTGGCGAATAGAATCGGCTTTGCTTTGAGTTCGTAACGTATCGAACAAGCTAATTTTAATCAAGGTTTAATATAGGTTTTTATTAGGAGAAATAATTTCGAAATTAAATTTATTTTCTTTTAAAAAGAATTCTAATGTGTTTTGTTTAAACTAAACATTGCAACTTCGCAATATTGCGTAGAACTACAGTGTTTACTTAACTTACAGATGCTTATTTCATTTTTTTTATCACAAAGTTGTTTTCAATGCAACTGATTCCTTTTTTTGAGAGTCTAACAACATAACAAATCAAATCCTACTATGAAAGCAAAATTATTCTTATCACTTAGCTTGTTTATTGCGAGTTTTTCACAAGCTCAAACACCAATCCAATATTCAACAATTAACTCTTTAGACATGATGATTGCCAATATTTTTGGCGTTCAGTGCGACGGTGTTTCGAATGTTCAATCATTTTCTAATCCAATGTCTATTGGTCGATTTGAAAACGGTGGCATAATTGGTTTAAATAGTGGATTAGTAATTTCAACAGGAATTGTTGCAAATTCTGGCGGTAATGTTTCCTATTTTAATTCTTTTGGTCTTGGAATGCCGGGAGATAATGATATTTATAATTACGGACTTGCAAATGGAAATACATCTCCTTCTTTTGATGCTTGTCGCGTCGAATTTGATTTTACACCAACAATAACGGATACAGTTCGTTTTTCATATTTATTAGCATCTGAAGAATATCCTGAATATTCAATGTCTTCTTTCACTGATCGCTTTTTATTTTTAGTTTCTGAAAATGCTGGTCCAAGCTCAAATATTGCATTTTTACCGGGAACGTCAACTGCAGTTGAAATCAATTCTGTCAATCAATTCATGAATCCACAATATTTCATTGATAATTCAACTGGTCCGGCAGCGGCATTTTTTGTGTACGATGGCTATACAACACCCTTTGAAGCAAAGTTTTTCGCTCAAGTTGGATCTACTTACCATATTAAATTAGTCATTTCTGATATTTCAGATGATATATTTGATTCTGCTATCTTTTTGGATGAACAACAATCCTATAACGATATCAATGGTAATTTAACAGTAAATGGTTCACCAGCTGAAGGGATTTTGGAAGTATTCAATTATGTGATGGAAGATACATTATTGGTTTTGCCTGTTCAAACCATTATTGTTTCTAACGGAACATACTTGGCGGATAGTTTACAAACTGGAATGTATCATGTTCGCTTCACGCCAGATCCTATATTGTTCCCTGGAGTTGCGCCGTTATATTACACAAATGGCGACACATGGACAACAGCAGATGTAATTGGTTTACCATGTTTCTTGAACAGTGGAAATATCAACTCGAATACATTGAACGTAATGAGTGGAAGTGGCATTATTTCGGGGAACATTGTCATCGATACAACCTATTTGAAAGTCATGACCGAGCCGTTAGTTGGTGCTTTGGTTAAGTTATTCAATGCTTCGAATGTTGCGATTGCATTTACCTATTCTGATGTCAATGGTAATTATCAATTTCAAAATGTAGAAACTGGAACCTATACTGTTCGTTTAGATGTTCCTTATATTCCACAATTAAATGAGCATGCCATAAGCTTAGTTGGTAATCAAGTTGTTATTGGAGCAGATTTTTCTGTTTTAATGAACGGAATTACTGCAGAAAACAATTTGCAACTTGGTATCAATGAGAAAGTGGAAACGTTGGTTACAACTTATCCAAATCCTGCTAGCGATAAATTGTTCATCAACAACGGATCTGGAAAAACATTCGGATTCACAATCATGACAATTGAAGGACAATTAGTTCACACTGGAATTGCTGGAATCGGAATGAATGAGTTGAATATTTCTGACTTATCAAACGGAATATATTTTATCCGAATTGGAGAAAATGACCTTAGAAAATTAATTATCAAAGAGTAATACCGATTATGTTTTCAATATAGTGTTTATGATAAAAATCAAAAGACTATTTTCAAACTATAACGGCATTTTAATAAAAGTATTTAACAAGAAAACAATACATTAACGAGTAATACCTATACCACTATACCTGAAAAAGAAAATGCCGAGTCAATTGATTCGGCATTTTTTTGTTCAACATAATTGCTCCGCTGAAGTTGCACTGCTGCGGCCAACTTTTAATAAGTATTATACTACTTCATAGAAAATTTTCAGTTCTTGATAAAATAGTGTATTTCAGAATTTTAAAGCTATTTATACTTTA
The DNA here is from genome assembly GCA_945902745.1 of Chitinophaga pinensis. GTDB lineage: Bacteria > Bacteroidota > Bacteroidia > Flavobacteriales_D > Crocinitomicaceae > M0103. The sequence continues at coordinate 282,553 of CAMDNE010000003.1, read as the reverse complement.
GCAGTTCAACTCTAGAGGAGCGGGGCAGGTATGTTATTTGCCACAGATGCACAGATTAGATTACTTTAATATATCCCCATGCTCCGCTGCAGTTTTACTGCTGTGGCCGACTATTGATAAGTTGGTAATTGCTTTATTGAAAAAATAAAATCTGTGAATCTGTGGCTATTTTTTTTTCTAATTCTCAATACTCCGTTGCAGTTGCACTGCTGCGGCCTATGTTTTATAGGTATACTATTTCATAGAAAAATTTCAGTTCTGAATACTTTTATGTTTTTCAGAATTTTGAAAACCATTCATACCGCAGCAGTGCAACTGCTGCGGAGCGGAAGTAGCGTTAATTACCAATAAATTCCTGTAATCTTTTTAGTGTTTTTTTAGCTTCTTCAATTGTCCATTCTGCATCAAAATTGTCCCATAAAACTCTTATTTTGGTTGGTCCATTTATATACATGATAAAAACAATATCTTCGTAAGTGAACACAATATTATTATTATCAAAACTTTTTCCCATGAAACTTTGATTTCTATCAGAAATGGCAACAATTTTTTCTAGTACCTCAATTCCATTTTTTTCTTTAAAGTTTCTAAAGGCGTAACCTTGGTAAGTAACTCCTTGATCGTTCCAGTAATTTCCGTAAAAAGCAAGTAATAATCCTTTTGTTTTGGAAGAGTCTCCAGAATAGCATAAAGCAGTTAATTCTCCCGAACTTGCAGCGCTTAATCCATCTATGACTAATTTTTCTTCAATATCCCCAAGGGTTATGATATTTTCTACTAGATAAATCTTCGCCATACTTAACGTTAAATCCTTGCTATATAGTTTTGCGAAAATACTAGAATTAGAAGGTATCTGAGAAAATGAAATACTATTAAAAATTAAAGAAAAAAATAAAAGAGATATTAATTTTGTCATGATTAAAGGATATAATTTATTCCAAATCTAATTCATTAAAATAAGTAATTCAAAGTTATATTTTTATTTGCGTTTATCGCCACTCCAATTTTAATATATAGATTTCCATGCGCTCCTCTAAATTAGCCTAACATGGCACTGTAAGGTGTTTTATCTGCCACTGATGTACAGATTAAATTACTTTATTATTCTTATTGAAAAAAATAAAATCTGTGAATCTGTGGCTATTTTATTTTTTTTCTAATTCTTTGCTCTGCTGCAGTTGCACTGCTGCGGCCTATGTTTTAAAGGTATGCTATTTCATTGAAAAATTTCAGTTCTGAATACTTTTATGTTTTTCAGAATTTTGAAAACCATTCATGCCGCAGCAGTTTAACTGCTGCGGAGCGGTGATGCACAAATTAAATTACTTTATTATTCTTATTGAAAAAAATAAAATCTGTGCATCTGTGGCTTTTTTATTTTTTATCAATCCTTTTTCCAACTCTCATCTTTCCCTTTAATATAAGGAATCCCTTGATTCTCAAGAGTTGTTTCTAATGCATTGATACGAATAATCATTCCATCCAATTTCTTTCTGAAATCCGCATATTCTTCTTGTGCGATTGCTTTATTGGTTTGTTGTGTTTTTGTTACGCCTGTTGTATTATCCCACAACATGTATGCAACCATTCCTAAACGTTCAGTAATACTCGGTACAGCTTCAAATTCCTTCGATTTCTTTAATTCATCTCCCCAAAGAGAAAGTGCACATTCATCGTAGATCAAACGCAATGCGCGTGTTTCTTCCATCAATTTAAGATCTGTATTTGGATACGTCAATAAAGCACGGTTCAACGCATCCAATTTTTCTTTTGATTCACCCAATAAATTCGAAGAACCATTAATGCTTCTATTTAATTCCGCAACTTCTTTACGGAAATTGTCAAGTTCTTCCGTATTAGACGCAACCAACGTTTGATTGTTCAATGCTTTAACCGTGAAGTTTACTTTTTCAGTCAAGGTTTCGATGACTCCGTTATTCAACAACAAAACTTCAACTGAATAAACCCCAGCTTGAACTAAGAATCCATTATTCTTATTGAGTGTTCCATTGACATTGACTGGCTCAGTTGATTCTTGACGCAAGTTCCAAGCAATTCTTGAAATTCCTTTTGAAGGTGTTGAGATTAGTCGTCTCACTTCTTTTCCTTTTGAATCACGGATAACGTAGATCAATTGAACACTTTCTTCTTGTTGTTCTTTTCTTAATTCGTCAAACGTTGGATAAACAACCTCTTTTTTGTCTTTTTCCAAGGCCTTTTCCTTTTCTTGACGAATAGATTTCAAGGTTTTGTATTCATCCTTGATATTTAAAGTGAAAATTGCACCAAATTCTGAATTGGCAGATGCCCACATGTTTGCTCCTTGGAATCCTGTTCCTTCAAGCCCTAATGGGTCAGCTGGTACATACAACAATGCATCTTTGATTGGAAATAAATACGCTTTCTTGTCAAAATTCTCTTTCTTCAATGAACGCAAAGGAGTATAGTTGTCCAAAACATAAAATCCTCTTCCAAATGTTGCAGCAACTAAATCATTTTCTCTTTTTTGAATGTCTAAATCATACACGGAAATGGTTGGTATACCAGCAAGTTTCGTCCATACTTTACCGCCATCGTTTGAAAAATAGGCTCCGAATTCTGTTCCAACAAACAATAAATTTGGATCAATATGATCTTGTTTGATGCAATATACTGTTCCTCTTTCTGGTAAATTTGAACTGATTGAAACCCATGTTTTTCCTTTGTCCGAACTTTTCATAACATACGGTTTAAAATCACCTGAACGTTGGTTGTTGAATACAGCAAACACTTCATTTTCTGCATGCATTGAACTTGTTAGCATGTTCACTCTTGTGTTTGCTGGAATTCCTGTAAACGTTGAAATTTTCGTCCAAGTTGTTCCGTCATTTTCAGAAACCTGTATCAATCCATCATCTGTTCCTGCATACAACAACCCTTTTTTCTTTGGAGATTCGTCCAATGCTATGATATTTCCATAAATGGAAGTTGAGGTATTTTTTGCAACAGCATCAATCGACCAAACTTGTCCCATTACGGCTAATTTATTACGGTCAATTTGTTGAGAAAGATCAGGTGAAACTGTTGTCCAATCATCGCCACGATTCGTCGTTTTGAAGACTTTATTCGCAGCAAAATACAATGTTTTATGATCGTGTGGTGACACCAATAAAGGAGAATCCCAATTCCATCGGTAAGCTGCTTCTCCTTTTCCTGGCATTGGTTGAATTGGAACTTTTTCTCCAGAAGCTTTATCATAACGCACAATCCAACCATATTGAGCTTGCGCATAAGCAATGTTTGGGTCAACTGGATCACAAGCTGATTCAAATCCATCTCCACCATTCGTGATAAACCAATCTGAATTTAAAATGCCCGTAACATTCGTTGTTCCAGATGCTCCTCCCATCGAATTGTTATCTTGCGTTCCACCGTAAATGTTGTAAAACGGTGTTGAATTATCGGTTGCAACTTTGTAAAATTGAATGATTGGCAGATTCGCATAATACTTCCATTGTGCAGCGTGATTATACGTTTCATATAAACCACCATCACAGCCAACTAACCAATGTTCTGAGTTGTTTGGGTCAATCCAAATAGCATGATTATCAACGTGTTTATTGCTCTCGCCAGTGCTTACGAAATTCTTTCCTCCATCTATTGTATGATGTAAATAGGAATCCATCGCAAAAACCTTGTCTTTGTTTTGGTTATCACACATAATTTCTTGGTAATAATTTCCCCCAGTATTGTAACCCGACATTTTTGTCCAACTTTCCCCTTTATTTGTTGAACGGTAAAAACCACCTTTGTCATCTCTCGCTTCCAACATGGCATATACATAATTCGCATCTGCAGGTGAAACAGCAATTCCAATTCTTCCCATTTGTCCTTTTGGTAATCCTGAATTTATTTCTTTCCATGTTTTACCGCCATCTGTCGATTTGTAGAGATTTGATTCCGGTCCTCCACCAATATATGTCCATTCGCTTCTTCTTCTTTGATGTGCCGCAGCATATAAAATATCTGGATTTGTTGGATCTATAGCAATTTCAGAAATTCCTGTTTCATCAGATACAAAAAGAGTACGTTCCCAAGTTGTTCCTCCGTCCATTGATTTGTAAACGCCCCTTTCACCACCTGCGCTCCAAACTGGACCGTAAGCAGCAACCCAAATGATATTTTCATTTGTAGGATGAATAATGATATTTCCAATGTGTTCGGAAGTTTTTAATCCCATATTGGTAAATGATTTTCCTCCATCTAACGATTTGTAGACGCCATCGCCGTAGGCAACAGATCTTTGATTATTATTTTCACCCGTTCCGACCCAAACTGTATTTGGATTTGAAGGAGCTAATTCAACACATCCAATCGAATAAGAACCGTAATTATCAAAAATGGGAGAAAACGTAGTTCCATGATTTGTTGTTAACCAAACACCACCGCAAGCAGCTGCAACATACCATTTGTCTGCATTTTTTGGATGGATTGCAAGATCGATAACTCGACCTGAAGTAAGTGCAGGACCAACTAATCTAAAATTTAAACCCCCAACAGTTGACTCATCAAAAAGAGGGGTTGGTGTTGTTTTCTTGGTATCTTTCTTTTGTGCTATACTTGGAAGACCAAGTGTTAAAGCAAGAATGGAAATATAAAGTTGTTTTTTCATTTTAGCAATTTGGGTTTAAAAATAGACATTTCAAAAAGAGAATTGTTCGTTTGATTAAGGAAAAGATTGTTGAAGGTGTTAAAAGATATTATTTGTTGAATAAATGATTCCACGAAACTGCGTTTTTACTGTAACCTTTCTCTCCAATTTTCGATATACCCATTTGGGTATGAAATTTGTTTTCGCCCATTTCAAATTTTGATTTTCGTACAATATGAAGCACTTTTACCTCTTCGTTATCTTCTCGGGTTTGTTTCTTAATTCTTCTGCACAAGAGGAAGATGAGTCGTGTTTACCACCGAACAAAAAAGTATTGAAATTGATTGAAACTGCTAGTGCTGCAGCCGATGCAAAAACAGCCGTTGATAATTTTAACGCTGCAATTGAGGCGGTTCCTGATAATGCAATGGTTTATTATGAATACGGAATGTATGCCTATTTTTCTGGATTAGATTATTACGACAAACAGCCAAATCCAGCAATGGGGGATAAAAGTTTTCAAAAGGCTGAAGAAATGTTTATCAAAGCCTTAGAAAATTGTTCTGATTATCATGCAAACTGTTCCTATTATTTGGGGGTAATTAATTATACACAACAACAAAAGCCTGAAGCAATCAAATGGTTTAATGCATTCAGAAAATTTAAAAATTCAGATAATTCGCGTTACCCAGATGATTTTAATCAGAAAATGAATGATGTGAATGAGGTACTGAAAGAACTTGATGCAGAACAAGAATTATTAAGCAATGAAGTTCCGTTTGCGCCTTCAATTGTGAAGAATGTTAGTACAGCAGACAAGGATGAATATTTTCCAATGATATCTCCTGATAATGAGTTGATTTTTTATACGCGAAAAGTTGACGATGCCCAATTGGGTGATTTAGTATCGAAATGGGTGGAAAAATTTACCTTTTCGCAACGATCTGACATCAAATCACCCTTCAGCTCAGGTGAATTCTTGAAACCACCATTTAACGATGGAACATTTACAAATTATGGAGCGGCAACATTATCAGTTGACAACAAAGAAATGATTATTTGTGCCTGTAAAAAGGAACAAGTTTATGGACAGGATTATTTGAATTGTGACTTGTATACAACTACCTACGAAAGATCAGGTGATGGAGGAAATGATTTTACATGGTCTACATTGAAAAATATGGGAGCGGATATCAATACGAAAGATGGCTGGGAAGCACAACCTTCCCTTTCAGCTGATGGAAATACCTTGTTTTACACTGCTGCTCGACCAACAACTCGTGACAATGATATATTTGTGGTAAAACGAAATGAAGATGGAACGTGGGGCAAAGCACGACCTTTTGATGAAATAAACACAGATGGTAAAGATAAAAGTCCATTCTTACACCAAGACAGTGAAACCTTGTATTTTGTATCTTCCTGCACGGATACGCGCAAAGGAGTTGGAGGATTAGATATTTTCTATATTAGAGAATCGAGTGAAGGTTGGTCTGAACCAAAAAATATTGGTTACCCTATTAATTCAAAAGAAGATGAACTAGGTTTGTTTGTTTCAACCGATGGGAAAATCGCTTATTATTCTTCGAGAGTTGGGGGAAATTGGAATATCTACTCATTTGAATTATACGAAGAAGCGCGTCCAAAGGCTGTTGCCATTTTAAAAGGTGAATTAAAAGATGAATCTGGAGATCCAGTAAAAGACGCTACGATTGAAATCACCTATGCTGGTTCAGATGCGGTAACACAAGTAAAAGTGAATGGAGACGATGGAAAGTATGCTACTGTTGTGAAGCTGGACACCAAACAAGACGTGATGGTGACAGTGAAAAAAGAAGGCCATGCGTTTGACTCAAAATTAATTGCAAAAGAAGAATTTAAAGCAGATGTGGTTACAATTCGCGACAAAGATCTTACTGTGAAAGAATTGAAAGTTGGTGAAGCATACACAATTAACGATATTTTGTATACCACCAATTCTGCAGATTTAAGCGAAAAAGCAAAGTTTATATTACGTGGATTTAGCCGTTTTTTATTGGAAAATTCTTCGATTACAGTTGCGATTCAAGGTCACACAGATGATGTTGGTGATGACAAACAAAATTTGTGGTTATCTGAAAGTAGAGCGAAAGGAGTGAAAGAATATTTGGTTTCTTTAGGTATAGATACAGAACGTTTATCAGCAAAAGGTTTTGGTGAAACACAACCTAAATTGGAGAATTCTTCAGAATCAAATAGAGCAAAAAACAGAAGAACAGATTTTGTTATTGAAACGCTATAAAGGATTCGTTATTTCGGATTTATGATTCGGGATTGAAACTTGAAGGAAAATTCTTTGGTATTATGTTCTTTTTCAAATAGATGTGGGTAATATTTTTGCATTTCTGCATTCATTAGCGTGATTGGCACATCATCGAAAGTTCCATAGTTGAATTTATATTCCATGAATCGTTTTCCTTGTTCATATTCTTGAAAAAGAGAATCTGTTTCTCCATCCCAATCAAGGGGAGTTACGTTTGAAATTTTACATATTCGTTGATCAAAAGCTGGAGTACATTTTACCCACTTGTTTTTGATGAAAAGTTCAACAAATCCGTGAAAAACTATTTCGTCTCTTCTCAAGTAATGAGTCAATTTTTCAACTCCAATGTGATTCGTTACGATTGCATAACCTAAGCGAGAAGGAATTCCAAACTTTCTAGCACAAGCAGCTAAAACAGACGATTTTTCAACGCACCATGCTCTTTTTTTTAAAAGTACATTCGAAGCAATTAAACCATTTTCTGTTAAATCAAGATGATAGGGATCATACAGGAAAGCGTCTCGAACAAGGAAATAAAGTTGAATGGCTAATTCTTTCTGTTCTTTTTGCGCATCAATGTTTTGAGTGAATTCATCAAAATTTGGATGATTGAAATCTAAAAAGCATGTATCCTTTAAATATTCTTCCATTATAGCTTATAATTCACTTTATTTGTTTCGCAATTTTAAGCATTTTATGAATACTCGGCAAACTGAAAATAGCGAATCTTTATACAATAGTCCTTATCCGATGCTTGCTCGTTTAAAAGAAAAAGTCTTTGGTACAGAAAAACCAGATAATTACACACAAGTTACCTTCTATTTGAATTTCGTTTTTTGGATTATCTTTTTCATCTGGAGTTTTGCGAGCTACTTTACTATTTCTTACCGTCATTTAATTTTTGAACAGAAAAAAATTCCAGTTGAATTAATCATTAAAGCGAGGGGAGAGGTACTTGGTTTTGATTCTACTGATTTTCTACATCGCTTATTAACGTTTCACGCGGTCAGCCTAATTTGTTGGATGCTCGTTTTTGTTGGTCTTGTATTAATTTGGAGAAAGAATGAGAAGTTTGTTTATTTCTTCTTTGGAGGAATGATTTTATATGCATTCATGCTTATTTTTTATTTGAATTTCGACTATTTTATGGAGGATACAACAACCTTCGATAAAATCATTTTATTAGCGATGAATGCGAATGCACTGATGTATTTCTTCCTTTTACGCAAAGAAAAAAAGGGAGGCTCACTCAGTTTTTTTGGTGAAGACGAAGAAGATGAATGAGTTGTTCAATTTTTTGATCGGGTTCTTCAACAATTAATTGTGCTTGTAAATAAGTGCTTTCTCGTTCCAAAAGTTTCTCCGCAATAAATTTCTCCAATTGTTCATCGTTCATTGTTGCGATGAGCGGACGCTTTTTTTGACCTTCTTTTAATCGAAGCAGCAACGTTGAAGGTTTAACGCGCAAGTAAATCGTTTCTCCTTTTTTATTGAGTTCATCCATTAAGTCATTGTAGATAGGAAGTCCACCGCCAGTAGCAATCACACGTTTTTCATCTCCAGTTAGTTTCTGAATGAACGCTTTTTCTTTTTGACGGAAATAGGATTCACCTTTTGTTTCAAATAATTCGGAAATAGAAATACCTTCTTGATTTGAAATTTCTTTATCGCTATCAATGAATTGATATCCAATAGCTTTGGCTAATTTCTTCCCGAGTGTCGATTTTCCAGCACCCATGAACCCAACAAGAAAAATAATCTTCATGCTGCAAAGAAAAGTAAATTGCTTGATTTATTAATAAAAGTTTAATTTGAATTGGTATTAATATCCAGATAGTTAGTGAGACAGTTTGATATTTTTACAAAAAAAACTGAAATCAACTTGTTAAACAAAATAAAACTAATATCTTTGCACCCGCGTTAGCGTTGAATGAAGCTTTAAATCTTCTAAATCGCAAAACCAAGATTCCGTAGCTCAGCTGGTAGAGCAATACACTTTTAATGTATGGGCCCTGGGTTCGAATCCCAGCGGGATCACAAGAAAGCCTCCTTTTTAAGGAGGCTTTTTTCATTTGTACTATTTTTATCCTCAATTATACACTAACACAACCGAATCGAACACGTCAAAAAATAAGTCAAAGTTAGAATCAAAATACTGAGCTTTAATTTTATGATTTCGATGGTCAATTTCCAATACAATTAAATTGATCATAACATCCTCAATATCACCTTTTAAAATTTTATAAATTACTTCCTTGGCAGACCAAATTAAATGCAAATCGATGTCAGTTGACCACTGAATTTCATGTTTATTTAAGAAAAAGGATTTACCTGTGGAAATGTTACTTTTTTGTTCTTGAATATCAATTCCAATAGCGCTATTTCCAATGTAGACTGCAAACCAACCTTTTGAATGTGAAATAGAAATGTTAAAGGGTGAAATTAATAATTCAGGATTGCCTTTTTCTCCATATTGTACGTCCGATTGTTGAATATTAAGCGAACAAAATAAATTATTAATAATTCTTTTTTCGTAGGAACGTTTTTGTTCATTAGAACTGGGTTCCTCAAAAGAAACAATAATTTTTCCATTTACAGTATTTAGTGTTTTTATTATCAAAATAAATTATTTTTTTTCTTAAAAACTTTACGATTAGATTATTTTTGCAATACGATGAACAATATTATACCTTTTGTAAAATTACTTCTAAAATATGTTATACGATTTATCTTGTTTATCATAGAGCAAGTAATTGTTGTTTTTCACTTAGCCCTGGTTTATTTAATCTTAAATGCTGAAATTGAAGTTCCAATTGTTGAGGATATTACTATAGGCAAACGTATTAAGATTTCGGAGAATCATTATGTTTTAAAAAATAATTATCTCAAAAAGAATGAATTTGGTATTTGGGAAATGTATATCGAAGGAGATCCCTATGAAAGAGGTCTTATTTATGGAGAATTATCGAAAGAATTAATTCAACGACAAGAGGATATCTTTGTAAGTCAAATAAATGATTTCGTGCCAAGTAATTTTGCTCAGCAGTTTTTGCGCTTATTTATCGGAATGTTTATTTCTGATTTACCTAAAAATATCCCATTAGAAAATCAACAAGAAATTTACGGTATTTCTAAATCTTTTTCGAGTCGTTACGATTATATCGCCTCAAAATATACCAGAATTTTAAATTATCATGCTGCTCATGACATTGGTCATGCGTTAAATGATTACAGCATGGTTGGATGCACGTCGTTCGCTTTGAAAAATGAAATGACTGCTGATAGTAACTTGATGATTGGACGAAATTTCGATTTTTATGTAGGAGATGAATTTGCAAATGATAAGCTCTTATTGTTCGTTAACCCAACTAAAGGGTATAGTTTTGCTTCCTACTCATGGGCAGGTTTTACAGGAGTTGCTTCTGGACTTAACGAAAAAGGGTTAAGTGTTACGATTAATGCATCCAAATCCGATTTGCCAACAGGTGCGAAAATGCCAATTTCAATTTTAGCGCGAGAAATATTACAATATGCTTCAACAATAGATGAGGCCATCGCCATTGCAAAAAAGCGACATACTTTTGTTTCCGAAACGCTTATGATCGGCTCGGCTATCGACAAAAAAGCAATATTGATTGAAAAATCACCAACTAAAGTTGGCGTATATGATTCGAACCAAAGTAAATTAGTTTGTTCAAATCACTATCAATCATCCACCTTCAAAAAAGATAAAGTGAATAGTGCTAATATCAAGGAAAGTGATAGCAAATTTCGTTTTAATAGAGTAGAAGAGTTATTGGTTGATAGAACCAAGTTTACACCTACACGTGTTTTAACAATATTAAGAGATCAATACGGGTTTAAGAACGATACGTTAGGTATGGGGAATCCTCGTGCAATCAATCAGTTAATCGCTCATCATAGTGTTATTATATTGCCTGAAAGTTACATGTTTTATGTTTCGACAACCAATTATCAATTAGGCGAATTTATTGGATTCGATTTAAAGAAAACATTTGCGTTGAAGAAAGGAACAATAACTGACAAATTGAAATCTTCTACATTTTTATTCTCATCTGAATATAAGCAGTTTAAAGCTTTTAAGGCGACGAAAAAACGGATCAGCCAATATGTGATTTTGGGAAGAGAATTAACGCTCACAGCAACAGAAATTAAAGATTTTATCACTAACAATAAAGAATCGTATGTAACTTTTGAAATGTTAGGAAAATATTATTTGAAAAAGAAAAATTACAATGCTGCACATAAAATGTTTACGATTGCACTTACTAAAAACTTAGCATCCTTGAATATTAAAAAGGAATTAGAAAATTTAATAGAGGATTGTCAAAATAAAAAGAAGTGATGCAAACTCAACAATTAGTACCGATGGCATTGATGCAAACATTAACGTATGTGCTGCAAAACTCCAATTTTTACAAAAAGTCATTTAAAGGTATTAATACTGTTAGCAACGAATTCAGTTTTCACGAATGGAGAAAACTTCCTTTTACATGTAAGGATGATATTTCTGAAAATAATTTAGATTTTTTAGCTGTTCCAATGTCAGAAATCGCAGATTTTGTAACAACATCTGGAACCATGGGCGATCCTGTTACAATTTATTTATCTCGATCAGATTTAAAAAGATTAGCTATAAATGAAAGAGATTCACTTGCATTGGCAGGGGTAAAAGAAGGCGATTTAGTTCAGTTAATGACAACAATTGATCGTCAATTTATGGCCGGAATTGCTTATTATTTAGGGATTCAGGAATTGAAAGCGGGAATTATTCGTATTGGACCCGGAGTACCCGAACTTCAATGGACATCTATCTTAAAATATAAACCGCGAGTTTTAATTGCAGTTCCAAGTTTTATCCTGATTTTAATTGATTACGCGAAAAAACATGGAATTAGCTTATTAGACAATTCAGTTGAAACGATTGTTTGTATTGGTGAATCAATTCGAGATGATAAGTTTAATTTAAATGTACTTGGTAATCGAATAACAAAAGATTGGAATGTAAACCTTTATTCAACTTATGCGTGCACTGAAATGGCAACTGCTTTTACTGAATGTCATGCCCAACAAGGGTGTCATTTGAATGAAAATTTACTGTTTCTTGAAGTTTTAGATGAAAACGGTAATGAAGTAGAAGATGGTGAAGAAGGAGAAATTGTTATTACTACCCTTGTAACTACTGGAACTCCTTTAGTAAGGTATAAAACGGGAGACATTGCTAAACGCTTTAATCAAATATGTTCTTGTGGCAGCAGTTCGCCAAGGTTAGGGCCAATAGTAGGTCGAAAAAATCAAATGATTAAATTCAAAGGAACTACTATTTTTCCGCAAACTATTTTTGATGTTTTTGATGTTATCGAGGAGGTGGTTTGTTACAAAATTATTGTTTCAAAAGACGATTTTCACAATGATCTAATCACAATATTGTTGCAAAAAGAGTTGATGGATTCAACAATATTTAAATTAATTGTTGAAAAATGCCAATCTAGATTAAAAGTTATTCCTACTTTTAAATTCGAAGCTTTGGAATTGATTCAAGCTCAGGTATATAAAAAGAATTTACGAAAACCAGAAAAGATAGTATTTATTTAAAAGTTAAATCATGAAAAAAGTTGTTTACCTAATCACCGTTTTCTCATTAATTAGTTGTTTTGGGATCTCACAAAAAATCGAGGATTTATTTACTAAATCTGAAACGAAAATCACATGGTTGGGAATTGATTTTTCTCATGTTAAGTTAATTGGTGAGTTTTCACAATTTGCAGAGGCAGGAGCTACTGGTGCAGCTGTTATTAAGGATAAATATTTTTCTGGTTGGAATAATTTGATTCTTAACGAATATGAGAAATATAACATTGAAGGAATGATTCGAAAAGAAAATATCAATTTGAATATTTCTGGAATCGAAAAGATTAATAACAAAACCGCTATTGAAGATTTGGAATCCGATGATCAACCGAATTATTTGAAAGAAGATATTGCACTTTTTATAAAGAAATACAATTTTGAAGAAAAGGCAGGAATCGGTTTATTGATGGTTGCTGATTATTTAAATAAAACGAGAGAAGAAGCTAAGTACCATTTTGTTGCGATAAATTTAACAAATAATGAAGTGCTTTTATACGAATCATTTGTTACTAAACCAGGTGGATTTGGCTTAAGAAATTATTGGGCAAAAACATTCTATGATGTTATTATTTCAATAAGAGATGTCAAATACAAAAATTGGAAAAAGACCTATGGTCCAAAATAAAAAACTTAAAATGTAAAAAAAGGTGTGAATAATATTCACACCTTTTTTTATTACATCTCAATAATTTTTGCCAACGTATTTAATACTTTCCCATGTTTTTTAACAAATGGGTTTGTTTCATCCCAAACATATCCAGCAAGTACTGAGCAAATTTGTCGTTTCATATCCTCATTAGTTTTATCCGAAAAGAATATTGTCTGCAATGTTCCATCATACCAACCATTAACATAACTTCTAAATACATCAATTCCTTTTTTCAACTCTATACTATAATCTTCGAAATTGACATCTTTGCCTTTTAAATGTTCACTTACTATTGTAGCCGCTTTATAGCCTGAAGAAATCGCTAACGTTACACCAGAGCTAAAAACAGGGTCTAGAAATTCTGTGCTATTTCCGCATAGAATATATCCTTCACCATATAATTGTTTTACAGAAACTGCATAATTTAAAATTACACGTGGTTCAAATTTATATTCAACGTTGGCATATCTTCCAGACAAACCAGGAAATTCTCCTACCAATTTTTTGAAGCCTTCACCATCATTTTCTGAATATTTTGTTATCATGGTAGAATCACCAACAATTCCAACTGATGCTGTACCATCTGAAAATGGTATTGACCATATCCAACATGTATTATTGTTAAAAGCATGAATAAAAATATTTCGTCCATCTTCTTCTGTACGTTTACTATCATCAAAATGTGAAAAAATAGCTCCTCTTGGCGGCGTAGGTACTTTTACTTCTAAATCGAACATACGAGGCAAAACACGACCATATCCACTTGCATCAACAACAAATCGAGACGTTAAATTTATCTCTTCTTTTTGAGCATTTAAATATTTCACCTTTTGCTGAGATGGACCATTTTCAACAAGTAATACTTCAGCATTGAATTCGACATCAGCTCCTTTTTTTGCTGTTTCTTTGGCCAAAGCATTATCGAAGTCCGCTCTTTTCACTTGAAACGTGTAATCCCAACCTTTTGTAAATTGATCCTTAAAAAGAAAATCGCATCGTTGCTCATTGTGATAAAAACAAGCGCCTGTTTTTAGTTGAAATTTTTGATCTTCAACACATTTTAATAAATCTAATTCGTCAAGATAATCCATTGAATGTGGCAATAAACTTTCACCGATTACAAATCTTGGGAATTCCATTTTCTCAATAATTTTCACAGTAAATCCTTCCTTCATGAGTTTACTCGAAGCAATAGTTCCAGCTGGACCTGCACCGATTACGATAATATCGAAATCATTTTTCATATTCATTAATTTTTTTTATTATTTCAATGTGATTTACAAAGTTAAAACAGGTCACAAAAGCACCAATAGTGGCACCTAATATTCCATGAAATATTATGTTTTGACCTGTTAAATATAGATTTGGTACGCGTGTTTTTGAATTAATGGTGGTGCCAATAGGATTATTGAAGTCTTTTTTAATTCCATATAATGAACCTTCTGGCGTGCCTATATAATCCCTGTAAGTTAATGGTGTTGAGCTGTAAACATTTTTAATACAAGATCTAAAATCAGGGTATCTCATTTCCAATCTTTTTATTATTTGTTCTTCTTTGTCTTTTTTAAACTGAAGATATGCAGCATTTCTTTCAGAAGGATCAATTGTCGTATTGAATGTATTCTCCCATTCTTTCACATCTTTTAGGTTCATATAGCACATAACACATACAGATTCAGCAAATTCTTCAGACTTTGAAGATGCAGGTGTACAAACATATAAAGTATGTGGCCAATTTTCAGAATTGTCGTTTATTGAATTCCAACAATCATGAGAAAAGTGCTCATAAATATTATAATTATAGTAAGGAAACGATTTCTCTTTAAGTGAAAAATAAACCATGAATGATGATGCCGTATTTTCCAATTTTTGAACTCTATCTCGATATGCTGGCCTAAATTTTTCCTTCCCAAAAACATCAATTGTCAATGATGGGTGCATATTCGAAATGAAGTTTTTTGCACGGTATTCTGTTCCATCAGCACAAACTACAGAAGTGATATTTTTATCATCTCCATAATTAGCGCTAATAACTTCTTTTCGCTTTAAAATTTCACCATCATATTTTCTTAATTCTCGAACAAGTAATTTTGCTATTTGAGAACCACCATCAACCAATCGGTAACTTCCTTTTATGTAACTGTTCATAATAAGAGCTACTACATATAAAGGTGTAGATTGTTGATCACCTGCATATAAAGGACCAGAACCAAGGAGGATAGATCTCAATGTTTGATTATTAGTTATTGAATTAACATAATCCCATGCGCCTAATGATAATATTTCAGGATTATTATAGTAAGCTTGTTCGTCACCTAATTCTAAATTATACAATGGAAAAAAGTCACAGATTTCCTTTAACTTTTCACAAAAGGAATAAATAGCATTTTCTTCCTCTGGAAACAAGTGTATAAGTTGTGAAGTGAAAGATTCATATCCTTGACCATGAGGATACGATTTACCATCTGGCATTCTTATTAAATCAAAACAATCCCTATCTAAAGATCTTAATTTTAATGAATCATAAATTCCAAGATATTTAAACATACGATAAAGGTTCTCACCTTTGTCTAAACCACCAATATAATGCACTCCAGTATCAAAAATACATTTGTCACGACTGAATACTTGTAATGCTCCACCTATTTGATTGTTTTTTTCTAAAACGAGAACTGAAAAGCCATTTTTTGCTAAAACAACAGCTGATGAAAGTCCTCCAATTCCACTTCCAACAATTATAAAATCATATTGTTTCTCTTGATTCATGAAATTCCTTTTTTCCGTAATATTATTAAAACATTTGAAGTGGTATTCGAATGTTTAATAATTTCAATACTCATATTTTTTTCTTTTGCAAATTCATTTATTTGAGTCTCAGAAATAAATTCTAACGGATTTTCAGATTTATTAAACCCAAAAATCTTTGTAGAAAGTATTTCTGTTATTTTGGTCATTTTGTGAGATTTTTTGTCATCCTTTAATCCATCGCGTATAAAGATAATCCCATTATTATTTAATTTGTCTTCAATGTCATTCAATATTTTTTGTTGATCAGTGAAAGCTAAATAATGCAGAATATCATTTAAAAAAACTACATCACATTTTTCAATTAATTGGTTCCTGAGATCATTACATACGAATTTAATTTCTTCAGATAATTTAACACAGTTATCAGCTACGTCAATTTTATCTTTGTCATAATCAATTCCTATAATTTGTCGTGTTTTATCTCTATAATGCAAGTAATAACTTAGATACCCATAACCACAACCAAAATCATATATTGTTTTTCGATCATCAATTAATGTGTCATAATAGGCAAAGTTTTTCTTCTCTAACTTCCATTTTACACGAATATACCATTCTAGAATTGGACCTTTTAAAAGATAATTTTTTATAATTTTCGGTTCCCAAAAATCAACACCAGCCAGTTCTTTGTGCCAGTGAATCATTCCTTCCTTCATTAATTTTTTTACTCTTTTTGTTGTATCGTTATAATTCGCATGATCAGAATATGGAATTGCGTCTAATGCTTTTACTATTATATGGCCACGATTGATTAAAATATCATTTTTCGGATTTACTTCCCTAACTCCAATTAATAATAAGGGTTGAATATCCAATTTTAATTCTTGTGCAAGATAGAATGCGCCTTTATGAAAACGATTCATTTCACCATCAGTACTTCTCGTTCCTTCTGGGAATATGACAATTGAATATCCTTCATCGATTCTTTTTTGAATTTCAATTAAATTCATGGAAGCACCTTCCTTAGCATAAGGAAATCCTGCATAACGAATAAAAATACCGAAAACAGGGGAATTATAAACCCAACTTTTAACCATTATTACGGTCTTTGGATTAATCATAAGAACCAGAAGAATATCTAGAAAAGAAGTGTGATTGGCAACAATAATTTTTGGTTTGGTGAAATCAACGTTGTCAATAAAAATTCGTTTTTTAAGATGAAAACCGAAGTATATAACGGATTTAGTCAATTTTGAAATAAGATAGTTCAGAAAAGCACGTTTTTTTATTTTTTTGATAGGTAAAGGAAATAAAATGAAAATCAAGAAAAGACTTAAAAGAATACTGCCAATAAAGAAATAACTGAAAAGAATAATACTGAAAATTAACGTGAAAAATGTGACAGGGTTAAGTTTTTTCTTTAGACGATTAAAGACAAAGAAATTGAAGATGTAAGGTTGTAAGAAAAGTGTTATTAGTAAGATTGTAGAAATACCTACAACACTAATCAAAGCAATTGAATGAATAGCAGGATGATCGGCAAAAAACAATGCACCTGTTCCAAAAATTGTTGTCAATCCTGACAAGACAATAGCAGATCTATAAGATTTATAGGACGTGCTTCCGGTTCGATATTGCTGAATTAATCCGTCAGTTGTGAAAATACTGAAATCATCTCCCAGACCGAAAATAAAGGTCGTAATTACGATGTTTACAAAGTTGAATTTGATATCGAAGAAATTTGTAATCCCTAAAATCCATATCCAACCAAGAACCAAAGGTAAGAAGGCAAACAAAGCAAGTTCAATTCTACCATAAATTAATAAGAGTGTAACAAAGACTAATAAAGCTGAAAAAACAAGTAAAAAATTAAAGTCTTTTTGTACAGAGTTAAGCATCAGTTCCGTCATCTCAGAAATATCCAAAATATATACATTTGGAATTGTCTTTAACATTGTCTTGCATTCTTGTAATTTATCTCTTTCTAAAACGATACTCGTAATGAAAGTATGTTTACCGTTTTTGAAATAACTGAATTTTGACAGCCCAATTTCTTCAACTAAATCTTCTCCTTGAGATGCATCAAAAGTGTTCTCTTGAATCCAATTATAAAAGGGGTTAAAGGCTTTTTTTGATAAATTGAGAGGAACAGAAGTTTCCGTAATTTGTGCTTTCACAAATTCTTGTTTGTCTTCCCAAAAGGAAAGCCATTTTCGATAATGCGTATTTATCTCACTCGCTGGCGGTAAATAAGGTGCAGTGGAAATAATTTCACTTATTTCAAATTTTTTACGATTGCTAACAATTGAGTCATATACTTGATAATTTGATTCTTTTCCCTTTTCTAAAGATTCTTGAGAGGAAATAATGTAGAATTTTTTCTCTTCTCCTGGATTTATCCCAGTGAAGAAATCTTCCTTTTTTTTCAATTCATCTGAATGAAAAGAAAGGTTATTTATATCTGCATCGAATGAGATATTTAAACCTGTTAAAAACGATATGCACGTGATTATTCCGACTAATAAAAAACCTAATCTCAAAAAGAGTTTTGGCATTTTCTTGTTTTTGGATTTTAATACTGAAGTAGGAATTTTTAATTTTAATAGTGCAAATAAAATGGGCTGAAATAGAAGCGTAAAGATTACTGATCCCACCAATGTGAAAAGTGCAATTAACCCGAAATTTTGAAGAATAACTGATTCAGCAAAAAGCAATGCAGCCAATGCAGCGACCGTCGTAAAACTACCAACAATCATTGGGGAGCTAATTTCCTTGATGGTTAAAAGTAAATCACCGGTGTGTTTATAATGCGTGAAAAAATGGAAAGTGTAATCCAGTACAATTCCAATTAATACAGATGATGTTGCAAGAGAGATGGCACTAATATTTGGTTCAATATATCCAACCATTCCCATCCCACTTAAAACTCCAAAAAGTGCAGGGAAAACAAAATAAAATGGAGCAAGAATACTTCGGTAATATATGACTAAGAGTAATAGAATTAAACCAATACTTAAGAAGGAAGTTATATAAGTATCAGCTTTTACTTGGTTTGCATTTTCAACAGCTATTTGGAATGTCCCAAAATAGTCAAAGTTTAATTTCTCCTTCTTATTTATAGTTTTCTTGTAAACTATTAAATCATTGTTGAGTTCATTTAACCGCTTTATATCTTTTGAATCACCTGCAATGGATCCAAAAAATAAAATTCTTTTTTCGTTTTTTGTATAAATTAAACCATCTTTTACAATGTATGATTGTTTACCTTGTTCTGGCTTTACTTTTTCTAATTGTTTAAATGTTAATCCCAATGGGTCTAAAGCAAAAAAACTTTTAAGAAAAAAACCATTACCACCAGCGAGTTTTTTAGAAACTTTATTTAAAATAAATTCGATGGAATCTTTATTTAATTTTCGCTCGATTTCAATATAGTCAGGATCGTTTAAATTTAAAACAGTTGTTTTCTGTAAGAAATTGATGAGGTTTTTTTCATTAACATTCCTATAAATAGTGATGTCATTAATACTACTTTTAAATTTTATTGATAAGTCAGTGTTTATTTTATCAAGTTGTTCTTCTAATTTTTCTGGATCATCAATAGCATCAATTGAAAAAATTATTTGCTTGTTGATAGCATTCTCTTGAATGATAGTATTGAATTTTTTGTATTCTTCACTTTTAGGAAAAACTGAATACAAATCTTCGTTAATATTTAATTGAAATAATCCATTAATTAAATAGCCTAAAATCCCTAAAAACAGAACTAAAAATAGCCATGGTTTTGAAATAAAATAGTTAACAATATTTGAGAGGAAATTACCCATTAATAGCGCAGCTTATTTTTTAAATTGGGGATTAAAGCCATGTTTTTGGATATTCAATGAGTTTTTTATATTCTTCTTTATTCAAATCTTTTAACACCATTAAACTTGCATTGTATGCTGCTTTAACAGCGATTGGAACTCCACCACCTAGTTCTGCCCAATGTCCTCCAATGAAAATGTTTTTTACAGGTGATTTGTAATGCGCTACTTTGGATTTCATGTTCACTTTACCTGGTCTTGTTCCCATCATTGAACCATCTTTATTGTGGGTGTATCTGTGATACGTAATGGGAGTTGCAACTTCATAAAAAAGGATATGCTTTCGAAGATCAGGACAAATTTGTTTTTCTATTCTTTCAAAAATAATTTGTGCAAAATCATCTTTCAGTTTTTTATACGCATCAGTTCTAACAAATTCACCTTTTGAATTGACTGTTGTTTTCCAATTATCTTCATACATCATCCATGCCGGAACAAAAACATTTAAAGTTCCCATATTTTCAGGAGCTAACGTTTTATCCCTGACAGTAGGGGCAAGTATACTGATAAATGATTTGTGTGGGTCTCCTGATAAATGCTCAGATCTAGCGGTTTCTTCATTGAAAATGTAGAGCATAACATCACCAAAGCCTAACGATTCTGCCGTACACGTTAAGGCAATAGAAATTGTCAAAGATGAACTGTAAAGTTCTGAATTATCCATCTTCGTTTTTAACTTTTGTGGAATCGCTGTATCAGGCAACAATTTATTATAAACGGTATCGATATCACATGCTGCAATTAAGTGAGTCGCAGTTAATGAATATTCTTTGTGTCTTTGTTTATAGGTTACACCTCGAAATTCATTGTTTTCAATATCTATTTTTACAACTTCAGCACTTGTCAATACTTCAGATCCGTTTTTAATTATTTTTGACTCCAACCATTCAGGTATTACTTTACTACCGCCAATTGGTGGGTTTTGATAATCTTGATTATAAGCCCATGCTATTGGGAAAAGGCATGAAAGAAGATCTGGTTCAGAACAAAACAACTTTAACATCTCATCATCACTAAAGAACTTTTTCAATCCCTTTTTCACTCCTTTGTCGCCGCCGTACAAAGCGTATTTAATGATTGGAAAAATGATCCGTAATTGTTTCAAACTAAATGTCCATTTTCTAACGCCCCCCATAGCCTCATTTGATATGAAGAATTTGGGGAAATTATTTGAAACAGCTGCAACTTTTTGAGCTGCTTTGAAGAAATTCTTAATCCCTTTCTCTTCAAGAGGAAAATCTTTTATTAATTGATTCTTTAATATTTCTGGATTGTTGGTTAAGACAAATTCATAATCACTTGTAATGTGTTTGTGAATCGTTTTCATCGTTATTGGTCGAGGGAAATCAGTACCTAAATATTCAAAAACTTTGGTTACAGTGCCATTTTCACCACACTGATTTAACCAATGAATGGCAGTGTCAAAAATAAATCCCTTTCTTTCGAAACCTTGTAAATAACCGCCTATTAAATAATGCCTTTCTAAAACACAAACTTTAAGTCCAGATTTTGAAAGAAGTGCGGCGGCAGTAAGGCCGCTAATTCCTGCTCCAATTATAATTACATCAAAATCTTTATTCGCCATAAGCACCAAAGATAATAAAATGAACAATAATTTGATGGTATTATCGTCAGTTTCGGCAATTTAATGAATAAATATTCACATCTTTGTTTTTCTTTAAAAAATGGGAATTTGTAATTCTAAAGATAAATAGATAGAAGATATATAGATGAAAGCCATTTCAGCACTTTACGAGGCTCAAAAAATCGTTTTTAGCCCTTTCATTTTTCAAGCAGTGTATTCCATGTCGGAATTAGGAATTTTAGATGCCTTGAACAATTCTAAAAACGGGTTGAACTTTGATGAAATTTCAGAACAAACAAATGTTTCAAAATACGGTGTTACTGTTTTAGTAGAAATGGCCGAATCAGCTGGTATTGTTGATGAAATTACACCAGGAACATTTCTTTTATCAAAGCTAGGTTATTTTATCTTGCGAGATGAAATGACACAGGTGAATATGAAGTTTACACAAGATGTTTGTTACAATGGATTATTCTTTTTGAAAGATGCGATTACAGATGGTTCACCGAAAGGATTGAAAGTGTTTGGTGATTGGAAAACAGTATATGAAGGCTTGTCTGAATTGCCCGCAGAAGTTAAAAAATCTTGGTTTGATTTTGATCATTTTTATTCAGATAATTCATTTTCAGATGCTTTAGCTATTATTTTCGAAAATAGACCAAAAATGATATTTGACATTGGAGGAAACACTGGTAAATGGGCAATTGCGAGTGCGAATTTTGATAGTGATGTTCAGGTTAAAATTTTTGATTTACCTGGTCAATTAAAGGTTGCAAAAGCAACTATTGAAAAGAATGATGCTATAAAGGACCGTATATCCTTTCAAGAAATTGATTTGTTAAATCCAACTTCAGTTATTCCTAGTGGAGCAGATGTTTATTGGATGAGTCAATTCTTAGATTGTTTTAGTGAAAATGAAATAGAGTCGATCTTGCTGAAAATTAAGGCAAATGCATCCCCAAATTCGACAATTTATATCATGGAGACGTTTCTTGATGATCAAGTTTTTCCAGCAGCGAAACTAAGTCTTGCTGCAACTTCATTGTATTTTACGGCAATGGCAAATGGAAATAGTAGAATGTATTCTTCACGAACATTAAAATATATCATAGAAAAAGCAGGATTAAAATGCGTTAATGAGCATAATCTTCATCAGGATAGTTTTCATACAATTTTAGAAGTCAAACTGGCATAATTAGGTAGTATAATGAGTATAGGTAAAGTTGATTTAATTGACATTGAGAACATTGCTTTAAATCTAAATAAATTAGAGTTAAATGATTCCATTAAAAATCAAATTAATAATTCGTTTTCATTCTTAAAGAATTTTTCTAGCGATAAAATCATTTATGGAATTAACACGGGTTTTGGCCCAATGGCTCAATTTAAAATAGATGATGACAAATTAAATCAACTTCAATATAATTTAATTAGAAGTCACTCTTCTGGATTGGGAAAACCAATTGACGACGAAAGTGTTAGAGCTGTTTTAGTGTCGAGAATCAATAATTTTCTTCAAGGTAATTCAGGTATAAGTTATGGCGTTATTGAACAATTAACTCAATTTCTTAATAATGAAATCTATCCGGAAATTTATGAACACGGAGGAGTAGGAGCTAGTGGAGATTTAGTTCAATTAGCTCACTTAGCATTAAACTTAATTGGTGAAGGTTATGTCCGATATAAGGGTGTTAGACGACCAACTGCAGATGTACTTAAAGAATTAGGAATAGAATCACTCGAGATTCAATTAAGAGATGGTTTAGGGCTGATGAATGGCACATCTTGTATGACAGGAATTGGTGCCGTGAATTTAATTTACGCATATCGTTTGTTAAATTGGGGAATTATTTCTTCTTCAATTATTAATGAAATTGTTGAAGCCTATGACGATTCTTTTTCTGAAGGATTAAATAAGGTGAAGCACCACCCAGGTCAAATGTATGTGGCAAAAGAAATGCGTGATTTATTGGCAGACAGCAAATTAATCAAAAAAAGGGAGGAGTTATTTTTAGACAATGATGTTCTTCAACAAGTAAAATTTAAAAAGAAAATTCAAGAATATTATTCCATTAGATGTGTTCCTCAGATTTTAGGTCCTGTTAAAGAAACGTTGGATGTCGCTAGGAGCATTGTTGAAAATGAAATGAATTCTACGAATGACAATCCTATAATAAGTGTTGAAGATCAAAATGTATATCATGGCGGAAATTTCCACGGTGATTATATTTCGTTAGAAATGGATAAAGTCAAATTAGTTGTAACTAAAATGACGATGTTAGCTGAAAGACAATTGAATTTCCTTTTGAATAATAATTTAAATGATCAATTTCCTGCCTTTTTAAACAAGGGGGTTTTAGGTTTGAATTTTGGAATTCAAGGAATGCAATTTACTGCAACATCCACCACTGCAGAAAGTCAAATGCTTTCAAATTCAATGTATGTGCATAGCATCCCAAATAACAATGACAATCAGGACATTGTAAGCATGGGAACAAATAGTGCCGTAATTACTAAGAAGGTTATTGATAATGGTTTTCAAGTCATGGCGATACACATGATAGCCGTTTGCCAAGCAATTGATATCCTAAGTCAAGAACAAAAAGATAGACTTTCCCCAAAAACGATTGAAGTTTACACGAAAATCAGGAAAGTAATGCCAATAATAAAAGAAGATATTGCTCAATTTGAAAATATTCGTAATATTATCGAACTATTAACTAATACCACTACCCAATTATGAAATGCGCATTAATAACTGGCGCTTCAAGAGGAATTGGAAAGGCAATAGCCTTGCAATTATCGGCCGATTTGAAGTTGCATATCATCATAAATTATTCTTCGAATAAAGATGCTGCGTTGGAAACAAAATCAGCTATTGAGAACCTGGGTGGTAGTGCAGAATTATTACCGTTTGATGTTAAAAACAGTGAAGAAGTAAATCTTGCCATTACTTCTTGGACTGCAGCTAATGCTGATAAAAATATAGAAGTGTTAGTAAATAACGCTGGAATTACAAGAGATAATTTATTTCCTTGGGTAACAGAAAAAGATTGGGATGATGTAATGAATACATCGGTGAAAGGAATGTATAATTGCACGCAAGCTGTTATTACAAAAATGCTGAGAAATCGTTCTGGAAGAATAATCAATATTGCTTCTTTAAGTGGATTAAAAGGTGTTCCAGGTCAAACAAATTATTCTGCTGCAAAAGGAGCTATGATTGCAGCCACAAAAGCGTTGTCACAAGAAATAGCAAAAAGAAATATAACAGTTAATGCAATTGCTCCTGGTTTTATTATTTCTGACATGACAGCAGATTTTGATGAGGCAGAGTTTAAAAAAATGGTGCCAGCAAATCGTTTCGGAAAAGCTGAAGAAGTAGCACATTTAGCAAGTTTTTTAGCTTCTGATAAGGCGGCCTATATAACAGGTGAAGTCATTAATATAAATGGTGGTATATATTCATAATTCATGGAAAACAGAGTTGTAATTACTGGTATTGGGATCTATTCATGTATTGGTGAAAATTTAACGGAAGTTTTGGATTCTTTAAAGAATGGGAAAAGTGGAATTATTTACGATCCTATTCGAAATGATTTTGGATATAGATCTAGTCTGACAGGATTTGTCAAGGATCCTGATTTAAAACCGTTTCTTTCTAGAAGAGAACGAATGGGAATGCATCAGCCTGCCATGTTTGCCTATATGTCTACAAAAGAGGCTCTTGAAAATTCAAATTTGGATGTTGATTTTCTTGAGAAAAATGAAACTGGTATCATTTTCGGAAATGATTCTACTGCCGGAGCTGTTATTGAAACAATTGATAAAGTACGTGAGAAAAAAGATACTACCTTAATTGGAAGTGGTGATATTTTTCAAAACATGAATTGTACTGTAAATATGAACCTTTCAACTATTTATAAATTGAAAGGTATAAATATTACTTTATCAGCGGCTTGTGCTTCGGGATCTCATTCAATTGGAATGGGTTATCTCTTAATTAAACAAGGCCTGCAAGAAAGAGTTATTTGCGGGGGAGCCCAAGAAATAAATATTTTCGCCATGGGAAGTTTTGATGGTTTGGGAGCATTTTCAATAAAACAAGACCAACCTCAAAATGCTAGTCGACCTTTTGATAGAGATCGTGATGGCTTGGTTCCATCAGGTGGAGCAGCAACAGTGATAATTGAGTCTTTAGAATCAGCATTAAAACGAAATGCTCCTATTTATGGAGAAATCGTAGGATACGGATTTTCTTCAAATGGAGATCATATTTCAAATCCAAATTTTGATGGACAATATAGATCACTTAATATGTCGTTAAAACTTGCAGGCGTTAGTCCTTCAGAAATTGATTATATCAATGCACATGCAACTTCAACTATAGTTGGCGATAAAACAGAAGCACAAGTTATTGCTGATGTTTTTGGATCGAAAATTCCTGTTAGTTCAACGAAAAGTATGACAGGTCATGAATGTTGGATGGCTGGAGCAAGTGAGATAGTTTATTCGTTATTGATGATGAATAATGATTTTATTGCCCCAAATATTAATTTTGAGAATCCCGATGAAGACTCACAAAAAATAAATGTTGTTCCAGAATACACTGAAAAAAAGATTGACTGTTTCCTTTCCAATTCTTTTGGTTTTGGAGGAACAAATTCTTCGCTAATAATAAAAAAATACAACCCTTAATTACCCTTTAAAAATGGAGAGATCAGAGATTATAACTATTACAAAAAAGTTTCTTTCAGAAGAATTTGAAGTAGATATCAATACAATAAAGGACAATGAAAACCTGAGAGAAACCTTGGATTTAGACAGCCTTGACTATGTTGATTTAGTTGTCTTAATAGAAGAGAATTTAGGATTTAAACCTACTGCTGATGATTTCAAAACAGTGGAAACTTTTGATGATTTTTACAACTTGGTTGAACAAAAATTAATGAATGTCTAAAACCATAAATGAAAAATGGGATGGTAAAACAAAAGGTTCACTCTTAGGATATAAATTTTTTGTTTTTTGCATCAATTTTTTTGGAGTTTGGATTTCTTATTTTTTTTGCATCTGGGTAGCAACCTATTTTGTTCTTTTCTCAAGAAAAAATAGAAACGGCTTAATTCGCTTTTATCAAACTGGATTAGGGCTCTCAAAAGGTAAAGCCGTTATGAATTCGGTGAAAAATTTCAATGTTTTTGGTAGAGTATTAATAGATCGAATAGCGCTGAAAACAAAAAAAAGAGGAATTTATACCCACAGTTTTGATAATGAAAAAGCTTTAAAAGAAATTCATGAAAATGGTAAAGGTGGTTTTCTTTTTTCAGGTCATGTGGGAAATTGGGAAAATGCTGGAAATTTAATTGGAGAAAGAATTACTTCAAAAATTAATATTCTTATGCTTGATGCAGAGGTAGAGAAAATTAAAACATATTTAACTGAATCTACAGAGGTCGAAAGGTATAATTTGATTCCCCTAAAGAATGATATGTCACATTTAGTTTTAATTCATCAAGCATTAAAAAGAAATGAATTAATTGCTTTACATGCTGATAGGGTTATGGCCGGTCAAAAAACAATAAGTGTAAAATTTTTAAATAGTGTTGCCAAATTTCCAGCAGGACCATTTATTATGGCACACAAATTTAAAGTTCCAATTACTTTTGTTTTTGCCGTTAAAGGAAAAGGAACTCACTATAATTTATGTGCAACTACACCTGTTTCTGATTATAATTCTCCTGAAGAAATTGCAGAATCGTATGTTAAAAAACTTGAAGAAATGGTGATTTCAAATCCGACACAATGGTTTAATTTTTATGATTATTATGCTAGTTGAGAAAACAAATATTAAAACATACATTCCGCAAAGGGAACCATTTATAATGATTGATTCATTGATAGATGCCAATGAAACCGGTTTCTCTAGTTCGTTTTTCATCAATAATGACAACATATTTATTGAAAACAACATTTTATCAGAGGCTGCTATCATTGAAAATATTGCTCAGACGTGTGCAGCTGGATTTGGATATTTGAGTAGTTTAGAAGCTGAAAGTGAACCACGTTTAGGATTTATTGGTGCAATAACAAAATTGGAGGTATTCAATGAGATTAAGACAAATGCAATGATTGAAACCCAAGTGAGTATAATTAATACATTTGAAAATATCCATTTAATTGAAGGAATTGCTCGTTCATCAAACATCGATATATTGAAATGTCAAATGAAAATTGTTCTTTCATGAAAATTCTTGAATCTACAATTAATATCGATGTGAGGTTCAGTGAAACTGATGCGATGGGAGTGGTATGGCATGGGAATTACCTGAAATATTTTGAAGATGGGCGAGAAAGTTTCGGAATAAAATACGGCGTTGAATACTTAGATATCTATAAAGAAGGGTTTTTTACACCAATTGTTAAGTCAGAAATTAATCACAAATCCACAATTAATTACGGCGAAAAGATTCTCGTAAAAGTAATTTTGGAAAAACATTACGCTGCAAAGATCATCTTCAGATATGAAGTACTTAACCTAACAACAAATAAAATTGCTGCTATAGGAAGTACAACTCAAATATTCATGAATGTTCAGGATCGGACACTTGAATTAATAAAACCTGAGTTTTATGAAAATTGGGAGAACAACCAAAACTGGAAAGAAGCTTGAAGTGTTATTTAAAATATGGTGCTATCATAAGTCCTTTAGGGGATAGTGTTGAAGAACATTATTCAGCTTTTTTTGAAAATAAATCCGGTATAAAGAAGGAAGAAAAAACAGGATTTAATGCTGAAAATCTATTTCTAGCTAAAATTGAAGGCTTAGGAAATTCAAGGTATGATACATTGTTAAAGCAGGCTTGCGAAAAATTAATTGAAAATTATTCAAGCTCATTTCTTCAAAATCCAAAAACCGGAATAATTGTAAGCACTACAAAAGCAAATTTGGCAGCTATTCCACTAGATACATTTGAATCAACTAGAAAAATTATTGATGAAATCATTCATACATTCAGTGAACCTGTAATAATTTCAAATGCTTGTATTTCTGGAGTTTTAGCCGTTAATACCGCTGCAGATTATATTCAATCAGGCAAATTTAATCAAGTTATTATTATTGGTATTGATGCATTATCTGATTTCATTATTTATGGATTTCAAAGTTTATTTGCCTTGAGCAATGAAGCTTGTCGGCCATTTGATAAGGAAAGAAAAGGAATCTCTTTAGGCGAAGCGTGTGGAATTTTAGTAATGAAGAATACTCCTGATGAAGATTTTAATGTAGAGGTATTAGGTGGAGCTTCTTCTAATGACGCGAATCATATTTCAGGACCTTCACGGACTGGTGAAGGATTATATAGAGCAATCAACAAAACATTAGAAAGATCAGAAGTTTCAAAGGAGGAAATTGATTTTATTTCTGCACACGGAACAGCTACGTTGTATAATGATGAAATGGAAGCAATTGCTTTTAGTCGTTTAGGTTTATGTCATATTCCAACCAATAGTTTTAAAGGATATTTTGGTCATACCTTGGGTGCTGCAGGGATTATTGAAATAATAATGTGTATGGTTTCTATGGAAAAAAATGTTTTGTTTAAAAGCATCGGTTATTCGGAAATTGGAACAACAGAAACATTAAATATAATTTCTGAAAATCGAAAGATGGAAGTTAATACAGTTTTAAAAACAGCCTCAGGTTTTGGCGGTGGAAATGCTGCTGTTTTATTAAAATGCATTCAATGAAAATAATCGGTCACAGTTATATCAACCCAAGAGGTGCCTTTTTAAATGGTCAGAATGTGTCAATTGCAACTGAGGAAAATTATTTAAAAAAATATTTTTCTGAATTAGAAATAGACTATCCTAAGTTTTACAAAATGGATCTACTTTCAAAGGGTTCTTTTCTAGGCGATTATCTTCTCCGTGATTCATATAAGGATTTATTGCATGTTGAAAATGAATTACAATTTATTTTTGCAAATTCTAGTTCAAGTAAAGAAACTGATATACGATTTATTGAATCTTATGAGATTAAAAAAAATCCCAGCCCTTCCTTATTTGTTTATACATTGCCAAACATATTAACAGGGGAGTTAGCAATAAAGCATAAATGGTTTGGTGAAAATATCTTTTTTATTTTAACTAAATTTGATTCTAATTTTTTTATTGATCAAATTGAAATGTCATTTTTACGAGGAAATGAATATTGTTTATGTGGTTGGGTTGAA
Organism: Chitinophaga pinensis; assembly: GCA_945902745.1. Taxonomy (GTDB): domain Bacteria; phylum Bacteroidota; class Bacteroidia; order Flavobacteriales_D; family Crocinitomicaceae; genus M0103. The sequence goes on along the minus strand of CAMDNE010000003.1, from coordinate 252,892 downwards.
ATGAAAGGTGCTCCCGAAGATGAATGTTTTATGTTTCTTGTTGCTAAATCTGAAGTTGTTAATGATAATTTATCAAACAAATTAAATGAAATATTAAATACCTATAGAAATGAGTGAATTAAAAGAACAATTAAAGTCTCAAATAATTGAGCAGTTAAATTTAGAAGATTTGACTCCGGCAGATATTAAAAATGATTCTCCGTTATTTGGTGATGAAGGATTAGGACTTGATTCAATTGATGCATTGGAGTTTATTGTATTGCTTGATAGTTTCTATGGGATAAAAATTGAAGATCCAGCTGCAGCAAGAGAAATCTTTCATTCGGTTGATTCAATGGCTGATTTTATTGAAAGTAAAAAATAAGAAAAATGGACATTTTTATCACTGGTTATGGAGTGATTTCTGCGATAGGAAAGAATGTCGAAGAAAATTTTTCTTCTTTGATTCAAGAAAAAACGGCCATAAAACAGGGGTTGAAAAGTTTTACGTCAAAATTTAAAGTTGGTGAAATCGGTTTGTCAAATGATGCGTTAAAAGTAGAATTTGATTTAAAGACAGATGGATCTCGAACGGCCTTACTAGGAATGGTTGCTGCCAAAGAGGCTTTCAAAAATCATAGTCATTTTGAGGCTCTTCGAACTGGATTAATATCTGGAACATCAGTTGGTGGAATGGACATTTCCGAAGTAGAATATCGGAATGAAATGGCTGGCGAAAAACCAAACTATAAAAAATATTTTCATCATCCAAGCGGAACCACTTCTGAACAAATAGCACTAGAACTTGGGATCACTGGTTTTGTAAATACTATTTCAACTGCATGCTCTTCTGCTGCAAACGCCATTATGATGGGCGCTCGTTTAATTCAATCAGGTCAATTAGATAGGGTGGTAGTTGGCGGGACAGACTGTTTAACGCAATTTACAATATATGGATTTCGTTCATTGATGATATTTGATGATGAATGGTGCAAGCCCTTTGATAATTCAAGAAAAGGATTGAATCTTGGAGAAGGAGCCGGTTTCTTGGTGTTAGAATCGAAAAAATCTTTAGAAATTACAGGAAAAGAGGTATTAGCAAAATTATCAGGTTGGAGCAATGCATCAGATGCGTATCATCAAACGGCATCTTCACCAGATGGAGATGGGGCAATTCTATCAATGAAGCAAGCATTGAAACAAGCCAGACTTGAACCCCATGAAATTAATTATGTCAATGCGCATGGCACTGCAACTCCAAATAATGATTTATCTGAATCGAAAGCTTTTATAAATGTTTTTAATGGTAAGGTGCCTCCATTTAGTTCAACCAAGTCCTATACGGGTCATACGCTAGCTGCAAGCGGTGGAATTGAATCGGTATTTGCAATCTTAAGCATACAAAACAGCATGCTTTTTCCTAACTTGAATCACACAACACCAATTGAAGAAACTGGCTTGATCCCTATAAAAAATATTCAAAAAAATAGTGAAGTAACGCATGTTTTGTCGAATTCATTCGGTTTTGGAGGGAATAATTCAACATTGATTTTTTCAAAAATATAAAGAATGTATTATATCCACAAAATAGCTTCAATTACGCATCAGGATTCATTTAATCAAACGGATGTTAATGATTCATTGGTTGAAATTACTGAGGATGCTGTTTTGATTTCTCCAGATTACAAAAAATATATTCTTCCAGCTTCATTAAGAAGGCTAAGCCCAATTTTACGCATGGCAGTTGCAGCTGCAAAAGAATGTCAAGAAGCGATTACAATTCCATTTGAAGCAATCTCAGTCGGAACAGCGTTGGGATGTTTAACCGACACTGAGAAGTTTTTAAATGTAATAAATACTGTAGAAGGTGAGATATTATCGCCAACCGCATTTATTCAATCTACCCACAATACAATTTCTGGATTGATTTCACTTGAATTAAAAAATCATTCTTATAATATGACGCACACACAAAACAATTTGTCGCTTGAAATGGCACTAATTGACTCAATGTTGTGTTGTGATGAAGGCAAGGATTTTGTTTTATTGGGTGTTGCTGATGAAGCTATCGACTTTTTAAATAAATTAAAACCAATTGTCTTACCTGAAAATTCGATTGTAACCTCTGGAACTACATTTTTTGCTCTTTCGAAAAAGAAATCAAAATCTGAAATAGGATTTAAGGCATGCCGTTCAATTATAAAAGCGAAGGATATTGAAGTGGATATTGATCTTTTTTTGCGAGAATTAAAAATTGAAATCAATGAAATTGATCGCATATATACGAATCAAAATTCGCTTGATTACCCTAAAGAAATGGTTGTTAATTATGAAGCGTATTCGGGCTTATATTTTACTGCCAATGCTTTTGGAGTTCATTTGGCTCATGATTGGCTAATAAAAGAGGCGAAAAAATATGCTTTGATTGTAAATTCAGGTTGTAATAATAGTTTAGGATTGATTCTGTTAAAAAATGACAAAGCATAAAATTAACATAAGTCTTTTCGTGTTGAATATGGTTTTACTCTCATTCATGTATTGGGGTAATTCAAATTTAACATGGATTCTTCTTGCAGTATTTTTGTTTTTCTTTTTGATTGTAAGTTATGGTGTAATATTCATGACATTTAATTATTTTGTTCAATCAAAGAACGCATTACCAAAACCACATGTTTTGTTAACTTTTGATGATGGTCCAAATCCCCAGACGACACCCATTGTTTTAGATCTTCTTAAAGAATATAACGTGACTGCTATATTTTTTGTGATTGGAACCAAAGTGAAATCCGAGAATGAATTAATAAAACGAATCATGGATGATGGTCATTTCATCGGAAATCATACTTTTTCACATCACCCAATGTTTGCATTATTAAACGGAGTAAAAGTTGAAAAAGAAATTGTTGAATTGAATAATTTATTGATAAATCAGGGAATTCAAACAAATTTATTCCGACCACCGATTGGTTATACAAATCCGATTATTGCTAGAGTCGTGAACAAGTTATCGCTAAATATTATAGGATGGAATAAACGCTCCTATGACACTGTTATTCGAAATCCCAAAAAACTAGCTAAAAGATTATTATTCCTAGCAAAACCGGGAAGCATTATTTTACTGCATGATAATTTAAAACAAACTTCGGAAGCACTTAGTTTGTTTTTAAAAGAGTCAGAAGAAAAAGGCATTATCTTTGCCAATAAGAATCAAATTAATTCGTTTTTGAATGACTAAATTATTTAACGTACTATTTTTCATCTTTTTGTGTACAAGTGCATTCAGTCAAGAATTTAAAAAAATTACTGATCCTTCAAAATGTAAGTCTGCAATACAGAAACAACAAAAATTGACAAAATCGTTGATTGCTGACTTCAAAGAAACAGTATATTCAGAAATGTTTGAAGACACTCAAAAAGCAACAGGTAAACTTTATTATAAACAAGCTCAAAAGATTAGATGGGAGCATATTAGTCCGGTAAAAAAGATTTTGTTGATTGATGGAAATAAAGTTAGATACAGTGAAAAAGGAAAAGAAATAAAAGACCCTTCAACGAAAGCTATTGTTAAGAAAATTCAAAGTTTAATGGTAAAAATGTTGTCAGGTACATTTTTGGATGACAAAGATTTTAAAATTTCGTATTATGAAAATTCTTCCCAATATAAATTGATATTAAAACCAACATCAGAGCGCTTATCAAAATATATAGATAATGTAATTTTGATTTTTGATAAAAAAGACATTCTACTAAAGGAAATGAGTTTAGTAGAATCAGAAAATGAAAAATTAGTATATTCCTTTAGTAACGTGCTTCTAAATAATTCAATTAGTGACACAAAATTCAGTGATTTCAAATGATATTAAAAGATAATTTTTACACCATAAATGAACTTGAATTCGTTGAAAACAAGATTCATGCTTCAATTAAAATTGATTCAAATCATTCAATTTTCGAAGGACATTTCCCTAATAACCCTATAACTCCTGGCGTAGTGGAAATGGAAATTGTTAAAGAAATTGTTTCTGAAGGAATACAGAAAACGTTGAAAATGTCGAAAATGTCAAATTGTAAATTTTTAGCAATTTTAAATCCGCTTACTTCTTCTGAGGTGAATGTTAAAATAGATGTTTTAGAACATGAAAATAAGCGAATTAGAATAAGTGCTCAAATTCTAGATCAACAAACTGTTTATTTGAAAATTGGTGCAGAATATATTATTGTGGAGTAGGATTCTTTCGAACAGCTGATAAAAACAGATAAGAAAGCACAAAACCAACAATAAAAGCCAAAAGTGCTAATACCGTTGCGCCAATAAAATATTGTTGAATATTATTTTGTACAACAGCACTAGAAAAATCTAATAATTGTGAATGCTCAAAATTGCCTTGAACAAACAATTGTCCCGTCAATAAACTAAAATAAATGATTAATGGGATCATCGGTGGAATTGAAATATTCGCTGATGCAATGAATAATACTTTATTCATTCGAAATAAAACGGCAAGTGGAATTCCAATTAATAACTGAAATCCCCATAACGGAATGATTCCCATAAAAAAGCCAAATCCAATTGAAAACGCCTTTTTTAAGTTTGTTTCTTCCGGTTTAATTGCCTCATGTTTTATCAATTTTAAGGTCTCTATTGACAGAAATTTCTTCGGGTAATAATAGATTAAAGCAAATGTTACCAAGATACTATTGAGCACGCTAATTCTAAAAAAGTCTCGACCTGGACGGAAATGAGAAACGCGTTCATCAGGGTCATATTTCACTCTGATTTGTACCGGTACGAATTTTACATTTTTCCACGCTAAACGAACAATTACCTCTATTTCAAGTTCAAATTTATTAGTGAATAAGTGCATTTTCCTTAAAGGTTCTAGCGGATATAATCTAAAACCAGTTTGTGTGTCAGGTAAATTAATCCATGTTTCAATCTTGAACCAAAAATTAGAAAATTTATTTCCAAACGAGCTTTTTTGAGGGACTCCATCTTGCTGCATATTTCGGGAGCCCATAATTACAGCTCCTTTGTTTTCATATCCTTTTTCTATTATTAACTGAATATCTTCAGGATAATGTTGACCATCTGAGTCAATTGTTATTGCGTTTTCAAACCCTAATTCAATGGCTTTTTTAAATCCTTTGCGCAAGGAAAATCCTTTGCCTTTGTTTTGTTCATTTGTAAGAATGAGTAGTTGATTTTCAAATTCATTTAGAATTTCACGAGTTGAATCTGTTGAACCATCATTTACGATGATAATGGATTCTTTGGGCACAATGGACATTATTTCAAGAACAACCCGCCTTAACGTTTTTTCGTTATTGTATGTTGGAATAATAATACATCCTTGAATATCTGAAATTGTCAACATTAAAATTGTGTTAGAATTGCAAATTTAAGAGGTGCAACGGAATATTTGTAATAAAGTTGAATTACTTCTAAGTATTTTAAGTTAATTTTGAATTAATCCTGCAACAATAATTAACATGAAGTGTCTTATAATCTATATCGTATTAGCGCTATCATTTTCTAAAGAAGAGTATTTTAAAGTTATTTCGAGTAAAGATTTGTCAACTGTTAATACAATGCTCACTTTACTTGAAAAAGAAAAAGAAGGAAGTGATAAAAAAGCTTATAAGGGCGCATTACTTATGAAAAAGGCTGGATTTCAAAAGACACCTAAAGATAAATTAGAAATTTTCAAACAAGGACGTATTCAATTAGAACATGAAATAGGGTTAAATTCTAAAAGCACTGAATATCGATTTTTACGACTCATAATTCAAGAAAATGCGCCTAAGCTTGTTAAATATCAAGGAAATATTTCGGAAGATGCGAGTTGGATAAAGAAACACTATTCATCCTTGAATGCAGAAGTGAAAAATGCAATAATTTCTTATTCAAAAACGTCCATCAATTTGAAACTTTAATTGAATGAAACACATCTTAGTAATTTCTTATTCTCAATCAGGTCAATTAACTGATTTATTATCAAATTTAGTTTCAACCATTAATGAAGAGATTGAAATTGTTTCCGTTCAGCCTAAAACCAATTTTTCTTTTCCTTGGATTTCGCACGACTTTTTCAATGCGATGCCCGAAACTGTTTTAGAAAAAGAGATTGAATTAAACGAAATTACTTTTAAAAGGGATACGTATGATTTGATAATTTTTGGGTATCAACCTTGGTTTTTGTCTCCCTCATTGCCTGCAACGGCCCTTTTAAAAAACGACCATTTTAAAAGAATTATGAATAATACTCCAATTGTTACGGTAATTGGAGCACGAAACATGTGGCTAAATTCTCAAGAAAGTGTAAAACAATTAATAAAAGATGCAGATGGCATTTTAGTTGGTAATATTCCATTTATCGATCGAAACCCAAATTTATTGAGTGCTGTGTCAATATTACACTGGATGTTGACGGGTAAAAAAGAGAAAAAATATGGTGTTTTTCCTCTCCCAGGAATAAGCGAGAAAGATATTCTTGAAGCCTCATTATTTGGGAATATTATTCAAAAATCTCTTGATGAAAATCGGTTTGAAAACCTTCAAAAAGATGTTCTTTTAACGAATCGTGTGAACATAAATACCAATATTTTGTTTATTGAAGGAAGAGCAAAAAAGTTATTTAAAATTTGGGCTAATCAAATCACTAAAAAAGGATTAACTGCTCGAAAACGTAAAGTTTGGGTTAATTTTTTTAAATATTATTTGATTATAGCTCTTTTCATGGTTGCTCCAATAGTTTTAGTTGTTTATAATATTTTGATTAGACCTTTTTCTTTGAATAAAATAAATAAGAATAAAGCGTATTTTTACGGCATTGAATTGAATAAAAAATGATTTTAAAGGAAGTTTTTATAACTAGAACAGCAACATTTTTCCCTAATAATCCTATTTCAAATGATGAAATGGAAGAATATTTGGGATTTGTTAACGATCATGCATCAAAATCAAGAAGAATAGTATTACGAAATAACGGAATTAAGAATCGTTATTATGCAATTACCAAAGAAGGTAAACCAACGCATACGAATGCTGAAATGACTTCACTTGCAATAAAAAAACTATTTGTTCAAGATCCAAAAGAAATAAAAGAAGTTGAATTATTGAGTTGTGGTACTTCTTCCCCAGATCAATTAATGCCTTCTCATGGTGTAATGGTTCATGGTTGGTTGCCTGAATCAAATGCCATTGAAGTAGTTTCTCCTGCTGGAAATTGTTGTTCTGGAATGCATGCCTTGAAATATAATTTCATGTCTATTCGAACAGGAGAATCAAAAAAAACGATCTCTACTGGTTCAGAACGATTGTCAAGAGTATTGAGATCAGAGCAGTTTGAATTAGAGGTTCAAAAACGATTAGAATTAGAAAAAGACCCATTTATAGCTTTCGAAAAGGATTTTTTAAGATGGATGTTATCTGATGGCTCAGCGGCATTTTTAATTGAAGATAAGAAAAATGAACATGATATTTCTTTGAGAATTGATTGGATAGAAGGTTTCTCTTTTGCAAATCAAGTTGAAACTTGCATGTATATGGGGGCTGAAAAGGGTGAAGGAGGAGAACTGAAAGGTTTCAGCGATTTTTCAACAATGGAAACAGTTGAAAAATCTATTTTTAGTATTAAGCAAGACGTAAAACTTTTAGGTGATAATATTGTCAAACTTGGATTTAAGAATTTGGAAATTATTTTTGCTAAAAAAGGAATCAATGTAAGTCAAGTGGATCATTTCGTTCCTCATATGTCAAGTTATTTTTTCGAGGATAAAATTTATGATGAACTGAAGTCAAATGGTATGGAAATCCCAAAAGACAAATGGTTTACAAATCTTGAAAGTTGTGGAAATGTTGGAGCAGCTTCAGTTTACATGATGATAGATGATTTATGGAAAAGCAATAAATTAAAAATTGGTGATACAATCCTAATTGCTGTGCCAGAAAGTGCCAGATTTACATATGTCTTTGCAATGTTTACTGTTTGTTGATGAAAAAATCTGATCTTCCACAAGATAAAAGTGATTTAGTGAACTTTACAAGAGAGGTTTGTTATGTCAAAAATGAAAATGGTAAATACGAGGCCGAATTAAGTTCTGGTTGGGATGTAAAAACAGACGCGTTAAATTCAGCTTGGCTAGATATTGAAAACAGAATAGAAGAAGCTAAAAATCTTTTTCTTTCGGGTGAAGCAAGTCCGATTGAATATTATATGGAGTTGAAATTAATGGATTATACAGTTTTAGCTGGATATACAGGATTTTGGAAATGGCAAATTAAAAAGCATAAAAACCCAAAAACATTTAATACGTTAAATGACCGTAAACTGCAAAAGTATGCGAGCGCCTTCGGAGTGACATTAATAGAGTTAAAAAAACCAAGTTTTTAGTGGAGAATTTTAAACATATTCAAACAGCGCATTGCGAAAATGGTGTGACGGTAAGTCTGCTCAAACATAATGGAGTAGAATTTATGACTGAACCTCTGGCGTTTGGATTAGGTTCTGGTTTATTCTATATTCATATTCCTTTTATGAAAGTGAATAATGGCCCTGCTATTTCATTTAGAACAATGCCAGGAGCAATTTTCAAAAGAACATGTAAATCGCTGGATATAAAAGTTGAAAGAAAAAAATTTAAATCTAAGATTGAAGCTCAATTCTTTTTAAATGAAAAATTGAATGAAGGTATTCCTGTTGGTTGTCAAGTTGGCGTTTTCCATTTGAACTATTTTCCAAAAGCATATCGCTTTCATTTTAACGCTCATAATTTAATTGTTTTTGGACAGGAGGATGGTAAGTATTTGATCAGTGACCCAGTAATGGAAACCACAACAACGCTTTTTCCTGAGGAATTAGAAAAAGTGCGTTTTGCGCAAGGTGCTTTGGCTCCGAAAGGACAATTGTATTTCCCGAAAACAATTGGGGATATTACTGAGGAACGCTTGAGAAATGCAATTAATAAAGGAATTAAAAGGAATTGTAGGGATATGTTACATATTCCAGGTGGTATCGCTGGTGTCAAAGGAATTAATTATACTGCTAACAAAATTAGAGGTTGGAGAGATAAATTAGGTGAACGTCAAGCAGCCTTATATTTAGGTCAAATTGTACGCATGCAAGAAGAAATTGGCACTGGAGGCGGAGGTTTTCGTTTCCTTTATGCTGCATTTTTAGATGAAGCAAGTGAAATTCTTGGGAATGATAAGCTACTGAATATATCAGATCAATTAACTAAGTCTGGTGATTTGTGGAGAGATTCAGCCTTACAAATGTCAGGTATTTATAAAGGTCGTTTGACTTCTCAAAAGGATTATGATGATTGTGCTTCACTTTTAAATGAAATAAGTAACGTTGAGAAAGAGGCATTTAAACAACTTTCTAAAATTGTGATTAAATAAAGATGGAAAGTCCAATCATTACTGCAGTTGCCCTTACTAAATACTATGGGAAGTCAGAAAAACCAAGTCTCGACACTATCAATTTAACCATTTTTAAAGGCGAAAAATTTGGTGTATTTGGTCCAAATGGTGCCGGAAAAACAACGTTAATTTCTTTGCTTTGTAATATTATTAAGGCAACTTCTGGAACGATAGAATATACGTTTGATAATCAAAAAAAAAATATCAAAGAAAAATTGAATCAGGTGGGATTTGTCCCACAAGATTTTGCTTTTTATGCTGAATTGACTGCAAATCAAAATTTATATTATTTCGGAGGTGTTTATGGAATGTCTTCAATTAATGTAAAGGAACAATCTGCACATCTCTTAGAAATCTTAGGTTTAACGAGCGTTGCAGATAAAAAGGTGAAATCCTATTCAGGAGGAATGAAAAGGCGTTTAAATTTGGCAATTGGATTGATTCATTCACCCGAGATAATTTTTTTAGATGAGCCAACAGTTGGTGTTGATATTCATAGCAAACTAACAATAATTAATCACCTCGAAGAATTAAACAAAAAAGGTGTAACAATAATATATACATCTCACCATTTAAAAGAAGCGGAAGATTTTTGTTCGCGGGTAGCTTTAATGGATAATGGAAAAGTAATAGCATTAGATACCGTTTCTGAGCTGATTAAAATAAATAATGCGGCCAATTTGGAAGAGCTGATGATAAATTTAACCGGTAAAGAACTTAGGGATTAATGAATAAATTAAAAGTATCATTGGTTAAAGAAATTTTATTGCTCTTAAGTGATAAAGTTGGGTTATTGTTGATGTTTGTGATGCCGCTTTTATTAGTTTTTATAATCACAGTTGTCCAAGATAGTGCATTCAAATTAGTGAATGAAAACAAGATTGAAATGCTTATTGTTAATAAGGACCAAGGAAATTTGGGTGATTCACTTATCGATAATTTGGCGCTATCTGGCAGCTTTAATATTGATGTGTCGAACGAATTACTTGAAGATGATATTAAAAAACAAACATTGAATAGAGATAAATTAATTGCTATTCTCATTCCGAAAAATTTTACAAAAAAGATCAATCAAAATGCTGAGAAAATATCAAATTTGATGTTAACTGAATTTGGTGTTTTAGATAGTACAAATGTCTTAGCAAAAAATCAATCATTAAAGAATAATAATTTAGATTTTTATTTCGACCCCATTCTACAAGAAAGCTTCAGAATATCAATTTTATCTGGGATTAATACAGTTCTGATTGGAATTGAGAACAGAAAAATGCTTCAACAATTGTTCACAGATTTGGGGTATGAAAAAATCCCTGACCACATTCAAAAAGAATTAGGAAAGCAAAATGTGTCGATTAATTCGATGCCTGCATCAAATGGAACGAGTGTAATGGTTCCGAACTCCTCGCAACATAACGTTCCTGCATGGTCACTTTTTGCAATGTTTTTTATGGTTATTTCTTTAGGTGGAAATATTGTGAAGGAAAGATTATCGGGAAGTTTTGTTCGTTTACAAACGATTCCAAGTGCATTTTTACTAACGATATGGAGTAAAGTAATCGTATATCTATTTGTATCATTGAGTCAATTAACAATCATGTTTTGCATTGGAATGTTCGTTTTTCCACATTTAGGTTTACCTGAATTGAAAATGCCGACGAATATTTTGGCCCTTATTGTGATATCTGTCTTATCAGCCTATGCTGCAATAAGTTATTCATTATTGATTGGTGTATATGCCAAAACTCAAGACCAAGCTGGTGGCTTCGGAGCAATTTCTATTATCATATTTGCCGCAATTGGAGGAATATGGGTTCCGTCTTTTATCATGCCAGAATATATGCAAAATATTGGAATGATTTCGCCTTTACATTGGTGTATTGAAGGGTATTATTCACTCTTCTTAAAAAATGGTGAATGGAATGAATTGACTGGGACATTAATATATTTATTATTGTTTATCTTTGGATGTCAATTCTTTACATTTATTAAATTGAGAAAACAAAATTATATTTAAGAAAGATATGAATAGAGAAGAAGTGAAAAATGAATTTAAAGCTCATTTAATTACATATTTAAATTTGTTGGATATTACTCCAGATCAAATCAAAGATGATGAACCATTATTTGGAGGAGATTTGGGCTTAGATTCAATTGACTCAGTTGAATTAATCGTATTGTTGGATCGTGAATACGGCATTAAAATTAAAAATCCAACGGAAGGAAGACAGATTTTAATTGATGTAAATACAATCGTAGATTACATCGTTTTAAACAGAACAAAATAACAAAATGCAAAAGATATTCATCACAGGTATGGGTGCAATATCTTCAATTGGGTCAACAGTTGACGAACATTTGAATGCATTGAGGTCTGGTAAATGCGGAATACAAAAAGCACGTTTTTTTCAATCACGTTATGCTGAAAATTTAGTATTTGGTGAAGTGCCTTTTAGCGATGATCAATTAAAAGAAATAAATAATATTACCCGTCAAAAAGAATTTACTCGGACGACGGTTTTAGCTTTAAATGCCTTTAAAGAGGCCATTCATCAGGCTGGAATATCAGCTGAATTATTAAAATCTGATAGAACTGCATTTATTTCTTCTAGTACGGTAGGAGGAATGTGTTATACCGATGAATTATATTCAGACGCAAATTTGAAAGCTGTTCCATCCAATTATGTTAGATCGTACGAAGGTTCCGATCATACATTGCGCATTACAAAAATGTTTGAGATTGGGGGAATTATAGACACAATTAATACAGCATGCTCATCTTCGGCTAATGCAATTTATCTTGGAGCGCGATTGATTCAAACTGGACGAGCAGATCGTGTAATCGTTGGTGGTGCAGATAGTATTGCAAAATATACTGTAAATGGATTTAATTCATTGATGATACTTAGTGATGAGGCATGTAAACCATTTGATGAAAATAGAAGTGGGCTGAGTTTAGGTGAAGGGGCGGCATATTTGGTGCTTGAGTCTGAAGATTCAGCTTATGATAAAACGAAAATTGCAGAATTAACAGGTTTTGGAAATTCAAATGACGCATTTCATCCGTCGACAACTTCAGACACTGCCATTGGACCAATACTCTCTATGGAACTTGCATTGAAGATAGCAGAAATAAAGCCGGATTTAATTGATTACATCAATGCACATGGCACTGGAACAGAAAATAACGACATTACTGAAACATATGCTTTAAATACTGTTTTCACGAAAGTTCCACCTTACAATTCAACGAAATCATATACTGGTCATACGTTAGCAGCGGCCGGTTCTTTAGAAGCTGTATTCTCGCTTTTGAGCTTAAAACACAACGAACTTTATCCGAGTTTAAGATGTGAAAATCCTATTCAAGAGCATAATTCAAAACCCATAAGCCATTTTTGCAAAAAGGAATTAAAACATGTTATGTCAAACTCATTTGGGTTTGGAGGTAATTGTACATCTTTAATATTTTCAAAATGTATATAAAGGATTTATCTTCAATATCTCCTCAAATCACATTTACAGATGAGTTTTTAAATGGAGATTTTAAAATTCATACGAATACTTTTTATTCTGCCATAGAACCAAGTTATTCTGAAACAATTCCATCATCACTATTAAGAAGAATGGGAAAAGCCGTTCGAATGGGAATTGGAGCTGCAATGCCTTTAATAGAACGAAACGAAAAATTAGATGGAATTGTAATTGGAACTGCTAATGGTGGCCTTGAAAATTGCATTAATTTCTTGAATCAAATTATTGATTATGATGAAGGAATGTTGACTCCAACACATTTTGTTCAAAGTACTCCAAATGCATTGGCTGGACAAATAGCTTTAATGTCAAAAAATACTGGTTACAATGTAACGCATGTGAATGGAGCATTGGCTTTTGAAAATGCACTTTTAGATGCAATGATGTTTTTGGAATTAAATGAAAGAAATTCTTCTCTTATAATAGGTGCAGTGGAAGAAATTTCAAATTACAACTATAATATTGATCAATTAGCAAACAGATATAAAGAGGAGTGTGTTTCAAATGATAAATTAATTGAAACTAAAACGAATGGTTCTGTTTGTGGAGAAGGATCGACAATGTTTGTTGTAACAAATGATTCAAATAATGCCTTAGCGAAAATCGTTGATTTGAAGCAAATTAATTTTCCAACTAAAAGTGAATTGGAAATTAAACTCAATCAATTTTTTATTGATAATGAACTAACACTTGAAAATATTGACTTACTTGTTTTAGGTAATAATGGTGATATTCAATTTGATTTTTTGTATGATGATGTAAAATCTTTTTTTCCTGCAGATACAGAATATGTTTATTACAAAAATTTTGTTGGTGATTATAGAACGAGTTCAGCGTTTGCTTTGTTTTTAACAACACATTTATTAAATGGCCAATTGCTAAATCATGCAGGTATTGAAGGGAATTTAACGAAAATACCTAAGACGATATTGATTTATAATCAATTTGAAGGAATTCAACATAGCTTGATTTTAGTAAAATCTGTTGAAGAGTAAATCATGAAATTTTAATTGAAAATTTTAGAAATAAATTATTCAATTTAGCACATCTAATTGAGGGGCTACCCCCTCTAAAATCACCAATTTAATAAACTAAATTTGAGGGAATTGCTTATTTCTATATCTCTTTTATTATGAAGTTGATTTTAACAGTATTACTCAGCCTGTATTCAACAGTATTTTTTGCACAAACTACATTTCCATGGAATGGAACATATGGTGGCACTGGAGTAAATAGAACATATACTACAACTGTTTCTGGTATTACAATGTCTGCAACAATAGTAAATTCTGAAAATACTTGGCAAGATGCTTCTCCAATTTATTTCCCAACAGGTTCTGTCAATCCTGGAGGAGGATGTTCCGGGATTTCAGCTACCAATCAGGGAATGTTGCTAAGTACAGATTGGACATCGAATGCTACAAAAACAATTACCACAACAATTACATTTAGCCCGCCAGTGCAAGGTCCAGTTCATTTTTATTTGTATGATGTAAATGACGATGGTTTTGGTTCTTGGCTAGACAAAATAACGATTGCTGGGACAAATTCAGTTGCTGCGCCTTTAAATGTATTTAAAGTTGGAACGGCTTGCGTTCAAACAGGAGGTAGCGTTACTGGTTCAGGGTCAACGTTATTAACCTTTAACTCTGGAGCCTCAAGCGCTTGTACATGTTGGGGGAATAATGAAATCAATGTTGGAACAGCAACTGACTGTATTTCAACAGTTACAATTAATTACAAGTCAGGAAATACAACCTATAATAATCCAAAACAATACGTAGTAATCTCTAATCTTACTGCTATAATACCAATTTCAACTCCACCAACTTCTATCACTGGAACTTCAACAATTTGCGCCGGTCAAAGTACAACTTTAACAGTTGTTGGAGGAAATGCTTCATCACAATGGTACACAGGTTCTTGTGGCGGAACTTTGGTTGGTACGGGAACATCCATCACTGTTTCACCGGCAACAACAACTACTTATTATGTTGGCAACGCGGCAACAACTTGCAGCCCCGTTTCAAGTTGCATTCCTGTTACTGTGACTGTAAATCCACCTCCAATTATGACAAGTGTTAACGCCGCAACTATTTGCAGTGGTGGAAATGTCACTATTCCACTGACCAGCAATTTTGGAACAAGCTACACGTGGGTTGCCGTAAATAATGCAAACACAACGGGAGAAAGTACAACTTCTCAAACAACATCATCATTAAATAACACCATAACTAATAACAGTATAATTGCTCAAACTGTTGTTTATACAGTAACTCCAAGTGCAGGAAGTTGCACTGGCACTCCGCAAACTGTAAACGTCTTGGTAAATCCTGGTACCACTCCAACCTTTACTGCAGTTGCGCCTATTTGTTCAGGTGCAGCACTTGCAGCCTTACCAACCACTTCCAATAATGCTATAAATGGTATTTGGTCGCCAGCAATTAACAATACGGCAACAACACTTTATACATTCACTCCAACTGCTGGACAATGTGCTTTAACGACTACAATGTCAATTACAGTCAATTCTGCAATAATACCAGTATTTACAGCTGTAGCTCCAATTTGTTCGGGAGCTGCACTCGCTCTTTTACCAACTACTTCCAACAATAGTATTAATGGAACTTGGTCTCCAGCATTAAACAATTTGGCAACTACACTTTATACATTCACTCCAACTGCTGGACAATGTGCCACGGTGACTACATTAACAATTTCAGTTGGTCCACCAGCAACACCAACATTTACAGCAATTTCTCCTATTTGCTCAGGCTATCCATTGGCAGCATTACCAACACTTTCTAACAATGGATTCAATGGTACTTGGTCGCCAGCTATTAACAATACGGCAACAACACTTTATACATTCACTCCAACTGGTGGTCAGTGTGCGACAACGACTACAATGACAATTACAGTCAACTCTTCAATAATACCAACTTTCACTGCTTTGACTCCTATTTGCTCAGGTGATCCATTGGCGGCATTACCTGTAATTTCAAATAATGGTATTAATGGAACTTGGTCGCCAGCTATTAACAATACGGCAACTACACTTTATACATTCACTCCAACTGCTGGACAATGTGCTACAACGACTACAATGTCAATTACAGTCAACTCTGCAATAATACCAGCATTTACGGCTGTAGCTCCAATTTGTTCGGGAGCTGCACTCGCTCTTTTACCAACTACTTCCAACAATAGTATTAATGGAACTTGGTCGCCAGCTATTAACAATATGGCAACTACACTCTATACATTCACTCCAACTGCTGGACAATGTGCCACGGTGACTACACTAACAATTTCAGTTGGTCCACCAGCAACACCAACATTTACAGCAATTTCGCCTATTTGCTCAGGTGATCCTTTGGCAGCATTACCAACACTTTCTAACAATGGATTCAATGGAACTTGGTCGCCAGCTATTAACAATACGGCAACAACACTTTATACATTCACTCCAACTGCTGGTCAGTGTGCGACAACGACTACAATGACAATCACTGTCAATTCTAGTGCTAATCCAACCTTTACTGCAGTTGCGCCTATTTGTGCAGGAGATCCATTGGCGGCATTACCTATAATTTCCAACAATGGATTTAATGGAACTTGGTCGCCAGCATTAAACAATACTGTAACTACTCTTTATACCTTCACTCCAACTGCTGGTCAGTGTGCGACAATGACCACTTTAACTATTTCAGTTGGTCCGCCTGCAACACCAACATTTACAGCTGTCACGGCCATCTGTTCAGGTGCACCTTTAGCAACATTACCAACAATTTCTAACAATGGATTCAATGGAACTTGGTCGCCAGCATTAAACAATTTGGCAACTACACTTTATACATTCACTCCAACTTTTGGACAATGTGCAGCAACGACTACTTTGACTATTTCAGTGAATCCTTTGCCAATCATTGATGCAGGATTAGACCAAACGGTTTGTTCTGGAACTAGTGTTACTTTGTCCGGTGCTAGTGGCTCAACTTATTCTTGGAATAATGGAATTAGTAACGCAATTCCATTTACACCAACTTCAACCAGCACATATACGGTTTCAGGAACATCAGCTTTAGGATGTGTAAACACCGACCAGGTAATTGTTACTGTAAACCCACTTCCAATTATTAATGCAGGTCCAGATGTATCGATCTGCTCAGGAGCAACGACAATTTTAACAGCAACTGGAGGTCTAACATTTACATGGGATAATAGTGTAACAAACACAGTTTCTTTTTCGCCACTAACAACAGCAACATATGCGGTTATTGGCACTGATATTAATGGTTGTGTCAATTCTGACCAAGTTATTGTAGCAGTTAATCCATTACCAATCGTAAGCGCTGGATCCGATGTCCCTTTTTGTACTGGAAATCAAATTACATTGTCAGGAACTGGAGCCAATACCTATTCGTGGGACAATGGAGTTGTAAATGGAGTTCCTTTCGTTCCGATTGCAACAACAATCTATACTGTAACTGGCACATCATTAGCAGGATGTGTTGCAACAGACATGGTTACGGCAACATTGAATCAACTGCTTCCAGTAACTTTTGTTGCAGATATAACAACTGGTTGTGTACCGTTAACAGTCACTTTTACGAACACAACACCTAATTCTGTAAATTGTGTTTGGACATTGAGTGATGGTACAATATTGAACGGTTGTGGATCGGTAAGTGCGACATTTACACAGGGTGGATGCTACGATGTCACCTTGTCATCCTCATTTACTAATGGTTGTTCAGGAACGTTTACAGCCATTGATTTGGTATGCGTTGATGATGCACCAATAGCTTCTTTTGGTCAATCGGCTACGCTAATTTCAGAATTTGATCCAACGATTGATTTTACGAATACTAGTTTCGGAGCATCGACCTATTCTTGGGATTTTGGAGATAATTCACCAACGTCAAATGAGGTAGATCCATCTCATGATTACACCAATTTGACAAGTGCAAATTATCAAGTGATGTTGGTTGCCTATTCATTAAATGGTTGCAGTGATACGGCTTATTCGAATTTTACTTTTGGGGAAGAATTAATATTCTATGTTCCTAATACCTTTACACCTGACGATGATATGTATAATCAGGTTTTTAAACCAGTTTTTACATCAGGATTTGATCCATTTAATTACAATTTAATGATTTTTAACCGTTGGGGTGAGCTGATTTTCGAATCAAACGATGTCAACATAGGTTGGGACGGATCGTATGGCAGTGATGGAGAAATTTCACTTGTTCAAGATGGAACCTATACCTGGAAAATTAATTACAAGAGAAAAATTAACGATGAGCATGCTTATGCCGTTGGACATGTGAATGTGATTCGATGATATTTTACATTCAATAATAAACGGAGGTTTTACCTTCTTTTGGTGTGGAAAGACTTTGAAAGTACTTTCCATAGGCAGCCCAAATCCAATTTCCGTTACTAAGCGAACTCAAGGTTTTAAAAAAATCAACTTCGCATTTTTTTTAGCCGGCTCAATGGGTTTAATTTAGTGGTTTGCAAGATGATTCTCGACATGTTTTAAGGTTTTCTAATAAAAAACTTGCAAGTGTAAATATAATTCAGTTATCTTTGTGAGTGAGTATTCACTTACATTGTAAATTAAATAAAAATGAGCGGAAAAAACAACATCGCAATTGGGTTTCTAACAATGGGACTTTTTATGGCTTACGGCTTTTTATTAATATACTTACGTGACTTTGCTCAGGGCAAAGAAGCTTGGGTGAATTCTTACAGTATTGGAAAGCATTTCGAGTCAAGATTGGCACACGTTCATGGTAATTTATTTGCCTTTTTAAATATCCTTATTGGGTATTTACTTCTGCATTTTAGCGACAAATTGAAAAACATAAAAACAATTTCGTGGTTGGCACTGACAGGTTTATTAATGCCAATAGGAATTTTAACGGAAGTGTATTTCGGGTTACCACCAATTTTTGTTTTAATTGGTGCAATAGCAATGACCACTTCTGTAATTTGGTTAGGTATCGCTTTTTTAAAAATGAAACAATTAAATCCTGAAAACAAATGACAACTGAAATATCCAACAGGCAATTTGAAATAATAGAAGCAGCGGGAAAAATCCTCACCAATTCTGGTGTTAGTGGATTGACAATAAAAAATTTGGCCAAGGAAATGAAATTTTCTGAAAGTGCAATCTACAGACATTTTGCAAGTAAAGAGGAAATAGTAATTGTATTGCTTGAGTATTTAGCGCATAGTATGGATGATCGATATACGAGTGCAATTACTTCTGATCAATCGCCAGAAGAAAAATTTAAAACGCTTTTTCAAAATCAATTTCATTTCTTTAAGAATAATCCACATTTTGTTGTTGCAGTATTCTCTGATGGATTAATGGAAGAAAGTGAACGAATTAACGAAACTATTTTAAAAATAATGGCCGTAAAAATGAAACACTTAATGCCTATACTAATTGAAGGCCAGCAAAAGAAAATTTTTACCGATGAAATTACTTCAGATGAATTAATTCATATCGTAATGGGAACATTTAGACTGCAAATGTTCAAATGGAGAGTTTCGGCATTTCAATTCGATATCACAAGAAATGGAGATAACATGATTCAGTCTTTATTGACTTTAATTAAAAGTAAATAGTTTGGAAAAAATAATTTCATATTTTTCAGCATCGTTCCTTACATTGTTTGGTTTGCTTACTTTATGTTTAAGTACTTCTGTAATATTTGATCTCTTCGGAATTCGAGAAAAAGAAGGGGATTATGTGTTATTTATCGTTTGGGCAAATTTCATAAGCAGTATTTTATATCTGATTGCAGCTGTTACTTGGATCAAAAAAATGAAAATTACTAGCACTTTGTTGGGGACTTCGACGGCAATTCTTGCTCTTGGATTTGTCGGTCTGCTGATTCATATAAATGCTGGCGGACTCCACGAAACAAAAACAATTGGAGCAATGGTGTTCCGAACGTTACTAACACTTATACTAACGATTATTTCATATAAAATCCTTAAAAAACATACTGTATGATCCTTAAATTTATTCCCGTTGCATTATTGAGTTTAGTGCTTTTTAGCTGTAACAATGAGTCAAAAGAAATGCCGGTTGTGAAAGAAGAAACAAGGCTAGAAAGCGAGCATCATCATGATGAAGTGACAACAATCGAGCTAAATAATGGCGAGAAGTGGATTGTCGACAAAGACATGATGGTCCACATTCGAAACATGGAGAAAGAGGTAGTTGCTTTTGGGAAGAATACAGAAAAAGATTATGCAGTACTTTCTAAGAAGTTACTTGCAAACATCGAATTATTGACCTCTAATTGCACCATGACTGGAAAAGCGCACGATGAGTTGCACAAATGGTTGTTACCTTACATTGATCTGGTTGGAGAATTAGAAGCGGCTGAAAATGAAGTGAAAGCGGTTGAATTTTTCAAGGAAGTTGAACATAGTTTTCATGCGTTCAATAAATATTTCAAATAATGTCGATGAAATTCAAAAATAGTTTATTAGTTCTGCCGGCAGCATTACTTCTATTAAGTTGTGGGAACAATGCAACGATTGACGAAAAATCAGATGATGCATCGAAAGATGTGAAAGAGGAAAAAGCACTTTCACTGATGTCGACCAATTGCTTCGTTTGTCACAATCCAGACATGGAAAGTGAAACAAGGGTCGCTCCACCAATGTTTAAAATTCGCGAGCATTATTACGATGATGAAACGAGTCGCGATGAGTTTATTAAAGAGATTGTTGCTTTTGCAATGGATCCAAGTGAGGCGAAATCAATCATGCCAGGAGCAGTAAATAATTTTGGATTGATGCCCAAAACACCTTTTAACGAGGAAGACCTCAAATTAATAGCAGGGTATATTTTTGAAAATGACCTTGCATCGGATAAATGGTATTCAAAATGGGAAAAATTTCAAAAAGACAAAGACAATTCATCAAGCGACCTAAACTATGAAGAATTAGGAAGAAATATTGCCAATCAGACAAAAGCGGAACTTGGGAAAAATCTGATGGCAGTTATAAAAAGAGACGGTCCGGCAAAAGCTGTGGATTTTTGTAGCACGCGTGCAATCCCTTTGACGGATAGTATGTCGGTGGTTTTAAATGCAAAAGTAAAACGAGTAACAGATAAAGCTAGAAATCCTAAAAATTTGGCTAATCAAGAAGAATCTGCATTTATCCAGGAATTGAAAGTAGCATTGTTAAAAGGAGATAAGTTGAAACCTAAAGTGACTGAAGTGAATGGTAAGATACTTGCCTATTATCCGATTGAAACAAATGACATGTGCCTAAAATGTCACGGTACGCCTAACAAAACGATTGTTCCTGCAACAATGGCCGCGATTAAAAACAAGTATCCAAATGATAAAGCTATCGGATACAAGTCAAATGAAATTCGTGGAATTTTTGTTGTTGAAATGAATAAGAAAAGAAATTAAATCCAAAGATTATGGAATACTACAATTCAATAATAGTTAAAGGCAAAAACTTTAAGGATTTAAGACAAGAAATCGAAGCTGCATTAAAAACAGAAGGTTTCGGAATCTTAACCGAAATAGATTTTCAGGCAACAATGAAGAATAAGTTGGGAAAGGAAATCTTGCCGCATTCTATTTTGGGCGCTTGCAATCCAGTTTACGCTGACAAAGTTGTTTCTCTTGATCCGCATGTAAGCACGATGTTGCCATGTAATGTAACAATGCGCCAATTGGAAAATGGAGATATTGAAGTGGCGTGTATCAATCCAGAAACGGCCATGGGTTCTATAGATAATTCGGCTATAGAAGAATATGCTAAAGAAATAAACGAAAAATTAAATCGAGTTTTAGCCAACATTTAAAGATATTATCCAATGAACATAAAAGATTTACACACGCAAGAAAAACCAGTTTCTGCAATTTCTCTTTTCAAAAGTGAATTTGGGAATGCGACAGCAATAAAAATTTTACAAGGTGAAACACTTAAAGAACATATAACCAAAACTCCTGCTCTGTTAATTTGTATGGAGGGAAAAGCTGTTTTTGAAAACGAAAAAGGCATCAAAGAAACCCTATTAGCTGGTGATTTTGTAGCTATTGAACCGATGGTGAAACATTGGGTAGTAGGAATAATTGAAAGTCAATTAATACTTATCAAGTAAAAAAAAAAATTTACATATGAAGTTAGTAAACATTCACAAACAATACGTAATCCTGTTTTTAACATTATTAGGATTAAATTCTGCTCAAGCTCAGGTTTATACATTGCAACAGTGTATTGACACAGCTCAAGTCCACAACAAAAACCTTCAAATGAGTAGAAACTCCATTTCTATTGGAAAGCAAAAAGAGCTCGAAGCAAAAGCTAATTTAATTCCGAAAATTACGGCCAATGCGGATTATAAGTATTATACAAATTTGCCTTATCAACTAATGCCTCTTTCTATTTTTGGTGGTCCAGAAGGTCAATTTAAAGAAGCGCAATTTGGTGTTTCTCATAACATTAATGCGAATCTACAAGTTTCAATGCCTTTATATAATCCACAAGTTTATGGCGCAATCCAAACAACAAAAATAGCGGCTGAATTGACAGATATACAGTACCTAAAAACAGAAGAACAAATTTATTTTGAAATTTCTAATTTATATTATAATGCACAAATTTTACAGCATCAAATAAGCTTTATTGATAGCAATCTTGTAAATGTTGAACGGCTATTATCAACTATTCAACTGCTCAATGAACAATTACTTGCGAAAGGTACAGATGTAAATAAGGTGAAATTGCAAAAAGCTCAATTAACAGCACAAAAAGTAACCATCACAAGTAAATATGAACAAGTTTTGAATGGATTGAAATATGCAATGGGGCTTTCAATAGAGCAAAATATTTCGATTGAATCAAAAATACAATATGAAACGCTCACTGAATATGTGAGTTCATCGACTTTAGATATGCGCCTCACAACAACTCAAAATCGTTTGTTATCAAGTGAACTTAGTACGTTAAATAAATCAAGGTTTTTACCGTCGCTTAATCTTGTTGGAACATTTGGTACGACAGGGTTCGGATACGACAAACAGCCAAATGAATTTTTAAAGTTCTATCCGATTGGTTTTGCAGGGATGCAACTTTCATATCCCTTGTTTAGTGGAACGGTAACACTTCGTAAAATAAACCAGAAAAGACTTGAATTGCAAAACAATGATCTTCAATTGGCTTTGCTAACAGATCAAAATAACCTTCAAGTTCAAAATGCTAAACTGCAACGTAAGGTTACGTTGAAATCAATTGAAACAACTACTGAACAAATTGAATTGGCTCAAAGTATTTACGAACAAACTGTGATTCAACAAAAACAGGGAACGGCAACTTTAACAGATGTATTACTCGCAGACAACTCGTTAAGGGAAGCTCAACAAAATTATTTATCGAATATCGTTGAGTACCTAAAAGCAGATTTAGAACTTAAAAAAATAACAGGAAATCTTTTAATTAAAAATTAAGCATATGAATTGGAAAAAAATAATCGGAATTATAGTAGGACTAATTATAATAGCATTGGTTGTAATCAAATTGAAAAATAACAAGGAAGTTACGCAACAAAAAGTGTATCAATTTGACAAAGAACAAGCCATTAATGTAGAAGTGGACACTATCCAAATTGAGCGTTTAAATGCTGAATTTAATTTTTCAGGAACATTTGAACCAAACAAAGAGTCGAAAATTAGCGCTGAATCGCAAGGAAAAATAAATAAGATTTTGGTTGACGTTGGTAGTTTTGTTAAACAAGGACAACTACTCATTCAATTAGACAATTCGTTACTGAAACTGCAATTACAAGCAATTGACGTTCAAATTGAAGGGTTGGTCGCTGATGTAAATCGCAATTCAATTTTAGCGAAAGCTGATGCCATTCAAGGAATTCAACTCGAGAAATCTGAGCTTGGTTTGAAATCTGCAAAAATTCAAAAAGCAACGCTGCTAGAACAAATTAATAAAACAACAATTCGAGCACCATTCAGTGGTGTTGTAACAGCCAAATTGAGTGAAGAAGGATCTTTTGCATCACCAGGTATTCCATTGCTTCAAATTACAGACATTTCAACTCTAAAGTTCACTTTAAATGTTTCTGAAAATGACTTAAAGCAATTTATACTCAATAAAAATTATTCGATTACAGCTGATGCTTATTCTGATCTTTCATTGAATGCTGTCGTTTCCATGATTGGCAGTAAAGCAAACATGGGGAGTAGCTATCCAATTCAGTTTATTGTTAAAAATACTGCGGATTTTAAAATAAAATCTGGAATGTTTGGGAAAGTCACGTCGAAATCCAGTGGGTTAAAATCAGCTATTGAAGAAAAGGGAATACTTATTCCTTCATCATCCGTTGTTGGATCCGTGAATCAGCCTCAAGTTTATGTGGTCAAAAACGGAAAAACTTCCTTAAAAAACATCACAATTTCAAAAAAGATTCAAAATAGGTCGGTTGTATCCAGCGGATTGAAAGTTGGAGATGTGATTGTAACAAATGGCTTTATCAATCTATTTGATGGAGCAAATGTAATTATCAATTAAAACCAGCGAATCATGAATCTTACAGAAATTTCAATCAAACGTCCTTCGCTGATTATTGTACTTTTTAGTGTGTTAACGTTATTAGGTGTAATTGGCTATAATAATTTGAGTTACGAATTAATGCCTGATTTTAATCAACCAGTGGTCGTGATTAAAACTGTTTATCCTGGAGCTGAACCTAACGAAGTGGAAACTTCCGTTTCACGAAAATTAGAAGATGCATTAGCAAATTTGGAAGGTGTAGATTATTTAGTAACGAAGTCGCTGCCCAATGCATCAATAATTATTGCAAATCTAAAATATGGTACTGACTTAGATAAAACGATGCAAGATGCTCAGCGCTATATTGATAATATTCGCAAGGATTTACCAACGGATATTTTAAGTCCAGTAATGAGCAAGGTTTCCCCAAATGACTTGCCAATCATGTCAATAAGTGGAACAAGTAGTATGTCGCCAACTGATTTTTATCAAAAAATGAAGGATGATTATCTTCCACAAATTCAACAAATTAAAGGAGTTGCTGAAATAACCATTTTGGGAGGTGAAGAAAGGGAAATACAGGTAAAAGTTGATCAGGATAAATTAAAATTGTATAAAATTTCATTGTTACAGGTGGTTGAAGCAATTAATCGTTCTGGATTAGATCTCCCTGCAGGAAAGGTTCAAACAGACAAAGAAAATAATTCAGTTCGATTAACAGGGAAGTTTACGACTATTGAAGACATTAACAAAGTTCAAATTGCAATGCCCGTTTCTGGAAGTCCGGTCTATGTAAAAGATGTAGCAAATGTTATAGATGGCATAAAAGAGATAACATCTATTAGTCGTTATAACGGGAAAAATGGAATTGGTCTACTTTTAAAGAAACAAGGTGATGCAAATGCAGTGAATGTTTCGAAATTAGTTCGTGCAAAGTTCAAATCAATCGAAGAACAAAATGCAAGTTCAAACGTGAAATTTATTATTGCTGATGATAGCACTGATAATACAATTGCGGCAGTTGATTCGGTAGTTTTTGATTTGATTTTAGCCGTGATCTTAGTTTCAATGGTAATGCTTCTCTTCTTAAGAAGTTTTAGAAATTCATTAATTGTAATCGTTGCCATTCCAACTTCATTGGTAACAGCTTTTGCAGTAATGTGGCTGTTCGGCTACACATTAAACTTGATGACATTACTCGCTATGTCTTTAATTATTGGAATTTTGGTTGATGATGCTGTGGTGGTATTAGAAAATATTCAAAAACATTTAGACAAAGGGAAAGACAAACGAGTTGCTTCTATGGATGGGCGAATGGAAATTGGTTTTGCAGCCTTATCGATTACGTTGGTTGACGTTGTAGTTTTCTTACCGATTCTATTTCTTCAAGTATTTGTCGCTGATATGCTAAAACAATTTTCTGTCGTTGTCGTAACTTCTACACTTACGAGTTTATTGGTTGGTTTTACGCTCACTCCTTGGTTGGCCTCACGAATTGGTAAAAAGGAAGATTTACAAGCGAATAATTTTTTCAATCGTTTCTTGCTCTGGTTTGAATTTCAATTAGAAAAATTTACGAATTGGTACGGTAGACTATTACATTGGGTTTTAAGTCATAAACTCATCTTCACAGGAATAGTAGTCTTACTTTTTGTGATGACCTTAGGAATAATTAAACAAGGAATAATTGGTAAAGAACTTATATCAACTGGTGATCAGGGGAAATTTAGAATGGCTCTTGAATTTGATAAATCCACTTCCATTCACCAAAATAATTCTATTGCACAAGAGATAGAAACGTATATCATTCAGCAGTCTGAAGTTGCAACTGTTTTCAGTAACATTGGCGGACCAAGCACAGGAATAGGAAGTTTAGGTGTTGGTTCGGCAAACAAAACAGAATTTACCATTCAATTAAAGTCCAAAAAAGAACTTAATGATTTACCGACCGAAACATTTATGATAAAACTTCGTGAAGATTTAAAATCAAGGTTTCCAAGCATAAATTATTCAATGGCTGCATTGGGTTTGATTCCTCGTTCAGCTCCGATTGAGATTACATTAAGTGGAAGTAATTTAGATTTGGTGATGAAAAGCGGAAACGATCTAAAAGCGATTGTTGAGAAAATTCCAGGTGCAGATAATGTGAGGCTATCCGTTGAAGCAGGAAGTCCCGAGTATAAAATTATTCCTGATAAAGATAAAATGCAACGATTAGGATTGACCACTGCATATGTCGGGATGAATTTGAGAACGGCTTTTACTGGTAATGACGATGCAACGCTAATTGAAAATGGAACAGAATATCCTGTACGAATTTGGTTAAATGAATTTAGTAGACAAAACTTTGAAGACGTGCAACAACTTTCCATTATCAATCCTATGGGATTACCGATGGAGGTTGGTCAATTTGCTAAAGTTTTACAAGATAATTCTCCATCTTTATTAGAAAGAAAAGATCGTCAACCAGCGGTAACACTTACTTCCGATGCTTTAGGCAGACCATCAGGTACTGTTGCAGATGATGTTGTTGCTTATCTTAAAGACAATCCATTACCAGACGGAATTCAAATGACTTGGGGAAGTGATATAAAAAGACAAAATGATAGTTTTGGAGCGTTAGGATCAGTATTACTCATTTCATTTTTATTGATTTATCTGATTTTGGTAGCACTTTACGATAGTTTTATTTACCCGTTTGTTGTGTTGTTTTCCATTCCCGTTGCAATCATCGGAGCATTTTTAGCATTGAATTTATCATTGAGTAATTTAAGTTTATTCGCTTTACTTGGTTTAATCATGCTAATGGGATTAGTGGTTAAAAACGCTATTTTAATTGTAGATTTCACGAATCAACTAAAAGCAGAAGGGAAACATTTTAAAGAAGCATTAATTATTGCAGGAAAAGGCCGAATGCGACCAATTCTAATGACTACGCTTTCAATGGTTGTTGGGATGTTACCTATAGCAATGGCAACTGGAACAGCCGCAGAATGGAAAAATGGACTTGCATGGGTAATTATTGGTGGACTTCTCTCTTCTTTAGTATTGACTGTGTTTTTAGTGCCAATGGTTTATTATTTAGTGGATACAGTAAAAGAAAAAATAAACCGTAAAACAAGTTAACTTAATTAAAATGAAACTAATAATCATAACATTTTTAACATTAACACTTTATAAATTAGAATCCCTTTGGAAATTTTCGAAGGGATTTTTTTTTGAAATAATTTGATTTTCCCTAATAGTAGTGACTAACAACTTGTTTTAAAGCGACTTCTTTGTAAACGTTAGCTTTTGTTTACAGGTATGATTTTATTTGTAGATCTTATGTGTTGTTCGAAAAGAATATTTCCTGTTTTTTCTTGATAGGCTCTTAAGTCTTCAAAAGTGTCGATATCACTAAGTTTTTCTAATAGAAATACCGTTTTATTTTGCTGCTGAATGGCTTCATAAGTAGTTTGGAAAACTTGACTATTGCTCCATTCTTTATTCAGAAAAAGTAAATCTGATAATTCAGTGAGGCCAAGCAGATAATATCCTCCATCGGTTGCTGGACCAAGAACATAATCGGTTGAATTCAACGCTGTAAATGCATTATTTATTATTTTACTTGTTAATTCAAGACAATCTGTTCCGATAATTATAACTTGGTCGTAGCCCTTTGATTTTAGATTCTTAAAAGCGTTATGCATTCTTTCTCCAAGATCATTGCCCTTTTGAACGTGAGATTGCCAATTTTCTATAGAAGTTAGTTCAACAAATTCAGCATAAAACAAATGAATTTCAGCATCTACTTTTAATAGCAGTTGGTGCGTGAATTCAATCATTTGAGAATAGCACAACAATGCTGCTTCATCACCAATAGAATCAGCGAGTCTGGTTTTAACTTTTCCAAGAATCCTGTTTTTTTGAAATACGATGACTGCCTTTTTCATCTAAACCAATGTTCCTCCGCAACCTGAACCCGAACCAGCAGTGCAACCGTAACAATGTTGGTTGAGAATAATAGCACGTTTTTGTAAAATGGATTCATTGAAATCAGTAATATGGCTTACAGAAGCTATTTTTAAGTCCAACATCTGATTGAAATCACAATCGTATAAAAATCCATCCCAACCAACTGAGAGCGTGTTTCGACACATCAATTCTTCTGGCGCATTTGCATTGAATGTTTCCACTAATTTTTGCATATAGTTATGGTAGTTCCCTGACTTCACTAGAAAATCTAAAAAACGACTTATGGGCATATTTGTAATCGTATACAATTGATTGAATTCAATTTCAAAATCTTCTTTCAACCTATTTTTGTAATCTATTTCAAGAGATTGTTGATTTGGTGGCAACGAAATCCCGGTCGGATTATAAACCAATTGAAGTTTCAATCCCGTTCCTTCCTTTCCATATCCAACGTCATTCAACATTTTCAGCGCTTTGATGCTTTTTGCAAAAACACCAGTTCCTCTTTGACTGTCCGTATTCTTTTCTGTGTAACACGGCAAAGAAGAAATGACTTCTATGTTGTTTGCTTTGAAGAAAGCGGGTAGGTCGTTGTACTTTTTGTTCGCTACGATTATTGTCAAATTACACCGAACAATAATTTTCACGTTTAGCTTTGAAAGTTCGGTCACGAACCATCTGAAATTTGGATTCATTTCTGGCGCACCACCTGTTAAATCAACGGTTTTGGCATTGGAATTTTGAATTGCAGAAAGACAGGCTTTCATCGTTTCAAGTGACATGATTTCTTTTCGGTCTGGACCTGCGTCAACATGGCAATGATCACACACCTGATTACACATTTTACCCAAATTAAGTTGAATTATTTCTAATTCTCTCGGTTGTAACGGAAAATAGTTAAGATTTTTTAGTTTTTCAGTAAAAGGAATAATTCCGTCTTCTTGAAAATAAGTGACTTGATTAATTGATTCACTAAATTCATCTCCTTTTGAGTGTAAAGTCTTTAGCATATTTAGCGTGTCTGCAATAAATTGATTTTGTC
This sequence comes from Chitinophaga pinensis, assembly GCA_945902745.1. Classification (GTDB taxonomy): domain Bacteria; phylum Bacteroidota; class Bacteroidia; order Flavobacteriales_D; family Crocinitomicaceae; genus M0103. The sequence continues at coordinate 223,397 of CAMDNE010000003.1, read as the reverse complement.
AAAGATACTAAACAATGACTTTTGAAAAGGTACGATTCAAATAGAAAATTAATTCGTCTTCATCAATTTAGTTTGAAATTCTTGCTTTTCAGTTTGAATTTTCAGCAAATAAATACCTTCAATAAAATCCATAGTTGGAATTGAAATTGTTGTTTCATTGTTCAATGAATTTCCTTGATTCTCATATACAACTTCACCAATTAGCGATGTCACTATTACTTTATAGTCACCTTTAATAGCATTAGATTTTACTTCCCAATTATGAGATGAAGGATTTGGATATACTGTTAAGGAACTTTGAGAGTTGTTCAAATCATTCAATCCAGCAACGCAATTCATATTTAGAATTAAATCTCTCATTGCTGTTGTGTCAGATGTAACAAAATTTTGGGTTGACCATAAAATGTCATGGTTTGTTCCTCCTAGTAAAACAACTGTTGGCATTCCAAAACCACCATAATAAGCAACTTGTTCCGCACCATTTCCATCCATTGGAGCGTAAAGAGGTAAATTATTTGATGTAACCCAACTTGCAGTATAATTGCAAGTTGTACTATTTTGGTATGAATAAGCGTATCCTTTTACCATACCAGGGCAATTTTGATTGATTTTATCAGCCATTGCTTGAATTTTTTGTGCAGGTGGAGGACAAGTTCCGCAACTAGGCATGTAAAAAAACAAAACAACAGCTTGACCCGCATCTAAATCTGCAAAAAGATGTTGTGGATTTCCGTTACAGTCGTTTGCTTGAAAATCGATTGCTTGCGCAAAACTAGAAGCAGAAAAACTGAATGAAATAAGTGAAATGAATAGCAAAGAGTATATTGTTTTCACAATTGTAATTTTAGTTATAGTTAAAAACAAATTTAAACCATTATTTGTTCAGTATCAATTTATAAATAACCTTTATATTGGTTTCTTAAAACGTAAAAAATTAGTTTATTTTTTCCCAAAACCGCAAGGTGTCTCCAAAAAAGGAACCTTTTAATTCAAACGATTCTGGAATTTGATTTTCGGCTGTCCAATAAGTTGCTAGGCGAGTACCAATTTCTTTCTTAGCTAGTTCGTTGCGAACATAGGTTGTAAACACGTCATAATCACCATCGCTAATTGAAACGCTCTGATCCATTCTTGCGGATTTGTCATGTGTTTCAAGAAAAGGATTGAAAATATAAAATGCATCAAACGTTTTAAAATCGATGTTTAAAATATTTGCATTGATAAAGGAAACATTCGGAATTACAAATGTATTCGCACATGCTTGAGCAATATCCGATAGGTATTTTCGATGTTCAACTCCTGTATAATGTGATTTTGTACAAGTTGCTCCAACAAGACAAAATTTACCTGTACCAGATCCTATGTCTAAAATTTCAATTTCTTCTCCATTTGCAAGAAATTGCGCAGCTTTCTGAGATAAAAAAACCGATGTAAAATGCCTGTTTGAATGCTCTCTAACATCCTCAGGGTAGATTGCATCAAATTCTTCATCGCTGATTGATTGTTTAGATCTTAATTTGTCAATTGCCATAAAATCCCCTTCTCATTTAATAAAACTTCAACCAGTTATTTGGAATTATACTGGATCAAAGTTACTAAATTATGTGTTTGAGAAATTCATTACCGTAACTTAGATAATCATAACAAGGCTTTTCTCATTGAATAATTCAACATAATTTTTAAAATTAGTATCGGAATGAATACTTTTACATAAAATAAATAGTAATGAAAATGGAAAAATACCTTCTTTTTTTTGGCGTTATATTCATGAATTCTGCGTGTGTTGTTCAGTATAATGTTACTGATACAAATACAAAGCTTAAGACGAGTGTCGAAACTGTGAACACAAATTGTTTGTCAATTTTCACGCAAATAGAAGCGATGCAAAAAGAATATCTCTCGTTAAAATGTAAAACTGATGCTGAACCATATCAAACAGCACAGCAACTTTTAATAGATATCAATACTTCCTTAACAGAGGTTCAAAAATTAAAAACGGACATTAATAATGAATATTCAAATTTTTCGGATTTCACAAAAGGTAAAAGCACAATTACTTCTAATACTCCCGAATGGAAAAAATTGAAGCAAACTAAGAAAAAAATGAAGTCGTATATAAAATCGCTTCAAAATAAGGGTGAAGAAACGATTAAAAAAGCAACGACATTTAATGAATATGCTACAACGAATATTGTTCCAATTGTAAGTTTTTGTGACGTTCCTTTATACTTAACTGGTTACAAGCAAACAATTGAAGAGTTTAAGAAGGTTAAAAAAAATGCGGCTACAGATTTTACCAAATATCAATCACAAGTAGTAGAAGCGGCCAATCAGTTTAGAAAATCACAACCAAATAAGATTCAAATTCTAACGGAAAAAGTTAATTTGATGCAGGCAGAATTGAATCGACTTGATAATATCGAAATTTCAATTCAAAAAGCAGTAGATCAATTTAAAAAAGAAACAAAAGGCAAACAAAAAATTTATTCATGTTCGTCCGATTGGGATAGTGTCTTGCGGGTTGAATCTGCAATTTCTAGCCAACAAACAGAAATAAGTAACCTACAAAACAAAATTCAGTCAATTGCTCTAGAAATTCAAAATACAGTAAATACACTCGAATAATAAACTTTGTAGTTTTAAATTATCTCGTTTTTGAACCAATGAGTATTTTGCAAATTAGTTATAAAAAAAGCGATCCTAGAATCGCTTTTTTACTTTTTGTTTTTAACTTATCTCAATTTACTCTGTAAAGAATTCCATCCTCCACCATTGTGGACATCAAATCCTTTTGCTTTCAACATACTTTTTGCTGACCCACTGCGCATTCCAGAAGCACAGCAGGTAATAACTGGCTTGTCTTTCTTCAATTTGGCGATGTTTTTATCCAAAACTTGCAAAGGAATATTAACTGATCCTTTTATATGTCCACCTTGATATTCAGCTGGTGTGCGAACATCAACAATCATGGCTCCTTGTTTCACCATTTCCTTTAAATCTACTTTTGGTCCACCACCAAATATATTGCTTAAAAATCCCATTATGCTTGTAGTTTATAATTTACATCCATCCATGAACCACCATTTTCACAGTCCATTCCTTGCGCTTTAAAATAACCAGTTGCTTGTCCACTTCTTCCGCCACTTGCACAGCAAAAAATAATTGGTTGTTCTAGTTCTTTTAATTCATCAGCTCTGTCAACAATCTCCTGAAGCGGAATATTTATCGATCCAGCGACGTGTCCTCCCATAAATTCTGCCGTTGATCTTACGTCAACAACAGTAAATTTTTTACTTTCCATTTTTAAATTTTTTAAATTCAGATTCAACCATATTGAAAAGCAAACCACCCATTAAGATTCCATAAATTGTACTATTGATAGGACTGGATGTTATTGCGCAACTTCCAGAAGCACAACCAACAAAATAATAATAAGCATATCCTCCGATAGCGCCAACTATTGTTCCTGTCAAAGTCAATTTATATTTTTTTAAAAAACGGGTCATTTGTTTTTTTTACAAAAGTAGGGTAGAGGAATAAAATGGAATGTAGCATAAGTTACATTATGGTTTTTTTTGCAGATAAAAAATGAATTTAGACTCTGAATCGCAATGAAATCAGACATTCTACGTAATATTGCGAAGTTGCAATGTTGCGTGATAAAATCATCAAAATATCAAGCGAATTTCACCAATTTATGCAGAAAATGTCTATTATTTGCTTCAACCTCACTTCTTCTCAAAGAAATTCCACAATGCATCATTTGGAACTGGAGCAGTAATTTTAATTACTTCTTTACTAGTTGGATGAATGAAATCTAAATAACGTGCATGTAAACTAATCGAAGCATCAGGATTTGCACGTCGAGCTCCGTATTTTACGTCTCCTTTAATCAAACAACCAATCGTAGACAATTGAACGCGAATTTGGTGATGACGACCTGTTTCTAAACGAACCTCCAACAAATGGTACTTGTCTGATGAAGCTATTAATTTATAATGTAAAATTGCTTTTTTCGAACCAGGTGTTTCAGTGTGTGAAGCGTATGATTTATTTTGTTTTTCGTTTTTTTTCAAGAAATGAACAAGTGTATCTTCTGATTTCACTGGTTTTGTTTCAACGATAGCCCAATAAATTTTATTCGTTTCCTTATCTCTAAACTGAGCATTCAACCGCTCTAAAGCTTTACTCGTTCGGGCAAAAACAACTGCTCCACTAGTTGGACGATCCAAGCGGTGTACAACCCCACAGAAAACATTTCCAGGTTTTTCGTATTTGACCTTTAAATATTCCTTGATTTGATCAGGCATTGTTTCATCACCAGTCTTATCACCTTGAACAATATCCGAAGCTTTTTTATTGATTACAATAACATGATTATCCTCATACAGGATTTGTAATTCGTGATTCATAATTCGTGAATTCTAAATCCTGAATCTTGAATTACGAATCCCGAATCAATACTGCTCTTTCTCATTCGGGAAATCTCCAGATTTAACATCCTTTATATACGCTTGAAAAGAACCCATCATTTGTTCATACAGGTTATTGTATTTTCTCAAAAATCGTGGACTAAATTCATTATTGATTCCCAACATGTCGTGCACAACCAAAACTTGACCATCAACACCATTTCCAGCACCAATTCCAATAATTGGAATAGAAACTGTTTTTGCAACAAGTTCAGCCAATTGAGCAGGAATTTTTTCAAGAACAATAGCGAAACAACCAGCTTCCTCCAATGCTTTAGCATCTTCAATCAATTGGTGCGCTTCACCTTCTTCCTTTGCACGAACGACATACGTTCCAAATTTGTAAATAGATTGAGGTGTTAAGCCTAAATGCCCCATTACTGGAATTCCTGCAGTTAAAATTCGTTTAATCGATTCAATAATTTCTATTCCGCCTTCCATTTTTACAGAATGTCCACCCGATTCTTTCATGATTTTAATCGCACTTGACAATGCTTCTTTTGAATTTCCTTGGTAAGAACCAAAAGGCATATCTACGACTACTAATGCACGATTTACTGCTCGAACAACTGAAGAAGCATGATATATCATTTGATCAAGAGTAATTGGCAAGGTCGTTTCGTGTCCAGCCATTACATTAGAAGCCGAATCTCCAACCAAAATAATATCAATTCCTGCTTCATCAATGATTCGAGCCATTGAAAAATCATACCCAGTAAGCATAGAGATTTTCTCTCCTGCATTCTTCATTTCTTGCAAGGTATGGGTAGTAACCTTCTTTACATTTTTGTGAACGGACATATTGTTCTATTGAATTTGTTCAAAAGTAAGGAATCCGAATTTAAAATCGGAATTATGTATGGAAATTATCAATTGAAAGTAAAAGTTGAATTATTTTCCTTCTGCTTCCTTCCCAATATGAAAAATCGCATCACCTTTATATACCACAGGCGATTCATTCGAACAAATGATGTAACCCGTTGAATTAGCTTTTACTTTGCGTTCAAAATTACCATAAGGATCCGTCACCAATCCTATCACATCGCCTTTTGTTACTTTCGAACCGTTTTGAGCCGTTGCTTGAAACATTCCTGAATTAGGTGCACGCATCCATTTACTTTCTGAAAGAAAAATAGGTTCGCGGTCTTTGGAAATATCAAATTTGAACGTGCGCATACCAAGATGACTCAAAAATCGTTTTACACCGTTGAGCCCTTCCTCAACAATCATTTCCTCAATACTGTTTGTTTTTCCACCTTCAAAAAGCAACATTTTCTTGCCTTTTTTATTGATAGATTCACGAATAGTTTTTGAGATGTATGAAGAGTTAAGAATAAATGGTGGATTGAAAATTTTCGCCAATTCAACACTTTCAGCATCGTCCATTACGCAGCGAACTTGTGGAAAGTTGTTGCGTTGTGCCGAACCAGTATGAAAATCGATTACATAATCCACGTGAGGCGCAATTTCTTTCATGAAGTGAAATGCAAACTGGGAAGCCAAAGATCCGGATTCACTTCCTGGAAAACTTCTGTTCAAATCCCGTCCATCAGGTAATTCACGTTTCAAGTTTAAGAAACCAAAAATATTGAAAACTGGTAAACAGATAATTGTTCCAACCGCTGGTTTATTGAATCCTTTACGAATCACTTTTCTGATAATTTCTACTCCATTGATTTCATCACCGTGTAATCCAGCCATTAATAAAACGGTAGGGCCATCCACTTTTGCACGTTCTACAATAACAGGAACTAAGATTGGCGTTCGCGTATGCAACATCGCTACATCCAAATTCAATTGAGCGCCTTTACCTGGAAGAATTTCTTTCCCAAGGATAATGATCTTCTTGTGTTTCTGGATCATCTTATATTAACATTTTTCTCAATGTATTCAATGATTTTTCCTGCAATATCTTCTTGCGTTGTTTTTTCGATTCCTTCTAATCCAGGAGAAGAATTCACTTCCAAAACCAATGGACCTCTTTCAGATTGCAACATGTCTACACCAGCAATTCCCAAACCAACAGCTTTAGCTGCGAGAATTGCTGTGTATCTTTCTTCTACCGTCAATTCAATGATCCTAGAACTTCCGCCTCTGTGTAAATTGGATCTAAATTCTCCAGGTTTTCCTTGACGTTTCATTGCACCAACCACTTCACCATCAACAACGAAAGCCCTAATGTCAGCTCCTTTTGCTTCTTTTACAAACTCTTGAACGATCACTCGAGCACGTAAACCATTAAAAGCTTCCAATACAGATTGAGCAGCATTTTGATTTTCAGCCAAAACAACGCCAACTCCTTGGGTTCCTTCCAATAATTTTAGAACAACAGGTGCACCACCGGCAGATTCAACTACGTGTTCAACATCCTTTGAATAATTTGTAAAAACCGTTTTTGGTAAACCAATTCCTTCTTTGGATAAAACTTGTAAGCAACGCAATTTATCACGTGAGTGAACAATCCCTTTGGAACTGACGGCTGTAAACACGTTCATCATTTCAAATTGGCGTACTACAGCAGTTCCATAAAAGGTGACAGAGGCTCCAATTCTTGGAATCACGGCATCAAATCCACTTAAATAATCTCCACCATAATAAATAGCTGGACCTTTTTGTTCTAATTCAATGTTACATTTTAAATGGTCAATAACATGTGCTTCATGTCCACGAAGTGTGGCTGCTTCGATCAATCTTTTTGTAGAGTATAGGTTCGCATTACGCGATAAAATGGCAATTTTCATTTCTTTTTTAAATTTGGATTAATTCCGTTAACGAGTGTGGTGTCGATAAGAAATCGGTTATTCAATAATTTTCTTCCTAATAATATTGGAAAGCGCATTCCTTTTCTTTCTGTAAGTGAAAATTCTGTGATGAAGTGTATTCCTAAAATTTCAATAGTACATTTAATAAAATAGCGCATTTGTTCTTGTCCAGTTGAACTTTTCACTTTCTTCATTCTGAATTTTTCGAAATAATGTTTTTCATTGTCGAATGACGGATGGTTGGCATCTAAGAAAATAACCTCAAGACGTGGTCCGTTTTCGGTCATTACTTCTTTACAATGTGTGACGTGAATACTTGAAGTATAAGCACCTGAATCAACTTTTACAGCCACATGATCTAATCCAAATTCTGGCAGATTTGCGATATCTCTTCGTCCAATGATTAATTTCTCCATGTTTTTCACTTCATGCTATTATTTCGATAAGTAAAACTATTAATTTTGTTAGATAGAAAGTGTATTTCGTGCGATTTTTATGAATGATTTAGAAAAAAGTAAAATTTATCGCGAAAAAAACGATTGTTTTAGAAATAATTCGTAATATTGCACCCCGTTTTGAGCGGAAGAATATAGAAAATAAGAGTCAATATAAGAGTCATGGATTTATTAAAACAAATTGAAAACGAATTAGTAGAAATTAAAAATTTCCCAAAATTCGGTGCAGGTGATACAATTACAGTTTCTTACAAAATTAAGGAAGGTGCTAAAGAACGTGTTCAACAATACCAAGGTGTTGTATTACAAAGACGTGGTTCTGGTGTTACTGAAACATTTACAGTTCGTAAAATGTCAGGAAGTGTTGGTGTTGAGCGTATTTTCCCAATTGCATCACCATTTGTTGATCAAATCGTAGTGAACAAGAAAGGTGCTGTTCGTCGTGCTCGTATTTTTTACTTCAGAGGATTGACTGGAAAAGCAGCTCGTATCAAAGAAAAAAGAAGATTTACAAATTAAGATATTCGAATTTTTCGATGGAGGCTTCAGTCATTTGACTGAAGCCTTTTTTGTGTAAAAAATCTTTTAAATAGCTTTTTTGTCGTTAATATTCAATTTTAAAATCCTCACAGACCAACGTCTGCTCTGATATTTAAAATTTCTATCGCCTAAAAAAAACTTATTTAAATAGATTTTTTTAATAATTTAAGATGTGGCTAAAAAGCAAAAAATAAAAATTAAGAAAAGACCGAAGAAAAAATCAAATTCTTCCTCCAAGGCAATTGCGATAAGCATTTTACTAATTGGGATGTCTGCTTTGGCTTATTTCTTTTATTCGAAAGATGTTGAAATCATCAAGAAAGATGACGTAGTTAAATCAATTCCTGAAGGATTTCCAGCATTCGGAATTGATGTATCTCATCACCAAGGTAAAATTGATTGGGAGAAATTGTTTGTGAAAGAACGATACGATACAATTATCCATTTCGTTTATTGCAAAGCAACGGAAGGGTCAGATTATCTCGATACACAATGGGAAAAGAATAGGGCAGAGCTTATATCATTAAACATTCCCAATGGTGCATATCATTTTTTCTCACCACAAACAGAACCTCGTCCTCAAGCTGCACATTTTTTAGACCATTGGAAAAAAAGTGAGATGGATTTACCACCTGTCTTGGATGTTGAATCAGAAGGTTTCTCAGATGAAGACCTTATTGCAAAAATGAAAATTTGGTTGACAGTCGTGGAAGACAAAACAGGAATGCGTCCAATTATTTATACATCATTAAACTTTTTTGAAACAAAATTCATAAACGACTTCAAAAACTACAAATTTTGGATTGCAGCCTATAGCAGAAAACCGGAATGCATCGATGATAGCCGAATTATTCATTGGCAATACAGTGAAAATGGTGAGTTACCTGGATGTGACGAAAAAGTTGATTTTAACGTGTCTAAGATTGCGCTTAGGTAGATTATTTGTCATTTCGTTGCAGAACAATGAACTTTTCTCGCTTTCTCAAATAGAGATTTAATGAAAGGAAACCTAAAATATAATAAGTTGTCATCACTTCAAAACCTTCTATAAAACTCCTCATTTCTAGAGAAAAAATAAAATATAAAAGAACACAAAAGATTGTGAGTACAATGGAATATTCTTTTATTCTTGATTTTTTGTTAATATTCAATTTGTCTCTTATCAAAATGTAAATCAAAAAAGGTACTGATAGAACGAGACTAAAAATAAGTAACACAAAAATTATAAAGACTGAATCGGAAGAGCTATAGTCGTCGAAACCTTTGATTGAATTATACCAAGAAATAAATATCAGACCATATACAAATGAACCAAAAAGACAAACCATTAACCATAAAATAATTCCAATTTTCTTTAACGGATTCATTCGTACTTCTTTTTCAACTTTCAGTTCTAAACTATAAACTATAAACTATAAACTTTCAACTCCTCACTCTGCGTTCCTCACTTATCACTCCTCACTAAAATCAATCAACCAACACCACCAAATACCTAGAAATTTTCCAAAATTCATGGGGATCAGAAATTTTAATCTTAGTATTTTTTCCAACTGGAACAAGCGAATAAGAAGTAGAAGGATGATCTGTAATGAACTTCAAATCTGAACCTTCAACAAAGATTTCTTTTTCTTCTGTTAAGTCGATTTTAGCAAAATATTTTTCATTGATATTATCTGCTAATTTGATTTTCTTACCAATTCCGATAAAGCCATTTTTACGCTCAATAACTTGATTTTTAGCTAATTCATCCTCTGTTCCATAAGAATAGTACACCGTATTTAACTCTTCTGTCAATTCAGAAACCAATTCAGCTTTTTCTTGGTAAACATCAAATAGTTTAGAATAAGCCTTATCCAAAGATCCAAGTTCTGCTTGCAAATCATTTATTTGTGAATCTTTCGCTTGGATGTTTTGCAACAAATCTTGAATCATATTTTCCAATTCTTTGATACGTAATCCACTTTTGTTCAATTGTTTGTTTAAAAGTGTCACTTTTTTAGCGTTTTCTTCACGCAAAAAATTGATATGACGAATTTGTTCTAATATCCATTCTTTGTCTTTAGGAGTAATTTCCGGATTTTCTGAAACAATTCTAATCTCATTTTTCTTGGATTCAATTGAACGAAGGTTTGATTCAATCTCATTATAAAACGCCAAGGATTCATTGATCATTGAATCTTTTAATGCATTTTCTCTTTTCAATTGTTCAATTTGAGAGTTTAAATATGTACTATCATTTACCTTTCCAGAAGTATCAGTAGAATCTGTTGAACATGAGGAAAGTATGAAAATGAATAGAATTGTTAGTATGTTGTATTTCATGTTAATTGTTTTTCTTCAGTAAAGATAATTCTAAAGTTTCAAATCTTATCTTTGTATTGAATAAATAAAAATATGAAAAACCTGACCCTTATTTTCATCATCGGTTTCTTGTCGTTTTCTATCTTTTCTCAGGATATTAAATACAATCTACGTATGGTTAAACCTCAAAATCATTACTTCCAAGTTGAAATGGAATTGTCGAATTTCTCTGAAAAGGAATTGGAAATTAAAATGCCGGTTTGGGCTCCAGGATCCTATTTAGTGAGAGAATTTGCTAAAAATGTTGATTTGGTAAAAGCATTTGATGAAGCAGGAAAATCACTTACTGTAAATAAAATATCGAAAAATACCTGGACAATCGCCAAAGGAAAGTCTAAAAAAGTGCTTGTGAAATATGAAGTGTATTCTTTTGAATTATCCGTTCGAACAAGCTTTATAGATTTAACTCATGGATATGTTAGCGGTTCTGGAATTTTTATGTATGTCAATAACCATCAGCAACACAAAGGAAGTTTAGAAATTTTTCCTTACGCTGATTTCAAAACTATTTCAACTTCATTGCCTCGAAAAGGAGAGTCTGTTGCTAGCGATGGTTCTGAATTGTTCGAATTTGAAAATTATGACCAATTAGTTGATTGTCCGATTGAAATTGGCAACCAAGAAGTTTTTCAATTTACTGCCGCTGGAGTGATTCACACAGTTTCTATGTATGGTGTTGGTAATTATGACATTAAACAATTACAAGAAGACATGGCAAAAGTTGTTACAACTGCGACAACGGTAATTGGCGAAAATCCAAACAAACAATATACGTTCATTATTCATAACGTAGTTGATGGTCAAGGTGGTTTAGAACACATGAATTCAACTACATTGAGTGTCAACCGTTGGACGTATCAAGGACCAGAATACATGGGGTTTCTTTCATTGGTTGCACATGAATACTTCCATTTGTGGAATGTAAAGAGAATTCGACCAATTGCATTAGGACCTTTCAATTACGATGAAGAGAATTACACTACTTTATTATGGGTAATGGAAGGATTTACCTCTTATTACGATGAATTGTTATTACGTCGTGCTGGATATTACACTAAGGATGAATATTTAAACAAGATTCAAGGAACCATCAATTATGTTGAAGGCTCTGTGGGAACAAGAGTTCAGCCTGTTGCTCATGCGAGTTTTGATGCTTGGATCAAGGGGTATCGTCCAAATGAAAATAGTGGGAATACGCAAATGACGTATTATTCTCGTGGACAAATGTTAGCGGCGTTAATTGATGCTAAAATCATTGCGAAATACAAAGGGGAGAAGTGTTTGGATCATTTTTTACAACAATTGTATAATAAATATTATAAGCAATTGAAACGTGGTTTTTCAGATGCTGAATTCAAAAAAGAATTAGAAATACTTTTGGGTGAAAACATGGATTCTTTTTTCGCAAACTATGTTAATGGTACTGAAACACCTCCATTCAATGATATTTTGGGTGCAATCGGAATTGATGTTGAATCTGTAGGAACTGCAAAACCTAATTTTGGCGCTTCGTTAAGACAAGATGGGAATAAAGTTGTTGTGCGTTCAATACGATCAGGATCAGCAGCAGAAAACATGGGCTTAAGTGTCAATGATGAAGTAATTGGTTGCAACGGTTTCCGAGTAGATCAAGCTTCATTTGAGTCATTTTTGGCTTCACTGGAACTGGGTTCTGAAATTAATATTTTGGTCGCAAGAGACGAGTTATTATTTGAACTATCCGGTAATATGACTTTATTTGATAAACCACAATTTCAATTCAAATTATCACCAGATACTAAAAAGCTGCAATTATTGGAATATTGGCTAAGAGTAATAGAATGAAAAATTTACTGATCCTTGCATTTCTCGGTTTATTTACTTTTTCCTTTTCACAATCGGATTTTAAAAGTGTACAATTGCCACCATCGAATAAAATGGCGCAATTTTATGGTCAATCTGAACCAGCAATTGCTATTCATCCAACAAATCAAAAAATCATTGCTGCCGCATGTATCTTAAAAGAATACTATTATTCAATGGATGGTGGAAAGACGTGGACAAGCAAAGCAATGAAAAGTAAATATGGAGTTTGGGGTGATCCTGTTTTAACGTTCGATACAACAGGTCGGTTGTATTATTTTCATTTGGCGAATTACAAAAAAACAAGTTGGATTGACCGAATAGTATGTCAAACTGCTGAAAATGTTGACAGTAAATTTAACAAAGGCACATTCCCAAAGCCAAATGGGACTAAAGCACAAGATAAACATTGGACAGTTGTCAATCCAATGAACAATGAAATTTATATGTCATGGACGCAGTTTGATAAATATGCCTCAACTGTTTCTACGGATTCATCAATCATTGTCTTTTCGAAATCCAGTGATCAAGGAAAAACGTGGTCGAATCCTATTCGAATTTCAAAATTTGCAGGCGATTGCATTGATGGTGATAATACCGTTGAAGGTGCTGTTCCTGCTGTTGGACCAAATGGTGAAATATTTATTACTTGGTCGGGACCACACGGTCTTGTAATGCAAAAATCAGTGGATGGTGGAAAAACATGGTTGGCAGAAGAGCAATTTATTCATGTTCATTCAGGTGGTTGGGATTTGGAAATTCCAGGTTTGCAGAGGGCGAATGGTTTACCGATTTTGGTTAGTGATTTAAGTAATGGTTCAAATCGTGGAACCTTATATTTGAATTGGTGCGATCAAAAAAATGGGGCAGGGGATACTGATTCTTGGTTATCAAGTTCTAAAGATGGCGGAAAAACATGGTCTGATCCTGTTAGAGTGAACCAAGATGATTCAAATAAACATCAGTTTTTTACGTGGATGACAATCGATCAATCAAATGGAAATTTGTACTTTGTGTATTACGATAGAAGAAATTACAATGATAATCAAACGGATGTTTACCTTTCAACATCGCGTGATGGAGGATTGACTTTCTCTGAAAACCGTATTTCTAATAAAGCATTTAAACCTAGTGATGATGTTTTCTTTGGTGATTACCTGAATATCTCAGCCGTAAATGGTGTGATTCGCCCAATTTGGCCAAGAATGGATAATGGACATATTACACTTTGGGTTACACTAATTGAAGAAAGTGATTTACTTAAGTTAATTGGGCAATAATTTCTTCTTGTAAAGGAAATAAAGGAAGTAAGTCTTCTTTTGTGAATAATTCAAAGTCAGCAAAATCAAATCCTGGTGCAACAACACAAGAAACGAGTGAATACGAATTTTCACCTCGAACACTTGATCCAAAAATAGTGTTTTTAGGAACCATGAATTGAGGTAGTTCTCCTTTTTGAATGTCCAATCCGACTAAATTTTCAGTATGTCCTTTTTCATCTAAAACATGAACAATTAAAGGGCTTCCACTATGAAAAAACCAGATTTCATCGCTTTTGATTCGGTGAAATTTAGAAACATTGTTCGAAGTCAACAAAAAATAAATAGAAGTCATTAATTGCCTGTTACCTGAAGCGATTGTTTCATTAGAACGATACGTCTCTTTATAAAAACCTCCTTCAGGATGCGGAAGCAATTCAAGTTTTTCAATCAGCAATTCGATTTCTTGTGTCATACCTTATTCTATTGGACCTTGAATAAATTGTGGACCTTTGGTTTTAATATTTGGAAAGAAATATTTGAAATCAATTGATAAATAAGATCCGTCAATTTCACCGTAAATGGTTTTCTCATATCCTTGGTATTTGTATTGAGCGATTAAATCAAAAACAGGAGCAAAGGGAACGCGTGCAGACCCCCCTAAATAAAAGAATCCACTTTTTTCTGTGCGGTATTCAAAACCAAAGTTTGCATTTAAATCAACGCCAAATTTTTTGTAAGCAAAACCAGAGTGCGTAAAACTATGTGGGCCACCTGGCAATGTTAATACTCCAACTGAAGTGGGTTTGAAGGTCAAAGCAAATCCCAAGGATGCATTCATGTAAAATTTTTCACTTAATTGAATGTATACTAAGGTATTGATTGGTACATCATAACAAATGAAGCTGAAGTTGTTTTCACCTGAAACATTTGAATCAGCTACCGCCATTGTTACATCAAAATTTCTTTGTGTAAAATTAATTCCTGATTCAAGGGCAATCAGCTTGGTGAGTCCCGCTCTTACTGTTCCTCCAAAGGAAAAACCCATTTTCTGAGTAATTGAAGTTGAAAATTCATTATTTGTAAATGAATTAATAGGTGTTCCAATAAAATTCGATGGAAAGACGGTTCTAACCTGCAAACCAAAATAAGAAGGGAATTTCTCTTTTTTAGCGGTTTTCGTTTGGGTAAAAGAAATACCGATTTGAAATAGTAAAAATATGAAGGTTATATATTTCATTGTTTGTATTGCACTGTGAATTAACTGAAAAAAAAGAAGATTATTTTACCGGTTGATTCATTTGTAGTATTAATTGTTTAAAGCGATGATTTTTTAAAAAGTAAAAAGTAAAAAGTAAAAAGTAAAAAGTAAAAAGTAAAAAGTAAAAAGTAAAAAGTAAAAAGTAAAAAGTGTGAATCAATAGAGCCAAATTACTTTTTCCTTCTGCATTTTTCCTTTTTCCTTTTTCCTTATTTTTTTATTCCGTAAACCATTCCGATGTATATTCTATTGGTTTTCGATGTGCTTTTGGCCATTCTATTGCCGGATAACCGATATAAAACAGTCCGATACATTTATCTTTTTCTCCAATTCCTAAAAATTCGTTCATTTTTGCGTGGTAAATGAGTTTTGGTGTTGCCCAAAAACCTCCTAAACCATATGCCGTACATGTTAAATGCATATTTTGAATGGCACAAGCTACGGCTTCAATTTCTTCAATTTCCAAAATCTTTTCTTCTTCCTGACGTTTCATGCAAACTGCAATAACTACTGAGGATTTCAAGGACCTTGTAATCATTTTTGCCAATTTTGTGTCTTTTTGCTCTTCCTTTGGAGTCAATTCCAAATAAGTTTTAGCTAAAAAATCACTTAATCGCTGTCTTGCATTTTCAGTAAAAATCTTGAATCGCCATGGTTGTGTGTTTCCATGATTTGGTGCCCATTGAGCATTATTTAAGAGAACTTCAATTTGTTCTTTATGTACTTTTCTATCACTAAATTGCTCTGGATAAATCGTTCTTCTTTCACGGATAAGTTCGTTGGTTTCTGAAAGATTAAATTTCATAAGGGCTAAAATAATTGGAACTCAAAAATAATGAAAAAAATCCAACAAGGATTTGCAATTGGGGATTTGTGATTGGGGATTTAAATTTCAATTCCTAAAATACAAACATCATCGGTTTGACTGATTTCACCCTTCCATGAGTCAAATTCAGTTGAAAGAAGATTTTCCTGCTCTTGCAATTTGAAATGTTGGATGGATAAAATATATTCTTCTAATTTTTTTGTTTTGAATTTTTTTTCAAATTCACCGCCGAATTGATCTGCAAACCCATCGGTTAAAGCATAAATCCGATCCTTGCTTTTTAATTGAAACGTATGTGATTCAAAAGGATTTTTATCTAATGTAAAGCCAATTGCCTGTCGATCAGCTTTGAGTTTTTGAAGTTGATTATCTCGAATAATCCATAAGGAGTTATTGGCCCCAGAAAATTGTAACACATTGGTTTCTTTGTTTATTACACAAAGTGAAATATCCATTCCATCTTTGATGTTTTCCTGACTTTTCTCAAAAGTTTGTATTACCAATTCTCTTGTCTTATCTAGTATTTCTGCCGAATCAGTTAATTTATATTCACGAATTGTTTGATTCAAGGCATTGTGACAAACAATACTTACCATCGCTCCTGGAACGCCATGTCCAGTGCAATCTGCAGCCGCAAAAAACAAGAAATTATCGATTTGCTCAAACCAATAAAAGTCACCAGCAACGATATCTTTTGGCCTGTAAAAAATGAAATTCTTTGAAAAGATCAAATTTACCAGGTCACGTGGAGGTAAAATGGCAGTTTGAATATTTTGAGCATAACGGATGCTCGCTGTAATTTCTTCACTTTTTTCCTCTATCACCTGTTTTTGAGATCTAACTTCTCTGTTTTGCTTGGCAATTTCCTCGTTCGCCAATTTTGTTTTTTTGTTAGACTTGCTAACATTTAGAAAAAGAAAGAATAATAAAATCCCGACAAGTAATAAGCCTATCGCTAAAATACTTCTTCGCTGATTCAAACTTTTTTGAAGTGATAACTCCGTTTCATTTTTTTTCTTTTCTATTTCAGCTTGTTTTATTTTGCTGTCTTTTTCATTAGATTGAAACTTTATCTCTAATTCGTCGATTTGCTTTCTATGATAGGATTCTTCTAAATTCTCCTTCAAATTGTAAATTCTCAATAACAAAGCAGCCGCTTCTTTATTTTTATTTTGTTTCATTAAGATCTCACACAAAATCAATTTTGCTTCTAATGTAATTCTGGGATTTGATTTATATGTTAATTCCATTAATGCAGAATCAATATAACTTTTAGCGAAAACTATGTTGTTTAGTTGAAGATAAGCAGAAGCAATATTTTTATTAATAAATGGAATACTTCCTTCGTCTTTGGAAAGTTCGAATTGTTCTTTGGCTTTAAAAAAGAGTGAAAGTGCTTTTTTGTGATCATTTTTTTTTGTCTCAATAGAAGCTTTATTGTTGTATATAATTCCTAATTCTTCTCCAGTTAAGCCTTCTTTTGCATAAATATTAATTACGTTATCATAATAGTTATTTGCTGAATCGAATTTCTGTAAATCATCATAAACTGTTGCAATATTGGTATAATCCATTGCCACTGCCATTTGGTTTTGAGCTTTCTTATCAATTTCTAATGCTTTTAGATGATAATTGAGAGCATATTTTAAATTACCAATTTTATCATATGTAACTCCTAAACCTCTATAGCATGTAGCAATCAATTCCTGATTATTAATTTTTTTCGAAATTGCCAAGCTTGCATTATAAGCTTTAACCGCCAGTACCGATTTGTCATATTCAAAATACGTTTTTCCTAAATTACAGTAAAGTTTACATTGGTTTAATGTGTCTTTATTCGCTTTGGCCAAAACGATTGCTTTTTCATTGAAATAGGCAGAAGAATCATAATCATGTTTGAACTGGTAAACGATTCCTAAAAAGCCGTAATTTCTATAAATCCAATATTTTGAGTTAGATTTTTTAGCTAAATTGACACCTTTGTTGTACCAAACAATGGCCTTTGATAAAGAGGTATTCTCATATTCGTATGCTATTTCTGACATTAAATAAATGCGAATACTATCGTTTTTTTCTGTCTTTAATTGTTGAAATAATTCTTTATGTCGAGGCGAATACTGCCCAATAGAATTGAAACTCACTAAAAGCGTTAGAAAAGTAACTATTTGAATGGTTTTAATCACAACCCAAATTTAAACTTTTTGACTGTTAATGCAATAGATAAAATGAATTATGACTGCCGTAGGCTGAACCGACCGAATGGGGAGGTAATTATGAATTATGAATTATGAATTATGAATTATGAATATCATTTTACTATGTTACCTATGTTCCTATGTGGTAAAAAATAATCCCGAATTCTACACACTAATGCTCCTGCATCTCTTTATTTACCTTTTGAATATAAAAGAAAGTTCGATCAATTGTTTGGTATTGTCCATCCGGCAAAGGACCTAAAGCTGGCGCTTCCACAATATAACCATATCCATCAATCAAAACATAGCTTGGGAAAGATTCAATTCTGTAATTTTTCCATATTGGATTTGAACTACTGACAGCACATTTTTCCCATGGGATACTTTTTAGAAACGATGAACTTTGAACTGATGCAGAAATAGTATCTGGATAAATAGTGATGAACGTAACGTCTTCTTTATAATTTTTGTACATATCAATCAAAGGCGGCACTTCGATTTCACTCTTTTGACTCGTTGGATCATAAAAATGCAAATAGACATATTTTTTTGAATAATTAGTTAAGACTTTTGTTTCACTTTTGTCATTTTTCAAAACAAATTCAGGAGCTTTTCCACCAGCTACTAATTGCGTTAAACGATTCGACATGTTTCGTGCAATAATTGCATTTGATTCAAATAAACTGTGATTGGCAACGCTGTCTAGTACCGTTAAAATATTTGTTTGTGGAAAATCTTTCGAATAAAATTCTTCTGATAATGCTTTGATCATTACGATTTCTCGAATCCGCATATTGATTAAGGTATATTCAGTACCCAAAGCACGCATGATTAACGTTGGACTGCTTTTTAGCAATGCTTGGTAAACCTTGGTATTGGTTTCAGCAGATAAGCGAGGCACCATTTTTTCGTAAAAAGCTGAAATGTAGCCCATATAGGCATCGTTTTTATACGCGACAATTGAAGGTTTAATATAAAAATCATGTTTTTCATATCGATTTCTTTCAGCCGCATTTTGAATGTTATCCAATGATGCAATACTGAATTTTACAAAGGTTTTAAAATAAGTATTCGTATCAGCAACATACTGCTTTTCTGCATTCGTTTTGAATTCATCTAATTTAGCTGCAAATTCAAGCGGTTTTGTGTTTTTTAAGTAATAAGAATCACTAATAAAGCCATCCATCCATCTTTGAAACTGTAAGATTTTGAAATTTATGTCATTCGAATCAAGGTCAAAAAATGTTACTTCAATTGAATTCCCACTAGGTCGATAAGGCTCATATCGGTCTTTTTCTGGAAGATATAAATCGTAGGTGGAATTTGATTGAATGTATAGATAACTTTTGTTTTTACCAGGATGAACAATCACTTTTTGTGTTTCAGTAATGAAAAAAGAAACGGAAAAAGTACTGTCACTGCTTACTGTTGTTGAAGCTAAGGGAGCTTCATTCATGCTCAAATAATCTTCAATTGCCGCAATAGAAACGGTTTGACCAACATAACTTGGAGCGTATCCTTTAACAGTCACAATGCTTCCTTTTTGAGCCATCAGGCTATAAGAAGACAATAAAGTCAGAAAGAAAAGGAAAAGAGTTTGTTTCACCATTTTATTATTTTTTCGATTAGCTCGATTTTAATTATTAGTTACAAATTACAAGTTTTTGAATCAGATTAATAAATCGTTTTCTACACTTGTAAGTAATAACTAGTAATTCGCAATTAATAACTTGTAACTATAATTGTACCACAGATTTAAACGAGTAGGTGAGCATTGGTTACAAATTGTACAATTTCTCCTTTGTTTTTGAAAATTTCTCGGACAATTGTTGCATTAATTGCCGCAAATTCTTGATCCGTCAAAAGAAATACTGTTTCAATCCCAGCTAATCTTTCATTCATATGGGCAATCGATTTTTCAAACTCAAAATCTACCGTGTTGCGCAAACCACGAACAATTGCAGTTGCATTCACATCTTTGCATAAGTCGACTGTAAGTTTATTATACGTTACGACTTGAACCGCTTCCCCATTTTGAAAAAGTGATTCAATCTGCAGAATGCGTTTTTGAAGGTCGAATTGGTAGTTTTTTGAACTGTTTACGCCAATAGCAATGATGATTTCGTCAAAAATTTTCAACGCTTTTTTTACAACAGCTTCATGACCTTTTGTAAATGGATCAAAGGATCCAGGAAATAGACCTATTTTTTTCATAACGTTTAATTTTAAGATTCTTTTCTGAAGAAACTGAAATGAACATTACCAAATGTACGTTTTAAATCGAAATGTGGAACTTCTTCCAATTTGGTATGTTTACCGTGTTCAATAATCAATAATCCGTCCTCAGTGAGAAGTTCATGCTCAAAAACCAACTTTGCAATTTCATCCTGAAATTTATATTCATAAGGTGGATCAGCAAAAATCAAATCAAATTTTTGATCAGTCTTTTTCAAATACTGCAAAATATCCGACTTAATTGTCTCTAATTGAGGCGTAATATTAAATTCTATTGCATTTTTACGTATAAATGACAAACAATTAGAATTGATGTCCACCGCGGTTACATGCGCTGCATCACGGGAGATAAATTCAAATGAAATATTCCCTGTTCCAGCACACAAATCCAATATTTTTAAATCGGAAATGTCCATTTGGTGCTCCAAAACATTGAAGATTCCTTCTTTTGCAAAGTCAGTTGTTGGACGAGAAGGGAAGTTTTTAGGAACCGAAAAGCGTCGAGCTTTTAATGTGCCAGCTATTATACGCAAAGTTTTTGTGAATTAGTTATAAAGTCAGTATTGACAGTAATTGTAGCATTTTTTAAATCTTGCAACGATTGAAGTTTTTGTTGTAATTCACTAATTTGTTCAGCAGAAGAACCAACTCCAGGACAAATTTGAATTGCACCATTTTCCTTTAAATATTCTTTCTGTTGCAACGTAAACATCAAATGGTAAACAATGTCATCAATAAAATGATAGTCAAAAACTGTATAGAATTGCAATTTATTTTCTTTTGAGATGCACATCAAAAAGAAATCATTGTAAATAACGAGTGTCGTCTTTAATTTGAAACTCGGTTCTGAGAATATTCCTCTGATTACGTGAGACCCTTCGTGTTGAATGATTGAACGCGGATATTTGATGACGAAAAATGATTTCACCCACAAAGGAATTTCAAATAAATTCACGATTCCTTGCTCTGGAATTCGATTATAATCGATGTGATCTTTTGGTGTTTCTTCTCCAAAACACAAACGGTATATTTTTTCAGGATTTGATTCTCCAAAAATATTTGCTGGAACTAAGGTTGAACGAATGGTACTCCAAGAAATAGTTTGTTCATCAAAATCTTGATTTTTTATACCACATTCCGCAATAAAATCCTCCAATTGTTCTTTGTAACTGTGGTCTTTTTTATCCTTAAAAAGAAATGCATAGTGATTCACAACATCGTTCATTGACGTTGTAAACCGAACGGCTACTTCTGATAATTCTACAGATAAATGCTTCACAGATTCAAATTATTCGTACGCTTTTTTGAAGTGTAAATTTACATTTTTTAAATTGAATATTTTTATCATTTGTGATAAATTGAAATCATACTCCGTAGGAGTTTTATAGCTCTAACGGCGGATGTAATCCGACGCCAAGAGTGACTCCAATTAGGTTTTGGCGGGATTTTTTTAAAAATCATGACAAAACCACCGTTGATTTCAATCACATCAATAATCTTCTTACACCGAATCGTTATCTTGATGCAAATAATATTGCCCACAGATAATCGTTCGGCATAATACGAGCGTTTATATAAATTTGTCTTCTTATCAGTTTAGTATTACCTTTAACTCTGAATGGAAAGCGCACCAGAATCTTCAGTTTTTAAAAAGCAAATCATGCAATTTTTTGATCATTCTCCGACGGAGGATCAGCATCAACTCATAGATTTGTTGGAGAAGTTCCTGAAAATTAAAGAACCAAATCAAATTTTCATTCTCAAAGGATACGCTGGAACAGGGAAAACTTCTGTCCTCGGAGCTTTTGTTAAAACACTTTCTTTTTTTAAAGTCAAAACACGCTTGCTGGCACCGACAGGACGAGCAGCGAAAATACTCAGTTTAAAATCTTCTAAAGAAGCATTTACAATTCACAAACAGATTTACAGACGCAATTCAAAGGTGGACGAGTTCTCAGGTATGACTTTGGCTCCAAATTTACATACCAATACCATTTTCATTGTTGATGAAGCATCAATGATTGGTGATTATACCTTGCAAAACGATGGTTCTGTTTCTGCTCGTAATTTGTTGAATGACTTGATCGAATATGTTTTCTCAGGAAAGAATTGCCGCTTGATTTTATTGGGCGACGAAGGACAATTACCACCAGTGGGATGTGAACACTCTCCAGCCTTAAACAGAGTATATTTATTACACAATTATTCAACAGTTTCTGTGACTGAATTTGCATTGTCAAAGGTATTGCGACAGGCAGATGAATCAGGTATTTTATTTAATGCAACACAGTTAAGATCGTTAGAAGGGGATGTGAAACCGCAATTTGTCACAAAGAATTACAAAGATTTCATCAAATTACCAGGGGACGAATTTCAAAATTTCTTAGAGAATTCCTATTCTCATTGTGGGGCAGAGGAAGCAATCATTATTACACGATCGAATAAAAGAGCCAATGCCTATAACAATGAAATTCGTGCGCGAATTCTTTGGTACGAGGATGTTTTATGTTCTGGTGATTGTTTGATGGTCGTGAAAAACAATTATTTCTGGGTAGATGACCAAACGAAAATGGGATTCATTGCGAATGGGGAATCGCTTAAAGTAATTCGCGTCAAGAAGATTGAAGAAATGTATGGGTTTGAATTTGCCCGCATCATCATCAAATTTGTCGATTACGACGAACTTCCCGAAATGGAAGTCTTGGTTTTCATGGAATCGTTGCAAGTGGAAGGTCCTTCTATTTCTCGACAGCGGATGAAGGAACTCTTTTTTGCCGTTGAAGAAGATTATGCATACGAACGAAACAAAGCCAAACGCTACGAATTAATTCTCAAAAATCCTTATTTCAATGCCTTGCAGGTGAAATATGGTTATGCAATTACGTGTCACAAATCTCAAGGCGGACAATGGGAACACGTTTATATTGACCAAGGTTATGTTGCGCCAGAAGCAATCAATTCAGAATACCATCGGTGGCTGTATACGGCCATAACAAGAGCTTCAGAACAATTGTATTTGGTAAATTTTCCGGATGATTGTTTTGAGTGAAAGCTTAATTACAACTTCAAATCTGCCAATTTAATAGATGTCGATCCAATCGCAATTTTTGTCTTCAACCATTCTTTATTGAAACGGTCAATTACCACTTTTGCTTGTTCACGTGTTAAATAAGCACCTGCCGTTGTATTGATTTCATCCTTGAATTTATTCAAAATAGTTGCTGTTCTCAACGCACTTAAAATGTCGTTTTTCGAAAGTTTGTATTTTGCCATCAATTCTAAAACCACTGGATTTGTAATAGTGATTGATGAGGCAACAGGATCTGTGTAAGAATTTATTTCAACACGAATAGCGCGGTCCAAGTGAATGAAAAGCTCAGAACGTCTTAATGGCGCATATTTTTCACCCATTCTAATAGAAATTCGTTCTTCTGAAGTTGAACCAGGATAAGCACTTTCTTCAATAGGCGTGTGATTTTTAATGGTTCTACAACCATCCCATTTTCCAATTCCTTGTCCACGAGTAACCATTGAAAATGCTACTTTTTTATCCAACATTCCTTCAAAAAACTGTAACAATGCTACACTGTCAGAAGCATCAAATAAACTGCGCTCAAGTTCCCAACTATCAGATGCAAAAACGTCTTGTAATTCAACTTGCAAACGTGCATTGTAGTTTGGTTCAGCATCAACTAGATTAATATGTAGCATCACTTCGTCCGCTTGATCTGAAATGGACGATTCTGGAATTGCAATCAAACGAATTTCAAAATCTTCTTTTTTTGTCGAAGCTGGAAATTGAAATTCTTGCGTCAACATGTCAAATGTGGTAGAATCTTGAAACATATACAATCCATCCTTTTCAGTGTATTGTGCCCATGTATAACCCATCATTTGTTTGTAATGATCCAAACGTTGTTGATAAATTGCCATTTGATCGATTGCTTCTAGTTTTTGTTTTTCCAATTCAGCAATCTTCTTTTTGTAGGCTTCAAACAGGTTGTACAAGTTGACAATTGTATTTTGACTTTGACGCTTTGATTTCTTATCAGCATCAGTTTTAGGTTGATAATCTGCTGGTCCTCCACCAACTTTACGCGCACGTTTTTTTGCTTTTCGAACACTTCTTGGCGCTCTTGATCGAGTTGAAATTGGATTCATCGTCATGTCCGAGTATTCTTTTTCGTTGATTTCAATTTTCAACTCTGTCTCATCCTTTTTCTTCTTATTATAAGCAATCCAATAATCAAAACCACGCTTTCCATAAATCATTTCGTACAACTTAGCGATTTTGTTTTTTTCTAAATCATTGATTGTATTTTGAAACGTTGTTCCTTCAGAGAAAGAAGAATCTGGAGAAAGAAAACGTGTGTCACCAGCACCAAAAAGGTGGTAACTTAATCCGTTTTTTTCTATCACTACTGTAGTTTGTTTGGTTGAATTATATCCCCAAACATCGAAATGAATATTCGTGATTCGATTATTCCCAACAGTTGTGAAATCTGTGGTTGCGAACATCGTTGTTTCTACTTTTTGAACTTTTTTTGCAACAGGTGTTGATAGTTTTAATTGATAAGGAAATAACCCGACAGCTTTAGGCAAACCTCTGTTCCATCGTCCTTTTTCGTCCTTTTCACGTTCTTCTAGTAAACCAGATGTTGAACTTCCATCTCCAGCAGCAACAAGTACGTTTTCATACGTCAGGGCTTCGCCGCCAAGCGCTAAATAAATTTCATTGCTTCGATTTTTCACGTATTCATTGGTCGCGAGATTAATAGCTTCCAAAGTAAGAAGGCAATCATTTGGCTCTAAAAATCGCAATGTTTCTACAAACGCAATTTTATCATCCAACGAAAGACTTGGGTTAAAAAGGGCAATTACTTTTGGATGAGGTTCAATCAAACCATCTTTTTCTTTTTGCGCATTTAAAGGAAGTTTTTGCATTAAAATCGATTCAAACAACTTGTATTTTAGTGCATAAGGTTCTAATTCTTTTTCACTTCCTCGCTTGGCCAAGAGCACTTTGTTTAATTCCCAAATTGCCATTTTGTTAGCAGCTTCAGAAATAATTCCTTTGGGTGATTTGGCTATCTCTTCTTTTCGAATAACGAGTATTTCAGGTTGATTAATAATAATCAATTCAACAGAATCATAATTAATTTCTTTGTTTGGAAAACGAATATCAGGACCTTGGTAATCGAAATAACGGCCAATTGAATTATCTAAAATCGGACTTTTTTTAACGATGTGAAACAAATATGCACGTTCTTCAGTTGTTAAACCTTCATTTAATTGAGCAAAAACAAGAGTAGGGAAGAAAAAGAAAAATAGGTAAAGTTGTTTCATAAATATCCTTTATACAATAATCAATTTGAGTGTTAAAGGTAACACATTCCTGAAAATATAAAGTTGTGAAATGCCGATATGTCAAAATAGAAGATCAATTTATTGCGCTGTGTTCATTTTGAATTATCAGTGTAACATGTCTCAATTGAATTTTTTCATTTGGGCAAAAAAAAACCGTTAATCAATTGACTAACGGTTTTTAAGTTTAGGTTAAGGTATTATCTTAATGAAAAAGTCTTCGTTGTTTGAACTCCATTGTTGTTCACTGAAACTAAATACATTCCTTTATTTAATTGCGATAAATCAATTGATTGTCCATTTACTAACGTTTCAATTGTCGAAACTACACGTCCTGATTGATCGTAAATAATTGCTGAAGCATTTGATTCAAATGAACCTTTGAAATTTATGATTCCTTCTGATGGATTTGGATAAACACTGAAGTCATTGTTAGAAACAATCTCTATGCCTACATTTTGTAGAGGTTGAATAGAAGAAATAACATTTGTTTGCTCTAATAATGCTGTTGCTGAACCTTGTTGACCAAATTGTACATTTGTAAAGACAAACAAAGGTAAGTTGTTATTAGCAATATCATAATATTCATATTGCGTGCGAACCAATTGAACATCTAAGGTTGTTACGAAAATTACTTGAGTAAAAACAGTGTCAACACTTTTATAACGAATCACATTTGTAAATGTATTTGATGATGGTAGCATAAGTGTTCCTTGACCATCAATTTCTGCGCGAATTGAACCGGTACAAACAGGATTTTGTGGTAGACCATTAAATGAAAAAGCTAACATGCCAGAAAAATTATCCACGAAATAATTACCATTCATAAATGGGTAATTGATTGTCGTTTCATTGTCTGCATCAAATGTTGCTAATACTGTTCCTAAACTAGGTTCATTGTAAACAAAACCTTGAGAAATTCTATCTGTGGCAGTTGAATTAAAATAATTTTTTATTACTCCTTGAATGCTCATTACTTTTGTAGAAGTTGGAAAAGACGCAGCATCTGCGGTGCTAGCTGGGTCTAAAATTTCTAAAGTTTTTGTAGTTCCATTTAAACCTAAAATTTGAGAATAATCCCATGTAACGCCTGTACCTGTCGTTGTGGTATAAGGATCTGTAAGTGTATCACAAACATACATTACTGCGGATTCTAAAATTGCAGGTTCATTCGTTAAATCTAGTTGTTGTGCTTGACTCAAAGATGCCATAAGCATTGAGGCATAAAGTAATTGTTTTTTCATTCGTAGTGTTTTTTTTTGTTAAAATTAATTATAAAATTTTAAGTTAATCAACTTGAATCATATAAACGGTGTTTTTTTGATTGAAATGAATAATTATCTCAATCACATAGCTCTAACGTTATGAAATACAAATTGGTTGGATTTTTTAATTGTATGTTGTGATATTCCTATGTGGCCTATGTTTCTATGTGTTTAAATGAATTGTGAATTGATGTTATTATATTTTTCTATTTTTAGACCCTAGTATTTCAAAAGAAAACCAATATCACTATGAGCTTTAAGAGTTTATTTAGAAAAAAGAACGTTCAAGATATTTTAAATCAAGTCGAAAAAGACAACGCTGAAGGAGCTCATGGTTCACTTGGTAAACATCTAGGTGTGCGCGATTTGGCTGCTTTTGGTATTGCTGCAATCATTGGCGCTGGAATTTTCAGTACCATTGGAAAAGCAAGTTTTGATGGCGGACCAGCGGTAATTTTCTTATTCTTGTTCACTGCATTGGCATGTGGTTTTGCTGCATTTGCTTATGCTGAATTTGCATCGATGGTTCCTGTTTCTGGAAGTGCGTACACGTATTCTTATGTCGCTTTTGGTGAAATTATCGCATGGATTATTGGTTGGGCTTTGATTATGGAATATGCTATTGGAAATATTACAGTTGCGATTTCATGGAGTGATTATTTTACTGGTTTCCTTCAAAATCTCCGACTTCCTTTTTTAGGTTTGGAAAATGGCATTCATCTGCCTCAGTGGGTTCAAATGGACTATTTCACTGCATATAACGGACACAGTGAAGCTGTAAGCCTAATGAAAAGTGGTAAGTTATTTGAGAATTTAGAAATGAATATTCAACATGCATATACTGCTTGGAAAACATCTCCAGCAATTGGATCGTTTCATTTTGTTGCAGATTTACCGGCGTTAATGATTATTGTCCTCATAACATGGTTAGTTTATCGTGGAATGAAAGAATCTCGAAATGCCACCAACATGATGGTTGTTATTAAGTTAGCAATTATACTTTTGGTTATTTCTGTCGGAATATTTTATGTAGATGCTGGAAATTGGAATCCTTTTGCTCCAAACGGAATCTCTGGAATATTGAAAGGTGTATCAGCCGTATTCTTTGCGTATATTGGTTTTGACGCCATTTCAACAACTGCAGAAGAATGCAAGAATCCACAACGAGATTTACCTAGAGGAATGATGTGGGCAATAATTATTTGCACCGTTCTTTATATTATTATTGCCTTGATTTTAACTGGAATGGTAAGTTACAGCGATTTAAATGTTGGAGATCCTTTAGCGTTTGTTTTCGATAAATTGGATTTAAAATGGATGTCGGGAATCATAGCTGTTAGTGCAATTGTTGCGATGGCAAGTGTTTTATTAGTATTCCAAATGGGGCAGCCTCGTATCTGGATGAGCATGAGTAGAGATGGTTTACTTCCAAAGAAATTCTCTAAAATTCATCCACGCTTTAAAACGCCATCTTTTGCAACAATCGTTGTTGGTTTTGTTGTGGCAATTCCAGCTTTATTTTTGAATTTAACGATGGTTACTGACTTATGTAGTATTGGAACACTCTTCGCATTTGTAGTTGTGTGTGCTGGGGTTTTGGTACTTCAAAATAAAAAAGATATTCCTAGAGGTAAATTTAAAACGCCTTATGTAAATGGTAAATATGTAATGCCGTTTTTATTGATAGGAACAATCATTTTTTCTTTTACTTACAACAAAGAAGCGACGATGAAATTCTTAACAAATGAAAAGGAATTGAAGCAACCAACAGAATTATTGACATCAATCAACACAAAAGAAATTGAGAAAATAAAACAAAATTTATTGATTTCAGATTCGACTGAGTTTATGAAGAATGATCAAGATGTTGAAATATATTTGAGTTCATTGGAAGGAGAGAAGTACTTGACAACATTGAAAACGCTGGATTTGAGTCAGTCAGAAATGTATGAATCTGGATTTGGATTATTTTCACATAAAATCCCGACTTATATTTTCTTTTTAATTGCGATCATGTTAACCTACTTCTCAATAACACATAATTTATCCTTAATCCCTATGTTAGGATTGGTAAGTTGTCTATATATGATGAGTGAATTGGGTATTTCTAATTGGATAGGCTTTGGGCTTTGGTTAGTTCTTGGCTTGATAGTTTATTTTTCATATAGCAGAAAAAACAGCAAACTAAATCTCGAAAAGGTGATTTCTTAAGGGTAATTCAATCTGCTATTTTTCATATGGCGGTCCGCTATTTTAGACTTATTTGACTGCATTATATCTTGGATTTTGTTGCTTTTATCCCTATTTTTGCATTCAATAAAATCGAAATACAATGTTTGAAAATCTTACCGATAAATTTGAGAAAGCGTTTAAAGTTCTTAAAGGCCATGGTCAAATAACAGAAATTAACGTTGCTGAATCATTAAAAGAAGTACGCCGTGCTTTATTGGATGCCGATGTTAATTTCAATACGGCTAAAGAATTTACAAACACTGTTAAAGAAAAAGCTTTAGGTAGAGATGTACTTAAATCCGTTTCTCCAGGACAATTGATGGTGAAAATTTGCCATGAAGAGTTGATTGAATTAATGGGTGGAAATGAAGCTGAAATCAATATTTCTGGAAATCCAGGAATCATTTTGATGTCGGGTCTTCAAGGTTCTGGTAAAACTACCTTCTCCGGAAAATTAGCAAATTATCTTAAAACGAAAAAAGGGAAAAATGTTCTTTTGGTTGCATGTGATGTTTATCGTCCTGCTGCAATTGACCAACTTCAAGTTTTAGGTGAGCAACTTTCTGTTGAAGTTTACGCCAATAAAGAGGAAAAAGATCCTGTTAAAATCGCAACTGCGGCAATCATACATGCGAGAAGTAAAGGGTTTAATGTTGTCATTGTCGATACTGCAGGACGTTTAGCTATTGATGAGCAAATGATGGACGAAATTGCGCGTGTAAAAGAAGCAATTAAACCTTCAGAGACTTTATTTGTCGTGGATTCGATGACAGGTCAAGATGCCGTGAATACAGCAAAGGCATTTAATGAAAAAATAAATTTTGACGGAGTTGTTTTAACAAAGTTAGACGGTGATACGAGAGGTGGAGCTGCCTTGTCAATTAAATCAATCGTTGAGAAACCAATCAAATTTGTTGGAACAGGGGAGAAGATGGACGCAATTGATGTGTTCTATCCAAAACGAATGGCAGATCGTATTCTTGGAATGGGTGACGTTGTTTCTCTTGTTGAACGTGCTCAAGACCTTTTTGATGAAGAAGAATCAAGAAAATTACAAAAACGTATTCAAAAAGATCAATTCGATTTCAATGATTTCTTAGCACAATTGCAACAAATCAAAAAAATGGGTAACGTTAAAGATTTGATGGGAATGATTCCGGGAATGGGCAAAGCTATGAAGGATGTGAACATCGAAGACGACGCTTTTAAGCACATTGAAGCAATTATTTTATCAATGACTGTTGAAGAACGTTCAAATCCAGGATTATTGAATGGACAGCGTAAAAATCGTCTTGCAGCGGGAAGTGGAACGAATATTCAAGAAGTGAATAAACTGATGAAACAATTCGAAGACACCAAGAAAATGATGAAAATGATGAGCAATCCGAAGAATATGATGAGTATGATGAAACAAATGAAAGGTGGAGGAATGCCAGGAATGTAAATAGTTACTAATTATGGGTACGAATCTTGTCGAAATGCAAATGATGCTAAACCTTATGTGACCTATGTTCCACTTCGATAAACTCAGTGCATCGCTATGTGGTTTTAATTACGAATCACAAATTACGAATTCACTTATAATTCATCACTTTTGAAAGCTATTAATTAATTTGGAAGAATATATTCCTGACCAACTTTCCCATCCCATTTTTTCAGAATAGTTTCAGTTCCGTTAAATTCAAGATAGGTGAAATATTGAAGCCAATCGCCAAGATTAATATAACGTGACTTCTCATTCAATTCAATATTCAAAGGCAAATGGCGGTGACCAAAAATGAAATAATCAAAATGTTCTTTTTCAAGCATTTCTTGGCAAAAAATATATAACCATTCATTTTCTTTACCCAAAAATTTTTCATCTTCATTACCTGTTGAAGCTCTGCTTGTTTTAGAAGAGTAATTAGCAAGCCATATTCCGAAATTAGGATGTAATCGGGCAAAGCACCATTGAGAAAATTTATTTTCAAAAACCTTTTTCAAAAACTTATATCCACGATCTCCAGGACCTAATCCATCGCCATGACCTATGAAGAATTTCTTTCCATTAAACTCTCTTTCCACTGGTTTATGGTGCAATTGAAAGCCTAATTCTTTTGGTAAATAATCAAAAATCCACATGTCATGATTACCTGTAAAGACATGAACTGGTATCCCCGCATCCGTTAATGCAGCAATTTTTCCTTGTAAGCGAACAAAACCTTTTGGAATGGCTTGTTTGTATTCGAACCAGAAATCAAAAATATCTCCAACAAGAAAAATCTCCTTTGCAGTAGGTTCAATATGATTCAACCATGCTACAATTGCTTTTTCTCTTTCTAAACTCTTTTCATACGAGGGAACACCCAAATGAAAATCTGAAGCGAAATAAATTTTTGTTCTCTGTGATTCAGACATTCTCAATGACCAAAGATGCGTTTTAGTTCTGCTTCTAATGCTTCACCACGCAAATTTGTTTGAACAATTTTACCTTCTTTATCAATCAAAACAGTAAATGGAATTCCTTTAACTTGGTAAATTGCACCAACTTTACTTGACCATTGTTGTAAATCACTTACATGATTTGGCCATGTTAAATTGTCTTTTGCAATCGCTGCTTCCCAAGCCGCTTTATCTTTGTCTAATGAAACACTCATTACCGTAAATCCTTCAGCTTTATATTTAGCATATAATTTCACAACATTAGGATTCTCTTTTCTACAAGGTCCACACCAAGAAGCCCAGAAATCCAATAATACAACTTGGCCGCGTAAGTCAGATAATTTCATCTTTGTTTTACCATCCAATTTTAATTCCTCAAAATCAGGAGCTAATTTACCCGGTGCTAATAAATTTGCTGCTTCTCGAGTCGCCTTTATTTGCAAGTAATTTTTATTCAATTCTTTGATAGAAGGAGATTCAGAAAAAGTTGCGTTCAATTGTGTTACAATCGATTCATACGTTGCAAAATCATTTTGAGCATCCAATGTTGAAATAACTGGCAAAAGTGCTGGAGAGTTTTGATTTTGAGAAATGAATGTTTGTAAATTACTTTGGAACGTGTAATATTCAGTCGTCATAGAGTTGCTTATTTCCTCTTGACGTGCAGGATTTTGTTGAATTAAAGCTACAGCAGAGTCTCTTTTTAAATTCCAAATTGTCAATGTTTTAATAAAATTGTTCATATTATTGCTTTCATCTGAACCTACGATATTGCAGAAAGCATTGATATTTGAACCGTCGCCGTATAATTTAATGTCAGAATTATCACGAAGAATTAAATTTAAATGTGCTCCACCAACTCTTAAAACATAATAGTCTGGATTCGCAAGTGTTCCTTTTATCATGAAATCACCTTTTTTACTTATAGGAACTTTTATATGGTCAACATAATGCGTCCCATAATATTGAGATAGTGATACAGAATCAACTTTTGAATTGAATATATTACCTGAAACTGTAACGGTAATTGGCTTTTGAGCAAAAGATAAAAGCCCAATAAATAATGCTAAAATAGTTAGTGTTTTGTTCATAGTTTATTATTTTGAAAAAATCTCTTTCAATTTTTGTTCCAAACTTTCTCCTCGAAGTCCAGTGGCAATAATTTTTCCTTCTTTGTCTATTAAAACAGTGTGAGGAATACTTTCGAATTGATATAATTGTGTCATTGGCGTCTTCCAACCCATTAAATCACTCACATGATTTGGCCAAATTAAACCATCTTTTGCAATTGCTTGTTTCCAAGAAGCAGCATCTTCATCTAGAGAAACGGAAAATACAGTAAATCCTTTGTCTTTGTATTGCTTATATAAGCGCAAAACATTTGGACTTTCTCTTCTGCAAGGTCCACACCAAGATGCCCAAAAATCCAGTAAAACTACTTTTCCTCTCAACGATGAAAGTTTAATTATTTTACCTGCAGGATTTTTCATCGCAATTTCAGGAGCCATGTTCGATTCATTTGTTGTTCCAGCTTGATTTCCAGATTCAGCCACAAGATATTCGTTGTAAGCGCTTTCAATTTGCATTAATTGGTTTTCCATTGTTGCAGCGATTGGAGAACCTTTGTATCTTTTGTTGTATGCGTCAGATACTACTTTTAATACCTCTAAATTTTTCGGATCCCAATCCTTGAAGCCACTCGTTGGTGTTGCTGCAGTGGACAAAATAATATTGAAAGGATTATCTGGGTCGTTGGTCATTTTTTCTCTTGAAAAATCGTCTAACGGCTTTTTGATAGTCAAATATTTCACCATTAATTCATCTTCGCTGCATTTACCTTGCATTGCGTTTAATTGTTGTTGACCAACTGCAAACGTAGCAAACAAAACCATATATTCGTTTAGAATTGATGACCATTCCGTGCCACTTACATTCGGTGTTAGCATGTAATCGTTGTAAGTAGTTTTGATTTTTACATTGTCTTTTTCAACTAACGTAAGTGGAATAACCTTATCATTGGATTCACCTATACGCAATTGATAAATTCCCATTCCTGGTATATTTCCTTTGATATTGAAAGAACCGTTTGCTTCAATTTTTCCTTGAGCAACTTCAATTGACCCATTTTGACTCAAAGCCTCTAATGTCACAGACATATTTTCAGCACCGATGATTGATCCTGAAATGGAGAAATTATCAGGTAATTTTTCTTCTGTTACTTCTGGCTCGGAGCCACAAGAAACTAAAAGCAATAAGCTGAATAATACCAAGCATACTTTGAATTTTCCAAATTTTAATTTAGGTATTATGCCGAGCTGGATTTGGTTATGCTGGATTTTTATTCCAGTATTATCAAATACTAATCGGTATAAATAAGGTATATATTTCATTTTTATGCTTCTAATGTTTTACGCATCAATTCATTTGCTGCTTTTGGATCAGCCTTTCCTTTTGATATTTTCATCAATTGACCCATCAAAAATCCGGTTAATTGTTTTTCGCCGTTCTTATAACGTTCAACCTCAGAAGGATGTTGCTTGATCACCTCGTTAATAAATCCTAAAATAGAATCTTCGTTGGAATCTTGAATCAAATTCATGGATTCTGCCAATTCTAGCGGAGTTTTATCTATTTGTTTTAGCATCTCAGGGAAAATTTTCTGAGAAGCAACAGAACTTGAAATTTTTCCTTGTTCAATCAAATTAATTAAAGCAACAATTTTTTCTGGTTTTAAAGGGAAATCTTCAATATCAACGCCAAATTCGTTTAAGTATGATTTGATATCACCCATCATCCAATTGGCTGCTGCTTTGTAATTTTTTGTCAAAGCTATTAAAGCTTCATAATACAATGCAATTCCTTTGTTGTCAGTCAGAATGAAAGCATCATATTCTGTCAACCCTAATTCTTTCGTATATTTCAAAAACAATTCTCTCGGTAACGCAGGCATTTCAGCTTTAATCGAAGCAATTAATTTATCGTCCATAACCAAAGGCTGAAGATCAGGTTCTGGAAAATATCGATAATCGTTAGCAGCTTCTTTTGAACGCATCGAAATAGTGCTATTTTTTAAAGCATCAAACGACCTTGTTTCCATATAAAGTGTTTCACCTCTTTCAAGTGCTTCAATTTGACGAATAACTTCAAATTCAATTGCTCGTTGCACATTTCGAATCGAGTTCATGTTTTTGACTTCTACTTTTGTGCCAAATTCAGCAGCACCTTTTAACATGACCGAAATATTTGCATCACAGCGCATAGAACCTTCTTCCATGTTTCCATCACAAATATCGAGGTAACGAACGAGCTTTCTAACTTCTGTTAAATAGTTATACGCTTCTTGAGAAGAACGCATATCTGGTTCAGAAACGATTTCCAAAAGTGGAACACCAGCTCTGTTTAAATCGACAAGCGTATCAAAAACGTCAACATCATGTATGCTTTTTCCAGCATCTTCTTCCATGTGAATGCGCGTAATTCCAATTTCTTTATCAGAACCATCCTCTAACTTGATGTGAATGGAACCACCAGTACAAATTGGTGTTTTATCTTGTGTAATTTGATATCCTTTTGGAAGATCGGGATAGAAATAATTTTTACGTGCAAAATATTGTTCAGGGGCTATATTACAACCACAAGCCAATCCTAATTTAATAGCAAATTCAATTGTTTTCTTGTTCATCTTAGGCAATGTACCTGGATGACCGAGAGAAATAACACTGATGTTTGTATTTGGATGAGCTCCAAATTCGTTTACATCATTTGAATAAGCCTTTGATTTGGTCAACATTTGAGCATGTACTTCCAAACCAATTACTACTTCATATTTTGAGCGTATTGAATCGTCCATATCTTAAATACGAGAAATTAATTCACGCATAATTATTGTCATTTTAGGCTCTTGACGACTTGCTACTTCAATAACGTCTTGAACACTTACTTTTTGAATTTTACCAGGAACACCTAAATCCGTAATAATTGAAATTGCGAAACATGGAATATCCATATGACGAGCAACAATTACTTCAGGAACAGTTGACATTCCAACTGCGTCAGCACCAATTGCACGAACATAACCATATTCAGCTGGTGTTTCCAACGTCGGTCCAGTTAAGCCAGCGTAAGTTCCAACAGAAACTTTAATATTGTTTTCTGCAGCAATTGTTTGAGCCAAAGCAATCATGTCCGCATCATATGCATCGCTCATGTCTGGGAAACGTGGTCCTAGTTTGTCAATGTTTTTTCCAATAAGTGGGTGTGCAGGAAAAAGGTTGATATGATCATTTTGGATCATTATTTCTCCAACTTCAAAATCAGGATTAACACCACCAGAAGCATTTGAAAGAAATAAACGTTCTATTCCTAACAATTTCATTACACGAACTGGGAACGTTACTTCTTGCATGTTATATCCTTCGTAGAAGTGGAAACGACCTTGCATTGCAACAACTTTTTTACCACCCAATTCACCGAAAATTAGTTTTCCTGAGTGACTTTCAACTGTTGAGACAGGAAAGTTTGGGATGTCTTCATAATTGATTTCGTCAATTACGTTGATTTCTTTTACCAATCCACCTAGTCCTGTTCCTAAAATAATCCCAATTGTAGGTTCAACTTTTGTTTTGCTTTCGATGTATGAAACTGATTCTCTAAATTTTTCTAACATATTGATTTATTAAGTCATTAAATTTCTCTTCTTCATCCATTTTTACTGCGATTGGCAAGTAATACCATGGATATTTTGTTAATTCGTTTTCAGGGATTAAATCCTTTAAACGCATATAATCTTTCTCCGTTGTAAGAATGATTTTATTCTTGACAGCAAAAGTATCAAATTTTTGATGAATTTCCTGAATATCTTGTGCATTAAAAGCATGATGATCTGCAAATTGAAGGTGTTCAATTTGAAATGAATCTTTTATATAGTCAACCAGAGGCAAAGGGTTTGCTATTCCAGTTATCAATAAGGCCGATTTTGGACTTTCAATCACCTTTCCGAAAGGTACAATTTCACCATAATTTATAGAAGAGAAAAATAATTTTTGAGAATCAACCTTTAAATCTGTTGCCCATTTGTTTTTTTCATGCTGTGATAAAGCATACGTGCATTTGGTAACAACAATACAATCTGCACGTTTCCGACCAGATTTCCACTCTCGTAAATTACCTGTCGGTAACATAATATCTTTTGAAAACGGTGAATTAAAATCAGTCAATAAAATGTTGAATCCAGCCTTTACTGCTCTGTGTTGAAAAGCATCATCTAAAATAATCAATTCATTTTGAGGAAAAAGAGATTGAATTTGTTGTACACCAATTTTACGTTTCTCACATACCGCAATGTTTATTTTAGAATTAAATAGTGAATGGTAAAAAAGTGGTTCATCACCAACTTCGTTACTGGTGTGTTTATCGTTAACAAGAATAAAACCTTTCGTGGTTCTTCCATATCCACGACTGAGGATACTAGTTTGAATTTTATTCTTTAAAAGCTCTGCCAAATATGCAACATGAGGGGTTTTACCTGTTCCTCCTGTACTTAAATTACCAACGCAAATTGATTTTTTTGGGATTTCATAGACTTGAAAAAAACCGAAATTATAACACTTGTTTCTCAAATAGGTGATTATACCATAGATGAGAGATATTGGCCATAAGAGAATACGGATTATTCGCATAGTTCAAATATAGCAAATAGTTTTTTGAGACTTTAATCCAAATGAAAAGCCATTCAAAAAAGTAATTCTAAGAAAGAGGGTAATCTTGAAATTAATTGGCAGAATAGTCAGAAAACTGTTGGTCGTCAGCAAAGTAGTAAATTCGAACTTGAGCTGTATCCGTAAGAAAATCAATTTTACCGATTTCAAAACGATTTACAACTATTCCAGTGCGTTTCTCAAGGTCATCTTTCATTTCTTGGTATTTTTCAGGAACGATTAAATCAATTCGTTCGTAATTGATTGTTTTACGCGTTTCATGTTTAATTAGCCAAACTTTTTCCAGGATGAATGTTAAAAGAATTACTGAACCATTAATGATCGCAACTTCGGCAATACTAATCTGGTTAGAAGCCAATGAGTTCACTACACTGATTCCTATAATCAGGAATAAGTATGTCATTTCCTTGATTTCTATAGCATCCGTTCTGTAGCGGATAATTCCAAAAATAGCAAACAAGCCCAATCCCATTCCTGTATCAATGTCTAACTTCTTCAGCCCGAAACACAAGAAAAAAGTAATTGTACCAATTAAATAGTATGTAAATAAATAATCTTTTCGTTGCGTTTTTGGGTAATATAAATAGCGTATAAGTATGGTTAAAACAGTCATGTTGACAGCAAGCCTGACCAATAATACATACGCATCATTACTAAAAAGAGAAAAACCTAAATCTTTTTCAGATTTAGCAAGAGGCATAAGGAAATCAAGCAGCATGAGCATTTATTTTTTTAAGTTTTAATAATTTCTTTTTAAAGCGATTGAATTTTAAATTGATTCCGCCATATAATTCGATAGATCCGAGACAGTATTTACTTAGCCGATACGGACGTATACTTTTGGTTTTCATTAATGCAAAGAAAGCAGAATTTCGATTAACCGTTTCCTGTTTTAATTCTGCAATAATAAGATTATTGAACGTTTGACGGTGATTTTCCCATTTAAAAGTAATATTGAAATCTAATGTCAGCCGTTCATTTTCAATTTTGTTTACCAATGTCAATCTATGAAATGAATTCCACATTACTGGTTTTAAGTCATGTTCTTTCGGAATCACACTTTGAATAAACTCTTTTTGTTTTTCAGTTAATTCTGTTGGAATTTCGTCTACTTTAATTCTACTTTTTAGCGTTCTTCCTTTGAATTTATGTTTGATTTCTAAAAACACTAAATTTGATTCAACATATTTTCTGAATCGTACTTTGAATCTACTTGTTCTGCCATTATGGTGATCCTTAAAGAATGAAAAATTATCATCATCAAAATACAAACTCTCATAAAATGGAGTTCTAACATTTTCAATTTCAAGGATTTTATAATATTGAGAAAGTTCCGGAAGAAATTCTAAAAATTCGGAAAATGAAAAGGCAAACTTCGTATCAACACGATTCATTAATTTCACTCTATCCATTTCCAATAAGGAAATAGGTTCAAATGATTCAAGAACTTTATTAATTTGTTGACTTAACATTAACTCAAAGTTAAATTTTTGAATGGGTTTTGCAACTATAAGAGAATTTTTTTATTGAAAACTTGCGGTCTAAAACTAACTTAAGACAGAATAAATTCTTACTTCAACAACCCCAAAGCGATTTTCATTCGAATAACTCGCTTTGCCGAAGCATCTACTTTTTTCTTGAATTCAGCATCTGTTTTATATCTTTTCAAGATGTCAGTATGTGCTTTTTTAGCATCAACAGGCATCAAAACGATATCACAACCAGCGTTGATTGCTTTTACTTCGCACTGCGGAATACTTGCAACTCCTCCCATGTTCATTGCGTCTGTTACGATTAAACCTTTAAATCCGTATTCGTTTCTTAATAATTGCGTTACAATTACTTCTGAAGTTGTCGCTGGCATTCCTTTCGTATCGTATTTAGGATTGTTCATTACACCAATGTGTGCTACCATGATTGACAAAACACCATTTTCAATTAAAGTCGGATAGTTACCAATTTCCTTTAATTCACCATCAATAGTTTGTAATGACTTATGTGTATCTCCTGTAACAAGTCCGTGACCTGGGAAATGCTTCGCTGTTGCAATAATGTTTTTTGCTTGTGTTTCTTGAATGAAAGCATCTGACCAAGGAATAATGTTAGCTGGAATTGCTCCAAAACTTCTGAAACCAACTGTTTTATTAGGAGACATGTCAACAACAGGTGAGAAGTTGTAATTAATTCCAATCGCATTAAGCTCTGCTGAAATTACTTGAGCAACAGAACGAACTTCTTCAACTGTTTTCAATTCATTTGCTTTTTTTACAGGAGTTGAACCAATAATTTTACGATTTACTAAACTTGGTTCAGCATCCGCACTGTATAAAAATGGGAGGTTTCCAATTGTGTCATTTATGGTTTCAAAATTCTTGATCCAGTTTGTGAATTCATCTTTTGTACCATTCAGCATCAAAACTCCACCAATTAGGCGCTGTTTGATTAAACTTTTAATCGTTGCTTCTGTTTGCCCCAATCTACCAACTGCGGGCATAACCAATTGCGCTACAATCGCAGTATCATCAAGCGTTGCAAACACTTTTTCTACTTCCTTGTCTAATTCAGCATTCTGTGTTAAAAAGTCAGTTAATTTGAAATCAACTTTCACTTGTGGTTGAACGCGTTTAACAGCTTCTTTCTTTTGTTCAGCTTGGGCACAACCTTGAAAAAGGAAAGCAAATAAAATTGGGATTAAAATAAATTTAGTCATTCGAAAATATTTTATGTAGATAAGATGTAAAATTAAGGTGTTTTAGCATTTGAGTTGGTCGATATGGTATCGTTTTTTGAACAATCCCATTGTCAACAACCATGCCGAAGCCCATAATTGGTTTTGTAAAGACTCCGTTTGAAAGTTTTGATGTTACACCAAAACGCAAATCGTAATAGTTGATTGTGTCGCCAATTGTTTCAGTTGTATAATAACCGTTAGATATGAACTCCAATTGAGAACTGTAATTTTTTCCCGACCATTTAAGGTTTTTTAAAGTTGTCTTATCTTTTTGAATGGTATCGACATCTGAAGGATTGAAACTATAAAAAATGGATTTATAACCTACATAATAATTGTTATCGTCCTCGGTTAACACCATCCAGTAAAAGCTTGTCAAGGGCATTGGTGTCACCATTGGATTCGTTGTTTTTAAACCATTCTCAGCGAAATACCCAGTTGAATTGCTCAGGATAAACAATTTCACAATTACTCCCCATAACAAATAAGCACTTGAATAGTAAATTCCAAATAGGTTCCATTTTTTGCGTTTTGGATTTTCTCTTTTCATGAAAAGTGCCACTAACAGACATGTCATGAAAGGAACCGTGTATAATGGGTCAATAACAAAAACAGTGTTAAAGGTTATTCTGGTACTAAATGGCCATAAAAATTCTGTCCCGTAATTGGTGAAAATATCCAACATAGGATGTGTGATAATTGATAGAAAAAATAACCACACCCATGTTTTTTGGTCGTATCGTTTTTTATATAGACGGTGAATCAACCATCCGAGAATTGGTCCCATTAATACTGCAAATAAAATCGAATGGGAAAAACCTCTGTGCATTAGAGCAGCATCAATTGGATGATAAAATTGCATTAAAAACACATCCAAATCTGGAAGAGTTCCCGCAATTGCACCCCAAAGTGCAGCCTTGTTACCCATTTTACGACCTCCAACAGCTTCGGCAACCGCGGCACCAAGAATTATTTGTGTTAATGAATCCATTAAGAATTGAGAATTTTTAGAGTGCTAAATTGAACATTTTTACTTAAATTCAAGAGAGAAAAAAGAAATATGAGAATAAATTCATCCATTAAAACTTGGGCGGAAGACGATCGACCAAGAGAAAAATTATCGTTAAAAGGCAAGGCAGCATTATCGGATGCCGAATTATTAGCCATCGTTTTAGGTTCGGGATCTCGGAATCAAACAGCGGTAGAATTGGCACAAGAAATATTGCGTTTTGCACAAAATGATTTGGCGCTGTTTTCAAAATTTTCGCTCGAAGATTTGAAGAAATTCAAAGGAATAGGAGAGGCAAAAGCAATTGGCGTTATAGCAGCACTTGAATTGGGAAGAAGAAGGAAAGAAATTGAATCCAAGTCGAAAGTGAAAATTACGTCTTCTCAAATGGTCTATGATTACATGCGATCCTATTTATTGGATTTGCAGCACGAAGAATTTTATGCCTTGTTTTTGAATCGAGCAAACGAGGTGATTCGAAGTAAACAAATATCCATTGGTGGACTTTCGGGAACAGTGGCTGATGGGAAAGTGATTTTTAAAGCAGGATTAGACTATTGTGCACATGGAATTATTCTAATTCACAATCATCCGAGTGGACAAAAAAAACCAAGTGATTCAGACAAGAGTTTAACGAAAAAGATGGTCGAATTTGGGAAATACATTGATTTGCCTGTATTAGATCACGTCATATTCACGGATAATGGTTATTTTAGCTTCGCCGATAATGGCATGATTTCTTAAAAGAAGTGAATTGAAAAAACGCATTGTAACGATTGTTGGAGCTAGACCTCAGATAATCAAATCTTCTGCAATAAGTAGGGTTATACAAAACCAATTTAAAGATGAATTGGAAGAAATAATTGTTCATACTGGTCAACATTATGACGAAAATATGTCTCAAGTTTTCTTTCAAGAAATGGGAATTCCACAACCGAATTATAATTTGAATGTTGGAAGTGGATCACATGGTGCGCAAACCGCTAAAATGCTTGAAGGTTTAGAAGAGATATTTTTAGCTGAAAAACCAAGTGCTGTTTTAGTTTATGGCGATACAAATTCAACAATAGCAGGCGCATTAGCAGCGACAAAAATTCACATTCCAGTCATTCATGTTGAAGCAGGTTTGAGAAGTTTTAACAAAGCGATGCCAGAAGAAGTAAACCGCATTGCATGTGATCACATGTCGACTTTATTGTTTACTCCAACAATAACTGGCTTAGAGAATTTGAAAAATGAAGGCTTTAAGTTACACGATGGACATAAAGCAACTGCAAACCATCCGAAAGTGTATCATTGTGGTGATGTAATGTTTGATAATAGTCTCTATTTCTCTGATGTATCAGATCAGAATTCAACCATTTTAGAGCAAATAGGAATTGAGAAAAATGCGTATATCTTAACAACGATTCACCGAGATTCTAATACAGACATTGCTGAGAATATGGAACAGATTTTTTCTGCTTTGTATGAAATTCAAGAAAATTCAGGTTTCGATATTGTTTTGCCCATTCATCCGCGCACTAAAAGTAAAATGAAAGATCAATTGAGCGCTGAATTATATGGTAAAATTGAATCTAACACGCATTTTAAAATTGTTCCGCCTGCTGGATTTATTGATATAATTTCCTTGGAGAAAAATGCACGGCTTATAATTACCGATAGTGGTGGCTTGCAAAAAGAGGCTTTCTTTTTTGAAAAACCGTGTTTGATTTTACGTCCGCAAACAGAATGGGTGGAAATTGTGGAAAATGGCAATGCGATACTTGTTGATGCTTCAAAAAAGCGCATTTTAGAAGGATATACAAGCTTGATCGAAAAAAACAATTTTACGTATCCCCAATTGTATGGTAATGGTCAAGCAGCACAGTTCATTTGTGAGAAAATAATTGAAGATTTATAAATATTATGATTCAAATCTTTGTTGAAGCTATTTCAGAACGTTTATTGTACACATTAGATTTTGTGTTCAAAGAGCGAGGTTTGGAGTATACTTTAACGAATGATCATCATACGTTTATTGCATCTGAGTGCAAGAAAATCAATTATTCGGAGCGTTATTTTGAAAACATAATACAAATCTCCCCATCTTCTATCTTATTTGATGAAGAAATCATCATTTATGATATTCATTCAGGAATGTATGAAAAAGAGGATTGTTTGAAAATCAATGGTGTTATTGATCCATTGGGAAGTATCTTTTTTGTGCTGTCACGAATGGAAGAATATACTTCAACGTTGGAAGATGAACATGGTCGTTTTCAAGTAAAAAACAGTGTACTGGATCGTTATCATTGGTTAGATAAAGCAATGTGTGATAGATGGGCTGTAGCTTTTTTGAATTTTTTAAATCAGCATGAATTAATTGTTTTCCAAAATCAAATACATAAAGTAGAAATTCGTCCAACTTTTGATATTG
Source organism: Chitinophaga pinensis (assembly GCA_945902745.1). Taxonomy (GTDB): domain Bacteria; phylum Bacteroidota; class Bacteroidia; order Flavobacteriales_D; family Crocinitomicaceae; genus M0103. Next base: position 180,031 of record CAMDNE010000003.1, on the reverse strand, counting down.
ACAATGCATACGCGTATCAACTTAAAACAGGTTGGAGAAAATGGCTTTCAACTTCAAAAGATATATTGAATAGAAATAGTATCCGATTAAAGGAAAGAGATTTAGTTTTGGACGGGTCAAAAATAGACCCTTATGATACGTATGATTACATTTTATCAATTGCAAACCGTGGGTTTAAGGTAAATATGTTTTGGCTTTTGGGTGATTACGCCAAATTTGATAAGAATATTTCGTATAAAAATGTGCGTCATCAGCGTTTAATTCGAAAAATGAATTTAAAAACTACAGTTGGAATTCACCCAAGTTATAAATCAAACAGTTATGAGTATCATTTCTTAAATGAAAAAGAACGGTTAGAATTTATTCTTCACCAAGATGTTGAAAATTCGCGACAACATTTCTTGAAATTAAAACTCCCTGTTACTTATACAACTATATCATCCATGGGAATCAAGCATGACTATACAATGGGATTTGCTGAAAAGGTAGGTTTTAGATCTGGCACAGCACGACCTCATAAATGGTTTGATTTGACCAAAAATTGTATTTCAGATTTAACCATTCATCCTTTTGTTTATATGGATGGAACCTTGAATGAATATTTATGTATATCTCCTGAAGAATCCAAGAACGTTATTTCAAAATTACACAAAGAAGTTGTTCAATTTGGTGGTGATTTTGTCTTTATTTGGCACAATGAAACAATTGGCAATTATGGCAAATGGCAAGGTTGGCAGGAAGTTCTTGAATTTACATTGAATTTAAAACAAACAGAAAATGAATAAATCGGTAGTTATTATTGGTGTTGTGATGTTGGTGATTGCTATTATCCTCGGTGCTTTTGGTGCACATGGCTTAAAAGAACATTTGACACCCGAAAAGTTGAATACGTTTGAAGTAGGAGTGAGGTATCAGATTTATCATGGATTGGCATTTTTAATTTTAGGATTGTCGGCCGATAAAGTTCAGTTTTCATTGAAGTTGCCAATTCGCTTAATTTTCGCAGGTGTTCTTATGTTTTCAGTTTCAATTTATTTTCTTGCCATACAAGAAATGCTGGGTGTTTCATTGAAGTTTTTGGGACCAGTAACTCCACTTGGTGGTGTTTTGATGATAACGGGATGGATATTATTTTTGGTTAAAATTATTCGTTCAAAAGCTTGAAATCTAAAATGATGTTCAAATGAAAATAACAATCCTCGGTTCTGGAACTTCTCAAGGTGTTCCTGTTATAGCATGCGAATGTGATGTTTGTGCTTCAACTGATTCTTTGGATAAAAGGTTAAGAGCATCAATTTTAATTTCAGACAAGGATCAGAATTTTGTGATTGATACCGGTCCAGACTTCAGGCAACAAATGCTGCGAGCACACGTAAAGTCATTACGTGCCATTATCTATACACATGAACACAAGGATCATGTTGCAGGAATGGATGATGTTCGTGCGTTTAATTATTGCGAAAGAAGAGACATGGAAATATTTTGTACGGAACGTGTTGAAAATGCGTTAAAGAAAGAATTCCATTATGTTTTTTCCAACGATAATTATCCAGGAATTCCAACTGTTCATCTGAATAGAATTGAGAATAAATCATTTCAATTGCCAGACGGTCCAATGATTACACCGATTGAAGTAATGCATTATAAAATGCCTGTATTTGGATATCGCATCAATGATTTTACCTATATAACAGATGCTAAAACAATCGCGCCAACAGAAATTGAGAAAGTAAAGGGTACAAAAATATTAATTGTGAATGCCTTGCACCGTTCCGAACATATTTCTCATTTTAATTTGGAGGAGGCACTCGCTTTTATTGCGATTATTCAACCTGAAAAAGCGTATTTGACGCATATTTCTCATTTATTTGGCAAACACAGTGAGATTGAAGAATCGTTGCCAGAAAATGTGTTTATTGCTTATGACGGTTTAGAAATTGAGTTTTAGGGAAAAAGTAAGAATTGAAAAGTAAGAAGTAAAAAGTTTGCTTCACAAGAACCAAATTACTTTTACCTTCTTCCCTTTACCTTTTTAAAAAATGTTAATTGATTAATATTAAAATCCTTTCTTCCAATTCAGATTTCTACGCTATATTTGTCCCAAATTAAACGAAGATGGCGAATAATTTATTGAAAGGAAAAAGAGGAATTATTTTCGGAGCACTAAACAGTCAATCGATTGCTTGGCATGTTGCTGAAAAAGCTCACGAGCAAGGAGCTCAATTTGTCTTGACAAATGCACCTATTGCGATGAGAATGGGTGAAATAAATGGCTTAGCAGAAAAAACAGGGTCAAAAGTAATTCCAGCTGATGCAACAAGTGTTGAAGATTTAGAGAAATTGATCTCAGAATCAATGGAAATTCTTGGAGGTAAAATTGATTTTATTCTTCATTCGATTGGAATGTCAGTTAATGTTCGTAAAGGGAATCATTATACTGCTCAAAATTATGATTACACGATGAAAGGATTGGATGTTTCAGCGCTTTCGTTTCATAAAGTAATGCAAACTGCAAAGAAATTGGATGCCATGAATGAATGGGGTTCTATCGTTGCATTAACGTATATTGCTGCTCAAAGAGTGTTTCCTGATTACAATGATATGGCTGACAATAAAGCATATTTAGAATCAATTGCGCGTAGTTTTGGTTACCAATATGGAGTAGATAAGAAAGTTCGTGTGAACACGATTTCTCAATCTCCAACAATGACTACAGCAGGAAGTGGAGTGAAAGGTTTTAGTGAATTCATTAATTTTTCTGAAATGATGTCTCCTTTAGGAAATGCAGATGCAGATGCTTGTGCAGATTATTGCATCACACTTTTCTCAGATTTAACAAGATATGTTACCATGCAGAATTTATTCCATGATGGAGGTTTCTCTAATACTGGAGTTACTGCTCAAGTAATTGAAAAATTCGGAGAATAATTATTGCTCTAAAGAGTTGAAATGCAGTGCGAAAGTGCTGCATTTTTTTTGTTTTTATTAAGTTTTTTTAATGCTATTTTATATGCATACATAATAATTGTTAAAATTTTGCGTTTTACTATTATCCCAAAAACTATCATTATGAAATATCCTTTCATACTTTGCTTTCTATTGACGACAATAGTTCAAGCTCAACCATTAAAAATAAAAAATAATCAAAGTGGATTAGTGAGCTTTGGAGTTCGAACCACACTAAGCGCTTTTAATGATGGAGAAACCGGTCCTCCAGGTGTAGGTGTTGGAGGTCAATTTCGTGTCCAAGTTTCAGATAAAGTCAATACAGATTGGTATTTTGATTATATAACAAGCGATATAGAAGAATATGCTCATAGGACTGATTATCACATTGGGTGGAGCGTTTTGTTTTATCCTACAAAAAATTTAACTCCTAAAGTTCGACCATATATTTTAGCTGGGCACTGCTTTGATCATACTGAAATAGTTGATAATACAAATAGATCTAATTCAATTGAGCGCTGGAGTTCTGCCGTTCAAGGAGGTTTAGGGGTTCATTTTAATCTTTCGGACAGAATGGACATTTCAGTTGTTAGTCAATATATGGTGCATTTAGGAACAGATGTGCATTCTGAGTTAATTGATGATATAGTAGTTTTTCACAAAGAAAAAGGTTCAAGTTTAGAAGGACATTTATTATTTCATGTTGGTATTAATTATAAAATCGCAGACTTATGGTAAGAATAATCATTTTTAGCAGTATTTTCTTGTTATCTGGAGTGGCTTTATCCCAAGAATTATTCATCCAACCTGGATTGTTAAAATCTACAGGAACCATTTCCCCGTCAACCATGCTGAATCGTGGTGTTCAGAACTATTATCTTTCTGGATTTCTTGAATATTATGTTGATAAGAAATTAAGTTTCAGAGGCGATTTAATGTATTTTATGGACGGAAAATCAAAAACCGGGACAGATAATTTATTCTTTAAAGAAGGATTTAGAACATATTTCGGTGTATTTTATCATACAGGAAAGAAAAACTGGGATAATTATGTTGGTATTGAACCTGGTATTGCTGTTTTTAAACCACTTGCCTCAATTGATCCAAATGCACGATTACAAGCAAGTCCATCGTTTGCTGTCCACATTGGTTCAACCTATTATATATGGAAGTTTTTTAATTTCTTTGTGGATGTCGCATACGTAAATTCAACTTATCGTGGATTATCATTTGGCAGTGAAAAAACAGATGAATTGATTTTGTCTGCTGGTTTAGGGTTTAATTTGCAAACTAGAAAAAAGAAATAAAAAGGTACATTCTTGTATGCTCAGGAACCAACAAGTAAATGGTTAAAAGCACAGACATTGGCAGTTTTTCTTTTACCACATAGGCGCATAGCTCACATAGAAGTACATTATTTATTGAAGGAACATAAAGCTATGGAATTAGCTATGTGACCTATGTTTCTATGTGTTTGAAATTTGACTGAGAATAAAAAAACGGGTTTTAACTCCGATGAACATAAAGCTAGGGAATAAGCTATGTGTCCTATGTTTCTATGTGTTTGAAATTTGAAAGAGAATAAAAAAAACGGGTTTTAACTCCGATGAACATAATGCTAGGACATTCACTATGTGACCTATGTTTCTATGTGTTTGAAATTTGAATGAGCATAAAACCGAAAGGACTTTAGTTTTTGATCTTATACTTCAAAATACAATAAATCACGCGCATTCCATCGCCTGAATTGATTTTCTTACCTTCTGATTTACTTCTAGCAATATAAGAAATAGGAACTTCTGCAATTGAAAGGTTTTTTATTTTGGAAAGCTTCAATGTGACTTCTGGTTCGAAACCAAAACGATTTTCTTTGAGTTGAATTGATTTTAGAATAGACGCTGGAACAAGTTTGTAACACGTCATCATATCAGTGAGGCGAAATCCTGTGAATACATTCGATAGCTTCGTCAAAAATCCATTACCGAGTATGTGCCAAATAAAAGAAGTATTCTTATGTTCCTTTGTTAAAAAGCGGGAGCCATAAATTACATCAACATTTTTAGTTGATAACCCTTCGAGTAATTTATTTATATCAGTTGGGTCCAATTCCAAATCAGCATCTTGTATAACAATATAATCTCCAGTTGCCAATTGAATTCCTTTATGAATAGCAGCTCCTTTGCCTTTATTAACGTTTTGATAAAATGCCAAAATTGGTTGACTCGGATTATCTTGAATAAATTGCTCTATTTCATCCAATGTATTATCTGTTGAACAATCATTGATTACAATAATTTCCTTTTCAATGTCGTTTACCAATGCTAAATTCGCAACGTTTTCTAGTACATTACGTATCGTTTTACCTTCGTTGTAGGCTGGAATAATGATTGAAAGTTTTGTAATCTGCATTTATTATTTTATAAATCGGTAATTCAACTTGCGTCAAAGATAAAGTTTAATTTTACGAGAGTTCTAAAAAATACAATTTCATCAAAAGGAGACGTGTTTTTTATATTTGTTTTTAAATTAAAGAATGAAGAAAAATCTATTTTGGTGGGTTAGTATAACAATTGTTTTGTGTGGAATCTTTTCAGCACATGAATTTGACGGTCGATACGGACGGTCAATCAATGGAGATGGAAAGGCATATTATGCTTATTTACCTGCAATTTTCATTTATCAAGATCCAACATTTTCATTTATTGATGAGGTTGAACTAAAGTATTATCCAACCGATAAATCACAATTCAAGGATTTTAGAAACAAGCAAAAAAATGGGAAATATGTCAATAAAACCTTCCCAGGGCTAAGTATTTTATACGCTCCATTTTTCTTTCTTTCAATGCTTGTCGCATGGGTTGGTGGATTTGCAGTTGACGGGTATTCTGCACCTTTTCAATGGGGAATTGCTTTTTCACATGTCGTCTACTTCTTTATTGGTTTGCGGTTTTTATTATCGGTATTTCGTCGTTTAAAAATTCGAGATGCTGTAAGTTATTTCGTTTTCATAGGGTTGACTTTCGGAACGAATAGTTGGTATTATTTAGTGTACGACCATACTGTAAGTCATATTCATAATTTCTTTTTGGCAACAGTATTCATGTGGATGTTATTGAATTGGATTCAAACCAAACGCTTGCAGTATCTTGGTTGGAGTGGAATTATCCTCAGTTTATTGATAATTACTCGTCCTACAAATGGTTTGATGCTGATGTTTTTACCTCTGTTGACAATGCTTTCAGGAAGGCAATTGAAGGATTTAATCACGAAAGAATACTTCCAAATAAAAAGACTGATACCTTATTTAATTATTGGACTGATCATTTTTTCGATTCCCTTTTTATTATGGAAATGGCAAAGCGATTTATGGTTGGTTTATTCGTATAATGAGGAAGGATTTAATTTTAAGAAACCTCATTTTTTTGATTTTTTATACTCATACCAAAAAGGATGGTTGGTTTATAGTCCATTACTTTTTCTTTCTATTGTAGTTAGTGGATTCTGTTTTTCGAAAAAATCATTGTTTCAATTAGTAGGTTTTATGTTACCATTGGTATTGATTGTTTATGTATTATCTTCCTGGTGGTGCTGGACTTACGGTGCAGGTTTTGGCCAACGCCCAATGATTGATTTCTTGCCCTTTATAGCAATTGGTGCTGCTTTATTTTTGAATGAATTTAAAAGAATCAATTTTGCTTATTTCATTGTTTTGCCATTTTGTATATTATCAATGATTCAGAGTTATCAAATTACAAATAGTATTTTAAGTGGAGGAACGACAACAAAAGAGCAGTATTGGAGTCATTTTTTACAATTGAAAAGAGATGCTCCAAGTGTTGTTGTATCTGAAAATTGGAAATTGATAGATCAAAAAGCATTGAATTTAGTACAGAAAATAGATAAAAGTCATCCTTTTTCTCAGTCGATAAAATCACGCGAATTAAAATCGGTTAAAATTGTTGTTTTGACAATAGAAATAGCTTGTAATGATAGGAAACCTGATTTGCGCTTAGTGTTAGGTAATCAAGATGGAACGTTGTATAAGGACGTTTATTTAGGTGATTTTATCTCAGGTTCAGCAACTCAAATGGAATTTAAGATTGAATTACCCAATTTAAAGAATCAAATTCTGAGTTACTATGTGTGGAACGGTGATACTTCGACAGAAGCAGAAATTACAGCAATGCGATTACAGTGTTATAACTAATTAAAGCGTCCATTTAAAAGTCCTCCAAGATATCAATCCGGCTAAAATTACGATTCCAATGTCGGCGATTTTGAACCAAATAGGATGTGGAATCATTGCTAAATTTGAGATTGTAGCCATCAGCATAACTAAAAAAACGAGTAAAAAAGGAATTGAAGATTTGTTCTGAATTTTTTTGGAAACATATATCCCAGCGAATAAAGATACCCCATGACCTACAATAATTATTATTAACGCGGGTAGTGGAATACTATCAATTAATGCTTTAAATTCATTATAGTTTTTTGGATTAATCTTTACTTTTACTGGAAATAAATTCATCCCTATCATTTCAATAGCATAGATTAAAACAAAGCAGGTGATAATTCCTATTATGGCAGATGAAATTGTTCTCATGGTTCTAGTTATTGGTTAAAAACAATGCATTCACGAAAAACAATTTACCATTTTCCCAAAAACCTCTGAACAATGGATTATCAATCATGTAGATTAAACAACCATTTCCTATATTCTCTTGACCAAAGATCAAAGATTTAGGTTGATTCTTCATTGCTTCACTTCCTGCGAATCCAGCAATTACTTCTGGTTTGTCATCTAAATAGACAACATTACCTCCATCTTCTAACCATTCAAACGCATTTGGAGTCAATTTCAACGAATAATAAGAATCACCATATCCGAATGCTAAAGGATTTGTTTGTTCCACTTTGCATTTCATGATGGCGCCAGTAATCGTGTTTTTAATCGCTTCGCGCTCTTGATCATTGTATTTAATGTGGGCATGCTCATGTCTTTCTGGACCTTCAATTGCGTCTTCAATTTCCTCATCTTCTTCACCCATTTCTTTTTCTGGTGATTTAGATTTTAACGAATACCCATTGGCCGTTGTGAAATGATGAACAGCTTCTCCAATTGCAATTACCTTTCCGCCATTTGAGATCCAAGTTTTCAATTCACTATGAGCTTCTGGAGAAGAGAGAGATCCGTACCAACCTTCTGGAACAATTAATACGTTGAATTTATCCAAGGCTTTAAAACTGAAATCATTGATATCTACTACTGTCAATGGAAAATGCAATTGCTCTTCAAAGAAATGCCAAACTTCACCAACATTCAAAGACGAGGTTTCAGAACCGCTCAACATCACTATTTTTTGATTTGGAATCAATTTCACACTCGAAGAGCCAAAATCATTTCCTGAATCCACCATTCCAGTTGGAGTTGGTGTCAATTGAACTTTCATAGCATTAGCTAAGTCGGTCACGTCTTTGGCAAAAGTTGCATATTCATTGTCTCCTTTTGCGATAATTAATGTTCCTCTGTCGTAGTTTTTGCCGTTTAATACGAACGGGTTTTCGGCATAACGCACGCGAATGCCTTTTTGAAGTAATCCTGTCATGAATTGGGCATCTTTCATGCTGTTCCAATCAGATAAATAGGCATAAGCACCTGCAACTATTTCATTTTTAATTAGCACAACTTTTTCAGCAAAACCAGAAATCATGGTTTCTGAAGCAATTGCGTCTAATCCATAAGCATAAGGCAATGACCAAGCTGTTATGTCATACGTTAACGAATCGACTAACTTTGTTTTAGGCTCAAACAAAACATTCACCAATGTTCCTTTAATTTGGTTGGTACTAATAATCAAATGATTTTCAGTAGCCTTCATACTTCCTGCACTTCTTGAGGCATAATTATATCCTTTCACACTTGCTCCGCCTCCAAATGAATAAGCGATTTTATGTCCGTCCAATAATTTTCTTAAATCTTGAATTCTATCTGGATTTCCACCAACAACATAACTTTTGTATTTATAATTTTTAGAATTGGCGAAATTTTGGAATTCTGTAATCAGTTTTTGAGATTGCAGATGCGCATATTCTACAGTAGACAATCCAGCAATATGGTGGTGTTGAATCCGATCGACTAATGTTAAGGTGTCTCCATCACGATTGATAACGCCTAACCCTGCACTTGAACTTCCTCCTTGTTCGTAAGTCATTCCGATCGCCCCAGAAAAAGTTGGATAGGTATCGCCGTAACTTGGGTAAAGCAAATCAAAAAATTCTTTTGTAAAGTAAAACCATCCATTTTGATCAAAATACTTCGCGTTATTTTTTCCAACGCCATTTTGAAATTCACGTTGCCATTTAGTAATTACTTCATGAAACGGTTCAGCAGCCGGAGCAAAATAATAAGGTTCATTGATACTCTGTTCGTGAAAGTCAGCATGTACGTGAGGCAACCATTGATTATATAGCGCAATTCGTTCTTGAGATTCTTTTTGTGTCAGCCAAGCCCAATCTCTGTTTAAGTCAAATAGATAATGGTTTGGGCGTCCACCTGGCCATGGTTCACTGTGTTCCGCACTCATTTGGTCAACGTTTATTTCTTTGTTTTGATATTGATTGAACCAGTTCACATAGCGATCTCTTCCATCCGGATTGATGCACGGATCTAGTATAACAACCGTATTTTTCAACCATTCTTGCTTTTGGGTAATTAGTTCATAGGCTGTCAACATTGCTGCTTCAGTACCTGAACTTTCATTTCCATGAACGTTGTAGCTCAGCCAAACAAGTGTGATTTTTTCATCCTTGTTCAAATTCCCATGATCTGCTTTTATTTGTTCTAAATTTTTCAGGTTTTCTTCTGTAGAAATATAGGCTACCAGCAATTCTCTGTGCTCATTTGTCGTTCCATATTGCTCCAAACGAACATTCTTTGGTGCATTTTTCTCTAATTGTTTGAAGTAATCAACAACTTGATGATGGCGTGAAAAATAGGTTCCTATTGGATAGCCAAGAAATTGATCTGGTGATTGTAAGGTTTGACTGTTAACTGAAAAAATAACAAGTGTTAAGATCGAAATAAGAGAACGTTTTAGCATTCAGGATAAATTTTTGATTCATCCAAATTTAATGATTAGTTTGAAATAGGGGGGAATTTAAATTATCCCCTTCACTCTTAACAATTCATCCAACGCTTCAATGTCAGAATACAATACATCTCTTGCTTTACTTCCTTGGAAAGCGCCAATGATTCCCATACCTTCTAATTGATCAACGATACGACCTGCGCGGTTGTAACCCAATTTCAATTTACGTTGTAATAAACTAGCAGAACCTTGTTGATTGATAACAACTATTCTCGCTGCATCGGCAAACATTACGTCTAATTCATTCATATCGATATCACTTCCGCCATCGCCACCTTCACCTACATATTCTGGTAAAAGCAATGCCTCTGGATAAGCACGTTGATTTCCAATGAAGCTGCAGATTTCTTCCACTTCTGGAGTGTCAACAAATCCGCATTGCAAACGTTGAATATCTTGCCCTGTAGAAATAAGCATATCTCCACGACCGATTAATTGATCTGCACCAGACGCATCTAAAATGGTACGTGAATCTATTTTCGATAATACTCTAAATGCTATTCGCGCTGGGAAATTAGCTTTGATCATACCAGTAATAACGTTCACCGAAGGACGCTGTGTCGCAACAATTAAGTGAATTCCAATTGCTCTTGCTAATTGTGCAATTCGAGCAATCGGATGTTCTACTTCTTTTCCAGCAGTCATAATTAAATCGGCGAACTCATCAATTAAAACGATGATATATGGCAAATAACGGTGTCCATTTTCTGGATTTAATTTACGCGCAATGAACTTTACATTGTATTCTTTGATCGTTCTACAACCTGCATTTTTGAGCAGTTCGTAACGGTCATCCATTTCGATACACAAAGAATTCAACGTATTAACAACTTTTGAAACGTCCGTGATAATTGCCTCTTCTTCTCCAGGTAATTTTGCTAAGAAATGACGTTCTATTTTATTGAACAGTGTTAATTCAACTTTCTTCGGGTCAATCAAGACAAACTTAACTTGTGCAGGATGTTTTTTGTATAGAATGGAGATTAAAATCGCATTTAAACCAACTGATTTTCCTTGTCCAGTAGCACCAGCTACAAGAAGGTGAGGCATTTTTGTAAGGTCAAAAACAAACGTTTCGTTCATGATTGTTTTACCCATTACAATTGGTAATTCGAAGTCAGAATTTTGGAATTTTTCTGATGCAATCAACGAACGCATGCTGACCATTTCAGGATTTGAATTTGGAACCTCGATTCCAATCGTACCTTTACCAGGTATAGGCGCAATGATTCTGATTCCCAAAGCACTTAAACTTAAAGCAATATCATCTTCTAAGTTTTTAATTTTTGAAATTCGTACACCAGGAGCTGGAATTATTTCGTACAATGTAACCGTTGGACCAACAGTAGCCTTTATTTTCGCAATATCAATCTTATAATGAGAAAGCGTTTCAACAATCTTGTTTTTATTGGCTTCAAGTTCTTGTTTGTTGACAGAAACGCCATTTGTACCGTAATCTTTCAACAAATCGATTGATGGAAGCACGTAACTTGCTAAATCAAGTGTTGGATCATAATCACCATATTCTTTGCGCAATTTATTCAAATCATCGTCATTCAATGATTCGTCCGGTGCAGCAACTTCAACGGAGAAATCTTCTAAATTGATATCGTTAGTAATAGTTGATTCTTCCGGCATGTCAATTTCGAAATCATCTTCCATTTCTGGTTCTGGATCGCGAACAGTAATAATTAGCTCTGAAGCATCAAAATCATCGTCTTCTTCGTCCTCGTCTTCTTCATCAAAATGAATTGTTTCGGACACAAAATCATTTTCAATTTCTTCATCTTTGATGGTGTTGACAACTCTTAAGTCATTCATTCCAGCAGAAGTATGAATGGAGTTTTCTTCTTGTGCTACAAATTCTTTACTTCCGAAAAGTCGGTCAAATATTTTTCTAAAATTAGGATTGAACAGAATTACTGAAACAATATATCCTAAAACGCCGATTAAAATAATTGAACCAAAATTACCAAGTGATACTGTAAGCCATTGATTGATGTAAAATCCGAAAGAACCACCGAGGTAATTCACAGCATGTGCGAAAAATCCAAGAAATAGGGATGACCAAACAATGATCAATAAAATACGGGCATACGTTTTTTGAATAGGAACAAGCGTAATGTTGAAAAGTATTTTGACTCCTGAAATGAATAATAAAAACGTAAAACCAAAAGAGGAAAGTCCAAACCATCTAAAAATCATTAAATGGGAAGTCCAAGCTCCAAATTTCCCCAACCAGTTTTCAACAGGAACGTCATCTTGTTCAAATAAAAATTCAAATAAACCTTTCCCTAAAACGCGATCTTGGTCTTGAGTCCAAGTAAAAATATAGGAAAGACAAGAAAGAAATAGGTAAAATGAGAAAAGAATCAACAAGACGCCAACAGTCGATTTCACTTTTTTCTTGTCAAAACGATTCGACAAACCCTCAACTGGATTTTTGAATTTCGTTTTCTCTTTATCAATAGGAGCGGAAGTCTTAGCCTTTTTTGTTGGCTGAGTTACCTCTTCTACAATTGATTTTTCTTCTTTGGGTCTATATTCGTTTTCTGCCATTTCTTTTGGAATATCTCACGAAGATAGCGATGAAAAAGGCCTTCCCGATTGCGGTTGAAGAGAACTATGCACAGTGCAGTGTTAGTTAAATGAATAGTGATTTTTACAAACCAAATAAACCATCCAGTTCAGCACTCAATTGTTTTTAAACAACATAGGAACATAGTTAACATAGTTCATAAACTTTCAACCCTTCGGCAAAAGCTCAGGACATCGCTATCAGTTATAACCTTCATCTCGACTATTGCTCGATTGAAATCAAACTTTAAACTATCAGTTATAAACTCATCACTCCGCACTCATCACTTTAACACTCTATTCTTCTTTCAATCGCTCTTTTTCCTGCTGCTCCTTATGGATTAACATTTCATCAACAAATTGATCGAATGTTACTTTTTTAAAATCCGAAGGAATACCGAAATAATCTTTTTCAACGTCCATTCTGTCTATTGCAGTTAATTGGTATAAATAAGTTCCATCAACTGAAGAAATGTAATATTTAACAGGTAATCCTGGGAAATTTTCTAAGGTATTTAAATATTTCACACTCAAATTTTTGAAATACAGGAATTCCATTTCTTCAGTGAAATTAGCATGTTTAACCATCAATTTCTTTGCTTTCCAACCACAAATTTTAGTTCGACCGAATTTCTTTTTGAATGTGTAAGGAAAAGTGTCAACTTTTTCCGTGTTGTGATCTGTTTGAATTGCATAATTAGCAACAGGAGTATGCAATAACAAATAGGATTTGTTCAAAGCCATGTGTTTAATAACGACTTGCATTCCAAGCTGATCGGTTTCATTTTCTATTCTCAACAAAGTATCGTTGGTGTAAATCACCATTTCTCTTACTGGTATCATTGTTTGAAGTCCAGTATCAACTATTTGAACGGAATAAGTCAATTTACCCACAAAACCTTCCTGTTTTTGACCAAAAGTAATTGTTGAAACGAGCAATAAAAGTGAAAATAGAAAACGCATAATCTTATTTTAAAATTCGAAAGTAAGGAAGATTTCCTTATTATAACTAATTATTAAAATAACGTAAATACATAAGTTCAGTTACTCGACGTATTTTGCTTTTTTGATTTCATTAAATATGCTAATTTTGCAGCACATTAGTATGTATGAAGAAAGAAATCACATTCATCGTTAATCGATCGGAAATAACAGCAGGAACAAGAGGTGCTTCTTTAGGTCCAGACGCAATTTTTACTGCCGCAAGAGCAAAAAATAGTACTTTTTTCAATGGGTTTAAAATGTTGGAGATACCAACGTATAACAACCTGTTGGACCAGCCTGTGAAACATCATTTTGCAAAAAGAATAGAAGGGTTAATTAACATTTATTCAGCGTTAACCGATACGGTTTCAACTGAATTGTTGAACGATAAATTTCCTTTTATTTTGGCTGGGGATCACGGTTCAGCTGGTGGAACAATAGCAGGAATCAAAAAAGCTTTCCCGGATAAAAGATTGGGAGTTATTTGGATCGATGCACACGGAGATCTGCATACGCCTTATACAACTCCTTCAGGTAATATGCACGGTATGCCTTTGAGCACTGTGATCGGAGATGATAATTTGGTTTGTAAAATAAATGATGTTCCAGAGGAAACAGTGGGACTTTGGGAAAAACTCAAAAACATTGGTTTTGAAGGTGCAAAAGTACAACCCGAGGATTTGATTTTTATGGCGGTTCGGGATCTTGAATCACAAGAAATAGCACTCATTGAAAGATTGAAAATTAAGAATTTCACTGTTGCCGAAATCAATGAAAAAGGTATTGAAACAGTTGTAGAAAAAGCATTGGAACAACTAAATTCATGTGAGATGATTTACATTTCATTTGATGTAGATTCAATGGATCCAAAAGCAACTTCATACGGAACGGGAACACCTGTTGAAAATGGGATATTACCAGGTCAAGCAGAACAAATTTTGAATGGTTTATGTCAATCACCAAAAGTGGTTTGCGTGGAATTCGTAGAAGTAAATCCGTGTTTGGATGAAAAGAAAAATAAAATGGGCGAAGTAGCTTTTGATTTAATTGAAAGTTTGGTCGAAACAATAAAGAAGTAATACCGATTGAGTTTTGCATACCGATTTTATCAGTAGCGCAACTATATCGGCATTATACCAAAATAGAAGAAGGAAATTTAAAAACAATGCACTGAGCAGGTTGAAGTGTTAAAATGGTATAAAACAGAATGGAACAAAATTTAAAGGAAATACTCTTAAAACATTCAAACGAATTGTTTGGTTTACAAGTAGAAGAGCAATTAATTCAATTTCAAAAAACCCGTAAAGAGGTGGAAGGAGATTTGACACTTGTAATTTTTCCTTTTGTGAAATTGCTAAGATGTTCACCGCTTGAAGCTGGAGATAAAATCGGGAGATTTTTGATGAAACAAAATAGTTCTATCGAAAAATATGAAGTTGTAAGCGGTTTTTTAAATTTTGTGATATCACCTGAATTTTGGATTTCAAAATTGAATGCTATTCATCAAGAAGCAACTTATGGTTATGCAAAAGAAAATTCTAAGCCATTAATTATGGTTGAATATTCGTCGCCAAACACGAATAAACCGTTGCATCTTGGCCATTTAAGAAATAACTTTTTAGGGTATGCTGTTTCAGAAATATTGAAGGCGAATGGACATTCTGTGATCAAGACACAAGTTATCAATGACCGTGGAATTCATATTTGCAAAAGCATGTTGGCGTGGGAGAAATTTTCTCCGTTAAATGAAAAAGGGGAGAGAGAAACACCTCAAAACACAGGTTTAAAAGGAGATAAGTTAGTTGGGAAGTATTATGTAATATTTGATCAACAATTCAATGCTGAAGCCAAAACAATAATTACTGGCTGGGAATCGGGCGATTTCACTCATTTTTCAGAGGATATTAAAACTGAATTCAACCGACTAGAAGAAGCAAAAGAAGGAAAGGACGAAAAAGCTGTAAAAGGCTTGGATGAAAAAATCAAAGATCTAGCTAAAAATCAAACGACTTTGATACGTGAAGCTAAAGACATGTTGATTAAGTGGGAAGCACGTGATCCGCAAGTATATTTATTGTGGACAACGATGAATAATTGGGTTTACGCAGGATTTGATGTTACATATAAAGCAATGGGCGTTGATTTTGATAAATTGTATTATGAATCAGAAACATTCCTGCTTGGAAAAGATATTGTTTTAGAAGGATTGAAAAAAGGCGTTTTCTTCAAAAAAGATGATGGTTCTGTTTGGATTGATTTAACTGCTGATGGTTTGGATGAAAAACTTGTTTTACGTTCAGATGGAACAGCGGTTTATATGACACAAGATATTGGAACAGCAATTGACCGTTTTAATGATTATCCTGCGTTAAACGGGATGATTTACACCGTTGGAAATGAGCAAGATTACCATTTCAAAGTATTGTTTTTGATTCTTGAAAAAATGGGATACGCTTGGGCAAAAAATTGTTCCCACCTATCTTATGGTATGGTAGATTTACCAACAGGAAAAATGAAATCTCGTGAAGGAACTGTTGTCGATGCAGATGATTTGATGCAAGAAGTTGTAGATAAAGCAACTGAAATGACAAGAGAGCGTGGTCATTTGGAAGGAATGTCTGAAAATGAGAAAAATGACTTGTTCAACTTGATTGGAATGGGTGGCTTGAAATATTATTTATTGAAAGTTGACCCTAAAAAACGCATGATGTTTAATCCAGATGAATCGATCGAATTGAACGGTAATACAGGCCCTTTTATTCAATACACCCATGCTCGAATCAAATCGTTGTTGACAAAATCTGCAGCATTGAATTTGGAACAGGCAACAGATTGCAAAAATATTGAAGATGTAGAAAAGGAAATCATCAAGTTATTGGTTGAATATCCAAGTATCATTGAAGAAGCCGCTAAAGAGCAATCTCCAGCTGTGATTGCTAATTATACGTACGAACTTGTGAAAACCTACAACAATTTTTATCAAACTATTCCAATTTTAATTGAAGAGAATGAAATCACAAAACACATGCGCTTAGTCATGAGCGTGAATGTTGCAAAAGTGATAAGTTCAGCAATGAGATTGCTGGGGGTGAAGGTTCCAGAGCGAATGTAAAAATGCACGTTTCATTATTCGTGCGTTTCATTATTCGTTTACCAATTATACGTTCTAAAACCAAACAAAGGCAATCCGCAACTATTATAAATGTTTCCAATTGAGAAATTATGAAAACAATAACGAGCAGCAATAGGATTTAAAACCTGATTTGAACTTAGATTGATTGTGTTGTTTGAATTTAACACTGCGTTTGCTGGGTAGAAAACTTGATCATTTCCTGCGATTTCGAAGCCGATATAAAGTGAATCTGGTTTGAAACCATCAAATACATTTTCAAAATGAAGAATGAGTTGATTGTTTTGAATTTCGTATAATTTATAGTTGGGACTTTTTGCACAAATAGTATCAATTCCATATGTTTGATTTAGTGCTAAGTTGGCCAATCTTTTTCCTACAGGTTCTTTTTGGGATGGATGAATAATGTCAATCTCATCAGTTCTAATGAGGTCGTTTGTGTTTACAATTCCACAGTTTATTATTTGCTGAGAAGCTTGAAATTGTTGCTCCCTTAATCTTGGAGCATTGTCAAAATTTTGATAGTCATATGGCGCAATTTCCACGATATAAAAAGGTAAATCACCCAAATTCCAATTTAACCGCCAAAGTGAAATCATATCCTTTAATTTTGCTCCATATGTTTTATATCGTTCAACATTTGCTTCACCTTGATACCAAACGAATCCTTTAATAACATAATTGACAAATGGTTGAATCATACCGTTGTACATAACGGAAGTCTTTTTTGTCGTTTCATTGTCGGCAAAAGGTTGATTGCTTGTATAATCAGAATAGGAGTCAACCAAACTTTTACTCATCCATCCTTCAATAGAGGACCCACCCCAACTAGAATTGATTATTCCAATTGGAACATTCAATTTTTGTCTCAACGTTAACGCATAAAAATAGGCGACAGCGCTGAAACTCTCCAGATTTTTACTTGAACTGATCATCCAAGTTCCTTCAGCATAAGTTACAGGAACTTCTTGTGCATTTCGCTTTACTTTTAGCATTCTGATGCCATTTTCTGGGTCACCACTTTTTATTGTTTCCTCTGCTTTATCGATTGGCTGTTCTTTGAAACCACTCAAAGGCATTTCCATATTCGATTGACCAGAACAAAACCAAACTTCACCAATAAGAATATTATTTAAAGTGGTGATTTTTCCATCGCTAAATGTGATGCTTTGCTTTTCAAAACTTGCAACTGGTGTTTCTATCGAAATGACCCAACGACCATCTTTTTTTGTTCTGAATTTATACGTTTTTTCAGACCAAGAAGATTTTATAATTACGTTTTTGTGTGGTTTTGCAATTCCCCATATTTTGATGGTGCTTTTTTGCTGTAAGACCATGTTGTCACTGAAAACATCGGGAAGAATTACTGTGCAGTAAGAAGTAAAAGATATAAAAAGAAGCAGGAAAACTAAAAGAAATCGACTCATATACGAACGATAGATATTATTATTCCATAAAAGCATACATCAAGATATTTGCGCCCATTTGTAACGCTTGTTTTCTCTTTTCTGGTGGGTCATTGTGCACTGGTTGATCTTCCCAACCATCACTTAAATCTGTTTCAACGGTATACAAGCACACTAAACGACCATTATCAATAATCCCAAATGCTTGCGGACGTTTCCCATCATGTTCGTGAATTTTTGGTAAACCATTAAAGTCAAATTTTTGATGAAAAATTGGATGGTCGAAGGGTAATTCAATCAAGTTGTTATTTGGGAATACTTTTTTTATTTCAACCCGAATAAATTCATCCATACCATAATTGTCATCAATGTGTAAAAAACCACCGGCCAACATGTAATTCCTTAAGTTTTCAGCCTCTGCAGGAGAAAAAACTACATTCCCGTGTCCTGTCATGTGTATCATTGGGTACAAAAACATGTCTTGACTTCCAACTTCCACATAAGGAACATCAGCAGAAATATTTGTCGCTAAATTTTGATTGCAAAAAGTAATGAGATTTGGTAAAGCAGTTGGATTGGCATAATAATCGCCCCCGCCATTATATTTCAAAACGGCCAATTGGTAAGTTCCCTGTGCATTGACAAATGAGACAAATCCAATTATTAAAAATGTAATTAAAAAAAAAGTATTTTTCATTTTAAACTCTAAGTTATAAACTCATCACTTTGTACTCATCACTTTTCACTCATCACTTTGCATTCATCACTCCTTTAACACTCCCTCCAAAAACATCTTCGCCTGCATGCAGCTATACAACCCAGCTGTCTCAGTTCGTAAACGATTTTCACCTAAAGATATTGTTTTGTATCCAGTTTGCAATGCTAATTCTACCTCAGATAAGGTAAAATCCCCTTCAGGTCCTATTAATATAGGATAATTTGTCGGTTTAAAATCGGCAGAAATTGTTGTTTTTTCACCATCGTAACAATGAGCAATTAACCCTTTTGGGTATTTTGAAATGAACTCTTTAAAAGGTGTTAATGGATTTAATTTTGGTAAGAATAAACGCTTTGATTGTTTCATTGCTGATATCAATATTTTTTCAAACCGTTCATCTTTAGTCTGTTTACGTTCGTTATTTGAACACAATAAAAAAGTAATATCAGTAATTCCAATTTCAGTAGCTTTTTCCAAAAACCATTCAATTCGGTCATTGTTTTTTGTTGGAGCAATCGCAATGTGAATAGAATAGGGGCTTATTTTCTCTTCCTTAAATGAAACGATTTCAACCGTGCATTTTTTTGGGTTTGAGTCAATGATTCGTGCAAGAAACTCAAAACCATTTCCATTTAAAAGTGCAATTTCATCACCTTCTTTTAGGCGCAAAACGCGACATGCGTGCTTCGACTCCTCTTCTGAAAGCGTGTGAGTTTTATGTGTTGAATTTATTGTTGGATCGTAGAATAAATGCATCAGTGTAATAATCGATAAACCATTTCTTTCATTAAATCGCCTTGAGAAAATGCTCCTGTGTTGCCAACACCTTTTGATTTTAAATCAAATTCATGTAAAATAGCAATGTTGATGGCAATTTTCTTTGGATTGTAAACTTTCGTAGCATTGATTAATTCACCTGCAACAAACGGATGAACTTTTAGTGCTGTCGCTACTGCTTCTTTCGATTTATGTTGTAAAAAATGAACGCGCATCAAGCGAGAATAATAATTGAAGACCGTCGAAATCACCACAATAATATCTGTTGCTTTTGGGTTGTGAGCGAAATAATCTACAATTTGAAAAGCTTTCGTTACATCTCTCACAGCCAAAGCATTGTTCAATTCAAAAACGTTGTAATCTTTGGAAATGCCAATGTTCTCTTCGATATGAATGTCGTTGATAGTCGTATCTTTTTCAATTAGAATAGCCAGTTTATCAATTTCATTCACTATTCGACCTAAATCATTACCAAGAAATTCAGATAAAAGCATACTTGCCTTTGACGTGATCTTAAATCCAAGTGTTTTTAAATAAAATTCAATCCAACTTCCTAATTGATAATCTTTTACTTTTTCTGACTTAAAAACGATTCCATTTGTTGTTGCAAACTTCATCAGCTTTTTACGTGCATCAAAGGTTTTGTATTTATAATTAACAACAAAAATGGTTGTGTCAGAAGGATGTTCAAAATAAGATTCAAGATCATCCATCTGTTTGAAATCTTGCGCTTCTTTCAAAATCACCAATTTTCGAGCTGCCATCATTGGATAATTTTTCAATTCTGACATTAAACTTAGCGGCTCAGCATCTTTTCCATAAATAATTACTTGATTGAAATCTCTTTCATGCTCTTCAAGTGCATTTTCGGTAATTGCTTTGGTGATTTCATCAATAAAATATGCTTCTTCTCCATGAAGAAAATAAATTTTCTCCAACTTTTTGGACTGAATATCTTTTATGATGAGTTTGTAATCCATTAATTTTTATGTTGTTCCCAAATTTGAACTAATTCAACCAATGTTTTAACTGCTTTTTGCATGTCTTGAATACTTACATATTCATGTCGGGAATGAATTGCCATTTCACCAGTAAATATATTCGGACAAGGTAATCCCATAAATGAAAGTCGAGAGCCATCAGTTCCTCCACGTATAATTGTTGGTTTTGCTGTGATTCCTGCTTTTCCCATTGCTTGAATAGCATAATCAGTAACAAATGGAACAGAACGCAATACTTCTTTCATGTTTCGGTATTGTTCTGTTATTTCAAATTCATATGACGCACCATTGTACTGTTCCATTACCATTTTCAAGATGGATTCTAAACGGTTTTCATATTCCGTTAGCTTTTCTGTTAAGTGATCACGGATAATAAAAGTAACGGTTGCAGTTTCTAATCCTCCTTCAATTGTCATTGGATGCACAAATCCTTCACGATGCTCAGTAGTTTCTGGCGACCATTTATCTTTTGGTAGTGTAGTAATGAATTCAGCTGCAATCTTCAATGCATTTTGCATTTTATTTTTTGCATAACCTGGATGGGCGCTTACTCCGTGAATAGTGACTTTCACAGCATCTGCAGAAAAAGATTCATCTTCGATTTCACCTAATTTTGCACCATCTAGCGTGTATCCGTAATCCGCATTTAGTTTTTTCATGTCTAATTGCTCCACACCACGACCAACTTCTTCGTCAGGAGTGAATAAAATTCTGATTGGACCATGTGGAATTGTTGGATTTGCTATGATATAATTTGCAAAATCCATTATTATTGCAATTCCCGCTTTGTCATCAGCACCTAATAATGTCAATCCACTAGCAGTGATTATATCATCACCAATTTTTTCAAGTAAATAAGGATGTTTTGTTGTTGTAATTACCTGAGTTGTATCGTCTGGAAGGGTAATTGGATCACCGTTGTATTTTCTATGAACGATTGGTTTTACGTCTGTTCCACTGCAATCTGGAGCTGTATCCATGTGAGAACAAAAACAAATAGTCGGTAAATTGTTATTTGAACTTGTTGATGGAATTGTCGCATAAACATAGCCCCATTGATCCATTTCAACGTCTTCTAATCCTAATCCTTTTAATTCTTCAAAAAGCACTTTTGCGAGATCTTTTTGTTTCATCGACGATGGAAAAGAAGCAGAATTTGGGTCAGCGGTTGTATCTATTTGAACATATTTAATAAAACGTTCTTCCAGTGTATAGTTCTTTGCTTCCATAAATTTACTTTGAGCTCAAAGTTAATAAATAGTTTGTTTTATAATGAACCAAAAATGAGGATTTATTCATCGATTTACTATCAATATAAAATGCATAAAAAAAGCCGCAAAATATGCAGCTTTTCAATGTTTATGTAAAAAATAGAATTACATTATCTCATTAGCTGAAAAATGAAACTTACCTTCAATTTCAGCATTTTCATCTGAATCAGAACCATGACAAGCATTACGTCCTTTTGATTCAGCATAATATTTACGAATAGTACCTTCAGCAGCTTCAGCTGGATCAGTAGCACCAATTAATGTTCTAAAATCAGCAACTGCATTTTCTTTTTCAAGAATGGCAGCGATAATTGGTCCAGAAGTCATATATTCAACTAATTCACCATAAAAAGGTCTTTCAGAGTGAACTGCATAAAATTCTTGTGCTTGTTCTGTAGTTAAACGTGTTAATTTCATTGCTTTAATTTCAAATCCTGCTGCGATAATCATATCAAGGATTTTTCCTGTGTAACCATTTTCGATTGCATCAGGCTTCAACATCGTGAAAGTTCTGTTTGTTGCCATTTTTGTGTATTTATTTTCTAAAATTTGGGTGCAAAGATACTACATAAATTATGAATTGCGAATTATGAATTTCAAATTCAAGGAGTTTATTATCTTTGAGACATAAAATAAAAAAGAATAAAATGAAAACGTTAGAGCATTTTTTTACGGGAATGGATCCAGTTTTAGCTGCTTTAATCGCAACAACTTTTACATGGTTGGTTACTGCCGCTGGAGCATCTTTGGTTTTTTTCTTTAAATCAATGCACCGAGGTTGGCTTGATGGAATGCTCGGTTTTACCGGTGGTGTTATGGTCGCAGCAAGTTTTTGGTCTTTGTTGAATCCCGCAATTGAAATGTCTGAGAAAATGTATCCATCTATGCCATGGATGCCAGCAGCGGTTGGATTCTTTTTAGGAGCGATTTTCTTGTTTTTTCTGGATAAAAAACTTCCTCATTTACACATCAATTTCAAAGAAGACGAAAAAGAAGGCGTTAAAACGCAAATGCATAAATCCATTTTATTAGTTCTTGCTATCACACTCCACAATATTCCTGAAGGACTTGCAGTTGGTGTATTGTTTGGAGCAGCAGCATCTGGAATGGATGGCGCTACTATAGGTGGAGCAATTGCTTTAGCTATTGGAATTGGAATACAAAATTTTCCCGAAGGATTTGCTGTGGCTATGCCGTTAAGAAGAGTAGGAATTAGTCGAAGAAAAAGCTTTTTTTACGGACAATTATCTGCTATTGTTGAACCAGTTGCTGGTGTAATTGGTGCCGTTGCGGTAATTTATATGCAACCAATTTTGCCTTTCGCTTTAGCTTTTGCTGCTGGAGCAATGATATTTGTTGTGGTTGAAGAAGTAATCCCTGAAACTCAACGTGACAAATATACAGATGTCGCTGTTTTAGGATTTATTGGTGGATTCCTTGTTATGATGATTTTGGATGTAGCACTAGGATAATTGTTGTTTTAAACTATTTAACATATTTTTTATTTTAAATACTTGTTAATCTAAAAAAAGCATGTATTTTTGCACCATCAAAACGGCATTTCATAGTTGTTGTTTTAGGTTTTATAGTTTTAGCAAGGTTTAGGTGAAAGAGGAACAAATTCCATATAGAATTCGTTCCTCTTTTTTATTTTAAAAACTTTTTTATATCTTCACCAAAGACAACTAAAAACATCATATGAAACTACAATTACTTTTTCTTACATTTTCTATAATTTCAATTAACGTTTTTTCTCAAACTCAGAGTATCGCTTATCCTGAAGTTGGAAAAGGTGTCGCTACAACTTTTGTAAATGACTATCATTCTTTAGGCGTTAATTCTTCTGCTTTAGGCTGGGGAACAGGATACAAGGATAAAAAAATAACTGTCGGTATGGCCGAATTTGGATTTGGAATTTATTCAGATTCATTATCCTCAGATAAATTAAAGAACTTCTATAAAGCCGTAAAAGGAGAAATCACAAATAGTCAAACAGATTCTATTGATTGGAATGCGCAACAAATGGCAGCTGCTGATTATGCGGGATCAAAAATATCAATGTTTGTAAATTACAATTGGGGAGGTTTTGCTTTTCAAAATGAAAAATTCGGTGGAATTGCATTCAACGTGCGCGAAAATTATCAATGGTATTCAAAATTCAATAATCAAGTTACTGATTTAATATTTAAAGGTAAATTGTCAAATTATTTCGATTCGTTAACAATTGTTATTGCTGGAGACACTTCAGTAATTGCAAACTCAAGTAATTTATCTGCTGACACATTGAATAGCGCAATTTTAGGTACCGCTTCTATTCCATTAAGATTATCTGAAATAACGAACGGTTCTGAAATTAGATCAGTTTGGAACAGGTATTATAACTTTGGGTATGGAAGAAAAATTTTAGGTAAAGATTCTGTATTTATGTTATACGGTGGTATTGGTGGTCGATTTATTCAATCAATGGCGATGTTTAACATGGAATCTAAAGACGGTGAGCTATATATGTATTCTTCAATTAGCCCGAATTTTAATATTGATTATGGAAGTGTTGCATCTGTTAATCCTTCAACTTTTATTGAACGAGGAAAGCTTTTGCCTAAAATTGTTGGAAGTGGATATGGAGTAGACCTTTCTGCAAGTGCTATATTTTTTAATAAACTAAAAATTGCGGCGGCAGTGAATAATATTGGAAGTGTTACTTATACGCGTAATGTTTATAAAGCTAGTGACACACTGCTTACAAACGTTTCAATTAATGGTTTATCTGATTACAACATCTCTCAATCAGTGAATAAATTATTAAATGATGGAGGCTTATTTAAATTACAAGGTGAAGAAAAGTATGTGTTAAAAAACGCGGCAGATTTTCGTTTTGGAGCTAGTATGGATTTTGGGAAAGTAGTTAAGTTTGGTTTTGATTTTGTTGCACCATTGAATAAAGACAATCCTGGAAGTATTGCAAATCCTGTTGTGTCTGTGGGTGGAGAAATAAGAATTAAATTTATTGCATTAAGCGCTGGATACTTTGGTGGTGGAATCTATAAAAATAATATCCCAGTTGGTATTAATTTCATTTTTAAAGATGGGTCTTACGAAATTGGAATTTCATCGTATGATGCAATTTCTTTTTTCAGTAAAAAATCAAATAGTATTTCAGCAGCATTTGGGTTCGCTAGATTTAGATTTTAATCTATCGAAAGTAAAATTTCTTTTATTTCACTAAGAATTAAGGCTGTTGCTCCCCAAACCTGCTTGTCTGACAAATTGAAATAAGGAACCTTTTTCAATGTGTTTCCATTTGGAAGTGTTATTTCCATTTGTGAGATAATTGCCTCCTTTTTTAAATCGAATAAAGGGAAGTCTATGATTTCTGCGACTTCACGCTCGTTTCGAATTAATTCAGGTAATTCATGAAGATAATAGACAAATGGACTTACTTTAAATCCGCTAACTGGGATGAATACATCTGTCAATTGGCCAAGTAATAAACCGATTGATCGTTGGATTCCAATTTCCTCAAAACATTCCCTGCGAGCCGTTTCTTCTAAATGTGAATCTGATTCATCTTTTTTACCTCCTGGAAAACTAATTTGCCCACTGTGATTACCCTCATATTCTTGTCGCTGAGTTAAAACACAATGTATTTCATCATTTTTTCGGAAAAGAATTACTGCAACGGCAGATTCTCGAATGTTTGTCGCCTCTTTTATTGCATAACTTGACAATGGTCTGTTTAATGGAGCCATTTTTTGATGAGCACTTTCGCCTGGAAGATTATGTGCAAGTTCCTTTTTGAATTGTTTCAAAAAATCATCCTCTTGGATCATTTTTCAATTGTATTTAGAATGTCTAGGAAATCATCGTACAAATATCCCATGTTTTCTTTTAGACCAATCAATTGAAAAACATAGTAATTATCTCCTACTTTAACAGTTGCCAACAAATAGGTGGATGACTTATCAAATTCATAGGTTTCGCCTTGTATTGTTTGAATAATTCCATCAAATCCTACTGATTGATCAATTGGTTTTTTTATGGATGTGAATTGGTTGAATAATGAATTCTGCCGTTTAATAATGTATTGATCATGAACTGCATTTAACAAATCAACTGAATCAGTAAACGCAAATTGAAATGCTTTGGCTTCATTTTTATCAAATGCTTCGACACTGAAATTTAATCCCAATTCATAAATTACTTTTGTTGATGCATCATCTTTAATCACAAAATCTTTGTCATAGCCTTCTTCAAATAAGTTTGAAAGTTTATAATGTATACCATTATGATACTGTTTGATTGGGTCAGGTAAATCCATATTGTTTTTCTCCAATTTCTTTTGCGCATTCTCATAATTACTACCAGGGCAAGCGGTGAGCAGTATGAAAAGACAAAATAGAGCAAAAAGATTAACAATTTTCATAATGACGAATATACACATAAAGTCTTATTTTAAATCTCATTGATAAATGACAAATTCATATCTTTGCCAAACTATTTATTTAAAACAACATAGCATGCAACTGTGGAATACATTAAGTAAAGAGGAATTAGAAGCAAAATGGAAAGAGAGTGGGTACAAATTCGTAACGATTTCTTTTTATCAATATGCTAAAATCGAAAATCCTCGTTTATTCAGAGATCACTTATTTCAAATGTGGTCAAACATTGATGTTGTAGGTCGAACATACGTCGCAAAAGAAGGTATTAATGCGCAAATAGCAGTTCCTTTGCATCAATTGGATCAATTCCGAAATGAACTCAATCAAATTGATTTTTTAAAAGATATTCGTTTGAATATTGCTGTTGATGAATCAGAAGCTGAATTTGCCTTTTTGAAATTGAAAATTAAAGTCAGAGATAAAATTCTTGCTGATGGATTGATGGATGAGACGTTTGATGTTACCAATACTGGAAAGCATTTATTAGCGGAGGAATTCAATCAATTAACGGATGATCCAAACACAATTTTGATTGATTTCAGAAATCATTATGAATCGGAAGTGGGGCACTTTATAGGAGCAATTTTACCAGATGTAGATACGTTTCGTGAATCATTACCATTTATCGAAGAAGAATACCTGAAAGGAAATCAAGATAAGAATTTGGTGATGTATTGTACTGGAGGAATTCGCTGTGAAAAGGCGAGTGCGTGGTTTAAACACCGAGGGTTCAAAAATGTACATCAGTTGGAAGGTGGAATCATCAAGTATGCCAACGATTGTATAGTTGCAGGAATTGAAAATAAATTCATCGGAAAAAATTTCGTTTTTGATGAACGCAGAGGCGAACGAATCTCTGAAGATATTGTTTCTGTTTGTCATCAATGCGGCTTGCCCGCTGATACGCACAATAATTGTGCAAACGAAGCGTGTCATTTATTGTTTATTCAATGTGACAGTTGTCGACAAAAAATGGAAGCTTGCTGCTCACAAGAATGTTTGGAAACGATTCAATTGCCTTTAGATGTTCAAAAAGAATTGCGAAAGGGAAAAGAAGCAAGTAACAAAATATTTAAGAAAGGTCGTTCAGAGAAATTACCTTTTCAATCCAATACGGAAAAACCATTATCTTTATTCGAACCAATAAAAACAAAATGATAGGTGTAATAAACTGGGACATGAGTTCTGAATTAATTGATGGATGGAAAACACCAAATTTATATGGCTTACTTTTCGTTTCTGGTCTTATAATGGGATATTTCCTCGTTAAAAAGATGTTCAAAAAAGAGGGGATTGGAGAAAAAGAACTTGATAAATTAGTCTTATATGTAGTAGCGGGAACAATTATCGGGGCTCGGTTAGGCCATGTTTTTTTCTATGGACCTTATTGGGATGTAATTGATGTGGAAGGAGTTGTTTTGGAAAGAGGGTATTTTTCTCATCCGGGTGATATCATAAAAATTTGGGAAGGTGGTTTAGCGAGTCACGGTGCTGCAGTGATGTTGTTAGTTATGTTGTTCATTTATTCTAAAAAAGTAGTTCACAAGCCATTCTTATGGATTTTGGATATTATTTCAGCACCTATTGCTATTGCAGCAATGTTTATAAGACTTGGAAATTTGGTGAACCATGAAATTGTGGGAGATCCTACAAATGTACCTTGGGCATTTAGTTTTTCGCGCTATTATGACGAAACAAGAGGGATTTATGATTCAACACCAAGACACCCAACACAATTATATGAGGCAATTTGTTACTTAATCGCTTTTGGAATCTTAATGTTTATGTATTGGAAAAAAGACCTTTGGAACAAACCAGGTGTTGTTTTTGGAACGTTTCTTATTTTCATCTTTGGTTCACGCTTCTTTATTGAATTCTTGAAGTTGGGTCAAACAGCTCGGGATTTCAATTTACCAATAAATACAGGACAAATTCTTAGTTTACCGCTTGTTTTGGTTGGGGTGTATTTGGTTTGGAAAGGCTTAACGAAAAAAGAGTTAGCTTAAATTGAACCACATAGGCACATAGAAAACATAGGCGGATTATCTATGAAAAAATCATCGTTTAGTTTTCATCACTCAATACTTTTTGAAACCACAAAGTGATACGATGACCTATAGAAAGCGGCATATTAAACACATAGGATTCATTCTTTTAAATGAGATAAAACAAAGCTTGAGAATTTTATATGAGCAACTTTATATTTTCTATGTCCACTATGTGCCTATGTGGTAAAAAAATAGATTCTGTTGATCCTCACTTCTTATAAAGTTTCTCATACATGGCTATCCAATCTGTAGGACTCATTTTTTGAACTAACATTCCAATTAATTCAAACGGAATATCTTCCCCTTTTTTGAATCGCAAGCAACTTTTTCCCATGTCCAATTTTTTAGAACTGAATTTTGGATATTCCTCCAAAAACCAGCTATTTAAAAACGGATCTGCATATAAACCCATGTGATAAATTGCAATGAAATTTTTCTGTGAAGCAATATTCATGAATGGCAACGGCAATTTTGTATTACAATGATAACCGCTAGGATAAATTGAAAATGGCACAACATAACCAATCATTCCATAACTCATTTCTTCATGAAATCCAGCTGGTAAATTATCTTTAATTACGTTTCTCAACGTTTCCATGAATTCAATTCGGTCTTCTGGAAGTTGACTTATGTATTCTTCAATTGTTGAGGATTTACTGATCATTTTATTGTAAGATTAATTTTCCAGTTGAACTTTCGCCACTTTTGATAATTGAAGATGGATTGCCACTAACATAAATATTTCCTTCACCTGTAATTGAGTAATCTAATGTTTGAAGACAAGTGAATTTACAGTCACCTTTTGATGCATTGTTTACTAATACATAGTTTGAAACAAGATCTTGAGCATCGACTGCCATTAAAGCAACATTCCAAATTTTTAATTCGTTCGTGGTTCCAGATAAAGTTACTTTTCCTCCACATGGAAAATTGTTCCAGTAATAGAACGTGTTACAATTTAAATTTAATGTCGCTTCGTTCAGTTTACTTGTAAAGACTAAACCAATTTCAGTTCCAATAAGCGTATTGATAGATTGAATTTTGCATGTTTCATTTGCATTGATTCGACTTAATTGATTAACTGTTAAATAAACTTTGATTTTGTTTTTAGAAGGATGAAGCCAACCATGTTTGAATGAATTTTCAAGTGTTAAGGTATTATTTTTTATAGTGAAATCAATATTGTCAATGATTCGTTCGGCTCCTTCAATTTTAATTTTATTCTCGGTTCCTTGAATTAAAAATACTTCAAAGGAGCTATTAAATGTTACTGTGTCAAATTCTTCCAACGATTTTTCAATGATAGTTGAATTCATTGATTTTTTACAAGAATTAATTCCAATAAATCCTACTAACAGAGCGATATAGATAACTAGTTTCATTTCTTTTTGATAAAATAATATCCAAATCCTAATTCAGGGTAATCTAAAATGTGCAAATGGGATTTCATTGACACACTGATTAAGAAGCGATCACTGAACTTCCAGCGCAAAATTGCACGGTTGTACATCACACTTTTATCTACTCGATCAACCAAACCGACATAAATTCCTTCTTGTAAAATGAAGCTAAATCGATCATATACAAACTCTTGGGAAATATGAAAGCCTGTCCTGAAATCATAAATGGATTTATAATCGGGGTTATCCTGTCCCATTTCTACTTTTGTGGATGAATCATAAAACAAATCTAATCCTCCACCAAAATGAAATTTACGTTTCCAATGAAATTTATATTCGGCTGAAAGAGAGGAAGTGAAATAAACCGTTGATTGAAGTGCACGTGTATGTTTTCCTCCTGCGGCGTATATTAGCGCAAATTCGTGTTTTGGTTGATGTTGAGGAATTTCATTTGTTGAGAATTTAGATGGTTTACTCAATGCGTAATTCAAACCAGCAAAACCTGTTACCAGATTGATTCCCAAATTAGGCTCTGACATATTAGCATTAGAACAATGGCTAAAGGAGATTCCAGCATTCAAGGTGAAGCGATTTGAAAGTCTATATTGAGTAGCTAATTTATAATTAAAATGTACGTTTAAGTGCGAACCAATCGCTATTTCTTGGTAGTTGGTCTGTAAATCGAATTTCTTGGTAAGATAGCCAACACCTAAACCAAATTGATTGGTGAGTTGAAAACGTTCCTTGCGAATTAAAAACGTTTTAACATAAGGATATATAGCCAATTCATTGCCTAAAACATCTTTATTCCCTAATGTAATGAAGAAAAATGTCAGTCCAAATTCTGGGTATTTATAAACCTGTTCCCAAAATGTTTTCCCAGTTGTTTTCTTTTCTAAACTAAATTCAAAACCCGATGATGGTTTATTGATGAGAAGATTGAAATTACTGTATTCGGGTAATATAAAACCATAATGCGCATCCAGCCTCAATGATAAATTATCTGTGAATTTAGATTGCGAATTTGCCACATAACATGAAGTCAAGCAGAAAAGCAAACAGAAAATTTTAATGGTTTTAAAGTTCATGGTTAATACTGTAGTCAAATATAATTAAAAAGAGAGTTTAAACTGAATTTGCTAATTACAAGTTGACAGTTACAAGTTAAAATAATTACAAGTTGCGAGTTAATTAGAAATCCGCTGGTATCATGAAAATTCAACAAATCATTTTGGTTCAAAAACTAGTAATTTGTAATTCGCAACTAACAACTAACAACTAATTTCAATTTTCTCTGCCATCTTTATTAATTCATTCGTTGTTTTCCAATTTCTTGTCGTTGCTGCAACTTTCAATTTATTTTCGAAAAAAGTATTAGTGAGTTTGGTTTTTCCATAACCATTCGGGCAATAGACGTAGATGTTTTTTCCAACCAATGTATATTCATCAGATTTATAATCACCACTTGCGAGTGTGTTGAGTATTTCTTGAGCCGGAATATCATCTAGAAAAGTGACATGCAAATGAGAAATATCCTTTGATTCATCTTTCAAATAGGGATTTTTAGCCACAATCTCTTTCATTTCGGTGATACCTTTCACCATTGTTGGAACATCAAAATCATACTGTTTTTTAATGGCCGAACAGATCATTTCTTCAAGTACTTTCTCACTTGTTTCAGCAAATTGAAAAACGATGTTTCCACTTTGAATATAGGTTTGGATATTCATAAAGCCTAAACTAGACAATAGAATTTTTAAATCTGTCATTTTTATTGATCGATGTCCGCCAACATTAATTCCTCTTAAAATTAAAATATACGTTATCATAGAAAATAAATTTACTATAATTCTCTGGAATCACGGACTTCAATCAGTTAATCCTTGCTATTTTTACACGTAAATATTTCAAGTTTTCTCATTGAATCAAAACTGTTTTACCCATTTCAAAGAATCAATTGATTCATTTAAACTTCCTGTCAAGTTCAATTTCCCATTTTATTACACGCCAGATCCGTTATGTGTTTTGGCAGCGAAAGAATTACAAGAATCCTTGACTATTCAAACTTTATGGAAACATAATTTTGGTTTGATTGAAGATCAAGAAGGCCTTGCAATTGGAAAAATGTTTGGTGTGTTGGTCGTGCAAAACAGGGAAGGGGTGATTGGCTATCTTTCGGCTTTTTCAGGAAAATTGGCTGGTGTGAATCACTTACCCAACTTTGTGCCTCCCGTGTTTGATATCTTGGAAGAAACAGGTTTTTTCAGACAAGGTGAAATTATAATCAGTGAAATAAATTCGAGAATCGAAGCGCTTGAAAATAGGGTAGAACTAATTGATTTAAAAAAACTGTTGACCGAAGAAAAGGCGAAATCAGCAATAGAACTGAATGAAATCAAGCAAAAAGCACGTAACGGAAAAGAAGGTCGTAAAGAATTACGACAAAGCGCAAAAGTGTCCTTAAATGAATCCGAATTAGCACTTCTTTTAATTGAATTGGGTAAAGAAAGTGTACAACAACATTACGCAGTAAAGGATTGCACGAATTTTTGGAAAGATAAATTAGCAAACATATCAGCTGAGATAGAATTTTTTGAAAAGGAGATTAATCTACTAAAAGAAGAGCGCAAACAAAAATCATCCGCCCTTCAAAATCAGATTTTTGAACACTATAATTTCTTGAATCAGCAAAAAGCGACAAAGAACTTAACGGATATTTTTCAAAGAAATTTAGAAATAAAACCACCTGCCGGAGCTGGAGAATGTGCAGCACCGAAATTACTACAATATGCTTTTTTGCATGATTTGAAACCGCTATCCATTGCTGAATTTTGGTGGGGTCAATCGCCTGATTCTGAAATTCGTAAGCATGGGAATTTTTATCCCGCTTGTCGTGGAAAATGTGAGCCGATTTTAGCGCATATGCTTCAAGGTATGAACATGGATGAAAATCCGATGCTCACCAATCCTGCATTCGGAAAAGAATTAGAAACTATTTTTGAAGACGAATATATAGTTGTCATTAATAAACCAGCAGAATTTTTATCGGTTCCAGGGAAAAATATTCAAGATTCGGTTTATGACCGCATGAAATTAAAATATCCCGAAGCCAAAGGTCCGCTGATCGTTCACCGTTTAGATATGTCTACTTCTGGTTTGATGCTTATTTCCAAAACGAAGGAAGTACATAAAACCTTGCAACGACAATTTTTAAACCGGGTAGTTAAAAAACAATATGTAGCACTTCTAGATGGAATCATTGAAGAGGAGGAAGGAGTTATTGAGTTGCCATTGCGCGTAGACTTAGAGAATCGACCACAACAATTAGTTTGTTTTGAGCATGGCAAAAGAGCCTACACCAAATGGAAAGTTTTAAAACGTTTGAATGGGCAAACACGGATTCAATTTTTCCCTATAACCGGTCGAACGCATCAATTACGCGTGCATTCAGCACATTCTCTTGGTTTAAATTGCGCTATAGTTGGTGATGATTTATACGGTGTAAAAGCTAATCGATTATATTTACATGCAGAAGCTATTGAATTTCTTCATCCAATAACGAAGGAGAAAATGGTGGTAAGAGTTGAGGCGGAGTTTTGAGAGGAAAGTTTAATTTTAAAAATAGATTTAAAAATTATTTAAAGAACATTTTATGAAGGAGCATTACAAGTTATTAATTAAAAATCCCGAATCCCGAATCCCAAATTCCGAATCCCTTCGTATCTTTAACCCATGACTTATTTCAACCAAGAATCTGAACGATTACACTATAGAAAACTCACTGAAGCTGATATTTCTTTATGGACAGAATTTTTCATTGATAATAATTTGCTTCATTTTCTTGGACTTGACATGACAAAATCTCATTTGGAATTGGCCACAGGATGGATTACACGCCAATTTCAGCGCTACGAAGAAGAAGGATTAGGTCATTTAGCAGTTATTGAAAAAGCAACAGGTAAGTTGATTGGAATGTCAGGAATTATTCCTCGAGAATTAGAAGGAAATTCTTTTCATGAAATTGCTTATTCATTCATGCCGAATTATTGGGGAAAAGGATTTGCATCTGAAGCTTCTCAACAAATGAAAAAATTTGGTTTTGAAAACAAGATTGCTACACAGTTTATTTCGATTATAGATCTCGAAAATTATGCGTCTCAAAACGTGGCTAGAAAAAATAATATGGAAATAATCTTCAATTCTACCTATGAAGGCATGGAAGTGTTTATTTTTGGCACTGGGAATCATAAATAAAACAACATGAATTTAAAAACTAAATACGGACAATTGCGATTACTCGCAATACTAGAAGGAATTTCATACATCTCATTTGGACTAACAATGCCTTTGAAATATATGATGGAAATCAAAGGACCTAATTATGTTGTTGGAATCATCCATGGAGGTTTATTTTTAGCATATTGTTTATGGGTCGCTCTAAATTATTTTGACCGCAAATATTCAACCAAAACTGCAGCAATTCTTTTGATTGCGTCACTTATCCCATTTATGACTTTTTGGGCCGATTGGAAGCTTTTGAAGAAAACTGCTCAGTGACGAGTGAAGAGTGATGAACGAGGAGTTTTTTTCTAATTTATTGGATGAGTAATGATTGTTTGCAAAAAAATCAATTTTGATTAAGGTTTTGTCTAGCGGTAATAATACTACTTTTTAACATTTTAAAAATTTCATTTGCTTGCACATGCATTGACTCAAACTGCTGTTGATTAATGCAATAACTGTCTTTTAAAAGTTCAAGCCAATATAATGATTCGTCGCATTCTTTTTGAGAAATTGATAATTTATGAATGAAATCACGTTTCGATTGTGCGCTGCCAGCTTCTCTAATATTTGCACCAATAGACGTTCCTGATCTCAGTAATTGCCTGCTTAATACATATTCTTTCTTTTCAATTAATTCTTTGCTCAACAAAATTGTATCTAATGCAAACTTGTAGCTTTTATCACGTAACACACTCATTTTGAATTGTTTTTATATTTATCTATTATTAAGTTAAGAAAAATTATCTCTTTAATTACAAGAATTATTTTTTCTGTTATTATCAAATATTATTTATCACTCCTCACTCCACACAATTCGGTAAGCTCATTGCATCGCTCCTCGCTCCTCACTCCTCGCTCCTCACTCCTCACTCCTCACTCCTCACTCCTCGCTCCTCACTCCACACTTCACACTCATCACTCTTAAACTCTAATTCAACTAAAATCCCTATCTTCACCACTAATTATGGATACAAGAAAACACATTGAAGTTTGTTTCACGCCAGGTGAATACGATTACTATAAAGACGATTACGAAATAGTTGTTGTGATTGATGTTTTACGCGCTACATCTGCAATGTGCGCTGCATTTGATAATGGAATTGCTGCAATTATTCCGGTACCTTCAGTTGAGGAAGCATGGGAGTATAAGCAAAAAGGATATTTGGCTGGAGCAGAACGTAAAGGTCAAATTGTTGAAGGTTTCGATTTCGGAAATTCACCATTTTCATATATGAATGAAGATTTTAGAGGGAAAGAAGTGGTTTTAACAACTACTAATGGAACAAAATCGCTTGACGTGGCAAAAGATGCTGAAATTGTTGTTATCGGTTCATTTTTAAACTTGGATGCCTTGTCCAAATGGTTGTCTGAACAAGATAAAAACGTATTATGTTTATGTTCAGGTTGGCAAGATAAATTTAACCTAGAAGATACAATTTGCGCTGGAGCAATTTCTGATTATTTATTGAATACTGGGAAATTTACTTCAGACGAAGATTCGTCAATTGCTGCAAAATATTTGTATCTTTCAGCTAAGGATAATTATTTTGGTTATTTAAAAAGCAGCTCGCACCGACGAAGATTGAAAAATTTGAATCTTAACGAGGATATTAAATATTGTTTAACACCGAATCAAACAGACGTTATCCCAATTCTTAGAAATGGTAAATTGGTTAAACTATAAACTCATTCTTCTGATTACTTTGCCTTTTATAATGGCAATAAGTAACACAGATTCTCTTCAAAAAAAATGGGGCTTTTTTGGTCATAAACGAATTAATCGTGTAGCAGTTTTTACGCTTCCTCCAGAAATGTTCGGGTTTTATAAAGAACACATCGAATACCTTACAGAACATGCTGTAGATCCAGACAAAAGGCGCTATGCCGTTGAAGGGGAAGCACAATGTCATTATATCGATTTAGACCATTATTACAAGCCTGGCGAAGATCCTTTTACAATTATTCCACGCAAATGGTATGATGCCGTGACAAAGTTTACGGAAGATACTTTACAAACTTATGGAATTGTGCCGTGGCATATAAACATTATGAAATTGAGGCTTCAAAAAGCATTTGAAGCAAAAAATGTTGATTTAATCTTGAAATATTCCGCCGATATTGGTCATTACATTGGTGATGCACACGTTCCATTGCATACGACTGAAAATTATAACGGTCAAATGACAGGTCAAAAAGGGATTCATGGTCTCTGGGAAAGTCGTCTGGTTGAAATAAATGCAGAAGATTATGATTATTTTATTGGTAAGGGAATCTATGTTAAAAATGTGAATGATCTGGCGTGGGAAGCAGTGAAAGGATCACATACTGCTTTAGATTCTGTCTTAAGAATTGAAAAAGAATTAACGGCAATTTTCCCTTCTGATAAAAAATACAGTTTCGAACAAAGAGGAACAACAACAATTCCTGTTTATTCTTATGAGTTTTCTCAAGAATACCACAAACGAATGAACGGAATGGTCGAAAGAAGAATGAGAGCTGCAATAATTGCTGTCGGTTCTATTTGGTATACAGCATGGGTTGATGCAGGTCAACCTGATTTAAGTGCTTTACAAAATATTCCGCCTTCAGCAGAATTATTAGAAGAATTAAAAGATTTGGATGCCCATTTTCACAACGATGAACACAAAGGTCGAATTTGTGATTAATTCAAATTTGCTTATCCTTTTTTTTGATCTTTTTTAAGCTATTTACTCCTTTTATGTATTTGATTGATTTTCTTCAAGTGAGTTAACTAATTTTAAACTTCAATTTCCCTCAATATGATAGAAGTAATTAATCTAAGTAAAGAGTTTGTGCTGAATAGGCAACAAAGAAAAGAACTCAATACACTTGAAAAAACAGCATTGGCCGTTGATAATATCAGTTTTAAATGTGAACCAGGAAGAGTGTTTTCATTATTGGGTCCAAATGGTGCAGGAAAAACAACGACTTTGAGAATGTTGTCGACTATTTTTAAACCTACATCTGGAACAATTAAAATTGCTGGAATTGATGCAGTTTCAAATTCTCAAGAAGCTCGCAAAAAAATTGGATTTTTAACTGGTTCAACTGGTTTATATGCTCGATTGACACCAAATGAATTAATTCAATATTTCGCTGATTTATATGGCGTTTCCAAAAAAGATTTGGAAGAAAGAAAAGAACGATTGTACACGTTGTTGGACATGAAGGAATTCCAAAATAAACGCATTGGAAAATTGAGTACAGGAATGAAACAAAAGGTTTCTATCTGTAGAACGATGATTCATGATCCTGAAGTTGTGGTTTTCGATGAGCCCACAAGTGGATTAGATGTTATCACAGCTGAAAATATCATTAAGTTGATTTTGGATTGTAAACAGCAAGGTAAAACAGTGATTTTCTCAAGTCATATTATGAGTGAAGTTGATTTATTGTGTGATGATTTAGCAATAATTCACAAAGGAAAATTGCTTTTTTCTGGAACCATGTCAACGTTTAAAGAAAATATGAAAGCAGAAAATTTAACTGCAGAATTTATTCGAATAGTTCACGAATCTCAAAATGCTTAAACCATGATTTTTACAATATTCAAAAAAGAATTAAAAGATACATTGCGCGATCGTAGAACGTTGATGATGATGCTGGTAATACCGATGTTGATATTTCCAGTTATAATGAATGTTTTTGTGTCTGTTTCAGCCAGTTTTCAAGAAGAAGCAGCAACAAAAAAAATTAAAATTGGAATTGTTGGTGCACCAAATAATTTCCTTCAAACTGAATTAAATGCAATTCCTGCAAGTTTTGGTAACAAAGAAGTGATTCTTTACAAAGATACTTTGTCAATGTTAGCGGATCTTAAAATTGATTCTCTTCAACTTGGTGCTTATGTGAAGTCAGATTTTAATTTGTATCTCGATTCAATGAAACCAGCGCCTTTGACATTTTACTTCAATGCAACAGACATGGGAATGCAAGAAAGGGCAGAGGGATACATGAAAATCATTGAAGAAAAAGCAATTCAAAAACGCTATTTGAAATTAGGAGTCAATCAAGAAAAAGTTAAACCGATTGAAACAACCTACAAAAATATAGCATCCGACAAAGAAATGGTTGGGAAATTAGCAGGCGGAATTTTGCCGTATATTTTTATTGCTTTTGGATTTATTGGGTGTATGTATCCTGCGATTGATTTATTTACAGGAGAAAAAGAACGTGGAACAATCGAAACATTATTAACGACTCCGGTTGCCCGTTGGCAAATTCTATTTGGAAAAATGGGCGTTGTCGTATTGTCTGGATTAGTTGCAGCCTCATGTGCTTTACTTGGATTATTCTTGTCAATCGAAGTGCTAGATGTAGTCGATAACAAAGAAATACTGAATATTATTCACAGCATATTAAGTCCATCTTTTATCATTTTGTTATATAGTCTATTGATTCCCTTAACCGTTTTCTTTGCTGGAGTAATGATTCCAATCGCCGTATATGCAAAAAGCTTTAAAGAGGCTCAAAGTATTATTACACCGTTGAATATCGTTATGGTATTACCCGCAATGGTTGGCTTTTTCCCAGGTGTCGAATTAAATCTTGTTACGGCATGTATCCCGGTTGTAAATATTGTTTTAGCAACAAAAGAATTGATTACTGGGACGTTGGACTTTAGCTTGGTGGCTTTGAGTTTTTCAGTGATGTTTGTTTTAGCAACTCTTGCTGTCTTCGTTTCTTATAAACGTTTTGATAAAGAAACAAATGTGGTGATGTAAAGTGATTATTTGCTTTTGCACTAATGAATAATTTTAGCTTTTAAATTTAATTATGATATCCTCCAGCTGGGGAATCATGTCAAAAAGATATTGTGGTAACAAAGCGACCAGAAAATTAAAGTTTTAATAGTTATTCTTTTTTTTTAATTTAACGCAATAAAAAAGGGAATTTAAATGTACGGACTAGTAAACAAAGCTATAAAAAATTTAGTTGTAAGTAATTACGGCAATGAAAAGTGGCATGAAATCTGCGAATTGACTGGGTTTTATGAGGAAGAATTCGTAGGAATGAATTCATATCCAGATAAACTAACCTATGATTTAGTAAAAAATGCATCACGTGTATTAAAAGCAGATTCTGATAAGATTCTTGAAACTTTCGGAGAATATTGGATTCTATATACAGCGGATGAAGGTTATGGAGATTTAATGAGTATGACAGGGAATTCATTTCCAGAATTTCTTGATAATTTGGATATGCTACATTTTCGAATTAACAATATTATGCCTGATTTAAAAGCTCCTCAATTTACAACAAGGAATCCACAGGAAAAATCTATTGAATTGGAGTACCGATCTCATAGAAATGGTTTTGTTCCAATGCTTTATGGTTTAATTAAAGGATTAGGAAAGCGGTTTGATTTGAATGTTTCTACAGAGCAAATTCAAGAGAAGAATGAAACTAATGATTGCCATGTATTCAAAATAACTTGGAATTAATAAGATGCATAAATTGATAGAAGAGGAAGATAAGCGCATTGAAGTGTTAAAAAGTTATGCAATTCTAGATTCAGAGTCTGAAGATGAGTTTGATGAAATTACGGCTCTAGCAGCAGAGATTGCAGATGCTCCAATTGCTTTAATTAGTTTCATCGATGAAAAAAGACAATGGGTTAAATCTAGTTTTGGAATTAATATTTCTGAAATCCCAAGAGAAGATTCTTTTTGTTCAATTGCAATAAATTCTATTGAGAAACCTTTAATTATTAACGATGCGCTTTCTGACCCGCGTTTTGCTAAAACACCCCATTATTTAAATAATAAGTTAATAGCATTCTACATTGGAATCCCACTCGTTGATAGTAATAAAAATGCTCTTGGTACACTCTCAATTATTGACTTTAAATCAAGAGAAATTTCCTCGAAGGATTTAAAATCATTGCAAACAATCGCAAAAGGAGTTGTGAGGTTGTTAGAATTGAGAAAGACGAAGGAAGAACCCTTTCTTGAACAGGAAAAAATCAACAAGGCACTGGAATTAAATAATTCATTTTATTTAATTCTAAATTCAAAGTTTGAAATAACATCAATTGGAAAGTCATTTTTAAAGGCAATTCCAGATATAAAAATTCAAAATAAAATAACAGATTTTTTTACCTTAGAATTTGATATAATTTCAGAAATAGAAAAGGCAATTTCAGGAAAAAGTAGAATATTATTTTTTTCAAGTAAAGACAAAGTACAGCGGTTTAAATGCTCGATTGGAAAAATTAACACCGATTTTGTTATTACTGCTCAACCCATAATAAATGAAAACTTTCCTTTAAAAAATTATAATTTAACGATCAACGATTTCTCTCAACACGACTTTATTATTGAATATTTGTTCTTACAGCAATCTGCTCAAAAATCACTTAATGAATCACGTTCTTTAATGGATACAGCGACAAAAAGGAATAGTGAGCTTGAAGAACAGAAAAAACAAATAGAGCAAAATCAAGACCTTTTGCGAGCGAATTTATTGAATACAGAAAAAGCAAAAGAGAAATATAGTAACATTGTTCATGCAACGAATGACTTAATTTCAACGATTGATAATACCGGAACCATACTTTTTGTGAACGATTCATGGCTCAAAAAGATGGGTTATCGTGAAGATGAAGTTATAGGCAATTCCATTTTTAAGCATGTGCATCCAGAATCTCAAGATCATTGCTCTGTATTTTTTCAATACTTAATGTCCAATTCACCTGAACAACTTGATGTCAATTATAGCTTGATCAATCGGCATGGCGAAAAAATTGATATAGAAGGTACAATCATATGTAAATATGAGCAGAATCAGCTTTTTGAGGGAAATTCATTTTTGACAGATGTAACAGAAATTAATAATCTTAGAAGAATCGAAGAGGAGAAAACGAAAGAGATACTTAAAAGTAAAGAAAAACTTGAAGTGCTTATAAACTCTTTAACAGAAACTGTTTGGGGTGTTAGTTTACCAGATTATAAAAATCAATATTTAAGTAATTCTGTTTTAGATTTATATGGAATATCAGCTGAAAATTGGCTAAAAAACCCATATAGTTGGATTGAAATAATCCATCCAGACGATGCTGAGAGAGTTCTAATTGAAAATTCCAATCTTTTTTCGGATGGTTTTTCAGAATTAGAATATCGAATTGTAACACCAAAGAATGAAGTAAAATGGATCCAGACGCGAACTAAAATAGTTAAAAATGCAGATGGAATCCCCTATTTAATGACAGGAATCGGTGCAGATATTACGAAAAGGAAAAAACTTGAGATTGAATTAATTGAAAGTGAAGAAAAACTGAAATTGCTAATTGATTCCTTAACAGAATCTGTTTGGGCTTATAA
This sequence comes from Chitinophaga pinensis, assembly GCA_945902745.1. Lineage (GTDB taxonomy): Bacteria > Bacteroidota > Bacteroidia > Flavobacteriales_D > Crocinitomicaceae > M0103. The sequence goes on along the minus strand of CAMDNE010000003.1, from coordinate 138,556 downwards.
ATGGCCAAGTTACGAGTTGGATTACATAAGTAAATCTTCAGAAGATTTATTTGATACACCAATCGAGACTTTAATTGAAAATCCGACGTTTTGGTTTGATTTAGTTCATCCAGATGATAAAGAGTATGTTGAAAAACAGAATTTAATTCTTTTTTCTCAAGGGTATATTGAATTGGAATTTCGAATTATCACACCAAAAAACAAGTTGAAATGGATTCAGAAACGGACTAGAATCGTTAAAGACGAAAAAGGAATTCCAATTTTCATGTCTGGCACTAATGAGGATGTCACAAGCAAGAAAAAAAATGAACTTGAATTAATTAATTATAAAAATGCTTTAGATTCAGCTGCTATTGTGAGTATTACTGATGAGAAAGGAATTATCTTTTATACAAACGAGAATTTTTGTGAAATATCTAAATATTCCGCTGAAGAATTAATTGGTCAAAATCATAATATTTTAAATTCAGGTCACCATTCAAAAGAATTTTTTCAGGAAATGTGGCAAACAATTTCAACTGGAAATATATGGAAGGGAGAAATAAAAAATATAGCGAAAGATGGATCAGAATATTATGTAGATTCTTCCATTGTCCCATTTATGAAAGAGGGAAAACCTTATCAATATGTGTCAATTCGTTCTGATTCAACCGATAAGGTGGTTAACAAACAAAAAATAGAAGAACAAAAACAATTTTATGAATTCATTTTAAATAATCTTCCGGCGGATATTGCGGTATTCAGTCCTGATCATAAATACTTATTCATAAATCCAGTTGCAATTAAAAATACTGAATTACGCAAATTTATGATTGGTAAGGATGATTTTGAGTATTGTGAATTTAAAGGAATAGACAGCTCATTAGCAATTGAAAGAAGAAATGCGTTTAATGAACTAATAGCAAATAAAGAGTTTGTAGAATGGGAAGATGAGAAAATTCTCGACAATGGAGAAAGGCACATTACCTTGCGTAAAATGGGACCAATTTATAATAAAGAAGGTGAACTTGTCTTAGTTATTGGTTATGGTCTTGAAATCACTTCTCGAAAAATTGCAGAGGAAAATGTTGTAATTGCAAAAAAAGAAGTTGAGCGTATAAATTTGAATCTTCAAGGTCTCGTTCAAGAAGAAACTAAAAAGAATTTAAAGTTGTCACAATCATTAAATGAAAGTGAAAAACTATCAACTATTGGTGAATTAGCATCGGGAATTGCACATGATTTAAATACCCCATTGGGTACAATTAAAAATGGTGGGGAGGCAATTCGTTATACAATTGACACCATTTTAAATGAATTAATTTGGAAATTTACACCCGAACAAGTCAGTTTTGCTATCAAAACATCAATTGAAAATAAATCTGACGGCTTTATAAGAGGGATTCAATATATCCAGCTTTTAAAAGAATTTAGAACCTTTTTATCAGAAAATTATAAGCAACTGACAGAAAATCAAATTTCAGAATTTGCATCAGCATTTGTGAAAACACGAATTGATTTAAATGAAAGAGATGTGATTGCAACAATTATAAATAATTCAAATGCATTGGAGCTCATAAAACTAATTGACAATTTGCAGACAACATGGAAATTTATTGATTCAATTGTTGTTTCAGCAGATAGGGCAGCAAATGTAGTTAATGACCTCCGTTCTCTAATTAAGAATCAAAAATCGGAACGTTCATCCGTGAATTTACATGAAAATATAACGACAGTTTTAAATGTTTTTGGTTTCGAATTAAAAACAAATGTTGAAATTGATTTTAACGTAGATAAATCGGCTTTTATTGATGGTTATGACATCCGATTGTTCCAGCTTTGGTCCAATATTATTAAAAATGCAATTGAAGCAATGGACAATAATGTCGGAGAGAAGCTTTTGAAAATTTCATCAGTGGAAACCGATGATACGATAGTTGTCTCTATAGAAAATAATGGTGTAAAAATCCCAGATGAAGCGTTAGCTAGAATATTTGATAAATTTTATTCATCTAAATTAGGAAACAAAAAATCAGGTTTAGGTTTGAGTATCGTTAAAAATATTATTTCTGAACATGATGCTGAGATTAAAGTTTCCTCATCAGAATTTTCAACTATATTTGTAGTATCATTTAATAAAAAAAGAAATGAATAATTTTAAATATGCAATAATTTGTGTTGATGATGATTTCCTGATTTTACAAACCTTGAAATTTCAATTATCAAAGTGCATTGATGATAGATGCGTTTTAATTGAATCGTTTTTATCTCCTGAGGATGCATTATTGACAATAGAAGATTTAGTAGAAGTGGGGTTAAATATGATTTTCGTTATTGTAGATTTTCAAATGCCAGAAATGAATGGTGCAAAATTTATCCGCGCAGTAAAAGATCGTCATCCGGAAATTCCATGCTTGATGTTATCAGGTGAAGCAAATGCAATTCAAATAGAAGAACTTGAAAGTGATGATTTGTTATTTTCATTCATCGGGAAACCGTGGAGTGAGACTCATTTGATAAACGCAATGCAACCCTGGTTAAGTAAAGTAAAATGTTGATTTTAAATCTGAATCATTCACTTAATTAAAAGTGTTTCATAATAGGTCATAAAATACAAAAAGGGATAAGTTGAAAAACGTATCCCTTTTTTAGTCTCTATAATTCTATCCTGTTTATCTGATCTTAACACTTGACGAATTTCGGTCATCGAGCTTGTCATATTCGGTCATCGAGCTTATAATATTCGGACATCGTGCTTCTCGGTCCTCGGACATCGAGCTTGTCGAGATGTCGAGATGTCGAGGTCACCAACTTCCTCCAGATCCACCACCGCCAAAACTTCCGCCTCCAAAACCACCGAATCCGCCGCCTGAACTTCCCCCACCAGAACTTCCACCTCCAAAACCACCACCAAAAAACATTCCTGCAGCGCCCATTGTGAATCCGTTTCCGCCTCCACCACGTTTGTTTCCGCGAGCAATAACGATCACAACAATGATAATCAAGATGATGACAATGATAACTTTTACCAAACTATCTTTCTTTTTATTCGCCTTTGCATATTGATTGGAATTGTATTCGCCTTTTGAAAGTGCTTTTAAAACCTTTAATGCACTTGTGATTCCCTCATAATAAGCTTCATTCTTGAAATTTGGGAGCAATTCGTTATTTACAATTTCATTGCACGTATAATCAGGAATAGCACCTTCTAATCCACGACCGGTTGCAATAAATGTTTTGCGATCACCTTTTCCTCCTGTTGGTTTTATTAAAAGAACAATTCCATTGTCCTCCTTTTCATGACCTACTTTCCATTTGTCACCAATTTTAGCAGCAAATTCAACAGGTTCATATCCCGCTAAATCATCAATAACGATGACCACAATTTGATTGGAAGTTTGTTTTGCAAATTCCTCTAAATCTAACTCTAGTTGCTGTGCTTCACTTGGTGATAGAAAATTTGGGAAAGCAGTTGAGAAATTATTGTAAAGTTTAGGTGGGTTAGAAGGCTCAGGAATGTCACTTTGACCAAATGAAAGAACACTCATGAAGCTTAAAAGAAAGAATAGAATTCCTGTTTTTGCTAATTTCATTGTAAATGGGGTGTTATTTGTGTTTTTCATTCGTTGTTGTCCTGAAATGAGATTTCATTGCTTAATTCGTTACTATCATCCGATTGATAAGGAAAAGCAGCTTTTAATTGTTCACCCGCTTTCAATATTCCTTCTATTAATCCTTCCGTAAAATTGGATGCTTTGAAATGTGCAACCATATTCGTTTTGATACTATCCCAAAAATTTTCAGGAACGGCCTCATTAATTCCTTTATCTCCTAAAATTGCCAATTTCTTATCATCCATTGCAACATAAAATAAAACAGCATTGCGAAGTTCTGTTTTATGCATTCCTAATTTTTCAAACGTAACAACCGCCTGTTTCATCGGTTCGTCTTTGCAACGAGAATCTACATGAACTCGTATTTCACCTGAAGTATTCAACTCGGCAGCGGCAATTGCATCTTGAATTGCCTTTTGTTGTGTTTCGGAAAATGGATTTTTAGCCACAATTATGGGATATTAAAAAAGCGACTCTTTCAAATCGCTTTTTTTAAGTTTTTACTATTAAAATTTAACTTCTGGAGCAACTTCTGATCCTGCTGAAGCTTTGAAACTTTCTTTAACTGGAAAAGTTTGTTTATTCAAAAACATACTATTAAAAAATCCTTCAATATGTGTGTTGTAATTTTTTACAGCTTCGTTATAATCAGTTCTTGCCTTTGCAATTCGGTTTTCACTTCCTTCCAATTGACCTTGTAAATCTTGGAAATTTTTTGTCGATTGGATTTGAGGATATGCCTCAAAAGCAAGGTTGATAGCAGTATTTATCTTCTTCCCAGCGATTTCCATTTGTTCAGGATTTTTAGCATTCAGAATCTCATCATTAATACCAGCTATTCCTGCTCTTGCATTGGTAACCTTCGTCAAGATGTCTTTTTCATTTGCAGCAGCGCCTTTAACAGTTTCTACTAATTGAGGTACTAAATCTGCCCGTCTCTGATACATAGTTTGAACATTTCCCCAAGCTTCATTATCTACTTTATTTCGAAATTCAATTGCTTTGTTATACGTTCCTCTGTAAGAGAAGAATAAAATAATCGCTAAAAGTGCGATTCCACCGAAAATAATATACGATTTTTTCATGTTTAAGTTTAATTTATACATAAAGGTATTTTTTTTTTGATTCGGTGGTTATAGTCCTTAACAAAAAATGGGAATTATTTTTTTTGGATACTGGATTAATCCTCTTAGACATTCAGCTAATAACCTGAAAAATGTGCCACAGATGCACAGATTAATTTAAATTATATTAAAAAAATATAGTTTGAATGTTATGATTTAATTCCTTTTAAAGTATGTTGTTTCGAGAAAAAAATCTGTGCATCTGTGGCTAAATATACCAGCAGTTTTTTTATGCAATCAAATCTATTCTTACAAGACTAAGTTTTCAAGTTTTTTGTACCTTTGGAACGCTTAAAAAACACAATAAATCAGCATAAATGGAAAAAGTAGAGCCTTACAAACCAGTAAATAAAGTTCGCATAGTAACTGCAGCTTCTTTGTTTGACGGACACGATGCAGCAATAAATATTATGCGTCGTATTATTCAATCAACTGGATGTGAAGTAATTCATCTCGGACATGACCGCTCTGTAGAGGAAGTAGTAAATTGTGCCATTCAAGAAGATGCGCAAGCTATTGCTATGACATCCTACCAAGGTGGACACATGGAATACTTCAAATACATGTATGATTTATTGAAAGAAAAAGGTGCCCCACAAATAAAAATATTCGCTGGAGGAGGAGGAACAATCCTTCCTTCAGAAATTGAAGAACTTCAAGGATACGGAATTACACGTCTTTATCATCCTGATGATGGAAGATCAATGGGATTGCAAGGAATGATCAATGATTTGATTCAACGATGTGATTTTCCAGTTGGTCAAAATTTGACGGATGAAGTGAAACATGTGAAAGAAAAAAGTGTTCCAGCAATTGCACGACTTATTTCTGCCGCAGAGAATTTTGCTGAAGAAGCGAAAGAAAGTTTGGCAATCGTTCAGGAAATGGCAAAAAATACTGCAGTTCCAGTACTTGGGATTACAGGAACAGGTGGTTCTGGAAAATCTTCCCTTGTTGATGAATTAGTTCGCCGTTTTTTAGTGGATTTTCCAACCAAACAAATTGCTGTTGTTTCAGTGGATCCATCAAAAAGAAAAACGGGTGGAGCATTATTAGGAGATAGAATCAGAATGAACTCTATTAAAAGTGATCGTGTGTATATGCGCTCTCTTGCTACGCGTCAATCCAATTTAGCACTTTCAAAACACGTTGCTGAAGCGATTACAATCTTGAAAGCGGCAGAATATGATTTAATTATTCTCGAAACTTCTGGAATTGGTCAATCAGATACTGAAATATTGGACCATTCAGATGTTTCATTGTATGTAATGACGCCTGAATATGGTGCTGCAACGCAATTAGAAAAAATTGACATGCTCGATTTTGCTGATGTTATTGCTTTGAATAAATTTGATAAACGAGGCGCTTTAGATGCATTGAGAGATGTGCGCAAGCAATATCAACGCAACCATAATTTGTGGGAAAAAGATGTTGATTCCATGCCTGTTTACGGTACAATCGCTTCGCAATTCAATGATCCTGGAATGAATTCACTTTATAAAGTGATCATGGATAAAATGGTCGAAAAAGCAGGTTCAACGATGCATTCAACTTTCGAAATAACGAAAGAAATGTCCGAGAAAATTTATGTCATTCCGCCGGATAGAACACGTTACTTATCTGAAATTTCTGAAAACAACCGTGCTTTCGATAAATGGGTCGATGAACAAGTGTTAGTTGCTGAAAAGCTAAATGGATTGGATACGGCAATTCAAACAATGAAAGCTTCTTCATATGAAGACAAAGATCGATTGGTTAAAGGTTTACAAGAAGCTTTTGAGACTGAAAAATTGAATTTTGACCCTAAAAACTGGGAAATTCTTCAGAAATGGGAAGACAAGAAATTAACATACAAAAATCCAGCATTCGAATTTAAAGTTCGTGATAAAGTGCTAAAAATTGAAACACATACAGAATCACTTTCGCATTTGCAAATTCCAAAAATATCAATGCCTAAGTATAGAGGTTGGGGTGATATTTTAAGATGGTCGTTGCAAGAAAATGTGCCGGGTGAATTCCCATATACTGCTGGATTATTTCCATTCAAACGAGAAGGGGAAGACCCAACAAGAATGTTTGCTGGAGAAGGTGGTCCTGAAAGAACCAATAAGCGTTTTCATTATGTGTCAATTGGAATGCCTGCGAAACGCTTGTCAACTGCTTTTGACTCAGTTACGTTGTATGGAAATGATCCAGACTTGAGACCTGATATTTATGGTAAAATTGGGAATTCAGGAGTTTCGATCTGTTGTTTAGACGATGCGAAAAAACTGTATTCAGGGTTTGATTTATGTCACCCAATGACTTCTGTTTCCATGACAATCAATGGTCCTGCACCAATGATGTTGGGTTATTTCATGAATGCGGCAATTGATCAAAATTGTGAGAAGTTCATTAAAGAGAATAGTATTGAGTCAGAAATTGAAACAAAAATCGTTACCATTTATAAATCAAAAGGTGTTGAGCGACCAAAATACCAAGGTGAACTTCCTCAAGGAAATGATGGTTTAGGTTTAATGTTGCTCGGAGTTACTGGAGATCAAGTTTTACCCTTGAATGTTTATGAGAAAATCAAAGCAGAAACATTAACGCAAGTTCGTGGAACTGTTCAAGCTGATATATTGAAAGAAGATCAGGCTCAAAATACATGTATTTTCTCGACTGAATTTGCGTTGCGTTTAATGGGTGATGTGCAACAATATTTTATTGATAATGCTGTTCGCAATTTCTATTCTGTTTCAATTTCTGGCTATCATATTGCAGAAGCAGGAGCAAACCCAATTACACAGTTAGCTTTTACGCTTGCGAATGGATTTACATATGTAGAATATTACATGAGTAGAGGAATGAGCATCAATGACTTTGGACCAAATTTATCATTCTTCTTCTCGAATGGAATTGATCCAGAATATGCGGTTATTGGTCGAGTTTCAAGAAGAATTTGGGCAAAAGCATTAGCTAAAAAGTATGGCGCAAATGCACGTGCTCAAATGTTGAAATACCATATTCAAACTTCTGGACGCTCATTGCATGCGCAGGAAATAGATTTCAATGATATTAGAACAACCTTACAAGCTTTGTACGCTATTTATGATAATTGTAATTCTTTACATACAAACGCGTATGATGAAGCTATTACAACGCCAACTGAAGAATCAGTGAGAAGAGCGATGGCAATTCAATTAATTATAAATAGAGAATTAGGGTTAGCGAAAAATGAAAATCCTTTACAAGGTGCTTTCATCATTGAAGAATTAACCGAATTAGTTGAAGAAGCTGTTTTATTGGAATTTGACCGCATCACAGAACGTGGTGGAGTTTTAGGAGCAATGGAAACAATGTATCAACGATCTAAAATTCAAGAAGAATCATTGTATTATGAAATGTTGAAACATACAGGTGAGTTTCCTATAATCGGTGTGAATACGTTCTTGAGTTCAAAAGGATCTCCTACAATGCTGCCAAAAGAAGTAATTCGTGCAACGGAGGAAGAAAAACAATACCAAATTGGAATGTTGACGAATCTTCAAAAAGGAAACCAATCAATTGCTGAAGAAGGAATACGAAAAGTCCAGGAAGCAGCGATTAAAAATGAAAACATGTTTGAACAATTGATGGAAACATGTAAATATTCATCTTTAGGTCAAATAACAAATGCACTTTTTGAAGTTGGTGGACAGTATAGACGCAATATGTAGTATTTTGAGATTTAAAAATTAGTAATTCAATTAAATTTAATGTCTTGATATTATGAGAAAACAGTTGATAGTGTTATTTTTTTGGATTTCTATTTTTGATTTAACACTTGCTCAATCACCAATAATTCCTGCACCAGTTGTTTTTATAGAACAAGAAGGTATAAATGAAATTGGTAATCTTATTTCATTGAATCCCGAAAATTTACCTGAAGAAATTAAAGAATATTTCATCGATAAATTAATTAATGTATTTGGTATCCAAGTGGTGGTTAATTCCAATTCTAAAAAAATTGTTTTTAAGAAATTAGTGAATACTCCCCCTGATTATTACACGATTAATATCACAGATAATATTTTGATTACTTATAGTTCTCAAGCAAGTTGTTTCTACGCTGTTAATTCGTTATTGCAATTAATTCAAGGTGAAAAAGATGCTTATTATTTCAACCAATGTTATATACAGGATTATCCGAAATTTGCTTGGCGCGGTTTGCATTTAGATGTAAGTAGGCATTTCTACAGTGTTGATGAAGTGAAAAGATTCATCGATTTGATGGCGATGTATAAGTTCAATACGTTTCATTGGCACCTCACCGATGACCAAGGTTGGCGAATTGAAATAAAAAAATATCCAAAACTAACTGAAATTGGGGCTTGGAGAGATAGCACAGTGAATGACCATTACACTACAAAACCGAGAACGTATACTGTCGAGAAATACGGCGGATTTTATACCCAAGAACAAATTAAAGATGTTGTAGAATATGCTCAAAATAGGTTCGTTACAATTGTTCCTGAAATTGAAATGCCAGGCCATAGTCGTGCTGCTTTAGCTGCTTATCCTTATTATTCTTGCACTGGAAAACAATTAGAAGTGCCAGGTTTGTGGGGCGTTTTTGATGAAGTTTTTTGTGCGAAAGAAGAAAGTATAGATTTTCTGAAAGATATTTTAGCTGAAGTGTTAGAATTGTTCCCTTCTCCTTATATCCATATCGGTGGAGACGAAGCACCTAAAACACGTTGGAAAACATGTCCACGTTGTCAAAAAGTAATTCGTGAAAATGGTTTGAAAGATGAACATGAGCTGCAAAGTTTTTTCATTCGAGAAATTGATGAGTTTTTGACCTCTAAAGGACGAAAATTAATTGGTTGGGATGAAATTTTAGAAGGCGGATTGTCACCAAATGCTGCTGTTATGTCTTGGAGAGGATTCGAAGGTGGAATTGAAGCAGCAAAACAAGAACATTATGTTGTGATGACACCTGGATCACATTGTTATTTTGATCATTATCAAAGTTCAAATCCAAATGAGCCACTTGCAATTGGGGGATTTACGCCATTAGAAAAAGTGTATGATTTTAATCCAATTCCAGAAGGATTTACGGAGCAGCAAGCACTTTATGTTTTAGGGGGTCAAGCAAATTTATGGACAGAATACATCCCTGATATGAAAAAGTTGGAGTACATGACTTATCCACGTGCATTGGCGTTATCACAAGCATTATGGTGCACTTCAAAACCGCCATTTGAAGATTTTAAAAAATCGTTTGTTGACTATCAGTTGAAATACATGAATCGATATGATGTCAATTTTTCCAAAGCCTTTTTCTATCCTAAAATGGAACTTAATCAAAAATTGGAAGGTGTTACTATCCATTTTAAAAGTGGAGAACCTAATTATCATTTCGATTTATTTGTAAAGTCAGATGAAATTCATCCAGCTTTGAGCGGGGGACAGGTAATTGGTGAAAAAGATTCCTTGTATTTTGAGAGAACAACAGGTTCAAAAGTTGTCAATTATTCGTTTAAAGTATCTTCAGAATTTACGACAGAATCTTCTGTTTACAATTTTACAGTTCATCCGGCACTTGAATTACCTATCGAATTAAAATCGAAGCCTAGTGAGAAATATAGCGGTTCAGGATCGTCAACTCTTGTAGATGGAATTATTGGATGCAAACCTTGGAAAGGGAACGAATGGTTAGGTTTTCAAGAGCAAGAAATAGAATTTGTTGTTGATCTTAAGAAATATTCAAAAATTGATTCATTGGAAATAGGTTTCCTTGAAGATGAGGGCTCTTGGATTCACTATCCGAATTTCATTCGATTTTCAGTTTCCAAAAAAGGAAAAAAATGGAAATATTTGAAAGATTCTGACTTGAAATTGAATTCAAATGAAGCAAAAAAAGGTAAAACACTTCCTTTTTCAACAATTATAAATAACAAAGGTAGATACGTGAAAGTATTAATTACCACGTTTGATGCAATTCCGCAAGGAATACCAGGAGAAGGAAATATTCCTTGGACTTTCATGGATGAACTAATTATATTTTTTAAGTGATGAAATTTGAATTATGTGCTGCTTCTTTGGAAGCTATTCGTATTGCCAAAGAATTTAATTTTGATAGAATAGAATTATGTCAAAATCTTGAACAAGGAGGAATAACGCCATCTTACGGAATGATTGAATATGCGATTGCACATGGAATTGAAACACATGTTTTAATTCGTCCGCGGCCCGGAGGGTTTAATTATTCTGAAGATGAATTAGAAGTAATGCTGCGCGAAATAATCAATTGCAAGGAGATGGGAGCAGCTGGTGTTGTGATTGGTGCATTAACTGAATCTGGAGAAATTGATGAAGCAATATTGTCTCAGATAATGACAAAAGCAAAAGGAATGGAAGTAACTTTCCATAGAGCATTTGATGATTGTATTGAATGGGAAAAGGCAATGGATATTCTTATTGAAAATAAAGTCAATAGAATCCTTTCTTCTGGATTATCTCGAAATGTGGAAATCGGAATGCCTATCTTAGAGCAAATGATGACGCATAGTGCTGGCAGAATAGAAATTATGACTGGAGGCGGAGTAAGTGCAGCAAACGTAAGTAAAATTGCCAAAGAACTTCGACCAAGTGCAATACATTTTTCGGGTACCGTTAAATTTCAACAAGACGAAGAATCGCTTTTTTCTGAATCAGTTTTGAAGGTTGATAAAGCAAGAGTTCAAAGAATTCTGGATGCAGCCAAAACCTAATTATGTAATCTTTTCAACTATATAGCGTTTAAGGGAAATGAAAAGTATTTTATTTATCTATTTCATGATATTTATAGCTACATCATTCGCTCAATGCGATTCAATTCCTCTTTTAAACAAAGAAATAACGAATTTAGTTGGACTTAAAATCAATAAAAAAGTTGGAACAGGAGAATGCTGGGATTTAGCGAAATTTGCCTTAGATGAAGTTGATGCAAAATGGGATGGAGGATTGGTCTATGGAAGAAAATTGTCCGCTTCTGAATGCATTTATCCAGGCGATATCATTCAATTCGAAAAGATTAAAATAAAATACAAAAAAGGAAAACAGATTTTCACTGAAACAATGCCTCATCATACAGCAATAGTGTATAAAGTTATGAACCAAGATGAGATAACCTTAATTCATCAAAATACTGGTTATTCAGGCAGAAAAGTTGGAACGAGTTCTTTAAAATTTTCAACAATTATTTCGGGCAAATATTACATCTATAGGCCTGAAAAGTAAATTTAGATCCGATCTAACACATATAGAATCAATTCTTTCATTTCAGCATCAAAACCATTAGAAAATTCCATTTTAGGTCGGTTAGCAACCCCTAAACAAATGGTTGCACATCGATGTCCCATAGCTTTTCCTAATGCAAAAATAGCTGAGCTTTCCATTTCAAAATTGGTCACTAAATGATTTTCAAAGCTGAAAGATGTCAATTTCTCATTCATTCCATCTGTTGTATTTTTAACTCTCAGCTGCCTTCCTTGTGGACCATAAAAGCCACTACTTGTAACAGTAATTCCTTGAAATGTCTTTTCAGAAATTAATTTTTCAGTCAATTCATGGTTTGAAGCAACCAAATAAGGTTGGATTCCAACAGGAAATTGTAAATGGTTTACCAATTCATCTTTTAGTTTTTTCTCCTTTTCGGTATACGATATTTCATAGAAGTGAGCAATATTGTCTAAACCAAAAGCGTGTGTTGAAACGATATATGAATGAATTGGAATTGGAGCTTGAAGAATACCACACGTGCCAATTCTAATAATATCTAATGAACGAATATTCTTTTTTTCTTCACGATTTTCTAAATCAATATTCCATAAAGCGTCTAATTCATTTAATGTGATATCAATATTATCGGTTCCAATTCCTGTTGAAATAACAGTTATTCTTTTCCCTTTGTAAATTCCTGTATGACAAACAAATTCGCGGTGCTGTGATTTATGTTCAATTGAGTCAAAAAAAGATGAAATCATAGAAACGCGATCTTGATCACCAACCAAAATGATTTTATCTGAAATAGTTGAAGGCGACAACCCCAAATGATAAACTTGATTATTGCTATTGAGAACTAGCTCTGAAGGAGGAAACTGCATAGATATAAAATAAAAAAGGTGCTATAAAATTCATAGCACCTTAAAAATACGATTTTAGATTAATTAGAAGTCAAACTTCCAAACACTTTCTGTAAAATATCGGTAACGCGAGCCAAAGGATCTTTTCGGATTTTATTTTCCTCGATTGCTACCATATGATAAAGTCCACTGATTGCTCTTTCTGTGACATATTTAGTTAAGTCTGGATTTAATTTTTCTCCTCCTGTTAAATTCATTGCAGTATTATATTTTGTGATAATAGGATTCCAGTATTCTGTCAATTTTACTTTTGCTATTGCTGCTTCTACTTTTGGAGAAAAAGCTGTCACTAATTGAGCTGTTGTATTATCCTTCAAAAATTTTGTTGCAGATCCATCTCCGCCGTTTAAAATGGCAAAACCATCAGTAATGCTCATGTTGGTAATTGCATTTGCGAAAATAGGTAATGCTTCCTTCGTTGCTTCTTCTGCAGCTCTATTTAAAGTAGTTTCAAATTTAGCAACTTGTTCAGTCAAACCCCAATCAAGTGCTTTTTGTTTCACTTTAAGAGCGTCTTCCGGAAAAGGAAGTTTGATAGCTGAATTACCTAAAAAGCCATCTGTAACGGATGTTAAATTTACTGAATTTTTAATTCCAACATTTAATGCTTCTTTTAATCCAGAAATCACATCGGCATTCGATAATTGTGGTTTTGTAGGTTCTGTATTAGTTGTAACTAATGCTGCTGCTTCCTCCAATACATCACATGATGGAAGAATTAATGTCGTTAATACAATTGTTAAAGGATAAATAATTCGTTTCATGATTTTTAGATTTTGTCAAACATACTATATTTTTTTGGATAGGCAAAAACGATACCAAAATGACATAAAAAAAGGGAGAATAAATTCTCCCCTTCTTCGTAGTATTAGGTTTTAAGTTATCTCATTACGTTAATGTATCCTGAGAATTCATATTTTCCATCATTGACAGAATCTTTTGCACTAGCTTTCCAAACGTATGTTCCAGATTGTACAATTTGACCATTGTATGTTCCGTCCCATTTAGCTTTAGGGTCATGTGATTCCCAAATTATTTCTCCCCATCTATTGAAAATAAATAAGTCGAATTTGTAAATATCAATTCCTTCGACAAATATTTCCCAAGATTGATTATGCTCATCGCCATCTGGTGTGAACGTATTAGGAGCATAGAAAATAACATCTTGAATGATATGCATAATGTATGTAATTGTATCAACGCACCCGTATTCAGAAGTGACCAATAATGTAATTGGATAATCACCAATCTCACCTTCTGGGAAAACAAAAGATGGGTTTTTCGCGAAACTATACGATGGACTTGAGCCTGGACTAAACCATTCCCATGCTACAACATCTATTGAAGACCTGTCTTGCAAATGAATACCAGTTTCAAAAATTGTTGCAGGGTTACTAGAGAAAGTAAAATCTGCAGTTGGCAATGGTTTCACATTAATAAGATTGTTAAACACACCAGTGTAAACACATCCGTAAATCGATGTAATTGTCATATTACACGAATACACATTAGGTTGTGTGAACGTATTAGATGTTGAATCTGCTCCAATTTCAAGATAACTATTGTTGTCAGAAAATTCGAAATAGGTTGTCGCTATTTCTCCTCCATTTGTTGAAGTATTTGTGAATTCGAAGAAACCAGGTATACAATCTTCTGTTTTGTTAGGAAGAATTCCTGCTATAATTGGCGTAGGAAAAGTAATCACTGTGCATGAATCTTTAACTGGTGAACCACAAGCTTCTGACATTTCAACACAATATTGTGTATTCGTTGTTACTGGATCAACAAGAATCGATGTTCCAGTTCCAATCAATGTTCCATTTTCAGTCCAAGTAAAAGTATATGGTGAAGATCCACCCGAGCCAGCAACACTTAATAAAATATCATCTTCAGAACATATTTGCGTAGGAGGAGTAAGTAGTATGATCGATAAAGGAGTTGGTTCGCCAAGCAGACCTGACACGGTTACAATACAACCATTTGCATCAGTAACTGTTACAGTATGAACCCCAACATATAAATCATTTGCGATATCAGTAATAGATATAGAATTATCCCATGAATAGGTATATCCTGGTGTCCCTTGAGTAACATTGATATCTATCATACCATCGTTACTGGAGTTACAAGTAACATCTGTTTGATTTGTGATTGCTGCTATCATTCCAGGGATTTCAGTTACCGTAACATTTACAGTTCCTGAACAACCAATTGTTGATGTAATTGTGCAAGTGTATGCGCCTGCTGTCAATCCAGTCGCAGTTGCAGTTGTTTGAGCAAGTGGATCATTCCAAAGATATGTCAAAGTTCCTAATGGAGGAGTCATAACAGCTGTTGCTGTTCCATTTGAACCTCCAGGGCAAGATACGATTGTTGTAGTTCCTGTAAATGCTGCTGGAGTATTTCCTACTGTAACATTACCAGATGAAGGACAACCACCTGCATCGGTCATTTGTACAGTATATGTGCCTGCTGCAACATTTGTGACAGTTTGAGTTGTTTGACCACCTAAGGTTGGCCATAAAAAGGTAAAAGGCGCTGTCCCTGCTCCAGGAACCGCTGTCACTGTTCCAATTCCAGAACTACAAATATCAGGTGTTGATGTTGCTGTTACACTTGAACTTACGCGCGTAATCCAAGTTGTATCAGTTGTAATTGATCCAATACTCGTTCCACATGCTGTTGCAGTTAAAAAATATCCAGTTGTACCAGGTGGAACAACAGGTATATTTAATACACCAGCATTATATGGGAAAGTTGCACCCAAAGTATTTTGCCATTGCATATTTCCACCTGTTGACATTACTAAAATATAAGGTACAGTTGAAATTGTATAATTTGATGTATTTCCAGGTGCCGTTGGGGTATATCTTTTACCATCCTGATTGGCTGGCCAAACTGTATTATTTCTACCTGGTGTAGCATGAGCTACAGTTCCTGCTGTATTTTCAGTAGCTTGAATTGCTAGACCACCATTCCAGCTTGGACATGGAGGTTTGTTACCAATATGATATTCTATAACATTTGTAGTTTCATAAAAAATTAGAGAATGATAATTACAACCTCCGCAAGAATAATTTGGAACTTCTTTATAAAGTACAACAAACATTCTATTCGGAGCAGTTCCAATTGTCTGATATTGGACCACACCACCAGCACCAGGATTCATGTCTGCATAAATTGGAGACGCACCATTTCTAGCCGAAGTAAAAGCAACACTAGGTAACGGACCAACTCCACCTAAAGACCAAGGACAGTACCCGTTAGCTTGAGACAAATTAAAAGATACAACACCATTAGCTCCGATTACACATTGCGTGTAATTTGAATTATAAAAATTAAAAGTAAATCCGAGATTCACAATTCCTGAAAAATTATCATCACCTAAAGGGACATTTGTGGGTGCATTTAATGTGATTCCGGCAGCCCCAACGCCACCTCCACCGCCACAATTAGTTACCACAACTGGTTGCCCTTGACAAACAGTTGCATCTTGTCCTAAACATAAATTGACTGTAGGTAATTGACCAAAAGAGATGGTTGTGATAGAAAATAAGGTAATTATTGAGAGTATATAATTCATAGGTTAAATGTTATTTACAAGTTCTAGACGCACAAAGTTAAAGATAGTTGCTTCAAAGCTTGGAACTATTTTAGCTTATTCTTGTATTCTTGAATATTTCGTACGTTTGAATGAATATATCTATAGTTTGAATGAATTAAACTTTATTATTCGTTTTGCGAATGATTCCTTTAAAAAATATTTACATTTGCCGTGTTGATTTTAAAAAATTTAGAAAATGTCAAATAAATATCAAGCACAGATTGATGCTTTCATGGCAAAAGTGAAAGCTACAAATGGTCACGAAACTGAATTCCTTCAAGCAGTGTTGGAAGTAGCAGAAGCTGTTATTCCATTAGTTGAAGAGACTCCAAAATACAAAGCAGCCAAAATTTTGGATCGTATTGTTGAGCCGGAAAGAACAATATTATTCCGCGTTCCTTGGTTAGATGATAAAGGAGAGATTCAAGTGAATCGTGGATACCGTGTTGAATTTAATTCTGCAATCGGTCCATACAAAGGTGGTTTGCGTTTTCATCCATCAGTGAATTTATCGATTCTTAAATTTTTAGGATTTGAACAAGTATTCAAAAATTCTCTTACTACTTTGCCAATGGGTGGAGGAAAAGGAGGTTCTGATTTTGATCCAAAAGGAAAGTCAGATAATGAAGTAATGAAATTTTGTCAATCATTTATGACTGAACTTTGTCGTCATATTGGTCCTAATACAGATGTTCCTGCTGGAGATATCGGTGTTGGTGGTCGTGAAATTGGTTACATGTTCGGTCAATATAAAAGAATTAGAAATGAATTTACAGGTATTCTAACTGGAAAAGGAAGAAACTGGGGTGGTTCATTAATTCGTCCAGAAGCTACTGGTTATGGTACTGTTTATTTCGCTAAAGAAATGTTAGCTGTTAAAGGTGATTCTTTCCAAGGTAAAGTTGTTGCTGTTTCAGGTTCTGGAAACGTTGCTCAATATGCAATTGAAAAAGCTACTCAATTAGGAGCTAAAGTTGTTACTTGTTCAGATTCTGAAGGGTATATCTATGATGCTGATGGAATTGATGCAGGGAAATTGGCATTCATTATGGAGTTGAAAAACGAAAAAAGAGGTCGTATTTCTGAATATGCTACTAAATATCCAACGGCGAAATTTGTTGCTGGAAAACGTCCTTGGGATGTTAAAGTTGATATCGCTTTACCATGTGCAACTCAAAACGAGTTAAACGGTGATGAGGCAAAAGTATTAGTTGCTAACGGTTGTAAATGTATTGCTGAAGGAGCAAACATGCCTTCTACACCAGAAGCAATTGCTGTTTTCCATGCTGCTAAAGTATTGTTCTCACCAGGAAAGGCATCTAATGCTGGTGGTGTTGCAACATCTGGATTGGAAATGTCACAAAACTCATTACGTCTTAGCTGGACAGCAGAAGAAGTGGATGAGCGTTTACACGGTATTATGGTTTCTATCCACGATGCATGTGTGAAATATGGTACAGATTCAGAAGGATATACTGACTATGTGAAAGGTGCAAATATTGCTGGTTTCATTAAAGTTGCTGATTCAATGATTGACCAAGGTTTGGTTTAATCTTAATAATAAGAATTGAAAAGGTTGATCTTCGGGTCAACCTTTTTTGTTTTAAGGAAATATTTAAAGGAAATTGCTGTTTCCTGCAACAAATTGGGTTAATTTTGCATTTCCAATTTCAATTATTAAAACGATGGAAGTTTTAGAACAAAGACATATTGAATTTAACCGTGAAGGATTTGATGACCAAGAATTGCTGGTTATATATAAAACGTTGATTAAACCTCGTTTAATTGAAGAAAAAATGCTCATCTTGCTGCGTCAAGGGAAAATCACAAAATGGTTTTCTGGTTGGGGTCAAGAAGGAATATCTGTTGGTTGCGCTTATGCAATGAATGATGATGAGTATATTCTACCTATGCACAGAAATTTAGGGGTTTTTACAACACGTGGAATTCCAATGAATAGATTATTCTCTCAGTTTCAGGGAAAAATATCTGGTTTTACAAAAGGCAGAGATCGTTCTTTCCACTTTGGAACACAAGAATATAAACTTGTTGGAATGATTTCTCATCTCGGACCACAATTGGGAATAGCAGATGGAATTGCATTAGCTGCTAAATTGCGTAAAGAAAAGAAATCTACAATTGTTTTCACAGGTGATGGTGGTGCTTCTGAAGGAGATTTTCATGAATCATTAAATGTTGCATCAGTTTGGGATTTACCTGTGATTTTTGCAGTAGAGAATAATTGCTGGGGTTTATCAACTCCATCAGCTGAACAATTTCGATGTAAACAATTTATAGACAAAGGAATTGGTTATGGAATGGAAGCTGTCCAAGTAAATGGTAACAATATTTTGGATGTTATTCGTGCAGTCAGAAAAATAAACGAAGACATTAGAGAAAATCCAAAACCGTATTTATTGGAATTGATGACTTTTAGAATGCGTGGTCATGAAGAGGCATCTGGCACAAAATATTATCCTGAAGGATTACAAGATGAATGGTCAAAACAAGACCCGATTATGAATTTCGAATTGTATTTGAAAGAGTTAGGGATTTTGAGTGAAGTGGAAATTGAGAAAATTCGAACCGATCTAAAAAATGAAATTCAAGCTGGATTTGATATTGCGCAAGCAGAAAGTCCAATAAATACCTCAATTGAAGAAGAAATAAAAGACGTTTACGCACCTTTTGAGCAAATCGTAATTGAAGGGAACGGTGACAAATCTGAAAAACGATTTATTGATGCTATTCAAGATGGATTGCGCCAATCGATGGAAAAATATCCGGAATTAGTTATTATGGGTCAAGATATTGCTGAATACGGTGGTGCTTTTAAAGTGACTGAGGGTTTTGTGGATCTATTTGGGACGGACCGTGTTCGAAATACGCCAATTTGTGAATCTGCAATCGTTGGAGCGGGCTTAGGATTGTCAATTTCAGGAATGAAAGCTATTGTTGAAATGCAATTCGCAGATTTTGTAACATGTGGATTCAATCAAATCATCAATAATTTAGCTAAAATGCACTGGCGTTGGGCACAAAATGCAGATGTTGTGGTAAGAATGCCAACTGGAGCTGGTTCAGCAGCAGGACCTTTTCATTCTCAAAGTAATGAAGCATGGTTTACGCATACACCAGGATTGAAAGTCGTCTATCCATCGACGCCATACGATGCAAAAGGATTAATGAATGCTGCGATTGAAGATCCAAATCCAGTAATGATCTTTGAACATAAAAATTTATATAGAAGTTTGAAGGAAGAAATTCCAAATGACTATTATACGGTTGAAATTGGAAAAGCAAGAACTGTTACCGAAGGTTCAGATTTAACAATTATCACCTATGGAATGGGAGTTCATTGGGCAACTGAAGCAATTGAAATGTTACCTAATATTACAGCTGAAATAGTTGATTTAAGAACACTTTTACCGTTAGATACAAATGCGGTTTATAACGCAGTGAATAAAACAGGAAAAGTAATTGTTTTACATGAAGACTGCATGACAGGTGGAATAGGAGGAGAGTTGGTTGCTTTAATCAATGAAAATTGCTTTAATAATTTAGATGCTCCAGTAAAAAGGGTTGCTTCATTAGATACGCCAATTCCATTTGCTGAAACATTAGAAAATCAATTTTTACCAAAAGAGCGCTTGAAAAACGCTATAAATGATTTGCTTAATTATTAATTGCAAATCCTGAATCCCAAATAAACAAGAATGGACGAAATAACTTTTAAGGATTTAAATCTCAATAAGCAGTTAATTAACGCATTAGATGAGTTGGGATATATACATCCTACGACTATTCAAGTGAAAGCATTTCCAGTAATCATGTCAGGTAAAGATATGTTGGGAATTGCTCAAACTGGGACAGGAAAAACATTAGCATTTTTATTACCTTGCTTAAGACAATGGAATTTCTCAAAAGACAGACTTCCTCAAATATTGATAATTGTTCCAACACGGGAATTGGTTGCTCAGGTTGTTGAAACTGTCGAGAAGCTTACCACTCATATGACTTTAACAGTTGTAGGGGTTTACGGTGGAGTGAATATTAGAACACAAGCTGAACAAGTTAGTTTAGGCTTGGATGTTTTAGTTGCAACGCCAGGAAGATTATTGGATTTGGTGTTGAGGGGTGATTTAGTCTTGAAAGGAATAAAAAAATTAGTCGTTGATGAAGTTGACGAAATGTTTAATCTTGGATTTCGACACCAATTGAAAAATGTGCTGGAACTTTTACCTGAGAAGAAACAAAGTATGTTGTTTTCAGCAACGATGAATGAAGAAGTTGAAGCGTTGCTTGAAGATTACTTTATTTCACCGGTTAAAATTGAGGCAGCTCCAGCTGGAACACCATTAGAGAACATCCTTTTAACTGGATATAAAGTTCCTAATTTTAACACGAAATTAAACCTACTTGAACAGTTACTTTCGACTACTAAGGAAATGGAAAAAGTATTAGTTTTCGTTTCTAGTAAATCGTATGCTGATGTTGTTTACGAGAGATTGTCTCAGAAATTTGAAGATCGTTTGGGTGTAATCCATTCGAATAAATCACAAAATTTCAGGTTCAATGCTGTAAATAAATTTCACAGTGGAGAAACAACAATTTTGATTGCAACTGATATTATTTCGAGAGGAATGGATATCTCAAAAGTGACGCATGTTATCAATTTTGATGCACCAGATGATTTTGAGAATTTCATTCACAGAGTTGGTAGAACAGGTAGAGCTGACCAAGAAGGTGAAGCAATTAGTTTATTCTCTGAATATGAAAAAACATTGAATGACAGAATTGATGAAGGTTTAGGTAAAATCAAAATCAAGTATTTGAAATTGCCTGCTGATTTAGAAATCTCAACTGAATTGATTTACGATGAGGAACCGAAAATCAATATGCCAAATGTTGATATTAAAATTCCAAAAAGAGAAAATGTTGGTGATGCTTTTCATGAGAAATCTGCAAAGAATCAAAAAGTCAATGTTAGAAAAGACTGGAAAAAAGCCAAGCAAGAAAAATATGGTAGACCCAAGACGAAAGGTCAGAAACTAAAAAAGAAGAAATAAAAAAAAAGGCTTCCGTCAATTGATGGAAGCCTTTTTTTAAATGTTAGAATTTTAATCTTTGATTAAAGTATATCCTGGATATTTTTTGATGTCAAACACAAACTTTGAATCTTCAATTGTTGGATTTGATTGAAACTTTGTAAGGGTGTATGTCATAACCGTTCCATCCTTTGCTTTCATAATAGCCTTCTTCAATTCATTAGAAGTCTTAGAAATATATAAAATTATTGTGTGATAATCTACCTTCGCTGGATTCTTTGGGTATAAGTATATAACGTGAACAACCTCATTGTTTAATTTATCTTCTTTTTCGTATTTATTTTTAAAGCCACTTTCCCAAATTGTCATTAATTTTTTAGGATTCATTCCTTCATCTCCAGCTTCATTAGCATCTGTTTCATAAACAGACTTTTCTTCTTTTACAATCGTCCATGATTTTATTCCGTTGGAGATAATCGTATTGTCACCATATGAAGCATAGAATTTATCACCTTTTACCCAACCTTTGCCTGTTTCACTTTCATTTGAACCGTTTGTTGCATTTTTAATATTTGCCGTGAATTCAATGTAAAATGATTTTTGACCTTTCATTTTTGTTGAAAGCTTGTCTAAAATGCCCTGAGATTTTGCATCTTGACCAAAGCTGTTAAAAGATAATAGTACTAGAAGTGTAAGAAATAATTTCATGTTCGTTTGTTTTCGGTGCAAATATCAGAAATTGTGCCAAATAAAAAATATTTAATTCAACTTAATTAGTAGAATTAAGAAGTGATTTCAATGTTTCTAAGTCAATATCGTGATTACCATCGTAAATTGAAGATATAAATCCAGCGGAATTATAATAATCAATTATTTCTGTTCTTTGATTTTCTGAATAAAACTCATCATTATTCCCAATTACAAAAAATCTATTTCGAGAATTGGAATTAACCAATTCTTCTTTAACGATTAAATCTGGAGGGAAGACAGCAGCCCAAATGATTAATTGATCAATTTTTATTCTACTCTTATGAAACCATCTTAATGCAGTTGCTCCTCCTTGCGAAAAACCTAATAGAATTGTCTTTTCAAATTGATGTTTTGTCGCTAATTCATCAGCTAATTGATTTAGCCAGTTTAAATTATCTGAAATATCATTGTCCCTATCTTCTTTTGTCATCCAAGAAGCACCAACTCGACCTGAAGAACCTTTTAAATAAAAACGGTGCATTCCTTCAGGTGCAACAATGAAATAGTCATTTTGTAGATTTTCAAATTTTCTAATAAAGTAGTCGCTTAATTGACCGTAACCATGAAGTACATAAATAATAGTTTTTGCAGTTTCAGGATTTCCAATTGTGGAATATCGAAAAGTTTTAGTTGATTTGAGGAATCCTTGCATTTAGATTAGTATATTTTATTTTTTAATACGCTGAAAGCTATTTGATTTTACAGCACAAAGTTATACTTTTGATTGTGCGAAAACTAGTCTCATTCAGTTTATTGATTCTTTTGACTTTTCAAATCATCGGATTTGTGGGTTATTTTGAATTGGCACATTATAAATTAAAAAAGGAAATCAAATCTCAATTAAAAGAAGGAGTACCAAAAGATAAACTTGTGATTTTTGATTTTAATTCGAATCAATTAAAACAGCTTGTTTGGTTGAAAAAGAATGAATTTGATCTGAATGGTAATCTTTATGATGTTGTGCGAAAAAGTTATAAAAATGGTATCACGCATTTAGAATGTATTTCGGATAAACAAGAAAAGGTGCTTTTTGCAAAATTGAATCAAAATGTTTTCTCAAATTTGTGTGACGATAATCAACACAAAACTGTATCTAGTTTATTCAAATTATTGCAAACACCCTCTTTACTCTCTAATAGTTGTGTTGATCTTAATTTTATTATTTTAAAAGAAAACAAAACATCAACCTTCAATTATTTGGATTATTTATCTGTTAAATCCATTCAAATAGATTCTCCTCCACCTCAGATTTCTTAGTAATTCAAAACTGGAATCATCTCAGATTCTACAATTGTTTATTATTAAAGAAATTCTTATGAAAAAAATAGGCTTACTTATGTTTTGCTTGTCGATACTATTTATGTCACAAGCACAGTCAATAACAATAATTGACCAAAATTCTCTTCAACCAATTGAAAATGTTGAAGTGTATAAATTAAATGAAAACACACTGATTACCAAATCTAATCAATCTGGCATCATTGTTCTATCAGGAATACAAGGAACTCAAACGTTGGTTTTTATCAATGCAATGTATAGTGCTGTTACGATTACCTTGGATCAAATTAAAGCGCAAGGAAATAGTTTGAAAATGGCAGAAAACATCAATTCTATAAATGAAATTGTTGTTTCAGCTAGTAAATTTGAAGAACAACGGAAAGATGTGTCCCAGAAAATACAAGTTTTACGAGCTTCTGAAATTCAAATAATGAATCAAAGTTCAACAGCCGATGTTATGTCAAATACTGGAAATGTCTTTGTTCAAAAAAGTCAACTTGGAGGTGGAAGTCCAATAATCCGTGGTTTTGAAACAAACAAAGTATTGATGGTTATTGATGGTGTGAGAATGAATACGGCTATTTATAGAGCTGGTCATATCCAAAATATCGTTACGATGGATAATGCAATGTTGGAAAGAGTGGAGGTTATCTTTGGACCTGGATCAGTTGTTTATGGATCTGATGCATTAGGAGGTGTGATGTCGTTCACTACGAAAAATCCACTTTTATCAAGTGACGATAAAATTAAAATCAAAGCTGGCGCATTTACACGTTATATGTCTGCCAATAAAGGGTACGCAGCAAATGCTAATATTTCGGTTGGAGGTAAAAAGTTTGGTTCTTTGACGTCTTTTACATACTCTAATTATGGTGATCTGCGACAAGGTGCTAATCGTGAGCCATCAGTTGGAAATTTCGGTTCTCGGCCTTGGTATGTTCAACGAGTTGATGGAAAAGATTCAGTTTTTGTGAATGCAGATACGAATGTTCAAGTAGGATCGGGTTATACTCAAATTGATGTAATGCAAAAATTCTTGTTCCAACAAAGTTCAACAGTGAAGCATTTAGTGAATTTACAATATTCAACTTCTTCAAATGTACCACGTTATGATCGTTTAACGCAAACTTCGGGTGGTACAGCAAAATATGCTGAATGGAATTACGGTCCTCAAAATAGATTGTTAGCCTCTTATACATTGGAATTATCTAAGTCAAATAAGATGTATGATAACGCACGTTTTATTTTGGGTTACCAACAGATTGAAGAAAGTCGTATTGACAGAAAGTTTAATAATGTAAATCAAAATAACCGTTTTGAAAACTTGGATATTATTACTGCTAATCTTGATATGGCAAAGAAAATAGGTAAACATGAAATTCGATATGGTGTTGAAGGATGGTACAATAAAGTTAATTCAACAGCCTTTACAAAAGATATCACTACTGGTATACAAACACCTTTAGATACGCGTTATGCATCGGGTGGAGCAACGATGAATTCAATTGCTGTTTATGCAACTCACACATGGGAAATTACAGACAAAGTAATCCTAAATGATGGCTTGCGTTTTTCAAATGTTGGATTGAATGCGAAATTTACTGATACTACCTTCTTTAATTTCCCTTTCAAAGAGGCGAAACAGAATAATTCAGCATTAACTGGTAATTTAGGTGTAGTTTATATGCCATCAGATGATTGCCGCATTACCGCTTTAGTTTCAACAGGATTTAGAGCACCAAACGTAGATGACTTAAGTAAAGTTTTTGAATCAACGCCTGGAAATATAACAGTGCCAAATGCAAACTTAAAACCTGAATATACCTACAACGGTGAAGTTGGAATTTCAAATACTTTTGAAAATTGGTTAACACTTCAAACAACAGGTTATTATACACTTTATAGAAATGCCTTAACTACTCAAAACTTTACATACAATGGACAGGATTCTATCATGTATGTTGGAACAATGAGTAAAGTTGTAGCAACTACAAATGCGAGCAAAGCATACTTATATGGTTTGGAATTAAATATGAATGCGAAGTTGAATAATAACGTTACTGCTTATGCAACTTATAACTACACGTATGCGCGCATTGTTACTGATTCAACTGCAATTCCGTTAGATCATATTCCGCCAATGTTTGGTAAGTTTGGTTTCCAAATTCACCAAAATAAATTCAGAGCTGATTTATTTGTGAACTACAGTGCAATGAAAAAGATAGCTGAATATAGTCCATCTGGTGAAGATAATGAAGCATTTGCGTTGCCACAAGGAATGCCATCTTGGTATACTGTAAATGTTCGATTAGGATATCAGTTTAACAAATTTGTTGGTCTGCAAGTGGCATGTGAAAATGTCTTGGATAAAAATTATCGTCAGTTTGCATCTAATATTTCTGCACCAGGCCGTAATTTTATTTTGACGTTAAGAGGAAACTTTTAAGGAAATAAAATTTTATAAAAGGAAAGGCGACAATTTATTGTCGCCTTTCTTGATTTTATTTCGTATTCTTTTTTTGAGTCATATATTTTCCTTGATCTGGATGATAGAAAAATCGGTAAACAATTTCATCACTTTCCTTTAAAACTGGTTCATATTTGTACATGTCAACATCTTTTGAAGGTTGAATCAATGTCGCTTTTTTCACCAAAATATCTTTTACCATTCCCATTGTTCCATCAGTATAATCAAAAGTATACGCTTCTGAAACATCACTCTTCAAACCATCAAAATTTTTCCATTGGAATACGCGTCTTGGAATATGGTTAGAAACAGTATAATAATCTTTGTAAGAAGCATTTAATATCCTGAAATCAACTAAAATATCTTTATAGGATTCAGATTGAATATTTTCAAAAGTAATTTTTAACTCTGCTAAAGCACTTGAAGGAATTGCAATTGGGGGTGAAATTTTATTTAATCCACCATCAAAATAAAAGATATAATTGTAATTACCCATAAAACCCAAGTCTGCATGTTTTGCAGTTTTTTTTGATGCTGAAGCTTCTTCTAATGCAAAATCAACTCTATTTAAAGTGATAATTGCATCGATTTTCTCATCTTCATCTAAATGTGCTTTATAAATATGATAGGAATATTTTTCAGTAGCAGGAATTGACAATTGACTTTCTAAATGACGTTTAGCCATTTGTTCAACTGTTTGATTTTCTTCTGCTTTTGGAACTGTTTTTTCACTTTTTTCTTTTGGTTCTTCGTTGCAAGAAAAAAACAGTAGAGTGACTATTAAAAATAAAAAAGGGTTGTTTTTCATAGAAACAAAGATAAGCGAAGAAATTAATTTATTTAAAAACAATTTACATGAAAATTGTAAATTTGAAGAATGGAGATGTATTTAGAAAAATCGTGGGAATTGGCGTTGAACGAAGAATTTCAAAAGCCCTATTTTTTAGATTTGATTAAATTTATAAATTCAGAATATATCGTAAAAGAGGGAGCAATATTCCCTTCCAAATCAACTGTTTTTCAAGCATTAAATCTTTGTCCAATTGAGAATGTAAAAGTTGTCATTATTGGTCAAGATCCTTATCCAACAAAAGGTCATGCGCATGGTTTGTGTTTTTCTGTTGAAAGGAACATTCAACCTTTTCCCAAAAGTTTAATAAATATTTTTAAAGAAATTGAAAATGATTTGAATGTAACATTTCCTGAAAACGGTAATTTAGAAAGATGGGCAGAACAAGGAGTTTTATTATTGAATTCTGTATTAACGGTTGAAGAAGGTAAAGCGGACAGTCACTCAAAAAAGGGTTGGGAAAAATTCACAGATGCAATTATTCAAAAACTAAATGATCAAAAAGAAGGTGTAGTTTATTTGTTGTGGGGATCAAAAGCTCACGAAAAGGGTCAAAAGGTGAATTCTGACAAGAATCTCATTTTGAAATCGGTTCACCCTTCGCCATTATCGAGTTATCGGGGATTTTTTGGATGTAAACACTTTAGTATGACAAA
The DNA here is from genome assembly GCA_945902745.1 of Chitinophaga pinensis. Taxonomy (GTDB): domain Bacteria; phylum Bacteroidota; class Bacteroidia; order Flavobacteriales_D; family Crocinitomicaceae; genus M0103. Next base: position 111,036 of record CAMDNE010000003.1, on the reverse strand, counting down.
TGATTATTTGATAAAAATGAATAAAAAGCCAATTATTTGGTAATTTTTCTCTGAAACATCCAACTAAAAAAGTGTTTGATTATCTTTGCCAGCAATGGAATTAAAAAATGATCTAATTTTAAGAGCTGCTCGAGGTGAATCTATAGAAAGATACCCTGTTTGGCTCATGAGACAAGCTGGTAGAATTTTACCTGAATACCGCGCTGTTCGTTCTAAATTATCCGGATTCAAAGAATTGGTTGAAACACCAAAATTCGCTGCTGAAGTTACAGTGCAACCTGTTGATATTTTGGGTGTTGATGCAGCTATTATCTTTTCAGACATTTTGGTTGTACCCGAAGCTATGGGGTTGGAATATCAAATGTTGGAGGCAAAAGGCCCTTGGTTCGAAAAAACAATTAGAACTGAAGAAGGTTTAAAATATGCTGAAACAAATTTTGATATCGAAGATCGATTAGGCTATGTCTTAGAAGCCATTAAAATTGCGAACAAAGAATTGGACGGGCGTGTTCCTTTAATTGGTTTTGCTGGAGCTCCATGGACAATCTTTTGTTATATGGTGGAAGGACAAGGTTCAAAAACATTTTCTGAATCACGCAAACTATTATATACCAATCCAGTTTTGGCACATGAGTTGCTAAGTCGAATTACAGAAGTCACAATTCAGTATTTGAAAGCACAAGTTGCAGCTGGTGCGCATATGTTACAAATTTTCGACTCTTGGGCTGGAATTTTAGGAACAGAACAATATGCTGAATTTGGATTGAAATATATTGATAGAATTGCTAACGCAATTAATGAAGTTCCTTTGACAATTTTTGCTAAAGGTGCAATTACTTCAATTTCAGCAATTGCAAAATTGAAGTGTAATACGATTGGTTTGGATTGGAACATGAATAGTGTTGAAATTCGAAATGAAATTGGCGAAAACAGAACGTTACAAGGGAATTTAGATCCTTGTGCATTGTATTCTTCACATAATGAAATTCAGAATTTGACAATTAATATGTTAGATTCGTATAAAAGTAAAAGACATATTGTAAATTTGGGGCACGGAGTGTATCCAGATATTGATCCTGAGAAGGTTAAAACGTTTATAAAAACAGTAAAAGATTATGAAATACAGTTCTAATAATTTGAGAAAAATAAGTTCAATTATGTTAATTGGACTATCAACTTTGACTTCTTTTGCGCAGCAAGGTGAAAATTTAGTTCCTAATGGTAGTTTTGAAGCAACTGACGGGAAAGTTAAGAAATTAGGAGGTTTAACAAGTGCTACTGGCTGGACTTCTCCAACTGGAATGCGTGCGGATTTATTTACACCAAGTAAATCTCCTGAAATTAATACTCCATTGAATGGTTATGGTAAAGAAGATGCGCGTGATGGTTCAAATTATGCTGGTTTTACTGCGCTTTCTGTTGGAAATAAAGTTCCCCGTTCTTACGTAATGGTAAAATTGGATGCTCCAATGAAAAAGGGAATGAAATATTGCGTGAAATTTTATGTTTCTTTAGCAGAGGCTTCAAAATATTCGTCTAATAAAATTGGTGCAAATTTCTCTAAAAAAGATTTTGCAACTGAAGACAAAACTAGTATAATAGACGTTGCGCATGTATTGCATCCTGATAACGATACTAAAACAATTAACCAACAATTTAGTTGGGAAGAAATCTGTGGAACATATACTGCTGAAGGAGGAGAGAAATATATGACAATTGGTAATTTCTATGCAGATGATAAAACGAAAAAAGAAACGAACAAAAAATCTAAGGATATAAAAGTTACTCAAATTATTGCGGCTTATTATTATTTAGATGAAGTTTCAGTTACTTTGATTAATGATGGATTAAAATGTGATTGTTTAATTGAAGAAACAGTAAATGAATTTTCTACTACAATTTATCAAAAAGCAATTGTTTTGAATGATAAAATGACTGTTACACAAAAAATTGAAGCTCAACAAATGTTTTTTGCTTTCGGTAAAGCAAATTTAACTCCTGTCGGTGAGGAAACGTTGAACTTTATTTTAGAGCAAATGAAAGCTAATCCAGATTTGAAATTAGAAATAATGGGTCACAGTGATAAGCAAGAAGATTCTGTTGCTATTGAAAAACCTCAATATGCTGATATGTCTTCAAAACGTGTGAATCTAATTTATAATTTCTTGTCAGATAATGGAATTGCAACTACGAGATTGATTTCCTCAGCGGTTGGTAGTGAAGAACCAAATACTGAAATTAATGAAAATGATGATGCTGATTTGACAATGGCAAAAAATAGAAGAGTATTTTTCAAAGTTAGATAAGCTCAAACAAAATAATGAAAGGTCTTTCATCAAATGATGGAAGGCCTTTTTTTATTGAAATTTTTTCAGAGCTTGATAAACTTCATGTGTTGGCAAACCAACTACATTGTTATAAGATCCTTCAATACGTTGAATAGCTGCAGCGCCAATCCATTCTTGAATACCATAAGAACCAGCCTTGTCGAAAGGTTTAGATTGTTCAATATATCGTTCTATTTCGTCTTTAGATAACGGTAGGAATGAAACAGTGGTTGTTGACTGAAATTGTATTTTCTTTTCATTTGAAGCGATTACAACACCTGTAATAACTAAATGATCTCTTCCTGAAAGTTTTTCCAACATTGAAATTGCCTCAGCATGATCAATTGGTTTTCCTAAAATAACATCATCTATTATCACAACAGTATCAGCACAAAGAACTATTTCATCTTCCTTTAAATCAATAATCAATTCCTGCGCTTTTTTGTTTGCAATAAACAAAGCGACTTCGTTTGAATTTAGCGTGTTCGGAAAAGATTCGTCCGTTTCTTTTGTCCGAATTTCAAATTCAAATCCAAGTGATGATAATAATTCTTTTCTACGAGGAGATTTCGATCCTAGAATGAGTTTCATAAATAGAAATAAGCAAGGTAAAATGTTGCTAACACGCCAAATAACATTGAAATTTTTATAAGCGCATCATAGAGTTTTAAACGTTTTGTTTTGTCGGTATAAATAAGAGTTACAATAAGTAAGTTTATTAATGCTGCAATACTAAAAGGAATTGTAGCAATTAAAAAAGGAGTACTTGCAATCAATTCGTTGATTTTTGAATAACTCACCCAAAAATAAAAAATTGGGAGTATAAGTAATATTACACTAACTATTCTCAGGGAATTCCATTGACCGATTTGCATGGGTAGCGATTTGACATAAATCAATTTGTCTCCTTTAATGTCCTGAATGTCTTTAATAATTTCTCGAGCAAAATTCTGAATAAAAGCAAAAATTGAAAGTAAATAAATCACGCTATAATCAATAATTGTAACCCAAGAATCTTGATTAAATTCTGAATGACCGAAATGATATGTATTTCCTACTTTGTAGTATATAACCACTAAAATGGGAATTAAAGCGGTTAAAAGAGCTATTAATAAATTGCCAGTAAGTATTTTTCTTTTAAAAAGCATACTATAAAACCACAAAGCATTAATTGATAATAAGTGAATAAAAACAAACCACAATGATTGATATTTTATACTTAAATAGATGGCTATACTAAATGCTATTCCATTAAATGTCCAATGCGTTAATATTGCCCATCTCCTGCTAATATGTTTCGTTATTATGAGTTTTTCTGGTTTGTTGATTCTATCAGCTTTTACATCAAAGTAATCATTTATTATGTTTCCTGCAGCTGCTATTAAAACAGTAGAAAAGACCAATAAAAAAAAGTCAAGTCGATTATCATCAATTTTTTGAAAGTAATTTACTGCTTGAATATAAAATCTAACTCCATACATTGTAAATACAATGATGGCAAGATTTACAGGACGTATTAATTTAATGAAATGCACTATAATATTATTTTATATTCTGTTCGACGATTCGATTGATGAGCAGCTTCTCTTTCTTGTTCTGTTGAACGTTTCGAAATTTCACTATCCGTAATCACCGGTTTTGATTCTCCGTAACCTTTATACGAGATTCTTTTCGCAACAATACCTTTAGCTATTACATAGTCATAAACTGCTTTAGCACGGTCATTTGATAATTTCAGATTATCTTTATCGTCTCCTCTTGTATCAGTATGCCCACCAATTTCAATTGACAAGGTAGGATTATTTACCAAAAAGTCATACAATTTATTCAATTCCATGAATGATTCAGGACGTAAAGTTGATTTTCCTAAATCAAAAAATACATTTGCCAAAAGAGTAGGAGTGCTGTTAGTAATTGGTACCATAGGAACATCCATATGTATTGCTTCCAATCCTTCTGGATTCGTCATGTTAAAATTTTGGGAGAAGAACGTATACCCAGGATAAGATACATTAAGTGCATATTCTCTGTTGACAGGTAAAGAAACCATGAATTCACCTGTCAATTTATCTGCTTCTGAAACAATAACTTCCGTTCCAGTTTTGATGTCAATCAATTGGAATTTTCCTGGTACTGGATTTTTAGTCGTAACATCATAAACCATTCCTTCAAAATAAAGGGTCTTTGTTGGTCTAAATTCTTCGGGCATTTCAAAATAATAAATGTCTAAGTCGCCAAATCCACCTTTTCTATCAGAAGCAAAAAATGCTATTTCTCCATCTGCTGTAACCATTAAGGAATTCTCATCATACATTGTATTGATTGGATAACCTAAATTTTCAGGAGTTCCCCAATTACCTTTAGCGTCCATTCTTGAAACAAATAAATCAGAACCACCCATTCCAGTGTGTCCTCTTGAAGCGAAGTATAAGGTTTTTCCATCTGGGTGAATTAAGACTGATTCTTCATGAAATGGTGTGTTAATTACATCAGATAATCGTTCCGGAGTGCCCCATGTTCCATTACTCAACAATTTAGACATATATATGTCAGAATTATTCGTGTCGTTTCGTCCTCTTAATCCTCTAATGAAATACAATGTTTTTCCATCAGCTGAAAGCGAAGGTTGTGTCTCCCAATGTGAAGAGTTAACATTTCCAGGCAGATTAACTGGGTTCATCCATTTGGTTCCCAATTTTTTGGTGTAAAATAAATCACAACTTCCTTTTCCAGTTCTTCCTTCACCATAATTTTCACCACTTCCATCTGGACAAGCAACAAAAACCAATGATCTACCATCTGCACCAATAGTTGGAGCGCCTTCGTTGTTAATCGTATTGACATTCATAGGCATCGGAATAGCCTTCCCCCAAATTCTATTTGATAATTCAGAAACGTAAAAATCCTCTTGCTCTTTCATTGGGCCGAGAACACGATCATCATCTATTCGTCGCGTAAATAAAATCGTTTTTCCGTCAACAGTTATTGTTGGGAAATATTCAGGATCGGCAGTGTTTATCCCTGCACCAACATTTATGGGATTAAAAGTTCTTGGATTTTTTATTGATTTCATTGCAAATTCGCAATTGTCTCGAATACCATAGGCTTGATTCACTAGATCTTGATTCGCATTTCTGTTTCGAACGAAAATATCAATGTTCTTTATACTTTTCTCATACTCACCAACAGCTTGCTGAAGATTTGCCAAATAGAAAAAGGTACTTCCTGAAGGGCTATGATTTGGGTTGATTGATAACGCAGCTTCGTAGTGAGCTATCGCATTTGGATAATCGCCAATTATTTCACAATACTCTCCAGCAAACATATGCGCTTCCCAAAATGAAGGATCTTTTTCTATTGCCTTATTTAAAAAGTCTATTCCTGCGCGATAATTTGGTTGACGCGTGATAGGGTCAAGCGTTTCACCAGGAGCTTTTTGACCTTGTTCAAACAATTTTATTGCTTTTTTATTAGATGAAGAATATTTTACTTGAGCATTTGAGCAAGCTGCAATGAAAAATAAACTCAGAAAGAAAAGTGCTTTTTTCATACTTATGGAATATTCATGAATTTATGGGTTTGTAAAGAAATTCGCCATTTGGGATGTTTTTTCACAAAATCAATGATGGTTGGCAAAAACCGTTCCTGTTTTGACCATTCAGGTTGAAGGTATAATTTACAATTTGAGTCAACTTTTGAAGCATGCATTTCTGCCCATTCAAAATCGGATGGATGATTAATAATGATTTTTAATTCGTTCGCCTTTTTATAAGCTTCTTCAATTGGTTCTTTAAATTTCTTAGGTGAAAAGCAATACCAATCAATGTCTCCAATCAACTTATACGTTCCAGATGTTTCAATAGCCACTTCTATTTCATGAGTTTTCAGTCGAGTAATCAATGTTGAAAGATCGTACATTGCAGGCTCACCTCCGGTTATAACAACGAAATTTGTTCCAGATGTAACAACTTCTTTTTCCAGAAAATCTAACGTAACTAATGGATGATCATTTACATCCCAACTTTCTTTGACATCGCACCAAACACAGCCAACATCGCAACCAGCCAGACGTATAAAAAAAGCAGCCCTACCAGAATAAAATCCTTCCCCTTGGATGGTATAGAAATATTCCATTACTGGTAAAACGGAAGTTGAATCAATGTCTTTAACCTGCATGAAACAAAAATAAGACTAATTTATCGATGAGTAACGATTAATATCTCGAACATTTAATTCAATGTGTCCGCGTTCGTTTGCTTCAAAATTTCTTTCGAATTTCACATTTTCCAACCATTGTTCAGAAGCGTACGAATGTTTTTGGAGTATTGTCTGACTAAATGTTTCATCAAATGTTTCAACTAAAATAATGACTTCAGCATGTCGATTAACAAGTTCATCGAAGCCAATATTAAATAAAGGCGAATCTTCCGTTATTTTATGAACGAGTGTCCATGTTAACGGAAAGAAATTTACTTGATCAGATTCTAGTTTCAGTTCTGAATAATCTTTATTGAAAGCCATTTGACCAGTACCTTTGTCAATGATGAAAATGCACTTTATTGTAGTATTGAGTAATACATTTTTTCGTTGATTGACCATTTTGAACATAACTGCCATCGATTCTTCGTGAGGAGTAATGATAATATTTTTTGAAAATGCAATTTCTAAACCGCCTGTTTTTCACTAAGTTTATCACCAGAATTATGATTAAACTCATTTCTTTCATTTGCTTTTTTAGCACGTTTACTGTTTTTGCACAAGACAAATCGAATGCTGTTAGTTCTAAAAATAGGCTGGCAATGCAGGACTACGAATATGGGCTTAAGCTCTTCGAATATGAGCAAACAGATTCTGCACTTTACTATTTCGATAAAGCATTGACTCTTTTCGATGAAACAAAAAATGGGTATTATGTTGCTAAAACAAAAAATCTCATTGGGCTAATTTATAAACAACTAGCTATCTATGATAAAGCCTTGGAGAATTTTTATGCATCTAGAAAGTACTTTGAGCGCACAAAAGATACCGTACATTTGATTGGTTCAGAAATAAATATTGGTCAATTTTACAATGAAACAGGTAAGTACGCTGCAGGTAAACAGCTCTTTAAACAAGTAATCAAAACACTCAATTCTACAAAAAAAATAACCGTTTCTAAACGAAAAGAATTGCTAGCCGCGGCTTATAACAACTATGGTATTTCTTTGCAAAATAGCGGAGATCGAGAACGTGCATTGGTTGTTTATGAACAATCTCTTGAACTAAAAAAACAACTTCGTGATTTTATTGGCGTTTCAAAAACGTTGAACAACATTGGTTCACTGTACATGGAAACAGAAGAAAACACCAAAGCAAAAGGATACTTTTTTGAGTCACTGAAAATTAAACAGAACATCCATTCTAAAGCTGGAATTGCCAACTCTTATCTTAATATTGGGGAATATTATATGCATATCAAAGACTATGAAAAGGGAGAAATTTACTTTGATAGCTGCTTACGTGAATTAGAACAACTCAACATTCCTTCCCTTCAAGCAAGTGCTTATTACAATCTATCCATTGCACAAAAAAAACAAGGTAAAAATGCACAAGCTTTCGAATCATTGATGCAGTTTGGACAACTTAATCAACAGCTTAATACACTTGCTTCAGAAAAAAGAATTGCTGTACTTCGTGTGCTTTTCGATTTGGAGAAAAAGGAACAACAATTACTGATTTCTAAATCCAAAATCTCTTCGCTGGAAACAGAAATGAATTACAAGAGCATTAAGCTTTATTCATTAATTATCACAGCCATTTGTTTGATTTTTATCGTCTTTTATTTATACCGAAATGCACGATTAAAAGACTTCAATCACAAGCAACAAGAAAAAGCACTTCTAGATAAACAACATATCAAGGAATTAGAGAATAGTCGTTTAAGAGATGAATTGCAATTAAAAAATGCTGAACTAGTTTCATTGACGATGCAATCACTTCGAAAAATAGAAACAATTACGCGTTTTGAAGAAGAACTCGAAAGTGCATTTAATTTAGGGTCCAAAGAATCCTTATCAGCAGTAGAGGCAAAAATGCAGTCTTTTATGAAGAAAATGAATGCATCTGAAAACGATTGGGATAAATTCCGCTTTAAACTAGAAACCACTTATCCTGATTTTTTCAATCGCTTGCATCAATTAAATCCTGATCTCACAAGTACTGATATTCGCCATTGTGCGTATATGAAAATAGGCTTAAACACCAAAGAGATTGGTTCACTTTTGAATATCAATCCCGATAGTGTTCAAAAATCACGTGTACGTTTGAAAAAGAAACTGGGTCTTACAACTGAAATAGATATGAAAACATATATTATTCAGTTGTAATAGGTGAAATCTGAAATAATAATCAAAAATCAACTGATTTACAATCAATTAATAAAACACCTGTCCTTATTATGTCACACCCTATTTTTTGGAATATCGTGTTCGATGAGTGTACATTTGCAGAAAACAATAACGAATATGTTACTAGTTCGCCAAATTACATGCCTCTTTCTGATTCTATTTAATCATTCTTTGATTTCGGCGCAAGGAACTTGGACTTGGAAATGGGGAAATGCAGGAAGTATGCCATTGAATTCTATTGGTACTGGCATTTTCTCTCCGCTTAATTCACCCAATGAACGCTATGCAGCTGTTTGTTGGACTGACTCGAATGGGAAACTCTGGCGGTATGGTGGTGATGATTATTCTGATTTGTGGCAATACGATCCAGCGATTAATCAATGGGCGCTGATTCATGGAACGCTTAACACGTTTGTCCCAGCAACTTACGGTACACAAGGCGTTCCTTCAATACTCAATAATCCATCCAATGCACGGTTTGGCCATCCAGCTTGGAAAGACAACAACGGGAACTTGTGGCTTTACGGAATAGATTTCTCTGATGACCTCTGGAAATACGATATTGCAGCGAACACATGGGTATGGATAAAAGGAAGCGGTGGCGGATTTAATCCAGCAGTTTACGGAACACAAGGAGTTCCAAATGCGGGGAATTCTCCTGGACCATTGAATGAAGTTGATTGTAATTGGGTCGATTCAAACAACAATTTGTGGCTATTCACCCATGATGATGGCATTTTATGGAAATACGACATTGCAACCAATATGTGGACGTGGATCAAAGGAAACATTGGATCGGGACCTGTTTACGGGACAATTGGTTCCTATGCTGCTGCAAATCAGCCGGGATCATTTGCTGGATCTCCAATGGTTGGTACATTATTTACAATGTGGAATGATTCACAAGACAACTTATACATGATTGTAAACCGCGATCTAGGTGCAAATGTCAACGAAGAAATTTGGGTGTATTCGCCAATATTGAATCAATGGAATTGCAAACGGGCAGATTTATCGGTATTCTTTGCAAATCAAGCTTATCCGAGTCAATGCGTGGAGACTCCAAGTGGATTTCCAACCCCACGCACTGAAATGCGCATGAGATGGGTTGATGCATGCGACAATTTATGGGTGTTTGGTGGAGCCCGCTATACAGATGTTGCTACTATGTATAATGATTTGTGGCGCTACAATCCTATTACAAATAATTGGGCGTGGATTCGAGGAGGAACTACACCAGGTGTTTTTGGAACAATGGGAATACCTTCGCCAATTAATACCCCTACTCCAATTGCTGGAGCACAGCGGTGGCAGACAGATCAAGGTTTTTGGATGGCAGGTGGCGAAAACACTGCTGGAACTCCCTCACATCATTTATGGCTTTATACTCCAGACGACGTGCAAGCTTTATTTACAAGCACTACAAATTGTCCCATAACCACCTTTACAGACCTAAGTAGTTCTGGTTGTAATAACATCCATTCTTGGCATTGGGATTTTGGTGATCCAACAAGCGGAAGTGCCAATCAAGATACGCTTCAACATCCAATCCATACTTTTACTAGTTCAGGTACTTATGATGTAACATTGATTGTACAAAACTGTACGTGGGATGCAGATACAATTGTTCAGCAAGTTGTGATCGATTGTGGTGTAAGTGTAACGGTTCCGAGCGATACCATTTGTTTAGGTGATTGTACCGATTTAACTGCGCTAACAACTGGTGGCGTTGCCCCTTATACTTATCAATGGGACAATGGGATTACTGCAACAACTGCAGGTCCTATTACTATTTGTCCATTAGCAACAACAATGTATACCGTTATTGCGACAGATTTTCTAGGAGAAAGTGATACAACACAAGTAACCATTCTCGTTCAAACATTAGCAAGCGTCAATTTAGGAAATGACACTACCATCTGTAATTCAACACTTCTATTAGATGCTGGAACAGGTTATACGTATAGCTGGTCAACTGGAGAAACAACACAGCAAGTGACAATCAATCAAAGTGGAATTTATTCAGTAACGGTAAATAATGGTGGATGTACTGCCTCTGATACCATTCAAGTTCAAATCGATCATTTAGCGGTCAACTTAGGAAATGATACATCTGTTTGTGTGTCCAATTCCATCGTTTTAGATGCTACTTCTAGTAATGGGAGTTATAATTGGAATACGGGAGCAACTAGTCCAACAATTACAGCTAATTCCTCAGGAATCTATTGGGTTCAAGTAACTTCAGGTTCGTGCAGTGTCAGTGATTCCATTGATTTGACGATTATCCCTTACCCGTCTACCAATTTAGTGTCAGACACAACACTATGCCCTGGAAATCAACTACAATTAGATGCCAATACACCTGCAACTAGCTATCTCTGGAATACAGGATCAGTCAGTCAAACGATTACCGTAACAAGTGCTGGTGTGTATTCTGTAATTGTTAGCAATCAGCAATGTATTCTATATGACACCACGGTTGTCCAAAGTATTCAACCTATTCATTGGAATGTGAATCAAAATTTATGCGACGATCTCAATTTTACACTTGATGGTGGAATTCCAGGAGCGGTTTATCTTTGGTCTACTGGTGATACAACACAACTCATTTCCATTATAGAAGAAGGAACATATTGGGTCGTTGCAACGATCAGTGGTTGTGTACTTTCTGATAGTATTACAATTCACGGAACACTTGGTGGAGGTGTTTTGTACATTCCAAATAGCTTTACGCCAAATGACGATGGAAACAACGATGTTTTTGCGGTAAAAGGAGACAATATTACTTCGATTACTCTGGAAATATACAACCGATGGGGCGAATTGATATATGAAACTACTGACATGAATGGATTTTGGGATGGAAGGTACAATGGACTACCTGCAAAACAAGATCTCTATAGCTGGAAAGTCACTTATAAAACAGTTTGTACAGCTGCATCAATTATTGAAAAAACAGGGCATGTATCGTTAATTCGCTAATTGAATTGGATGTTTTTGATTAAATAATAATCATTAATTGATTATTATTTAGGATATTTGTAGCAAGTAGATATCCATGTCCAAAAAACAACTCCATACTAGTACTGGAAGAGGTGCACTCATCAATCCCACCAATCGTTTTTTAAAAACCGAAATGGGTGAAGATTTCCATGAATTTCATCCAGACGAAGAATCGGAGAATAAAAAAACCACTTTCAAACTTTTTGTACTGTTTTTGAAAGATGCGCAGTTAATAACAGGTGAAGTTGTAGCCATGGATGGAACAAAAGTACGGGCAAACAACAGCAAAAAGAGTAACTATAGTCCAAAAAAAATAGAACGACATTTGGCGTATATTGAAGAAAAGACAAACGAATATTTAGCTGTCCTGGAACAAAACGATTTGAACGAAAAGTCGGTGGAAAAAGTTAAAAACATTCAAGAAAAAATAGCAAAACTCAGCACCAATAAGAATTAAACTAAACCAAAACCAGTGGAGATCAATAAGGAATTTATAAAAATCTTTTATCCCTGAAACACCACCTTTTCTAATAATGTTGTAGGAACCGTCTTCATTCACCATCCGTTTGACTGGTTTGATGAATTTACTTCCTAGACCAGGATCTTTCGTGTTTTTCATTCAACGAAAGTAATACCGTTTTAATTATTTTCTACAATTCTCCAATTATTTTTTAAACGATTATATTCTGTTAAAAAATTGGTTAATGAAACTTGTTTATTGATGAAAAGATCTTCTTTGGTAATATTGGAATAGCAATCTCGAATTAAATCTAAAATATTCGATTCTAGAAGAAGTTCCGACGTTTTCGTTTCAAAATTATAGGTTCGAAATACTGTTAAAATCTTTTCTTTATCACGAATGTCTTCTATTGAAGGTGTTATTTTTTGATCTAATTTGTACAAAAGCGGCAATAGTCGTGCACTTAAGTCTATGAAATGGCGAAGAATGAAAACTGCCTCATTCATCTCTTGTATGTTTTTAACTTTCATGGCAGTGAATTTATAATTGTTTAGTATGTTATATTGACGAAACTTTTATTAAAATAGTTGGTTGTTAAAGCGTTTGTTTTTCAAAGTAGCTTTTTCTGTGAATAAAAATATTTGTTTATTGAGCGAATGGTTTTTTATATTTGCAACAAATTATTATAACTAAACCATGAAAAAAACATTACTTATTATCAACGGATTGCTATTTTCATTTATATCATTTTCTCAACAGCAGATTGGGAATTCTAATTTTGAATCTTGGGAGGCTAGTTCATCTGAAACACATGAACCGATCAATTGGAACAGTTTTATGACTGCTTCTGGAACATGGAATACTTTCGCTGGTCAGCAAATGGATTGGTCTACAAGTGTGAGACCTGGTTCTACAGGAACAAAATCAGTTTTGATATGGTCAAACAGTGTTCTAGGTACAATCGCTAATGGTAATTTAACACTTGGTCAAATTAACATGGGTTCAACAACACCAGCAAACTCATCCAATTATAATTATTCCAAAACAACCGATGTTAATTTTTCAGAACCTTTGACAGATACACCAGATTCAATTGTTTTCTGGGTGAAATTTACACCTATAAGTGGCGGTAGTCAAGCTAGAGCAAGTATTATTTTACATAATAATTATAATTTTAAAGATCCAAATGAGGTGAATGATGGGATACATTGTGTCGCAACAGCGATATTAAATTATGGAACAACGAGTGGAGCATGGGTCAGAAAAGCCATTCCTTTTACATACACTGGTATTGCAGCTACAAATACCCATATACTAGCTACATTCACAACGAATATGACACCTGGTGGAGGTAGTGATAATGATCAAGTTTGGATTGATGATATTGAATTAATATACAACCCAGTGAATCAACCTGTTGTTGCAAATGATGATGCTGTATCTACGTTTCAAGATGTTGCTGTTGGCGTTTCAGTATTGTTAAATGACACAGATCCAGAAAATGATTTAAACTTAAGTTCATTGGTTATTTTAACACCACCTACAAATGGGAATGTCAGCATTGACAACGTTACTGGAATCATTACTTATACTCCAAATGCTGGATGGTTTGGTATTGATTCATATGCATATACTATTTGTGATAACGGTTTACCAGTTTTGTGCGATAATGCTACTGTAACGGTAACAGTAACAGAAGTAATTGTTGGAAACAACCAAATTATTGCAAATGACGATGTTGAGTCTACATGGATAGATAATGTTGTCGTAACGAATGTTGTAGCAAACGATGTTGATGTTGAAAATCAAATTGATTTAACTTCTTTAACCGTAACTGTGGCTCCAATAAACGGCACAACATCGGTAAACAATGCGACTGGAGAAATCACATATACACCAAATGCAAGTTATTTTGGATTAGATAGTTACACGTATTCCATTTGTGATTTTGGCACACCGGCAATTACATGTGATGAAGCTGTTGTATCAATGACTGTAAATATAAATTTTGGAATAGAAGATGTTAGTTTAACTTCGTTTAAAGCGTTTATTTCAGAACAACAATTGTATATTACATCGAATTCAGAATTGGTTGGAAATTATAAAATATATGCTACTAATGGTCAATTGATACAAACTGGACAAATTCAAAATAAAGTTGCATTCAATAACCCAACTGGAATCTACTTTATTCATATTCAAACGTCAAAAGGAAACTTCATTCAAAAGATTTCCAATTTATAATTAAACTTTTTTTTAAGAAACCACCTCCCTGTCCGAGGTGGTTTCTTTTTTTTAATTCAAATCGATATGTATTTTTTTAAAAGTCTAGTTCAAATTTTTATTGTTTTTATTTCTTTTTCAACATTTTCTCAAAATGGGAAAGTAGTTGGAAAAGTTAGAGATGATAAAGGTGAAAACATTATTGGAGCATCCATTATTTTGAAGAAAGATGTTACAATTGGCGCTGTTTCGGATGAAGCTGGAAATTATATGTTGGAAATACCCGTTGGTCAAAACATTCTTTTGTGCAGGTATTCAGGAATGACAACCGATACATTGGTAGTAGTTGTATTCGAGAATCAAACTGTAAGTCTAGATATTGTTCTTTCACCGGTATTTCAAGAAATTCAGGTTGTAGAAGTGAAAGTTGGGAAATTTGATAAGCCTTTGGAAGACCAAACTGTTTCATTACATGTTATTAAACCTAGTTTAATTGAGAATAAAAATACAAGAAGTATAGAAACTGCTTTGGATCAAACTCCTGGATTGAATATTTTGGATGGCGAACCTCAAATTCGAGGAGGAAGCGGGTTTACTTTTGGTGTGGGTTCAAAAGTTGCTGTTTTGGTGGACGATATGCCTATGTTATCTGGTGATGCTGGAAGACCTGAATGGGGATTCATTCCAGTTGAGAACATACACCAAGTTGAAGTTGTTAAAGGAGCTGCTTCTGTCTTATCTGGAAGTTCCGCTTTATCTGGGTCGATTAATATTAGAACAGCCTATCCAACAAGTAAACCATTAACGAAAGTAAATGTCTATTCAGGTGCTTATTCTCAGCCTGGAATAGAAAATACTACCTGGTGGGAAAATTATCCTGGAATACATGGTATGAATTTTCTGCATTCAAGGATCATAAAAAACAACCTTGATTTTGTAATCGGAGGAAACTTAAATTATGATCATGGATATATTGGCCCGCCAATTACAGATTCTATTGTTGCGACCATGTTTCCTGATACTTTGACAAATTTTACAGAAAAGGATATGATTTCTAAAAGGGCACGATTGAATTTTAATATTCGTTATCGTTCTAAAAAAATCAAAGGTTTGAATTACGGTATGAATGGTAATTTCATGATAGCACATTCGAATATGATTTTTGCTTGGTTGAATGATACTTCAGGTCTTTATAGGGCATATCCGGGAGCAGTTTTTTTACAAGATCAATTTATTTTTAATGTCGATCCATTTGTTAATTTATATACCCAGACAAATGGCAAGCATAGTCTTCGAACAAGAATCTTGCATGTTGACAATGAAATGTCTGCAAACCAATCTAATAAGGCAACAACATTATATGGAGATTATATGTTCCAAAAAACATATCCTCAATTGAGGAATCTAGATTTTATAGGTGGTTTAACTACAACATTTACTGATTCGTATTCAAATATTTACTCGGGTTCAGGCACTCCGAATAATCAAATGTTGAATGTTTCGGCTTATACACAGCTGGAAAATAAAATTAATAAAACAATAAATTTATCAGTTGGGGGTAGGTTAGAATATTTTCAATTGAACAATAATGTAACGGCTTTGAAACCAATATTTAGAGCCGGTACAAGTATTAAGTTGTATCAAGAAACATATTTAAGAGCATCTTATGGACAGGGATATCGTTTTCCAACAATTACAGAACGGTTCATTAAAACAGGTGTTGGAAATTTTGGTGTTTTCCCAAATCCTGAGTTGAAACCAGAAAGCAGTTGGAATGCCGAAGTGGGTGTTAAACAAGGATTAAAATTCGGTAAATTACAAGGTTATTTGGATTTAGCTGGATTTTGGCAGGAATATCAAAATACCATTGAATACATGTTTGGGATTTGGCATCCGTTAACAACTCCACAAGCCCTTGGGTCAAGTGCTGGGTTCAAGTTTTTAAATACTGGAAATTCAAGAGTACTAGGATTAGATTTGTCCTTTACAGGAATGGCGAAAATTTCTAAGAAGTCTGAAGTTGTTTTTATGGCGGGATATAATTACATCGTTCCTAAAACGCTGACACCAGATTATGTTTATGCGATTGATTCTTTGAATCGTGTTTTTAGTTATAATACTACATCCTTGGATTCAACACATGGTATATTAAAATACCGATTTTTACACAATGTAAAAGCAGACATTGAATTTACATTTTTCAAAAAACTTGGAATTGGTTTCAGTGCCAAATACTTCAGTAAAATAATCAACATGGACGCAATTATTAAAGATTTTGAGCAATTAACAAAAGATGTAGCTGTATTGCAAGATTTACGCTACATGGATTATTACGATGCCCATCGTTTTGGTAATTGGATTTTTGACGCTCGACTTTCCTTTAAAATAACTGATCAACATAAATTGGCAATTATTGGAACGAATATTTTGAATAGAAATTATTCGCTGAGACCTTTGAAAATAGAACCACCTAGAACGATTATGATTCAATATACTTGGAGATTGGAAGGTATGGATGAAAAAGTAAAAAGGTAAAAGTAAAAATGAAAAAGTAAAAAGCGATGTACTGAGCTTGCCGAAGGGTAAAAAGGTTGATTCCATTGAGTCACATTACTTTTACCTTCTTCCTTTTACCTTTTTTCCGAATCTAAAATCCTATATCCCAAAGTAATTTGGTCACTGAGTTTATCGAAGTGCCGAATTCCAAATTTTTCAGTATCTTCGCATAGATTTTTGGTACCACTTAGTGGAATAAAAAGGAATCCGGTTTGAATCCGGAACTGTATCTGCAGCTGTAATCACTGTAAGATCCCCTCAAAATGTCACTGTCCGCCTCCGCGGATGGGAAGACGAGAAGGATTGGTGAAAGTCAGAATACTTGCCCAAATCATTTTTTAATGAAGACTTCAGATAAAAGTCCGATTTAGTGTTCGCTATTCTAGACAAGCGAGTGTTAATTCTCTTAACTGATTTCTTCTTTTTTTATTAACTATTTTATATAAAAAAATGAAGAAGATTTATGTGTTGGTGGCTGCAGCCCTTGTATGCAGCAATTTGTCAGCTCAAACTGTAATTAATTTTGAAAATGTTAGTTTGAATCCAGAAACGTACGACAATGGTTATGCTGGCTCAAGTAATTTTTTAATGGCAGGATTTACGTTCTCAAATGTTTATGATGCAGCTTGGGGCTCTTGGAATGGCTTTTCCATTTCAAATGTTACGGATAATACAACACCTGGTTGGGGAAATCAATACAGTGCTTTTCCGGGATCAGGAAGAAATTCTGCAAATTATGGGGTTTATTATCCAGAAGGAACAATTCAAGGGAATTCTAATTTTTCAATTGATTCATTGTTCATTTCGAATACTTCTTATACTGCAATCTCCATGAGAGATGGCGATGCATATGGCAAACAATTTGGTTCTATTTATGCAGCAGATGGAACAACTCTTGACGGAACAAATGGCGAAGATTTTTATAAAGTTTGGGTGATAGCAGAAGGATACAGTGGAATTAAAGATTCTGTTGAAGTGTATTTAGCCGATTATAGATTTACAGATAATTCACAAGATTATATTGTAGATAGTTGGATCAAAGTAGATTTATCGACTTTTGGGATTTATCCTTATTTAATAACGTTTAGAATTGAATCATCGGATGTAGGAGCTTTTGGAATTAATACACCAACCTATTTTGCAATGGATGATGTGTATAAATCTCCCATTCAAGGAATTGATGAAAACACGATTTTGTCAATTGATGTTTATCCAAATCCAGTTCAAGATTTGTTAACTGTTAAAGGAGAAAACGGGATCTTAACTTTAAAGGATATTAATGGAAAAACGATGCTTTCTGAAAATCATTTCGGCGTTTCGATCTTGAATTTACAAGAATTAACTGCTGGAATTTACTTTCTAGAATTGGTCAATTCAAAAGGTAAAGCAGTACAGAAAATAATCAAATAAGAAATAATGGGCAATCTACGGTTTGCCCACTTTCATGTTGAAAAAACTCTTTTATATATTAATTCTACTGATTCCTCATCTGACATTTGCTCAGTTGACGGATAAGGATTTGCAAGAAATAATTGTTTCTGATAGTCTTAGAATATTGAAGACTAGAATTCCAACAATTAAAAGAGCAACGATTTTAGAATTGAATTTTGAAGATGTTGGACAATTGTTGCAGAAATTTGCTGGAATTAATGTAAAATCTTATGGCGGTTTAGGTGGATTGAAGACGATTTCTGTTCGTGGTTTGGGAAGTCAGCACACCAGTATTGTTGTGGACGGTTTTACAAACAGCAATACACAAACGGGTCAAGTAAATTTGGGTCAAATTCAAAGTGATAATATTGAATCAATCAGTTTGGTTACGGGTGGACAAAAAAGCGTTTTGGTTCCAACCTCAGCGCAAGTTGCTGGAAGTATTGTGTGCATCGAAACATTTGAAAACACCTTTTCTGCTGAAAAACACAAAGTACGATTTGCTTCAAAACTAGGTTCTTTTGATCAATTTGATAATTATTTGTCATATAAATTTAGCCTCAAGAAAATGTTTGTCAGTGCTTTTGGGAAATACAGATTTGCTAATGGGATTTATCCATATTCCTTTCAAAATGGTCAAACAACTTATTCTGGAACACGCTATAACAATCATTTTCAAGATGCTTATGGCGGTTTATCCTTTGGATGTAGATTAGCCGAAAATGGTCTTCTTTCATTCAGTTATCGTTCAGATTGGAGCAATCAAGAATTACCCGGAGCAGTTATTTTATATAGCGATAATAGTTTTCAAACCTTACAAACAGCAAATAATCGTTTGCAAATAGGTTATTCTCACTTTTATAACAAATGGAGCCTTAGAATTTTCTCTAATGCTTCAATTGGGAAATTAAATTACACTGATTCTTCATTTTTGAATACTGCAGGAGGCTTGTTCTCTAATTATGAAAATGATCAAATTCATTTTGGAATAAATTCACAACATACAATTTCAAAAAAGATCAGTATGTTTTTTGGGACGGAAGAACAAGTTAGTAAATTACGCTCAAATAATTCAGTTTTTGGAGCGCCAGTTAGATGGCATAATTTCTCGCTTTTAGGAACAAAATTGAGTTTGAAATCGTTTACTATTACGGGGCATTTATCTTCACAATTTGTGCAAGATTTGAATGATACATTGATTATTCCAAGTGTGTTTAAAGTGAACCCATTTGTTCAAATTGAATCAAAAGAATTTTTTGGGAAATTGAACTTGAGCACTTTTGCTTTTTATCGAAATTCATTTAGAATGCCTTCTTTTAATGAACTTTATTATAATTCAATAGGGAATAGCAAATTGAAACCTGAAGAAGCAAATCAAGTGACTTTAGGAATTGTTTTGTGTCCTACAAATGGGAAATTCTCACTTGTGAATAGAACGAATTTTTATTTCAACCAGGTCAAGAATAAAATAGTAGCTATTCCAACCAAGAATTTATTTGTTTGGTCGATGCAAAATGTTGGGAAGGTGAATATTTACGGTGCAGAATCGTCTTTTGAATTGAATTACAAATTCACTGATAAATGGAACATCAATAGTTTATTTAACTACACCTTGCAATTAGCAACGGATATTACGGATAGAAATAACCCAACTTTTGGACATCAAATCGCTTATCTTCCAAAACACACATTCAATGCAGACATTTCTCTCAAAAGGAAAAATACTGGTCTTAGGTGGAGTACTTTCGGAAATTCATTGCGCTATTCCTTGAATGAAAACACTTTAGCGAATGAAGTAGCTGGGTTTGTAACATCAGATGTTTCAGTTTTTACTTCTGTTAAATTGAAAAAAAATGATCTCAGGATACAATTTTCTTGTAAAAACATTTTCAATTCTTCGTATGCTATTGTTCGGTATTATGTGATGCCAGGAAGAAATTATCTAATCTCACTGAATTATGCGTTTAATTAATCTTTTAGGAATTGTTCTCTTGGTCTTCTCTTGTAAAAAAGAAAAACCAACTCCAGAAGTTATTTCGACTTTGGATAACGGCATGCTCATACTTTGCGAAGGACTTTTTCAGCAAAATAATACTTCACTTTCTTGGGTCAATCTGTCAACTGATGAGGTAAATACCGATTTTTTCAATTCAAAAAATAGCCGATTATTAGGAGATACTGGAAACGACATGCAAATTTATGGTGGTAAAATTTATATCGTTGTAAATAATTCAAATACCATTGAAATACTTTCAAAATCAACAGGAACAAGTATCAAACAAATTTCAATGATGAACGGAAGTGTTGGGAAACAACCACGATCAATTGCCTTTTCTGGTTCGAAGGCGTTTATCACATGTTATGATGGGTTTGTAGATGTATTGGATACGGCAAATTTGATAATTACGCAGCGAATTCAAGTAGGTTCAAATCCAGAAGATGTTGCTGTTTCGAATGGAAAATTATTTGTTTCCAATTCTGGCGGTTTAAATTCACCCAATCTTGATTCCACCGTTTCAATTATCAATCTTACAACTTTTCAAGAAATTACAAGGATTACAGTTGGTAAGAATCCAGGTTCGATAGAAGTTGATAATCAAGGAGATGTGTATGTAATTACTCGTGGAAATTATGGAACGATTCCTTCTCGAATGGTAAAAATAAATCCTGTTTCAAATGTTGTGGAGCAAACATTTTCCTTTGATGCTTCTGGAATCGAACGAATGAATGATTATTTCTTTGTGTCGTTTTACAATTATTCGAATCAATCCAGCGAAATACGTTTATTCAATACCGTTACAGAAAATGTTGAGAACAATTCATTCATCAACACAAGTTCAATTACAACTCTTTATGGCGTTAAATACAATCCGATATCAGATAAAATCTATTGTTTAGATGCAATGAGTTTTACGAATACGGGATATGTTAGACAATTCAGTTCAACCGGAATTTTAGAAAAAAGCTTTCATGTTGGATTGAATCCAAGTAAAATCATTTTTTATGAATAAAGTCTGTGTGTTCATTCTTCTTCTTTTTAACTTCATTTTATTTGGACAAACTTTTGATGCACCTGCAGGTCAAATTGGATCATTAGCCATTTATAAAGATTCTTCTGTAATTGTGAATTGGGCAACTGGAATTCAAGTTTCAAGAGGTTATTTGAATGTTGCCAATCCAAGTTTGGGATTTGTAGGATTTGGATTAGAACAAGATGCACTTGGAATTGCTGAAGGAGATGGAACCAGTGTTGTTTCTCTAGGAGATGGGGGAGAAGCTGTTTTAACATTTTCAAATGCGATAATAAATTTGGTAGGACCAGATTTTGCTGTTTTCGAAAATGGATTTGCAGATGATTATATGGAATTTGCACATGTTGAAGTGAGTTCTGATGGCGTCAATTATTTTCGATTTCCATCGATCAGTGAAATTCCTTTAACCATTCAAACAGACAATTTCACATTTATCGATTGCCGTTATGTGTATAATCTCGCAGGTAAATACCGTCAAGGTTATGGTGTTCCGTTTGATTTAGAGGAATTAACAGGAATTCCAAATTTAGATGTAAATGCAATTACGCACGTAAAATTGATCGATGTCATCGGAAGTATTGATACACAATTTGGCACAATGGACGATTCAGGCGATTTAATCAATGATCCTTATCCTACAGAGTTTGATTCCGGTGGATTTGATTTGGATGCAGTAGGAGTGATAAATGAAGCTCCGGCAGGAGTAATTGAATCGGCTTTGCGTTTTTCTATTTCACCCAATCCATCAGCTGGAATTATTCAAATTCATTCTAACGAACAAGGAGTAATACGATTTTACAATGTGATAGGTGAATTGTTGGATGAACAAGAAACCACAGGTTTTTTAGAAACTGATTTAAGAAGCTTAGGAGAAAAAATCATTTTTGTTCAACTCACTACAAAAAATAATAGTTATAGTCAACGGGTTATTGGTCTAGATTAATTTCGTTAGTTTTAAACTATGAATGATTTTTTATCACCTGAATTTTGGAGTAAACGCTACCAAGAAAATCAAACTGGTTGGGATTTGAAACAAGTATCTCCTCCAATTAAAGAATATGTTGATCAACTTACCAATAAAGAATTACAGATATTAATTCCTGGTTGTGGATTGGGATATGAAGGAGAATACCTTTTTAAAAGTGGTTTTGCCAATGTTCATTTATTGGATTTTTCTGAAGAACCGATTTTAGATTTTCAACAACGGAACCCAATTTTTCCTGCTACTCAATTACATACAGGTGATTTTTTCGCGCACGAAGGAAGCTATGATTTGATTCTTGAGCAAACACTTTTTTGTGCAATTGATCCAACGCTCAGGGCAAAATATGCGCAACATGCTAGTTCACTTTTAAAACCAGGAGGTAAATTGGTCGGCGTATTGTTTAACCGTGATTTTGAAGGTGGTCCACCATTTGGAGGAAATATAGCAGAATATCTTACTTATTTCAAAAAATATTTTTCAGAAATAACGATGGAACCCTGTCACAATTCAATTGAACCACGCAAAGGCACAGAGGTTTTCGTGAAATTTGTAAAGTAATTTTACTTCTCAGAAATTCGTTTAAACTTGATATTCAGTGCTTGTTCTATTTGACGAATTCTTCTCGTTTCTTTTGCATCAATAATACTCAAAGAAACTCCTTTTTTACCTGCACGAGCTGTTCTACCGCTTCGGTGTGTATAGTACTCAAGTTTTTCAGGTAAATTGTAATGCACAACAAAACACAGATCGTCAACATCAATTCCACGAGCAGATACATCCGTTGTAACTAACAATTGAATCTTATGTTTTTTGAAAGCTCTCATCGCTTTTTCACGCTCACGCTGCTGTAAATCTCCGTGAATTGCATCAGCCACAAAGTTTTTACTCAGTAATTTATTTACCAAATCTTGCGTGTCTGTTTTTGTTCGACAGAATATAATTCCACTATCGCCACCTTGAACATTTAGAAATTGAACTAGACTTTCAAATTTGTGGCGTGGATCACACGTGAGAAATTGGTGTTCAATAGAAGAATTTACAATATTACGTTTATTGATTTCAACTGTGTAAGCGTCGGTATCCATGTATTTCCCAATGATTGCCTTCAAATTCTCAGGAATAGTAGCGGAAAACAACCATGTATTTCTACTTCCAGTTGTGTGTTTTAAGATGTTTTCCAATTCATCTTTAAACCCCATACTTAACATTTCATCCGCTTCGTCAAGTACAATCGTTTCAACTTGACTCAAATCAATTGCTTTTCTGTCCAATAGATCAATTAATCGACCAGGTGTGGCAACAACAATATGAGTTGGTCTGCTCAAGGCACGAATTTGGTCTTCAATTTTCTCTCCACCATAGACCGATTCTATGAAAATTTTATTGGAGAATTTCGTCAGTTTAAAAAGCTGTTTGGCAATTTGTTGGCATAACTCTCTTGTAGGTGAAAGAATCAATGCTTGAATACGGCTATCGTTGTTATCAATAGCTTGTAAAAGTGGAATTCCAAAAGCAATTGTTTTACCTGTACCGGTTTGTGCCTGACCTATAAAATCTGTTCGATCTTCAATCAAAAAGGGTATCGCTTTTTCTTGAATCTCCGTTGGCGTTTCAATATTTATTTCTTTAAGCGCTTTGATGAATTCATCTTTAACACCTAATTCTTTGTACGTTTTCAAAATTGGATATTTTATTTTAGAAACAAAGGTACTTCATTAAATGTTAATTGGTTTTATATTTTTTCAAAGTGGTGTTCGATATATTGCGAATTCGCGAACTCGCAAATTTGCGAATTCGAAAATTCTCGAATTCGGAAATTTGAAAAGATATAATATGGGAAACAAACAGATTTTTGTGAGACTGCATTTTTTCAATCCAAGAGCTAAACGATGTTTTTAGTGAATAAAGGATTCAAAACAATTAACAAATAAATAGTGTTTAAGAAAAGGATATTCTCATAAAAGGCTTTACTTTTGACCGTGTTAAAAATCTATCTTTTTTTATATTGTTGTTTAATCTTGCCAATCCAATTGGTTTTTCCATTATACGGGCAATTAAACAAAGTTACACCGGTGAATTCCAAGAATCAGTCTGCTCACATTTTATTCAAAAAGAGTGAGATTCAACAATTTGGTTTTGATGAATATATGCATCCTGAATGGTCCAAATTTTATGAATCATTCGAAGCGAATGAATTTAACGACTACAAAATTTGCTATAAATCAGTAGGATATAATATTCCTGACAACGTCGATGCGCTTCTTCAAAATATAACTGATTTCGACATCAGACAACTTGAATTTAAAATCAAAGGGAAACCTGAAAAAATTCGTTTTGCACAAAAGAATGACAGCACATTCACCTTATTTTTACCAAAAAAGACGTATAAATATAGTGTCGTAGCGAAATATCAAGGAAAGAGTGTGGGGCGATTGAACGTAGAGGTTTACGGTTTAAAGTCAGAAAAAGTAATCGTTGTACCCTTGCTAGAGATTGATTTAAATAGAGATAGCCTCGAATATTTTATAAACACAATTTATTCTCAAGCCAATCTCAATTTTAAAGTTCGAATTAATCCTGTATTTGAATCAAACGATTTAGACCTAAAAGTTCTTTTTGACAATCCAAGTCCAACGAATGATCGCTTCACGAACCAAATGCAAGAATTTCGTGATGCGTATTTTGAAAGTTTTCCAAATGCTGATAAAAACGCATACTATATCTTCATAATTCCAGGTTTCGTAAATCCGAAAATCAATGGATTCATGGTTCAAAATAAGGCTGTTGGTTTTATTAAAGTGAATGATTTAGATAAGATGCATTTATCCATTGCTCGTCAACTGGGATATGGAGTTGGTGCATTAACGAACAGTTGGTTGGATGAAGGTCCAAAGCACACTACAACATATAATTTAATGGATGAAAATGGAGGGGTAGAACTTCAATTCTTTCAATGGGAAAATATTCGACATAGCTGTCACAGTTTTTCTTATTTTGACAATTATGAGGATGTTAAAACCAATAGTGGATTAGTCGCATATTATTTTTGGGAAGAAGATAAGGAGGGAAATATTCTTCTTCAGAAGAACGATTTATTGTTTTCATTAAAACGACCTTATAAGAAGAATTTTGAGTCGTATCATTTAAATATTAATGATTTTTTCTTTCAAGTTCGATTCAAATTGGCTGGGTATTTTATCTGTTTCTGGCATATTGTTGCTTTCATTTTTATTCTGATTGTTTCCTTTTTATTGCGTAAGCGGTTTAATAAATTTCTTATGCGAAAAATGAAATTTCCTCGGTTTTGGAAGTTGTTAGCTAGGTTAGGATTTTTTGCGGTAGGCGCTTTAGTGTATTTTTTGATTTTTCTATTGATCAATAAAGGTTACGAGCAATTTGAAGTAAAAGAGGGGATTCTTCAAGATTTGAAAGGTCAAACTTTCAAACAAGTAAAAAAAACAATTCTAGCAAATCAAAATCTTAAACATTTAAATAGAAAAGCATTATCATCTGAAATGTTGATCAAAAGAAAAAATCAATGGTTTGTAAGAAGAAAGAAGAAAGTCCTGTATTTTGAATTGAGACAAGATGCAGCTGGAAACTGGAGTAAATGCAAATATATTGAGGACAAGGATAGTTTGATTTTGACCAATTTTGATTTTAGACAAATCGCCCAAAGTCATTACTTTGTTTTCAATTATACTAAAAGTGATGGTACAATTGTAAATCAAAAGGTTTTCAATCATTTAGGGAATGATTTAACAAATAAAATCCAACTTTCGAATCCTGCAAAACGTATATTGCTTTTTGTGAGTGGCTACAGACCAACATCAATTGGAAGTTCTTTTGAAGATAACTTTAAAGACATTTTAAACAAAGGATTAGAATTCCCAAATACTGGTAATATGATTTATAGTTTTGATCGTTATGATTATTGGCGACCATGGCAGGAAATAGATTTGTTGTTTCAAAAAAGAATAAACCCGAGCGACACCTATTATGCTGATGGTCATTTTTCCGTAAGTACCTCCAATTATGAAAGCTTGATTAATTTTTCAGCAACATCATCTATTTATCCCAAACGATGTTCTAATAAAAAGAAACATGTTTGTTATAATACTACGATTTCAAGCTCAAGTGTTTTTGGATCTAAATCCATAAAGACAGTTGAATTACTGAAAATGAAATCGAATAAAAGTGGCTTTGAAGAACGTTTAGAAAACGGAAGAACAGCTGGTAAAAATTTATTGCTTTTGTTCAATGAATTACCAAATAAATCTGCCAATGACACATTGTATGTTGTTGCACATAGCATGGGATTTGCCTATTCTTTAGGAATATTGGAAGTGTTGAGAGGACGTATCAATTTTGGTGGCTTTTACATTATGGCTCCAGAAAATGCAACTAGTGGAAAAGTAAACTTGAAAGAATGGAAAGAGATTTGGCAATATGGAAGCAAATTTAAAGCGAAAGGTGGTGATGCTCCTTGTTTACTTGATGGTGTTGCCCCTCAAACAATAATCAAAGGACTATCAGAAAAACATAGAGCATATATTCCTGCGCAATTTTATAAAAAGAAAGGTTTTTTCGATTCCCATTTTGTTGGTTATTACACGTGGGTATTTGATATTAAAAAAGGAAAAATTGGAAGTATTACGCAGCGTTAGTTGAATCAAAAAGCAGTTGAAATTATGCACTTTGGTGTATTTGCATTTCAGAGTATAAAAGTTTTACAGCCACAGATTCACAGATTTATTTTGTGCTTGTAGTCAATGGTTCTCTTGATATATTAAAATTCATCATTGATCTGATTTATTCAGCCTTATTAACGGGATGTCGTTGCAAAATCACATAATCTGTGAATCTGTGGCAAAATTTATTGATTACAATAACTCAAACTTTCAATCTCAAGGAAAAAAACCAGTCAATTCTATGGTAAATTAATCCTCAGAAATAAATTCTTCGTTGCAATCTCTACACTTATTAACCATTTTATAATGAAGTGGGTACGATACTGTGAAAAGCGAAGTAAAGGCTGAAAGAAATCCTTTTAATCCTTTCATTGATTTATAATTAAGAATGATGTTTTGAGAAGCACAATTCGGACAAATAACTGTTTTAATAGCAGACAACAAAATACTTTTTGCTAGTTCTAAATCTTTCTTTAAAATATTAACTTTAATTCCTCCAACGGCATTTGAATAAAGAGGAAATACAGTAACCGTATGCTCATCATAGATGTAACATTCAATTCCTTCATTTTCCAATTCAATCCTCAGAAGATGAGCATCAATGGAATTATCAAATGTTTTAATTGTTATTAATTCCATCGATATTCAAGTTTTTAAAGTAAACTATCGATAATTTTATCCATAGAATAACCTTCTGCTTCTGCACGATAATTACGTACTAAACGGTGACGTAAAATAGGCTTAGCTACTGCTTTAACATCTTCAATATCTGGAGAAAAACGACCATTTAGAGCTGCATGACATTTTGCTCCAACAATTAAATATTGTGAAGCACGCGGCCCTGCTCCCCAAGTAATGTAATCTTTTGTGATTTGTGGAGCGAATTCAGATCCAAAACGTGTTTTACCAACTAATTTCACTGCATATTCCATTACATTGTCTGCAACCGGAATACGACGAATCAACGCCTGATAATCCATTATTTGCTCGGCAGTAAGGATATGTTTTAATGTAACATTGATGTCATTTGTAGTTGCTTTCACAATCGCAAGTTCTTCAACATAACTTGGGTAATCAACCCAAATGTTAAACATGAAACGGTCCAATTGTGCTTCTGGAAGGGGATAGGTTCCTTCTTGTTCAATAGGATTTTGCGTAGCTAAAACGAAGAATGGTGCAGGTAATACATAGTTTACACCACCTGTTGTAACGGAACGTTCTTGCATTGCTTCTAACAAGGCTGATTGCGTTTTAGGAGGAGTTCTGTTAATCTCATCCGCCAAAATTATATTCGAAAAAAGTGGTCCTTTGATGAATTTAAAATTTCGATTTTCATCCAATATTTCAGAGCCAATGATATCCGATGGCATTAAATCTGGGGTAAATTGAATTCTATTAAAACTTAATCCTAAAGTTTGCGCAATGGTGTTAACCAACAAGGTTTTTGCTAATCCTGGAACACCAACTAAAAGGCAATGACCTCTAGAGAAAACAGAGATCAAAACTTGGTCAACAACTTCATCTTGACCAACAATTACTTTGTGAATTTCGTTTTTTAATTCTTTATAATGTTCAACGAGCTGATTAATGGCTGCTGTATCTGACATGTTCTTAATTTTTCTTTGTTAAATATAAATTTATTTCCTTAACCAGTTATTTTTGAATGCACAATTTTGATAGGATAAATCAATTCGAATGTATGCATTGCCAATTTTTGCTTTCACCCAATTGTTAATTAAGCGTTGTTTCTTGTCATTTTCGGCAGCACGTTTTATCAAAGCATAATCTTCTTTCAAATTTGCAATGTGAGGTTCTGTACGATTCATCAAACGAACTATTCTGATTCCTTGTTTACGGTCATAAATATTTACATACATGTTAGGCGAAGAAAAATCACCTTTTTCCAATGCATCGGTCAAAAGGAAGATTTGCTGATCCACTTGATTTAAATCCTCCATGTCCCAAGTTTGTTCTCCTGTAATTGGATTTGTGATGATTCCTTTGTTTTGTTTTGTCATTTCATCATTCGAAAAGCGAGCAACAGCTTCTTCCCAAGTAATTTTTTTCGCCACCAGTAACGCATAACATGAGTCCATCCCGATAATAGATTTTTCTAATTCATTACCATTAAATTCAGGAACGATAAGAATATGTTGACAAATGTAATCATCACCTCTTCTGTCCAGAAGTTTAACTATGTGATAACCATAACTCGTTTCAAAAACATCAGAAATTTGACCAATTGTTAAAGAGAAGACCGCTGCTTCAAAAGGTGGAACCATCATTCCTCTTGAACCTTCAATTTTCCCTCCTTGTGGAGCACTTCCTGGGTCCATAGAGTGAATTCTGGCTTGCGTATCAAAACTTTTACCGCTTAAAATATTTTCTCTAATCCCTTCTAATTTCTCAAATGCAGCACTTTTATCTGCTTTTGTGATTTCAGGATAATTTACAATCTGTTGGAAACTTAATTGCGCATTGATGAATGGAATTGAATCCTTTGGAATTGTAGCATAAAAATCTTGAACTTCTTTTGGAGTAACGGATAAATCACTAGAAATTGTTCTTTCCATTTCTTCTGCCATCAATCTTTCCTTAATAATTGGACGAAACTCTTCTTTTATTTGTCCAACAGTTTTGCCATAAAATGCTTCCATTTTTTCACGACTTCCGATTTGTTCTTCTAAAACGCGTAAACGGTTTTCCATTTCTGAATCCACTTGTTCGTCAGTTACAACTAATGAATCCAATTTCGCTTGATTGATTAACAATTCTTGATACATTAATTCTTCTAGAACCTCACAATCCATAATTTTTCCCGAAGTAATTCCTGCCGCGATAGCCTGCTGTTTTTGTGCTTCTATGTCAGATAAAAGAATTATATTATCTCCAACCTGTGCAACTATTTTATCAACAATTTCGCCATTACTTTGACTAAACAATGAAGAACTGATAAAGAGTGAAAGACTACAAATTAATTTTAATGTCATGTTTTTTCTTAGTGTTAAGTATCAATTTCGATTCAATATCTTCTTTAATCTTATTTATTCTTTTCGAAAGAATGATTTCCCTAATTTGAGGTTTTAAAAAATCAAATGGGGGAGCTGAATCTTTTAATTTATAATCTAAAATATTTATAAAATAAGTAAATTCTTCATCCGAAAAATAAGTTTTTGTTCTGTTTAAAACGATGTTGTCCCTGTTAAAGTTTTTCAAAGGAACATCTTTTGTTAAATCATTAAAATAAATCCATTGCTCATCATCGAAATAAAAATTTTCCGCATAAAGTTTAGCATAAGAATTCATTTTCGAAAGATCTTTATCATTTTTTAACAGGTAATGATTACTAATTTCTTTTTCTATTGGAACGCCAACTGGAATCTTTAAATAGAGTGCCTTTACAAGATAATCTTGTAATTCGAATTCGTTTTTGTGCTCATTATAATACTTCGTAAGCTCCTTTTCTGTAATAACAGTATCTACTTGTCTAGTGATAGCATCTTCTTCTAAATAGTATTTAGACAATTCTCCAGCAAATGCTTGTGCACGCATTTCTACTAATTTTGCTTGTGATGCATTCTTATTCAGTAATTCTAGTCGCAATGCTTCTTGTTCTACCCATTGCTCTACAAATTGCTCCTTTGCTTTCTCACTCTTAATATCATATCCTAAATGATCCATCAAAACCAGCGCTTCACTTTCTAATAATTCAATATCATCTACTTGGGCAATAACTTTATCACCATCACTACAAGAAGAAAGTAGTGTAAAACAAAACAGGCTGACGACAAAGCCAGCCTGTTTCAAAAGATATGTTTTTTTATTTACCAACCGAGTATAATACTGAGTCGTAAATTTTAACGGAATGTTTTTTATTTAGTTCTTCCAACCACGTTTTTTCAAGATAATTTTGATAATCTGAAGTAGTAGCTCCTTTTGCCTCACTAAATTCTTTGTTTTTAGGTGCTAGTT
Source organism: Chitinophaga pinensis (assembly GCA_945902745.1). Lineage (GTDB taxonomy): Bacteria > Bacteroidota > Bacteroidia > Flavobacteriales_D > Crocinitomicaceae > M0103. The sequence goes on along the minus strand of CAMDNE010000003.1, from coordinate 79,970 downwards.
TTTCATTCACTTTCACAACATAAACTTTTCCATCAAACGAATATGATTTGTTTATTCCAATATTCAAATTTTGGTCTTTCAAAAATGAAGTTTGTTCAGTGTCGAATTTATTTGTTCTGACACGCAAGTTTAATTCACTTTCCTTGTTAATCAAGTCCAATACATGTTTTGAATTTATAGTATCGTTTTTAATCATTTTAGTCACTTGGTCAGCAATTTGTTGGTTAAGGCATTCATATACAATTGCATCTAAACGATTTCCCCACATGTATTTAGAACGATTTTGTTCAAAATATTCTTTTAAACCAACAGTGTCTTTCATCGCTTTGTTCCAAACTTTATCAGACATCACTTCATAGAGTAATATTCCATCATGATATTCAGTTATTAAAGCTTTAAAATCTGGATACTTATCTACTAATTTTGTTTCCTCATAACCAAGAATTGCCTCTTTTTCCCAATTTTTAAATTGTGATTTAACTGTTGCGCTATTTTCATCCTTTCTAACAGAACGGTAATTATTTTCAAGATATGTAGCGAAAGCTTGTTGACCAAATTTTTGACCATCAAGCATAAAAAGTGGTTTATCAGATTTTAATTCATCTGCATTCCATTTGCCAACATAATAGTTTGTATCTAGATTTTGTACAAACCATTTTACATTTTTCTTTGATTTATCTTGATAATTGTAATCCTTTTTCAATTTAAGCACAAATGAATCTTGCGTTTTCTTAGATCTTTCGTCACGATTAACTTTGTTCGTTAATTCCTTTTTCATATCATCAAATGATTTCACATCATTCCATTCTAATTTTTTAATAATATGGTATCCGTAGTCTGTTCTAACCGGCAAACTATAATCACCATTATTTTTTAAGCTAAACGCAGCATCTTCAAATGAAGGAACCATTCGTGTTGTTGAACCTGTTCCAAATGGAGGAAGTTCACCACCTTTTTGATTTGAACTTGGATCGTCAGAAAATTCTTTAGCCATTTCTTCAAACTTAGCTCCTGCGTTCAGTTTAGAATAGATTTCATTGATTTTTTTCTCTGCATTTTTAAATTCTTCTTCTGTAGCTGTTTTTGGAACGGCAACCATAATATGAGCAGCTTTTATTGTACCTCTTGCTGGACGTCTGTCTGTAACTTTGATAATATGATATCCAAATCGAGTTCTAAATGGATCAGAAACCGTTCCTGTAGCCGTGTTGTATGCTTTGTCTTCGAATGGATATACCATTTGAAAAGCGTTGAAGTAACCCAAGTCTCCACCATTATTAACAGCAGATGGATCTTCAGAACCATTTTTGCCTTTAGCAACAGCTGCGAAATCTTCACCTTTCTCAATTCGTTTTTTTAAACCAATTATTCTGTTATATGCAGCTAAAGTGTCAGCTGGAGATGCATTTGATTCTATTCTAATAAGAATGTGTGAAGCTCTAACTTCAGTTTTTGTGCGGTCATATGCTTCTTTTACCAATTCTTCATTTTTTGCAGCATCAACTAAATAAGGAAGAGCTAATTGCTTGCGATATCCTTCTAATTCTTTACTCAATTTTGGAATTGTATCATATCCTAATGCTTCGGCTTCAGCAACCTTTAATTTGAATTTAACAAATAACTGCATGTACTCATCTAAAGCAGCTTTATCATATTTAGGATCAGTATTGTTCTTTAAATAGATTTGTAAAAATTCAGATTTGGTAACAGGTTTACCATCTATTTCCATCAAGATAGGATCTTGTTGTGCTCTTACTCCTATGCTCAATAATATTCCAAATACAATTAATAAATTCTTTTTCATTTGAGTTTTTGATTTAATTAATAGGTCAAAAATAATTTTAACGGTTAATATACAATTTTATTTAACGTTTATTTAATACTATAGTTGGGTGCTTCTCTTGTAATCGTAACATCATGCGGGTGTGACTCTCTTACACCAGCAGAAGTAATACGGACAAATTTAGCTCCTTTTAATTTCTCAATCGTTGGAGCACCACAATAACCCATTCCGGCTCTTAGTCCACCAATAATCTGATACATCACTTCCATCAAGTTTCCTTTATAAGGCACACGACCAGAAATTCCTTCAGGAACTAATTTCTTAATATCATCTTCTGCATCTTGGAAGTAACGGTCTTTAGATCCTTTTTGCATTGCTTCCAATGAACCCATTCCACGATACGACTTGAATTTTCTTCCTTCGTAAATAATTGTTTCACCTGGAGATTCTTCAACTCCAGCAAACATAGAACCTACCATTATGGTGTCCGCTCCAGCAGCAATAGCCTTTACAATATCACCTGTATAACGAATTCCTCCATCTGCAATAACTGGAACACCAGTTCCTTCTAATGCTTTCGCTACCTCGTTAACAGCAGATAATTGAGGAACACCTACACCTGCGATAATACGAGTAGTGCAAATTGATCCTGGTCCAATCCCAACTTTAACACCATCAGCTCCCGCTTCAACTAAATATTTTGCAGCTTCGGCTGTTGCAATGTTTCCAACAATTACTTCTAATTTTGGATGAATTGCTTTTACTTCTTTTAATTTCTCAACTACTCCTTTTGTATGTCCGTGAGCAGTGTCAATTACAATCGCATCAACCCCAGCTTCAACCAATGCATTAACGCGTTCTATTGTGTCTGGTGTAACACCTACAGCGGCTGCAACACGTAATCTTCCATAAGAATCTTTACATGAATTTGGGTACATTTTAACTTTTACAATATCTCTATAAGTAATCAGACCAATTAATTTATTATTAGCATCTACTACTGGTAATTTTTCAATCTTTTTTTGTTGAAGGATATCTTCCGCTTTTTTTAGATCTGTCCCATCAATCGTTGTGATGATATTGTCAACTGTCATTACTTCACGAATTGGGCGGTTGAAGTTTTTTTCAAAGCGCAAATCACGATTCGTAATAATTCCTTTTAATTGTCTGTTTTCATCAATTACTGGTATTCCTCCAATTCCATTTTCTTTCATCAAACTCAATGCATCTTTTACAAATGCATTTTCTGAAAGAGTTACAGGGTCTAAGATCATTCCACTTTCAGAACGTTTTACTTTGCGAACTTCCAATGCTTGCTCTGCGATGGTCATATTTTTATGAACGACACCAATTCCACCTTGTTGAGCAATCGCAATCGCCAATTTTGCTTCTGTTACTGTGTCCATTGCAGCAGAAAGGATTGGCGTATTTAATTCTATGTTTCGAGTAAGTTTGCTTTTTAACTGAACATCTCTAGGAAGAACCTCTGAATAAGCAGGAACTAATAGTACGTCATCGTACGTTAATCCTTCTTTAATTTGATCGATGTTTGAAAGTGACATGTGAACCTATTTTTTTAAATAAATTCTTGCAAATGTAGTATTTTTTTGTGAATTATTAAGCTTTGACTTTTCGTTTTTTAGAGAAAATTATTTTGTTTTTCTTTTGTTAATTTATTCAAAAAGTTTTTGATGCTATTTGAATAAACACTACTCTTGTTAATCAAAGATGGTTATGTGTAAATCGATATTTATTCTTTTATTCTCGTTGACAATTGCTTCAATGAATTCGTATTCTCAAAATTCAGAAGCGAAGCAGGCGGATTCTTTAAGATTAATTCAACTTTCAGGGGTAGTGATTTCAGAAGGAGATTTAACTCCCTTATCCTATACTACTGTTTATGATAAAACCTCTCAAAGAGGTGTAATAGCTGATTATTACGGATTTTTCTCAATGGTTACTTTCCCAGGGGACACTTTATTGTTTTCTGGTTACAGTTTTAAAACATCCACATACATTGTTCCTGATACCTTAAAAGAAAATCGCTATTCAATAATCCACATGTTGATAAAAGATACGGTGAATCTGCCTGAAGTTACTGTTTACCCATGGCCATCCCGAGAAGATTTTGCACGTTCTTTTGTTGAAATGCAACCATATGAAGATGCTTTACGCAGGGCTCAACGTGAATTGTCTGGTGAAAGTTTGGCATTCGTTGCTGCTCGACTCGATAATGATGCTTCTTTAGCTTCAGGATATTTGGCTAATCAGCGTTACACAAAATTGTATACGAATGGTCAGCTTCCTGCAAATAATTTATTGAATCCGTATTCTTGGGCAAAATTAATCCAAGATTGGAAAGCAGGGAAATTGTCGAAACAGTAAATTTAGAATTCGGAATTCGGAATTCGGGATTCGGAATTTTCAGCTCACCGGATAACACAAAAAGTACTTCTCAACTGGATTAGCCAAAGCAGAAATATTCAAATTGTCTGAAGCTTTGCTTAAATCAATAATTTCTCCATTTTTCATGAGCATATTGATGTTTTGCTTTTTCTCATTGTAAGCATTGTTGCTCAAAACATCAGAGTATACGAAGAAATCAACTTCATCTTGACCTAATTCGAATTGCTTAGAAACTATATCTTTTTCATGTTTAATTCGTTCAGTCGTAAATGGCTTTTTAGAGATTTCAATTTTAAACAAATCACGATTTACCAATCTTTTCGCCAATGTTGAAAGAACTTTGTCGGAGTGATTTTGCCAAACTTTTATCGCTCCAAGTATGTCGTAATCATCCAAATTTGCAAATTTATCAAGCACACTAGCGTCTGATTTAAAATCGTGCTGCGTAACGTCATTTTTCAAGAAGAACAAAAGGGTAGGGCTAGCGAACAATTCTTCACCATTCTTTACAACTTGTTTTGCTCTTCTTAAGGTGTGAATTAGCATGAATTCTGCAGCCACAACTGTTTTATGCAAATACACCTGCCAATACATTAAACGTCGCGCTACAATGAATTTCTCAATCGAATAGATTCCTTTTTCTTCAAGAACTAAATTTCCATTGTGAACATTGATCATTTCAATCAAACGGTCACTGCCGATTATTCCTTCACTCACGCCAGTATAAAAACTATCACGGTTCAAATAATCCAACCTGTCCATGTCTAATTGACTTGAAACTAATTGGTGTAAAAAAGGTTTTGGATGTTCATTTTTGAAAATCAATAAAGCTTGATCCATGTCACTCCCAAATTCCTTGCTCAATCGTTCAATAAAAAAACTGGATATTTCTTCGTGACTTACACCACATACGATATCATATTCCAAAGCATGACTAAATGGCCCATGACCAATATCATGCAACAGAATAGCCGTCAAGACAGCTCTTTCTTCAACATCTGTAATTTCATGACCTTTCCTGCGAATTGTTGCAATTGCTAGTGTCATCAAGTGCATTGCTCCTAAAACGTGATGAAAACGGGTATGCAATGCGCCTGGATAAACAAGGTGACTCATGCCCAATTGCATGATGCGTCGAAGCCGTTGCATGTATGGATGCTCGATCAAATCAAAAATAAACTCGTCCGGAATTGAAATAAAACCATAGACTGGGTCGTTAAAAATTTTCTTTTTGTTATTTCGGTTGAGAATCGGTCGCAATTGAATAATTTTAAAATCAAATTCAAAACTATAAAATAAAGCGCACATGCAAGGCAAAATACTTTGGGCAGATGATGAAATCGATTTGTTGAAACCACACATTCTATTTTTAGAATCAAAAGGTTATACGGTTGATTCAGTGAATAATGGTTCTGATGCCGTTGATAAGAGCAATGAAAACACCTATGATATTATTTTTCTTGATGAGAATATGCCTGGAATTTCGGGTATTGAAGCGTTGACGAGAATTAAAGAAACAAAGCCGTATGTGCCGGTTGTAATGATTACAAAAAGTGAAGAGGAACATATCATGGAGGAAGCAATCGGGAGTAAAATAGCCGATTATTTGATCAAACCTGTAAATCCAAATCAGATCCTACTGAGTTTAAAAAAGAATTTAGACCATAGTAAATTGATTTCTCAAAAGACAAATTCTAACTATCAGCAAGAGTTTCGTCAGCTAGGAACTCTATTAAATGGTCGTTTGGATTCAAAAGAATGGACTGAAGTGTATTCAAAATTGGTTTTTTGGGAACTTGAATTGGAGAAAATTGAAGATTCAGGAATGCGTGAAATTCTGAGCATGCAAAAGAAAGAAGCAAATGATTTATTTTCCCGTTACGTGCAGCGAAACTATGAAGATTGGTTACATGGAGATGATGATGCTCCTCAGATGCTTCATTCCTTAATCAAGGATAAAATTGCTCCTTTTATTGGAAAAGAAAAAACGTTTGTTTTGGTAATTGACCACCTTCGTTTTGATCACTGGAAAGTGCTACAACCGATATTCTCAAAATATTTTTCTTTGGAAACGGAAGAAATTATATACTCGATTCTACCAACAGCTACACATTATGCTAGAAATGCATTTTTTGCTGGCTTGATGCCAAGTGAAATAGAGAAAAAATTTCCAACACTTTGGAAAAATGAAGACGAGGAAGGCGGAAAAAATATGCACGAAAAAGATTTTCTCGACGCGAATTTGAAGCGTTTAGGTAAAAATGTAAAATGGTCGTACAATAAAATCACCAATTTAGACGCGGGAAAACGATTGCTGGATAACATGAATCAATTGAAAGAAAATGATGTCAATTTTATCGTTTACAATTTTGTTGATATGCTTTCTCATGCGCGAACAGAAATGGAAGTTATCCGCGAATTAGCCGATGATGAAGCAGCTTATCGTTCGCTGACCTTGTCTTGGTTCGAACATTCAGCCTTGCACGATATCGTAAAGAAAATTGCTGAATTTGGAGCTAAATTGGTCATCACAACCGACCATGGAACAATTCGTGTGACAAATCCGGTGAAAATTGTCGGTGAACGAAATACGAATTCGAATTTGCGCTACAAAGTTGGTCGTGGATTATCGTACAATGAAAAAGAAGTTTTCAGAGTTGCAAATCCGGCAGATGCATTTCTACCAAAAGGGAAAATGTCAACAGAATTTGTTTTTGCGAAAGAGAGCGATTTCTTCGTTTATCCTAATAATTACAACCATTTCGTTAATTATTATGGTCAAACATTTCAGCATGGTGGTATTTCTTTAGAAGAAATGTTGATACCGTTCGTCATTATGAATCCTAAGAAATAAAAATGAAATTATTCTTTTCTGCAGTTATTTGCGCTGTGTTTATAAGTATTTCAACATCTTGTTCTACAAGTAAGGATTCAAATTCAATTACCTACATTAAACATGGTTCCAGTTTTGGAATGTGTCGCGGTTATTGTTACAGTGAATCAACTTATACTAAAACTGAAAAGATTGCCTTTAGCAAAGCATATGGCAGAACGAATCCTGAAGAATTTCCTGATAAATCGGATACAACAGATCTTGATGTTAAAATTTGGGATGAATTAGTAAGTTCATTTGTGGTAGATTCTTTTTTTAAGTTAGACGAAACTATTGGTTGTCCTGATTGCGCGGATAGAGGTTCTGAGTGGTTAGAAATTAAAACCAAGAAAAAAGTTTATAAAGTGACTTTTGACTTTGGAAAAGAACTCAGTGGAATGAATGAATTGTTAAAATTGGTAAGGGAAGAAAAACAGTGATTTGTTAAGAATTATTATTTTTACGCTATAATAATTTGCTAGAAAAAGCATTTGACATGATTTATAAAATTGACAATCTAGAAGATCTTCCAAGAACTGCACAGCTCTTTTTAGAAGAATTTGGTCACAATAAAATTTTTGCGTTTGACGGAGAAATGGGCGTTGGAAAAACGACATTTATTTCAGCCTTATTGACAGCAATGGGAATCAAAGAATTAGAAGGTTCACCAACTTATTCAATCGTAAATGTATATGAAAGTGCAATGTTTGGAAAAATCAATCATTTCGACATGTATCGTATAAAAAATGATGCCGAGGCATTCGATGCTGGAATTGAGGAGATGTTGTACAGTGGGGGAGTATGTTTGATTGAATGGCCAGAAAAAGTTATTAATTTGTTGCCAAATAACACGATTTGGGTGTATATTCGTAAATTAGACAACGATTCACGAATGATAACAGTCGAACAATGATTACAGATCCAGATATCCTTAAGAAATTGATCCAACAAGGAAGTTTACTTCCAAAAGAAGAAATGTTGGAAATTGCCCGTAAAAAAGGAAGTTTGTTTATTGGAATTCCAAAGGAAATTTCTTTTCAAGAGCGCCGAGTAGCCTTGGTTCCTGATGCTGTTTCATTGCTTGTTGCCAATGGACATCGTGTAAAAATTGAGTCAAAAAGTGGAGAAGGATCCAACTTTACAGACAACGAATACAGTGAAGCAGGTGCAGAAATTTGCGCTAATCCAAAGGAAGTATTTGAATGTGATATTATCTTTAAAGTAGCCCCACCATCAGAGGAGGAAGTTGACATGATGCCTGGAAATCAAACCTTGATATCGGCATTGCAGCTTTCCAATCAGCCAAAAGTTATTCTTCAAAAATTGATGAGTAAGAAAATCACTGCAATTGCATGGGATTATATCCGTGATGATGAAGGTGTTTTTCCGGTCGTTCGAACAATGGGCGAAATTGCAGGTACAACTTCTATTTTGGTTGCGGCCGAATTATTGTCCTCATTTTCGGATGGTAAAGGTATAATGCTTGGCGGAATAGCTGGTGTTACTCCAACTGAAGTTGTTGTAATTGGAGCTGGAACGGTTGGAGAATTTGCTATTCGTGCGGCGCTTGGATTAGGTGCTTCCGTAAAAGTTTTTGACAGCTCCTTGTCACGTTTACGTCGTTTACAAAATGATATTGGAACTAGAATATATACATCGATTTTAAATCCTAAAGTACTTTCAAAATCGCTCAAACGTGCTGATGTTGTGATTGGTGCATTGCGCGCTCCACTTGGAAGAACTCCTTGTGTTGTATCTGAGGAAATGATTCAAAGCATGAAAAGTGGTTCTGTTGTCATAGATGTGAGTATTGATCAAGGAGGTTGTTTTGAAACATCTCATGTTACGAATCACAAAGAGCCAACGTTTGTGAAGCACGGCGTAATTCATTACTGTGTTCCAAACATTGCTTCGCGTGTTGCAAGAACGGCTTCTTTTGCGCTTTCAAATATCTTTACACCGATATTGTTAGACATGGGAGATCAAGGTGGATGTCGAGATTTGATTCGTAACGATCAAGGTTTCCGTGGCGGAGTTTACATCTACAAAGGCACACTCACAAGCGAAGTTTTAGGAAAGGTCTTCAACCTGAAATACAAGGAAATCGAATTGTTGATTTTAGGAATCTAATTCCCAAACGGTTTTATGTTCAAAGCACTTTCGTTTCCGCAGGCTGAATTGAAACTTACCAGGAAAGAAGGTCAAGTGTTTGTTTGGTGTATCATTCGTAAAAAATCGTTGGTTTTAACACCTGAAGAGTGGGTGAGACAGCATTTGATTCATTTTTTAATTCAAGAAAAGCAAATTCCAATCGGACTTATCGCTGCTGAAATGGCAATAGAAATTAATCAACTATCAAGACGTTGTGATGTTGTTGTTTTTGGCAAAGATGGGAAACCAAAGCTGATCGTGGAATGTAAAGCTCCTGAAATTAACTTAACCGAAAAAACATTCAATCAAATTGCTCAATACAATGCATCATTAAATGTCGATTTATTAATGGTAACGAATGGATTGCAGCACATTGTTTGTCAAATAGACAGAGAGATTACACAATTGAATTATTTGGAGGAATTACCTGAGATGTCAGAATGGCTTTGAATTAAAGATTGATAAATCGTTAAAATAATTTTCTATCAATTTCATTTATCGCCAAGTCATTGATGCTTGCAAAACGTTTTCGCATTAAACCATTTTCATCAAATTCCCAATTCTCATTTCCATAGGCTCTCCACCATTGTCCGTTTTCATCTTGGTATTCATATTCAAATCTTACGGCCATTCTGTTTTCTCGAAATCCCCAAAGTTCTTTTTTGAGTTTATAATTCAACTCTTTTTCCCATTTGCGGTTCAGAAAATCAATAACTTCAGCTCTTCCATTGATGAATTCAGTTCTATTTCGCCATTCTGTATCAACAGTATATGCTTTCGAAATTCGTTCTGAATCTTTACTGTTCCATGCGTCTTCAGCTAGTTGAACTTTCAATAATGCATTTTCTAAATCAAAAGGTGGTAATGGAAGTTTTTGTTCTAAAGTCATATCTTGTTATGATTTAATATACCCCATTAAGTTTGAGATGAATAACAAAATAAAAATTAATGAAAACGTTATAAAAAGTGTATTCATGAAATATTCACCAATTTTAAATATAAGCTTTTTAGGAATATCATACATTGGATAATAAGAGAATTGTGTAATGACTTTTCCAGTCCAATAAGCAGCAATCAATCCTGTTATAGCAACTGCTAGACCTGAATGATTTTTCAAATCGTCGGTAAGTAAAATCGAAATTAATCCAAAAGAGAAATTCAACCCTTGAATGTATCTTCCATAGGTTTTAGCTATTTCTTGATTTAGTGGTTTTAACTTTTTTATATCGTTGTACCAATCAAAAACGACATGTCGAATATATGGATAAATGAAAGCAGTAAACATTTGACCTATTGCTCCAATTATTATTAACCAGTTTGGGATTTCAAATTTCATAAACTTCAAAAGAATTTATTTTTTGAAAAATAAAGAGAATTTTTAAATTGAGAACAAAACTATCAACTTTCCAACTTAAATTCTGAAGTAGTATGAAAAGTTAAATCTGGATAATCCTTTTCTGCCATTGCCAATAAGAAGGTTGTTTCGGCTAAGAAAACCAAGTTGTCGTCTTTGTCTTTTGCTAAATAACTCGCTTTCGCTCTCATAAAATCGGCTAACTGTTCTTTGTTATCTGTCGTAATCCAGCAAGCTTTGTAATAGTTTTTAGGAACGAAACGGCAATTTGCGCCATATTCATTCAATAAACGATGCGCTATTACTTCAAATTGTAATTGTCCAACAGTACCAACAATCTTACGTTTACCCGGCTGCATGATAAACATTTGTGCAACTCCTTCGTCGGTTAATTGGTGAATTCCTTTTTCCAATTGTTTTGATTTCATTGGATCCAAATTCTCTAATTCCATAAAGATTTCAGGAGAGAATGAAGGAATTCCTTTAAACATCAATTTTTCACCTTCCGTTAAAGTATCGCCAATTTTGAAATTCCCAGTATCATACAAACCAATTACATCACCTGGAAACGCTTCATCAATGACACTTTTATCTTGTGCCATGAAAGAAGTTGGATTGGAGAATTTGAAATTTTTATTCAAACGAACGTGGTTGTAAAAATGGTTGCGTTCAAATTTCCCTGAAACGATGCGCAAGAATGCAATTCTATCGCGGTGTTTTGGGTCGAGATTGGCGTGAATTTTAAATACAAAACCAGTAAATTTTGGTTCGCTCGGTTCAATAAAACGAGCATCAGTTTCACGTCCAATTGGTGAAGGAGAAATTTCAATAAATGAATCCAATAATTCTTGAACACCAAAATTATTCACTGCTGAACCGAAATAAACTGGTGCTATTTCTCCTGATAAATATTTTTCTCGGTCAAACGTATCGTAAACACCATCAATTATTTCAATTTCTTCCCTTAATTCATTCGCGAAAGCTTCACCAACAAGCGTATCTAATTGAGGGTCACTCAAGTCTTTTATAGAAACAATTTCTTCTTCACGTTTGGTTTTATTCGCTTGAAAAAGATTCAGGTTATTATCATAAATGTTGTAAACGCCTTTAAAACGGTCACCCATTCCGATTGGCCATGTCAAAGGTCGAACTTTAATGTCAAGTTTTTCTTCCAATTCATCCAAAAGTGTGAAAGCGTCTTTTCCTTCACGATCCATTTTATTTACAAAGATGATAACGGGCGTTTTCCGCATGCGACAAACTTCCATTAACTTTTCAGTTTGCGATTCAACACCATTTGCACAGTCAATAACAAGTATTACGCTATCCACAGCTGTTAATGTTCTGTAGGTGTCTTCAGCAAAATCCTTGTGCCCTGGTGTATCAAGAATGTTTATTTGTTTGCCCCCGTATTCAAATGCCATAACTGACGTAGCAACGGAAATTCCACGTTGCTTTTCAATTTCCATGAAATCGGAAGTAGCGGTTTTCTTGATTTTATTATTTTTTACAGCACCAGCAGTTTGTATTGCTCCTCCAAACAACAGTAATTTTTCCGTCAAGGTAGTTTTTCCAGCATCTGGGTGAGCGATGATGCCGAACGTTCTTCTTTTTTCTATTGCTGCTTGATTCTTCATGTTGCCTAATGGTGTAAATAAAAAAAAAGGAATCCATTTCTGAACTCCTTTTTTGTTGGGAGGAAGATGGGGCTCGAACCCACGACCCTCGGTACCACAAACCGATGCTCTAACCAACTGAGCTACAACCTCCATTTTTGATGGTGCAAATATAGTCAAATTCTGTTTTTAACAATCACGGGAACAAGGTTTTTTTATTTTTTGATGATATTTTATTAATTCAGTTTTTGGAAGAAATGATTCTTAGGGTAAATAAAATAAATTTCAAAGTGTTAGTAATCAGTATTTTTGCACATTATTTTAATTGATTTTAGATGCTACATTAAGGAATTATTTAATGTAAGAATAAATTGGATGTAGAGAATATTTTGGAGTCTTGTTTTGTTAAGTCTTTTGAAACAGTTGAACATATTGTCGATTTACCTAATATTACGAATGGTAGATTCAGGTAATAAATGCAAATAGGAAATCAAATAAGGTTCGACATATTGCGAATTCGCGAACTCGAAAATTCTCGAATTTTAAAAAATCTTTTACATGGTTTTAAACACATCTAAGTGCAATTACAAATTAACGGATAACAGGCAAAGAGACAACGAGTTACGTTGAATAAAACTCCAACCAACTAAACGACCTCTCAAAACGTTCAGTAAATAAGTCGGAATTGTTGATAATTCTACCGTATTAAAAGAAATAAGTGATTTGCTAGAATTACCTTTGTAAAAAATCGCGAATATGTTAAAAATTGGAGTTTTAGGCGCTGGACATTTAGGGAAAATCCACATTCGATTAATTTTAGAATTGAAAGAGGAATTCGAATTAGTTGGATTTTTTGATTCAAGTGATGCAACCGCTGAAGAGGTGAAAAATCAATTTAACATAAAACGATTTGCAACTGTTCAGGAGCTTTTGGAAGAAGTAGATTGTGTTGATATTGTTACACCTACGATTTCTCATTGTGAATTGGCATCTCAGGTTTTGCGTAAAAGCAAGCATGTATTTATTGAGAAACCTGTAACTGAAACGGTTGAAGAAGCGCGCATTTTGATGGAATTAGCGAGAGAAGCAAATGTGAAAGTGCAAGTTGGACATGTTGAACGTTTTAATCCCGCTTTTCAAGCAGCATTGCCTTATTTCAATAAACCAATGTTCATCGAGACGCATCGTTTGGCGCAATTTAATCCACGAGGAACGGATGTTCCAGTTGTTTTAGATTTGATGATTCATGATTTGGATATAATATTAAGTGTTGTGAAGTCAGACATAAAACGCGTATCTGCTTCTGGAGTTGCTGTTGTTAGTGATACACCTGATATCACAAATGCGCGAATTGAATTCGATAATGGGTGTGTTGCCAACTTAACGGCTTCTCGTATTTCAATGAAAAACATGCGTAAGTCACGCTTTTTCCAAAAAGACGCATACATCAGCGTAGATTTCTTAACGAAGGAATTAGAAGTTGTAAGAATGGAAACGGTAGATGGAGAACCAAATCCATTGGACATCATTTTTGACTTGGGAGAAGGTAAACCAGTGAAGAAAATCTACTTCGATAAACCGGATATTTCAGAAATTAATGCAATTAAAGAGGAGTTGAGAACTTTTGCAGTTGCAATAAATGAAGATTCAGTTCCTTTAGTTTCCTTGGAAGATGGATTCAGAGCTTTGGATGTAGCACATAAAATATTGGATAAATTAAAAATGTCCTCAACGATTTTAATGGACAATATCTAAAGAATTTCAACGTTTGATATTACGAAAACTAACTATGAGATATTTAATATTTTGTGCTTTTGGCTTATTTGTTCTTTCATCTTGTGTGAAAAACAATTCAGATCCTGCTTGGTTGGAAGTTAACGAATGGACCTTACAATCAAATCCAAATTCTCAAAATCCAACAGGTGAATTAACACACAATTTTACGGATGCATGGGTATACATCAATGGAAAAGTAATTGGCGTTTTTGAGGTCCCGTTTAAGATCCCAATTCTCATGAGTGGAAATGTTAATATTAAAATTTACCCAACAGTAAGAAATAACGGAATTTCCGCAACGAAAAAAATATTTCCTTTTGTTGAACTTTATGAGATAAACGCTGATTTAGTTGCCAATCAAACTTTAACATTAAATCCAACCACTCGTTTTTATGATGCTGTTAAATTTTGGTATGAAGATTTTGAAGATGCAGCGATTAAAATTGAAAATGACCCAAATTCTTTGTCTTCATTAGTTGCTGGAAATGATCCTGCTATTTTGAAATGGGGAAATTTTTATGGTCAAGTAAATTTGAATTCAATTGATTCAACTTGGATTGGCTATACTGCAGGAGAAATGTATCTTCCAACTTTTGCTGATGTATATTTAGAAATAGATTATTACAATACAAATGCAGTTACAACAGGTTTACTTGCGATTTCTTCATCGTCAATTAAAAATAACGATAACATTCAATTAAATTCACAGGAACCATCCGAGGTTAAATGGAAAAAAATCTATATTGATTTGAAAGAATTAGTATCCAGTTCTTCAACGGCTGCTTATTTCAAACAATCATTTAAGGCTGGATTAGATAGTGGAGATAGTGATGGGGTAATAATTATGGATAATATCAAAGTTGTTTATTTCTAATTATGCAACAACGACTGCTCGTCTTATTATTTGTGCTGATGGATTGGATAACTGCTATTTCTGCTTGGGTTATCTTTTATTATTTTCGAAAAACATCAATCGAACAAGTTGATTTTACTGTAAATGATTCTTTTTATTTGGGAATATTTTTAATTCCAATTTTATGGTTGGTTTTATATTATTTACAAGGAACTTATCATGATGTAAAACGATTATATAGGTTTAAACTATTTAATCTTAGTTTTATTGGAACACTTTTAGGTTCAGTTTTAATCTTTTTCACCTTGCTATTAGATGATGAAATCTCAGGTTATCAGCAGTATTATAAATCTATGTTTTTGTTGTTCGGAATTCATTTTTCACTGGTATTTATTCCTAGATTAATTTTCATAAGTGTTATCGTTAGTCGAATTCACTCAGGTAAAAATGGTTTTAAAACACTTTTGATTGGTGGAAGTGATAAAGCAGTTGAAATTTATAATGAGATTGTTAATTTACCTCGTGGAATTAATCAATTCATTGGGTTCGTAAATATTAACGGCGTTGATAGACAATTGGAAAATCAATTAAACTATTTGGGTCATGCGAAAGATTTGGAGAAAATCTTACGAGAACATGAAGTTGAAGAAGTGATAATTGCACTAGAAAGTGTTGAGCACGACAAGCTAAAAGCAATAATTGGTCAAATTGAAGGTGGGAGCGTGACAATTAAAATTCTTCCAGATATGTATGATATCCTTTCTGGATCTGTAAAAATGACAAATATTTTTGGTGCATTGTTAATTGAAGTAAATGCGGAAACGATGCCAATTTTACAGCAAGCAATTAAGCGATTCATGGATGTTGTTCTTTCCGTTTTTGCTATAATTTTTCTAATTCCAGTATATGTTTTTCTGGCAATTGGAGTAAAAATGTCGTCTCCCGGACCTATATTTTTTATGCAAGAACGCATTGGTTTAAAAGGAATACCGTTTAAAATTATAAAATTCAGAACGATGTACATTGATGCTGAAAAACATGGACCACAATTATCATCTTCAAATGACCCGCGTATTACCAAGATTGGGAAGTTTATGCGTAAATTGAGATTGGATGAATTTCCACAGTTTTTTAATGTTTTGAAAGGAGAAATGTCACTTGTAGGACCACGACCAGAACGTCAATTTTTTATCGATCAAATAGTTCAAATTGAACCACAGTTTTTACATTTAACGAAAGTGAGACCAGGTATTACATCTTGGGGCCAAGTGAAATATGGGTATGCTGAAAATGTTGATCAAATGCTACAACGCATGAAGTTTGACTTGCTTTATCTTAAAAATAGAACATTAGCCTTGGATATCAAGATTATGCTTTATACGGTATTGATTATTGTTAAAGCGAAAGGAAAGTAAGAAAAGCGCAGCTTTGATAAAATCAAGCGTTAGCGCAGATTATCTAGTAAAAAGTAAAAAGTAAAAAGTGTAATTCATACGAACCAAATTACTTCTTCCTTCTTCCTTTTTCCTTATTTGAAATTCCTGTATCTCTTTTCTCTTCTAATAATTTAATTACTTCACCTTGAATTCAAACATTTTTTGTTCATTCAAAAACCCTTCTAAATTGTCACCAATAGCTACGGGGCCAACACCAGCAGGAGTTCCAGTAAAAATTAAATCCCCCGTTTTTAACGTCATGAATTTTGAAAGGTACACGATGATTTGATTAATTGTAAAAATCATTTCTTTGGTGTTTCCAACTTGAACTGTTTCACCATTCTTTTTCAATTCAAAACCTAGATTGTTTAAATCCACCGAATTCACATCAATTGTTTTATTTGATAGTGGAGCACTGTGTTGAAATGATTTCGCTATTTCCCATGGTAAACCTTTCTCTTTGCAGATTTGTTGTAAATCACGCGCTGTGAAATCAATTCCAAGCGTTAATTCCTTATAATAGTTGGGAGCAAATTTCTCCGTAATATTTTTACCCACTTTGCAGATCTTCACAACCAATTCACATTCATAATGCAAATCTTTCGTAAAATCAGGATAATAAAAATGATTTCCGTCTTTTAAAATAGCAATATCCGGTTTCATGAAAAAAATCGGCACCGTTGGCACTTCGGCTTTCATTTCTTTTGCATGATCTGAATAATTCCTTCCTATACAAATGATTTTCATCTTATTTAAATTTGTTTTTTAAAGCATCTAATTTGCTACCAATATCTTCAGAAGTATTCTCTTCTTTTTTACTGTTTTCTCGCTCCTTTTTAATTTTATCCATTTCGATGCGCAGGCATTTTTTAGTGTATAATGGAAAATCCGCATCAAGCATCCAACCATAATATCCAGGCTCAATTCGTGCCACTTCTTTAATTGTTTTTCCTTTATGCTTGCCAAAATTATAAATGGATTCATCCTTCTCGTTAATAGCTAATCGACCTGCAAAATCTAATAAATTATAATTTCCAGCTTTAGAAAATTCTGATAGGGAAGGAATGTCATTTGATAAATCTGCATAATGAGCCATTTGTGCTTTCAAAACATCCCAAGTAGCTTGAGCGTCATGTAATGCATTATGTGCATTCTCAATAGGTTTTTTGCAGTAAAATTGATGGGCGGCAGCTAACGTACGTTGTTCCATTTTGTGGAAAATATTTTGAACGTCTACAAATTTTCTTTGTGAAATGTCAAAATCAGATCCAGCACGCATTAATTCTTCTGCCAAAACGGGAATATCAAATTTATTGGAGTTGAAACCTGCAAGGTCTGCATCACCAATGAATTCAACAACTGAAGCTGCGATTAAATCAAAAATTGGTTCGTTTATAATGTCTTTGTCATAAATGCCATGAATTTCACTTGTTTCCTTCGGAATCGGCATTTGTGGATTTACGCGTTTGCAAAAATGTTCTTCTTTTCCATCTGGATAAACTTTGATAATAGCAATTTCAACAATACGATCGCTTGTGATATTTAGCCCTGTTGTTTCAAGGTCAAAAATAGCTAACGGTCTTTCAAGATGTAAATTCATTTGAATATTTTTTTCAAAGATAATGGAATGATTAGACAAAAAAAAAGTCTGGAGCGAACCAGACTTTTTTTTTAAGTATTATTCAGTTTTCAGACCGACAAACTGATAAGGTTTGTATTTCTTTTGTTTAGCAGAGTCATTAACATATTCAGGTCCATCAACTATTGCTGAAACAATTACAACATTTACTTTTCCTTTAAATTCAGGTTTTGATTCAAAATAAGTAAAAATGTCATATTTCATGTTCTCGGCACGAATCGTTGTTAATTTTTCGTTTGTTTCATAAGTTTTGGTTGGAACATGCGAAGCAGAAGAATATACATTTATTGTAATCGATGGTCGTCCTTCCTTCAATTGAGCTTCAACTTCTTTAATGAAATCTTTTAATTTCCCTTTATCTGTGTACAATTTGTTTTTATTGTAATCAAAATAATGTAAGAACTCAAGATTTTTGTATGAAACAATATCGATTGGATCAATTACTTTAATAGTGTCCTTAGGTACTATTATGGCACGGTTAGGGACATCTAAGATTAATTCTCTATTGATTTCTTGATAATCAAGATTACATTCTGTTGTGAATGATTCTTCATACATTACCTTACTGTCAGAAGCATTAAAGTAAGCTATAGTGTATGTTTTACATGGTTTTAAACCAGACATGAATAATCCATCTCTAAGACGAGGGAAAATAACTCTGTTTTTCTCAAAGTCTTCACAATCTTCACACGTTAATTTAATGTTTACCGCAAAATCTTCTGGAAGAGGGGAGTTGTCAAGTGTTTTAATCACTCCTTTAAATACAGCAATGTTTTTAACACCTAAGTAATCATTGTATATTTCATAAATATCCTTTTCACCGTATCCATCTTTTCTAAAAGATGTCATATAGCCTCTTAAACCATCACTTGTAGTAGTGTAAAAAATATCATCATTTGTAGAATTGAATGGATAACCTAAATTTCTAGAATCTGACCAAGTATCATCTTCCAATAAATCACACACCATAATATCAAATCCTCCAATACTTTTTTCACCATTTGTTGAGAAATAAAGCATTTTATTGTCTATAGATACAAATGGTGCATCTTCATCGTGAGCAGTATTAACACGTGGACCTAAATTAATTGGGTTTGACCATGTACTATCTGCGCGTCTTTTAGACATATAAATATCTCTTCCGCCCATTCCCCCTGGTCTATCAGAAGTAAAGAACATTCTTGATCTATCATGCGAAACCATGCAGTGTGTTTCCCAGTACTTCGTATTGATATCCTTGTCTGTCACTTTTTGGATGTCACTGAATTTACTCGCGTAAAAGTCTGTATAATAAATATCTCCATTGCCAGTAGAATCTTCATACAAATAGATTTTTCGTTCGTCAGTACTTACAGCGATTGTAGCTTCATTTCTTTTTGGGAGACAAAATTCTAAACGTTTCGGTTCCATCCAAACTGAATCATCACTCAAATAACTAACATATACATCTTCAGGATATTGATTAATACCAGGATCTCTAAACACTTCTGTTTCACCATTTGCCCATGGCCGGCGTGATGTATAAAATAATGAAGAGCCATCCAAAGAAACTACGGGAGCATAATCGGGAAATTCGCCGTTAATTTTATTACCAATGTTTTTTAAGCGAACATTTACTGGATTTGCCATTGCTTCAATTGCACGTTCACACTGAACTAGTCGTAAGTTGGTAACTGCAATCAACTCTGATTTATCCTTTGATGCTGCAAGAAAACTGTTGTAATATAATTTAGCTTTTTCTATATCTTCATTTAGATGATAACAAGTAGCTAAGTGAAAAAAGGCATCAGCTGGAGCACTTTTTTCAGAAACACCATAAGCATCATAATTTGCGTCAGTTTTTAGTATAGCCTTTTCCAAAAAAGGAATGGCCTTCATATAGTCTTTTCTAATCTCTAGCACTAAAAAACCTTTTCGATAATTGTAATTTGAACTTTCAGGTTTTAAAGTTAAAAGTTTATCAGCAACCATTTCTGCGTGATAAAGAAGATTCTCTTGCATCATTCGCGAATTTTCAGAAACTAGTTGTTGTTCAGATCCATTCTGAATTAATTGAAAAACTTCGTCATCTGTTAATTGAGAAAACAAAAACAGTGGAGAAAAAAGCAAGAAATAAAAAAGGGTAATATTTTTCATAATACTATATTTAAAAGCTTTTATGGTTAAAAACTGTAAATTGTAAATTTGTACGAATGTAGAGGTAAAAGGTTGCGAATGTGAATTTAAAAAAAAAGTCTCACATAATTGCGAGACTTTTTTTTTATTTTTTTACGATTCTAAATTCTGTTCTTCGATTTGCTTGATGTTCTTCTTCAGAACAACTTGATTTCACAGTGCCCTCGCATTCACATCCATTAACCAATTTTGATTCACCATAACCTTTTCCATAAATACGTTTTGGATTCGTTATTCTGGCTTTAATATAATCGGCGGACGATTTAGCTCTTCTACCTGATAGTGCTATGTTGTAAGCGTATGAACTTCTACAGTCGGTATGTGAACCCAATTCTATTTGTATTGTTGGATTGTCATTCATTATTTTAACAATCTTATCTAATTCAATTTTTGCATCAGGACGGATATTTGATTTGTCTAGATCAAAATATATTGGATTTAAATCCAGTGTAACTGCTAAGTCGATACCTATTTCTGGCTTTTCGAGTAAGTACGTTAAATGAATATCACTTTTATCACCTAATATTTCTTTAAAATCAAATGTTTGAGTAAGGTATTCGTCTTTAATTACTTTTACATGATAATAAATTGTGTCACCATACTTACTGTCCTTAAGGATAGTTGAAGTAAAAGAACCAACTGTATTCGTTTGTATACTTTCAATTGTTGAATTTGTATTTACGATATTGAATTCAACAATAGAATTTTCTAATTTAATTCCAGTTTTTTTATCTGCAACGGTACCATCCAAAGTGTATTTTACATTAGGTGTAATTCTTTTTCGTTTAACATCTAGGATTAACTCTTTATAAATTTCTTCATATTCGGTTTTACAATCAGTTTTGAAAGTTTCCTTATAAATAAAGGTTGATAACGAATCATAACTGTATGATATATCATATTCCTTACATGGAATTAAACTATTGAAAAAAGAACCGTCACGAAGTCTTGGGTTTATTTCATAAGCCTTTTGATCATCACAATTAGTACATTTCAAAGTGACATAAACTGATTCAGGAATAGGACTTCCGTCAGAAGTTTTTATTAATCCCTTTAAAACAGCTGTTTTAGTAATACCCATAAAATCATTTTCAATTTTATAAATATCTTTTTCTCCAAATCCATTCTTACGGAATGATGACAAATAACCTGTCAAACCATCTGCTGTTGTGGTATAAAAAATATCATCACCAGTCGAATTAATAGGGTATCCTAGGTTAATAGGTTCTGACCAAAAATTATTTTCATCACGAACAGAAACAAAAATGTCAAAATCCCCCATACTTTTCACACCATTGCTTGAATAATATAAAGTTTTATTGTCAACTGCTATAAATGGTGAATCTTCATCATTAAGTGTATTCACCGAAGGACCAACATTTATTGCTTCGCTCCAGCTGCCATTTGGTAATTTAACTATTCTATAGATGTCTCTTCCTCCAAAACCACCTGGTCTGTCAGAAACAAAATACATTTGCTGACCATCAGGAGTTACTGAACAATGCGTTTCCCAATATTTTGTATTTAAATCTTGGTATTCTAGTTTTGTCAATGTTTGGAATGAACTATTTTGAAAATCTGAGAAATATAAATCGCCATTTCCTGTTCTATCCTCATATGTATAAACTCTTCTTTCATCTGAACTAATAGTAACGGTTGCCTCGTTCGTTTTTCCATCACAAAAACTTAATTTTTCTGGTTTACTAAATTTTTCATTCAAATCGTGGTAACTTACGTATATATCTTCTGGATATTGATTCAATTGAGCATCTTTAAAATCATCTGTAGATTGATCTGCCCATTGTCTTCTTGATGTGAAATATAAAGACGTTCCGTCCAATGAAATAACAGGTGAATATTCTGGATAAACAGTGTTAATTGTTTGTCCAAGGTTTGTTACTTTTGAATCTCTCGGTTTAGCGATTAAAGCTTTTGCTACATCACATTGAAGTATACGAATTTGTGCTTTTGCAATTAGTTCTGATTTGTTTCCAGTTTCAGCAATGAATTTAGAATAATATTCTTTTGCTTTATCTAATTGCTCATCCAAATGATAGCATCTCGCTAAATGATAAAGTGCATCAGTTGGTGCACTTTTCTCTTTCGAAGAATACATATCATAATTTTTATCAATATCTGAAATTGCAATTAATAAATATGGCGCTGCAGCAACCCAATCTTGCCGTGAATCCAAAATAATATAACCTTTTCTATAATTGTAATTCGGACTAGTAGGGTTAAGTTGCAATAAACGGTCAACAACTATTTCAGAAAAATAAAAATAACCTTCTTGCAGCATTCTCGAACTTTCAATTAAAAGTTCATCCTCTGTTGCGTTTTGTGTCATTTGACGAACCTCATACTCTGTTAATTGTGTCGAACCAATAAATGGCAAAAACAACACAAATAATAGGTTAATTATTACTTTCATGCATAGAGTGGTTAAAAAGTGGTTAAAATAAATATTTATAATTCTCTGTTTGGGTCAAATTGTTCTAAATAATCCGCAACTCTTCTTACAAATTGTCCTCCCAATGAACCATCTACAACTCGGTGGTCATATGAATGAGATAAATACATTTTTGAACGAATTCCAATAAAATCACCATTAGGTGTTTCAATTACTGCTGGAATTTTTCGAATTGCACCCAAAGCCATAATTGCAACTTGTGGTTGATTAATTATCGGTGTTCCCATTACATTTCCAAATGAACCAACATTCGTTACTGTGAATGTTCCTCCTTGAATATCTTCCGGTTTCAATTTGTTGTTTCGTGCACTGTTAGCCAATTGATTAACAGCTTTAGTTAATCCAACAAGATTCATGCGGTCTGCATTTTTTATAACTGGAACAATTAAATTCCCAGAAGGAAGTGCTGTTGCCATTCCAATATTAATATCTTTTCTTTTAATAATTGTTGTACCACTAACTGAAATATTAATCATAGGAAAATCTTTAATTGCCTTAACAATCGCTTCAATGATAATTGGTGTAAATGTGATGTTTTCACCTTCACGTTTAGCAAAGTCACCTTTTACTTTATTTCTCCAATTCACAATATTTGTAACATCTGCTTCAACATATGAAGTTACATGAGGTGCGACATGCACAGACATAACCATGTGTTCTGCAATAATCTTACGCATGCGATCCATCTCAATGATTTCATCACCTGGATTAGGAATTACAATTGGACCTTTAATGTGGGATAAGAAACCAGCTCCTTGACTTGCAGTCGCAGCAATTGGAGCAGCAGTGTTTTCTGCTTTAACAGTGTTTTCAACTTTAGCAACTGGAGCTTGAGATGTTG
This sequence comes from Chitinophaga pinensis, assembly GCA_945902745.1. GTDB lineage: Bacteria > Bacteroidota > Bacteroidia > Flavobacteriales_D > Crocinitomicaceae > M0103. The sequence continues at coordinate 56,598 of CAMDNE010000003.1, read as the reverse complement.
GTTTGTTTTCAACATAGTCAAGAATATCTTTTTTCGTTACGCGACCTCCTTGACCTGTTCCATTCAGTGATTCTAATTCCGACATTGATACACCTTCTTTTTCAGCTATACTGCGAACGAGTGGTGAATAAAATTTTCCAGATGGGCCATTTTTATCAATGAGTTCTGAGGAACCATTAGCAACTACTGGTATTGATTGAATTGAATTGTTATTATCAGAAACTACAGTTGTTTCAACCTTGATTTCATTTACAGGTTCTGCTGCAATTGCACCACCATCTGCAGAAATTAAAGCAATTACATCACCAACTTGAGCTACTTGATCTTTTTCAAAAAATTGTTTAATTAAAATTCCTGCAGCTTCAGATGGCAACTCATTGTCAACTTTATCCGTAGCAACTTCAACCAAAGGCTCGTCTAATTCAACAGTGTCTCCAATGTTTTTTAACCAATTCGTTATTGTTGCTTCTGTAACGCTTTCCCCCATTTTCGGGAGTCTAATTTCAATTTGTGCCATGTGAAAAAGGATGTTTTACTTTTTTTTAGGATACAAAAATACGGTAAAAAACGTTTTGAACAAAGGGAAATTATCAATTATCTATCAAGCTTTCTCCACGCTTTGAGAAGTATACCTAAATCCTTCTGAATTGAATAATCTCTCGCATAAATTAAATTCAACTTATCCGTTAAAGATTCATCAATAAAAGACAGGCTATCTGTAGGGTTTAAGATTCCTCCTTTGATTCTTGGAAGTTGTATGGAAGAATTATTTTTTGAACTTAAATAGCCAACAATTGAAATTTTGCCAATCAGAACTTTGAATATATTCCTGACAAATTGCTTTTTCTTTTTATATGCAAAAATGAAAATAGGTAGTCCAATGGTTAAAATAAGGGCCGTTAGAAAGTCAAATGTTCTTTTTGAACGTATATTTTGAGTCTTTGTGATGGAGTTTAAATTCAACACGTATAAATCTCCTGCTGTTTCAATTGAATTACTGCCAATTAATGAGAGACTATCAGGTTGGGCTATTTTAAAATCAATGTTTGTTGACTCGATAATCGACATCCAGTGTATGATAGATTGAGCAGTTGTGTCTTTCGCACAAAAAATGATCTCATTAATTTCATGAATATATGTTATTTGGTCTAATTGATTTAGTGTTCCGACCGCACCAATTTCTTTCGTGTCATCTAATGAAACATGCTCAATTATGTCAATCTTTTCATTCGTTTGTTTTAGTATTTCACTAACGCGATCAAACTCTTCCTTATGTCCAACAATGGCAAATTTTTTGTTTTTCTTTTGAATAAGATTGAACTTTTTTCCAATTGAAAAGTGAAGGAATATTCTTGATAAAGTAAAATAAAGAAAAACCCATACCGCTCCAGATAAAATATACAATCTTGAGAATTGCCATTCTTTCGGTAGCAATGCATAGAATACTAAGATTATTAGTGTACCAATGAGAGCGCCTTTTAGAAACTTTAAAAATTTAAGAGGGAAATCATAACCGCCATTAAACAAAATACTCAACATCCACGTAATTGTATACGAAGGAATAGCAATTTCTAATAAATTTTCTGGAAAATCAATATTGCTTATTTTCCATTGATTGGTGAGCGCAAATAATCCAATTACAAGAATAATAAAATCAGCTATTGGTAATATTGCTCCTTTAATAAACCGCGTGGAAATTGCTAAAAATGCTCTAAAATAGATAGCAGCATTGATTAAAAAGGAGAAGAGTTTCGCGTTTTTTTGTGAGAAATGTTTTTCAGCAAAAATGATCATTGCACGATAAAAAACAAAGACATAATTAACACTACTTTTCTTCGTGCTTTCACCTTTATAATGAATGATGCGCGTTTCAGGAAAGTAGTAATTTTTATAGCCTCCTTTTTGAATACGGTACGACAGATCAATATCTTCTCCATACATGAAAAACGCTTCGTCTAATAGTCCTACCTTATCCAATGCTTCAGATCTCATAAGCATGAAAGCGCCACTTAAAATATCTATTTCATTTGTTTCAAATTCGCTTAAATGTCCAGCATGGTACTGTCCGAATTTTTTCGATTTTGGAAATAGTTTAGATAAACCGAAAATTTTGTAAAAAGCAACTTTTGGTGTTGGTAATCCGCGTTTAGATTCTGGTAAAAACTTTCCTTTTCCATCAAGCATCCGAACTCCTAAGCCACCAGCTTCTGGATGGTTATCCATGAATTCAATAACCTTTAAAAACGTATCTTCTTCAACAACAGTATCCGGATTTAACAGTAAAACATATTCCGCATCCGATAAAAGAATTCCTTGGTTATTTGCTTTTGAAAATCCTTTGTTGTCTTTGTTAGCAATTAAATTGTATTGTGGAAATTTTCGTTGAACAATTTCAACAGAACCATCGATTGAATTATTATCAACAATAAAGACTTGTCCATTCACTTTTTCTAATGCTTTTTGAACGGAATTCAAGCATTGTTCTAAGAAGAACTCAACATTGTAATTTACTATTATTACAGATATTTTAAAGGAATAGTTTTTGGTCAATTTTAATTTTTTATCGCAATACAAGAAATTTCTATCGTTACATCTAATGGTAGTTTTGAAACTTGAACTGTTTCACGAGCAGGAGGAATTTCATTAAAATAACTGCCATACACAACATTCATTTCGGCGAAATCGTCCATGCTTTTCAAGAAAATACTGCACTTTACAATATTCTCAAGCGTCATTCCTGCCTCTGTTAAAAGCGCTGTAATATTCTTCATGATTTGATGAGTAGCATTTTGAATAGTATCAATAACTAATTCACCCGTAAATGGATTTAATGGAATTTGCCCACTTACAAATAAAGTAGAACCATTTAATATTGCTTGACTATAAGGTCCAATAGGCGCAGGTGCTCCTGGTATATGAATAGCTTTTTTCATTTTATTTTTAATTAAAACATGAACGTGTAAATCAAAGCACTATTGTTAATTTAATCTGAAAAGTATCTTAAAATTTAATTTTATCGTTTTCACACTTTGTTAACTTTGTGCAAGTTTAGTAATTAAAGAGAAATTATTTGAAAGTTCTACTCATTGATTTTTATGATTCTTTTACATTCAACATTTTTCATTATTTGGAAGGTCTTGGTGTTGATGTTACTGTTGTGGAAGATAATTCCATTATTTTGGATGAAATCGAGCAATATGATTGTATTGTATTATCACCAGGACCAGGTATTCCGAGTGATACAAAATCACTGTTTGCAGTTTTAGAACGCTATTCTAAGTCAAAGAAAATATTGGGAGTTTGTCTAGGTATGCAAGGAATCTCAGAATATTTTGGTGCAAAATTATACAATCAAAATTCCGTTAAACATGGGGTGAGTGAAAAAATGCAAATTCTAGAACCAAATCGTTTATTTTTAAATTTTGAAAAAGAAATTTCGGTTGGTTTATACCATAGTTGGGCAGTTAATTTGAAAGAAAGTGGAGAATTAATTCCTGTAGCATTTTCTGAAAATAAGATCTTAATGGCATACGAACATAAATCGTTGCCCGTTTTTGGCGTTCAATTTCATCCAGAATCAATTTTAACTGAAAATGGAAAAGAAGTATTTAAGAACTTTTTATTTTCTTGCTAATAAAATTGTATCACCTAATTGTTTATTTTTACTATTCTAAAATTATAAGAAATGAAAAATTTAATTAGCGCCTTAATATTGTTTTTGTCAATGAATTCAATGGCTCAAACGTGTGTGGGTAAATGGGTTACAATCGATGATGAAACGAATAAAAAGAAATCAATCGTTGAACTTTATAAGAGTGATGGTAAGTTGTATGGAAAAATAACGTATTTGTTCCCTAGAGAAGGTAGAGAACCAAATGCTAAATGTACCAAATGTACTGACGATAGAAAAAATCTTCCATTAATCGGTTTGCAAATCGTAAGAGGTTTGAAGTGGGACGGCAGTGCATGGGAAGATGGAACAATTATCGACCCTGAAAACGGAAAATTGTATACCGTTAAAATGTGGTTGGAACCTGGGAATTCAAATTATCTAAATGTAAGAGGTTATATAGGACCATTCTACAGAACCCAAAAATGGGTAAAAACTGAATGAAATCAAGAACAAAATCAAGATTGACTTGTTAAAAGAAAAAAACATCAATGAAGTTCTTAGTATACAGTTTTATCTTTTTTAGTTTTTCCACCTTTTCGCAAACAGGAAAAATAGTAGGGCATACCTTAAATTCAATTAACAACGAAGTAATTCCTTTTGTTAAAATATCAATTGTTGATTTACAATTAGGAACAGTTAGTTCAGTGGACGGTGAATACATTTTCGAAAATTTAAATCCGGGAATTATTTCATTTAAAGTAACTTGCTCTGGTTACCAAGATTTGATGGTTAATGAAATTACAATTACCAATTCTAGAACGGTAGAACTAGATTTTTTAATTGAACCAATTATTAAAGATCAAAAGGAGATAATTGTCAAAGCCAACCCGTTCACCAAAAAAAGTGAATCACCGGTTTCTCTAAGGACATTAAATTCAACAGAAATTGAGCGTCTTCCTGGAGCGGGAAGAGACGTTAGTAAAGTCTTACAAGCATTACCAGGAGTTGCATCAAGAGCTACTTTTAGAAATGACATTATTGTGCGTGGTGGATCTCCCGGTGAAAACAAATTTTACTTAGATGGGATTGAAGTTCCAAATATCAACCATTTTGCTACGCAAGGAAGTAGTGGTGGACCTGTGGGATTATTGAATGTTAACTTTATTCGTGAAGTTGATTTCTATTCTGGGGCTTTTCCGTCTAATCGAGCAAATGGTCTGAGTTCGGTGATTGCTTTCAAGCAAAAAGATGGAAATCCGGATGGTTTAATCACGAATTTTGCTGTAGGTTCTAGTGATGCTGCTTTAACCTTTGATGGTCCACTTGGTAAAAAAGTTGACTTTATTTTTTCTGTTAGAAGATCTTACTTGCAATTTCTTTTTGCTGCCCTTAAATTACCATTTTTACCTACTTATAATGATTCTCAATTCAAGTTTAATTATAAAATAAATCAGAAGAATAAGCTGACTTTTATCGGCTTAGGAGCCTTGGATCAATTCGCATTAAATTCAAAAGTAAACGATAAGGTAACTGATTCAATACAAAGGGAATATAATGAATATATTTTAGGAAACATTCCCACTCAAAACCAATGGAATTATACGGTCGGAGTGAATTGGATGCATTTCTCAAAGAATTCATTTCAGAATGTTATTGCGAGTAGAAATATGTTGAAAAATGGTGCAAAGCGCTATTTAAACAATATCGTTTCAGATGCGAATAAAATATTAGATTATTCCTCTTTCGAAGCAGAAAATAAAATCAGATTCGAACATACTTATTCAAAAAACGGATGGAGAATTAATGCTGGTGCAGGTTATGAATATGTGAGATATAATAATCAAACGTATAATCAAATTTCTGTTCAAGGTGCTCCAATAACTATTGATTATTCGTCAGATTTATACTTAAGTAAAGGTTCATTATTCGGACAAGTTTCAAAGGTATTACTATCAGAAAGATTGAATTTGTCTTTTGGATTAAGAACTGATTTCAGCAATTACTCAAAAAGTTTAATGAATCCATTGAATCAGTTATCGCCAATGCTTTCCGCTGGATTCAGATTAACAGAAAAATGGTCTGTTAACGGAAATATTGCACGTTATCATCAGTTACCAGCTTACACTATTTTGGGTTATAGAAATGCAAATGGGGAATTATTGAATAAAACCAATGATGTAAAATATATCAGAGCAGATCATTTTGTTTTGGGAACGGAATATTTGACAGATTTCAGTTCTAGATTTACGGTTGAGGGATTTTATAAAAGTTATAGCCGATATCCTTATTCTCTAAACGATTCCATTTCACTGGCAAATTTAGGGACTGATTTTGGTGTAGTTGGAAATGAAGTTGTTCGCTCTACTTCGAACGGTCGTTCTTATGGTGTAGAGTTTTTATACCAACAAAAATTAATCAAAGGATTTTATGGAATCGTTGCATATACCTTTGTTAATTCTGAATTTAAGGATAAAAACAACGGATATGTTCCTAGTTCTTGGGACAGTAAAAACATTGTTTCCCTGACTGGAGGTAAACGATTCAAAAAAGGATGGGAAGTAGGAGTGAGATGGCTTTATTCAGGTGGTTCTCCTTATACGCCAATTGACGTTTCAACATCAAGTATCAAGCAGGTTTGGGATGTAAATGGTAGAGGTTTACCTGATTATTCTAAATTGAATTCTATGCGCGAAAGTGCTTATCATCAATTGAATTTTAGAGTAGACAAAAAGTTTTATTTTGAGAAATTTGCAATGAATTTTTATTTGGATATTCAAAATCTATATGCATATAAAACTAAGGTTGCACCAGTTTTATTGCTTGTAAAAGATGCAAATGGAATAGCTTTGACTGATCCAACAGACCCAACTAAATATCAAACAAAGTTAGTAGATCAAACTTCTGGAATTTTACAACCTTCATTGGGGATTATTATTGAATTTGCAACTAAGAAAAAAATCAAATAAACGAAAAATCGACTCGTCTATTTCGCTGTTTTCCTTCAGGAGTAGTATTTGTGTCAATGGGATTTGATTCTCCTTTGAATTCAATTTCAATTCTATCACGACTAAGTCCTTTGCTCACAAAAAAGTTAATTAACGCTTCAGCTCGTTTTTTAGATAACTCAAGGTTATATGTATCTGATCCATCAGCATCTGTATTTCCAGTGACTTTAATTCTTAAATCTGTATGGCCTTCAACAACTCGAACCATTTTTAATAAGAAAGCTTCATATTCTGGATGTATTTCTGCTTTGTCGTAATCGAAGTAAATTGGTTGAAATTTGAAGTTTGCACGTTCGTTCTCTCTAATTAAAGGTGCATTTAATCCTTTTTTATAATCTTTTAGGAATTCATTGAACCATGTTTGAGTAGTTGGTGACTGCTCCGTTGCCGAAAAAGTAGTTGTTGATTTGTATAAGATTATTTTCCCATTGTTTCCTTTGCAATCCTTGCTCGTGTAGCGTCCTTCCAAATAACCAGTGCTGTCATTATAGGTTAAGAGGGTGTTTATATTGCACCAATTTGTATTCGATGCACTTTTCTTTTTTTCAATCACAATTTGACTGATTTCCAATTTATTTTCTCGATAATATCCCTTGATTTTTTTTACAGCAAATAAATCTTTTGAATAAATTTCATCTCTCATTTTTCCTTCGAGCACATCGTCCGATATACTAAACGTACAATATAGAAGTGTTCCTTGTTCAAATTTATAGCCATCTCTCAGCATTATACCTTGCCAAACACCATTAAAATCGGTTTGTGCCGATACATTAAGTGCCGTGAAAAGGAGCATTAAATATTGAATGATTCTTAATTTCATGTTATAGTATTCGGATAAAATCAAAAATAGTTCCGAAAAACCACTAGTTTAATTGAACTTTGTTTTCGTATGTTTGTTATCATTAAAAAACATAATCATGAAAAACTTTCTTTACGTCCTAATAACATTCATTTCTGTAAGTGTTACAGCCCAATCAATTCATCAATTTAAAGTAGAAACAATTGATGGAGGAACGTTTGATTTTGCAACGTTAAAAGGTAAAAAAATCATGGTCGTAAACACTGCTTCTAAATGCGGATTAACACCACAATATGAACAATTAGAAGAAGTTTATAAAGCTTACAAAGACAGTAATTTTGTGATTGTTGGTTTTCCAGCAAATAATTTCATGTCCCAAGAACCTGGAACGGATAAAGAAATTGCTGAATTTTGTCAGAAAAATTATGGTGTGTCTTTTCCAATGATGAGTAAAGTTTCTGTCAAAGGCGATGACATGTGTGAAGTATATAAATTTTTGACAGAAAAATCATTGAACGGACTGGAAAGTAGCTCAGTAAAATGGAATTTCCAAAAGTATTTATTAGATGAGAATGGTAAATTGATTAAAGTTATCAATCCTGGAACATTGCCAAATGATCCTGAAATCATAAAATGGATTGCGGAGTAATTTATTCAAAAGTACTTTTTAACCTTTATTTTTTATCATTTAAAGCAATATCTACTTATCGTTGATATTTTGTTGATAAGTTCGTTATTTACCCCTTTTAAAAGTTAGTAAAAACAGCCTTCTTTCCTTATTTTTGTTGGTTCATCAAAAAAAAAATTTTCCAATAGAAAATAATATGAGTGAGGAAATTATAAAAGACGATTATTCAGCGGATAATATTCAGGTATTAGAAGGTTTAGAAGCAGTTCGTAAACGACCTGCAATGTACATTGGCGATATTGGGCTTAAAGGTCTGCATCACCTTGTATATGAGGTTGTAGATAATTCAATTGATGAAGCTTTGGCTGGCCATTGTGATACAATTGGTGTTTGGATCAACGAAGATAACTCAGTTACAGTTCGAGATAACGGTCGTGGAATTCCAACGGCAATGCATACCAAAGAGAAAAAATCTGCTTTGGAGGTTGTAATGACCGTATTGCATGCTGGTGGTAAGTTCGATAAAGATACATACAAGGTTTCTGGTGGACTTCACGGAGTTGGAGTTTCTGTTGTGAATGCACTTTCTATTCATTTAAAAGCAACTGTTCGAAGAGATGGGAAATTATTTGAACAAGAATATAGTATTGGTAAACCATTATATGATGTTCGAGTTATTGGTGAATCAACTGACACTGGAACAGAAGTAACATTTAAACCAGATGGTTCAATTTTCGAATTCACAGAATACAATTATGATACCTTGTCGGCTCGTATGCGTGAGTTGGCTTTTTTGAATAAAGGTATAACAATCACTTTAACAGATTTAAGAGATGTAAATGATGATGGCGTGCCAGTATCAAACGCTTTTCATTCAGAAGGTGGTTTGCGTGAATTCGCACAATACTTGGACCGTAATCGTGAATCTTTGATTGCAGATGTTATCTATTTTGAAGGCGAAAGAGAAGGTATTCCTGTAGAAGTTGCTTTAACGTATAATACAACCTACACAGAAAACATTCTAGCATACGTAAATAACATTAATACGTACGAAGGAGGAACGCACCTTTCAGGTTTCCGTCGTGGTTTGACAAATACGTTGAAGAAGTATGCTACTGATTCAGGGATGTTGACGAAAGAAAAAATCGAAATTGATGGGGATGATTTCCGTGAAGGATTAACGGCTGTTGTTTCTGTTAAAGTTCAAGAACCACAATTCGAAGGTCAAACAAAAACGAAATTAGGAAATAGAGAAGTTACTGCTCCTGTAAGTCAGGCCGTTTCAGAAATGTTATCTGCTTATTTAGAAGAACATCCTGCAGAAGCTAAAATTATTGTTGACAAAGTTATTCTTGCTGCTCGTGCGCGTCACGCTGCTAGAAAAGCACGTGAAATGGTTCAACGTAAAAGCGTTTTGACAGGTTCAGGTTTGCCAGGTAAATTGGCTGACTGCTCTGAAAAAGATCCAGCTAAATGCGAAATTTACTTCGTCGAGGGAGATTCTGCGGGTGGTACTGCAAAACAAGGTCGTGATAGACATTTTCAAGCAATCATGCCGTTAAGAGGTAAGATTTTGAACGTGGAAAAAGCAATGATCCACAAAATATTTGAAAACGAAGAAATCAAGAATATTTACACAGCACTTGGAGTAAGAATTGGAACTGAAGAAGATTCAAAAGCTTTAAATGTTGAAAAATTGAGGTATCACAAGATTATCATTATGTGTGATGCCGATGTGGATGGCTCCCACATCGAAACATTGATTCTTACTTTCCTTTTCAGATTTATGAAACCGTTGGTTGAAAGCGGATATATATATATTGCAACTCCTCCTTTGTATCAAGTAAAAAAAGGTGGTAAATCTGAGTATGCTTGGAATGAAGACATGCGTGACCGTTTAATTAACGAATTAAAAGGTGGTGGATCTGAATCTTCTGTGAATGTTCAACGATACAAAGGTCTTGGAGAAATGAACGCGGAACAATTGTGGGAAACGACAATGGATCCTGAAAGAAGAACGCTTCGTCAAGTAACAATTGAAAATGCAGTTGAATGTGATCAAATTTTCTCAATGTTAATGGGGGATGATGTTCCGCCAAGAAGAGAATTTATTGAGAAGAATGCAAAATATGCAAAAATTGATATTTAATTCTAACCAATTATAAGTTGAAACGTCCACAATTGTGTGGACGTTTTTTTTTTACTAAACCGCAAGTATTAAATTAAAACAACATCTATATTACCTTAATATTAATCTCGAAGTATGAAAAGAATTAGTTTTATTATCGGAATTGTCTGTTTACAAGCGAATTTGTCGTTTTCACAAGACTTTTATGACAGAGCAACAGTCCAAACAATTGAAATATTTTTCACATCCCCAACTTGGGATGCTCAAATGGATGCATTAGCTGCTTCAACTGAAGACTATTTATTAGCAGATTCGGTTCGAATTAATGGTGTTGTTTTCGATAGTGTAGGAGTGAAGTACAAAGGGAATAGTTCATACAATGCAAATAATAATAAAAATCCAATTCATATTTCTTTAGATTGGGTTCATGGAAGTTACGATTACCAAGGATATACCGATGTGAAATTGCAAAATGGCTATCAAGACCCTTCAATGATTCGTGAAGTTCTTTCCTATGCTATTTTAGAACAATATATGGATTGTCCAAAGGCAAATTTCTCGAATGTCTATATCAATGGAACTTTGAGAGGTTTATATTCAAGTGCTGAAAGTATTAATGACAAGTTCAATGGCGATCATTTCTATTCTTCGAACGGTTCATTTTTTAAATGTAATCCAGTTGGTGGAGCAGGACCTGGTGCAACTGTTAGTCCTGATTTAAAATACATCAACTCAGATAGTAGTTCATATGCGAATGGATATGAGTTGAAATCAACTTATGGTTGGAATGATTTAGTCGAAATGATTGACACCTTGAATAATAATTTTACAGCAATTGAAAGTATTCTTGACGTTGATAGAGCACTTTGGATGTTGGCTTTTAACAATGTTTTAGTGAATTTGGATTCTTATTCCGGGGCATTCAGACAAAACTATTATTTATATAAGGATTTAAACGAACGTTTTCTGCCAATTGGTTGGGATTATAACATGAGTTTTGGAGGTTTTCCAGGTGGAACGGGTTCTGGACCCTATACAGCAACTACATTAGATCCAATGTCAAATAATGCATCATCAATCCACCCATTGATTGTTAAATTATTAGGAAATGCTCAATATAATAGAATGTACATGGCGCATATTCGTACAATAGTTCAAGAGATGTTTGCTTCTTCATTGTATGTTACAACGGCAAACACTCTTAGATCAACTATTGACGCTTCTGTACTTGCCGATCCATATAAATTCTTTACCTATACGCAGTTTATTAACGGTTTAACGACTTCTGTCACAACAGGAGGACCTGGTGGTTCAATTCCTGGAATTAAAGCATTGATGGATGCAAGAGCGACGTTTTTTAGTTCAAATGCCAATTATATTTTAGCGGCTCCAGCTATTTCGGCTTATGCTTCAAGTGTTGTTTCTCCTTCTTATGGCCAAACAATTACACTTACAGCTACATGTTCAAATGAAACAACTGTCTATTTAGGATATCGAATGGATACACCATCAAAATTTACACGTGTTCAAATGTTTGATGATGGAGCGCATAACGATGGAGCTGCAGGTGACCATGTTTATGGCGCATCGGTAACTTTGAATTGTGTCATGTTGGAATATTACATCTATGCGGAAAATTCGAATGCTGGATTGTTTAGTCCGCAAAGAGCGGAGCATGAATACCATACATTAATGGTTACGCTTCCTGCTCCAACAGCTGGACAAATTGTTGTGAATGAATTAATGGCGGATAACACAGTATCTGCTTATGATGCAAATGGGGAAAGCAACGACTGGATTGAAATCTATAACACAACAACAACAGGTTTGAATTTAAGTGGATTATACTTGTCCGATGATATCTTCAATTTGGCGAAATGGCAATTTCCAGCAGGAACAGGGATTACAGCAAATGAATATTTAATCGTTTGGGCTGACAATGACACCTTACAATCTGGTTTACATGCTAATTTTAAATTGGGAATCAACGGTGAATCAGTAATAATCAGCGATGGCGTTACGGTATTGGATGGAATAAATTTCCCAATTCAAACAACTGATGTTGCCTATGCTCGTTGTCCTGATGCTGGGACATTTACGTATGGAAATCCTACGTTTGCAGCTTCAAATAATTGCTTCCTTTCAATAAGTGAAGATTTGTTGCCATTAAATGTTTCGGTATATCCTGTTCCTACAAGTGGAAATGTATTTATTTCATCAAAGGAGGAGGGAAAATTAACAGTTCAAATAATAGATCTTCAAGGTAGAAAACTTTATGAAACTGTTACTCAAGAAAAAATTACAGAAGTACCATCTATGAATTGGAATTCCGGTTATTATACCATTCGAATTTTATCCGAAAACAATAAAGTGACAACAATTCCATTTATTAAAGAATAGATAAAAGCGTTCAAAAAAAATCCCGATTGGTTATCAATCGGGATTTTTTTTTAGAATTTATTTTGTATTACTTTTTGACAATTTTAAAGGTATTTTCAAACTTATCGGTTGAGATATCAATGAAGTAAATGCCACTTTCATATGATTTAATCGATAAATCAACTAATTCATTTGCTTCGCCATTTGCAATTAATCGGCCTCTTGCATCATAAAGTTTATAGTTGAAATCACCTGGAACTTCAATTGTGAAGAGACCATTAGTTGGATTAGGGTAAATATTAACCTGGGAGGATAATTCATCTATTCCACCACAAACATCAACTGTAACATACGTATAAACTGTTGCTTGACAAGTTCCATCTGTTACAACACAGCTATATTGACTTGTTGCTGTTGGAGTAACGGTAATTGATGCTGTACTGCCAATATTTGTAGATCCATCATACCAAGTATAACCTGTTCCTCCACTTGCAGTTAAGGTTGGCGAATCACCTGGACAAATAGTAACACTAGGGCTAACTGTCGCTACTAATTCTGTAGAAGCGGTTATAACCTTTGTATATGTTTTTATACAATTATCGCCTGGAGTAAGAATGTAAACAGTGTAAGTTCCAGGTGCTAAACTTGTAAATGAACCGGAAACTTGATAGTTTATTCCATCAATACTGTAAGTGTAATTTGGTGTGTCTCCACCCAAAGGATTCGATATTGTTATAGAACCGTTATTGATACCACATGTTGTATTTGTGCTTACAACAGTTGCAGTTGGAACAGCATTAACAACAACAGGTAGATATAATCCATCTGTCATACACGAACCATCCGCAAATAAATAGATTCTTCTGTTTGCCGCAGTCGGAAAAGTAAAATTATTTCCTGCAGTACTACTTTGTGATATGATAGTCGTAAAAGGGTCGTCAGTTACATACCAATAATAATTAGTTGTATTTGTGGAAGAAGAACCATTTACAGTAATTTGACCACCTGCACAAACTTGACTTTCAGAGAAGGTAAAATCTGCCACAGGTGCTGGACCATTTGAAGTTAAAACGTCCAACCAAAGACTTGATTTGCAAATTGGGTTTATATCTGTTGGGACATGCCATATACCAGTAGTACTAGTAGCTCCTCCATAATAACATTTCATTGTATTTAAACCTGTAGCAATTGTGCCATTTCTATAATTAAAATCTACACAATACAACGAAATAGAATCTTGGGGTGAGCCATAGAACATTTCGAAGGTAACCCAGAAATTTCCAGTTACAGAAACGGGTATTGTGAAGTCAAATTCATTATAGAATCCAGCATTCATATCGGAAATTAATAATGTATCAACACCTGATATGGCGCCTGGACTGCCTGCAACATCAGTTTGTATTCTGATTTTCATGAAACCAGTTCCACTTTGATTTACAGCTTTAGCGATAGGAAAACGTAATCTTCTAACAAAGGTAGTTGCAGGTGCAGTAAATCGATCGGCATATTGGTAGATTTGAGACTGAGGTGTTGTAGAATATCTACCATGACCTGGAAAGAATCCCCATCCACTCGACCAATTGTAGTATGCTTCTGCTTCGGTTAAAGGAAGATAATTTCTTAATGTATCACATGCTGTTCCAGCAGCAGCAGCAACAACTTGAACATAAGCAGCTTTCACTTCTTGGTCGCTCCCGTAACCATTAGAAGCTGTTAAAGTAACAGTGTATGTTCCTACAGTATTAAACGTAACAGATGGATTTTGAACAGATTGATTTGATGCTCCTCCTCCAAAATTCCATGTCCAGCCGGTCGGAACATTTGAAGATAGGTCAAAGAAATTCACAGACCCACCAACAGGTACAATAATCGGTGGACTTAAATCTGCATTGAAATCTGCCACAGGTGGAGCGTTAACTGGATTACAACCAGATGACAATAAAAGCGAACCTCTAATGCCAGATAAAATAACGAGCATAAAATCAGCTTGATTTTGTGTAAACATAACAGTACAATTACTGTAATCCATATAGTTCTCATATTGAGTTTGAACACCAGAGCATGTTGATTGGTTTCCAGAACAAGAGCCAGCATAATTGAAAGAAGGTCCTGCTGTGTTTGGAGTATCTGTAAAACCGTCATCCATTGAACAACTTCCAGAACCTCCCCAAGTATGATCCAATCCTAAGAAATGACCAATTTCATGTGTTAAAACATTTTCATTGTTCATCCCTAAATTGTAATCTAAGACAATACCATCAATTGTTGAAGATGGTAAAAAAGATGTTGTAGGACGATAAGCATAACCAGCCGTACCTGAATTAGCACCATTTGAAATATCACAAATCCAAACATTCAAATAGTTATTTCTATTCCAAATTTGAGACCCTCCCGTAGCTGAAGCTTTCATTTTGTTCTCTTCACCATTATTTGAATCGTACCAATCTTCGGCTGTTGAAACCCGAATAACACCAACTTCTGACAAAGGAACACCAGCCGCTGTTTGCGTTGCTAAACAAAAATTAATATTAGCATCTGAAGGCACGAATCCGAAACTACTGCGCGCATTTACTGCATTAGCATTTAGTAGCTGATAATCTTCTTGAATATCAGCAAAAACTTGCATAATTAGAGCATTCGATACATTTTCTGCAGGATTATTTGGATTATAAACAACATGAAAAATTACAGAAATATTATTTACACCTGGAGTTTTAACAATTTGAGGACCTTTTACTTTTGAAGTAGCACTTTTATAATCATCATTGAACTCTTTTAAAATTCCTCGTTCAGCATAATGTTTTTCTGTTAGTTCGTGCGTTTTACACGTGTGATTCCCAAAACCACTTGGCTTTTCATTTGTTTTTTCATGAATAGTTTTACTTGAGTTTGGCAGAGTGCCAAGCTTTTTAGAATTTAAATTCTGGGAGTTATTCGATTCTTTTTCAACGTGTTGTTGGGAAAAAGAATAATTAATAGATACTAGAAGTATCAGAAGAAAGTAGATTTTTTTCATTTTAGCAGTTTAAAAGTTACCACCAATTTAAAATAAAAATCCTTAGAATAAACAAAAAGATTACGTTTTTCTTTTCTTCTTCTTAGCAGCAGGAAAAAGAATATTATTTAAAATCAATCGATATCCGGGAGAATTAGGATGTAGATTTAAATCTGTTGGAGGATCACCAACTTTGTGTTCGTAATCTTCAGGGTCGTGTCCACCATAGAAAGTCCAAGTACCTTGACCCATTTCACCATGCAGGTAACGGGCAGTTTCTAAGGCTTTGTTTTCTCCAAGTATTAATACATTCGGTTTGATTAAGTCTTTTCTGAAATCAGTAGTTTGTCCCATAAAACCATCAATCACAGTTGTGTGACATTGTGTTAACATCGTAGGAACAATATCCCATTTTGCAGAGAAATCAAACAAGGTAAATTTATCTGTTGACTCAGTTACTCGCTGTTGGCGGTGAATATCCGTTCCATCTATATTAGAATATTCGTACATCAATGGATCTCTTTCTAGTTTGAAATTCTCAAAAGCAAACGTATTTGCAAAATCTAATTTATCTTGACATTTTGGATCACTGCCATCACCATCAAACATTTGTTCGCAGATATCCGTTTCATGCGCTGCCAATGCCACATCGAAACTATCTGTTCCACTGCACATAGTAAACAGAAAACCACCTCCAATTACAAAGTTTTTAATGTTTGTTGCGACAGCAAGTTTTAATTCGGATACTTTATTAAAACCAAGCATTTTTGCATCGGCTTCGGCATCTTCAACTTGTTGCTGATACCAAGGGTAGGAGCGATAGGCAGAATAAAACTTACCATATTGACCAGTGAAATCTTCATGGTGTAAATGTAACCAGTCATATTTTGGTAGCAAGCCCATTACAATCGCAGAATCGTATATTTTTTCGTAAGGAATTTCAGCATATTCTAAGACTAGCGTCACCGCATCATCCCACGGTTGTTTTCCTCGTGGTGTGTAAACGGCAATTTTAGGAGCTTTTTCGAGTTGAACAATTTCCATATTCACTTCTGGATTTGCTATTTGATTCCTAATTTGATTGACTTGTCCGTCTGCTAAAACTTCATATTTAACATTTCTCAAAACAAGTTCTTCTTCCAATGCTCTTAAATGGGGAACTAAAAATGAACCACCACGGTAATTTAAAAGCCATTCAATGGTGACACTGTTTTCAAGAGCCCAAAACGCAATTCCGTATGCTTTTAAATGGTCAGACTGTGTATCATCCATTGGAATGATAATTTGCGTTGATAGACCTTTAAAGGGAATTGTTATTAAAAAGAAGATGACAATTATATACCGCATGTTAAATTTTTTCATTTTTTCATTAACAACTATCAAACCATTTTTAAAATGGCGTTTCGTCATCTAACGATTTATCAAAATCGACAGTATTATCATCAAAAGAGTTCATTTTACTAGCAATCGTGTAACTCGCTGGACTAGGCTCATCAAAATCAGTACTAGCATTTAAACTTGTGTGGGTTGGAACATTGACATCCTCTGTAAAACTCTCTAAATTGTCAAATCGGGCATATTCACCAATAAAACGGAGACGAACACGATCTAAGGCTCCATTTCTGTGTTTAGCAATAATGATTTCACTCACTCCTTGATTAGAATTTCCGTCTTCATCTTCCATTAAACCATAATATTCTGGTCTGTAAATAAATGAAACGATATCTGCATCTTGCTCAATTGCCCCAGATTCACGTAAGTCGGAAAGAACAGGTCGTTTATCACCACCACGTTGCTCAACTGAGCGACTTAACTGTGATAAAGCGATAATTGGTATGTTTAATTCTTTGGCTATTTCTTTGATTGAACGGGAAATAGTTGAAATCTCTTGTTCACGGTTTCCAGCACCTTTAGATCCACCGGCCGTCATCAATTGCAAATAATCAATGATGACCATGTCGATATTGTATTGCATTTTTAATCGACGGCATTTTGCACGTAAATCAAAAACACTAATTCCAGGACTGTCATCAATATAAATAGGAGCAGTGGCAAGTTTAGTTATTCTAGAATGCAATTGTTGGAATTCGTGTTCACGTAAATCACCTTTCCTTAATTTCTCTGCACTTAATCTCGTTTCGGAAGCGATTAGACGTTTTACAAGTTGCACTGCCGACATCTCCAATGAGAAAATGGCAACACCTTTTCCGTGGTCAACCGCTGAATTTCTAGCCATTGAAAGAACAAAAGCTGTTTTTCCCATCGCTGGTCTGGCTGCAATTACAATCATATCTGATTTTTGCCAACCAGACGTGATTTTATCTAAATCAAAGAATCCTGTTGCAACGCCAGAAATTCCATCTGTATTTTGAGAAGCTTTTTCAATCTCTTCAATTGCTTGCTTGACAACATTTTGCATGGTAGAAACATCCTTGCCCATGTTGTTTTCTGCGATTTTAAAAAGTTCGCTTTCTGCTTTGTTTAAAACGTCAAAAACATCATTCGTATCGTCGTAAGCATCACGAATTACTTCGCTACTCATTCGAATTAATTCACGTTTAATGTGTTTTTCAGAAATTATTCTAGCGTGAAACTCAACGTGTGCTGTTGAAGCAATTCTACTTGTTAGTTGTGAAATATACACAGCTCCACCAGATGCTTCTAATTCGCCGTTTTGCTTTAATTTATTGATTACGGTTAAAAGGTCAATTGGAACAGAACTACCAAATAATTCCCGAATAGCATTGTAAATGAATAGGTGTTTTGGATCATAAAAACTGCTCGGCATCAAAATATCTATGGTATCTGTGACTGCATTTTTTTCAAGCATCATTGCGCCAAGAACTGCTTGTTCTAAATCTACAGCTTGAGGCGGAATTTTACCAAGATCATTTGCTAATGTATTGGTGTTTTTAACCCTTGTGATTGGTTTTCTGCTATTTTCGGGTTGGTTGTCCATGAAACAAAGATAGAAAATCAATCGGCTCGATTCAAATGCTTTTGCAAATCTTTCTTAAAAAGATATAAATACTACTTTTCAACAATTGTTAATAGCATATTTCGAATTAAGAAGTTTGGCGAAAATCAAATTAAAAGATTAAAAGCAATGATTCAATTAGCGTTAGTCAGCGTTTTCTGCGGAATTATTTTTTCATTTTTCCCGCTGATTTCGCTTAAATGCGCGGATACATTTCCTAAATATTTTGTTTAATCTATAGAAATTAGTTTGGGGCTTTTTCTTCGTGCTTTTTTTCTTTTAATGATGACCCCATCAAAATCATCAATAGAAAAAGTGTCATTCTCTATTGTACATAAAAAGTTTGGAGGGTAATAAGGAGATGACTTAATTTCAAAATGTATTTTTGTACAATGAAAAGAGAGGTCATTCTTACAGCTGATGGTTCAAAAACGATTTACATTCCAGAAATGGATGAAAATTATCATTCAACCAATGGTGCGCTGCAAGAAGCGTTGCATGTTTTTATCCAAAATGGTATTCGGACATTAAATCCAACTGCTGAAATTACTGTTTTTGAAATGGGATTTGGAACAGGATTAAATGCTTTGTTAACACTCGTTGAGGCTGTTAATTCGGATAGAACGATTAATTATATTGGAATAGAAGCTTATCCTGTTGAATTAGAATTGATCAAAGACATCAGCTATGAACATTTGGTTGATAAACAATTTACAGAGTCTTTTTCTTTGATGCATTCCTTGTCATGGGGCGAAAAGCATTCTTTTCTTACCAACTTTACATTTCAAAAAATACATGCAAAAATTCAAGATTATCATCCTGCAAAATCATCTGCTGATATTGTTTTCTTTGATGCTTTTGGTCCGAAAGTTCAGCAGGAAGTTTGGACAATCGATGTTTTAAAGAAAATGTACGACATGTTGAAACCAAATGGCATTCTAGTCACTTATTGCGCCATGGGACAAATGAAACGCGATTTAAAATCTTTGGGATTTAAAGTAGAAGGATTACCAGGTCCTCCAGGGAAAAGGGAAATGACGAGAGCGGTTAAGTTATGAGTTGATAATTGCAAGTTAAAAGTGATGAGTTATTAGTTACAAGTGTTTAGTTGCTAATTACAAGTTACAAGTTACAAGTTACAAGTTATAAAGTGATGAATTAGGAGTGATTAGTTACATGGGATGAGTTGCTATTGCAAATTAAGAATTAGATTATCCTATGTAATCTATTTACCTATTTAGTTTAGAAAGAGTGATGAGTTATTAGTTGCAAATTATAAATCTCCAATGTGAACTATGTTTCTATGTGGTTCAGAAAAAGTGATGACTTTATAGTTACAAGCTACAAATAACCTATGTGAACTATGTGCCTATGTGTTTAAATTGAATTAAGTGTTAGGAATCTGTTCACTGTAGGGTACATTTCATAATTCCATCTCGATCAATTTCTGTCAGCGTTACCGTTTGAAAAGTATTAATGAGTGCTGAATCAAATGGCAATTTAACTTTTACATAATTCTCTGTAAATCCATACATGATTCCGTTGTCTTCTTCGTTTTCAAATAAAACAGTTCTAATTGAACCAATGTTTTGTTCATAGAAGGCTCGTTTTTTCTTATCAGATAATATATGCAATTGCTTGCTACGTTCTTTTCTAACCGACATTGGAACTGGATCACCAAGTTTTACGGCTGTCGTATTTGCTCTTTCTGAATAGGTGAAGACATGTAAATAAGAGATATCAATATCTTTCAGAAAATCCATTGTTTCAAGGAATTCTTCATCTGTTTCTCCAGGAAAACCAATAATTACATCCACGCCAATGCACGTGTCAGGTCTCAAAGATTTAATGTAAGCCACACGCTCAGCGTATAATTCTTTTAAATACTTTCTGCGCATTGCTTTTAGTAAACGATTACTTCCTGATTGCAATGGGATGTGAAAATGTGGAACAAAATGCTTGGATTCATTCAAACAAAAATGAATAATGTCGTTACTCAATAAATTAGGTTCAATGGATGAAATTCTGTAGCGATCAATTCCTTCTACGTTATCTAATTCCTTCACTAAATCAAAAAACGTTTCATCTCCACCTTGTCCAAAATCTCCGATATTAACGCCCGTCAAAACAACTTCTTTGATGTCCGTTTTTCCAATTTTCTCCGCTTCTTTTAATGTGCTAACGATAGAAGCATTTCTACTTTTTCCTCTTGCCAAAGGAATGGTACAAAACGTACAGAAATAATCACACCCATCTTGAATTTTTAAAAATGAACGCGTTCTGTCGCCAATTGAAAATGCAGGAATGAAATCTTCTGTTTTCTTGATTGATTCAAATGAAACGATTGTTTCATCTTGTTTCTGATTCAGTTTTTCAATGTGCTCGATGATATTGAACTTCTCATTTGCTCCTAATACCAAATCAACTCCTGGGATTTGACTGATTTCAATCGGTTTTAATTGCGCAAAACAGCCAATAATTGCCACAAAACCATCAGGATTTATCTTTAATGCTTTTTTGACTAACTGCTTACATTTTTTATCTGCATTTTCAGTAACAGAACACGTGTTAATCACAAAAATATCGGGTGTTTCTTCAAATTCAACTTTTGCATATCCACCATCTTCAAATGACCTTGAAATTGTTGATGTTTCAGAGAAATTTAATTTACAACCGAGTGTATAGAATGCAACTTTTTTATATTGAATCATAGAATTGTAAAATTAGAATTATTCAATCACTTGCACAAATCAAACTAAGCGATTTTAACCGAATTCTTTAAAAATTCATTGAAATGCTCGTTAAATAAAGCTTTTGATTAGTTTTGACCACAATATTTATACAAATGAAACACACGCACAACCTAGAATATGAATTATTTGACTCTTGGGAAGAGTTGTCAATTAATGAGAAAGAACTCATTACAAAAGCATATTCAATATGTGAAAAGGCCTATGCGCCATATAGCAAATTTAGCGTTGGAGCAGCCGTTCTTCTTGAAAACGGTGAAGTTGTTTTAGGAAATAATCAGGAAAACATTGCTTATCCTTCAGGATTGTGTGCGGAACGAGTTGCACTTTTTTATACTGGAGCAAATTTTCCAGATATAGCTGTTCAAACGATTTGTATTGTTGCCAATGGAGATCTAATTCCTTTCGATACTATTTTGGCGCCTTGTGGTGGTTGTCGACAAGTAATGTTAGAAACAGAAATTCGCCAAAACAAGCCTTATAGAGTAATTCTTGTAAGTCAAAATAAAAAAACCATCGTATTTAATTCTGCAAAAGATTTATTACCTTTTGCCTTCGGAACAAACTGAAAAAGCAGATGAAAATTTTTGAAAAGTGGTGGTTTTGGATAGGCTTTAGCTTTCTTTTATATGCAAATACAATCAATCATGCTTATACGATTGATGACATGATTGTTGTGAAATCGAATAAATTAACGCAAGAAGGAATTGGCGGAATTTCCGAAATCTTCAAACACAGTTATTTATTCGGCTATAATGAGCGAGAAGATGAATCGTATCGACCAATTACACTTTCAACTTTTGCAATAGAAAAATCAGTATTCGATTCAAAATCGTCAGCATCTCACTTTATTCAAGTTTTGTTATATGCGCTTTGTGTATTGGTTTTATTTAAATTTTTGCAAAATCTATTCGGAGAAGAACGCCAAAAATTGGTTATTGCAATCACTTTGCTATTCATGCTTCATCCAATTCACACGGAAGTGGTTGCAAACGTGAAAAGTCGAGATGAGTTACTGAGTGCGTTGTTCTTGTTTTCGAGTCTCTATTTTTATTCGAGATGGATTTTATTTCAACATAAATCGTTGCTTATTGGTTCATTACTTTTGTTTTTCGCGGCGACTTTATCGAAAGAAACAGCTGTTTTGGGTGTGTTACTTTTTCCAGCAACTTATTATTACATGAAAACTGCGTCCATTCTTGACGTTGTGAAGAAAAGCTTATTGTTTGCCATTCCTTTTTTGTTGTATTTCGGAATAAGAGCCATGGTTTTAACCGATGTTTTAATTCAAGATCCAATTGATCCTGTTGCGAATTCATTGGCGCTCGCACAAACAAATTCGGAATTGTTCGCAACGAACTTCTCAATTTTTGCAAAGTACCTGCAATTAACAATTTTGCCTATTCAAATGAGCTGGGATTATTCTATATCAACTTTTCCATTAGTACCATTTTCAAATTGGCAAAGTTTAATTGGTTTACTTGGGCTTTTAGTTCTTTTAGGATTGTTTGCCTTTGGAATAATCAAGAGAAAATTGTTTGGTTTTGGAGCATTGTTATTCATCAGCACATTTGCGTTAACGTCCAATTTCTTTTTTCTAATCAACTGTAATCTGGGGGAACGCTTTTTATTCATGCCAGTTCTAGGAATTATTATCATGGCCGTTTTAGGAGTAGATGCAATCGTTTCTGATAAAACCAAAGCACTTAAAATTGGATTGTTTGGAATTTTTGTGGTGTTTTTTATCGGTCGGACAGTTTCAAGAAGTGCTGATTGGAAAAATAATTTAGCTATTTATGAATCGGGAATAGTAGTGTCGCCAAACAGTATAAAAGCACATTTTAACTTAGCTACAGAATATTTAGAGCAAGGAAATAGAACGGTAAATAATGTTGATAAAGAAAGCTGGTTCAAACAGTCAATCGACGAGTTTGTTGTTGCCAAAAATATTTATACGAATTATGTCAATATTTATGAAAACATGGGATTCGTTTATGCTGAATATGGAAAAATAGCGAGCACTAAAGAGCAATCTATTGATTTATACAATAAAGGATTGTTAGAATTAAATTTCGCCATTGATTCATTGAAATTGGACAAACCATCTCTTTTTCAAAACAAATATTTCATTTTAGAACAATTAATAGCATTGCAAGAATCTCCGAAAGTGAAAAATGCGTTAATGGTTGACATGGTTAGAACTGTTGGTTTGTCGAAAAAGAAATCTGCAGAAGATTATCAGCGCCAAATTTATTATTTGAGAATTTTGAAAGAAGATGATCAATTAATAGCTGTTTCCAAAGAATTGTTAGCCAACTTTCCCGATAAAAAAGATTATTTGTTGGAGTTGTCTCAAGAGTTTTTTAACCAACAAAAATTCGATAAAAGCTTGGAGTTGATGACCATTTTTGTGAACCAATTTCCTGCTGATTTAAGTGCTAAGTCAAACAAAGGTATGTTGCTAGAAATCGTAGGAAAGAAAAAAGAAGCATTGAAGGTTTATGAGGAAATATTAGCAATAGATCCAAATCAAGCACACACGAGAAATTTACACGACAAGTTATTTCAAACTATTAACTAAAGCTTTTATGTTAAGATTCTATATAGAATTTTGTGGATTGTTGAATTTTACTTTTCTAACATATAAATAAATCAATTTTATTCTATAAACGAAACCCTGAAAGGGTGACCGAATTTTAGAATCAATTTAATTTTATCGAGACAAAACCCTGAAAGGGTGATATTTTAATCAGATAACCAGTCGAACAAATATTTCTCATTGTATTCAATATTGAATTTCTTAAGAAATTCAATATATTCATCTTTGAACGTCTTTTTTGAATGATGTTCCTCTTGATTTGCAATGTATTGATAAACATTTTCTATTTGCGATTGAGAATATGAAAAAACGCCATACCCTTCCTGCCACGCAAATTTTCCTTTTACCCATTTATTATCATTGATGAAATTAGAAGAATTGTTTTTAATATCACGAACGAGATCAGATATATTCATTGCTGGTTTTAAACCTACAAAAACGGGAATATGATCGGACACTCCATGTACTATTATTGATTTTTGATTTTTCCCTTTTATAATTCCAGCGATGTACTTATAGACTTCGTCGCGCCAAGGCTTTTGTAATAAATTTTGTCTCCCTTTAACAGCGAATACATACTGAATATAAATTTGTGAATACGTGCCGGCCATAAATCATGTCACCCTTTCAGGGTTTTTATTAAATCATTTATATTATTTTCTATAATCATTTCATCCCATCGGGATTCAAATAGATTATAGTAACATAAATTAAGATAGTTATTTTTTTTCTATTATCGGCACTTAATCATAAAGAGCCTAAATAAATTCAACTAAATAATGCCGAGCGACTTTTTGTTGGTAAATTTTAATTTACTTTACAAAATAGCGTATCGGTATTAAAACAATCTTTATGAAAATCTTAAGTTCACTTTTTATCATCATACTACTTGTGTCTTGTGGCGTTTCAAAACCAGACATCAATGAAACTAAAATTGAATCAAACGCACCAGAAAATTTAATTGTTCACGGCGATGTAAAAATTCAAAGTATTTCAACACTTAAAACGGATACCGCTTTATTGATTATAACATATGATTTTTATGAAAACCAAAATCAGGGACTTTTACCATTTCAAGATTCGATAAATTTTAGAATAGTTGATTTTGTGCGTTCAAATACGGAATTTGAAATTGATTATGATCCGAATAAAAAATTAAGCACCGATTTTTTCTTAAAACAATTAACGTATTTTGATTCATTAAGTCGCTTAGAATCTGACATGTTGGAGGAAGGACAACTTTGGGAAATGGAATCAACAATAAGCATCGTAGAATTCGAAAAATTTGTTGAACTTGATTTGTCTATTTGGAATTATACAGGTGGAGCCCATGGAAATGGTTATGCCAGTTATTCGTTGATATCTCGAACTAATGGAAAGGAATTGACTTTGTCTGATTTCATTACCGACATTCCAACCTTCACTGAATTAGCTGAAAAATACTTCAGGGCGCAAAATGAAATTGGAGAAGATGTCAATTTAACAGACGCGGGTTTTTGGTTTACGGATGGAAAATTTAGTTGTAATGAGAATTTTAATTTTGCTGATGGCAACATGAATTTTTTGTACAATAATTATGAAATTGCACCTTATTCTGCTGGGAGTATTTCAATTAGTATTCCAATAAAAGAAGTAAAACCATTTTTAAAAATCCAACCATAGTAAAATTATATGTGGATTTGTAGGTGTTTTCAAACATCTATGATTAGAATTTTCTATATTTGTCTTTCGAATTTTAATTGGTAAAAACATGGCGGTAAAAACTGCAAGCAAACCATCAAAAACAACTAAAAAATCAGCAGTTGCTGGTAAAACAAAGTTTTCTAAAGAAACGTATATCAAGTGGTATAAAGACATGTTACTCATTCGTAAATTCGAAGAAAAAACGGGTCAATTATATATTCAACAAAATTTTGGTGGTTTTTGTCACCTTTATATTGGTCAAGAAGCTATTGTTGCTGGTACAGCAAGCGCTTGTCGTCCTGGTGATAAACACATGACAGCATATAGAGATCACGCACACCCAATTGCTTTAGGAGTAGATCCAAGAGTGTTAATGGCTGAATTATATGGAAGATCTACAGGTTGCTCAAAAGGTAAAGGTGGATCTATGCACTTTTTCATAAAGGAAAAAAACTTTATGGGTGGACATGGAATCGTTGGAGCTCAAATCGCAATGGGAGCAGGTGCTGCTTTTGCTGAAAAATACAATGGAACAGATAATGTTGCTTTTGTATCAATGGGTGATGGAGCTGTTCGTCAAGGTGCTTTGCATGAGACATTCAACATGGCGATGATTTGGAAACTTCCAGTGATTTTTATCATTGAAAATAACAATTACGCCATGGGAACTTCTGTAGAAAGAACTACCAATGTATCGGATCTTTCAAAAATTGGACTTTCATATGAAATGCCTTCAAGAATTGTGAATGGTATGTCACCTGAATCTGTGCATGAAGCTATTGAAGAAGCGTGTGATAGAGCAAGAAAAGGAAATGGACCAACATTATTAGACATTCGAACGTATCGATATAAAGGTCACTCGATGTCTGATCCAATGAAATATAGAACAAAAGAGGAGTTAGCAGAATGGATGGAACAAGATCCAATCGAACATTGTTTGAAAGTGATTCAAGAGAACAAAT
Source organism: Chitinophaga pinensis (assembly GCA_945902745.1). GTDB lineage: Bacteria > Bacteroidota > Bacteroidia > Flavobacteriales_D > Crocinitomicaceae > M0103. Next base: position 30,080 of record CAMDNE010000003.1, on the reverse strand, counting down.
GGATGACAGCAAAACAACTCGAAGATATGAGTGAATGGGTGAAAAAAGAAGTGGCTGAATCAGTTGAATTTGCTGAAAACTCTCCTTATCCAGAAGCACATGAATTGTACGAGGATGTTTATACGCAAACAGATTATCCTTATATTAAAGAGTATTAAAAAAGAGCATAGAGCATAGAACCTGGAGCATAGACGTTCGACTCTATTTGAAAATATTTAAATAAAAAAAATGGCTGAAATCATATACATGCCCAAATTAAGTGACACCATGACAGAAGGTGTTGTTGCTGAATGGACAAAAAAAGTTGGAGATACTGTTGCATCAGGCGAAATATTAGCTGAAATTGAAACAGATAAAGCAACTATGGAGTTTGAATCTTTTTTTGACGGTGTTTTGTTATACATTGGAGTTGAAAAAGGTAAAGCTGCTCCAGTTAATGAGATCTTAGCAATTATTGGTAAAAAAGGGGAGGACGTTACAGCTATTATTGCGAATGCCAAAGGTCCTTCAATTGCTCAAGTTAAAGAAGAAGTAAAAGCTACTCCTCCAGTACAAGAAGTAAAAGTTGCAGCTGTTGCAGCTCCAGTGGTGGCTGAAGTGAAAGCACCAGTTGCTATACCAGCTTCGAATAGTAATGGTCGTGTGTTTGCATCACCATTAGCGAAGAAAATTGCAGAAGAAAAAGGAATTGATATTAATGCTGTTTCAGGAACAGGTGAAGCTGGAAGAATAGTAAAGCGTGATGTGGATCATTATGTGCCATATACGCCTGCAAATGGATCTTTCACGAAGTCTGTGCCAGGTGTTGAATCATATACAGACGAGACAGTTTCTCAAATGCGTAAAACAATTGCACGACGTTTATCTGAAAGTAAATTTACTGCGCCGCATTTCTATTTGACATTGGATATTGACATGGATAATGCTATTACTATTCGTCAATCTATGAATCTTGTTGAAGGTGTTAAAGTATCTTTCAACGATATGGTTGTGAAGGCTGTGGCTCTATCATTGAAAAAGAATCCAACTGTCAACAGTTCTTGGTTAGGCGATGTTATTCGCAGAAATAACCATGTACATATTGGAGTTGCTGTAGCAGTTGAAGATGGATTATTAGTTCCTGTTGTCCGTTTTGCAGATACAAAGAGTTTGATGGAAATTGGAGCAGAGGTTAAAGTCTTCGCTCAAAAAGCGAAAGATAAAAAATTGCAACCAGCTGACTGGGAAGGAAATACATTTACTATTTCCAATCTTGGAATGTTTGGAATAGAATCGTTCACTGCTATTGTAAATACGCCAGATAGTTGTATTTTAGCCGTTGGTGGAATTAAACAAATACCAGTTGTTAAGAACGGAATGGTTGTTCCAGGTAATGTTATGAAAGTTACATTATCATGTGATCATCGAGTTGTTGATGGTGCATCTGGAGCTGCATTTTTACAAACATTTAAACAATATTTGGAGAATCCAGTGATGATGCTGATGTGAATTGAATAGATTAGAATAAACCAGAATAAACTTTTAAAACTAAACCTTGCTATGAAAAAATTTCGAACATTTTGTGTTCGGACTATTATGCTACTGCTATTTTTTAACGCCAATTTTTCGATTGGTCAAGCAAATATCAAAGTACGTGTAATATCCGTTGAAGTATTGAATAATGTGGATTGTGATGGGTTTCTTACCGGAAACAGTGATTTTGTGTTTGAATATTTGGCAACCGATAACACTTTGGGTTTTTCTAACAACAGTCCGGTTTTATTTGGTTTCCTTGGAGATTTTAATCACGCTTTTGTAAATAACAATAATGGCCCTTGGGTCAGAACGGCTTCTCACCCAGACATCAATCCTAATGATGGTATATTCTTTAACCACGATTATCTCTGCCCAACCGATGTTCCAACAAATATTGCGATCGAATGGCAAGGATATGAAAATGATGCTCCCACGAATTACGATTTAACGGGTGGTGCTTTTTCAGACTTAGAAACCAGTGGACAAAATGGAATAATCGCGGTACCTGCGTTTTCCGGTACTGTAATACAAACATTTAACGCAAGTGGTAGTAGTGGTTGTGGTACCCAAAATTATATAATTACGATTGAAGTTATTCGCTCGCCTTTAATTGTAAACTATTTAGAAGATGCTATTTGCGATGCGGCATCTTTAACATTGAACACTACTTATGCGTATGCTTGGTGTGACTATACACTCGAACCAAATGAACCTGCATCAAGTAATGTTGCGGCAAGTGGCTCGGGATGGTTTAGTTTTATTGCTCCTGCAAGCGGCGCTGTTGGGATTACTTCTGATCTTGGTGGAACGGAATTAGGAACCTATTTTGAAATTTACCATGCTGCAGACGCAAGTTCATGTGTTACTGGTGTGCAACCTATAACGTCACTATTGATCAAAGATAAATTTGAGTACTTATCGCACATAGAATTTTCTGATGGAACTGATTTCTTAGGGATTGACCCCGAGGCAGAAATTATTTTAGATGCTTGTGATCCTGTTTCTCCCTTTAGTTATCAGAAATTAATTCCTGGACAAACTTATTATGTTCAATTTACAGCTGATAATCCCACAGATCGTGGATATTTTCAAATTCAAGTGAATAGTTTTGGAGGAAGTGCCCCTGATATTGAAGATATTCCTTGTTTATCTAGCACAGTGAGTCCTTTAGCGGCAGTTATAACATCAGCGTTGGGTTCTCCAGTTACAGCAAATTTAACGTTTGGATGTGCTTTGGACGGTGGAAATAATTATGGTGAAACAGGAGCTCCTCATACTTCTCCAAATCCAAATCAGTACCATGCGTATGATTACAATCACGTTGCGGCTAATAACAATGATGTGAATGAAAGTGTATGGTTGAATTTTGTTGCGCCGAATAATGGTCGTATGATTTTTGAAACAGATTATCAAAGCACCATTTTTTCTGAAAGCTCAGCATTATTTGGATTTGATGACCGTTTTTCTCCAGGAATTCCTTCAGATTATTCATGTGCAAATCTTGAAGTATTGTACGCTGCAGATGGTGGCTTAAATGGATTTTTAGGAGGAGCTTCGCAAAGTGCGCGTATTGATGCACGCTGCATGGAGCCGGGTTACAAATATTTCGGGATGGTAGATCCTGCTAACGGTTTAACACTTTTCAATGCGCAAAATATTAATAATTGGTTATACGATCCATCGGTTGTTGATCCAGTAGTTAATCCTCCAGGGAACGATATTCTTTGTTTAACGACAATCGACCCGTTATATGAAGTAGTTGTAACGCCAGCTGGAGTAACTCCTCCATTTCAAGCGGTTGCTGGAACAAACGAATTTGCTTGTAGAGAATATTTAGCAGGTGAACCTGCAATTGATCCTTTAGCTGCAAATTGTGCAAATCAAACGGTATGGCATTATTTTGTTGCTCCGCCTTCAGGTGCTATTGAAATGAATATTAGAGCGTATATTGGAATGAATCTTTTGCGTTATTCTGTTTATGAATTATTAAATGGAACAGATTGTTATGGCGGATTGAATCCTGCAACCTATACTACAGATGGAACACAAACAACTCCAATTATCACACCTTTACTTCAAGGTTCTGCTGGTTTCACAGGTAATCAAGAATCAATGTGCTGCTTGACACCAGGAACGATATACGCTATTCAACTTGATGGAGGTTCTCCAGGAGATGAAGGGCAATACATCATCGAATATATTCGAGAAGTAGCAAGCGATGCAGGAGATGTTTTTGTGGAAATCGCAAATGGAGATATTATTGATGTTGCTTCGGCAGATACGGCATTTGTTTGCTTTGGTGATACGTTAAGTCCTGGAATCCTATTAAATGGAATAGGTTTGACAACACTTGATATTCCATCTTGTTTACAGTTGGGTTATGTTATTCATTCAACAAATCCTGTTCCAGATCCTGTTGCTAACACTGGATTTACTTTTATTGATTCAGTTCAAACTGAAAATGGTGTATTTGTAAATAACACAAATGGTTCTGGAACTTTTGGAAACCCATTATTCAACCAATTGTATTACGTTTCACCAATGGCGGATGAACCAGCGACTTGGGGAGATTTAACGTGTATTAGTGCAACAGTTGAAAATGGTGTGCCAGTGGTTTATTTACAACCTATTGTTCCTGTTTCTAGCTATAACAGCGCATTGTGTGAAATCAATTTCACAAGCTCGGGAGGTTTAGCTACTTATTATAGTTCAAACTTCACATATACTATTCAAAATTCGACGAATAATATTGTTGCTACGGGTAGTTTTGCGGCTGGAGCAAATGTCGTTTTCCCTGTTCCATCAGCGGAAATATATACCATTTCAATTTCGGATGGAGCGTGTCCTTATTCCTTTACAATAGATGCTTCCTTGTGTGCAAATCCATGTATAACAAATCCGAATGTGAATTTTGTTGCAACAACAATCTGCAACGGACAAAGTATTTTCTTGGAAGGAGCAAATCAAACAACTGCAGGTTTGTATACAGATGTTTTTCCAGCTGTAAATGGCTGTGATAGTACAATTTATACGACTATTTCTGTCATTCAACCTGTAACGTTTGCTCAAACATTTACTATTTGTCAAGGAAGTTCGATTAATGTTGGTACAAGTACGTATAGCACTTCTGGAATTTACACGGATGTACTTGTTGCAGCAAATGGATGCGATAGTACGATTACGACCACCTTATTTGTTGCCTCAACATTGACATCAAATTCAAGTGCTACTATTTGTCAAGGTGATTCATATTCGTTTGGTGCTACTAGTTTAACCGTTGAAGGAACTTATTCTAATACGCTTGTTGCTGTTGGAGGATGTGATTCTATTGTTACTTTGTTCTTAACAGTTCTACCAATTGATACGAGCAATGTTTTTGTTTCAATTTGCAATGGCCAATCGTATACTTTTGGTTCAACGGTATTATCTGCATCAGGAACCTATTTAAACACCTTGAGTACTATAAATGGATGCGACTCAATAGAACGACTATACTTGACCGTCAATCCAACGATAATAGGATCAATTACAGCAGCAATTTGTCAAGGTCAAAATTATAGTTTGGGAAGTCAAACACTTGCTAGTTCTGGTACGTACACAGAATCGTTTACTACACTCTCAGGATGCGATTCTCTGGTAACCTTGTATTTAAATGTGAATCCAATTTTATCTTCGTCTTATTCGGCAACAATATGTGCTGGACAAACCTATACATTTGGAACACAAGTGTTGAATGTATCAGGAACGTATCCACAGCAATTTCAAACCGCCTCAGGGTGTGATTCAAGCGTAACTCTTTATTTATTTGTTGACGATGCAATTGAATTTTACAGAGATACAACAATCTGTGAAGGAGAAACGTATGTGTTCGGAACTCAAACATTGTCATTAAGTGGACTTTACGATGAGGTGTTTCAAACGGCATCGGGTTGTGATTCAATAGTACATTTGGAATTGGCAGTTCAAAATTGTGATGGTCCTTTCGAAATAAGTAACATCGTTACACCGAATGAAGATGGTCAAAACGATACGTGGAAGATTTCAGATTATACACAAATTGCAGGATGTACGACTATAATCTATAACCGCTGGGGTCAGCCAGTGTATCAATCTAATGATTATCAAAATGAGTGGGGAGGAACCAAAGACGGCGAACCTTTGCCTGATGGGGTTTATTATTATTCCATAAAGTGTTCTGATACAGAATACAAAGGAACGGTCAACTTATTCAGATTTAAAAAATAAGGAGCTATGAAAAATATATTAACTACTAGTTTAATCATAGCTTGTTCCATAATAAGCTTGAGTTCGTTTGCCCAACAAACGCCACAGTCGAATGTCTATTCGTATAATAAATATTCATTGAATCCTGCATATGCTGGAGCAAGTGGTTGTGCGGAAATCTTCTTTTCACACCTCAACCAATGGGTAAAAGTTGACGGAGCGCCGATAACGAGTTTATTTAGTGCAAATACGCGAATTGGAAAATCCCTTGGCATTGGTGGAAACGTTTTGATAGATAAATTGGGTATGTTGCAGCAAGTTGCAGCTTCAGGTTCAATCGCTTACGGTTTAAACATCGCCAAAGTGCATCATGTTCGTATTGGTATCACAGGAGGCTACTACCAATTTCGATTAAATCCTACAGGTGCAATTGCGTTTGATGCACAAGATGTCATTGTAAATGGTGGAAGTCAATCTTCGTCTTCCATCAATTCAGAAGTTGGTTTTCTATATCAATTCAAAGGATTGGAACTTTCATTTGCATCGAAGCAAGTTATTCAGTCTTTTTCAAATTTTGGATACACTGGTTTAGATGGTTATGGCTTGAGAAGACACATGGTTGGTTTACTTGGATATAAGTTTCAAGTGAATCAGAAATTCAGTGTGAAACCATCTGTTCTCTATAAAGGAATTAATAATACCAATCAATTTGATATTAATGCAGATGTAAACTATAAGAATTTCATTCACGGTGGAATCGGATATCGCACGCAAGTAGGATTAATCGGTAGAGTAGGTGTAAACATTCAAAATTTGTTTTTTATTGGTTATGCGTACGAAGTTCCACTTCAAAACATCGCAAAATACAGTTCTGGTTCGCATGAAATAATTATTGGATTGAAGTTGTGTAAGAAGAAAAAACCGATGCTAGATTCACTGTATGCTGAAACACCGGTTCAAAAAGTGGATACTGTTTATGCAATTGAATACAAAACGGATACATTGATTGTAGAACGTGTTGATACAATCTATATCAATGAGCCAAATGTGAATAGAATTTCTGATCAAGATGCTAATCGTGTGTTAGATTTAGCTTCGAGAAAATTAGAATTCGAACACGATAAAGCAATCATTTTGAAGAAATCATATGGAGAATTGGAATCTCTGACAAATCTACTGTTGATTAGACAAGATCTAAGAATCCGATTGGATGGGCACACAGATAATAATGGAACAGATGAATATAACATGCTGCTTTCTAAAAACCGTGTTCAAGCTGTAAAGGATATGCTTGTTTCCAATGGTGTTGATGCAAATCGAATTGATCTTTATTATTATGGGGAATCAAATCCTATCGCTGATAACGATACTGAAGAAGGACAAGCAAAAAATAGAAGAGTTGAAATGCATTTTCTAAAATAGAAGTAACAGTAATAAGATTGAAAAGGATGTAAGTGATTGCATCCTTTTTTTGTGGGATATTTTTAATTTGAATAAAATCTATTCGCCCTTTATCTTTTCCCACGTTACAAACATCGCTTCTTGACTCGGACGATTAGCTTCAATCTCTCGTAACGGCTCACATTCCTTCAGCGTGTCCTGACATTCTTTTGGCAACGCTTGATACAGAGTAGTTCCTTTCGTTTTCCATTCCATCATTTCGTCAGAAACTTCTTTGATGATTTTCGCTGGATTTCCAACAACTAAACTTCTTTTTGGTAAATGCATTTTAGCTGGAACAAAACACAAAGCACCGATGATGCATTCGTCTTCCATGACAACATCATCCATGATGACACTGTTCATACCGATTAGACAGTTTTCGCCAATTGTTCCACCATGTATAATTGCTCCATGACCAATATGCGCTCCCTTTTTTAACGTAACGGTCGTTCCTGGGAACATATGAATGGTGCAATTTTCTTGAACATTACAACCATCTTCAATGATTATTTGACCCCAATCACCACGAATTGCTGCACCTGGACCAATGTACACTTTTTCTCCAATAATCACATTTCCCGTAACCGTAGCATTGGGATGAACAAAGCTACTAGCCTTAATTACCGGCTTAAAACCATTGAATTCAAAAATTGCCATGAATTAGTCTTTAGGAGTTTTTTTACAAGGGATTCTGAAATTCACTCCGAAAACAACATTGTATTGTGAAAATAAAAAATGTTGACTCGCTCTGTCTTCTTTGTGCATAGTAGTTCGAATATCAGGCATTGAAATAAATCCACCTTTCCATTCCGATTGAATAAAGAAATACTTGAAGAACGTTAAATTTAAAGCAAGAACAGCACTGGCTCCAAATCCCGCTAAATGAAATTCATCGTAACGTGCATTATTCATCAAAGTAGTATTCGTTCTAGGAAGTAAAAAACCTACTCCTAATCCTTCATTTGCACTGACACAAAAATGCTTCACTTGAAACAAGACATCAAAACGTCGCAATTCAAAATTCTCATAATTCAACCCATCGGTATGCTCGAATTTTAGAAAAGTATCTGCTAATACAACATCAGCATTTTCATAAACACCATCATAAGAGGTTCCAGAATTATTAATTGTACCATTAATTTTAACCGTATTGTTTTGTTCCATAACATATTTCATGTGATCTGCGCCAAATGAAAGTTGATAGTGATCTTTTATAAAATACCCAATTCTAAAATTATACTGCGGAATTGTCATTTTAGTTGGGGAAAAGTAGGTCTTACCACTAAACGGGGATTGACGGTCTTTTGCAATGACATCAGATAACTCAAATTTATAATCTGTGCCTTTAAATGTAATGTCTGACTTAGTATAAGCAGCGCGGTTCCAACCCCAATACATAGAAAAAGTTCCTTTTTTGTAAATGTGCTTGTTGTTGCTTTCATCTTGCGAAAAGCTAAACTGACTTATCAAACAAAGAAGAAGAAGGATTTTAAAATTCATCATATTATTTTTTGTAAAGTTAATGCAGGAAATTTAGAAAGGGAATAAAAATTCAAAATTAGCCTATTCTGAATGCGAAGGTAAAGTGAATGTTTTTTCATTTTTATGATTATTATCATTTTTTAAAGATAGCTTAATAACCAATTTTGCGAAATGATAAAAATGGAATTAATGTCTCCTGCGGGAACATTTGATGCTATGATGGCAGCCATAAAAGCTGGAGCAAATTCAATTTATTTTGGTGTTGAACAATTAAACATGCGCACCAAATCAACGCATAATTTCACGATTGAGGATTTACCTGAAATTGCTCGGATTTGCACTGAAAACGGTATAAAAAGCTATTTAACGTTAAATACAATCGTGTACGATCACGATGTAAGTTTGATGAAGAGAATTTTAGATGCAACCAAAGAAAGTACTATTACAGCTGTTATCGCTTCAGATCATGCTGTCATGAATTATGCAAAGAAAATTGGTGTTACAGTTCATATTTCTACTCAAGCAAATATTACGAATATAGATACAGTCGAATTTTATTCTGTCTATGCTGATGTAATGGTGATGGCAAGAGAATTGAGTTTACAACAAGTTGAATTGATTAACAAAGAAATTGAAAGAAGAGAAATAACAGGCCCATCTGGAAAATTAGTTCGAACAGAAGTTTTTGGTCATGGAGCTTTATGTATGGCCGTTTCAGGGAAATGTTATTTGAGTTTACATTCTCATTTTTCTTCTGCGAATAGAGGTGCTTGTGTTCAAAATTGCAGAAAATCGTATGTTGTAATGGACAAAGATGAAGGAACAGAATTTGAAATTGACAACGAATACATTATGTCAGCTTCAGATTTATGTACAATTGATTTTTTAGATAAAGTAATCGCATCAGGCGTATCTGTTTTAAAGATTGAAGGGAGAGGAAGAAGTGCTGATTATGTTTACACCACAACACAATGCTACCGCGAGGCAATCGATGCATATTATGCTGGAACATTTACCGCAGAAAAAGTCATTGATTGGAAGGAACGCTTGAGTACTGTTTTTAATCGCGGTTTTTGGGACGGATATTATCTGGGCAGAAAAATGGGGGAGTGGAGCGATAATCCTGGTTCTAAAGCTACAAAGAGAAAAGTGTATGTAGGAAAGGGAATGAAATATTATGACGCTGCTGGAATTGGTGAATTTTACATTGAAGCACAGAATTTAAAAATAGGTGACGAGCTCATTATTACTGGTCCAACAACAGGAGTAATTGAAACTGTCTTAACACAAATGCGCGTTGATGATGAACCTGCTGAAAGTGCTAAACGAGGAGTTACAATAACCTTTCCTGTAAGCGAAAAAGTTCGCCCTTCGGACAAGCTCTATAAATTAGTTCCGGTTGAATGATTCGAGTTGTACAACATCGATTTAAATGTATTGGTTGCAACGCCTGTGTTGAAGCAGATAAGTACCGTTGGCGCATGTCAAAAAAAGACGGCAAAAGCACGCTGATTGGAGGTATTGAAAAGAAAGGTTGGTTTTCAACGCTTGTAGAAGACGATGAATTGTTCGCTTTAGAAGCCGCAAAAAAACATTGCCCTGTAAATATTATTCGATACGAAGAATTAAAATAAGTGTGACTAACATGGAGACAGACCTCTTGTCTTTGTATCCTTTGTTCATGCTATTTTAGCCACAGATTCACTGATTAAATTGAACTTAATCTGTGCATCTGTGGCAATAATCAATTATTTCAGCCCTAAATATGTATTGATGGCTTAGTGGATCATTTCTTTTTGCACGTATTTAATCCGAAAGGCAAATACAATGGGCAAAAACTAATTAAGCTAGTGAGGACAAATACTCCCGCTAAAGCAAGTAACACAATTCCCAATGTTCCAGGAATAACTATTGTAAAAAATAGAACTGCAATGACTGCTGCGATAACCACACGGATTATTCTATCAGCATTTCCCATATTTTTTTTCATAATAAATAAGTTAGTTTTTCTTTACGATATTAAGGTTAATAGGTAATTCCAATTGTAACTTAAGTGACACTAATCAAAATTGTACATTCTGAAAAATCTAACTTTATTTTGATTCACTCAAAACTTTTTCAATAGTTTCAATGAAAACTGAAATTGGTTGAGCACCTGAAATGGCATATTTTCTATCAAAAACGAAAAAAGGAACTCCTCTCACACCAATTTCTTGCGCTTCAGAAATATCATTGTTAACCTCATTTGTAAACTGTTCACTTTCTAAAACAGCTTTTAAAGTTGATTTTTCAATTCCAATTGACACGCCTATTTCTAAAAGATCGTTGATGTCTCCAATGTTTTTGCCGTCTGTGAAATACGCTTTAAAAAGTGCTTCTTCTAGTTGATCGCCTAATCCTTTTGTTTTTGCAAATTGAATCATACGATGTGCATCAAACGAATTGGCAACGATTGCATTATCGTAATTATAGGTCAAACCAACATTTTTTGCTGATTGAACTACATTGTCATGCATTTCTTTAGATTCTGAATAGGAAATTCCCTTTGCATCCGCTAAATATTGGTATACACTTATTTTTTTAACTGTTTTAGGAATGGTTGGATCTAATTGAAAACTTTTCCATTCTATTTCAATTGCACCAGTATCGTCTAATTGTGATAATGCTTTTTCAAAATGTCGTTTGCCAATATAACAAAATGGACACATGATGTCTGACCAAATTTCTACTTTCATGAAATGATATAGATTTTATTTCCTTTTGATTTGAATCGATTCAGTAGGATTGGATAACGAATATTGACCTTTTGAAGAAGTTAAATTCCATTCTTTTGTACCACTGCAATTAACTGTTAAAACCTTTTTAACAGTGTCAAATGTCCAAGTTCCTGTGTTTAATTTTCCGCCAATACTTTCCGTATAAATCCCATTTTGATTAAACTGAATATAATCAGTTGTTGTGTGTGCAATGTTCGCTTTATTCTTTTGATGAAAATTGATTTCAAGAGGTTTGTCATAAACATCATGCAACATGCAATCGTCATCTTTCCCAGAGCTTACAGGATGTTTTTTTGGTGTTGCCTTATTTTCAATTTGAGCGAAGGTTTTATTTATACTACTAATCGCTACGAATAATATTAAAATAAATAGTTTCATGGTTTAGATTTTAATTAAAAGTAAATTTTTTATACTCGTTAAGCATCAAATTAACACTAATTTAAGAGTTAATGACTTTCAAAGACATCAACATAATAAAAAGAAGCAATACTATTTTTTCTTTTCCAATTTTTGCCATTGAAATTTAAGCAAAGTAGGTAAGCCCAATTGACCTTCATTTGTGATAATCAAATCACCATTCTCAAGAAAGGTAATTCCTTCCGGTTTATTGAATAGATCTGAATCTAAACAAATGAAATTAATTAATTCACCTGTTTTAGTGTAAACTGCCATTGTATGGTCTATTGCAGAAAGAATATAAATTTCATCTGTTTTAGGATGCACAGCTAATTTGGAAGGTAAAAATTTTAGAGCTGAAATACTATCAGCAGATAATTTTGAAAGTTTTTGTGGCAATGGAATACCTTTTTCGTTCGCAAAAGCTTCAATTTCTGATACACTAATTACAAATAAGGGTTTTTCATTCAATTTTTTTGTTGCTAAATCAATTGAATAAATCGATCTGCTATCTTTGAATTCTGGACCTTTACCTGTTTTGCTTTTAGGTGCTAATAATAAACTATTCGTTCGTTGGTCGTAACATAAACCTTCATTATCCAAATTTGGAATGTTTAATTTGGTTTCAATTACGTGTGATGAATCCCAAGGGGAATTGATTTCGATTAATGTAGCATCACTTCGTAATACATAAAAAGTACTATCGACAAGTGTAATTCCTTCGTAATCGCCATTTTGTCCAAATTGAAATTGCCGAATTATTGAATCTGCATCTAAATTATAAACGAAAATAATTCCATTTTCATCTTGAACACATGCAATTTCGTTTCCTTCAAGCTTTGTAACTCCAGATATTTCTCTTAATTCGAAAGGTAGATTTAAAATAAATTCAGGTTTTTCGAAATTGAACCATCCATCTTCTTTTTGAAATAGTGTTTCAAGCAAATAAAAATGCTCAACACCAGCCTTTTGAATACGTTTTACGGTAATAAAAGACAAAGCAGCAATGATAAACGAAAAATAAATTTGTTTCGACATGGTTTTAATGTAAAACAAATATACAATTGTATTTAAAGAATAAAAAATATGCTAATTAATTTTAAATTAACTTTTTATAAAGATTATACGTCATATATTTGATTAATAATTTTTTGAGGATGAGTTATTGCAGTTTTTGTAATGGAAGAGAAGAACATGATGCGCATAGAAATTATCATGAAAGTCAATATGGTTTCCCAATTGAGGACGATAATGAGTTGTTCGGACGGTTAATTTTGGAAATCAATCAAGCAGGATTATCTTGGGGAACAATATTAAATAAGAAACAAAATTTTCGAAAAGCGTTTGATAATTATTCAATAGCTAAAATTGCAAGTTATGACGAAATTAAAATTCAAGAATTATTAACAAACGCTGGAATTATACGCAATAAATTAAAAGTTAGGTCTGTTGTATACAATGCACAACAAATTCAACATTTTAATGAGGATTTAGGATCTTTTAAAAATTGGTTGGATAGAAATCATCCAAAATCAAAAGAAGAATGGACTATTTTATTCAAAAAGACGTTTAAATTTGTAGGAGGGGAAATTGTTAATGAATTTTTAATGAGCACTGGATATTTAAAGGGGGCTCATGATGAAAATTGCATAATTTTTGATGTCGTAAAAAAAACAAATCCAAAATGGTTAGAATTATGAGAAAGTATTTAGTAATAATAGCACTTGTATTAGGTTCATTGAACGTAATGGGACAGTTCGGGGTTTCAGGTGGTGCATCTGTCCTTAAAGGATTTGGAACTACTGCAAAACCCTTTATCGGAATGCATATAGGAGGTGAATTACCTAGAAATGATCAGAATTCTCTTTATGCAAGAATTTCTTTTTACGCAAGACAAAAAGAATCAATAACAAATTCAACTTTTGTTCAAACTGCTGATTTAACAGGGTTTCAGACAATCAGTTATGTGAATTCAATGAATTACACAATTCTCGAAGGAGGAAATAGATATTATGTTGGTAATGGGTATGATTCTGGATTTGGTGGTTATGGTGGAGCTAATTTATTGTTGGCATTCAACTCAATAAAAAGAACGTATGGTGACTATGATCAAGTATTATATAGTTTGCCATCTACAGAAATGCCAAAAGGTTCAATTTTTAATCTTGGCTTTGGCTTAGGAGGCGGGGTGAAATATACATTTGCTGGAATCGGAACCATGTATTTTGATGCGAACTTTGCTTATCTTATAACGTCAACTGCTAGTAATGCAACGGCGAGTAGTGTTGTAAATACGCTATATGCTCCTCTTTTGTTCTCATTTAACATAGGGTTCCGAAAAGACTTCTTTTAAAACCAAAATAAATTTCTTCGTATAGGAATGGATTGAAAAGAAAGTAGAATTTCATCATAATTATCGAACCGTCCATTTATACCTTCAGTTAAATTGTTAAGTATTTCTTCTTTAGAAATCAAGTTAGGCGCTGTTTTAAACTGATGTTTATTGCACATTTTGAGAAGAATTGGATAAAATCCTTTTGGTAATTCAACATCATCGGGCAAAGGGTGTGTTAATTGTAAATTTGTAAAAATGCTTGGATTAGGATGCATTAATGGCAATTTATCTGTAAAAAGTTTCCAAATAATTATTCCGAGTGAAAACTGATCTGTTCGTTGGTCTACGATTTCAAGTTTATTCAATAATAACTCAGGTGCTGCATATCCTAAAGGAAAAAGAGTTTGACGGTGATTTTCTTCATCAGTTCTCAATGCCATTCCGAAGTCAATTAGTTTTACTTCAATTTGTCCATTCTCTTCGTGTATAATTATGTTGCTTGGTTTTAAATCGCAATGAACTATTTTTTGTTCTACCAAAATTTGTAATAAGTGAATTAGTTTGGGTAGGATAATTTGAAATACTTCAATTCTTTTTCTTCTCTTTATCGTCTGCCAATATTCATCTAATGACATTCCTTCTGAATAGTTTTTAAGCACAATTATCTCAGTTTCAGTCTCAAAAAAATCAATAGTTTTTGGTAATCCAAGAGTATTAAAGGAAAAGGTTGCTTCTTTCAAAAGACGCGCTTGTAATTGAAAATTCAGTTCTGTTTTAACGAGCGATTTCAGCACAGCTAATTCTAGCGTGAGTTTGTTTTGGACCAAATATACTGCTCCAAATTTTCGCTTCGATTGCGTTCCAAGGGACTTTTTTATAGAATATTTTTGTAATAAATTCGACATCTTCAAATCAAAAGAACAAAAAAGGAATTAGAAACACCTTGTTTTTAGAATTAATATCCAATTATGTTTCAAATTCTTTTTACTTTTCAATAATGAAAAAATCCTATTTGATAGCCGATAGCGGAGGAACCAAAACAGATTGGTGTTTTGTAGATGTTTTAGGTAATAAAAACTATTTTACAACAGCTTCCTATCATCCAAACCTAATGTCAGAAGAATGGATTGAAACAAACAAGTCGTTTTGGAAAAAATATAGCGTTATTAAAGATTTGGAAGTCCATTTTTATGGGAGTGGATGTTTAAAAGAACCAAATAGAACCAAGGTCAAATTAGTTTTTCAGAATTGGGGGTTTAAAGATGTTCAAGTAGAATCCGATATTCTCGCTGCAGCGAGGGCTTGTTTTGGGAATGAAGATGGCTGGATAGGAATATTAGGGACAGGGGCAGTTTTGTCTGAAATTGAAAATCATCAAATAAAAAATGTTTACGGTGGATTAGGACCATTGATTGGTGATGAAGGAAGTGGTTTTTACTTTGGGAAATTGCTAATTGATTACTATTTGAAAGATAAATTTTCATTGGAAACGAAAAGGGAAATTGAATCGACTTTAAATACAGGAGGTTTTAAGAGTTTAGATAGTAACGCCCCATCAAATAAGGAATTCATTGCTAGTTTATCTGGAATTTTTTCTGGCTCCTTAAATTTAGAAATTCAACAACTTCATCGTGAGAATATTTCATATTTTATTGAGAAATTTTTCCCCGCAACTTTAGTTAATAAAACAATTTGTTTTGTTGGAAGTTATGCGCATTATAACCAAATAATAATCAAAGAACTACTCTTAAAACGGCATTTGAATTTAGGTGTTGTAATCACTAAACCAATAGAGCTTTTGTCCGAATATTCGATAAAAAGTACATTTTAGTCAATCAAAACTACTATTTAAACAATTTATTATTACTTTAGTCGATGATATTTGCAGTTCATCTATCATTTTTTGTCATTGGTAGAAAAGTTGAATCACTCTGAATAATAATATGCAAATTGCAGTATAAATTGTTTGATTTATGGAAGAATTATACATTAATGCGACTCCACAGACCCCATTTATCCATTTCAATGGTAAAAGCGGTGTGATGGAGATTAAAGGCCGTTCAATCCCTGACCAACCAGATGAATTTTGGTTGCCAGTATTAAATTGGTTTGAAACGTATTTATTGAATCCAAATGGATCAACTGTTGTAAAAATTGATTTAGAATATTTCAATATTTCATCATCTAAAAGGATTTTGTTCTTATTATATAAGCTAAATGAACTTGCAGAAGTTGGAAATGATGTCCATGTTGAATGGCTATACCGTGAAACAGATGAAGACATGTACGAAGTTGGACAAGATTATGCGTATATGGTTAAGGTTCCGTTTGTATTTAAAGAATACATTGATATGGATATTGCCATGGCAGTTTAAATTTTATGAATAAATAGATTGAAACACCTTCTAAAGAGGTGTTTTTTTTTGCTTTGTGATTTCTATAGACAGATTTCTGTTATTTTTGTTGAAAATTGAATCTTTGAGACTTTTAAAAGACATTCCACACGAACGATACAAAATTCAACTTTTGAATTACAATGCAAAATACATTGTAAAGATAGAGTTGGGTCAATTTGAACAGCTTTTTAAGATTGGAGAATTGGATGTTAACTCTCTGGAAGAAGTAGAAAAAATGATATCACCAGAATTACTTTCCAATTGCTTAAAGCGTTTTATAGAAATGCGCGCTGATTGGGAAACGGAATTTAAAAAAAATACAAATCAATTATAAAATGATTATGAATAAATTATTGGTTTTGACAAGTGTTGTTTTGTTAGGAATTACAGCTTGCGGTAAGAAAGAAAAGGTAAAAGAAAATTCAACGCCTAAGGTCGTAGCAAGAGATATGAAAGGCTTGAAAATAGCTTTCTATAACAGTGATAGTTTGAAAGTTACATTTGAATACTTTAAGAAAGAGGAAGCGATTGTTACGAAAAAGCAAACTGCCTTTCAAAAGGAAGTTGAGCGCAGGTCTAAAGAATATCAGAATTATATAATGAAGAACAACGAGAAATTGAGAAGTGGTTTACTATCAGAAAATGAACAAGCTCAAATTCAACAACGTGCACAACAAATGGAATCTGATTTAATGCAATATCAGCAAAATGAAGGTGCTAGATTGGAAAAAGAAACAATGGAGAAACTTGAAACCATTAGTAAAAAAATTGAAGCATTTGGAAAGCAATTCAGTGAGAAAAATAACATTGATATCCTACTGATTCACGGGCAGGGTGGACAAATCAATTATATCAATTCTGCTATGGATGTAAGTAAAGAGTTCGCCGCTTTTTTAAATGAGCAGCAAGCAGAAATTGAAAACGACACAAAGAAGTAAAAAACTATGTTTATTGCACGTCAAAAGCAAGTAGAGAATATCGCAGAATACGTGTTGTACATGTACCAAATTGAAGATTTGGTGCGTGCTTACAACTTTGATTTAGATGCAATAATTGATAATTATGTGCGTCCACAATTGCCAGATAATTCATTTATTGAACAATACAAGGATTGGTATAGAGACATCATTGGGCAAATGAAATCTCAGAGAATTGAAAAAATGGGTCATTTACACGATTTAAAAGATGTTTTAGTTGAGATTTCATTCTTACATAATACTTTGTTAAATCAAGCCAATGATGAGAAATATCGTGTTTTATTTGAAACAGGAACGCCTTACATTGAAGAATTTAAAGAACGTTCGAATCTGAAAGAAAAGAATCAAATTGAAGTATTGTTTCATGCATTATACATGAAGCTTTTACTTCGAATGAAAGGAAAGGAAATCAGTGCTGAAACAGAAGAAGCGTTTGATGCCATGAGAATTATCTTAGCTTATTTAGCCAATTCATATCGCCAAATGAAAAGTGGAGACATGAATTTTTTGAATAATTAATCGTAGTTAATTCCTGAATTATTAAGTTGAATTGAGCTATTCTTTTGCTCCGTGCGACTTCGCTATATCAATCCAATATTCTGATAAGTTTTTTGGATTTGCTCCAATGGCAGCAGCTAAATACAATGTCATTCCCATAATTAAAACTGCTGCTTCGTGAAATTCTTGATTCGTTTTTAACGTTTCAAATTTTTCTTGAACTCTTTCTTGCAGTATTTCGTTGTGTGTTTGAGCAAATAAAATAGGGTTTTCTAGATTTTCAGTTATATGCGGAAGCATCAAATGATCGAGCCATTCGTTACCAATTATTTTAACTAGGGATTCCGGAGATTCGATGCCCATTTTTCTCCATTCTTTAAGCGTTTCATGATTTTTGGAATTAGCTAAACCGCTATCTAGAAGAAGTACGAAGGCAACATCAGCGATATTTTGCATCAGTTCTAAATATGCATCTTGTGCTTCTTCAAAGTATTTTGTTTCCTGCCCTTCTAGATATTCACCAACACTTAAATAGGGTAAATTGACTACATCAGGACAACCGATTGAACAGGGGAATTCTTCTCCTTGGTATATGTAATTCACTTCATTACTTTGAATTTGTCTGCCTAGTGGAAATAATCTGCAGGCTAAAGGACGACTTAAATGAACGCTGCAGCCGTGATTATGACTATATAAGTTGCACGACTTTCTGCCATTAGAATCAGTATCCCCATTAAATTTTAATCGAATCCCTCCAAACTCGGTATGCAAATCACGAAATTCTCTTGTTGTCATTTTTTTTCCTTTGGCAAGGATCGACAATTCCCATGGATTAAGCTTGACTAAATTCCCATGACAACATGCACCAGTTCGCGTGCAAGTAAGAGGCAGTTTATCTTGAAGTTTGAGCTTTGTTTTTACCATTCTTGGTATTTGTAATAGTTAAATTCAAGAAATTAGTGAATCAAAATCATTAATTCTTCTCTGTTGTAAAAATCTTCCCTGGATTCAATATTCCATTTGGATCAAAAACAGTCTTAATATTGCGCATTAAATTCAAACTAACTTCCGGAAAGGCAATATCCATATAAGATTGTTGCACCAAACCAATTCCATGTTCACCAGAAAGTGTACCACCCAATTTAACAACTTCTGTAAATAATTCTCGAATGGCTAAAGGAAGGTCATTTTCCCATTGCTCATCGGATAAATCTCCTTTTATTATATTGACATGTAGATTTCCATCTCCAGCATGACCATAACAAACAGAATGTAAACCGTATTTTTCACCAATCGTTTTAACGTAATGTAATAATCGTGGTAATTCATAACGTGGCACAACAGTATCTTCTTCCTTATAGATTGATTGAGATTTTACGGCTTCCCCAACTTTTCTTCTCAAAGACCAAAGACTATTTTTTTGTGCTTCACTTTCAGCAAAAAGAATTTCATCTGTTTCGAATTCTTCTAATACTTCCATGATTTTTTCACATTCTGCCATTAAAATGTCTTGGTTAAATCCATCGACTTCAATTAATAAATGTGCCGCATGATTTTCTTTTACTTCAATAGTTTGATCTCCAGTAAATTTTTGAGTCCAAGTTAACGCATCACGTTCCATGAATTCTAATCCACTCGGGGTAATTCCAGCTCTAAATATTGCAGCAACAGCTTCACACGCTTTTTCAGCATCGAAAAAAGGAACGAGCATTAATAAATCGTGGGTAGGGTGGGGAATAAGGCGCAAAACAATTTTTGTAATGACGGCTAAAGTTCCTTCTGAGCCGATAATTAATTGCGTTAAATTATAACCAGTAGCATTTTTCAAAACGTTAGCACCTGTCCAAATGATTTCACCAGTCGGTAAAACAACTTCAAGATTCAGAACATAATCTTTGGTTACTCCGTATTTTACTGCTTTTGGACCACCTGAATTTTCAGAAACATTACCTCCAATAAAACAACTTCCTTTACTTGCTGGATCAGGAGGATAAAATAATCCTTTTTCTTTTACTGCATCTTGTAAAACTTGCGTAATAACACCAGGTTCAGTTGTTACTTGATGGTTTTTTTCGTCTATTTTAAGAATCCGGTTGAATTTTTCCATGGACAAAGCGACACCTTTATGAATAGGTAAAGCCCCACCACTTAATCCAGTTCGAGCTCCAGATGGTGTAACAGCAATATTATTGGCATTGCAATAAGCAAGTATTTTGGAAACTTCTTCAGGTGAATTAGGTTTTAAAACCACTTCAGGTAAGAAAGATAAATCTTCCGTTTCATCGTGACTGTATTCCAATAAATTTTCGGAATCAACATAACATCGTTCACCTAATATTTCAGTAAAATAAGTTAAATCTTTTGCTTGAATTGCAATGAAATTTGACATCTGCTCGTTGCTTATGATAAAATATATTCGGAGTCTAATTTAGGGATTTTTGCTTCCCAACCTAATTCGCTTTGAATTTTAACGCGTAAAGCATCTGATTGGTGCAATTCCCCATGATTTAAAAATATCTCAAGTGGTTTGTGCTCGAAATTCTTAAGCCAATCGATCATTTCCATTTGGTCTCCATGAGCAGAAAGAGACGTGATTGAACTAATATGGCATTTAACTTTTCGGTATTCACCATAAAATTTAATCTCTTGACTTCCTTCCATAATGGCTCTTCCTCGAGTTCCTTCACCTTGAAAACCAACAAAAAGAAGCGTATTATTTGGATTATCAATGTGGTTATTTAAATAGTGCAAAATTCTACCTCCAGACATCATTCCACTTCCCGCTAAAACAATTTTTGGAGTTTTGTCTGCAACTACGGTTTTTGAATGTTCAAAATCACTCACAAAATTAGCATCTTCATACATTCTACTCAAATCATAATGCGACAAATTTTGCCATTCAGGAAAATGATTATACACACTTGTTGAGTTGATTCCCATTGGGGAATCCAAATAAATCGGCATATTTGGTAATAAGTCTTCTTCTCTTAATTGATGTAAAATGAACATTAATTCTTGCGTTCGTTCAACCGCAAAAGAAGGGATCATTAAAATTCCTTTTCTGTCAAATGTTTCTTGAATAACTTTCAATAATTCAGCTTTTACGTCACCTGAAGAATGAACTCTATCACCATAAGTTGATTCGAGAATTATATAATCTGCATCCTTAATTTTTTCTGGAGGATATAATAACATAGGAGCTTTTCGACCAATATCTCCAGAGAAAATGATTTTTTTGTCATTTACGTGTAAATCAACAAAAGTAGAGCCTAAAATATGTCCATTGTTAAGTAATTGAAACTTAATTGAATTGTCTATAATCACCCATTCATGTAATTCATGAGCAACAAAATGTTTCATTGCTTCAACAACATCTTCGACAGTATAAAGTGGTTCTGCCTTTTTGTGTTTTGAATAGTTGTTTTTATTAGCCCTTTCCGCGTCTTCTTCCTGAATTTTCGCACTATCTGAAAGGATGATGTGTGCTAATTCCATTGTCGGTTTGGTGCAATGTATTTTTCCAGTAAACCCTTTTTTTACTAACAAGGGAATATAACCACAATGATCTAAATGAGCATGTGTCAAAATTAATTCGTCGATTTTACTCGGATTTATCGGGAATGGTGCCCAATTCATTAAACGCAGTTCTTTCAAGCCTTGAAAAAGTCCGCAATCAACCATGATAGTTTTTTTAGGAGTCTCAATTATGGTCTTTGAACCTGTTACTGTTCCTGCTCCACCGAGAAATTTTATTTTGAATTCTGAATCTTTCATAACAAATCAATGCGTTTATCAAATCTAAGGTTTATTCGAAAAAAAAGCGAGTTAAACTCGCTTTTCTTTTAATAGTGTCAATCATCTAGATAAAACTATGCAATTTAGGGTCTTTATCTTTCCATTTATAAAATTTTATCAGCCACAGATGCACTGATTAATTTTGTGAATCTGTGCATCTGTGGCAATGATTAAGCATTGCGACCTTGACTCCATATTTCTTAAAATGAAAACCTAATTGCCTTTTATCTCAAATTCAGTTCTACGATTTTGTTGTTTGCCATCCTCAGAATTATTAGATGCTATAGGTTTTGAAGCACCGTATCCTTTCGCTGCCATTCTGTTAGCTGCGATTCCTTTACTTGTAAGATATGCAACAACGGCTTCAGCGCGACTTTGAGATAATGTTTCATTCAATGTCGCAGAACCAGTATTGTCGGTATGACCTGAGATCTCAATTTTCAAAGTTGGAACATCTTTCATTAATTTTAATAGACGATCTAATTCAGAATTTGACTCAGGTCGTAATGTTGATTTACCAATGTCAAAGAAGATGTTTCGCAAAGCGATTTTGCTGCCGATAGCGATATTTTTCAACTCAATTACTTTGTTGACTAAATTGTCTGCTGCACCATTTGGAATGTCGAAATTTTCAGAATGGAATAAATACTTATCTGCTTTAACTGCAATACCATAGTTTTTTCCAGAAGCCAACGTGATGATAAATTTACCTGTAGCGCTATTTGTTGTGAATGTTTCAATCGCTTTTCCTGTCACGTTATCTGTGATTTCAATGTTAGCTTCAACTGGTTTTTTTGTCATGGCATCAATCGTAATTCCTTTGAATACCGTAAATGATTTCTTGTTGACATCAACAGTTGCTTCTACCTGCGCATCTTTCATTGGCATTGCAATAGAAGAAAGTAAGTAATCTTCAACATCCGTAATTGGCGTTTTTTCTGGACCCCAAAATGTTACTTTGTAAATGTCATAACCACCTTTTCCACCAGCCCTATTTGATGAGATATAAGCAAATTTTCCATTTGCAGTTCCAGCAAAGAAAAAATCATCATATGGTGTGTTGATTGGATAACCCATATTTACTGGTTTTGTCCATTGTCCTTGTATTTTCTTCGATACAAAAATATCATAGCCTCCTATGGATTCATGACCTTCAGAAGCGATATACATTGTCTCATCATCAATATGAAGGTATATTGGTCCATCATTAAATTTTGAATTAATCAAGGTGACCATTGTAGCTGCCATGTAATCTTTTTGAATCTTACTTTGCATTGCGCTGTACATGATATCAAAACCATTTGCTCTATTATCATTGTCTCTAGAAAAGAAAATACTCCAACCATCAGGATTATAAGCAGCATATTTTTCATTTGCTTTTCCTGATGAAATTTGAAAATGCAATAATGCAGGGTCTGACCAATTCAAACCATTCAATTTACTTTCAAAAATATCAAGTTGACCATTTACTTCTCTGTGAAGTAACATTTTTGTACCATTATAACTCATGTTGTTTGAAACATCATCGCCTGTAGTATTCAAAGGACCAGAAATCTGTTTTGGCGTCGCCCATTTCCCATCATTTAAAGTTGAGGTATAAATATCGGCGTCATATCCACCCACTTCATTTGAGGTATGACCGTTAGAACGGTTAGATGTTAATACCATTTCAGCACCATCAGTTGTGATTGAGGGAGCAAAATCGTCTGCATCAGAACTTAATTCAGGAACGTTGTCAACCCATGCACGGATTGGTGCAGCTTTCAATGCTTTTGCAGCCTTACATTCGTTTTTATGCTGCGTAACGAATTTCGAGAAATTATCTGCTTTTTTGTATGCTGTTTCAAATTCAATATATGCTTTTGAGGCTTCATCAAATTTTTCCTCTAATTGCAAAGAATAACCTAAATAGTAATTCATGAATGGATCACATGCAGGGTCTAAACTGAATGCTTTTTTAATGAATTCTATTGATTTAAACGGATCAGTAGAATTTGCATGACAAACACCAATTTTAAAATTCAAATGACCATTCTTCGGATTGAATTTTTGAGCAATCATGAATTCTTTCAACGCTTTTTGGAAGTTTAATCCTGGACTTTGAACCAAGAAAATTGCTTCGTTTCCAAGTGCTAGAAATTCATCACCTTTTTTTATTGCATCTTCTGCTTTTTTTAAACCTTCTTTGTCTTCTTTGAAATTAGCTGACTTAAATTCGACGTTTTGTGCGTTTGCAACAAGCGTAAAAATAAGAGCTATTGCAGTTATTATATATTTTTTCATCTCTAAGTCTTTTTATTCGTTACAATTACTTGAGTAGTAATTCTTACCCAATTCTACACCTAATTGTTTTGCTTTAAACCAATCATCACATGCGCCATTCATATCACGACTCATTTCTTTTGCATTTGCACGATTCACATAAGCGTTTCCATAATTTGCATCAAGTGTAATTGCTTTGTCTGCTAATTCTAACGCTTTTTTATAGTCTTTTAATCTGAAATAAATTGCACTTAAATTTGAAGCTGCTGGAGCATATTTAGGATTGATTTCCAATGCTTTCTCGAAATCTTTTTTAGCATCATCTAATCTGTTTTGTTCCATTTGTGTTGCTCCACGATTGTTGAAAGCCATATAGAACAATGGATCAACAGAAATTGCTCTATTAAAAGCTGCCATTGCACCTACATAATCTTTTGTTTTCTTTTTTGTAGTTCCAATATTATTTAAAGCAAATGCCATTTTTGGATTTTTACGAACGGCTTCTTCATAGTCAACAAGCGCTTTAGGATAATTTCCCAACATTCGGTAACAACTTCCACGGTCGTTATATGCGAAAGCAAAATTTGGATCTAATTCAATGGCTTTTGTAAAGTGTTTGATTCCGCCATTATAATCAGCTTGTAAGAAGCGCAATGTGCCATAGTTATAATATGCTTTTGGGTTTTTAGGATCAATAGATATAGATTTTTCATAATCCTTTTCGGCTTTCAAATAATCATTTAATCCTTGAAAAGCTCTTCCTCTTTGAAAATAAGCCTTTGAATAGCTTGGATCT
Source organism: Chitinophaga pinensis (assembly GCA_945902745.1). Lineage (GTDB taxonomy): Bacteria > Bacteroidota > Bacteroidia > Flavobacteriales_D > Crocinitomicaceae > M0103. The sequence goes on along the minus strand of CAMDNE010000003.1, from coordinate 5,184 downwards.
TTTTCAATAAGTGTGTTTAATGTTTTTGAAGCATCTGCATATTTTTCAGCTTCATTTTCGGCTACACCTTTGTTGTAATATGCTGCAGTGAAATTCGGATCGAATTGAATTGATTTCCCAAATTCAGTAATAGCCGCAGTAAAACTTTTTTCTGAGAACAATTTAATTCCTCTATTATAGGCTTCTTGACTTTGAGCAACTGCTTCATTTTGAAGGTTTAATGCTTTGATGGAATCTCGATATGCTTGTTCTACAGGTGTGAGTTCCTCTAGTTGTGCAAATGAGTTTATCCCAAAAGCTACGCATAGCTTTATCAGTAGGAGATACTTTTTTTTCACGTTTTTTTGTTTAAGTTTTTGGAAAACTAATATACAAACTATCGAATTGATGGATAAAATTAGTTTTCAACAATTTCAAAAATGTTACCTTTATGAATTCAAACAATTTTTATGCCTAAAGAAGTTTATATAGTTGATGGAATAAGAACTGCCATCGGGAGTTTTGGAGGAACTTTGTCTGCAGTTAGAGCGGATGATCTTGGTGCTCATGTTATTAAGTCATTAATGGAAAGGAATCCGAATCTAGATCCTTTGTTAATTGAAGATGTGATTTTTGGCTGTGCAAATCAGGCTGGTGAGGACAATAGAAATGTAGCAAGAATGGCTGGTTTATTAGCTGGATTGCCATTTCAATCTGGTGGTGAAACGGTTAATAGATTGTGTGCTTCAGGAATGGCTGCTGCAATTAATGCTGCTCGTGCAATTAAAGATGGTGCTGGAGATATTTATATCGCTGGTGGTGTTGAAAACATGACGCGAGGTCCATGGGTGATTTCTAAAACGTCAACTGCTTATGGTCGTGATGCACAAATGTATGATTCTTCTTTTGGTTGGAGATTTATTAACCCAAAAATGGAAGAATTATATGGTGTTGATGGAATGGGAAATACAGCAGAAAATTTAGTTGATTTGTACGGAATTGAAAGAGAAGCACAAGATCAATTCTCTTTATGGTCGCAACAAAAAGCTGCAATAGCAATGTCTAATGGCCGATTAGCCCAAGAAATTGTTCCAGTTATCATTCCGCAAAGAAAAAAGGATGCACTTATATTCGATCAAGATGAATTTGCACGACCAGAAACAACGCTTGAAAGTTTGGCCGGTTTAAGACCTGCATTTAAAAAAGATGGAACTGTGACTGCGGGAAATGCTTCAGGATTAAATGATGGTGCTGCAGCGTTATTAATTGCATCTGAAGAAGCGGTGAATAAAAACGGATTAAAACCATTAGCAAGAATAGTTGGTGCTGCAGTAGCTGGAGTGGAGCCGAGAATAATGGGAATAGGACCTGTTTACGCATCCCAAAAAGTTCTTCAAAGAGCGGGTTTAACGCTTGATCAGATGGATATTTTAGAATTGAACGAAGCTTTTGCAGCGCAAGTATTAGCGTGTACAAGAAAATTAGGTTTGGCAGACAATGACCCGCGTATTAATCCAAATGGAGGTGCTATTGCTTTAGGTCATCCACTTGGAATGTCTGGAGCAAGGATTCTTCATTCCGCAGCTTTAGAATTGCAAAAAACAAATAAGAGATATGCACTTGTAACAATGTGTATAGGTGTTGGTCAAGGTTATGCAACAATTATTGAAAGAGCATAATACCAACCATTAATAGATAATTTACGTTAGAATGAATGTGAAGAAATTATATATTTTGCCTTTTATTGGAATCTTGTTCCTTATGTCTTGTCATAAAGAAAAAACAACTTGGGATTCGAATTGGGTTACTCCATTGATTAATGACACATTATCTTTGAATAATTTAGTAAATGATTCAACATTAACTGCTGGGATGAGCACCTTCTATCAAGTTGATTTGACACGTACTATTTTAAATCTTGGTATTGAGGATTTCGTGTCTCTTCCTGATACGTTAATTACTCATAATTTTAATATTGCTGTACCAAGTCTTTCTGTTCCACCAGGATTCAGTATTGTAAACGAAGTTGAAGAACATACAATTGGAAATAACGCTGTTCAATTAAAGAAAATCAGAGTGAGCAACGGTGTCATAAAGATGGAAGTTTTCAATCCTGTAAACACAAAAACTTTTTTCACTGTTCAATTACCAGGAGTTTCAAAAAATGGAATAGAATTTCAAGAACAATATGAAGTTCCTGCTGGAACAAATTCAAATCCAGGGACAATTGTTGCAAGTCTTGATATTTCTGGTTACGATTTGCTTTTGACCGGTGTTTCTGGTGGAGAATACAATGTTTTACAATCAAGATTAGTCGTCGCAACAGATCCTGCTGGTCCAACAGTTACTGTTACAAATGCTCAAGTATTTAAAGTGAATGCATTGTTCAAAAATATTAAGGTCGATTATGCTCGGGGTTATTTTGGAAATAAGATAATTTCTGATACAACAGCATATAACATTGATTTTCTAAACAGTGTAACATCAGGAGCAGTTGATTTACCTTCTGTTAATCTCCAATTTGAGATTACAAATGGAATGAAAATAGATGCCAAAGCATTGATTACAACTGTTTCAAACACAAATTATCTAGGAAATACAGTAAGTCTATCTGGTACTCAAATAGGTGTTCCTTTATACATCGACCAAGCAACTGGGAATTGGTCTTCATTGACAAATTCAACTACTTTGATTGGTTTTGACGGAATGAATAGCAACTTAGAAACATATCTAGAGAATTTAGGGAAATCACATACGGTTGGTTATAAATTAGAAATGAATCCTTTTGGTAATGTTTCTGGTGGTTGGAATGAAATTTTCCCAAATAGCCGATTAAAAGTGAAAATTAAAGCACAAATGCCTTTAGCAATTGGAGCCGACGGTTTGACTTTGCGCGATACTTTTAATTTCGATATCAAACAAGATCTTGAAAAATCACATGTTGAATCAGGCATTTTGGTGTTAAACGTTACCAATGCATTTCCTTTATCTAGTGGTGTTAAATTATTTTTAATGGATGTGAATGGAGTTGTACTTCATACTATTACAGGTAGTTCAGATATCGTATCATCTCTTTATGGTTCTATTGATCCTTCTGATGGCAAAAGAAAAATGAATTCAGAAGTTAATTTTGTATTAAATGAAGCGATGCTAATAGATCTCGAAAACATCACAAATATTGCGGTTGAAACACAATTTAATACACCGGATCCAATAACTTCCACTAATAGTCAGGTATTAATTCCTGTTGGCGCTTTCATAGCAGTCAAGTTGAAAGCAAAACTCGTTTTAAAAGCAGTCTTATGATGAGGTTATACTTTCTATTTATTCTTTTGGGATTAAATTCTGTTGGATTTACCCAACAATTACTGCCTATACAGCATGACACGAATGCGTATAATCAAGAATACATAATCAATGGAGTTGCTGATTTCGGAGCGACTTCAATTCAAAATTCTTTAAGTTCTAAATTTATATTTGGTGGAAATATCACAAATGAAATAAAAGATAATTCATTTACGAAGCATAAAGGAATTAATCGTTTAGGTGTTGACCTTTCGAGTGAATTTGAATATAGGAATATGAAGGTAAATCTTTTTAAAAATGAAAATTTAGGGTTTATTATCAAAGCAGGATACTATACTTATGTATCGAGTTTGTATTCCAAAGATTTGTTCGGGTTGACTTTTTATGGAAATGAAAACTATTTAGGTGAAAATGCTAATTTTTCTGGGACACGCTTTTCTTCCATGTCATTTCAAAAAATAGGGTTTGGTGTAATTAATAAAAAAACAAAATCAAATGTTTCACTTAATTTCTATTCAATTTCAAATTATGCAGAAGGAAATGTCAGAGAGGGTAAACTTTTTCAATCGGCAAGTGGTGATTCTGTCAGTTTAACATTTGATGGAGAGTTTCAATATGCTTCAACAAATACTTTTGTAAAAGGTTATGCAGTAGGAGTGGATTTAGATTTTAGAATTCCTGTAGTCATAAGAGAAGGCAAAACATCCTATATCCAGTTCCTAGCTAAGAATCTAGGTGTCGCACATATTTACTCTGCAGTTACAAGATATGCAGCTGACACCATTATTTCATTTGATGGTTTCACTTTTAATCAATTGGTTGGAGATGCAAACGTTATTAATTCAAAGACTTCCATTTTAGATACGTTAGGAATTGATTCCACGTCTATAACCAAAGTTCGTTTTTTGCCAGGCTTTATTCAAATAGGTAAAATTGTTGATGCAATGTGTACAACAAAAGTTCAAAGTTTCTTTGGTGTTCGAATGTATCCATCTGTTTCATATGTTCCTATGATTTATGCTGGAGTTCAATATAAAACAACAAAATGGCTTGATTTGGGTGCAAATGTGAGTTATGGTGGATATACCGCATTGAGATTCGGATTGTATTCTCAAATAAATTTGAAAAAGTTCGCATTAGGAATTTCTAGTGAAGATTTAGTTGGTATGGTTTCGAAAACGGGTAAAGGACAATCGATTATTTTACGTTTAAGATTAAAGATATGAGACAAGCAATTATTGTAATTTTCTTTTTTCAGGCATTTGTTGGTTTTGGACAGATAAAATTTTTTAAAATTTTCTCAGACAATGGCTATGACTATGGACAAGGAATTGTTCAACTTGCAGATAGTTCTTATTTGGTGACAGGAAGTTCAAGCAGTTACGCAGACAGCCCATCTCAGGTATTTTTAATGAAATTAGATAGTTTAGGAACATTTCAATGGTCGAAGAATTTTGGTGGTTCAGAAAGTGATTGGGGCAGGAGGGTTCTAAATTGGAATGACAGTGTTTTTTATATTGCAGGTTATTCTAATTCACTTGGAAGCGGTTCTTATAACTTTTATTTAGTTAAAACGGATGAATATGGGAATCAAATAAGTGAAAGACATTACAATCATCCTGGTTGGGAAAAATTGAACGATGCACTAATAACTGCTGATTCCACCATTTATATGGTAGGTGAAACAACTGGCACCGCGATTGGAGATCGAAATTTTTACATTGTTAAAACGGACCATAATGGAGATACTTTGTGGACTCGTAATTTTGGTTCTTCTGGAGAGGATGCTGCTAATTCGATACGGCAATATAATGACACAACCTTTTTTGTAGTTGGTGAAATGTACAATGCAGATTCAACTTTAACAAAAGGAGCAATTATAAAAATATATGCTAATGG
>CAMDNE010000002.1 GCA_945902745.1 Chitinophaga pinensis | reverse complement strand
TTAAAATATAATAGTCTTTCATCAGAATTATCAAGATCAATTGTTTAAGTCGCTATTGCTTTTCTTTTATCATAATTTAATAAACAATATAATTTTATCATTTTTTTGCCCCGCTTCGCTGCTACGTCTTAAAAAAAATCTTTACTTTTTAAAAACATATTTTAGTAATTTAACCCTTCGAAAATAGTGTGTTTTAAGCTTAGCGCAAAACAAACTCCACTGTGTTCACAACGATGGAATCCGACTTAGAAGTCGTGCTAAAAAAGCTAAAAAAGAAAATTGGGAAGTTAACTGCTTAAGAAATGATTGAATTTGCTTTTTTAATAGCGCTCTTAAGCTAAGTGACGTTAGTTTGGAAATTCTAAGCAAACTGATTTAGTTTGCTTTGATTGAGCTGAAAAATTCATATTCAGTTGTATATAATCATTTCAATTCAATTTCAAATGTCATATTAGATTCATTTGACTTAAAGCTACCTTTGAATCTAACATCAATTTTTCTGAATGGACCATTAAAATGCTCATCAACATCTTTTGCTAATTTAATAGCATCAAATTTATCAATTTGATTTGAGTATGCCTTAGAAATTGGTATTGAGAAAATTGCCTCGGAAGGGCCATACATCCAATTAAGCAACAAATTAGGACAATCTTTTGAATTTGAATATTTGACATTAGATACTATCACTGATTTAAAATCACTTTCCGCGTCAAAGCATTTTCGAAAGTTTGTATTAGTAAGAGTAATTTTATGTTTCATTGTTATTAAATGTTTTTATTTAAGCCCCTGTAAGATAACTTACCGATAATGGTTTGCGTTTAGGCGATGTTGCCTTGTGTTGTCCCGATGTTTCGGGACGGCAAGGCAATATTGCTTACACCCTGTTAAAGGCTGTTTAATTTTATTGCAAATGGGAAATTCAAGTTTTCTTCTTTATCATTTGTCGTTACAATTTGTGGATTCTGATCAAAATTTGATTTGAATTTCAAATACTGATGAGCTAAATCATTCGCACCATTTATAGATAATACGATTTCGTTATTTTGGTTCTCATACCATTCTCGAGATGTTTTTAGCAATGAATAAGTATAGTCGCCTCCTAATTCTGTATCATTACTTATTTCTCCAACAGAGCAAGCATAAGCTATAGAAATACCATCTGTACTTTCAGAAATTATTTGCATGTATTTTTCTCTAGAATTTGGTTGATTTAAAGTTGATTTAAAGGATAAATATTCAGGACCTGAAAAACTTGAGTATTCTTCAACTAAGGATTTTCTGCAAGTATCAATAATTATTAGTGCTTTAGGTGCTTTTATAATCGAAATTAGTTGAGAAACACAAAGTGATTCGGAATCGTTTATTTCAATATTCGTTTCATTTAAGTCATGATTACCGTGGCCGGAGAAATACACAAGTAAGAAGTCAGTATATGTATTTTGGAATAATTCGATCAAATTTTCAGATGGACATTTAAACAGTCCTACAATTTCATTATCCTCCCAAGAACCACCAATAGGTGATTTTAAAAAACTTACAAAGTGATGTAAATCAGCATCGACACCCTTTAAATAATTAACAGAATTCTTTGGTCCTGGGGAACCTATCATTATTGCTTTTCTAGTCATATTTAAATTGCCTTTAACTTATTTATAGTTTATCAAAATGCAACCAAAACAATTAGATTTGGATGTAAATACGAACATAATGATCGTGTTTCTAAATTTACTTATTTTTTTACATTACATCTAACGAATCATGCATCTAATTGCAATATTGATTTTTCCTTTTTTTCTCATCAATTAATTTCGAATTTGATCAAAATCTTGAAAATTGAGGATTTTTTTTATTTCAATGATCAATATCTCTGAATTTGAATTGTTAATAACTATTTCCTCTTTCGATAAAATTCAAACAAAAAACACCAAAAAAACGCGAAAAATTATTCTTAATAATAATTAATTATCTTTTAGAATAATTTAAAATTATCTTTAAAGATAATTCTATAAAGCTCTGATTTGTTGATAAGTAGGTGTTTTTTATTTAATCTTTACATTAATATAATTGTTATCTTTCACCTATGAAAAATGGATAAAGAATCCATTAAAAATTAAAACAAGAAATCATGATACACGTAAATTTCTCAATAAGATTTTTGGTGAAAGCTTTAAAAAGTGATCCCAATAAATCATTTTTATACTTGAGACTTTCTTTGAGAAAAGAAAAAAAAGAAATTGCTTTAAAAATTAAAGTAAACCCAGAATTATGGAACCAACAGCAGCAATGTATGGATGGCAAATCTGAAAGCTCTAAAGTCATCAATAATGAAATAGAGATGATTAAAACGCGACTTCGCAAAATCTACAATGATTTACGTTTTCAAAATGGTGAAGCAAAAATGGATGAAGTGCTTAATGTTTATTTAGGAAACAACCGGTTGCATGGTAAACATTCTTTATTGGAGATTTTTGACATTCACAACAAACGTGCTGCAGCACTTGAAGGCAAAGGATACGCACATAACACTATCGTTAGGTTTAATACAACACGTGATCATGTTGCCAATTTTCTAAAAGTCACGTATAAACAAAATGACATTGATTTAAGCAAACTTAACTTCCAATTTATAGAAGAGGTACATAATTATTTTGTGGCATCTAAAAGATGTTGCCATAACACGTCGGTTAAATACATTCGGTTAATCAAAAAAATTACCAAATTGGCCATTCAATATGGGTGGCTAGATAAAGATCCTTTTATAAATTTCAAACAATCATTGGATGAAGTGAATAGGGGGCATCTTTTAGATAGTGAGCTTGATTTATTAGAGGAGCTAATCTTAGTCAAGTATAAGCATCAAAGAGTGAGGGATTTATTTATTTTTTGCTGTTACACAGGTTTATCATATTGCGATGCTGCTGAACTTAGACAAGATCAAATAGTGGTCTATCCGGATGGAGAGTTATGGATTAATATTTATCGAAAAAAGACAGGAGGAAAGACACATATTCCACTTTTAGATAAGGCTTTAGCAATTTTGGAAAAGTACAAGAACGATCCAGAGTGCGATGTGAAAGGTACGGTTCTACCTTTTGTTTCTAATACAAATATGAATACAACTTTAAAGATTCTAGCTAAAATGGCTGGGATTAAAAAGAATATAAGCATGCATCTGGCAAGGCACACGTTTTCAACGACTATAACATTGAACAATGATGTTCCACTTGAAACTGTTAGCCAAATGCTCGGCCATCGCAATCTACGTACCACTCAAATATATTCAAAGATTCTAGATAAAAAAACAGATAAAGACATGAAATTATTAAAGGAAAAACTAAACAAAAAAAAGATTAATTAAATTTTAAAAAGTAGACATGGAAAATCAAAACAAAAAGAAATCCGAAAGGGAAAAAAGAAAACGCAAGGAACTAGCATATGTTCTAGAACGCTTGTTTCAGAAACAAAAAGGGAATATTAAAAGCATAATGCTTGTTGATTATCCTAATCGAAAATGGCTAAAGACGGGAGAATTATTAAAACTTCTTCAAGTGCCTATAGAAAGAATCACCCAGATGCGGAAATTTGGATTTATAATAGGTCAGCTTCAGAGTGGAGCTTATTATTATTCAGTGGAATCAATATCGAAATTGATCGAAGAGTATTTGTTAACTAAAAAAATAAATTATGAAATGTAAAAGTTTATTCTGTAACAGAGAGATTATTGATGAGCATGGATCTAGGGAATATTGTAACAATAATAACAGATGTAAAAACAAGCATCATGCTGCAATAAAGAAGGAAGAACTACTTAGATATAGAGAAGAAGAATCCTTCAAATTAAGAAGTGAATTTGCTATTAAGTGTTTTACCCAATTATTATTTAAAATAAAAAAAACCAGATTTATGATTTTTAAAGAATTCGAGTTATTGAATTTGAATTTGAATGACGATATCTTTTTTAAGAAAAGTTTAGGCCCAGGCTTTTCTGAGTATAAAATTGATATTTATACTATTTTACATTCAGAAAAGGCTGGGAGAATTTATATTTATAGGTAAAGTCTTAAAATTGTGTAAACGAATGAAAATGTATCTGCAAACAAGTAGAAAAATCGTCTATTTCGAATTTGAAACTGTTTTTATGTGAATTTGTTTATTTTCATTAATTTGAAGTGAACAAATTCATGTATAAACAAACTTGTCTATATTCTTTTATTCTTAATCACTTATTATTAAACCTTTTGTTAAGTTGCAAACTAAACAAAAAGGAGGGTGCAACTAGGCCGTGAAAGCAAAATGTTAAGACAACAATAATCTTATAGTTTACCTCTCTGAAACAAACACCAGGATTTCCTCTCTAGATTTCCTTTTTTTAGAGTTTTTCGTCCCCTTATTCTATTTCATTTTTTTGAGCTGCTCAGTCACCTCTATACGCTGTTTAAATTGATTTCAAAATTATACAGAAATTACCTCAAACAAGTTAAAGGAATGAATCTAATTTAATGTAATTTGAGTTGTCTGTTTTTCAAAATTTCAGCAGATTTTTTCACAACATTTTTTATGTTTTAAAAATTACTTCAAATCTTCTTTTAGGTCCTCAAAAGATTATTTTATTAAATAATTTAGATGCACATTTCAGGTCTATTTCAGGGACCTATTTTTGTCTAAATTTCATCAAATTATTATTTTATTAAATAATAAAAGGGTGGTTAATTATTTAATAAAATAATTTTTTTGACAATTTATGGTTCTCATTCCAACTTTTTTTCTATCTTCGTGTAAGAAAGTTATCAACACTTTTTCTTCAATTTTAGGTCCGTTTTCGGAAGGTATCAGTATTGAACACATGCTTTAACTGACGCCTGTAACGAACTGAAAATCAGAATACTTACATGTAAAAAATACTGCCTCCGGCTCCACACAGAAGCAAGCGCCGACCTTTGGTTGGCGCTTTTTCATTTTATTCGATATAATAATCATATTTTGTATATTTGACTTGAAATGATAAAAATAATAGAAGATAAAATTGAACAAATAATTGCCTTGAGCAAAACACATCGTGTATCTTCAATTGCTTTGTTTGGTTCGGCTGCAAAGGAAACAATGAACGAAGAAAGTGATATTGATTTTTTAGTTCAATTTTCTGACGATCTACACTTATTGGACTATGCGGATAATTACTTTTCATATTTAGAGAAATTAGAAGCTTTAATGGGAAGAAAAATTGATTTAGTCACTAAAAAATCTTTGCGGAATAAAGTTTTAATTGAAGAAATTGAGCAATCAAAAGTGGAATTGTATGCAGCATAAACTATTAAAATATTTTCTCGATATCGAAAGTGTCATTATAGAAATTGAAGCTATAAAAACCAAAACAGACAATAATTTCATCCTATTTAAGTCTGACATAATTTTGCAAAGAGCAATCGAACGAGATTTAGAAATACTTGGTGAAGCCATCAAAAAAATAACTGAAATAAGTCCAATAATTGAAATATCCTCAGTCAAAAACATCATTGGGTTAAGAAATATTATTGCTCACGCATACGACTCAGTTGAACCTGAGATGATTTGGGCAATAATTCAAAGAGACATTCCAAAATTATCTAACGAGATTTTCATTCTTAAGCAAAAATAAGCAATCCAAATCCTCCAAAAAGGGGTTCGGAAATAGGTCAGTGGACTCCAAAACCAGCTATTAAAAAGCATTAAAACTCTTATCTCTTCGCCTTTTTTTTCTCAGTAATATTTACATTTCCACAACCATCCACAACCCATTTTCCATTTTCTTCGACAACTTTCATTGTGAGCGTGAAATCAGGCCAATCAATTCCTTTTACAATCAAGTAGTTTGTTTTTTCGTCAAATGATTCAAGTTCAAATCCTTTTTCTGGGTAGTCTTGCGCATCATAAATGGGATCAGCATCAAGCCCCATTTCTGGATTCTCTTTGAGAGCTGTTTCAATGATCCTTTCTAATGTTGATTTAAATGTTTCTGTAGTAAGGTTATTTGAATTTGTAAAATCAATGATGTTCATTGCTTCATTCATATTATTTGAATTCTCTACGTATCCGTTAATGAAAGATAATGCATTCTCTACTTTAACAGCAGTTGAAGCAACAGCTACTTCTTCTTTTTGCGTATCTGGTTCTTTGGTTGTTGGTTTTTCAGTGTTTCCACAAGACGTGATTAAGAGGAGGAATACAAGTACAAAAGTTGATCGTTTTAACATGCGGCTGGTTTTGAATCAAATATAGGGAATAAAAAAAGGCCTCCGTCAGATGATGGAAGCCTTTCAGTATTCGAATTCAATTTATTTTTTCAATTCTTCGAGTTCCTTTTTCAAATTTTCAACCTCAAGATTCAATTCCTTGATTGCTTCAATTAAAACAGGAACAAGTTGAATGTAATCTACTGTTTTATATAACGTTTCATCACCAGTGTTAATAAAGAGCGCTTTGTCTTTAACCATTTCAGGGAAAATTGGTTCGAGATCTTGAGCAATCACACCGAATTGTTCTTTTGATGTTTCAACGATTTCACCACTTGGTGCTTTTGATTTTGTCGTTATTGTATAATGTGTTCCTTGTAGTAAAGTAATTTTCTGCAACGCATTTTGAATAGGGATAATATTGCTTTTTAGTCTGCGGTCAGAAGCATTGATCCAACCTCCAAGAGCATAACCTGCGCCATCAACACCAATGTCAGCAGTGAAATATCCTGCCCAGCCTAAAGTAACATTTGTTGTTTGACCATAAACACCATTAAATCCTACACCATAAGCACCAATACCTAATCCAGTTGCACCAGTGTTACTTCCATAGGTGCCATAACCAGCGCCATAAATTGATGTACCAACTACACCGTTATAACCTTGACCATAAACACCATAACCACCAGTTGTTCTTAAGTTAGAACCATAAACTCCTGCAGCTCCTGTCGCGGTAGATGGAATTTGACCCGATACACCATATCCTGCTCCTGTATTATTTCCAAGTATGGCTGAATTTAATGCCGCAGAACTGTTTGTACTTGCCTGAATAGCAGCAAAAGAGTTCGCAGCACTTGTGCTTTCAGCTCTAAAACCTACACCGGTACCTGTTACATTCGCCAAAACAGCCGTTGAGTTGTTCACAGCGGTGTTTACTTCAAGAGCAACTGTTGTTGCACCACCATTATTGATCTGAACTGCGCCAGCATCTGAAGTGATTGTTCGACCAAGTCCAGCTCCTCCTTGATCATACGATTGATCCAAGGTATTTCCTCCTGATCCAGATGGTAAGGTAACTGAATTACCATTCGAAATCGTAAGGGTTTGCCCTGCAATTGAAAGCGTTTGACTATCTGTTCCTGCCGTTCCTGGAACACCTTGAACTCCCTGAATTCCTTGCGCTCCTTGAGGCCCTGTTAAACCAGTTGCTCCAGTTGGACCGGTTGCTCCAGTAGCACCTTGAGGTCCTGTTGCGCCTTGTGGCCCAGTTGCTCCTTGTGGTCCTGCAGGTCCAGTAGCTCCTTGCGGTCCTTGTGGCCCTGCGATACTGCTTCCGCTATTTTCAGCATACAGCGCATACGGAACGCTCAATAATTGTGTTGTTCCACTGACCAAATAACTCGTTCCGCCAGTTGGATCTGTTTCTGTCTTTAAAAAATAAGGACCATTTGCCCAGTCTATTGTACTGAAATCACCTGATACGAGTGTCCCACCTCCAATTTGGACAGTTGCCAATCCATTCGCATTGGTCGTTGTGGTATGCGTTTCAGCATAAACCACTGTGCCAGTTGCCGAACCTTGTAAAACACTAATTTGCATGCCAACAGCACTGCTAGTAACCAAACTATTGGATGCATTTCTCACCACCGCTTGATAGCTCATTTTTTGAGGTGCTTGGGCGAAAAGTTGACCAGATAAACAAATGGATGCGACTAAAATGTATATTTTTTTCATCGTTTAATTTTTAATGATTTTAAAGGATTTCTGTGAATGATTGGATGCGCTAATTTTAAGTTGATAGGTTCCAACTGAATAATGCGACATATCGATTGTTTCGACTTTTTTCAAATTTGATTTTTCCAATAGTACTTTGCCATTTTCATCGAATAATTCAAAACCGTACATGGCAGTTTCATCTGATTTAAATGTCAACGTCAAATTGTCTATTGTTGGGTTTGGACCGACACTCAAGGATATTTCATCCATTACATCGTTTAAACCGTTTGAACTGGATATCTCATAAGGCTGTTGCACTCCTTGGTTGATTGAACCAGTTGCGGCACTTGACGAACTATAATCTATTTGACCAATGGTGTAGCTAACAGAACCGGAAGCTCCTGTAGCATTTCCTCCCGTTGCGACGGTATTAGCTTGACCAAAAGAAAATTGCGTAGCAAAAAAAGTGACTGCAATTAGCGTATTATTAAGTAGCATAGGCGTAGTTTTATGATGTATCCGAATATACAAACTTTTTAAATATGAGGGATGTTTTAGAGTTATTTTTAAGAATGCTGATGTTGTCGATTGACAATCCTAAATTTTGTTCAGAACTTCATTCCTTAAATTTTCAGAGTGAAAAAAGTTTTAGTTAACTTAGAAGTCATATGAAAAATAGAATGGTCAAACAAGAAGCAATTAAAATATTTGATGAACAATCAGTTCGAACACTTTGGGATATTGAACATGAGAAATGGTACATTTCGATAGTTGATGTGATTGCTGTTTTGACGGATAGTATTGATGCAAATGCTTATTGGAGAAAGTTAAAACAAAGGTTAAAAGCTGAAGGAAATGAAACCGTGACGAATTGTCACGGTTTGAAAATGCAAGCTCCAGATGGGAAAATGCGTTTGACCGATGTCGCTGATACAGAACAATTATTTCGATTGATCCAATCAATTCCTTCTCCCAAAGCTGAACCATTTAAAATGTGGTTGGCTCAAGTGGCTGCAGAACGCTTGGACGAAATGCAAGATCCTGAATTAACGATTGATCGCGCATTGGAAGATTACGTGCGTTTAGGATACTCCGAAAATTGGATCAACCAACGTTTAAAAAGCATTGAAATTCGTAAAGAACTGACAGAAGAGTGGAAAAAAAGAGGATTGGAAGAAGGCGTTCAATTTGCAACATTGACCGACATCATTACCAAAGCATGGTCAGGTAAAACAACCAAAGAATACAAAATTCTCAAAGGTTTAAAGAAAGAAAACTTGCGAGACAATATGACCAACACAGAATTGATTTTAAACATGCTAGCAGAAGCTTCTACCAAAGATATTTCACAGGCAACAAGTCCAGAATCATTTAAGGAAAGCCAAAAAGTTGCGAAACAAGGTGGCAATGTCGCTAAAGTTGCTTTGAAAGAGCTTGAATCCAAAACTGGCAAAAAAGTGGTGAGTGGGTCAAATGCAAAAGATATGCTGGTTTCAAAAGATTTCAAAAAGTTTAACAAGTAAGCGCTTCATCTCGACTGTCGCTCGATGAGCGCTCGATTCTTCGATAAACTCTGGGGAGTCCAGCTCGAAGTGCTTTCCTAGGATCCACCGTTGTCCGCGAGGTTCGAAAGAACGATAGTTGAGGTCTTCGAAGGACGTCGAGCGACAGCCGAGACGCCGAGACGCCCTCCAACACGTAAAAATTACCATTCCAAATTTTGTAAATTCGAGATGCCTTGAACTTACAAATGAGAGAACTATATTTTTGATTTTAAAAGCAATTTAATAGGTTCTGAATTTTTTATTTTTCCGTTTTTATTCTCATACTCTATAATATCATTATAAGCTCCAATATATACACTAACATCTCCACAAAATTGAGAAATTGCAGTGTATTTTTCGAAAGCACGTGGGTTTTCTTGAATGAGATAAATCAATGCAACATTGTATTGGGCATACCACAACGTGTTATCTATTTCCAAAGCTTTTCTGCTATAGCTTAAACATTCGTCATAGCGACCAGACAAATACTCTTCCCACCCTTTATTGCCAAATTCTTCGGCAGTTGGAAATAGCCAATAGAATTTATAAGTCGCACTTGTATTCCGAAAGCAGGAACTTAATTTACTAACAGAAACTTTGATATCATGTGGAAGGTTCATTTTGTAAAAATAGTTTTTTTTTAAAATTTCTATCTTGTGGGAAAATAGAAATACAGGATTCTTTCAGATTGTTTAGCGGAAGAGTTGATTGGGTTGGTGGGGTGACAATTTTCTGCTTCGTCTATTTCTACCGTTTCATTTTTTAAAATCAATCTTCACTTAATAAGAACATTTTTAGTAATTTAACCCGACCGATTTTAGGTAAAACCAGTTAATTATTGGCCAATTATAGGGTGAAATCTAATTTTAAAACTAAAAAAATGGAAAGTACAAAAGTTGAATTTGATTTGATGCAAGCAGAGATGTTAGCTGATCGTTACATCACCGAGAATGCCACTATTGACCCACTTTCTTTTGGGGTAACTACTACTGTTGAGAATGGAACATTTGTGCGTATCTGGATGGATGTACAAATAGTTTTCAATCAAAATGGAAGAAATGATCAATTGACATTTACCATCAATTTTAACCCATCTGCAGGACAACAGAATCGCTTATATGACATGAATCCAGAACATTTGCAAGGTGGAGCGGTTACTTGTATTGCTTATGCTGATGTACGGAACAATTATTCTGGACAAGTTGAGCGTTTTTCTTCAGCTCCAATTTATTGGAATATAAAAGCCAATCAACCTAAAGGAGAATTAATTCGTTCACTTTCAACTAAAGCTGAATTGTCTGTGTTGATGTATGTGAAATCGAGTTTTTCAATTTTCAATTCAGATGGTTGGCCTGCATTTGATAAAGGTTTTGGTTTGCTAAGAAATATACAACCAACTGCTTTACAAATATGGAATTGGAAAAAAGATATAGAAGCTGCAACCGCTGAATTTAAATCACATGAAGATAAAGTAAAAAACATTCCACAAGAATTAAGAAATTCTGATCCCAACAAGTATGCTAAATTACCTGATTTCACAAAAGAGCAAATTAAGATAGAGACATGGCAATCCTTTGGTACGGGATTGTATTATAAACCAGTTCAATATACCGTTATATTCATTAAAAAATGGAGATGGGAACCTGCGGAAGAAAATGATGGTTTTGCAAACACGTGTTTGAAATTGGAAAAGGAAATTTTAAGTGGTAAACCTCCAGTAAATTGGTGAAATTGAATAACTATTTTTACCCGCTCCGCTGCAGTTGCACTGTTGCGTTTTAAAATCTCATCAAGCCAACAATTTTTCTTACTGTCGAATTTAATCAATGAAAACTAAATGCTTGAGTAAATCTTATGAAGTTTAAATTCCAAATGAAAAACCTTACAATTACACTTTCATTTTTACTGTTACTGTCAACCCAGCTCTTCGCAGCAAAGAAAACCTACACGCTCGACATTGTTCTTAGATCTTTGTATGAATCGAAGGCCATAAGTGGAATTATTGTAGAATGCACAGACGAGGATGGTCAAAAAAATGTTGACACTACGGACATAGACGGGAAGGTGATTTTTATAATCGTTAGAAAGCAATCTTACCAAATAAAAATCAGTGACCCAAATAATCTATACGTAGGAAAATCTTTTGGATATTATCATTACGAAAAAGTGAATGCATCCAGATCGTACATTTTACCATTTACACAAGAGAAGGAACATGAATTGTTTGCTTCAAAGGTGCATAAGCTTGTGGTTGTTGATTCATTAAAGTATTTCATTCAAGCGAATAAAGAGGTAGATGAATGTGCTGAAGCGGATAAGGAAGATTTTGAATTTCCAGGTGGGTTGGGAGAAATGGCCAAGTTTATTCAGACACATTTGAATTACCCACAATCCGCAATCGAGAATGAGATACAGGATAAAGTAATGGTAGTTTTTATTGTGGAAATCGATGGAAGTGTCAGTAATATCGTAATTGCCAAATCGAGTGGATTTTTCGATATAGAAAGAGAGGCGATACGTATAGTATGTTACTTCCCGAAATTAATTCCTGCAAAATGTAATGGAACCCCAGTCCGGTCAATAGTAGTTTTACCAATCAATTTCTCTCTGGAGTAAAGTTCAATTAAATTTCTGACAAGATCCCAGTGAAAGTTGAGGCTTTTTTTTGTTAGTTACAAGTGTCAACTAATAACTTGTAATTAGCAATTTGTAACTTAAAACTTAAAACTTTCGACCCACCGATAGGTTAAACAAGGATACAGTGTTGTTATAGGAGTAATTCCCAAAAACCTACATCCATCCATTGGTTGAACTTGAATCCTGATTCGGTAAAAAGTCCCGCCTTTTTAAATCCGAATTGCTCGTGAAGTTTCACGCTCGGGTCATTTGGTAGCGTGATCACGCCTATTACAGAATGAAATCCGCCTTCAGACAATTGTTCTAATAATAGAGTGTAGAGTTGTTTACCGATACCTTTGCCAAATGAACTAGGCTCGACGTAAACAGTACTTTCTGCGGTAAACCGATAAGAGATTCTTTCTCGAAAGCTTGACCCGTATGCGTATCCAAGAATTTCACCATCTTCTTCAAATACAAGGAAAGGATACTTCTTTTCAAAGTGAATGGACTGAATTCTCTTCCGCATCTCATCAACCGTTATTTCTGTTTCTTCAAACGTGGCGCTTGAAGTTCGAATAAATGGATTGTAGATAGCAGTTAGTGCTTCTGCATCAAGTAAAGTAACGGCTCTAATCATGCGGATAAATTTAGCATTTATCAATTATCAATTGTCAATTGTGAAACCTCAATTTGCAAAAACCATTCGCTTACTTTCAATCTTTTGATTGTCAACGTATAGAGAATAAGTGAATGTTCCTGATTTACCAAACCCATGTTCATATTGCACTTCATTTATCTCATTGTTTAAATCAATTTTGAGGCGTTCAATTTCTTTTCCGTTTAGATCTTCGATTGATATCCATGCCTTCTTGTAGTTGATTGAACCAATCATGGAAACACCAATGATAGTTGATTCATCAAAAGGATTTGGTTTGTTTTGCAAAAGTTGCAAAGGCTTGGAATCTTCCGTTTCCAATTCACTAATATTTACTTGGCTATCAAAAATATTTATCTCTCGAGAGAATAGACTTTCCATTCCAACAGCATCGACAGATGCAACACTAACAAAATAATTAGCTGCCTGAATAGGATAAATAGTATCAATGATTCCAGTAATAGTGTACACCGAATCCCAGTCATTTGTGAGCGTTCTAATACCAACTCTATAAGTAGAATACTGAGTTTGGTCTGTAATTTCAATGATTAGCCCTGGACCAAAAATTGTATGAATCAAAAAATCTGGTTTTTTTGGACCCTTTGCTGCAATTGTGGCTGCTGTACCATTGATAACGGCATTCCGTGCGAGATAATTGAAGTCCACAAAAAAGCTGTCAATTTGGCCATTAAAATCTGTATCAACTCCTAGGATATCATCAGTTGTATGCTGACGATCAGTATATCCTGCTCCATTCGATGCATCTCCATGTTCATTGGCAGATGTAAACCTACAAGAAGCAAAGTTTTTTTGTCTGAATGGAACATGGTCTCCCGATCTTCCGGAGCGATCTTCGGATGTCATAATTGAAATGAGCATGGGAACGCTGACGTGTTGAACGAGCTCTTCTTTGTATTGTAATTTTACAAATCTCGACAATTGTTTATATTGAGAATTAAATCCTCCGTAAGAGAAAATTCGAACTTGTGTGCTGTCAATATCATTCACTCCCGGACACGATGGAGCAGAAGAAGTGTTACCGCAAATTACACCGCCAATTACATCATTATTGAAAACGGCTTTAACTGGTATTGTATTGGTTTCGCAGTAAAGTGCAAAAGCATTTGCCCCATAAAGACCTTGTTCTTCGCCAATTGTTAACATGAAAACAATGGTGTTTGGATAGGAGAAATTACTCATTACACGCGCCAATTCAAGCACCAGGGCAGAACCAGAAGCATTATCTTCAATTCCTTCTGCCTGACAAAGAATATCACAACTAGATTCGCATCTACTATCGATATGTCCTTCTATAATTATAACCTCGTGCAGGTCGATATTTGTTCCTGGTAAGACCGCCATTATATTGCGATGCTGATTTACGGCGCAGATTGATTGATCAAATTGAAAGTAAGAAGGTAACAATCGGTTCTCTGCTGAAGAACTGAACTCTTCGAATTTTGAAAAAGCCCATCTTCTTGCAGCTCCAATTCCCGTTGTTGAAGAAACCGTGTCTGAACCTGTATTTCGATTTTGAAAAGTTGCCATTTTCAAAATATAAGCTTTCAGTGAATCTGATTGTATATTATTTTGAATGTATTGAACGATTTGCTGATGGTCAGAAACAGGATTCGAGGAAACAAATTGTAAAGGATCAAAATTCCCTTTTATCACCTGATCAGCAATAGGGCTCGTAACCAAAAGATTTGTTTGAGAATGCAATAGCGCCGTTGCAAAAAGAAAGACAGTCAGTAAGAGTTTTTTCATAATTGAAAGATACTTTTTTTTTCAATGCTGTTTTTAATTTTGTGATTTTCCCGCTTCGCTGCAGTTGCACTGCTGCGCTTTTCAACTCCTTAAGCTTCACTAACAACATATAACTACTTCTTCCTTTTTTTATTTTGTGAAGAACTTCACGCTATTAATTTATGGAAGGACTTAAGATTTGGTTAGCTTCGTTGTCGTTTTAAAGAAGAATGCTTAAAATTAGCTCATGAAATTTATATTTTCTGTATTAGCCGCTTTGTTTACTCAATTGTTATTTGGTCAAACGCCTATCGAAGTGACAGAATCAACAATTAAAATACATACTGCTGGTGAAAAGTCTTTCTATTTTGGCTTTGCGGAAGGTGACCAGGTGATTTTTAATTACGAAGAAATAAACGGTAAAGAATTAAATGAAGTTGAAATAGTTGAAATTCCCTCAACTTCTAAATTCAAAGAATATAACACCAAATCAATAAAAAATAAACGCTTGACAATTCCTAAAACGGCAATTTATCAGTTTCGATTTTCAAATACAGCAATTGGGGGGAGAATTTGTAACTATAAAATTGAGCGTATTCCGAGTTCGGAAGCAACAAAGAATTTCAACACCACTGTGTTTTGGAAAACTGTGAACGACACCTCCTATACAACACATCAAGAACGAACGTTGATTAAAACAGATACAACTATTTCAAATCTCACAGATCAAGTTGCAAAAGTTCATTCAACAACAAATCGAGGAGGAAATGAAACAATTTTAAATTTCTCGTTACCAGAAAAAACGGTTTCATGGAGTTATTATATCGGTGTTGATCAATCAGGACAAGAAGCGTATGAAAAAGCAACAAGAAATCTTGCTTCTAAAGTGGGACCAATCATATCACGAATTCCTGGATATGGTCCAATGGCAGCACTAGCACTAGGAGGAGCCTCCTTTTTAACAGTTGCACAATCTGGTGAAGACATTGATTTCTATTTACTCCATGGAGATAACGGAAAATTATATCAAGCTGGAAAAAAGTTTTCGTATATCAAAAAGGGTAAAATAATAAACGATTTCTCTAGAATGACAGATGTCCAAAAAGGACAGTATTACGTTTGTCTTTCCAACGACAATGCACTAATTGGTGTAACCGTAGCAGTGAAAATAACAGCTGTTATTGTATCGGAAAAATGGGATACGATTCCAATTCAAAAAATGCATATTACTTCTCATCAAGAGGCATATTTAAAAAATTAAGTTTCTTGATTAATCACTATCCTTTTTAGATAAAAAGTTCAATTTCAAATTATGAAGATCACATCTTTCACAGCAATCGATTTTGAGACTGCACAACCCAAACAGCACAGTATTTGTCAAGTTGGAATCGTTCGAGTTGAAAATGGAGAAATTGTTGAAACCTATAATCAATTAGTGTACCCACCTGATAATTATTATTGGGATCGTTTTATTGATATTCATGGCATTTCGCCAAGTGACACCAAGTTCTCACCTATTTTTCCAGATGTATGGGAAGAAATCAAACATTTCATTGAAGGACAAGATGTTGTAGCTCATAACGGGGCATTTGATTTTAGTGTGTTGAACAAAACACTTGCTTATTACGGCATGGATTCAGTTCAATTCAACCAACATTGTACGTATAAAATCTATAAGAAGAAATTGAATGTATTGTGTGATGAACACGGCATTGAATTAAAACACCACGATGCATTGAGTGACGCAAAAGCCTGCGCGGAATTGTTTAAGTTGCATTTGGACCTACTTTATTAAATCGAATGTTTGGAGTATCGACTAGTACTATAATTTACCATTTACTAGGCTTTAAAAGTTAATCATAAAGCAAACAATTCGCTTACCTATGCTGATCCAATAAAATCACATTCCCATCAGGGTCAGTCAACATCACACTTGCTGGACCTGAAGTTTTTTCATCAGCTTCCATCGTCAAAGGAATGTTTTTGGATTTCAAATGTTTTTGAATGACGCGGATGTCATCGAATTTCTTCACGTTTTTAGCATTGACATCCCACCCAGGATTGAACGTGAGCATGTTTCCTTCGAACATTCCTTGGAATATTCCAATGATGGTATTTTCGTTTTTCATGATCAAATAGTTCGAGGCCATATCTCCACCCATTTTTGAAAATCCTAAATACTCGTAAAACGCTTTTGATGCTTTAAGGTCTTTGACACTTAAACTAAGTGAAAAAACACCTAATTTGATTGGTTTTTCAACATGTTTTTCTTCATTTTTAGATGAGACAAAGGACATTGTTAGCAGTCCTAGACCAAACGCGAAAAGAAGCCCTAGCGGTAAAATTATTTTTTTCATGAATTTGAAATTATAAATTTTTTTGATAAAATGGTTTTAAAAATTATTGTGCAAGAATAACAATCGGATAATTAATGGCAAATTAATTCTTTGTTTTTTTTAGATTATTTATATTAAACACTAATGCTTTTTATTTATATTTAAGGTCGTACTACTCATCTTTTAAAAAAGCTTTCATTTTATGTTTGAGAACAATTCAGTCAATTTAACTCTTTTAAAAAAGCGCGCTTTTAACTTAAGATGGGCAACTTTACCAGAAGGAGTAATACCGTTAACTGCTGCAGACCCAGATTTTCCAAGCGCACCAGAAATTTCAGAAGCAATTAGATCTTTTGCAAAGGATCGGTATTATTGTTACGGTCCACCCGAAGGTTTACCTGATTTTAAAGAAAGCATTGCAACTTATTTTCAAATTAAACGAAATGTACCAGTTTCTCCAGCTTTTTCTTTTCCTGTCGACAGTGCCGCTTTTGGAATATACTTGACTTGTAAAGCGTTTCTTTCTCCAGGAGATGAAGCAATAATTTTTGACCCAGTAGATTTTTTATTTCGCTATTCAATAGAAGCTGTTCATGCTAAAGCTATTCCTTTTGCAATTCCTCCGGGAACAATTAAAGTGGATTTTGAAGAACTTGAACTTCTAATAACAAAAAACACGAAGATGATTTGTCTTTGTAACCCGCTGAATCCGACGGGTAAAGTTTTTACAAAAGAAGAGTTGACTCAACTTGGTGAAATTGCTTGCAAACATCAACTTATTATATTGTCAGATGAAATCTGGAGTGATATTGTTTTTAAGCCAGCTGTATTTACGAGTATTGCTTCTATCAATGAGGAAATCAGAAATCAAACGGTCACTATAACGGGATTCAGCAAATCCTATGGTTTAGCAGGTCTAAGAATCGGAGCTGTTATGGCTCACAATCAACAACATTTCACACTTTTAATGGATGCTTCTATGCATTATTCTACCATTCATGGTGTTAATGTGTTGTCTCAAATTGCTGCAACAACCGCCTTGAATTCATGCGGCTATTGGTTGGATAATTTTGTTGATCATCTTTCTAATATGCGGAATTTAGTAGTCAATGAATTAAATTCTATTCCTGGGTTTAAGTGTATTGCTCCAGATGGATGTTATGTTGCATTCACAGACATTACTGCTACGAACAAAACGAGTCAAGAAATTCATGATATTTTGTTAAATGAGGCAAAAGTTGCTGTTGTTCCAGGATTGAAACAATGGTTTGGTGATGGAGCTGAAGGGTATATTAGAATGAGTTTTGCAACTTCTGAAGAAATTTTAACTGATGCACTTGGAAGAGTGAAAAAATACTTAAAATGAAATCCATTTATATGTTTGGTCTTTCTTTGGCTTATTGGTTTTGATAGGTGAAATTACGTAACTAACAGTCAGTGTTTATATTTAATTTTTTAATGACTAATCCGAATAATCTATTCAATTATTTCAATTATTTTCATTTTTGAAACAGATTTAATTTATAAAAAAAACACAATGGTTTTATTATGTCTTTTAGAATTGCATTTCAACATAAAATAGCAGAAATCATCTTGTTAAACGAGACAAAAGTTGCAGTTGTTCCCGGATTGAAACAATGGATCGGTGATGGAACTGAAGGGTATATTAGAATGAGTTTTGTATCATCAGAAGAAATTTTAATTGATGCACTTGAAACAGTGAAAAAATACTTAAAATGAAAGCAGTTATAATTGGTGGAGGTATTGCAGGTCTTACAATGGCACTGCATTTAAAACGCAAAAACTGGGAGGTTGTAGTATGTGAGAAGGCTGTTTCTTTGCCAAATATAGGTCATGCATTTCTGATGAATTATGAAGGATTATCAGTTCTTTCAGAGTTTTTCGGTGATACAAAATCTCACCTAATGAAGCAACATGTTAACCTTTTCAGTCTCAAAAGACCAAATGGTGAAGAAAAAATTAAAATTCAGTTAAATGACTGGTATTGTTTGAAACGAATAGATGTTATTTCTTTTCTTTATTCTTTTTTTACGAATGATATACTTATTGAAGGAAGATCCTTTTCCCATTTTATTTATGAAAACAATAAAGCTATTGCTGCTGTGTTTGAAAATGGAGAAATGGAATATGGAGATGTGTTTATCGGTGCAGATGGCAGTAATTCAAAAGTGAGAGAAGCAATCTTTGGTAAGACAAATTTTAGTTTGGTTGAAGTAAATGAAGTTGTTGGAATTTCTGGAAAAAGAATTAGCAGAAAAGGGGAGGATGTAATTTTTCAAAAAATTCAAAGTAAAGAGAAAGGATTAGCTTTTGGCTACATTCCATCTTCTTCTGACGAAGTTGTCTGGTTCATGCAGTATGACGTAAAACTTTCTCCAGGTTTTGAAGAAAATAATCCAGAAAGTCTAAAGGCATTTTGTTCAGAAATGATGAAAGATTTTCCTGTCGACGTTAAAACTGTTTTAGATGCTACAGATTTCAAAAATGCGTATATCTGGAAAACGCGAGACTTTGATTTACTTCCAAGTTTTCATAAAGAAAATGTTGTTTTAATTGGTGATGCTGCTCATTTGGCTCTTCCTTTTACGAGCGCAGGAACAACCAATGCAATTATCGATGCAAAGTGTTTGTCAGAATCGTTAGGTCAATTTACAACTCTTGAAGAAGCGTTTAATGCGTATTATCAAACGAGATCACCTAAAATCCAAAGTCACATAGAACAAGGTAGGATATTGAAAGAAACATTTTTAAATCCAAATAAATTCAGCGAACTAGAATTTATATTGCCTTTAATATCTGATTCCAATAAACAGAAATCACCTCTTCTTGAAAAGCCTTTGAACATAATTTATTTCACAGATCCTATTTGTTCTACTTGTTGGATAATTCAACCTATTCTTCGAAAGTTAAAATTGGAATACGGAGATTATCACGAAATTGATTACCATATGGGTGGTTTATTACCATCATGGAAAGAGTATGACAAAGGCATAATAAAAACTCCCTTAGATGCTGCTAAACATTGGGAAGATGTCAATGCTTCTCAAAAAATGCTTTTAGATGGAGATGTGTGGATTGAAGACCCATTGTATTCGTCATTTCCTCCATCCATTGCTTTTAAAGCTGCTCAATTGCAAGATAGCGATAAGGCAATTACATTTTTACGAAGATTGAAAGAATTGGTGTTTTTAGAAAAAAAGAATATCACTCGATGGGAAATAATTGAAAATGCTGCTCTTTCAAGTGGTCTTAACACAGCCTTATTGAAGAAAGATTTTTCAGGTAAGGGGTTTAAATTGTTTGAAGCCGATTTAGAATTAGCGAAGGATTTAGAAATTACCATGTTTCCAACGTTATTCTTTTTAAAGGATGGAATCGTCAATAATACAATCAAAGGGTTTCAGCCATATGAAAAGTTCGAGGAAATTATTCTATCTATTATTCCTGATGCTGTAAAGCAGAAAATTAGTTGTAGCGCAGAAACCTTGTTCTCTATTTACAATAACATGACTGAAGATGAATTTTCTTTCCTTATGGATACATCAGTTTCAGAAACACGTATTCTGCTGAATGACTTATTTGATCAAGGGAAAATTGACAAATACATGAGTAAACATGGAATTGTTTGGATGTTGAATTTACGCGCTAAAATTTAAATTAAAAAGAAATGATGACCTTATTGACTTTTATGTTGTTCTCAACTTGACCCACATCAGGAGCTCGTTAAGCTGCATCTTCAGCAAGTTTTTTTTTACTGTCCGAATCAACCGTTCCAGTTAAGGTAACAATACCATTCTTAACCGCAACATCAATTTCATCATCATTGAGCAAATATTCCCAACTAAGTCCGTTAATAACATCCATTTGAATACTAAAATAGTATCAATGAATATTATCATTACAAAAAGTGATGCTTATCATCATTCTATGTGATATAAATCATAGTCGCTTCAGTTTTGTCTGCATATCTTCGTCCTAATTCAGTTGCGTTGATTTCTGATTTGAAAACAAAATGATTTAAGTTTTTGTAATAGTTGAAAACCTAAAGAGTTCTAAAATCAGAATATATACTGTTTGATTTGTCAAACAGGAATTCAATTGACCAATAGATTGAATGAATAGTTGTTCATAGACGGCTGTAATTTCTTTCATACAAAGGTGGGTCAATAGCCCGCCTTTGTTCTTTTAAAGAAATTGATAAACAGATTGTTGCGTTAAATTGACAAATCCAAAATTCATTAATTGCAGTTTTTCAGTTTAAAAATTAAATCAGCAGGCTTTTCTTAATCTATCCATAAATTAAGGTTGAACTGCCGATTGAAAACATGCACTAGCTTTGTCACGCTCGCCTATTTATTCGTTCAATGTGTAAGCTAATTAAAATTTGTTTTCATAAAGTTCACGAATTGTGAAAGGTCATAATTAATTATAATTTAATTCAACCATTTTTATTGATGAGTTTTTGTTTCATAAGTGCTTATGAACATTTACAAAATGACTTTTAAACAATTTGATAATTAACTATATAGACTTTGAGTTTTTTCGAATAAATAAACTATTTTCGCCCCAAATTATCTAGAACGTTTCTAGGTAAAACCTAAATATATGGCCTCAACATCTATAAAAGTTGCTTTGCGACTTGTTATTTCTATTACTTTTTTCTTAAATTTTTCATTCTTTTCAAATGCGTCACACGTTGCTGGAGGAGAAATTACCTTTTCGTGTATTGGTCCAAATCAATACCAAGTAAATTTAACGTTTTACAGAGATTGTAATGGAATAGCCTCGAGTGCTTCCGAAGTAATAAATTACCGTTCTGCGGCTTGTGGCGTAAATGCTTCTTTGACGTTAAACCTTCAATCAACAGTTGACATTACACCTTTATGTCCTAGTGCTGCTAGTGCATGTGGGGGTGGAGGAACTCTTGGAATTCAAAAAATAGTTTATTCAGGTGTTTTAACCTTGCCTTCTGGATGCTCGAATTGGATACTTTCCTATCAAGTTTGTTGTAGAAATGCATCTATCACCAATGTCACTGGACCAGATACAAATGATTTCTATACACAAACAAGGCTGAATAATACGGTAACACCTTGTAACAGTTCTCCAGTTTTCGCAAACAATCCTCAATTATTTGCGTGTGTTGGACAGCCGATAAATTATCAACAATTAGCAACAGATCCAGATGGAGACGTTTTGGTTTATTCTCTTGTGAATGCGTTAAACGCATCTGGTAGTAATGTTACTTATGCTGGTGGTTTTAATGGAGCAAATCCTTTTACAGTTCCTGCAGTAATCAATCCAGCAACTGGAAACATTACTTTCACACCAAATGTTACTCAAGTGGCGGTTGTGGCTGTTTTGGTTCAAGAATACAGAGGTGGAGTATTAATTGGCTCAGTCATGCGAGATATTCAATTCAATATCGTGAATTGCACCAATACAATTCCAACCGTTGGAGGAATAAATGGTGTGCCTGGTGTATTTTCTATTTCAGCTTGTGCTGGGTCACCATTTTGTTTTACAGTAAACGCTTCAGATGTTGATGCTGGTCAAACGGTTACAATGACGGCGAGCAATAATATTCTTGGTTCAACATTTACACAAACAGGTCCTGCAAATTCTAAAACAGGCACGTTTTGTTGGACACCAACTGCTAGCAATGTTGGAACTTATTACATAACAATTAACGCTGCCGATAATGCGTGTCCATTAATTGGTCAAAATTCACAAACGTATACAATCACGGTTATTGCGAATCCCCATGTAGTTGATGCTGGACCAAATGTCACAATTTGTGAAGGTTCATCAACTGTTTTAAATGGAGTTGTTGGATTAACTCCGCCAACCACAACCTATTTATGGTCTCCTGCTGCAAGTTTGGCAACACCAACAACAACTAGTACAACTGCAACACCTGCCAGTACAACAACATATACTTTTGCAGCTGCATATGCTGACGGTTGTATTGCAACAGATGCTGTTACAGTGAGCATTGCAGCTGATCCAATTGCTTCTATTTCACCAACCTCAGCAAGTGTTTGCGCTGGAGCGAATTTTATGTTAACTGGTTCAACAGATGTAACAGGGATGAATTATCAATGGTTTAGCCCAACGATGGTTTCTTTAGGTTCAGGCGCATTTGTCGGGACGCAAAACAGTCTAGTTGTAACTGTTCCAGTACTGGCTGGTTCATATGTTTACACTTTTCGAGTTACGAACCCTGTAACAGGATGTACATCGCAAGTTACAACAACATTGATTGTCGGTTCACCACCTGCTTTAGCAAGTTGTGTAAATATATATGCATCAACAACTGGATTAGTAGGGAATCCTGGAACACAAGCTGCTCCAACGACCTTGGCAAACGCACTCACACTAGCAGCATGTAATAACGCGGTTATTAAGTTAGCAACTGGAACTTATAATATCAATGCTCCTTTGAATCTTTCGAGTTTTGTAACAATTGAAGGCGGATTTATAGAAGCAAGCAGTTGGACAAAAACAAGTTTGGCCGGAGCTACAACAATAAATCGAACAAATGTCCTTCCTGAGGGAGCCTTAAATGCGCAACGTTTGGTGGCGTTTTATGGAAATTCAGCAACAAATTTTAGGTTACAAGATCTTACGATCACCACAGCTGCAGGTACTGCTGGGACAGGTATGTCAACTTATGGAATCCATTTAACCAATTGTTCGAATTATAATATAGTAAGAACGCAGGTTTTACCTGGAGCAGCTGGGTCTGGAAATGGAGATAATAATCCTGCTACCTATAATTCAACTTGGGATGGTGGGGCTGGAGCAAATGCCGCAAATGGAATTACAGGAAATGGTCCTGGTTGTTCTTTTGGTTCAGATGGTGAAACAAATGGTAGTAATGGTGGTGGGGCTGGAGTCGGTGGGGCAAACGCACTTTCTATAGGAGGTAATGCTGGTGCGGGTGCTGCTGGAGGAAGAGGTGGTAACGGAAGAAATGATAGTTCAAATGCCCCAGGCGATGTTGGGGCCAATGGTATAACTGCCGCTGGAGGAGCCGCTGGAGGTGCTGGTGGCATTGGTGGAATTAAAGACGGAAATAATGCAGATACTCCATATGGAGGTTTTGGTGTTACAGGCACTATTGGGGCTTCAGGAGTAAATGGGACAGTAGGAACAAGTGCTCATGTAGCTGGTTTTTTTATTCCAGGTGCAGGAACGAATGGAACTTCAAGTAATGGCGGCGGTGGCGGCGGTGGCGGTGGCGGCGCAGGAAGGGATGATTCTGGTATAGATGCAGCAGGTGGTGGTGGTTCTGGTGGTGGTGGTGGTGCTGGTGGTGGGGGTGCCGCAAGAGGCGCTTTCGGTGGTGGCTCATCTTTTGGAATCTATCTTTTCAACAATGGAACCGGCGGAAATTTAATTCAAGACAGAATTCTCGCTGGTGCAGCTGGATCAGCTGGCTTAGGAGGCTTAGGAGGCTTAGGAGGTATCGGTGGATCTTCAAACTTAGGAAGTGGTTGTTCTAATGGTGATTCGGATGGAAACAGAGGAGGGCGTGGAGGTAATGGCGGAAACGGAGGTGCTGGTGGAAATGGTGGAAATGGATCAGCAGGTCTTTCTAATGCCATTCACCTCAACGGTGGAACTGCTTTGGCGACAAGCGATGCTGCTTTCAACCTTCCTGGTCAACCAACAATCACTGTAACCAATGTAAATTGTACTAACACTAATGTCAGCTATACTTCTTCAGTATTAGGTGCTTGGGATTTTGATATAGCAACTAATAATGCGGTACCGGCAACTGCGGGTGCTATCAGTCCAGCAGTCACACAATATTCCGTAATCGATCGTTATTCACTTTCGGTTGGGGCAAATACGTATACTGGTTTTCATAACATCTCATTTGATGGTTCAACGGGTTCGCAAATAGTAACAAATGCCCCTCAAATTGGTGTGGATACCTATCAAGTTTGTCAAGGTGATTTTGCTACATTTAATAGCGTTTATCCTGCTACATCTTATGTGTGGAATTTCAATGGGGCAGCAGCAAATCCTGGTAACGTTCAGAACACAAATACCCAATTTAATACACCAGGATTTTATACGATATCGTTACAAGTTGTGACTGACTGTTGTGGCACTTCTCCTTTGAAGAGTGTTCTGCTATATGTTGTTCGAAATCCAACCGCTACAGGATCTGGAGCAGTCGCAATTTGCAATGGAGGTTCAACGACTTTAACACTTTCAGGTTTAAATGCCAGTGATGTTGTAACATGGTCACCACTAACTGCTATCACGGCAAGTACAGCAAATACGATAACTGTAAACCCAACAGTAACAACTACCTATATTGCAACAGTAACTGGTTCTGTTACGAATGGAGGAACTACTGTTTATGGATGTCCTAGAACGATTACATTCCCAGTTACGGTGAATAGTTTACCGACAATCGCAATGTCAAATACATCTGTTATTTGTCTGAATGATGGAGCGGCAACAGCAACTGTTTCTTCTCCTGGACTTTATAATTTTATTTGGTCAAACGGTTCTACTACGTTCAATTCTACAAGTTCTACAATTAATAGTATAGCTTCAGGTTTATATACGGTAACAATAAGCAATACTGGAACTTCATGCAGTACAACAGGTTCAACGATGGTGTTTCCATCGCCAACACAACCAAGTATTTATTTGCAAAGTAATACCCCAACGTGCACTGGAATTGCAAATGGTTCAGCAGTTGTGAATGTGTCTGGAGGAACAGCAATATATACTTATTTATGGAATGGTGTTACACCAATTAATTCGCCAAATAGTATTACTCAGACTAATTTACTTCCTGGTAATTACACTGTTTCGGTTATGGATAACAACGGTTGTGCATCGAACCTTGTCGTAAATATTCCAGCATTAACTTTACCAACTTATAATGTTACAACTAACAGCGGTGTATGTGCAGGAAATGATGCAATATTCTCAATTAGCGGAAGTGATGGTGCTTCTTTAACGTATAATATTGGAGCTGGAAATACAACAATTCTTTTAGATGATAATGCTCAGGATGTTACCATTCCAAATGCTGTTGCGAGTCAAACCATGACTTTATCTGCTATTAATGGAAATTGTCTAATTCCTTTAGCCGTGTCAATTCCATTAACTGTGGATCCTTGTGGATTAGCAATTAAATTGACTTCATTTACCGGTAATTGTGAAAATAACACAAGAAGGTTTAATTGGGTGACTGCTACAGAAGAGAATAATGATTTCTTTACGTTGGAACACAGTCTGAATGGGGAAGTGTTTATTCCAATTGAAACAGTTCAAGCCGCGGGGAATTCTAATGTAACCACTTCATATTCTACAACAGTTTATGAATCGAACGACCAAAATGTTTATTACCGATTGAGACAAACAGATTTTGATGGAAATTATAGTTTCTCCCCTATTATTTATGTGGGTTGTACGGATGCAAATGGAAATGTTCTATATCCTAATCCTGCTACTATTCAACTTAATTTACATGTTGAAGATGGGTCTGCAGGAGAGTACAGTTTGGAGATTTATGACCTTCTTGGAAAAGAGGTTAAAACTTTCAACTACATGAAAGCGTTGAATGCTGATATAAGTATGGAAATAAGTGAATTAGTGAACGGGAATTATTTATTGAAAGTTAAAAACACATTAACAAAGGAGGAACTTCCAGTAATGAAATTTGTTGTTCTGAGATGAGGTTTGTTATTGCTGGATTTAAAGGATTAGAGTAGTTGATATTCTAATCCATATTCCTGCGCATATAAATGAGATAGGAAGGATATAAAAACTAAAACAATTACCTCTAAAATGTGGATAAGAGAACCTAAGAATTTACCTCTTCTTCATCGATCAATTCAATTTCTGTTAAATCTGTGAATAGTTAAACATAGAGTTCAATTTTGTATTTACAATAAAAAAAACGATTAGTGTATCCTTTTTTTTATTCTAGAGTATAACCACACTTAGGACAAAAATCGGTTCTATAAGTTAAACTGAATTTCCTACATTTGTAGACTCAAAACATTAATATTGAAAGAAGAAGAAAACACTGATTTGAATCAGATAACATTTCATAAACCTAAAAAAAAACGATCTCGTTTTAAAAGGTTCATCCGTTATTCCTATTTCACCGTGCTTCATTTGTTAGCAGCGGGAGCCATGTTTGCTATTTTCACGGCATTGGCTGTTCATTTCAAATGGACCAATGACAATGGTTCTGTCGACTTAAATAGTCGTTACATGACTAATTCTGCGGAGAAATACAACCAAGGTTTTAAAACAGATAGTATGTCTGTCGTGAAAAATGAATACATCATGTTCCGACAAATTGGTGTTTTAACAAAATATTCTCCTAATAATGCTAAAACAATTTTAGAAGGTTATCACAAAACTGGTAACATTGAAGTTGCTTTAAGGATGTTGGATGCGGTAAATCTATGCATGATTAAAAATAAGTCGTATCAAAAAGAAATTGCACAAATTAAATGGGATAAAAATGACAAAGCATTGTCTGTTTTTGCTTGGTCGAATTACAATGAATGGAAACAGTTTTGTAAAGCAATAAAGGCAGACAAACATGCTATTGATTCTGTTTCTGCATTAACTGGTGTTGAATCTCGAATGATAGTTATGTGTTTGGTGGGTGAACAAGTGCGGATGTTTAATTCTGGGCGTGAAAAGTTTAAGAAATATGTAACGCCATTTAATCGCTTAATTCTTCCGAAAAATAGAGGGTATGGGGTGACTGGAATCCTTCAAAACACTGCCGTTAAAATTGAACAGAATTTATATGATAAAAACAGTGCATTTTATGCGGGTGATTATTTTCAGAAATGTTTGAATGCAAAAGATTCTTTTCCCGAATTGATAAATGATACTATTGAAGCCCATAAAAACATTATTATTCAGCGTTTGATTAAAGGGGGAGATCATT
Source organism: Chitinophaga pinensis (assembly GCA_945902745.1). GTDB lineage: Bacteria > Bacteroidota > Bacteroidia > Flavobacteriales_D > Crocinitomicaceae > M0103. Next base: position 275,364 of record CAMDNE010000002.1, on the reverse strand, counting down.
TTTATTCCTACTTGTATACTGCATTCTTTTTACGTCAGTTCGAAGCCCATTGGCAAAGAGCTGGTTTTTCGCTTTCCAACCGACCCGAGATTTTAGGTACCTTATTCAACCTTGGTTATCAAAAAAGTAAACCAAAGAAAAACCCAAGTGTTGGAGGCTCCAACTTCATAGTGGGCGACAAAGATTATACGTTTGGTGGATTGTGTTACGAATTCTATTACAGCGGTGAATTACAAGATCTATTCCCGCTTACCGGGCAAGGATTTATTCCTGTAGATGAGGTGATAAAGAACAACAAGGACTTGGATGAAATTATTAAAAAGCGTCTAGAGAAAGAGGTAAAGGATGAGGAAGAAAGACTGAAAAGAGAAGCAGCTGGATTACTTTAAAATGATTAAAATGGGCTTCAATAGATGCCTTTTTTTAATTCTAACATCACATATGAAAATCAATAGATAAATAGAAATATAAATCGGTATTTTGAACTAAACTCTGTTGTTATCAGGAAGCCAATTTGTGATTGCCTTTTTTATCTCCGTTGAAGTTAACTTTTCTGAAATTGCTTTTTCTATTAAGATTGTTAACTCCTCATCGCAAGCAAAACGTAAAGCGATAACTTGACCTAATTTCAAGTGCTTTTCCTTTTCTGCAAAAGACTTTCCTGTATGTTCAAAATAACGGTAACGCATTTCAATTCGAATAAGTCTGTCTTGATTTTTCATTGCATACGTTCTAGAAATAAGTGCGATTAAAACAAGAATAAAGGAACTTAAAACAAAATAGAAATTCGGAAACGAAAAACCATTTTTAACAAAATTCTGTATTGCCCAAATTAGCAGGGTCAGTAAAAGAGGGATTAAAATGAAATGATGCGCAGGATATAAACGACGATGATTTTTGAAATTTTGCATTGAAAAGTGATTAAGTTTAAAGTTGAATAGTTCAAAGAAACGAATTGTTTGAAATATTCTGCGCTTTTTAAATAGAATTAACGTTTTTTTGAATATTCGGTTTTCCAATCAATTTGATAATTCCTTGTGTCGTCTGAATAGAAAAAGTAATCAACATGTTGGTAAATTAGAAGTATTAAAGTTTCATTATCTTCTATCAAATTATATCTTCGTCACATTCTAATATTCAAAACATTGACAACTACCCAACAGCAAAAAATTAAAAAATTAGTCAGTAAATACAACGATATATTACTGAATTCTATGCGTTTAGCAGTTGCAGAAGATTTTATTAATCTCATGTTATTGAATAGGGAAGACTCAGAATTTGAACTTAAGAATTTAATGGAGGATAAAAATGATTTTTACAATGCGATTTTGAAAGAATTCATGAAACAGAATAGTTCTTCTGTTTTGGAGGATTTAAAAAAGATGGAAGATCCTACTTTTGGGATTAAAATATTAAAAAAAAGACCGCTGCGCTGATAGAGCATAGAACCTAGAGCATAGATTTGATTTTTTGAATTAAATTAATTTACAGTTTTGAATAAAATGGAACCAATTTGGACAGGGATAATTTTTGTTATGATACTGTTTCACCTTCTGTTTTACTAGCCGCTAGAGACTATTATGATAGTAAGGATGTGGAAGACCCCAATTATCGAGGGCATATTTTTGAATATGGAGCATATAATTTGGAAACACAACAATATACCTTTATTACATTTGAGTAATAGTTTCATTGAATTTATAATCGTTATTTTTGACTGTTCAAATCAAACAGAAAAAGATAAAATAACCGAATGAAATTTCAATACAAAATAGAAGCAGAAGATTTTTTAGAATTTCAATTATATACTGCTTCGAAAGACCCAATTGTGCAAAAACGAAAATTACGAAGTTGGATTTTATTGCCTATTGCATTTTCAATTATGGCAGTGTTCTCATATATGAGCGAAACTTATTATTTAGCTGTGTACTTCGCAATTTTAGCGATTGTAATAGTTTTATTCTACCCAAAATATTTTTCTTGGAGGTATAAAAAACATTACGCAAGTTTCATTGGTCGCAATTACGCCAAACGTTTTGGTCAACCAGCTGAATTAGAAATAACAAAAGATTTTATTTTGTCCAAAGACAAAGTGGCTGAAGGTAAAGTCAAATTGTCTGAAATTGAATATGTAAGTGAAACGCTGAATCATTTTTATATTAAAATTTCTTCAGGAATGTCTTTCATTATTCCAAAAAAAGAAGTTGATGCTTCAATTGATTTAAAAGCGGAATTTGCACGAATAGGATTGGTTGTGAAGGATGAATTAAATTGGAAGTGGTGATTATATGAATTATGACTGCCGCAGGCGGCACCGACCGAATGGGGAGGTAATTATGAATTATGAATTATCATTTTACCTATGTGACCTATGTTCCTATGTGTTTCAAAATGATTTATAACTTACAATACAAATATTGACTTATGAATTCTCCTTTCATTATCATAGAACCTAAAGTAAAAAAGGTTCCAATAATAATAAGCGTTCCGCATTGTGGAACAGAATTTCCTGAAGAATTAAAAGGAAGTTACATTGAATCAATGGCCCAACACCCAGACGATACAGATTGGTTTGTACATAATTTATACGATTTTGCTTCAGAATACGGAATAACGCTTATTCATGCGAGATACAGTCGTTGGGTAATTGATTTGAACCGTGATCCTGAAAGTAAACCGTTGTACAACGATGGTAGAATCATAACCGGATTAACTCCTTCAACTGATTTTTTTGGAAATGATATTTATGTATCGGAAGATAAAATTCCTGATCAAAATGAAGTGAATCGCCGTCTTGAAACGTATTATTGGCCTTATTACAAGAAGGTAGAAGAGTTATTAGCAGAGAGAAAAGCGGAATTTGGAAAAGTACTTTTGTGGGATGCACATTCTATCCGAGAAAACGTTCCAACAATTCAAAAAGAGGCTTTCCCAGATATGATATTGGGCGACAATGATGAGAAAACTGCTGATCCAAAAATAATTGAAACCGCTTTATCAAGTTTGAGAAAAGGCGAATACGAAATTAGTCATAACTCACCTTTTAAAGGGGGACATATTACGCGATATTTCGGCAAACCTGAAAATAATGTTCATGCGCTTCAATTAGAAATGAACAAGATTTTATACATGAACGACAAAGAGATAGAATTGTCTTTTGATCGCATGTTACATGTTCGAGCAATATTAAAACCTACATTTGAGGCTTTGATTAAGGTTTTGTCAGAATTGAAGATAAATTAAGATGAAAAAATACGCTTTTAAATCACTTTTACAGCGAAATGGCTGGCTTGAAAATGCAATTGTAAGTGTTGATGCCAATGGAATAATTACAGCAATCTCAAATGATTGTGTTGATGATACTGCTTCTCAATTAAGTGGATATGCACTTCCTGGGTTTCAAAATGCACATTCACATGCTTTTCAATATGCCATGGCTGGTTTGGCTGAAGTACATCAAGTTTCAGCTGTATCTGATGATTTTTGGTCATGGCGAGAAGCAATGTACAAACTGGCGTTAAGTGTGAATCCCGACCAAATGGAAGCGATTGCAACAATGCTTTACAGCGAAATGGTGAGACATGGATATACAAATGTGGCAGAGTTTCATTATGTTCACCACGATCAAAATGGTCAACCTTTTGCCAATCTAGCTGAAATGGGTTCACGCATGATATCTGCAGCTAAAACCGCTGGAATCAACATAACTCTTGTGCCAATATTTTATCAAAAAGGTGGATTTGGACAAGCACCAAACGATCGTCAAAAACGGTTTATTTCACCTGACATTGACAGTTACTTGCGTTTGTTGGAAAGTAGTAAAGAAGCATGTAACTATTATGAAGGTGCAAACATTGGAATTGGAATTCATTCGCTGAGAGGCGTTGAACCAAATGATGTGGCTGAAATTGCGAAATCGGGTCCACAAAATATTCCTTTTCATATTCATGTTTCGGAGCAATTAAAAGAAATTGAAGATTCAATACGTTATTTGGGAAAAAGACCGGTTGAATGGATGTTAGAGAACATTGAAATGAATGACCGTTTTCATTTGGTTCATGCAACGCATTTAACAGATTCGGAAACTATTGGTATAGCAAAAAGCAAGGCGAATGTGGTTTTATGTCCAAGTACGGAAGGAAATTTGGGCGATGGATTGTTTCCATTAGAAAAATTTCAAAAGGAGGGAGGTTCTTGGAGTATTGGTACCGATAGTCATATAGGCATCAATCCTTTAGAAGAACTTCGTGTTTTAGATTATGGTCAACGGTTAATAACACACAAGAGAAATACATTTACTTCTGAGAACCAAGGAGATTCAGGAAGTTTTGCTATTGAAATGGCAATACTAGCTGGAAGAAAAGCGATGAATAATTACGCATCTGCATATTTTGAAGTCGGACAAGCTTTTAATGCTTCAATAATTTCAGATCATTCACCTTTGTTAAGTCTGTCGTCTTCTGAAAATTTACTTTCGAGTATTTTATATACTGCAGATTCATCGAATCAATTAACAACTATTGTAAATGGTGTTGTTCAAATTGAAAACGGTCAACATATTAAAGGCGAACAAATCAAAGAAAACTTCATTCACGCGATGAAACAATTGAAAAACCGTTAATGATATGAAAATTCAACATTTCAAAGCAGATCAAACAAAAACTATAACTTGGGCAAGTGGTACAAGCACCGAATTGTTTATTTATCCATCGACTGGAGATTTTCAAAAACGTGATTTTCTCTTTAGATTAAGCACTGCAACTGTTGAAGCAGAAGAATCGGTGTTCAGTGATTTTTCAGGAATTACGCGAACGTTAATGCTATTGAAAGGGAATCTTACTTTAATACATGAAGGACGTTATACGAAGGAACTTGAGCCTTTTGATCAAGATACGTTTGACGGAGGATGGGATACAAAGAGTAAAGGCAAGGTGAAGGATTTTAATTTAATGTGCAAAGAAGGGGCAAGAGGATCCTTGGCACATTATAATCTGCAAAACAATAATGAAAAAACCGTGCAATTAATGGGAAATAAAAATTACATTTATTGCGAAAATGGTTCTTTTAAAATTGGAAATGATCTTATTTCTTCAGGTGAATTAGTGGCTTTGGAAAATGAAAAAGAGATTACTCTTTTTAGTGAAGAAAACTCTGATATCATTCATGTTTCGTTAATTTGTTCTTGATTTGAAAACGCTTAAAATCTATTTCAGTATCTTATTTTTATCCTACTCTTTTTTTAGCAAAGGACAGAATACAGATATTAATATCTTAAAAAGTATTAATGGAAGTTATACTACTAATGGAGGCAAAACGATGTTGGTTGTTACGAATAGTGTCAATGTTATTTCATTGGGATTGCCAGTTGGCTTATTTATCGCAGGTAAAGCAACTAAGAACAACGAAGTAGTTTGGGACAGTTATGAATTGCTTTCATCGACAGCTGTAAATGGAATTTTCACTACTTCTTTAAAGTTTGGAGTTCAACGTGAAAGGCCTTTTGTTACGTATCCAAATGATATTGTAAAATACACAAAAGCAGGTTCTCATTCTTTTCCCTCGGGTCATACTTCAATGGCTTTTTCAACAGCGATGTCGATGAGTTTAATGTACCCTAAATGGTATGTGATTGTACCTTCTTTTATATGGGCATCGAGTATTGGTTATTCAAGAATGTATTTAGGGGTTCATTATCCTTCAGATGTCTTTGCCGGAGCATTTTTAGGTTGTGCCTCAAGTGTTGGGACTCATTATTTATTTAAGTATTTAAGAAAGAAATACATGAAACCAATGCAAACGAAATTATCATTATTGTAAGTCGTGGCACAATTCATTTATGTGTCTTTAAAATTTCAAATATTCGTTTCATACTTAATGCGTATCTTCGTGCTCATAAATTATAAGCCAATTAATATCCCCTCCAATGAGTTTTGATAAAGAATTAATCGCAAGAAGCGCAGGTCAATGTGAAGTATGTGCATCAACTGAAAACTTGAGCGCATACGTCGTTCCTCCAACAATGGGAGAAAAGTTAGACGATTGTGTTTATATCTGTAAAACGTGTAAAGACCAATTAGAAGGAAAAGCTGATGTTGCACCAAATCATTGGAGATGTCTAAACGACAGTATGTGGAGTGAAGTTGATGGAGTGAAAGTCATTGCATACCGCATGTTGAATTCCTTGAAAGATGAGGTTTGGCCAATGGATTTATTGGAAATGATTTATTTGGATGACGACACATTAGAATTGGCAAAATCGACAATGGAAGATGAATTCACAATTAAACATTTTGATTGTAATGGTACGCAATTGTTGCCGGGTGATACTGTAGTTTTAATCAAAGATTTAGAAGTCAAAGGGGCAAATTTCACAGCGAAAAGAGGAACTTCTGTACGAAATATTCGATTGGTAAAGGATAATTCAGAACATATTGAAGGAAAAGTGAATGGTCAAGGAATTGTCATTTTAACACAATTCGTCAAGAAATAAGTCTCTTTTTGAGTTCGAATATCAAGCTGTTTTATAACCTTGTTTATTTTTTTTGAAATTTATGTCAGATCAAACACTCATAAAACCAAAAGACCCTAAGACAGCAATCAAGTCCAAGGTCAAATTTATAGTTGACGAGGAGAAACAGGTTATCGTTCATTGTTCTATTCCATGCAGTCCTGGTGATGGAGTTCGAATTTGGCGAACAACCTATTTGATTACAGATGAAAAAATTAAAATCCCTTTAATCTATTGGGAAGGAATTACATTAGCGCCCAATTGGACACCATTATATCACAAAGGTTCATACCAATTCACGTTGATCTTTGGTGGATTACCGAAAAGTTGTAAATCGTTTTCTTTGGTCGAAGAAATTGCGCAAGCTGGAGGTTTTGTAGTAAGAGGAATCAAAAGGAATGGGACAGATGTTTACCGCGTTACCGTTTGATTTCTATTTGTTAAGCATTAATAATTCAACTATAGGTTTGTCTGCTTCTGCCCAATCTAATTGCTCTAATTCTTCTCTTAATAGCCATTTAAAGTCTAAATGCTCTGTGAGCTTAAACGCTGGGGTCTCACATTTACATAAATAGCTGTGCAATGTGATCGTGAAATCTGGATAAGAATAATCGACTTTTAAAAATAAATCATCAACGATAATTTTCATTTCCAATTCTTCAACTATTTCTCTTTTTAAAGCGAATTCATATTTCTCATCTAATTCAACCTTTCCACCCGGGAATTCCCATTTGTATGAAATATATGGGAATCTACTTATCCCGCGTTGAACGCATAAAATTTTTTCGTCATGAATTATTATTGCTGCAACAACGTGGTTGTGTGACATAAAAATGAAATGTATTTGGTTTAAATATTCTTTTAACGTGCGATTTTATTCATTCGATGAATCACATCACTCAATTCATCCGATTTAGTTGTACCAATTAGTAACTTTTTACCATCCTTGAATTCCAATTGAAGACCTATATTCCCAGAGATATTTAATGCTCTATTTTTTCCAAATCCGCGAATTCCCCAGCCGCCAAACTCACTTACTGGTTTGTATTCACGAACTTCTAGTTTAGAAATTGATTCCCAAGTATAAAACCGAAAAGAAATATGAATTGGAAAAAATCGGACATAAATTCCATCTTCTTTAATGTGAGTTTCAAGTTTGAAAAGCAGAAAGATAATCGTTATAATTGAAATAAAAATTCCAGTTATGATTAAACTAACATCACTCAATGGTTTGTTACCGAATTGTTGATCAAGAAATAATTGTTGGTAAATTCCAAATAGTGTAGTTCCATTTAATCCTAATAACAGCAACCATATCCACCATTGCTTGAATTTTTGAGTTTCTGAGAAAAGTAGTGTTTCATTCATATATGGCTAATGTATGAAACTTATTTTGTGAATAGGGAATTCTTAAAAAGTTTTTAAACAAAAAAATGCTCTCCATTTACATGAAGAGCATTTTTTAAGATGGTTAACTTTATTTCTTAATCTGAACTTTTGTTACAGCTTGAAAGTTATCATCATTCGATAAATTAACAATATACTGTCCTTCAGCTAAAGTTGTTAAATCTAAATTGATTGAATTCGCACCAGTTATATTCGTAACTTCTTGCGTAAAAACAATTTGACCAGTCAAATTTGTTACTTGGACATTTAAATTTCCAGCAGTTGGCATGTCAACTGTAATTGTTGTTGCTCCGGTTGAAGGATTTGGAAAAACACCTGCTTCAACAGTTGTAATTTCATTCACTCCTAAAGTGTAATTGTCAATTACTCCGTACATTTCCAATAAAGATGCAGCGTTGTCAGCTTGGTTCCAATTATCCCATAAATCTCCTTTGATTTTTTTATCCGTTGGAGAAATTACATTGATCGTTGGAAAACCCAATGGCCAAAAAACATTTCCAGAAAGTTGTAAAGGCGCTTCGTTAATCAATGGATATGTTGCTCCAGTTACCCAATCACCTTGAGTAGTAGCCGTTAAGCCATTTAAATCTGCGGCTGTAGTTGCAGCATCAGCCTCATAAAAAATAACGCGCACTTGGTCTGTACCTGTTGGACCATAAGTAGCATTAATGTCTTCTAAGAATTGAGCCGTATGGTATCCCCAACATGGTCCACACCAGGTTGCTGAGCAATCCAATACAACAACTTTTCCAGAATTTAAGATTGAATAAAGGTTGTGGGTAGTACCATTAATATCTGTAACGGTAAAATCAGGTGCAACGGCACCCACTTGTGCAATTGCTAATTGAGCGCCAGCTATAAATGTAGCTAATAAAGTAAACAGTTTTTTCATAATTAGTGAGTTTTATAATTTTGATAAACATAATCTATTTAAACGAAACATAAGATTTAAATACAGTTGCAAAATTGGAATGCTAAAAGTTAAAATTTATAACCTTTTATCTTCCGCGTCTTCGTATTTTTGCGGATTGAAAAAAAACAGGATTACATAAAGATGTTTAAAAATGAATTGTTTAAGAATTATGTTGAATCAAATGCTTCTTTAAGTGTTCGAAACAGTTCATGGGATGTAGAAATTAATGGACTTGTAATTGGTAAACTCGGTATTACAGCAAATGTGGTTGGAGTTAACCATTACAAAGTAAACATTGTTTTACATGATGGAAAAATTCATTCAGCATATTGTTCTTGCCCAACCCATGTAACTATAGTCTGTGAACATATTGTTGCCGTTTTGAAAGAAGCCGATGACTTACTTTACAGTAATCCAGAAAAATTTAATGGGCAAACTGTTTTATTGGAAGATGGCACATCGGCTCACCGAACAATTTTTGCTTTTCATAATTTTTCTTTTGAACAACTCACTAATACATTTATTTTTAAGCATTTATCAAGTATCGCTTCGACAAGTTTTCGAGCACATTACATTCAAAAAATTGAATATGGTTATGCTGAAATAGTAATTTCAAAGACCTATTTCGACAGAGAAACGGTCTCAATTACCTATCATAATGAGGATTTAACGCTTATTTGCAATTGTCCAAAGCCAAAAAATGTATTATGTGAACATCAAGAACAAGCGATGTTCTTATTGAAAGACGATGCAGCAATTCGCGTTTTCTTTGATGGTGCTTATAGATTGAAGTATTTGCAAAAAAAATCAGTTGAATTTGGATTGGAAAATGAAACCAATTTAGATGATTTTTTCACGCTTAAATTGGATCAAAATTCAATTGTCGTAAAACCAATTTTAAAAGGGTTGATTTCTCTCGGAGATTCAAGTAAACTAAGACTTGAGAAAGAATTATGTGTTGTTTCTGCTGTTCCAGAGGAATTAAAAGTACAAACAAGTTCAGCCAGTTTAACTTTTGTCGTTATTGGTGAAGAACAATATGGAGATGAGTTCTTTATTAATTTAATGGCATCGAATTCCACAAAGGAAGGGAAAATCAAAAATCCTATTCGACCATTAGACGCAAAAAACTTTCTTTTTCAAAGCGAAGACACCGAAGAAATGAAGTTTTACATCGGTTTGAATCAGTTTCAAAGTTTGGATTATAGGCATTCCGTTAAACAAAAAGAGGAACAAGAATTGACAAGTTTAAGAGCAATTGTGAAAAATCCTTTAAGTTATGATGTTTATTATTTGAATTCAAAATTGTCCGACAATATTACATCGAGTTCAATAGTACCTGTTACACTTCGGAAAGTTGAAATAGATTTGCATTTAAAAGTTGTTCAGAAAGACCATTTTTATGAAATCACGCCAAAAGCATTTATTGATGGATCTCTTGTTTCTTATTCAAAATTCAAACTACTGTTTAAATACTTTTTGAAGTTGGACAATGAATTGTTGTTTGTCCCAGATTTAAATGTCATTCGTGTAATTAACTACTTTAAAAAGCACAACAATAAGTTATTGATTCATCAAACAAAATTTGAAGAATTTAGAGCAATTGTATTAGCCAATTTAGAATCTAAAATCAGCATTGAATACACTTTTTTAAAGCCAGCTAATGAACAACAACTGGTCGAACAAGGATTTGATGAAGAATTGAAACAAATTCTCTATTTATCAGAATCGGAGGATTTTGTTCTATTGACACCTGTTATAAAATATGGTTCTGTTGAAATTCCAGTGCGCAGTAAAAAGCGAATTTATGCTTTAGATGTTTTAGGCGAACCATTTGAAGTTGAGCGAGATGAGTCAGCTGAGATAAACTTATTATTAACGATTCAACGCCAACATCAAACGTTTGAAGATCAAGAAGGTTTTGATTATTTCTACTTGCACAAGAAACATTTTTTAAACGAAGGTTGGTTCTTAAATGTTTTTGAAGACTGGAAAGAAGCAGGAATTGAAGTGCTTGGGTTTAATGACTTGAAAGATAATAATTTAAGTGCTTCAAAAATGAGTGTTTCAATCCAGGTTTCCAGTGGAATAGATTGGTTTGATACAGAAGTGAAAGTTTCTTTTGGCAATCAGGAAGTGCGTTTAAGGGATATTCAACGATCAATTCATAATGAATCGCGCTTTGTGAAATTGGGAGATGGAAAGTTGGGAATGATGCCGCAAGAATGGATTGATAAATTTTCTAAATTCTTTAGGACGGGCGAAGTTCATGAAAATCAAATTCGAACGGCAAAAGCACATTTTTCGGTTATAGATGATTTGTTTGAATCAGAGGTGTTAACGCAAGATGTTGCAAATGAAATAGCATTCTACCGCAAAAGAATGGATGCTTTTAATCGCATTGAAGAAGTTGAAATTCCTAAAAAGTTGAAAGCTGAATTAAGAGATTATCAAAAACACGGATTGAATTGGCTCCATTTTTTAGATGAATTCAATTTTGGTGGATGTCTGGCCGACGACATGGGTTTAGGGAAAACGATTCAAATCATTGCTTTCATTTTATCCTTAAAAGAAAAAAATGGACTCAAAACACATTTAATTGTGCTACCAACATCGCTACTTTTTAATTGGAGAGCTGAATTAAAGAAATTTGCTCCTTCTTTAAAGTACCATACGATTTATGGAGTTGACCGTCAAAAAGATCATGAAGGCTTGAATAAATACGACATCATTTTCACAACTTATGGAACTTTATTAAGCGATATTTCATTCCTGAAAAATTTCCATTTTGATTATGTTTTTCTAGACGAATCACAAGCTGTTAAAAATCCTGAATCGAAGAGGTATAAATCGGTACGCTTATTACAAGCAAGAAATAGGGTTGTTTTGACTGGGACACCTATTGAAAATAATACATTTGATTTATACGCACAGTTTTCATTTGCAAGTCCTGGTTTATTAGGAAATCAGCAACGTTTTAGAGATAACTATTCTATTCCAATAGATAAGTTCAAAGATTTATCGAGAGCGCAAGAATTGCAGCAAAAATTAAATCCTTTTCTGCTTAGAAGAACAAAAAAACAAGTTGCAACAGAGTTGCCAGAGAAAACCGAAATGGTTATTTTTTGTGAAATGGGTAAGGAACAACGCAAAGTTTACGATTCTTATAAAAATGAATTTAAATTGTATTTGCAAGGCAATGACAAAGAGGACTTGTTGAACAAAAACATGCACATTTTAGCAGGTTTGACAAAATTACGTCAGATTTGTAATTCACCGGCCTTATTGAGTGATCAAGAATATTATGGCAATGAATCCGCTAAAATGGATGAGTTGTTAGAGCAAATTGAGATGAAGTCAGGCCAACATAAAATATTGGTTTTTTCCCAATTTGTCACCATGCTTGATATGATCAAGAAACAATTGGATGAACGTGAAATTAAATATGAATACCTGACTGGAAAGACAAAAGATAGAGCAGGACGTGTTCAGAATTTCCAAGAAGATACTGAAACGCGTGTTTTTCTGATCAGCATGAAAGCAGGCGGAACTGGTTTAAATTTAACTGAAGCTGATTATGTTTTCATCGTCGATCCTTGGTGGAATCCAGCCGTCGAAAATCAAGCAATAGATAGGTGCTACCGAATTGGACAAAAGAAAAATGTAATGGCTATTCGACTTATTTGTCCGGATACAATTGAAGAAAAAATCATGCTTTTACAAGAAAGTAAAAAAGAATTAATTGACGATTTGATCAAAGTTGATGGTCAAGCTGCAAAATCCTTATCAAAAGAAGATTTGTTGAGCTTGTTAGATTAAAACTATCTCCAATTCTATCTCTAACTTCTAACCTCTAATTTCTAAGTCTACCTTCTTTCAATTCGTTCAACATCTCCAATTTCTTTCAAGCTGTGATAGAGAAAACTTACTAAATGCAACATTTGATCACGGCCTTTCTTTTGTCCAATTTTCGAGGAAATAAAAACAGTAGAAAAAGCAACTATTCCAATAGGAATTAACCAAATATATGGACTCGAACCAGAAGTTTGATATTGCACTAATCCGAACATTCCTCCAAAAATTGTAATCAATAATATGGCTGAATAAATAAGCGCAAACATTGCCCAAACAGCTTGTCTAGGACCAATTAAGCAACAAACAGTTGTGTGTTCAGCAAATTCACCTTTTTCAATTCTGACAGTCATTTCTGGCGACCAATAATGTTGCAACCAACTAGGCGTTTTTAAGAAAATTAAGAAATTCGTTCGCACAGCAGATACAGTTTTGTCTTTTAAAACACTTTCATCAATGTGTTTTACTATTAAATCTGGGTCACAGTTTGACTTTAAATAAAACCGAGGTCTTATTTCACCGAGAATAGAATGATTTAAACGATTAAATGGCATTCAATAAATATATAAAAAAAATCATTGAATATCAATTCCATATTTATTTAATAATCCTGGAACACCGACAATTGAAAATTTCGCTTTTTTTAGTTGGTTGATTTCAGGATCAATTCCATAGTTGAAAGCACTAAGAAAATTCACTTCTCGAAGATTCGTTTTAAAGAATACGGTATCCGTTAAATCAGTGTTTTTAAAAGAGGATTTCATTAAATCAGTTTCCGTGAAATCACAATTTTTCATCGAGCAATTTTCAAAATTGGTTTTAATCATTTTCTTTTGAAAAAAGGAGCAATAATCTAAAATACAGGAATCAAAGTCAGCAGAAAATAAAAAATCAAGGCACTCGTGGAAATTGATACCAACCAATTTGCATTCTTTAAATAAAGCGTTATTTAATTGACAATTCGAAAGTTTTGTGAGTGACATGTTGCAATTGGTAAATGTGCAATCAATAAACTTACTGGATGAAAATGAACTATTTGAGAAATCACAATCAATAAAAGTGCAATTCACAAATTCAGTTGGCTCAGTTACTTTTCCTTGACGAGATAAATTCCGAAATGTTTTGTCTTCTTTTATGCTCGTGCTCATTTGAAATAACATTAATAACTTTTATTGAGATCAAAAATAGCACAAAACTTTTCACTTTTAATGGATTTACTTTTGAGTCTTGAATTTGTTCGCTGCCACAGATGCACAGATTAATTTATTACTAACTACGATTAATATTTTGCTGAACAGAAAATAGTTTAATAAGATCAAATCCAATGGGCATTATTTTTTTTATTAGAAAATAAAATCAAAAAAAGAATAATCTGTGAATCTGTGGCTGATTTTTTTTAATTGAAAGACAAATGCTTTTGTTTACTTTCGGTAAAAAATAAAACGAACGATGTCAAAAACAAAAATAACAATAAACAGTAACGGCTCAATGCGCGTTGAAGGAGATTTCGAAATTGTAGATAAAAGTGGTAACACTTATGATTTAGGTGGACGAGAAATTATCGGAATTTGCAGATGTGGTTTGTCCAGTAATAAACCTTTTTGTGACGGTTCTCATAATGGAAACTTCGATCATGAAGCAATTGCTTTTGCACTTCCTCCAAAAAAATAAATTCAAATCAAATTAAAAAGGATGTCAAATGACATCCTTTTTAACTATTTGTTATTAAAATAAATTAATTTGTTTTAATAATTTTTACTTGTTTAATGATTTTTTTACCGTCGTTAGATTCAATTACGATTTCTGAGCATTCTCCTTCTTTTTCACAATGACCTTTCATCATTCCTTTGTGGCATTCCATTTCATCTTTTTCACAAGAACCTTTAGAACATTCTCCTTTCATTCCACCTCTAGAACATTCCATTTTATCTTTATTACATTTTCCTTTGTGGCAAGTGCTGCACATGCATGCACCAATAATTCCACCAACAAAAACAACAGTTCCGAATAAAATAGCAACATAAGAAGCGATTTTAGTCATTTTCCCAAGGCTTTCTTTCTTAGCATAAGCAAGCAAGAACAATCCTCCCATAAGCACGATTAATGCTAGTGATAATGCAACGATAATAATAGGACACATCATAATAAATAGTTTTTAGGTTATAATTATTTCAAATTTAAGGAGTTAAAAGAATAAATTGGTGTAAAATGTATGATTGGTAAAATTCATAACCTCAAAGGTGTGAGGCACTAATTCAGCCATAATTTGTATTTCAAATCGTCTCTTCCAATTCTTTTTGCAAATCGTGCAGTTATAATAATTACGAGTCCTAACGTAGCAAATCGAAAAATGTTAACGGCTAAATTACCTGTAACATCGGCGTCAACATTGAACATGTCCCAAATTATATCCATTGAAGCGTGCAAAAACACAAGCATCCAGATACTGTTCCAAACATAATAAAACCACGCAAAACCTGCACTCGCTAATGCTGTGAATAGAAATACTAATATCCCATCACTCATTGTCTCCGCTTGGTATAAATGTCCCATTCCGAAAAATATTCCTGCCAATAAACTAGCTGGTATAAATCCCCATCCAGCAGAATAGAAGAGTAAACCAAAAAGAAATCCTCTATACATAAATTCTTCTCCAAATCCAGCTAAAACAAGATCGCGGTAGATTGTCTTTCCATCAATACCAATTGAACCGTGAAAATAATAAGCAAAGCCCAAGAACATTGGGATTGTAAATAATATACCATAAAATAACCCATTAAGGACATCACTTTCTAATCCCAATGTATGTAATTGAAAATTTTTATGGAGAAACCAATTACACATAATGGCAATAGCAATTCCTGTAGCAAGCATAATGGTTGAAGAAATATAAAAATCAGTTTCCATCGCCAACCATTTCTCTTTCCCAAAAATCACGTAAGCATACAAGAATTTTGAATATTTGTATGCTAAGAAACCCAGTATGATTATGAAAGAGGGAATTATTTTGATTTTCATTTAAATGCAATTAATCAAATAAATATAGGTATTAAAGTGAAATGAAAGTTTATAATGAAATGGAAGTAATTTAATTCATTAATTATTACTTAATTAGCATAAAAAAAAAATAATGTCGAACGAAGAACAATTATTAGATAGTAATTTTACCAAAAAAGCTGATTTTAAAGAATTTGAATTCCCAATGACTTTCGAATTTAAAATTGGAAGTTTAGCAAATGATTTCACAGCGAAAGATGCATCAGGAAATACAATAGCATACGTTCGACAAAAGATGTTCAAGCTGAAAGAGGCTATAAAAGTTTATTCAGATGACACAAAAACAAGTCTTCAATATGAAATAAATGCGGATAGAATCATTGATTTCAATGCGAGTTATGAATTTACTAATTCCAATGGTACTGTATTAGGTAGTGTTGGTCGTAAGGGCATGAAATCAATTTGGAAGGCTAATTATCAGATATTTGACGTGAATAAAACTCCTGAATTTTCAATAATTGAAGAGAATCCTTGGGCTAAAGTGGGCGATGTGCTTTTGTGCGAGATACCATTGTTAGGTTTAATAAGTGGTTATGTATTCAACCCAAAATATGGCGTTTTATCAACGGAAGGAACTACTGTAGCAAGAATTTCAAAATTGCCTTCGTTTTTTGGACGTAAATTTAAATTGGAGAAATTAGAGAATTTTAAAGAAGGCGATAGCGAACGTTTGATGCTTGGTTTGATGATGATGATGTTGTTAGAAAGAAGAAGAGGATAAGATATATTTTCATGAAAAAAACCGCAAGTCAGCTGCCGAACGGTTTTTTTATGAAAATCAAGGTAAGGTATTTTTCTATCTCTAACCTCTATCTCTAATTTGTTATTTTAATTAACAACAATTTTTTTGTTCCAAATTGTCTTCACAGTTTCAACATTAATCCAATAAACTCCAGAATTTAATTGATTTGGAAGAGTGATTTTTTCATCACTAATAGATGAGCTTTTAAAAACTACTTTCCCTTGATTATCAAGTATCTTTATTTTAGAACCATTTTCAATTCCTTTTAAATGTAGTATACAACCAGAAGAAATTGGATTCGGGTACATTTCAAAATTGTTTGTGTTTGATTCATCTATTTTTAGATCATTCAAAATATTGATATTATCAATATAAATGGTATTACCAAAATGTCCCCAATTTCTAAATGCAATAATCACTTTGTCAAAATTTACATAACTAGACAAATCAATTGATTCTGTTCTCCATTCTGTTGCTGTTGGATAAAAATTAGATCCAATTGTCGGAGCTGTTGCCAGTGTTGTTCCACCTTTTGAATAAACTTGGCTGAAAGTCGTTCCACAATCTGTTGAAACCATTATATCCAAGGTGTCTGAATATTGACCGCCATAAGGCGCATATGCAACATCAAATGTCAACTGTAAATCTGACATTGCTAATGTGTTTAGTGCAATATTCATATCGTCATAGCTACCTTGCGAGTCGATGCCATAATTGTCAAAAACAGCACTTTGAGAGGAAGTTCCGTAGCCTCCATAACTGCTATTGAGTGACCATTGACCTCCATTATCTGGATTTGTTAAAAACCATCCATTTGGTAAAAATGTACTTTCAAAATCCTCATCAACAAAAGTAGGAGCGAGGTAGTTTGTAACAGTCACATATAGAGAATCTTGATCGGTGTTTCCAAATTGATCTGTAATTGTTAGAACAGCTAAATGTATACCTGGGTTTGAAAAAAGTACCGAAGGATTTCGTGAAGATGAATTAGCCGGCGATCCTGTTGGAAATACCCAAGCCCACGTTGCATTCGTATGATTCAAGAAAGAATAATCTTCAAAATAAAAGGAGTCTAATTCACAGAAAACAGTTTGTTCTAATTTATCAACTGTCATGCGACAAATTGGTAAAGCTGGTTGTTCGTTTAGGTTACTTTCCCAAATTCCTTTACCATAAGATGCCATTCTAACTTTACCATCGCGGTAAAATGGACGTAGACTTGTTGTGCTAACATAAGTTGGCAATCCGCTATTGTCAATCACCCATGGAGAAATGTTGTTCGCATAATAAACACCTCTTCCTGTTCCAGCATAAATTCCACCATTTGTTCCTGCAATATGAACCAACGATTGAATACTTTCATTGTTTAAAATTGTCGTTGTAATATTTGTCCATGATGAGCCACCATTAATGGAATGATAGACTTTATTGCCATTTGAACCACTGGTGTAAGCTATCCAAATTTCATTTTCATTTAAGGGGTTTATGGTTAGTTGCATAATTCGACTATTTCCAGTAGGAATTGTTATTTGATTCCACAAAACTCCATTATTTGTAGTTTTCCAAAGTAAACCAGTCGAACCAGCAGAAGGACGTTGATTAAGATAAATCACATCAGGATTAGAGGATGAAATTTCAATATAATTTACAACATCATTGGCTGAAGAACCAAAAGTATGAACAAGATTGTAAGATCCACCACCGTCCGTAGTTTTCCAAAGTTTATTATCCTTTCCTAAATAGGCGATATTGTAACAGTTTGGATGGAATTCCATTTCACTTGATTCTGAAGCATAATAACTTTCGTTTGGACTCATTCCCATTGAAAAATAAACCAATGGATCAGTAATATTTACTGGAATTACATAGCCACCAATATCTGAAAAATATGTTTTGCGATTATTTCCTGGATTAACATATCCCGTTGGAGCTTCACCACCTCCAAGTGATAAAAAATTACCACCACCATAACTTTCATTGTATGCAATATTGCCATTGTGGTACAAACCACCAACTAAAACATCCTCGTTCCATCCACTCCCAAATCCCCAATAATCAGAGCCATGTACTCCATCCATTTTGAATGTTGGTTGCGTAGTGTAAAAATCTGTAGATAAATAAACTCCTCCATCTGTGGTAATCCAAGTGTTGCCATTTATGGATCTAAAATCTTGATTATCGACATGCATATCTAATGGTCCACCAACATAACCACCTAAAGCGGTAAAAGTTGCGCCACCATCTAATGATTTATAGAGATTCAAACCGCCTACAATGATTTCATCTGCATTTGTGGGAGAGGCAACAATGGCACAATTATAAAATCCTTGGTGATAGGTCCACGTTGGACCTCCATAAGCTAAATTTAAATGTGAAGCGGTATATGGACCTCCCGTTGGAGTGTTCGGTAAAGACCAAGAAGTACCTCCGTCATTGCTTTTAAAAACGCCAATAAAACCATAATCATTTAATTTAGCTTCACCAATTAGGTAGGCATAAACGCGATTTGGATCGTCATTTGAAACAGCAATACGACCACCACCATCAGTTCGTGCAGCATCAGTTGAAGAATACCAACCGGTACTTTGAATGTTCCATGTTGCCCCCATATCTGAAGAGCTATAAAATTCGCAAATAATTAAGGCTGGATTATTCTTTAACATGTACACGATGTTGTTATTTCCGGTATTCAATTTTACGTCGTATGCTTTTTGGGTGTATAATTGTGTAAACGTTGTTCCGCCATTTATTGAACGATATAAACCTTTATCCGTTGCTGCCAATATAATTTGGTCGTTTGCTGGATTGATTAATATCTCATTGACATTCAAATTCGTTTGCGGTAAAACATTTGTCCAACTAGATCCTCCATCGATACTTCTGAAAACACCGTAATTCCCCCCAGCAAAAACAATATCGCCATTAGTTGGGTGTACTTCAATAGCTGTAACACCGCTTCCAAAATCCATGGTCATTGAAACAGTTGACCAATTTACACCTGCATCAAGACTTTTGTATACTTCACCTGGTTCTGTACCTAAGTACATAATATTAGTATTTCCTAAACACTGGTCAATGGAATATACATTTGTCTGACGTTTCCCCAAGCCACCTAAATCTTGTTGAGTATGATATGGGCCTACAGATGACCAATTCGAAGATTTTTCATGTGATTGTTTAGAAATATAATTTTCTCGAATTGCTTGTAACTCATCATCAGAATATGCGATAGGGAAACCATTTTCATCAATTCTATTATTGACAGATTTTCTCCAACGCTTGTAATATTGTGTATGATAACTTTTTTCAAATAAATTGGATGAATAATAATTTCTGTATAATTCATCTACTTCAAAAATATTTGGGTTGTTTCCATACATGGTTTGAGCCCATAACGGAAGTTGTGCTATTTCCAAAGAAGAGGGTTTATTCATTTGCTGAGCAGAAATTTGCGAGGAAATTAAGCACAAAACAACAATCAAAATTGCAACTATTTTTTTCATTTTTTTAGTTTTAACGTTCTAAAAATAAGAAACAAATTTAAATTGAATTGCTCGAAAATTTTCAACTATTGGTTTGCTAAACGGATTAAGTAAAAAAGATATAGAGAAGGAGGAAATTAATGGAGTATGTAAGTTTTTTTGAGTATTTATGCATTAAAATTATCCTTCGTATGAAACTATTCATGATATCGCTGTTTTTTTCAATTTGTTTTGTTATTTCTGCTCAAGTCACCAACGATCAGTTTTCAATTATTGATATAAAACATTATGCAATTGAATTAAAAGTCAATGATTCAACCAATCGAATTGAGGCAAAAGAGTTGATTTTATTGGAAAGGTTAGATAATACTAAAAATATTAGTTTGGATTTAACATCTTTAAATTCCGAAGGAAAAGGAATGGCTGTAGAAAGTATTTTTGAAGGGAATTTCCCAATTAAATTTAAACACGAAAATGATAAGTTGATCATCGACAACTTAAGACCAAATGCCCAGAAGGAAATTGAATTGAAAATTGTTTTCAGTGGAATTCCGATTGATGGATTAGTGATTGGTGAAAACAAGTATGGGAATCGAACTTTTTTCGGAGATAATTGGCCAAATAGGGCACACAATTGGTTTGCTTGTGTGGATCACCCTTCTGATAAGGCAACAGTACAATTTTCTGTTCAAGCTCCAAACCATTATCAAGTCATAGCGAATGGTGAATTCATTGGTAAAAGAGTTGAAAATAAAATAGACGATATTTATGAATATAGTTCAACAGTTCCTCTACCTACAAAAGTAATGGTGGTTGGAATTGCTGATTTTAAAATACAAAATTTAGCTTCTTCTGCTGGTGTAAGTTTGAGCTCTTGGGTGTATCCAGAAAATGAACAAAATGGATTTTATGATTTTGAAATGGCAACGTCAATCATGCCCTTCTTTGTGTTTTATCTAGGTCAATATGAATATGAAAAATTAGCAAATGTACAATCAACTACTCGTTTTGGTGGAATGGAAAATGCTGGTTGTATTTTTTATGATGAAAATGCGATAAATGGTAAACGGACTTGCGAAACATTGTTAGTTCATGAAATCGCACACCAATGGTTTGGGAATTCAGCAACTGAAAAGGAATGGAAAGACATTTGGCTCAGTGAAGGTTTTGCAACGTATTTCACTAATTTATACATTGAAGAAGTTAAGGGTAAAGATGCTTTTAGAGCACAATTACAAAAGGACAGATCTAAAGTTATCCAATTTACAAAGAATTACAATCACCCAATTGTAGACACAAGTTATACTGATTTGATGGATTTATTGAATCCTAATTCTTATCAAAAAGGCGCTTGGGTATTACACATGCTTCGCCGAAAATTGGGAGATGAGCTTTTTAAAAATGGCGTAATTGCCTATTACAGAGAATACCGTTTATCAAATGCTTCAACAACAGATTTTCAATTTGTAATGGAAGAGGTTAGTGGGGTAGATTTGGATCAGTTTTTTCAGCAATGGTTATATAATTCAGGACATCCCGTTCTTTCAATTCAAGGAAAAGCTTCTAAAAAAAGTATATGTTTTGTTTTACAACAAACACAAACAGATCTTCTTTTTACATTTCCAATAACAGTCGAATTGACTTTGAAAAATGGTAAGAAAATACTTAAGGTAATAGAAGTGAATGAGAAAAATGAAGTTGTGAAATTTGAAACTCCAAGTTCAGTGAAATCCTGGAAATTGGATCCTTTTGTAGATGTGTTGTTTGAATTAAAATAGTTAAAAGGTCAAAATAATTTCTGTTCCTTGATTCGAAGTATTAACTTCAAGATCGCCATCAATCTGTTCTGTTAATCCATCAATTAATTCAAATCCAGTTCCGATTGATTTATAATCTTCTGTTAACCCTGGTCCATTGTCTTTAATGATAATTTGAATTTTATCAACTTCGTTAATTGATAAATCCACATATAAGGTATTTTCTTTTCCTACTTTGAAAGCGTATTTATAAGCATTCGTAAAGATTTCATTTAAAATCAAAGAGCATGGAATAGCATTTAAAACATCAACGTTTAATTCATTCAAATTAAGATTCAAGCGAACATTTAAATTGTGTCCATACGTGTCATTCAGATTACTTATCAAAGTCTTTATAAATTCACTAAAATTAACTTCTTTGTAGTTATGTGACTGATAAATAGAGCTTTGTAATGTTGATAAGGAAATTGATTTTGATAATAAATTATCAAAGAGATCTTTATGATACGCGTCTTTTGAACGATTAGACTCTGCTCGGATCAATGCCGTTATAACAGCTAAATTATTTTTTACACGGTGATTAATTTCAGCGATTAATACTGTCTTTTCCTTCACCAATTTTTCTAGTTCGTCTCGATAAATATTTTTTTCTTTTGTTTCAAGTGTCAATGTAAGAAGTTGAGTTAACGCGAGAGCAAAATGTTGCTCGTCATTTGACCATTCTCTTAAATTTTCAGTATTTTCAAAACAAACAATTCCTTTGAGCTTACCGCCAGAAAGAATTGGGACTTCCATCATTGAATAGATATTCAATGGAATCAAATAACTATCTAATAATTCTTTATTGAAAGGTTCTTTTCTTGCGTCAGAACTTATGATGATATCATTTCTATTAATGTGATTAAACCAATAGGGCAAATCAGAAGCATTTAATTCACCGTCACTATTATATAAATCAGTTTTTATATCGTATGCCAATAAACAATTAAGACTGCTTGAATCCTCGTTCATAATCCAAGAGTTAGCTCTAGAAATTTTCAGGAAATTTGTAGCACTATAAAGAATTTCTTTGGCCATAGAAAGGTCATCTCCTTCATTGATGTAAGGGCTTTTGGACAAGCTTTCAATAACTTCCAAAAATATGGATGATCGATTGATGGACATTTTCAGTGAATGGTTAGATTCATGGGGTAATTTACAAAAAGATTTTGGTTATCACAACAAAAATCAAATTTATCAATTTTAGGATTAATATAATTCGAATAAAAGAGTGGGTGTTTCACTTTGCTTGATTCCAACCATAATAAATGAATGGGAAGCTATCGTCAACTCTTGGTAAACTTGTTCTTAATTCCTTAGGAATAAGTAGATAAGTCCCTTTTACATACCATTGTGTATTGTGATAAAATAATTTAATAGGAATTTTGAAGACACTACTCGACAATTTTTCTCGTTTTACTCGAGCAATCTCTTGTTTTTCTTTGGTAGAAAATGACCTACTTCTGAATTCAAAAGGTCGATGAAAATAATAGCGTTCACCACAATTTGGGTAAAAAGTGTAATTTGACTTTGTAGCATTATCAATCCAATTTCTTTGACCAAAAGCAGAATATCCTGGCGCCCAAAGGATGGAAACTGGATCTAAATAATATTCAAATCGTTGAATTTTATCTAACAAAACTTTACTACCTAATTCCGCGAAATTTTTATCACCAATTGCAAGAGGAGCAGCATAGGTGTATATATTGGTAACTGTAAAATTGCTCTTTTCGAGGTAAACACCCGTCAAAATAGCCATTGCGCCACCTAAACTATGGCCAGAAATCCAAATGTTTTTATTTTTTGCGTCTAAAGAATCTAAGAGTTTAATTAAATCGGCTTTTACAATATCAAAACTGTTCCAAAAACCTTTGTGAACTTTTGAATAGTTAAGTATTGAGTCAGTTTTAACTTTGGAAATACTAAAATCGGTACCTCTCCATTCTGCAAAACGATTTTCGTTCACATCATCTGTTCCCCGAAATAGAATCAGCACTAAATCGTTATGATTAATAATAATTATTTCAGGATCATATCCTTTAATGGAAGTCAATCCTAGAAAATTAAATGTATCCAAAATTGGTTTTTCAATAAAGTAAAACTCAGCTTTTTTTGATAAGGAATCACTTGTGAAATAGTGATTTAATCGTTTTTCAAAAGCAAATTTAAAGTTTGAATTATTAATTAATGGATATGTTTTTAGGTAATTTGTTGAAGGCAATGAATCAAGTACCTTTGAATTGTTTTGCAAATAACGAATTTGATAATCTAATCGTTCAGGATACATGAGTTCATTCATCTTTGCAAGTATGAACGCATTTACAGGATCTATTCCAACTGCTTTTGCATTGAAATGAGTCATGCAATTTATTTCATATTTCGGAATAGAAAATGAAAATTTTGATATTGAATCACGTTGAGAAAAAACAAAAATCCATGAGAATAAAGACAGGAAAACTAAGATTGATTTCAACTTATTCTTTTATAAATAGTGTCATTTTGATTTCTTTACCGCTATAAAGAAAGATTTGATAAATTCCGCTTGTTAGTTTTGAAACGGATAATCCAGATTCAGGGAATTCAACGCCATTCATGATTTCTTGACCATTTTCGTTAATTACCTTATACGAATCAACAATCATTTTTTCTTTCAAGTATAATTTATCCGAAGTTGGATTTGGATAGACATTAAATGAAGAAAGCGATTCCTGACTTATTATTTGTATAGAATTTGTTCCTGATATTACCCCAATTTTATTTAAATAGATACTTAAAACACCCGTTCTAACATCACCCCAAACAGCATAAATGGTATCATTTAAAAAATTCACATTCATAAAATCGTTCCCATTGCCTTCCAAAACGGCATCATGAGATACTAACTGGCTTGAAATAGGAAAATCTGGCGAAAAATTTATTGAATCTTTCCATCGAACGACTCCATAAATTTCTGTTCCCGTTTGGTATGTATTCGCTATCCCATTTCTACGGTCTCTCCAACAAACAGCTAAATCTCCATCTGAATCAAAATCAGCCCAAACTAAATCTTGTAAATTATTATTTCCCAATGGATCTTGATTGATTCGTATTTGTGTTGTCCATACTGTTCCAGCATCAAATGACTCCATAAAATAAACATCAACATCACCACTTGTCTCTTTTAAAAAGAAATAAGCAATGTGATTTGGGTCAGATGGGTCACTTTTGAATAATGAACCCTTTTTTAAATAGGTATTACTAATAGGAGATCCAACTCCACTATAAGCGTCCAATTGGTCAATATCTATACCCGCGGATGTACTTTTTGCTATATATAAATGAGCGAATGGACCTTGATTTATTGGTTCATATGCAGGATAAATTGCCATAAAGACTCCATTTGACGTCACTAAAGGCGAGGGCATCGGCTGTGTAATTGTACTGCCAGCATAAAAGTTCAATGTATCTAGAAATCTTGGGTTTGAGAAACTCGTTCCATTATTAGTACTCACTGATAAGTATGGATGATAGGGAGGAAAAGAAAGAGTAGGTTGATCGGCATTCATTGAAGTGACATAGATTACACCATCATTAATTCCACCTGATTTATCAACTGCAATCCAAGGCCGATCAATGCAAGCTTGATTTGGGCAATCACTTATTGAAGTGGCTTCTACAGCAGGTCCCCAAGAGGATCCGCCGTCAACTGATTTACGAACATAAATTGCACCATTTAAGAAATTTATATTATCGTGATCAATATAGCTCATATATAAGTTGCCATTTAAATCATAGGCTAATGATACATCTGCAGAAGAGTTGTCGATAACTTGATGGGGTTGCCAAATAGGAGTAGACCAAGTTGTTCCGCCATTATTTGAATAAGAAGTTTTGATCGTTATTTTGTTGCTTAATTGAAAACCCATCCATGCTGCAACTAAATGTTGAGGATTTAATGGGTCAATAACTAAATAGGGTTCTCCATCGAAATATGCACCGTTTGAAATGTTTTGATTTTGAGAAAATGAAATATCGTGTAAAAGGAGAAAACCAATGATTAAAAGTAGAATTTTCATGTATAGTAATATTTAAACTATACAAAAGTAAAGTATTATATAATGAGTTTTTAATTTATTGTGAAAATCACATCAACTCTTCGGTTTTTTTGTCTGTCTTCATCTGTTAACTCTGGAGTAACGACAGGAATGTAATTACTAAATCCATCGTACCTCAATCGTTTAGCATCGATTCCTTTTTGAACTAATTTCATGAATACAGCATGAGCTCTTGCAGAAGAAAGTGCAAAATCATCGGCACAACAAACATGACCTCTAAGAAAAGCATATACCTGAGGGTTATCGGAAAGGAACGTATATAATTTATTTATTTCTTCAAATGAGTTTCCAATCAAAACATCTTCTCCCGGGATAAATTCAATATTTAAGACAATCGAATTTTTATTTAAAGAGGATATTTTTTCAATATTAAAATCAGTTTCGGGTTGACTTTGAGGTTCATCGGGAATAACTATCGTTGGTGGGACAATAAGGTATTGAATTTCTACTCGTCTCCAATATTTATAGTCTTCTGTGTTTTGCGCATTTTTAGGATAATTTTCTCCAGCTGCATTTTTTTTGATTATTTCAAAATTATACGATTTAATAATCTTTTCAACTGATTTTATTCGTTTCTCCGCCAAGTTTTTGTTGTATTGAAAATCTCCATTTAAATCTGTGTAGGCTGTTACGTTCTCAATATAAAACTCACCTTTTTGTGCAGTTTCCAAAAGTGTTTTAAGTTGTTTTTGAGCAGTATTTGAAAGTTCAAATTCATTGAAACCATAATAGATTATGAGTGTATTTCTATTTTCTTGACTTAACATTGAACTCAATGAAAATAAAAAAAATAATCCTATTAGAATTTTCATTGAACTATAAATTTATTGTGTTGAAAACAATATCAACGCGTCTGTTTTTTTGTCTGTCGGCATTTGTTTTCTCTGGAAAAACCAAAGGATCTTTATTCGACATTCCTTTATAACTTAATCTTGATTTTTCAACCCCCATTTTCCGTAATTCCTTGTATACGGCTTTTGCTCGGTTTCTTGAGATGTACATATTGTTACCACAGCATACATGACCACGAATAACAATGTTTCGAGCAGCTGGATGAGTGTTTAGATAATCTGCTAATTTTTTTATTTCGACAAAACTATTCAACTCAATTTTAGCCGTTCCTTCTTTAAAAGAAATGTTAAGAATAAATGGTAATGCATCTTTAATCGCTTCGTCAATTGGATTGTAGTCATTCATCGGACTCACTTCTTCAACCTGATTTTCAGTTACAACTGAATCTTGATAAACTAAAAGTTCATAATAAATATCTACTCGTCTCCAACTTTTAAAATCTTTAACATCATATTTATAAGTAAGACCATACGGTTTTAATTGTATGAAAGAATTATCGATTAAATTAAGTTGAGTTGCAATATATGTTAATCTTTTTTCCGCTAGGACACTATTGTATGAATTTGAACCAAGAGAATCAGTGTAGGAATAAATTTCTAAAATAACAACCTCTTCCTTGATTAAGGATTGTTTAAACAATTCAAGTTGATTTTGAGAATAGGGTGTAGGAATGCTTTGATCATTTTCAAAATAAAATGATTTGATTTTCGTTTGAGAGAAAATCGCAATTGGTAAAGTCAAAATAAAATAAAATAAAAAAACCTTTTTCACATTTAATAATACGGTATTATCAAGTGTAGGTTACAAAAAAAAGCGTTCATAAAAAATGAACGCTTTTAAAAATATTTAAGCTCGTATTATTTGTAAATACTCAAATCTATTTTACCATTTACTACAATTGAAGTAACAACACCTGAGAAAGCCATTTCTCCCATAGAAATTGTTACAGTATGTGGGAATAATAAACCATTAACATCTTTATATTCACTGAATAACGAAGTTGATTCTGTAACTTCTTCACCATCTTTATTGATGGATAGTGATTTCACTTTCATAAAAGTTTTCGTGTCATAATAATCAAAAGATTCTGTTGACCCATCGTTCAATTTTAAAACATAAACATCTGTTCCATTTAACGATTCAATTCCTACGATTTCATAAGTCATGCCTGATGTTGCATAATTCATCTCAGGAAAAAGTCCAAATGCTTTTTTCTTTGAAGCTATTTCTTCAGCAGAAAGATCTTTTTTTCCAGTTTGCATATTGGTTGATGAACCTGCTGTTCCATCAAAAAATGACTTTTGAAAAACCATGCCTTGTCCTTCCAATTTTTGTGCTTCGGTACTTGGAGAAACCCAAACTTTAGTTGATTTCAAAGGGAAAGGAACCTGTGACATTGATAAATCTGTTTTTTCCTCATACGATTTGATTTTCTTCATTTTCTTTTGAGCAGCCTTTATAGAAGTTGTTTGCGTAACAGCAAGAACATATTTTGTGATTAATTCCTCTTTTGTTATATCCGCTTTT
Organism: Chitinophaga pinensis; assembly: GCA_945902745.1. Lineage (GTDB taxonomy): Bacteria > Bacteroidota > Bacteroidia > Flavobacteriales_D > Crocinitomicaceae > M0103. The sequence continues at coordinate 247,134 of CAMDNE010000002.1, read as the reverse complement.
TTCACGTCTTTCACTGGTTCGCCGTACGCATCCAAGAAGTCAATCTTTCCGTCAGCATCAAATTGTTTCAATCTTTCAACGATTTCTTCATTTCCAACAACAACGATATTACAGTTCTTTGCTGTAAAATATGTTTGTGCCATCGTAAGGACATCTTCTTTGTTGATTGCTTCCAATCGTTTTAAATAAGTTTGATAATAATCCTTAGCAAGGTTGTTTTTGATAATGTTCAATGCAAATCGTGCAATTGTTTGTGGACTTTCTAGAGAACGTGCAAAACCACCAGCCATTGAAGACTTAGTCAAATTTATTTCATCATCTTTCACATAACCATTGGCGATATTATCAACTTCAAATAAAATTTGAGTGATGGCAGAATCTGTAATGTCGTTTCTAAAGTTCCCGCCTATAGACATCCAAGAACCATCTTCTGTAACATTTAATGATGAATAACATCCATATGTATATGCTTTATCCTCACGCAAGTTTTGCATCAAACGTGTTCCAAAACCACCGCCACCAAGAATTCCATTTAAAACGTTTAATGGAAGTTGATTTGGTTCGCCAGTTCTAATTTTCATTGGGAATGAGACTTGAACAACAGATTGAACAGCTCCTGGTTTCTTAACGAAAATCACACGATTTCCTTTGTTAAATTCTCCGTCACCACTTTCCATTTTGTATGGTTCAACGCCTGTCCATTTTGAAAAATATTGCTCAACAAGTTTAGTAGCTTGCGCTTTTGAAATATCTCCAACAATAACTAAATAACTTCCTTTTGGCGTAAACGTTGATTTGTAGTAATTAACAACATCCTCTCTCGTGATATTTGCTAAAGTAGCTTCTGTCATCACTTCACCATATGGATGATTTGGAAAGTTTACTTTTGATTCAGCATTTTGAGCCATTGTTCCAGGATCTGACTTTGCAGATAATAATCCTGACTCATTTTGTTTTTTAATTCGTTCAAATTCCGATTCAGGAAAGTTCGCATTCATCAAAACATCTGACATTAATGTTAAACCTTTGTCGATGTGTTTTGTTAAACATGAAAGTGAGATAGCAGATTTACTTGCATTGATTGAAGCACCGATGTAATCTTTCTCATTGTCCAATTGATCTTTTGTTCTGTTTGTTGTTCCCGAAAGAATCAATGAACCTGACATATCAGACATTCCAGCTTTTGTTCCTTCAATTCGTGGATCTGAACCCATTGATAAAGCGAAAGATACACGCGGTAATTTATGATTTTCAGAAAGAATTACTGTAATTCCATTTGCTGTTGTAAAAACTTCTGAATCTTTGATATTAATTGTTGGAGCCTTTGCAGGTGTCGGCCTAATTGAACGATCTAATTGACCAAACAATAATGATGGTAAAATAAGCCCTGCTATTATAATTAACTTTTTCATATTTCTTAATTTATTAACTGTCAAATTGTTTTTTTGAAGTCAAGTTTATTTCTCTTTTGGTAAATAATGTAAAATTACACGCGCATCTTGTGTGAAATACAATTTTGCAACACGTTGAATGTCTTCACGAGTAACTTTCATATAATTCTCCAATTGTGTATTCACACGACTTGCTGTTCCATAATAAACATGATTATCAGCTAAATTTTCCGCTACTCCAGCAATTGATGCATTAGAAGAAACAAGGTTGTTTTCAAATTGATTACGCACTTTTTCAAATTCTTCTTGAGAAATTAATTCGTTTTTCATCATATCAATTTGTATGTCAAATTCTTTTTGAATATCATCTAAATTGATTCCTTGTGCAGCAACTGCGGCCATAATTCCAACTCCAGCATCTTCAAGACCATAATTAAATGAAAAGGCAAATGTTGCCATCTCTTTTTTCTCAACAATTGTTTTATTGATTCTAGAACTTGTTCCACCAGACAAAACTTCATTCATCATTTCCAAAGCATACGTATCAGGATGTGTTTGTGAAGGAAATTTGTAACCCATGAAAATAGCTGGTAGTTGAATGTTATCGTAAACAATATCTTTAATCACACCCGTTAATTTTTCTGTATCTTTTTGTGGACGAGGAATTTCAATCGATTTATTAGAAAAAGAAGTAATTAATCTTTTCGCTTCTGGACTTTTTGAATTCATGAAGTCTTTCGCATCAAATTTTGATTTTGCAACACTGTAACGTTTAAAGAAATCATCATCAGATAAATTTTCAAAATCTCTAAATAAATTGATTGCTTGACCTTTAGGCATTGAAGCAAAATACTTTTCAATCCATTTTTTTGTTTCTTCAACATTTAAATCTCCAGCAATTGAAAGTGTAGCATTACTTGGGACATAAAATGTCTTATAGAAATTTACATAATCTTCTTCTTGCGCAGCATCTAAATGCTCCATACTTCCGATTGGCACCCAATTGTATGGGTGAACTGTAAACATTCTTTTAAACATTTCAGTAATAAATGAAGCGTAAGGTTGGTTGTCAACGCGCTGGCGTTTCTCTTCTTTTACAACACTTCTTTGAGTTTCAATACCAGTGTTGTCAACTTTAGCATGCAATAATCTTTCACTTTCCAACCAAATTCCTAATTCCAATTGATTTGAAGGCAAAATTTCATAATAATACGTTCTATCTTGAGATGTGTTGGCATTTAACGTACCACCGTTTTTCTCAACAAGTTCACTGTATTCACCTCGACCAATATTAGTAGAACCTTCAAATAATAAATGTTCAAAAAAGTGAGCGAATCCAGTTCTTTCTGCAATCTCATTTTTAGATCCAACATGGTAAAGTATCGAAACAGCAACAATTGGTGTTGCATGTTCTTCATGTATAATTACATGGATTCCGTTTGGAAGATCGTATTCAATATATTCGATCTTTTTTTGTGCTTGGGTAGCAAGGGCCACAAAAGCCAATATCCCAGTAACGATGATTTTTTTCATTGATGATTTCAGTTTATATCGATTACAAAGTAAATCAGTTTTATTGAATATGTGTTGCTTAAAGGATGTACGGATTAATAATCGTTCTAGGGGTTGATTTGCAAGTACATCGGTTTGGCTTGAAAATTGTCTATCTTTGAATAATGAAAAACGCGATACTTTTCTTTAGCCTTTTTATTTCAACCTTTTTCTTTGGGCAGAATGTTGTTCCTTTTATTGATTTTAATTATTATTTCAAGTCTTTTGAAAACGATAATTTTCGTCAAATTGAATTTCAGCGTATTAAAGAATATAAAGCGGGAGATGAACTTGTGGCTTATATCGATACGAAAGGAAATCTTCGAGTATATGATGGAAAAGAGAGAAAAGATATTTCCAATATGAACTTACAGTATCAGGTTTCAGATCATTTACTAGGTTATAATATTGGCAGCACCTTAAATATGTGGGACGCTGGGAAATTACAAACCTTAACATATTATGCTCAAAATTATGAAGTTAAAGATAGTATCATTGTTTATGAAGATACCCGATTTAATTCATTAAATGTTTATTGGAATAAAAAGACATATCCACTTTACACCATTATAGAAGGAATTTATATGCCTGTTGCGATTGGGGAAAACATACTTGCATTTAAAGATAATGGGAATTTTTACAAAGTTTTTTGGAATGGTGACACTTATGACTTAGGGGTTTGGAACGGTGCAATTGAATTTCAAGCGGGAACAGATATTTTATGTTTAAATGATCCAACAACAAGAACTTTTGCTGTTTTTGAAAATGGTCAATTTTTCGATGTTGAACAATTCTATATTAAAAAGTATAAAGCAGGACGAGGATTTGTTGTCTACGAAGATTTGAATGGTAACTTAATGATGTATAAAAACGGATCAAAAATTCAACTTTCAAATTTTTCAGCTAATTTTTGGGAAGTGAAGGATGATATCGTTATTTGGGGAGAAAACTCATATGTTTATGCCTATCAGAATGATGCTAAAATACAGGTGTGTAACTTTACGCCGAAGGATTATTTACTAAAAAACAATGTATTCGCCTTTCGCAATATTATGGGCGGCGTTAGCGCTTTGATTGATGGTAAAGTTCATGAAATAACAAATCAAATGGATTCTGAATATGAAATATATGGGAATCTTGTTTTGGTTAAGTTATTCAATAGTTCATATATCGTTTTTAAAAATGGACGAAAATTCGAGAACTAAAAATTCACTCAATCACTTGTGAGTGAGTGCATTGAATTTTTAAAGTAACGAAGAGTAATGGGTTTTGTAATGGTCTTAATTACTTTTGAAAAACTGTTGAAAAATAGCTGTTTATTGCGAGTATTCTCAATCTGAATTTCATTATTCATGCTTATCTTTGTTTCCTATTTTGAATCAACAAAAAATTGAATTATGAATAACTGGTTTACAGTAAAAGTTAAGTACACAAAACAATTAGATAACGGCCAATTTAAGCGCGTTTCTGAACCATATTTATTAGCAGCAATGACCTTTACAGATGCAGAAGCACGCATCTATGAGGAGCTTGGGAGTATTATCAAAGGTGAATTCAATGTCATTGGTATTACAAGAACAGAAATTCACGATATTTTTGCTTACGACGATGCTGACGTTTGGTATAAGGTTAAAATCACTTATGACAGTGAAGCAGCAGATGATGAAAAAGCAAAAAAAGTAGCTCAAAATTTCCTTGTTTCTGCACACTCGGTAAAAGATGCATTTGATCGAATCAAAGAAAGTTTATCAACATTAATGGTTGATTTTCAAATTCCTTCGATTATCGTTTCTCCAATTGTTGAAATATTTCCTTACACGGAAAATTTGGATAGAGAAATTGAAAGACGTCCAATTGAAAATGTAACAGCTTTTAACGATGATGTTGCTCCAAAAGGAAAAGTTTTTTCAGCACCAGGTTCTGATTTAGATGATGATTTTGAAGATGAAGCTAACGATGAAGAAGAAACAGAAGAAGCTGATTCAGAATTGGAAGACGATTTTTCAGACGAAGATTAAATAATAAGAATGGATAATTTTCTTGATCTTCTTAGAAATGATCACCATCAATTTGACCAAGGAAAATTGGAAGATCATGTTGGGAATGAACCTTTTTCTTTACTCTCGAAATGGTTGCGTGAAGCAATTGAACGCCAGGTTTCTGAACCCAATGCAATGTCAATTTCAACAATCGGTTTAAATGGTTATCCGCATTCTAGAATCGTTTATTTAAAAGAATTAATTGCAGAGGGAATAGTTTTTTACACCAATTACTCGAGTTCTAAAGGAAAAGATATTGAGGCAAATCCTAAAGTTCAAGCGATGATTTTTTGGCCTGGATTGGAACGACAAATTCGAATTATTGGTGACGTTGAAAAAGTTCCAGAAGAAATGAGTGATACTTATTTTCAGTCTCGTCCGTGGGGAAGTAAAATTGGTGCTTGGGCATCGCATCAAAGTGAAAAATTATCTTCTAGAAAAGAATTGGAAGATCGTGTTCATGAGTTGGCTTTGAAATATCCAAATGATGTTCCACGACCACCACATTGGGGTGGATATTTGATTCGGCCAATAGAAATTGAATTTTGGCAAGGAAGACCTTCTCGTTTACATGATAGAATTGTTTTTGAACTGAGTGGCTCAAGTTGGAAAATCTACAGAAAGAATCCTTAATCCATGTATGAAATAAAACCAGTTATTTTTAACCTTTCAAACGGAATTCGTGTGGTGTATTTGCATGCGCCATCGCAAGTTGCACATTTAGGAATAACGGTTTTAGGTGGTGCTCGTTTTGAAAAAAACAAAGAAGATGGTTTGGCTCATTTTTTAGAACATTGCATTTTTAAAGGAACAAAAAAACGAAAAGCATTTCACGTTTTGTCACGACTTGATTCTGTAGGTGGTGAATTAAATGCCTATACTGCCAAAGAAGAAATCTGTGTTTACGCTTCCTTTACGAAAGAACACATTCGAAGGGCTTCTGAATTATTAGCAGATATTACCTTGAATTCAACCTTTCCGCAAAAAGAAATTCAAAAAGAAAAGGATATTATCATCGATGAAATAAATTCCTATTTGGATAGCACCAGCGACAAAATATTTGATGATTTCGAAGCACATTTATTTAAAGGACATACTTTAGGTAATAATATTCTAGGCACAAAAGAAAATGTTCAAGGATTTACAAGGGAAAATTTGATTGATTATGTCAATCGGTTTTTTACGGCAGATAATATGGTGATTTCATTTGTAGGGGATATCTCTAAAAATAAATTGGAAAAAATATTAGAAGAAGATTTTAAAAATTGCCCAATTGGAAATCATCAACCATTAATTGAAAAATACCAGAAATTACCTGCATTTAAAATAAGATCAAAAGAAGCCAATTATCAAGTTCATGCAATTGTTGGTGGAATTGCGCCCAATTATAAGGATGAACATCGAAAAGGAATGGTGCTTTTAGCAAATATTCTTGGTGGACCTGCTTTGAACTCGAGGTTGACTCTTTCTATCCGAGAGAAGTATGGCTATTCCTATAATGTAGAAGCAAATTATACTTCTTATGCTGATACGGGATTTTGGAGTGTTTATTTAGGAACAGATCAAAAATACATCAATAGATCAATTGCACTCATTCATAAAGAACTTAAAATCCTTCGTACCAAGAAATTGGGTGTTTTACAATTAAATAGAGCAAAGGAGCAATTAAAAGGGCAATTTGCATTAGGTTTGGATAGTAATTCTGGTTTAATGCTAGGTTTAGGAAAAAGTTTATTGTTGTTCAATCAAATTGATACCATTCAAGAAATTTTTGATGGAATAGACAAATTGACGGCAGAGGATTTATTAGAAATTGCAAACATTTATTTCGCCCCAGAAAACTGTTCAGAATTGATTTTTGATTTAATTGAAAATTAATCTTTAATCCTAAAAAGAGTTTGCTCATCTCCATTTAACATCACCCATTTGTAATTTTGAAAATATTCTTCATTTTCCTTTGTAAACGTATAAGTAAGACCGAAACAACAATTGCATGCGCAAACACCACCGTATCCGATAAAAGACAAGTTAATGATAGAATCTTTTTCGAGTGAAGCATCGCCTAAAAATTTGTGACAACAATTGGAAGTGATTTGAGTTGAAAATATCCAGGTTGAGTCATTCTTCCAGACAGATTCTATTTTATCCGATGACATTTTATCTTCATCATGGTTATTACAGTCAGAACCAACCATGGATTCAAGTCTTAAACCAGAATAACTCCAAAGAGCAGTTTGCGATGATGTGAGTGGCAAAGCCATTGTTCCAAAAAGAATTTGACCATCCATCGGGCTTTGAATAAAAAGTGTGTCATTTTCTCTAACATCCATTAATTCAGGATTCTTCGGATAAAGAATCACTATTGTGTCTTGTTGAGCAAAACTTGAATGGATAAATAGGATGAAAAGAAACTTTAAAATTAACTTCATGAAGAATGATTTATATAAAGTTAGATTAATTTTTCAAATAGTAGAAATTTAATGATTTGATTAAAAAACTAATTAAAAACTCTGAATTTTTAATTTTAAGAGGGGGTTGTTGATAAAAAAGTATGTTTTTTTGAGCTTGACCCCTTAAAAAAGTGCTAAATTTGTCAAAAAAATAAATTTATGGCAACAAAAAGACAGCAAGCGTATCAAGATGTATTGAATAGAACCCCAAAAAACAATGAGTACGATGGGAGAATTTCTGATTTATTTGGTAAAAATGTTTTTCACATCGAAGTAATGCGCGAGTATTTGCCTTCTGATGCATTTAAATCAATGACGGAATCTATTCAAAATGGAACTCGTCTAGATCGTAAAATGGCTGATCAAGTTGCTTCAGCAATGAAAGATTGGGCACTGACAAAAGGTGCAACACATTATACACACTGGTTTCAACCATTAACAGGTTCTACTGCTGAAAAGCATGATTCATTTTTTAAACCAGTTGGACCAGGAAAAGCAATTGAACGATTTGAAGGAGAATTACTAGTTCAACAAGAACCGGATGCATCTTCTTTTCCGAATGGTGGGATTAGAAATACGTTTGAAGCAAGAGGATATACTGCTTGGGATCCTTCTTCGCCTGCATTTGTAATTGGTAAAACATTATGTATTCCAACAATTTTTATCTCTTATACAGGTGAATCTTTGGATTATAAAATGCCATTATTGAAAGCATTAAATGCTGTTGATCAAGCCGCAACAGAAGTGTGTCAGTATTTTGATAAAAATGTGACAAAAGTAATTGCAACATTAGGTTGGGAACAAGAATATTTCTTAATCGATCAAGCATTGTTTAATGCTCGTCCAGATTTAATGATGACAGGCCGTGCTTTATTTGGTCATGCTGCTGCAAAAGGACAACAATTAGAAGATCATTATTTTGGTTCAATTCCAGATCGTGTAACTGAATTTATGCGTGAATATGAAATGGAAGCAATTTTATTAGGAATTCCAGTTACAACACGACATAATGAAGTTGCTCCAAATCAGTTTGAATGTGCTCCAATGTTTGAAGAGTGCAATCTTGCAAATGACCACAATCTATTATTAATGGATTTAATGGAGAAAATTGCTCGCAAACATAATTTCCGTGTGTTGTTGCATGAAAAACCATTTGCTGGAGTAAATGGATCAGGTAAACATAATAACTGGTCATTAAGTACAAATACTGGAGTGAATCTTTTGGCACCAGGAAAAAATCCTAAATCAAACCTTCAGTTCTTAACCTTTTTCGTGAATATTATCAAAGCGATTCACGATCATTCAGATATATTAAGAGCTTGTATAGCTTCTGCTGGAAATGACCATCGTTTGGGTGCAAATGAGGCGCCACCAGCAATTATTTCTGCATTTATCGGTTCACAATTATCAACACTATTGGATGATATTGAACTGAATGTGAAAGCAGGAAAAATGACTCCGGAAGACAAAACTGAATTGAAAATGAATATTGGTAAAATCCCTCAAATCATGTTGGATAATACAGATAGAAATAGAACATCTCCTTTTGCTTTTACTGGAAATAAATTTGAATTCCGCGCAGTTGGTTCAACTGCAAATTGCGCTTCTGCAATGATTGTTTTGAATACAATTATGGCGAAACAATTGAAAGACTTTAAAGTTTCTGTTGATACGCGTATCGATAAAGGTGAAGCGAAAGATGAAGCAATTTTAAAGGAATTACAGAAATTAATCAAAGAATCGAAGAAAATTCGTTTTGAAGGAAACGGTTACGGAGATGAATGGGTTGTGGAAGCTACAAAAAGAGGATTAAAGAATCTAAAGGATACACCTCGTGCATTGAAAGTTTGGAGCGATAAACATGTTACTGATTTGTTCAACGAAATGGGAGTTTTAACTCCAAGAGAATTGGAAGCACGTCAAGAGATTGAGTTTGATAGCTACATCTTGAAAATTCAAATTGAAGCACGAATCATGAGTGATGTTGTGCAATCAATGATTATTCCTGCTGTTATTGATTATCAAAATAAATTAATTAAAAATGTTGAAGGATTGTTTTCAGTTCTTGGAGATAAAGCAGGTAAAGAAGCAGGTAAATCTCAAATAGAATTAATTCAACGAATTGCTGTTCATTTAAATAAAATGAAAGCTTCATCGGATGCAATGTTGATGAGCCGAAAAGCTGCGAATAAAATTAATCATGCTGAAGAAAAAGCAATTGCTTATTGTGATAAAGTCAAAATTCATTTTGATGAAATAAGATATCATGCTGACAAATTAGAATTATTGGTGGATGATGAATTATGGCCATTACCAAAATTCCGTGAGATGCTTTTTACAAGATAAAATGTTAAAGTTTGTTGAGTTATGAATTAGGAGAATATTTCTAATTCATAACTTATCACTCATCACTTTTTTTGCATACATTTGTCTTGTTTAAAATAATTCTAAATAAGATGCATGTCATTTTAGCTGATAGTAATGATTTAGTTCGTATTGGATTGAGAACAATTCTCACTTCTCACGGTGGATTTAAAATCGTTGGAGAAGCAAAAGACAAGGAAGAATTAATTGAACAAGTAAAAAACTTTGGAGTATCAGTTGTATTAATTGATTATACTTCTCCAGGTTTTGATATTGATATTATTCCTAAAATATTATCAATGAAAAAAGGAGTGAAATTCTTAGCAATTACAACTGAACAATCTGCTTCAACCCTTGTCAATGCATTGCGATCTGGAATTACAAGCTATGTCAAAAAAGATTGTGATTTAGCTGAAATAATTGATGCCGTAGTTGAAACTGAAAGAGGAAATAAATTCTTTTGTGGCCAAATTCTTGAAACAATTCAACGAGCTTCAATTGATGTTAACGATATTGATTTCGAATCTTTTTCATGTGAACCTGTCGTGGTCTCAGAAAGAGAGAATGAAATAATTACATTGATTTCAGAAGGTCTAACAAATGGTCAAATTGCTGAACAATTATTTTTAAGCAATCACACAATCAATACGCATCGTAAAAATATTATGGCAAAATTAGGTGTTAAAAATACCGCTGGAATTGTAATGTATGCTGTTAAAACAAATTTGGTTTCTCCGAATAAATTTCTCTTTGCCGCAGAACTAAATTAAGAATCTTTAAAGAATTTCAAACTTATTTTCAATAGTCATTGAACCATTGTATATTTGAGATGTACAGCGCTCAAATTATCGTAAAATGCGAAACTTTATATTTATTTTTCTGTCACTTATTGCGTTCAATTGCTTTGGACAGAATAACGAACCACAAGAGGCAACAAATTCCAATACTAATTCAATAACGGTTCCATCTATCCAACAAAGTGACACTATTCAATCGAAGGAGGAACTTGATTTAGAGATAAAAACAATTAATACGCAAGATAAATATAGATCATCAAAAAAAGTTTCTGAAAAAAACGTAAATGAATCTGCAAAAGACGAAGTGCCAGCAGCAGAAAATTCAGCAACTATTTCAAGTTCATTTTCATTATCAAAACAACAAGCTGCAACACAAAGAACACAGCGCACTCCTAATTCGATTCAGCAAGAACAAATGAATAATGTTGTTTTACAACTTGAAGAAAATTCACCTGAATCATTTGAGTTTCATTATTTCAAATATGTTGCTGGAAATTATAATGTTGATTTAATAGAACATTTGAAAAAGGCTGAAGCTTTAAGACCAGCAAATTCTGATGTTCAAATACAAATGGCAGCTTATTATTTGATCATGAAAGATTCAAAAAATGCGCTGATTTATATGGATAAAATAATTGCATCAACACGTTTAAGCAAAGATGTTATTGATTATGCAGAAGATTTAATACAATCTGCTCCTGAAAATGGAACGTTAATAACACATGGATTCGATGATTCATTTGCTACAGCGTATGTTCAATTGTCAAAAAAAATAAGATCCGATGTTAAACTAATTTCACTTGATTTTCTTCAGAGTGAAAAATATCAGCAAGTATTAAAATCAGAAGGTTTCAATTTACCAAGTCGAACAATTATAGACGTAGCTTATTTTCAAGATTTTTGTTTTAAAAATACATTGAAAAATCTAAGCATTTCGATGACTGTTCCAAAAGAATATTTGACTGGAATCCAGCAGAATCTATTTGTTGTTGGTCTAGGTTTTGAATACCACACGGATTTAACATTCAATAATTTTTACAAAAACGACTATTTGTGGAATGAGGTTTTGACTAAAAAATTGATTGACAATTCAATTAATGAAAAGGCAAAAACATTGTCATCCAATTATCTTCCAATGTTGTTGCATCTTAGAAAAGTGTATGTTGAAACAGGGGAGAAGCAAAAAGTAATTGAAATTGATAAATCGTTGGATAAGGTAGCTGTTCAATGTAAGAAGTATGATCAAGTTCAAAAATTGAAAAGTTCTTATTGATGCGCCTTTTTAAATCCCAACATAAAACGATGACCGACGAGTCTTTGATGCAAGCAATCTCAACTGGAGATAAGCGAGCGTTTGATGAGTTGTATGCTCGTTATGCTGGACCTTTGTTAGGGTATTTCATGAAAATGCTTTGGCGTGACCGTGAAAAGTCCGAGGATTTTGTTCATGATTTGTTTGCGAAAATTGTAAATAAACCAGAATATTTTGATGTTACACGTTCGTTTAAAACTTGGGTTTATTCGGTTGCAAACAACATGTGTAAAAATGAATACAAAAAAGCTGAAGTTCGAAAAGGAATGTCGAATGGTTTAGACAATCATTTTTCACTTTCTGATAAAAATTCGAACGTAATGAATGAAGTGCAAGATAAATTTTTTCAAGAAGCATTTCAAAAGAGTTTGACAATACTAGATGATAAACACAAAGAAGTCTTCTCGTTAAGACATTTAGAAGGTTTATCGATAAAAGAAATTGCTGAAGTGTTGGATATTAGTGATGGGACTGTAAAATCCCGTTTGTTTTATGCAACGAAATATTTGGCAGAAAGTTTAAAAGAGTTTAATCCTGTAGAAAATCGATAAAGATGGAAAAGGAATTAGTAGATATAATTGAAGATAAAAAGTTTATTGAATTGACTTCTTCTGAAAGGGAATCATTGAAAGAATGGTGCTCGACAGAAGATGAATTTGATCAATTGAAAATGGTGTTTTTGGGAGTTGAGGAAATGAAAACGGCTCATATTATGACTCCAAGAGCTGAAACGAAAAATTCGTTGGACGCTATTTTTGCTCAAAAACATAGCAAGATTCCACCTGTATTTTGGTACAATACAGTTTTTACGGTTTTGTATCCAACTGACAAACCAATTCAAAGAAGACCGTTGATGCAAATTGCGGCGATAGGATTACTCTTTTTGTTAGTTTATCCTTTTGTTTCAAATAATAAATTAATTGAAACAACTCCCCAATTAGCAAAAGTTGAGGAGCCAGCTGTCAAAGAAGAATTAAAGGTTTTGTCTACTGAAAAAGATAAAACGATTGTTGAGAATTTAGATGAAAACATAACGGAATCACCTGTGACAAGATTGGAGGAAAGTACTATTGAAATGAGTCCTGGAGTCGAAGGTTTGACATTTTCAAGTCCAGAACCGGCAGTTGCATCTGCTACTTATTCTTGGTCGACAGATTCAAGAGTTGATGCTGCCTCAAGTTTAACAGGAGCTGTTTCAGATCATCCAGATGGAATATTTATTGGGAGTTCAACAAACTCATTTTCACAAGCTGCGAGTTCGCAGCCAGCAGTTTTTGATTTGTTGACAGCGACGTTTTAAATTATTCGAATTGTAAACCCTAAATATCCAAAGCGAAAAGGGGAGTGTAATGAGCAATCGAACATTAGTTAGAAATATAATAGATAGATTTCAACTAAGTAATTAATAATGTTCGACATATTGCGAATTCGCGAATTCGCGAATTCGAAAATTCGCGAAAAGTGATTGTTAAAATCAAAATAATGAATCCACTTTAAATTGCCACTACAAAATGTTCTTTCACTTGTTGTGTGCGCTTTAGAATTATCCCCATTCTAAATAAATCCATTGTCACATGATAATCTTGTGATGCACAAAGTTCTGTCCATGCCTCAAACATAGAATTACTCCAACGAATATCGTCGAGAATAAATAGAGTGTCATTATGAGTGTGTGGATTTAATAATTCTAAATAGTTTTTTAATGCAACACCATCGTGATGTCCATCAATAAAAACGATATCGAATTTTTCTCCGGAATATGATTCTAAAAAAGAACTGAATGTTGTAAGAATACTTTCAATATTCATACAGTTTAATTTCCTAAAATTTCCTAATGCTTCATTCCTTGTTGCTTGACAAGCTTCAACGGTTACAATCTTTGCATCTGAATTTCCTTTGCTAAAATGGATTGTACCAATTCCCAATGATGTTCCAAATTCTAAGATACGTTTTGGTTTATAAAATGCTGAAAGTCGGTATAGTAGATCACCATATTTTCCTTTTGAAGAGCTTGTCTTAAATAGTTGAGAAATCTGTCGTTCATTATTCAGTTTTTTCGAACCTACGCCAAAATCTTCAATCATAATTGTTCGATTATCTGCTTTTAACGATTTGAACAATTTTTCCCGCTCTACAATAAAGTTTTCATCGAGTGGAATTTGCATACACTGATCTACAAAATCATATACAAAAGGAGAATGTGTCCCATGTCTTCCCTTGGCATTCCACCGATATTTTATATATTCGAAAGCTAAATTCACATTACAAAATAAAGAAAACTTTCTCCAATTCATGAAATATCAGTTCACAGATGAAGAAATTCACGATCAAAAGCTTAAAGTATTCAGTGAAAACCCTGAATTAGAACTGATTGCGCCGTGTAAAATTAGTGAAGGTATTTTGCGACTAACTAGTACTGAAAAGGATAAATATTCAGAAATATATAGAAAACATCAGACACCAATTAGCTTTTTTATTCCAGCTTCTGGTTCAGGTTCTAGAATGTTTCAATTTTTATATGATTTTTTAGATGAACCGAATGACGAAAATAGAAGCCAAGTTGAACGGTTTTTAAATTCAATTTCTGATTTTGCATTTTTCAAACAAATTCCGAGTGAAATGCAAACTGTTCTTCAAAATCAATCCATTTCGTTCGAAGAAATAGTTGCTTATTTGTTAGATCAAGACGGTTTGAATTTCGGGCATTTACCAAAAGGATTAATTCCATTCCATAATAATGAAACTGATATTTTAAACCCTTTTCAAGAACAAGTAATTCATGGGACTGAATTGGGTAATACTGAATTGTCGTTTCATTTTACCATTCAATTGGCTTATGAAAATGAAATTCAACATGCAATTCAGTCAATTAAAACTTCTAAAACAACTTTTTCTGAGCAATCAATTGAAACTAATTCTATTGCTTTCAAAGAAGATGGAGAAGTTTGTTTAAATAGTGAGAATGAAATCATATCTAGACCTTCAGGTCATGGAGCTTTATTGTCTCATTTGAATCAAATTGAAAAGGAAATTGTTTTTATAAAAAATATTGACAATGTTCAGCATCCAAAAAACAGTACAGAGGCATCATATTCATGGCAGGTTTTGGGAGGTGTGTTATTGAAATTTAAAGAAGACGCTTCAAAAGTATTTTTAAATCCAACGAAAGAATCATTAATTGAGTTAAATGATAACTACCAATTATTTTCCAATTCTCAAATTGAAAAATGCAAAACAAGTGAAGAAATTCGAACGTTATTGAATCGTCCAACGAGAGTTTGTGGAATGGTTAAAAATATAGGACAGCCTGGAGGAGGACCTTTTTGGATTAATGATAACGGGATTGTTTCAAAGCAAATTGTAGAAAAATCTCAGATTTCAAACAATGTTGAACAAAACAAAATATTGATTCAAAGTACACATTTCAATCCTGTATTGATTGCGGCTTCACCATTTTCATTAGAAGGAAAAAAGCTTGAGTTAAATGAATTTTGTGATGACAAAAAATACTTTATTGTTCACAAAAAACACCATGGCCAGAAAATTCGTTTTATCGAACTTCCTGGTTTATGGAATGGTGGAATGGCTAATTGGAATACAATTTTTGTTGAAGTTCCAAATGCCACATTTAGCCCTGTAAAAACAGTTTTAGATCTGCTGGATGAAGCACACGTAGATTAAAACCCTTGTACTCCATTTACAGTTGTATATTTTAAAATATTTTTTTTGTCTGGATGAATCCGAGCGAAAGCTGATTGAACAGCCATGGTTCCTTCATGAAATCCACAAAGAATTAATTTTAACTTATTTTCATAAGTATTTACATCGCCAATTGCATATATACCAGGAATATTAGTTGAATAATCTAATGTATCAACCTTGATTGCGTTTTTATCCAATTCAAGTCCCCAATCGGCAATAGGACCGAGGCTTGGTTTTAATCCAAATAATGGAATGAAATGATCGGTTTCTGTTATAATCTCACCATTCGTAGCATGTTTTATTACAACTTGCTCTAAGCGCTCATCTCCTTGTACGCCGATAACTTCAGCTTCAGTAATCAATTTTATTTTTCCCGTTTCAGCCATGTCGATTACTTTTTGAACCGAATCTAAATGCCCTCTAAAAGAACTACTTCTATGTACAAGTACAACCTCTTTTGCAATTTCATTTTCGACTAAATAGATTGACCAGTCTAGGGCTGAATCACCTCCTCCAGCAATAACACATCGCTTGTTCTGATAGAAATTCGGGTCTTTAATAATGTATTCAATTCCCTTGTCTTCAAATGATTCAAGTTGTTCAATTGGTGGTTTACGAGGTTCAAATACACCCAATCCTCCAGCAATTATAACAGTCGGTGCATGATGTTTTGTACCTTTGATTGTAGTCACAATAAAAGAACCGTCATCCAGTTTGTCAATTTCAGTTGCGGCTTCTCCTAAAGTGAAATTAGGTTTGAAAGGAGCAGCTTGTTCCATTAAATTGTCGATCAATTCTCCTGCTAAGACACTTGGAAAACCTGGGATATCGTAAATGGGTTTTTTAGGATAAATTTCAGAACATTGTCCTCCTGGTAGTGGAAGTGAATCAATCAAGTGACACTTTAATTTTAACAATCCTGCTTCAAATACTGTGAAGAGCCCAACTGGACCTGCACCAATTATTATTATATCTGTTTCAATCATTTCTTTTATTATATTATAACTCCAGCCGCAACTGTGTTGTTTGTATTTTCATTAATTAAAATAAATGCGCCTGTTTTTCTATTGGTTTTATAGGAATCGTAGCTCACATTTTCTGCTGTTTTTATATGAACCTTACATAACTCATTTAATTGTATATGTCCATCACTTTCCTCATTTAGGTAACTGTGAATATTTATCTTTCCAATTACTTCTTTTATCACAGCTTTACTCGTAAAACTATTTTGTTGAAAGATTAATTTTTGACCTTCTTGAAATGATTTATTGTCCATCCAACAAATAGTGGCTTCTAGATTATTATCGTTTTGAATACTGTCATTTATCTGTACCATTGTACTTCCACGACTTACATCTAAATCATCAGATAAATGAATTATTATTGGCTCTCCAGCGTGAGCTTCAGTTACTTCAATGCCATTCTTTTCAATTTTTTCAATAGTAGTTTGGCTGTCTAATGGATAAATAAAAATTTTATCACCTTTTTCAAAACTACCGCTCAATACACTTCCTGCATATCCTCTGTAATCATGAAGTTCATCTGTCTGTGGACGAATTACATATTGAACTTGAAAACGACTTTTTTTGGTAGTTTCTTCATGCTCAATTTCAACGTTTTCTAGAAAATCGAATAGGGTAGTACCCTTGTACCATTCTAACTTTTCTGATTTATTCACAACGTTATCTCCAGCCAAAGCACTTACAGGAATAAATGAAACTTTTTTAAGCCCAAGAGGTTCCGCAAATTTTAAATATTCAGCTTTTATGTTTTCAAAAACATTCTCATCAAAATCAACTAAATCCATTTTATTCACACAAATTAAAATGTGCGGAATAGCCAAAGTTCCAGTAATGATACTGTGTCGTTTAGTTTGTTCTGTGATTCCATTTCGAGCATCAATTAGAATAATTGCCAAATCTGTATTAGATGCACCTGTAAACATGTTTCTAGTATATTGAGCATGCCCAGGGGTGTCCGCAATTATAAATTTCCGTTTGTCAGTTGTGAAATATTTATAGGCGACATCTATCGTTATTCCTTGCTCTCTTTCAGCTCTTAATCCATCTGTAAGTAATGCCAAATCGATGTCAGTATCTACACCAGTAGATTTACTTTGTTTTGTTAAAGTCTCAATTATATCTGTAGAGATTGATTTACTATCATATAATAATCGTCCAATCAATGTGCTTTTTCCGTCGTCAACGTTTCCAGCTGTAAAAAATCTTAAAAGTTTCATTTGTTTTGTAATTTCATTTATTATTGTTTAAAAATAGTCGAACGGACATCGAGCGGTAGTCGAACGGACATCGAGCGGTAGTCGAGATGGGAGTTCATACTTAGAAATAACCTCCTTTTTTCCTGTCTTCCATTGCCGCTTCACTCACTCTGTCATCCATTCTCGTTGCGCCTCTTTCCGAAATTTTAGTGTCCTTTATTTCAGAAATTATGTCATCAACAGTATAGGCTTCACTTTCAACGGCAGCGGTACAAGTCATATCGCCAACAGTTCTGTAACGGACATTCCTGTTCACAATAGTGTCAGATTCTTCTAATTGAACAAACTCATTAATATTCATTAGTTGTCCGTTTTCAGTTACTATACAATCACGTTTATGCGTGAAATAGATTGATGGAAGAACAATATTTTCTCTTTTGATATAGTTCCAAACATCTAGTTCTGTCCAGTTTGAAATTGGAAAAACTCTCACATTTTCTCCTTTGTCAACTTTTCCGTTATAAATATCCCAAATTTCTGGACGTTGTTTCTTTGGATCCCATTGGCCAAATTCATCACGTACTGAGAAAATTCTTTCTTTTGCTCTCGCTTTTTCTTCGTCTCTTCTGGCTCCTCCAATACAAGCATCAAATTCAAACTCTGATATTACGTCTAATAAAGTATAAGTTTGTAGTCCATTTCTACTGGGGAACTTTCCTTTTCCATCCTGTAGATTTCTTATAGTAATAGTATCTTCTACTTTTCTAACAATTAACTGTTCTCCAATTTCACTTGCAAGTTGGTCACGGTAATCTAATACTTCCTGAAAATTATGGCCTGTATCGACGTGTACTAACGGGAAGGGGAATTTACCTGGGCGAAAAGCTTTCAAAGCTAAATGAACTAAGCAAATACTATCTTTTCCTCCACTAAAAAGTAATGCTGGTCTGTCAAATTGACCAGCCACTTCTCTCAAAATATATATTGCTTCTGCTTCTAATTGATCTAAATAATCCATTCTTTCTAATTTGTAATTAGCAATTCATAATTCATAATTCATTTAGTTGTGCAATCCACATTCTTTTTTGTCATTTGATTCCCACCACCATCTTCCAGCTCTGAAATCTTCACCTTCTTTAATTGCTCTGGTACAAGGCTGGCATCCTATGCTAACAAAACCTTTGTCATGTAGGACATTATATGGGATATTGTATTTTTCTATTTCTTTTTTTACTTCTGTGAGTGTCCAATTTGATAGAGGGTTTACTTTATATAGTTTTCGTTGTTCATCCCATTCTGAAATTGGCAATTCTTTTCTGTTTTCTGAATGTTCGCTTCTTAATCCTGTTATCCAGCAATCAACACCTTCTAAGGCTCTGTTTAAAGGTTCAACTTTTCTTAAAAAACAACATTCTTTTCTATTTTCTATTGTTTCATAAAAACTTATTGGTCCTTTTTGAGTTAACATTTCTTGGAGGTTAACATGGTTTGGGAAATAAACTTCAATTTCCTTATGGTACCGTTCACGTGTGCTATTTAATAAACTATATGTTTCAGGAAATAACCTTCCAGTATCTAATGTGAAAATTCTGATTGGCAAATTCAACGAAAAAATATGGTGAGTAATTATTTGGTCTTCCCAACTTAAGCTCGTTGAAAATACTGCATTTACTCCATACTTTCCTGCGATTTCCTTCAGAAGATCAACAAGATTCAATTGTTCAATATGTTTTAATTCACTCATTAATTTAACTGTTTAATGATTTAACAAAGATACGTTCATTCAGAATGATATTATTGAATTGAAAAACTATTTTCGCCATGCTATTTTGATTAAAATATGGCTAATAAAATAATTCTCAAACTCACTATAACAACCACTATTCCAACCATTAACATCATCACTTTTATGTTGAGTCGTTTTGATAAATTAGCTGCAATAGGTGCGGCACAAACTCCTCCTAAAATTAGACCTAAGATTGTTTGCCATTGCCCGATTCCAATTAAGGTGAAAAAGGTAAATGAACTTGCTAATGAAACAAAAAATTCAGCCAAGTTCACAGATCCAACAACCAATCTTGGGTTTTTTCCACGTGCGATTAATGTTGACGAAACAACTGGCCCCCAGCCACCACCACCAATTGAATCCAAAAAACCACCTACCACTGCTAACAAACCAGCATTTTTAACCTTTTGCCTGTTTTGTTTTTTTCTTATTACTTTATAAATAATAAGTGTTCCCAAAAACAAGGTGTAAATTCCAATAATCGGCTTTATATAAGGGCTATATTGCTCAAATTCTGACAATAAATATGCTCCTATAATTGCTCCTATAACACCAGGAACGACAATAGCTTTGAACAGACGACTGTGCACATTTCCAAATTTCAAATGCATTAAGCCTGAAACACCACTGGTAAATATTTCAGAAAAATGGACACTCATACTAGCGACCGCTGGAGAAATACCAAATGACAATAAAAAGGTAGTTGCACTTACGCCATATGCCATTCCTAATGCACCATCAATCATTTGAGCAATAAATCCACCCAACATGAAATAGAGGAATGTAACATCCAATTGACTGATAACAGTATTTGTAGTTTCCCATATAGAAGAGGGTGGAAGCAAAGTGAAAATCACATGTCCCGAAATTAGAATTGCTAGCACTCCAAATACTCTTAATGTAATTTTAAGAATATTGAATTCATACCATTTCGATTCTTTGTCTTTAATCAAAGTTGCTGTTACACGATTTAATTTTTTGATTTTATCTCCTAGATTACCTTTTATATGACCTCTTAAACGACTCATGTTTTCAATGCTGTCGGTGATCTCTTTCGGAATGGAATCATTTAAGACTTCTTTAATCCGTTTTGCCATTGTAGGAGATTTTCCATTCGTTGAAATGCCGATTTTTAAATTCCCTTTTGTAACAACTGAACCTAAATAAAAATCACAAATATCAGGCTTGTCTGCCGCATTATAGAGCAAGTTTTTTTCATTAGCCAATGCTTTTATTTTAGCTGATAATTCAATATTATTTAAAGCTGTTATCACAATTTGAACTCCTTCAAAATGGGAGGGTTGAAATTCTGAATTGATTATTTCCACTCTAGGATTTCCATTTACCAACGATTCTATTTCCTGCGAAATATCAGCAGAAACGAGTCGGATTTTTGCCTTTGGAGAATTCATTAATATCGCATTCAATTTTTCAAATGCCACGTTTCCTCCGCCAACAATTAAAGTCAGCAAATTCTCTAATTTTAGAAAAATTGGAAGTAAATTATTTTCGGCAGTTTGCATCGATCTTGAATATTAATTTAGGTTGTAATTCACCAAATTTGTTAAAGTCGTTTGTGGAAGCGAGACAACATCACCTATAACAATTAAAGCAGGGGATTTTAACGTTGAATCTTTAACTTTTTTAATTATCGTTGCACTTGTTCCAAAAACAGTTTTTTGACTTGGTAATGATCCATTACTTATTACGCTAAAGGCTTGATTTGATTTGCCAATTTGCGCGTAAATGTTCGAGATTTCATCTAATTTGGATAGACCCATTAAAATGACAACGGTTGCATTCGTTCTAGCAGCCAAATGTATTTCTGGATTCAAAGATCCATCTGAAAGCGTTCCCGTTAATACAAAAAAGCCATTGCTAGTGCCTCTATGTGTTACAGGAATGCCAGATAATGCAGGAACAGAAATTGAACTTGAAATTCCAGGAACTACTTCAACAGGGATATTGTATAATTTAGCATGCTCTGATTCTTCAAAACCTCTTCCGAAAACGAAAGGGTCTCCACCTTTTAAGCGAACAACGTGACCATTATTAATAGCTTCTTTAACGATTAAAGAATTAATTTCGTTTTGTAAAAAAGCTTTGAATCCTTTCCGTTTACCGACAAAAATAATTTTGGCATTTGGAGCAAATTCAAGAAGTTCAGTATTTACTAATGCGTCATAAAGTATCACGTCTGCTTTTTCAATTGCTTTAATTCCTTTTATCGTAATTAATTCTAAATCACCAGGTCCAGCTCCAACGAGCGTTAGTTTTGGTTGTATGTTTTTATTTTTCATTTGTGTTATTTTTTTTGTCAAGAGACAATTTAATAGTGCTGATTAGTTCACTAATATCTTTTAAATATTTTTTAGCGAAACTCCCGTTGGGAACCTCTTTATTTATTTGCGTTATCAAATCGGAGAAGGTATATTCCTTATTGAAATTAAAGTCCTTTCCAAGATTGATATCAAAATCATTGATGATTCCAATATGCGTATTACATCGAATATTATTTTGAAGTAATAAAGCTTTTGCAGCATGAATTCCTCCAGAATAGGCTTGATAAATCGAATCGCCATATCTTTGTTCAGCTAAACTTTCATTTGCAAGCATCATCTTTTCTTCTGCATCATAAAACAATGTCCCAACTAAATCTATCATAACTCCAGCACATTCTCCAATGCCAATGGCAGTTTTAAATTTTTCGTCATTTCCCCAATCAATAAAATCTGAATCAACTAAGTTGCTGGTATCAGCTAATGGTTTTAGCAAATCGTAGAAATATCTATTTCCTTGACGTGTATAGTATTCATTGAACGTTTCATTTTCATCCTTCAGGCTTAGAAAATCAGTTATTAAAAAGCGAATAATATCCAACACTCGTTTGCTTGGAAGCTTAATTACCTTTTCTGCAATTAAGCCTTCACCATTTCCCAATTTTCCACCACCTAACAATACTTGCAATGCAGGAAGAGTCCCTTTGTCAACTTTGATTGAGCTACCGTGAAAACCAATTTGTGCCAAACCATGTTGACCACAAGAATTCATACAGCCACTAATTTTGATTTTGATATTTTGTTCATAGATTAACTCAGGAAATTCAGCTCGAATTAAATGTTCTATCTCAGTCGAAACATTGGTACTGTTAGAAATCCCAAGATTACATGTGTCTGTACCTGGACAAGCAGTTACGTCAGCTAAACTATTATATCCTGATTCGCCAAGACCAATTTCACTTAATTCTGTATACAGTTTTTCAAGATTTTCAGGTAAAATGTATTTCAATAAAACACTCTGATCAATTGTGAATCGGGCGTCATTTGCGGCATATTTGGAGATAATCTCTGTCAATAAACGAGCTTGATCTGTGGTGAAATTTCCCAAAGAAATTTTCACGAATGCAGCATAATAGCCATTTTGTTTTTGAGGAATAACGTTTGTTTTTACCCATTCAATAAATGAAGAATTAGTTGTTTTTGAAATTAAGTTTTCTATTGAAACGGTTTTATACAATTCCTGAAACTGTACTTCATGATCATAAAGTTCATTGTCAATTGATTCGTTGAATTGGATGGCAGTTTTTTCTTTTTCAACTAATTCAATAAATTGATCAACTCCCAATTTGCCAATAATGTATTTTAATCTTGCTTTATTCCTATTGTTCCTTTCACCATATCTGTCAAAAACACGAATTGCAGCTTCTATAAAACCAAGAATTTCTGTTGCTTCTATAAATTCATATGCTGTTTTTGCTAAAAATGGTTGAGCCCCAAGTCCTCCTCCAACAACAACTTTAAATCCTCTGATGAGTTTTCCATTTTCATCAATATGTAATTTTGGAATAAAGCCGAAATCATGAATAAATGTAAACGCGTCATCTTCTTCGCTACTACTGAAAGCAATCTTTATTTTTCGACCAAGTTCCTGTCCAAATGGTTTTCTAAGAAAATAACGAAAAACTTGATCAGCGTATGGAGAAACATCGAAAAGTTCATTTTTATCAATTCCAGCCAAAGCACTTGCTGTTACATTTCTTACTGTATTTCCACAAGCTTCTCTTAAAGTAATTTCATCTTTTTCTAATTCTGCCCAAAGCTCTGGTGTTCGGTCAAGGTTAACATAATGAATTTGAATATCCTGTCTTGTTGTGATGTGTAGAATCCCTGTTGAATATTCATCAGAAACTTCTGCAATTCGTCTTAATTGCTGAGTAGTAACTTTCCCAAAAGGAAGTTTTATTCTAATCATTTGAACACCTGTTTGACGTTGACCATAAACCCCTCGAGCTAATCGAAGTGCTTTGAATTTGTCTTCGTGAATTAATCCAAACTTAAAAGCTTGAATTTTCTCGCCAAGTTCAATTATGTCCTTTTCAATCAAGACTTTCGTTGCGACTGATTTTAAATTTTCAATACCTTCTCTGAATAATGTCATTTCATATACTCTTAAATCTATAGTTTTAGTAGGATATAGTAAGACGATCAAACACCAAAACTCAAAATTATTTGTGCAAATGTAATTGTATAATTCGAAAATACAAAAGAAAAATAAAAAAATTATATCTACTAATTAGATAGGATAGAAATTATATGAGATTAAACTTCTTCTTTAAACCTTCTTCTCTCTGAAGAATGTCTGATAAAGAAGTCTTAGATAATATCCGAATTGTGGCTTCCCTGACCTCAAGAATTACATCCCTTAATCCACATGTTGATTCATTGACACATTCTTCGCAAGGTTCATAGAAGTTTAAACTCACGCA
Organism: Chitinophaga pinensis; assembly: GCA_945902745.1. Taxonomy (GTDB): domain Bacteria; phylum Bacteroidota; class Bacteroidia; order Flavobacteriales_D; family Crocinitomicaceae; genus M0103. The sequence continues at coordinate 222,759 of CAMDNE010000002.1, read as the reverse complement.
AGGCAACATTGCTATAGGGCCACCTGATATTCGTATAATATGACTTAATACAATTTCTTCTGGATGTTTTGCCAATAAATAGCCACCATTGGCGCCCATTTTACTATGAAGTAATCCGTTATTTCTTAATTCTACCAATATTGCCTCTAGAAATTTTCGAGGTATTTTTTCTTCTTCTGAAATTTCTGAAATTTTAACTGGCACTTTATTCTCATATCTTTTTGCTAGAGAAATCAAAGCCTTTATAGCATATTTCGATTTTTTTGACAACATAGGAGTATTGAAAGTTTAGATTAAAATTAAATGTAAAAATATGAAATTTATTCTATTGAATTAGTAGGATTAGTTTGTCTATAGCGAAATTAAAATAATTTTTGTCGCTTCAACATGTATTGCAATAAGATCTGATCAACTCCTTTGTCAATGTCAGCTGGCATGAAATCAATTTGATAATTTGCACAGCGCATTTTTAATTCATTGAAATATTTTGTAATTGAGTTTACATAATATTCTTTTATTTCAGCAGGTTGTAATTTTAAATTTTCACCTGTTTCCATGTCTACCAGATTATAAGGTCGATTATCTAAATTAAAATCTACTTCTAATTTTTGATTGACAACATGAAACAATATTACCTCGTGCTTATTGTGTTTTAAGTGCTGTAATGCTTGAAAAAGCTCGTCTAATTTATCAGGGTCGTCCAATAAATCGGAGAAAATGATAACTAAACTTCTCTGATGACAAAGTTCAGCAACATCGTGAATTGCTTGAATAGCATTCGTGTCCTTTTTTGAAGTTTCGGAGTAATTCGTCATCCGTTTTTCTAATTCACTATATAGATAACGGTGATGAGTCATTGACGATTTTGCAGCGGTATGTAGTTCGAGTTTATCTGTAAACAACGAAAGTCCAACAGCATCTCGTTGTCGCTTTAATAACTCAATCAAAGATGCTGCTGCATAAACCGAAAATTCAAATTTATTCAATTCCGCATCCTTTGGAAATAACATGGAGCTTGAACAGTCAATTACTATTTGACAACGTAAATTTGTTTCTTCCTCATATTTTTTTGTAAACAATTTCCCACTTCGGGCATATAATTTCCAATCAATATGGCGAGTTGATTCTCCTTTGTTGTATAATCTGTGTTCTGCAAACTCAACAGAGAATCCATGAAACGGGCTTTTATGTAAACCTGTTATAAATCCTTCTACAACTTGTTTTGCGAGAAGCTCTAGATTTCCAAAATGGGCTAATTTTAATCTGTCTATTTTTCCGTTCACGACTTAAAATTAGTGAAATTTATTGTTTGTTGTGATTTGCCAATGAAACTTAACTTTAATTGTGTGATTTCTAATTAAATTTACCCAAAGAAAATTATTATTTTGAACAATAAGACGTATTACGAGCAACGAATTGAAAACAATCAAGTAGAGTATGTTAAAGCGAAAAGACGCTATCAGTTGATAGGAACGTTGCGATTGACAGCATTTATTTTTGGTGTTTTCTCCGGTTATTTCTTTTGGGGGAATGTTATTGTAATTATTCCCATTGTAGTTTTTTTAGTGTTTTTTTTGTTTTTAGTTCATCTTTCTGTAAATGCTAAATATGTGCGTGATAAATTCAAACTTTTAATTGAATTTAATCAAAATGAACTTCACGTTTTGGAAGGGAATTGGTCAATGTTTGATGATGGGAGTGAATATAAGAATCCTCAACATCCATTTGCGTTTGACATGGATATTTTTGGAAAAAAGAGTTTTTTTCAATTAATAAATCGCACTGTATCCAAAAAGGGCTCTGTTTTATTAGCTTCCCAATTAATGGATGGAAGTGAATTTGTGGAATTGACGAATGACGCTATATTGGATTTATCTACACAACCAGATTGGTGTCAAGAATTTTTAGTCGAAGGAATGGTTTTCAAATCAGAAAATCTTGAAAAAGAGTTCCAAAACATAAAAACAAATAAGGTCATCGAAAGATTGTATTCAAAATTGTTAAGATTTTTAATTCCTGTTTCTTCAGTAACAGCAACAATATTGTTTTCATTTGATGTTATCTCCAATTCGGTTTTTGGCGTTTATCTAATGCTTGTTTTTGGTTTAATTGGGAGAAACTTGAAAATTGCAAATAGCATTTCGACCAAGGTCACATCATTTTCAAATCAAGTTAAAATGTTTCAACGACAGTTGCTTTTATATAGTCAAGTCACAATTGATTCAGAACAATTTAAGAAAACGCGCGACGCACTTTTTTCTGATCAAGTTAATCTTCTAAATTCATTGACACAATTAGAAAAAATTCAAGGCAGAATGGATGTTCGAATGAATTTAATTGTTGGAACAGTTTTGAATTTCTTTTTAGCATGGGATTATCAAGTGCTTTATCAATGGGAAAAATGGCGAGTTGGAAACGAAAGTCAACTTGGGGCATGGGAATCTCAATTGGCACAATTAGAAGTATGGATATCGGGTGCAATTTATAAGATCAATTTTCCAGAAACTATTTTTGCCAAATTCAATGAGAATCAAGAAATGAAAATTAGTGGATTAGGACATCCTTTCGTTATTAAAGAAAAAAGAGTTTTGAATGATGTTTCTTTGAATAGCGATGAAAATTTCATGATTATCACAGGCCCCAATATGGCAGGTAAAAGTACCTATTTGAGAAGTTTGGGGCTTGCCAATATTTGTGCCAATGCTGGTTTTCCTGTTCTTGCTAAATCATTTGATATGGTCAAATTGAAATTGTATTCGAGCATGAGAACTTCAGATGATTTAACGGTTGAGAGTTCTTATTTTCACGCTGAATTAACTCGACTTCGTTTCATCATGGACGCAATTGAACGAGGAGAAAATGTATTCATTATTTTGGATGAAATATTAAAAGGAACGAATTCAAAGGATAAGGAAATTGGATCTGCAAAATTCCTTCAGAAATTACAAAGGTTAAATGCAAAAGGAGTAATTGCAACGCACGACCTGTCATTATGTAATTTATCGAACGATAATAAGGCGTTTAAAAATATGTTTTTCGACTCAACAATTACTGGAGATGTACTTTCTTTTGATTATAAAATACGACCTGGAATTTGCCAAAATATGAACGCTTCTTTTCTTTTGAAACAAATGAAATTAGTTGATTGAAATTAGACGATAAGCGTTCTTTTTTGTTCTCTCAATTTTTTCATTAATTTCACGTTCTATTGATATGCTAAAGTACATTCTTATAATAACAATTTCTTGTTCAACTTTTTTGTTGAAGGCGCAGGTTATTGATCCAAAACATACTTTCAATATTGAACTTGGTTTGCCAAATGGTTTGGTAAACAAGCCATTCAAAAATATCATGCAAGGACTAGTAAATGTTGCGCCCTACTATCAATATAAATTTAATAAGCAACTTGTTGTAGGATTAGGAATTAGATATTCATATTTTGCCATTAATGAATTTAAAGTTTCAGAGCCAACTTATGGCGGCATGCATACTGGTGGGATTTTTTTAAAAGCTGGTTGGGAGAAATTTCATACCGACCATTTTGCAACTGAAATTGGTTTGAAATTGGGCTATACTCAAAATTATTTTGTGTCTGATAGAAATGATTCTTTAGGAATGAATCCACGAATTGTTAACTCAACCTATTTGGAACCATCAATTGGTCTGATTTTAACTGCTGACGAACAATCTTCTTACCGATTAGTAGTTTCTTATGCTTTTCAAGGATTTGGTTTTCGCCCAGATTTAATTGGACTTCAAACCTTGGGAGGTTATGATCCGAGCGAGTTTAATAAAGTAACTTCTTTTTTAATAGTTGGATTTGGATACACTTATTATTTCAAACCTAAAAACTAGTAACTCCTTCGGATGAGTTTAACATTCCATCAAATTTGTTTACAGGATAATATTCAAATTGCAAAAGTTATCCGTTCAGTTCTAAAAGAACATGGAGTAGACAAGCCTGGAACTGTTTATACTGACCCTACAACGGATGCATTATTTCAGCTTTTCCAAACACCAGGAAGTATTTATTGGATAGCGAAACAGGATGATGAGATCATTGGTGGATGCGGTATTTTTCCAACTGCAGGATTGCCTGAAGGTTATGCGGAATTAGTTAAATTATATGTCGCTTCTTCAGCAAGAGGAAAAGGGATAGGTTATCAACTGATGGAAATTTGTTTTGAATCAGCAAGAAAAATGGGATATAAAAAACTCTATTTAGAAACGTTACCAGAATTAAATAAAGCTGTTAGTTTGTATCAGCGATTAGGATTTGAGTTTTTGAAAGAACCACTTGGCGATTCAGGCCATTTTGCTTGTGATATTTGGATGGAGAAAGATTTGCTGAAATAATATTTCAGGATAAAGGTTATTTTTTTTTGATTCGAGTATCTTTGAAAAAAAAAATAGGGTGTTCGTTCAAACAAATACAATCCAAGCTGTAAAGGCATATTTCAAAAATAGACTAAACAGTCAATTTACAGAAAGTGAACTTAACCTCATGCTTAAAGAAGCGATTATTCAACGCTTGAAAATTTCTAGAGCTGACTATTTATTGTGTGATGAACAATTGCTTTCAGAATCAGATTTATTGTTTTTCAGAAGTGTCGTTAAGCGATTATTGAATCAAGAACCATTTCAATATATAATCGGAACTACTGAATTTTACGGATTGGAATTAATAACAGATTCACGTGCCTTAATTCCACGGCCTGAAACAGAAGAGTTGGTTCAATGGATTTCTGAAGAATATGATATTTCTAAATTTATTCAAATAGCTGATATCTGCACTGGATCTGGCTGCATAGCATTAGCATTAAAATCACATTTTAAAAATGCTTCCGTTTTGGCGACAGATTTCTCACAATCTGCAATCGACTTAGCGAACGAAAACGCCAAATTAGTTGGTTTAGAAATTGAAACGGTGCTTTTAGACGCAACTACAAATAATCCAATTCCAGGAAAAAAAGAGAATTCTTTCGATTGTTGGGTTTCTAATCCTCCATATATTCCTTATTCAGATCAACGAGAAATGGCTGACAATGTTTTGAAATATGAGCCTCACATGGCCTTATTTGTTGAAAATAACGATCCATTGATTTTTTATAGAAAAATATGTGAAAATGCCTTGTTTTATTTAAAGTCAGGAGGGAAATTATTTTTTGAAATCCATGAACGTTTTGCTATAGAAACAATGGCTGTTTTAGAGGGTTTGGGGTTTGTTAACATTCAATTGAGGAAAGATTTACAGGGTAGGGATAGAATGTTACAGGGACAAAAGCCGTAACTTCACGGTATGAACAATAGTGTTGCTAAAGAAGAAATTCTGAAGTTGTCTGAGGAAATAAATAAGCATAATCACTTGTATTATGTGGAAAACACACCTGTTATTTCGGATTATGATTTTGATTTGTTGTTAAAGAAATTACAAGATCTTGAAATTCAATTCCCCGAATTCGCTTTTGATTATAGTCCAACGAAAAGAGTTGGTGGTGATATCACCAAGAAATTTGTGACTGTTGTTCATCGTTTTCCAATGCTTTCACTTTCGAATACCTATTCTGAAGAAGAAATAATTGATTGGGAGAATAGATTGAAAAAGCTTTCTGACGGAGAATTGGAATACGTGTGTGAACTTAAATACGACGGCGTTGCAATCGGAATTCGATATGAAAACGGATTCCTTTCAAGAGCAGTTACTCGCGGAGACGGAACTCAAGGCGAAGATGTTACCACCAATGTAAAAACAATTAAAACGATTCCTTTACAATTAAAAGGTGATTTTCCTGCTGATTTTGAAATTAGAGGCGAAATTTTTATGCCCTTAGAAAGTTTTCAAAAATTGAATGCTGAAAGGGAAGAGAGCGATGAAGCTTTATTTGCAAATCCGCGAAATACTGCTTCTGGAACATTGAAGATGAAAGATTCAAAAGTAGTTGCTGAACGTTCGTTAGATTGTTATTTATATGGCGTTTATGGCAGTGATTTGCAAACGGAAGGACATTTTGAATCTGTGGATAAAGCCGGTAACTGGGGTTTTAAAGTTCCCAGTGCAACAAATAGATTCATTGAAAAAGTAAACACGATTGATGGAATCATGAATTTCATTCACTATTGGGACAAAGAGCGCAACAAGCTGCCATTTGAAATTGATGGTGTTGTCATAAAAGTGAATAATTACGGGCAACAAAAATCACTTGGATTTACTGCAAAATCACCTCGTTGGGCAATTGCCTATAAGTTCAAAACGGAACGTGTAGAAACCAAATTAGAGTCGATTGTTTATCAAGTCGGAAGGACAGGGGCAATTACGCCCGTTGCCAATTTGCAAGCAGTTCAACTTGGAGGTACGACTGTTAGAAGAGCATCATTACATAATTCAGATCAGATAGAAAAATTAAATCTTCATGTCGGAGATTTCGTTTATGTTGAAAAAGGAGGAGAGATTATCCCTAAAATAGTTGGAGTTAATGCAGATAAAAGGGATTCACTATCAGCGGTAGTTCATTTTATTGAAAACTGTCCGGAATGCAATACCGTTTTGGTTAGAAAAGAAGGAGAAGTGCAGCATTATTGTCCAAACGACACGCTGTGCCCACCGCAAATGAAAGGCAAAATAGAACATTTTATCAGTCGAAAAGCAATGAATATTGATGGCTTGGGAGCAGAAACAGTAGATTTATTATACGCTAAAGGTCTCGTCAAAACTATTGCTGATTTATATGATCTAACATTTGATCAAGTAGTTGAATTGGATAGAATGGCGGATAAGTCAGCGAACAATATCATAAGTGGTTTAGAAGTTTCTAAAACGGTACCGTTTGAGCGCGTTTTATTTGCTCTTGGAATTCGTTTTGTGGGTGAAACTGTTGCGAAGAAATTAGCAAAACATTTTAAAACGATTGCAAAATTGAAGGTTGCAAGTTTTGAAGAATTAATAAATGTTGATGAAATAGGCGATAAAATTGCAATTTCTGTTCAAAATTATTTCCTGAATGAAGAAAATTGTGTTCTTATTGATAAGCTTCTAAAAGCAGGCTTGCAATTTGAATTAAAAGAGAAGGAAGGCTCAACCAATAAGTTAGAAGGTAAATCATTTGTAGTTTCCGGTGTTTTTAATTCTTTTTCTCGCGATGAAATAAAGGAAGTAATAGAATCAAATGGTGGGAAAAATGTCTCATCTATTTCTTCTAAAACTGATTTTGTTGTTGCAGGTGAAAATATGGGTCCAGCAAAATTGAAAAAAGCGTCAAGTCTTGGTATTACCATTCTTTCCGAAGATGATTTCATTCAATTATTTAATTGAGTTAAAATGAGCGATAAATCAACTATTTGGTCAGAAATAAAGAAATTGGTTGTCGTCTTCCCTTATCGAAGTGAAGAGAATTATAAGGAATATCGTTCCGCGTTAGATAAATTATTGAATAAGAGCAATGTAAAGGAAGTGAAATTGATAGTGGTAATTCCAGAAACGTTGAATAGAGATACACTTAGGCCCCATGTATTGATCCATTTTCTATCTCCGAAAGACATGAACTTTTTAGGAAAAATTAAAGATAAATACCTTAAAACAATTCTATCAGAAAAATATGAAGCCCTCTTATGGTTGGAAGTGGAAGATAAGAAAATAGCAAAAATACTTTCTCCTCTGCGTGCTAAATGGAAAATAGGAGTGAATACTTCTTTTGATTTTTTCTCAATTCAAGTAAACTCCAATTCGAATAACCCATCAGAAATAGTTAACTTTGCACAAAATATACTCGAAAAAATTTCTTAATATGAATAATCCATTTACAGGCTCTGGAGTTGCGCTAGTTACTCCATTTAAACAGGATAAATCCATTGATTTTGATGCACTTCGCAAATTGGTTCGGTATCAAATTGATGGCGGAATTGATTTTCTTGTGGTTCAAGGTACAACTGGTGAATCACCAACGTTAAGTCAAGCGGAAAAAATGGAAATTTTAGCTACTGTAATGGACGAAAATAAGGGGGAATTGAAAGTAGTTTATGGTTGTGGTGGAAGTAATACAATCGAAATAGGCGAATTATTCAAGAAAATACCTGCAGGAGTTGATGGAATTCTTTCTGTTAGTCCGTATTACAATAAACCAATCCAAAATGGAATAATTGAACATTATAAATACATCGCATCGTGCACAAAATTGCCGATTATTTTATACAATGTTCCTGGCAGAACGGGATCAAATATGACAGCAGCAACAACACTTGAACTTTCTAAAATTGACAACATTGTTGCGATGAAAGAAGCTTCAGGAAGCATGGAGCAAATAATGGAATTGATTCAATTTCGGCCGGAAGGATTTGGTATTTTGAGTGGTGATGACGCAATAACGTTGCCCTTAATTGCCGCTGGTGCGGATGGTGTTATTTCTGTTGTAGCAAATGCTTTTCCAAAACAATTTTCAAAAATGGTTACTGATTCGCTTTCTGGTGATTTTGAAAATGCAAGAAAATCTCATTACGATTTATTGCCGATTACTAAAATGTTCTTCGAAGAAGGAAATCCAGGAGGAGTGAAGGTGTCATTGAAAGTTTTAGGAATTATGGATGAAAACATGCGTTTGCCGCTTTATCCTGTTTCTGAAGGTTTACGCTCTCGAATTACAGCTGAGACGAATAAAATTATAAGTAAAAAGTAAAAGGTCCTACGACAGGCTCAGGAACCTTTTACTTTTTTATTACGTGTAACATTTAAAACAAAACGAATTTATATCCTCAATGGAAAAATACAAAGCGATTGTTGAATTAATAAAAAAATCAGAGAACATTTTAATTTCTTCTCATAAGTCACCTGATGGAGATTCTATTGGAAGTTCATTGGCTTTGTACCATTTTATAATCAGTTTAGGAAAAAATCCAGTTGTTTGTCATGCTGATAAAGCTGCAAATTATATTAACTGGGTTGCTGGTGCGCATGATATTGTTTTATTCGAAGAAAATCCAGAAAAAGCAACAGCGCTATTTAAAAATTCCGATTTAATATTTTGCCTTGACTATAATTCCGCAGATAGAGTAGGAAAGGATTTAGAACCGCTGTTAATTGCTTCAAAAGCAAAAAAAGTTATGATAGATCACCACATGAATCCTTCTGATTTTTGTGATATTATTGTTTCAGAAACTACAGTTTGTTCTACTTCACAATTGATTTTTGAACTTATCGATCAATCTGGGAATTTGAATTTATTGAATGAACATATCGGTGTTCCAATCTATTTGGGAATTATGACAGATACTGGTTCTTTCCGTTTTCCTTCTGTCCAAGCTCGCACGCATGATATTTTAGCTGATTTGATTCGAGCAGGAATCAAACACCATGAAATTCATGAAAAAGTGATGGACACAAATACAGTTGACCGCTTGCAATTACGTGGTTTTGTAATCAGTGAGAAATTGGAATTGATAAAAGATTTTCCAGTTGCGATCATGTCATTGACAGAAGATGAATTGAATCGTTACAACTATCAAAAAGGTGATACGGACGGTTTGGTAAATGTAGCTTTGTCGCTTGAAGGAATTCAAGTTGCAGCTTTCTTCGCTGAAAAAGATGGTCAAGTGAAAATTTCTTTTCGATCAAAAGGAGATTATTATGTGAATGTTTTAGCAGGAGATAATTTTGAAGGAGGTGGACATAAATACGCTGCAGGTGGAATTAGTTTTGAACCAATTCAGCCAACAATTGAGCGATTTAAAGCATTAATTCCTGAATACTTCAAATGAAAAGAATTTTAATCTATATATTACTTGTTGTTCTGGGTTCATGCGGCGAATCCACTGAGGAAGGGCCAAAAGAAATCGAATGGAACAAAGAAAAGTCGTTGGAATTAAACAAAGATTTAGCATTAGAGCAAGAAATTGAAATAAACCTTTTTCTTGAACAGCATAAAGATTGGGAAATGATTAAAACAGGTTCCGGTTTGCAATATGTGTATATTGAAAAAGGAACGGGAGATTTTGCACAGGTTGGCTTAACAGCAGAAGTTGAAATGGTAATTTCACTGCTCGATGGAACGGAATGTTATAAAACTGAAAAAGACGAATATCAAGAATTTGTTATTGATAAAAGCGATATTGAAACAGGAATTCAGGAAGGGATAAAGAAAATGAGAATAGGGGATCGAGTTAAAATGATTATCCCAAGTCATTTAGCACATGGATTAGTTGGCGATTTAGACAAAATCCCACCGCTTTCGACAATTGTTGTTGATTTACATTTAATTGGATTAATAAAATGAGATTAGGAATTAATTTTTACACTTCGACAAGCTCAATGCATCGCTTTTTACACCTCGGTAAGCTGAGTGCAACGCTTTTTACTTTTTACTTTTTACTTTTAGGTTGCGATGCTTCTGGCGTTAAGACTTCTGATAAACCATTAGTTAAGAAGACTTTGAAATCAAAAAATATTTTAGATGAAGAGCATAAAGTTGTTGCAACTAAAAAACTATCTAATGGCATTTCAATTCAATGGTATGAGCAAGGTATTGGGGAGAATCTAGAAGAAGGTGATCTAATTTCGATTGATTACAAAGTTAAAATAAAGGATGGAACGGTAGTAGACGGAAATCACTTGTTAAAAAAAGAATCTTTGCCTTTTTTAGTTGGATTTGGACTACAAACTCCAGGTTGGGAAATAGCTTTAAAAGAAATGAAAGTTGGCGATTTTGCACGGGTATTAATTCCTAGTAAATTAGCTCGTGGGAGTAAAGGTGTTGAAGGATTGATTCCTCCAAATGCAGATAATCTATTATATATTAGAATATTGAAGAAAGAAAAGCCGGATAGAATAATTGATGGTACTAAAGTATGGATACTTGAAGAGAATAAGGATAATAAGTTGAAATTCAGTGATAAAACGAGTGTTGTTTTTCATGGGATGGCAAGCACTCCTTCTAATGCAATGTATGTAAATACGTTCCGAACAAATAAGCCATTTACGTATCGTTTAGCAGATCACGGACTTGTGCCTGGTTTGCGAAAAGCGTTAATTAATGCTAAAAAGTCAGACAGGTTGTACATCGTAGTTCCTCCTTCGGAAGCCTATGGTAACGAAGGATATTTAGATTTTGTTAAGCCAAACGAAAGTGTTTTTTACAATGTCTTAGTGATGGATGTAGTGAAATAATTATTGTTTTCCTTATATTTGGGGAGTAAAACTAGATAAATAAGGGTGTTTCATTTGAAATTACCACGAAGATTTTTGTTATGATAAAAAAGTTATTCTCCATTCTTTTCTTTTTTGTTGCCATTTTCTCAACGCATGCTCAGCAGATAATTGATACTGTAGAAACTGCTAATGGTCGAATGTTTATTTATGCCAATAGAACTTGGGAATATGAGAAAGACAAAGGTTTTGATGGTGTATTGAATCCTCGAATGCATTCATTGTTAACAAAGGATTCGACATTAAATTATATTCAGACGTGGGACAATAATACATGTTATACCTCGGCTAGAAAAAATGATCTTTCCCGTTTAAAAGATACATTGTGGTTGTGTGTTTTAGAGGATGTTCACAGTGAATTTAGATCACCAGTGGATGGTATTGTAACATCTAGATATGGTTATAGAAGTGGAAAACATCATAGTGGTATTGATTTAGATTTAGAAACAGGAGATACTGTCAGAAGTTGTTGGTCTGGAAAAGTACGATATGCGAAATACAACGATGGTGGTTTTGGGAATTTAGTAATTGTTAGACATTACAACGGTTTAGAGACATTTTATGCGCACTTAAGTAAATTATTGGTAGTACCAGATCAGGATGTTAAAGCGGGTGACATATTGGGATTAGGAGGTAATACAGGGCATTCATTTGGTTCCCATTTGCATTTTGAAGTTCGATTCTATGATGCTGCCATGAATCCTGAAGAAGTAATTGATTTTGAAAAAAGGGTTTGTAAGGATGATAATTTATTTATTCACAAAGGTTTATTTAGACCAGGAGCAAAACCAACTGACACGTTGGATGAAGGTGAAAGTCCTGTACAAGCAATTCCAGCTGTTCAAACTGCCCAAAAGAAATACCACAAAGTTAAGTCAGGTGATACGCTTTCAAATATTGCTTCAAGAAACAACACTTCAATATCTAAAATTTGTCAATTAAATGGCATTAGACCAACAACAACCTTACAAATTGGTAGAAGCTTACGGGTGAAATAAAAAGTACATTTTGATATAAAATAATTATAAAATTGAATGACATTAGTTAAAAACATATTAATCATTTCCTTTTTTCACGTGATGTTGAGTTCATGTGCTGATTACAATAAAGTTGTAAAAGGAGATGATTATGAACGTAAATTTCAATTGGCGAATGAATTATTTACGGATAAACAATATTTAAGGTCTGTAACCCTTTATGAACAAGTCTATCAGAGAATGCCAAAAACAGGTGAAGGAGAATTGTCATACTTTAGAATTGGTAAATCTTATTATGAGGTAGAAGACTATTATATGGCTGGTTATTATTTAGGAGCTTTCACACAGCGTTTTCCTTTTAGTCCAAAAGCGCAAGAATGTCTATTTCTATCAGCCATGTGCTCGGTTAATAATTCTCCTGAACAATCATTGGATCAAAACGAAACTGAATTAGCAATAAATAATTTACAGCAATTTATCGATAAATATCCAACTTCAAATTTGATTGATTCTTGTAATCAAATCATGGATAAGTTGAGATTTAAAATTGAAGGGAAGAATTATGATGCAGTCAAATTGTATTCAAAAACTGAAAATTATAGGGCTGCTGTAACGACTGCGTTAACTTTTATGGAAGATTATCCTCGTTCAATTTACAAGGAAGAAGTATTTTATATTTTATTAAAAAATTCACGTTTTCTTGCAATCAACAGTATTGAGAATAAAAAAAGAGATCGAATTGAGGAAACTATTGAAAGATATCGTACTTTTGTCAACGAATTCCCCAATTCAAAATACAAAAGTGAAGTCAACGACATCAGTGATGAAATGAATAAGGAGCTTCAAAATTTTAATTACGGAAAATAAATTAAAATGAATTTTAAAAACAGTACAGCAGAACGTTCAACAGTAACAAGAGATACGGTTGAAATGGAGAAGAATACGGCGAACATCTATGAATCTATCGTAGCAATGTCAAAAAGATCTAACCAAATTAGTGTTGAGCTAAAAGAAGAATTGACTCAGAAATTGCAAGAATTTGCATCTACGACTGACAATTTGGAAGAGATTTTTGAAAATCGAGAGCAAATCGAAATTTCAAAGTTCTATGAGAAATTGCCAAAGCCAGTTGCTATGGCAATGCAAGAATTATTGGAAGATAAGATGTTCGTAAGAATGCCAGAAGAAAAATAAATCATGCAAGGAAAACGCATTCTTCTTGGGATAACCGGAGGTATTGCTGCATACAAAATCGCATTCCTTGTTCGTATATTAAAAAAATCAGGGGCAGAAGTCAAATGTATTATGACTCCTGCCTCTTCTGATTTTATAAGTCCCCTCGTTTTAGCAACACTTTCCGGAAATCCAGTTGGAATTGAATTTTGGAACAAAGATTCCGGTGTTTGGACCAATCATGTTGAATATGGCCTTTGGGCGGATCTATTTGTTCTTGCTCCATTAACGGCAAATTCGTTGGCAAAAATGGCTAGCGGAAGTTGTGATAATCTTGTTTTAGCAACATATCTTTCGATGAAAGCTCCAGTAATTGTAGCGCCAGCAATGGACTTGGATATGTATGCCCATCCAACAACGAAGCGGAATATTGCTCAAATAGAAAAAGATGGTGTTGTTGTAATTCCAGCTGAAAGTGGAGAATTAGCTAGTGGATTAGAAGGAGAAGGCAGAATGGCTGAACCAGAAACTATAGTTAACGCCATAAAGAACCATTTTTTAGAGCAATTATCTAAGAAATCATTATTTAAAAAAAAGATTTTAATAACTGCTGGACCAACCTACGAAGCGCTTGATCCAGTGAGATTTATTGGAAATCACTCTTCTGGAAAAATGGGTTTTGCAATAGCTGAATACTGTTTAAATCAAGGTGCAAAAGTCACACTGATTTGTGGTCCAACAGCTATGAATCTAAAAAACGAAAATTTAACATTAATACCTATAAAAACAGCTGTTGAAATGTTAGATGCAGTTCAATCTGTTTGGGATAATATGGATATTGGTATTTTCTCCGCTGCTGTGGCAGATTATCGACCAAAAAATGTAGTACACGAGAAAATTAAAAAGAACGATGATTCGCTTGTTGTTGAGTTTGTGAAAAATCCCGATGTATTAGGATGGGCAGGTTCTGTGAAAAAAGAAAACCAAATTTTGGTTGGATTTGCCCTAGAAACCAATGACATGTTACCGAATGGAAAGTCTAAATTGGAAAGAAAAAATTTGGATTTGATTGTGATGAACAATTTATCAGATGAAGGTGCTGGTTTTGCAGGTGATACGAATAAAATCAGTCTATTGGACAATCACAATAATTTAACTAATTTTGAGTTAAAGTCTAAGTCCGAAGTGGCAAAAGATATTGTTGAATATTTGATCAATCTCAAAAAATGAAATTTATAGTTGCTATAATCCTTCTTATTGCTTTAACACCGTCAATTAAAGCGCAAGAATTAAATTGTCAAGTGAGTATTATCACAGATGCTCGTTTGGAAGTAACAACTGTTGAAAAGGAAATTTTTGAGCAATTGAAACAAACAATTTATGACATGATGAATACAACACAATGGACAAAAGATAAGTTCAAAGTGGAAGAGCGCATCAACTGTCAAATTCAACTTCAAATAAATTCAATTCCTTCAACTGGTACTTATGCTGGATCAATGCAGATTCAATCCTCGCGACCAGCCTTTAGCTCTTCTTACAATACGACAATTTTTAATTTTCAAGATGATGATATTTCTTTTGCTTATTCTAGAAATTCTGTCTTAATATATGCTCCTAATCAATTTAGAGATAATTTAACGTCAATATTGGCTTTTTATGCATACTTTATTATTGGAATGGATTACGATTCTTTCGCTTTAAAAGGTGGTACTCCTTATTTTACAGAGGCACAATCAATTGTTTCAAATGCACAATCTTCTTCTGCTCCAGGTTGGCGTTCTAATGAATCAGGTAAAAGAAATAGATTTTATTTAGTAGATAATATCCTCCATCAATTATTTGAGCCATTAAGAGAATGTAATTATGAATATCACCGTAAAGGGATTGATAAATTATATGACGATAAGATTGCAGGTAGAAAGGCGATTTATGAGGCTTTAAATAAATTAAATAAAGTAGTTGCTACTCGTCCAAATTCTATAAACCTTTTGAATTTTGTTCAAGCTAAATTAGTTGAATTAAAGAACTTATATGCTGACGCGGAGGTTAAAGACAAAACAGATGTCGTTGCCTTATTGAAACGATTAGATCCTGCTAATTCTTCAAAATACCAGACAATTCTAGAATAATGCTTAAATCCTTACGCATACAAAATTTTGCGTTGATTGATCACGTTGAATTATCTTTTAATTCTGGTTATACAGTCATTACAGGTGAAACTGGGTCTGGAAAATCCATTCTGTTAGGTGCTTTAAATTTAATTTTAGGGGAGAGGGCAGACTTTTCTGTAATAGGACCAATTTCAGATAAAGCGGTTGTTGAAGCTGATTTCGAATTGGGTTTATATCATCTTGAAGAATATTTCACCGAAAATGATCTCGACTATTCTTCCCAAACTTTTATTAGAAGAGAAATAAATATCAATGGAAAATCGCGCGCTTTTATAAATGATACACCCGTTTCTTTGACTATTTTGAAAGAATTGACAAGTCATTTAGTGAATATTCATTCTCAATATAATACGCTTGAATTAAAAAGTAAAGAATATCAATTAGATATCGTTGATACTTTGGCAAATTTGAATGTAACGAGAAATGAATTTTCAAAGAAATATAAAATTCTAAATGATAAAAGAAATAAATTAGAATTATTAAAACAGAATTTGTCAAAATCACTGCAACAAAGCGATTACAATAAATTTCAATTAGAAGAATTGGAAATCTTGAATCTTGATCAAACGAATTTTGAACAGATTGAAATCGATTTAAAAAAAGCTGAAAACAGTGAAAGCATTATAACTGCTCTTAATTCTATTGCAGAAATTATTGGTGGAGACAATAAAGTTGCGGACCAAATACGTGCACTTCTTTCTAGTTTGGATCGAATTAAGAACGTTGATGAGAACATTAATAATCTTTATGAACGAATAAATTCTGTAGCAATTGAATTAATTGACATTTCTGCAGAAGCAAATAATTCAATCGATTCATTTGAAGTTAATCCTGGTAAAATTGAAGCTCTGACTGAATCGATGAATCGTTTTTTACATGTTCTAAAGAAACATAACCTTCAAAATCAAGAAGATTTAGTTCACTTTAGAAACAATTTGGAAACTGATTTACTTGATTCAGAAGAAACTCAAAATCAAATTAATAAACTGGAAATTGAGTGGGATTTATTAAACAATGAGTTAAATAAAGAAGCGATTACGTTGCATAACGAGCGTGAGAAAGCTGTCCAATCTATTTCAACAGAATTACAAAAAAGTTTAGAAGAATTAAAACTGCCACAGACCAAATTGGAATTTAAATTGTCACTTAAAGATGAAATGAATCAATTTGGAAAGACAGATGTGAACATTCTTTTTTCGGCAAATGTTGGTATAGAAGCTATTCCTATTGAAAAAGCGGCAAGCGGAGGTGAATTATCTCGGGTAATGCTTGCGTTGCAAAAAATGATTTCTGAAAGAAAACTATTACCAACCGTGCTTTTTGATGAAATTGACACAGGAGTATCAGGTGATGTTGCCCAAA
The DNA here is from genome assembly GCA_945902745.1 of Chitinophaga pinensis. Classification (GTDB taxonomy): domain Bacteria; phylum Bacteroidota; class Bacteroidia; order Flavobacteriales_D; family Crocinitomicaceae; genus M0103. Next base: position 205,885 of record CAMDNE010000002.1, on the reverse strand, counting down.
AAATTGGATTACTTCTGCAAAAAATGGGAAACCATTTTCAATTAATAGCAATTTCACATTTACCGCAAGTGGCAGCAAAAGCGCAACATCATATGAAGGTTGAGAAGTCAATTTTAGGAGATAGAACGATTTCTAAAGTACGCATTTTGACAAAAAATGAGCAGGTGGAAGAGATTGCACGCTTAATGAGTGGAGAACAAATAACCGATGCTGCCATCGAAACAGCGAAAGCGTTAATGAACTAAATGACGGATCAATTTAAACTTTCCTTTGATATTCCAGAATTCTCAACAAAAATTGAATATGGAAAAAATATTCTATTTCTAGGAAGTTGTTTTTCAGATGAAATTGCAGTTAAAGCAAAAGATCAAGGTTTTAAGGTGGATTCTAATCCTTTTGGAACAATCTTTCATCCTTTAGCTTTAAGTCGATTTATTAAGGAAACTTTATCAGCACAAGTTCTTTCAGAAAGAATAATCCAACGAAATGATTTGTTTTTCTCCTGGGATGCTAGTAGCTCTATCGTTGGATTTTCTCCCAACGAATTAATTGCAAATATTCAAAAAGCCCGATCAGATTGGAAAGAAAAGCTTTTAAGTGCAACGCATCTTTTTGTGACATTTGGAACAAGTTGGGGATATTGTTTAACTGAAAATAATTTGTTAGTTGCTAATTGCCATAAATTTCCTGGAACAGATTTTACAAAGGAGCTTTCTTCCCAAATTGATATTGTTAAAGAATGGAAAGAAACAATTACCCTTCTACTTGAATTGAATCCTTCACTAAAAATAATATTTACAGTAAGTCCTGTTCGACACATTAAAGATGGTTTAATTGAAAACAATAGGAGCAAGGCAATTTTATTAGATTCAATAAGAATTCTTGAAAAAGAAATGAATTGTTCATATTTTCCATCATATGAAATTGTCATTGATGAATTAAGGGATTATCGGTTTTTTAAAATTGATCATGTCCATCCAAACGAATTAGCCATTAATTATGTTTGGCAGCGCTTTTCGAATTGTTATTTCTCAAATGAAACAATTGAAATAAGTAAAGAAGTTCTAAAAATCAGAAATGAAGAAGTGCATAAAAGTCTTACTCCAACAAGTGAAGCTTCTGTTTTACAAATCAAGAAGCTAAAAGAAAAGCGAGAGAATTTATTGAAACAATTTCCTTTAGTTGTTTTAGAATAATTTCGAAAACCAAAGTATTCAGACCAATTCAAATATGGTTCGATATATTGCGAATTCGCGAACTTGAAAATTCGCGAACTTTCAAAAAATAGAGCACATTAGATTTAGAATACTTATAGGTTAAATAGTTAATCATTGCCACAGATTCACAGATTTTTTTGTATCTCAAATATAATATTTTGTAGAAATTTGAATAATTGAGATATATTTTCTGTGATAAATTTTATTTTAAGAAAACGACACGAATTTTCACAAAAAAAAATCTGTGCATCTGTGGCCTTTTTTTGAACTGAAAAGTAAACATACATAATACATGTTTAACTATTGACAAATAAATTGGATGAAATGTTATGCAAAAAAAAAAGGCCGAAGCCTTTTTTTTTATAATCTTATAATCGTTGATTTATATTCTGATTTTTCTCCTTTAACAGGATTTTGAATAACAACTTTCCAAATGTAAGCTTTATTTGCCGGAACCATTTGACCATTGCGTTTGTCAGTTCCTGTCCAATGATTTGTTGCGTCATTTGTTTCGAAAATTACTGCTCCATCTTTTGGATCAATAATGATCATGCTAAAATCAACATTTCTTTGAGTTAGCGCAAAAGGCATAAAACTATTCAATCTGTTGTCATTTGATGAAGGATCGAATGCATTGACTGCTAATAAATTGTAATCATCGGCAATCTGTATCGTTTTAGTTTCTGTTCCTTTACAGCCATTTACACCTTGAATAGTCAATGATACTTTATAACTTCCTTTGTTGAAATAGTGTACACTGATATCTTTTCCAAAAACACTTCCTTTTTGATTTTCTAAATCCCACGTGTAAGAATAACCTGAAGTTGTCGCTGAAACGTTAATAGAAGGCAATCCATTTTCATAAGAATTTTGATCATCAATTGAAAAATCTGGTTTCGGAAGAGGAACAACATTAAATGATTTACTTGTAAGTTGACCATTTTCAGTATATCCAATTGTATATTTACCATCAATTTCAGGAGTGATAGAAGTTGTTTTATTTGATTTGATAATTGTTTTTGTTCCATTTGGATCAAAAACAGTCAAATTAACATCATTCTTATTTACAATTGAAATCGATTCTCCTAAACAGATATTATTGATATCAGCAATTTCAATCTTTTTAGACGTGATTGGAGAAATTCCAGTATAACTAATAGGATTTACAGCTTGATTTGTGTTTTGATTCGAATTGTTAACCTTCAGTAGAGTAATAACATTCACCTCATTCAAGATTTGTTTAACAGGATTGACATCGTTAACAACCTCAACATCATTTGTTGAAGCATCATTTGTTGTTGTATTAGTATTGTCAGAATTATTTTTAGATGTTGTTGTTGAAGTATTCTCTGTATTGATAGTGTTATTTGTGTTACTTACTTCATTTTGAGCAGTTTTAACACTTTCATTTGAAGTAGATTTGTCAGATGGCCAAAGTGCTATTGTAGTAACAATAACAGCAATAGTTGCAGCACCGCCTAGGTACCACTTCAGATTTGATTTAGGAGAAACAGGCATAACTTGATCAAGTTTTTTGCTCATTGCTTTCCATGCAGAAGGGTCGTACGGTAATTCGTACCCTTTTACACTTTCCTTAATACTATTTTCTAAATTGTTTTTCATGTTATTTAATATTCATGAATTTCTCACTCAATATTTTTTGCAAATTCATTTTTGCTTTGGCCAGGTTTGATTTCGATGTCCCTTCACTTATTCCTAAAAGCGCTCCAATTTCTTTATGAGAATAATCTTCCAAGACAAATAAGTTGAACACCGTTCGATAGGCAGGTGATAATTTTTGAATCGCTTCCATTGCTACTTCAGCTTTCAAATCCATAAACTCCAATTCTTCTTTTTCCACCATTGGATCAGAAGCACCTAGTTTAAAGTCATTATCATTGTCTGTCAAATAAGGATCTTTTTTCGATTTTCTAATAGCGTCAATTGCAGTATTTGCAATAATCCTCCTTATCCAACCTTCAAACGAACCTTTGTAATCAAATGCACCCAGTTTTTCAAAGACCTTAATAAAACCTTCCTGAAGAACTTCTTGAGCTGTGTCTCGATCTGAATTATAACGCATACAAACCGATAACATCTTCCCATAAAAAAGCTTAAACAATTCCTCTTGCGACCTTCGATTGTTTCGCAAGCATCCTTCTATAATCTCTTTCAGTTTTTCTTTGTTCTCCACAATCTTATCGTTTGGTAGACGCTTTAGTTATAATTCGGTTGCCTTTTTGAAAATATTTTTTGACGATGAACCAATTTTCCTACAAAATAACAGAAATATTTATCAATAAGTGTTATTTTTGCAAGCGATAAATTAGAATATAAATCCTAAATATAAACAATGAAAGTAACAGTAGTAGGAGCAGGGAATGTCGGTGCAACTTGTGCAGATGTATTAGCTCAAAGAGAAATTGCAAATGAGATCGTTTTATTGGATATCAAAGAAGGTTTTGCAGAAGGAAAAGCTTTAGATATTTGGCAAACAGCTCCAATTAATTTGTACGATTCACGCACAACTGGATCAACAAACGATTATTCAAAAACTGCAGATTCTGATGTTGTTGTTATTACTTCTGGACTTCCACGTAAGCCAGGAATGTCTCGTGATGACTTAATCGCTACAAATGCTGGAATTGTAAAAACAGTTACTGAAAATATTGCAAAATATTCTCCAAATGCAATTATCATTATTGTTTCTAATCCATTAGACGTGATGACATATTGTGCATATTTATCTGCGAAATTTGATTCAAAGAAAGTTTTTGGAATGGCTGGAGTTTTAGATACTGCTCGTTACCGTGCTTTCTTAGCAACTGAATTAAATGTTTCTCCAAAAGATATTCAAGCAATTTTAATGGGTGGACATGGAGATACAATGGTTCCACTTCCACGTTATACAACTGTTTCGGGTATTCCAGTTACTGAATTGATTTCAGCTGAGAAATTGGATGAAATTATCGAACGCACGAAGTTTGGTGGTGGGGAAATCGTTAAATTATTAGGTACATCTGCTTGGTATGCTCCAGGTGCTGCAGCTGCTCAAATGGTTGAAGCAATTGTACGTGACCAAAAACGTATTTTTCCAGTTTGCGCTTGGTTACAAGGTGAATATGGATTCAATGATATCTATTTAGGTGTACCAGTTGTTTTAGGTAAAAATGGTATCGAAAAAATCATCGAACTTGACTTAAATGCTGCTGAAAAAGAATTGTTAAAAGAATCTGCTGTGGCTGTTAAAGGTGTAATGGATGTGCTAGATAACATGAATGTTACAAACGCATAATTAATACTATAAATTATTGAAAAGCTCAATCGAAAGGTTGGGCTTTTTTTTTTGAGAAGTTCCGAAAAATGAGGACATCGAGCGATAGTCGAGATGCGAAGTGCCAAATTAATTCTCATACGCCCCAATATCCGGGCTAGCGCCTCTTGCTACACCTTTAATATCTAAATTGGGAGTTGGTGGAAATCCAGCATCTGCGCCGCCATTAAGCACAGAACTTGCTGAAAATAAATAGTTATCGGCAGTAACATCATTGAATAAAGGATTGTTGTTCCAGAAAATGTTGAGATAATAATTGTCGGTTGCAGCCGGAACTCTTTTTATTAAACAATTGCGAATGTCGAAACTTAAAGTAATGGCTGCATCTGGAATGGTGTCAAATACAATCTCAGACGTTTGATTTCCATAAATGACACTGTTGTATATTTTTCCTTCGTTGATAGAACCAATATTAGTAACGTTGTTTGTGTAATCATTGTAAAAATTACTGATTCCAACTGCAGGAGTAGCGGCATCACCTGTTCCGTATCCCAATAAATTACAATGGTTAAAGAAGAAATCTCCACCTTCGAGCACTAATAAGGCATGATTTCCATTTTTTGTTATCAGACAATTTTCAGCTTTCACTTTTGCACCAGAATAAATAAAGACACCATAACGCGCATTGTTTTCAATAATCGTATTGGTTAATGTTAAGGTATAACCAGGAATACTTTGATCACGAGAATATAGATGTACACCAGAAGTACCATTTTTAATAATGGCATAATCAATCACTGAAGGACGTGCCTCTTGAAAATAAATACCATAATATTGACCAGGAACATCGTCATACATTGCTTCCAATCGATCTCCTTGGAAAGTCACTTCATTACCCAGTGTGCCATTAATATTTAACGTTCCTTTGTAGTTATATAGAATGGCATTTTTATGTAAAAAGATATCTGTTCCCGCTTGAATATTAAGTGTAGTTGCAGAATCCACGGCCGCATAACCATAAATTACATGCGGTTTGTCATTTGCCCAAGTTCCTGCATTGATGTCTTTATAATGGAAATAAGCATCTTGTCCCCAAACCGCCAATTTCACATATTGATCAACACCGTTTGTTCTGAAACGAATGGAATCTTCAATAATCATAGGAAAGGTTTGACTATTTACATTCAACGTTACTTCAATAAAGGCAAATAAACTATCTTCACCTTCAATCTCAATATCGGTTAACGTTGTTCCGATGTCACCATCAATATTCATACTAAATGGCGAATTGACACCACCCATTAATTCAATTTCTTCAATATTGACTGTCTTCTTTTCTTTGTTGTAGATTTTAAATTGTTGCGTTGTAGAACCAATTGTTGTGAATACAGTATCGAAAACAACTGTGTCGGCAGAGAAAGAAAGATTCCCTTTCGAAAGAAAATTCGATTTTTTACAACTGGAAATTACTCCGGCAAAAATTAATAAAAGACTGAATAAAAGAAAAGCAATTCTTTTCATGTAAATTTGAATTCTTAGTACGCAAAAATAACGAAATGAATCAATCTTTATTTTAATTAATAAAAAAGGATTTATTATGATTGACTTCGTTAATGGAAAATTAGGTGATTTAGAGAATTCGAAAATGCGATACAAGTTCGAACTACAAATTATCCCAGTACTTAGCATAGCGTTCTCATCGACCAGCGGGAGATAACTAGTTCGTAAAGCGCCACAGAAGAAAGAAAGAAAAATAAAGTCTTGGTAATCAGGAGCTTTGTCGACGGTTCCGATGCGAAATGCAATGGAGAATCGGAAAGTTCCTTGGATAATTTGTGAAAAAGCATTTTTTGTTACTTTTTGTTGCTTTGGACAAAAAGTAAAAAAGAATTGAAAATTTGAAGTGTGCTTTTTCGTTCATTGTAGAAATTATTTTAATAAGTACTTTATCTCTGAATGACGAGCAAAGATTTTAAATTAAATTAATACTAAAAAAATCATTTTATTTTAAAAAGTTTATTTAACTTTGCATCCCCGTTAAAGGGCTAAATAGCATATAATACATTCAAAAATGAAAAAAGATATACATCCAGAAGATTACAGATTGGTAGTTTTTAAAGATATGTCAAATGAATACGCATTCGTTTGTCCTTCTTGTGCAACAACAAGTGAAACAATTAAATGGGAAGATGGTAACGAATATCCATTAGTAAAATTGGATATTTCTCATAAATCTCACCCGTTCTTTACTGGTATCGTTCAGTTCATCGATACTGCAGGACGTATTGATAAATTTAAGAATCGTTATGGTCGTCACATGAAGTGAGACAATCATTTATAATATTGAGCCTTTCATCTTTTGATGAGAGGCTTTTTTTATGTTTTATAACGAAACAATTTAACATAAAGTTCGTTTGATTTTTGAATACAACTATCTTTGTTTTTAAGTGATAAAAAATCTTTTAATATTCTTTTTTCTAGCAAGTAATCTCCTTGGTTTTTCTTTGTATGCTGGAAAAATAGAAAAAGGATTTATCGCCTTGAAAGAGTATAATTACTTCAAAGCAAAAGAATTATTTGAAAAATCATTTAAAAAAAATGTTGCTCCAGCATCATTTGGATTAGCTACTATATATAGCAGAAGTGATAATCCGTTTTTTTCATTAGATTCAGCATTCAACTTTATTTTAAAAGCTGAGCTTTCATATGGCGCAATTAGTGAAAAGAAAAAAGTTCATTATAAAGAGTTCAATTTTGATTACAATGCGATATTGGATGTAAGAGCCAAAATTAGTTCAGCATTTTACGCAATTGCGAATACTGAAAACTCAATTCAATCTTACACAAACTTTATTCATTTACATCCTTGGGCGAATGAAATTTTTGAAGCGACAAATACAAGGGATTCATTAGCTTTTGAATTGGCGAAAAAGGAAAATACTTCAAAAGCTTTTAAGTATTTTATCGATAATTATCCTCAAAGTGCACTTCTTTTAATTGTTCAAGGAGAATTTAATCTTGCTCAGTACCGCGAGATGACAATTTCAAACAACTTACTTTCTTATTTAGAATTCATAGCAAAATGTCCAAACAATCCTTATGTTTTAGAAGCGGAAGATCGGATCTATGAAATTTCAACTGAATCAAATTTAATTGAATCCTATTTTTGGTTTATTCAAACCTATCCAAAAAACAGAAATGCTAATATAGCATGGAGAAATATTTATCAGCTGTATATGACTGAATATTCGGATGAAAGAATCAATCAATTTAAAATAGATTACCCGAATTATCCATTTCTTCAAGAGTTAGAAGAAGATTTAATTTACATGAAACTCAATTTACTTCCTTTTAAAGCCCAAAGTTATTATGGTTTTATGGATTATTCAGGTGAAATTATTATCCCAGCAGATTACGAACAATTAAGTTTTTTCAAGGAAGGATTGGCTTTAGCAATGAAAAATGGATTGTATGGATATATTGATAAAGCAAATAGAGTGGTAATTGCATTTCAATATTCATCGGGAACTGATTTTGAAAATGGAAGAGCCGTTGTAGAAGTTGACGGTAAACAAGGAATGATTGATCGGAGTGGGAATCTTGTGTTTCAACCTGTTTTTAAAGATCTCGGTCAACTTTCAGAAAATTTGACATATGGAGCAAAAGACAGTCTTTATGCGTACTATGATAAAAATAGCAATTTGAGAATCTCTGAAAAGTTTGAAGAAGCATTTGAATTTATCGATGGAATTGCGAAGGTTCAACAAAATGGTAATCAGGGATATATTGATGAATTCGGTACTTTTGTAGTTCCTCCAGGTTATCCAGAAATTTCTTTTTTTAGTGATTCATTGTTGATTTTTGAAGACGATAATTTGATTGGCTTAATGAAGAGAAATTGTCAAGTTGTAATACCTGCTAAATTTCAAGAAATCGGTCAATTATCAAGTAATAGAGCATTAATTGTTGAAAACGATTTAATTGGTTTTGTTAATGGAGTTGGTGAAATTGTAATTCCAGCCACTTTTGAAACATATCCGAATTACTTAAAAAGATCTCAATTTGTTTCTAATCTTGCTGTTGTATGTCAAAAAGAGAAATTTGGGATTATCAATCAAATGGGAAAAATAATTGTTCCAATCAGTTTTAACGCAATTGGTGAGATTAGTTCGTTGACTGCTTTTACAAAAGGAAACGGATGGGGATTTATGGACTTAACTGGAAAAGTCATTTTACTGCCAGAGTATGATTATGCTGACAGTTTTAAAGATGGAACGGCTATTGTTGAGAAATTGACATTACAAGGAGTTATTGATGTGAAAGGGAAAGTTGTAATTCCAATTTCCTATACTTCAATCGATCGACTAACAAAAGAGCTGTTTCTTGTTTCAAATGGAGCTCAATTTGGTGTGTTTACAAACAAGGGCGAAATGGTTATTCCATTAGATTATCAACAAATTAGGGTAATTGACAAAGATTTATTAGTTTTAATTAATAGTAACGAGGTACACTATTTGTATGTTCCCGAAAAAAGAATCATTCAATCTAGCGTAAAAGGTGAGTAAGTTTTTTAACATTTTCGACAAATATAAATTTGGAATATTGGCTGCATTCGCTACTTATATTGGCATTTTCATGTATTTGCAGATGAAAACCTATAACCAATACTTCCCAATTGTTCCTTTTTCAGATGTTTCAGAAGTTGTGATTGAAGAAAAATTAATTGAAGTTACACCAGAGAACATTGAGATTTTCAAAAATCAAAATACTGGTAAAGCAAAAAACATCGCAAGAGATCAAAACGATACACGAAAACGATCAGATCAAAATTGGTCACAAAACAAATCTGCTAGTCAGGTAGAACAATCAGTTAAAGATTACGAGAAACAGCTATTTCAAGAGGCTGGCGGAGATGCGAAAAGACAAAGTATCAAGAAAGAAATGGATGCAAGGAATAATCAAAAAACAACGACAAATTCTGGATCTAAAGAAAAATCATCATCTAATCAAAACGGAGGGAATACAGCATTTTCTGGAAATGTAATGGTTGATTGGTCTTTGTCCGGTCGGAATCCACACCAAAATAATAATTGGTATGTTCGCAATCCAGGTTATACATGCGGATATGGATCTGAAGGACGAGTTTCTGTTAAGATCAAGGTTAATCAAAATGGTGATGTAATTGAAGCAATTCCAACAGGATCAGCTGGATCCAATTCATGCATGATTGAACAAGCTGTGAAATATGCTAAACTTTCTCGTTTCAATTATTCAGGAACAGCAGCGAAAACACAAGAAGGAACGATAATTTACACCTTCGAAGCACAGTGAAATGAGAAATTTGTTACGTAAATTGGTTCCAGGTTTTTTGCTTAATTTTTATCGGAAATCGAAGAAAGAAAAGCGAACAAATCAACTTCAACTAGACAAATCAAAAGGAAACATTTTTTCAAAAGATGATTTACTGAAGGCTTTTCATCATATTGGAATTGTTGCGGACGACACTGTCCTTGTACATTCAAGTTTGTCACAAATTGGGTATGTTGAAAACGGAGCAAAAGATGTTGTTGAAGCTTTATTAGAATCAGTCGGTAAGTCAGGAAATGTATTAATGCCCAATTCGCCAAATGCTCAATATCAACTCGATTATATTCAACAATTAGATTGCTTTGATGTTGCTAATTCTCCTTCTAAATTAGGTTCAATTAGCGAATATTTCAGAAAACTGCCGATTGCAATAAGAAGCGCTCATCCAACGGAACCAGTATCTTGTATTGGTCCTGATGCTGTTTATTTTGTTGGGAATCATTTTGGGAATTTAACGCCTTACAATGAAAATAGTCCGTTTTTTAAAGTAGCAGAAAAAGGTGGTAAAATTCTTTATTTGGGTGTGACTTTGGATAATGCAGGAACGAGTTTACATTGTATTGAAGATGCAATTGTAGATTTCAAATTTCCAGTTTATTATCCTACAGAATTTGTTGCTAAGGTCAAGTTCGAAGATGGTACTGCAGGAGAAATGAAAACTCTGGTTCACAATCCTGAGCAAAGTAAAAAAAGAAAATGTGATGGACTGATTCCTCTTTTAGAAGAAAGAGGAGTTTTAGTGAAAGTGAAAATTGGAAATGCTGATTCGTTGCTCGTTGACGCAAAAGGAATGATGAATGTTTTGATGGATGAATATAAAACGCATGGTGTAACTATGTATACACCAAAAGGAAGTTGAGAATACCTATTACAATTAAATTACTATTCAATAAATGTTGATCTTTAAGAAGTAAAAAAAATAGTTGAAATAAAAAATCGAAATTAGAATGCAAAATAACTCTCAAATTAAATGTCCGAATTGTGGAACTTCAATTGATGTTCAAGATATTCTTTCTCATCAGTTAGAAGATGAAATTAAACAAGAATATAATCGGAAATTAACTGAAGAAAAGAAAAAATTTGAATCTGAATTCGAGAAATTGAATAGGGCAAAAGACGATTTTGAAGTTAAGAAAAAGCAAGAAAATGAATTGTTTCAAGATCGATTTGACAAAAAAATAAAAGAAGAAAAGAAATCAATTGAGGAAAAGTTAAAAATCAAATTAGCGGAAGAACAAACTGAGCAATTTCAAGCACTTCAAACTGAATTGAACGAAAAATCTGAGAAATTAAAGGAACTCAATTTAACGAAAATAGAAATTGAAAAACTTAAACGTGAAAAGGGTGAGCTAAAAGAACAAGCTGAAGCCGATGCTCAAAAACGTTTGAACGATCAATTGCAAATCGAAAAGGAAAAAATTCGTAAATCTGAGGAAGAGAAAAATGAATTGAAATTTAAAGAATTTCAAAAGAAAATTGACGACCAAAAAGCGTTGGTTGAAGAAATGAAACGCAAGCAAGAACAAGGTTCAATGCAAATGCAAGGTGAAGTGCAAGAATTAGCGATTGAAGAATGGTTAGCGGCACAATTTCCTTTAGATACTATAGAAGAGATTAAAAAAGGTCAACGGGGCGGAGATTGCATTCAAATTGTGAATACACGAACGAATCAAAATTGTGGGTCGATTTACTATGAAAGTAAGCGTACAAAGGATTTTCAGCCTTCTTGGATAGAAAAATTCAAAACTGATATTCGTGTTAAAGGTTCCAATATTGGAGTTTTAGTGACTGAAGTGATGCCTGCAGGAATGGAACGCATGGGGTTAAAAGATGGAATTTGGATTTGCAATTACACCGAATTTAAAAGTTTGTGTGCCGTTTTAAGAGAATCGATTGTGCAAATTAGTTCTGCTGTTAGTTCGCAAGAAAACAAAGGAGACAAAATGCATTTACTCTATGACTATCTTACGAGTAACAATTTTAGAATGCAAGTTGAAGCAATTGTGGAAGGTTTTGAGTCGATGAAAAACGGACTTGACAGTGAAAAACGAGCAATGCAACGAATTTGGAAAGAACGTGAAAAACAATTGGATAAAGTAATTACTAATACGATTGATATGCACGCAAGCATAAGAGGAATTGCTGGAAACGCTATTCAAGCCGTAAAAGCCTTGGAGTTACCTGGAGAATTTGAAATTGATGAAACTCAACTTGAAGGGTAGAAAAAGTTTGAGAAATTTAAACCTTAATTTAAAGCGGATAAATCTTAAAAACGAAGTGAAATTCAGCTTCTATTGTTAATTTTGAATTAAAATAAAGAATACATGTCAAAACGAAATTGGTCTACCATTAAAGATTATTCAGATATTAAGTTTGAATTTTTCGAAGGAATAGCAAAAATTACAATTAATCGTCCTCAAGTTTACAATGCTTTTCGCCCAGAAACGAATATGCAGATGCTTGAAGCGATGAATACGTGTCGAGAAAGAAATGATATCGGTGTTATTATTTTGACCGGTGCAGGTGATAAAGCATTTTGTTCTGGTGGTGATCAAAATGTAAAAGGAATTGGTGGCTATATTTCAGAAAATGGAGTGCCTCGTTTAAATGTTTTGGATTTACACAAGGCTATTCGTTCAATGCCTAAGCCCGTAATTGCAATGGTGAACGGATATGCAATTGGTGGCGGACACGTGTTACACGTGGTGTGTGATTTAACAATTGCTTCTGAAAATGCTCGTTTTGGTCAAACTGGACCAAAGGTTGGGAGTTTTGATGGAGGTTTTGGTTCTTCTTATCTCGCACGTTGTGTTGGACAGAAAAAAGCGCGTGAAATCTGGTTTTTGTGCGAACAATATACTGCGGTTGAAGCTGAAACGATGGGAATGGTCAATAAAGTTGTTCCTTTTGATGAATTGGAAGACACAACGATTTCTTGGTGTGAAACTATTTTAAAAAGAAGTCCGTTGGCAATTAGAATGATAAAGCGTGGATTAAATGCAGAATTGGATGGTCAACATGGAATCATGGAGCTCGCTGGTGATGCAACGTTGATGTATTATTTAACTGAAGAGGCACAAGAAGGAAAACATGCATTTTTGGAAAAAAGAAATCCGGATTTTCAAAAGTTTCCTAAATTCCCTTAAATAAGTATGAAGAAATTTCAAATTAACTATAAACTACTATTTTCTGTAGTTGTTCTTTCAACACTGTTTTTCTCCTTTCGGAAAGAAGTTGATGAGGAATTACCAACCGACAAAAAGTATCAAACAGAATATGTAATCGTATTGGTTATTGATGGACCGCGTTTAACAGAAACATTTGGAGATTCGACCCATCAATATATTCCTAATTTGGCAAATGTGTTAGCACCTCAAGGCGTGTTAGTTCCTTATTTCAGAAATGAAGGTCCAACCTACACAAATGCTGGTCACACCGCAATTACAACTGGCTATTATCAGAAGATAAATAACATGGGATTGGAATTGCCAAAAAAACCGTCCATGTTTCAATTCTTTTTGAAAGAGAAAAATTTAGATTCAACACAGGCTTGGGTTATAACGAGCAAAGGTAAATTGAGTATTCTAGCAAATACACAAAATAAAACATGGCATGATCAACATACTCCTTCTCAATTTTGCGGAACAGATGGAACAGGTTTTGGTTATGAGAACGACAATAAAACATGGAGAAATGCACAATTATTGTTGAAACAATATCATCCTAAATTGTCGTTAATTAATTTATTGGAAGTTGATGTTCGTGGACATCAGAATGAATGGCCAGAATATTTGGAAGCTATTAAAAACACGGATAAAATCGCGTTAGAATTGTGGAATTTCATTCAATCCGACTCAATCTATAAGAATAAAACGACTTTGTTTATTACAAACGATCATGGACGACACACCGAAGGACATAAAAATGGTTTTGTGAATCACGGAGATAATTGTGAAGGCTGCAGAGCGATATATTTAGTTGCTTTAGGACCGGATTTCAAAACGAATATTACCTTATCAAACCGTTACGAGCAAATTGATATCAGTAAAACCATTTCGGAAATGTTACATTTTAACAATCCTGTTTCGTGTGGGGCAGTGATGACGGAGTTATTTAAATAAAAAAAAGCCATCAGTAATTACCGATGGCTTTCAACTATTTCAAGTAAATCATTTCTTAAAATTCGATGCTACAACAAGGTCTTTTGTACCGTGCGTCCAAGAGTAAAAACCTTCTCCGGATTTAACACCTTTTTTACCTGCCATCACCATGTTGACCAATAGAGGACAAGGAGCGTATTTTGGATTCCCAAAACCGTCATGCAGAACTTCCATAATTGCCAAACAAACATCTAGGCCAATAAAATCAGCTAATTGCAAAGGACCCATTGGATGAGCCATTCCCAATTTCATAACTGTATCAATCTCTTCAACACCAGCTACACCTTCGAATAATGTGATAATTGCTTCGTTGATCATCGGCATCAAAATTCTATTTGCCACAAATCCAGGATAATCATTCACTTCAACTGGAACTTTGTTTAGTTTCTTAGAAGTTTCCATGATTAAATTCGTTACTTCGTCGGATGTTGAATAACCACGAATTATTTCGACCAATTTCATTACTGGAACTGGATTCATAAAGTGCATTCCAATTACTTTGTCTGGGCGACTAGTAACTGCAGCAATTTTTGTGATTGAAATAGAAGAGGTATTCGACGCAAGAATGACATTTGGTGCTGTGAATTTATCTAAATCAGCAAATATTTTTAATTTTAAATCAACATTTTCAGTTGCTGCTTCAACCACTAGATCAACATTTTTAACTCCTTCTTCTATAGAAGTAAAGGTTGTTAAATTCGCCAAAGTAGCTTGTTTGTCAGCTTCAGTTATTGCTTCTTTTGAAACTTGTCTGTCCAAATTTTTAGAAATGGTAGCCATTCCTTTATCTAAAGAAGCTTGTGAAATATCAATTAAGGAAACTTTATATCCAAATTGTGCAAATACATGGGCAATTCCATTTCCCATTGTGCCAGAACCAATAACTGCAATATTTTTCATGTAATTTTATTTTTCACAAATATACTAATACCGAAAGTGTTTTCAATTCATTCGTTATTTAAAATTTATTTGATATAAAGGAATGAAAAGAGCGATGAAAAATCGATCTATAAATTATCTACAGAACTAGTTCGTAAAGCGACATAGAAGAAGGAATTAAAAGCAAATTCGAATTAATTATGAGCTTTATCGACGGTCCCTATGCGCAATGTAATGGAGAAGAGGGAAGTTCCTTAGATAATTTGTGAAAAAGCATTTTTTGTTACTTTTTGTTGCTTTGGACAAAAAGTAAGGAGAATTAAAATTGCGAAGTGAAATTGTTAGTTTGATTTCAGAAATGTTGCTTAATCAAATAACTTATAATACAATTAACCTTCCTATTTTTACAGGATGTATACAAAACATCAAAATATTGTTTTTTACGATGGAGATTGTGGCTTTTGTAATAAAAGTGTCCAATTTATTTTGAAACATGAAAAGCGAAAAGAAATCTATTTCTCTGCTATTCAATCTGAATTTGCACAGCAATTTTTCAAAGAAAACAATGTGCCTAAACCAGATTTGAGCACCTTTTATTTTTATACTAATTTCTTGCTTTTTTCTAAATCAAATGCAGCTTTTGCGATATTGAGATTGATGAAATTCCCATATCCGCTACTCCAAATTTTTCGAATAATTCCTGTGTGTCAACGAGATCAAATCTATGATTATGTTGCCAAAAGAAGGCATAGAATTATGAATGGATTTTGTGTGGTTCCTACAGTTGAACAGAAGGAAAGGTTTTTGGTGGAATAATGATGTTCGACATATTGCGAATTCGCGAATGGTAGATTCAACCCATAAATGCAACTTTTTGGTTAAACATTTCATTTGGTGACATAAATTTAAATCTTTTTCTTGGTCTATTATTAATTTGTTCTTCAATAAAACTGAAATATTCTTCATCAATATCGTTGAAATCTGTCCCTTTCGGTAGGTATTGTCTAATTAATCTATTTAAATTTTCATTACTTCCTCTTTGCCAACTTTGATAGGGTTTTGCAAAAAAGAAATCTATTTCTAGCGCTGCTGCTATCGTTTCATGTTTTGCAAATTCAGCGCCATTATCAGTTGTTATTGTGTGTAAAATATCCTTCCATGGATTCAATATTTGTATGATTTTTTTAGTTACTAAATCACTTGTTTTTTCTTTTACCAATCCTATTTTTAATAGTCCTGTTGCTCTATCGTTGATCGTTACTAAAGCCTTTTTACGCAGTTTTCCTATAACAGTATCAACTTCAAAATCACCAAATTGTATTCTTTGATCGACAATTTCAGGACGTTCACTTATATCTCGTTTATTAATAGGTTGACCTGGGACGTAATTTTTAGAACTACTCTTTTTATATGGCTTACCTCTATTTCTTAAGTGTTTACAAAGCTTTCCTCTTCGCTTTTTATCATCCCATACCATCTGATAAATCCATTGATGCGAAATGCACTCTTTTTTGTTTCTCTTACTCCAACCAACAATTTGTTCAGGACTATACTTGTCTTCGAGTTTTTCAACTATAAATGCTCGCATTTGAGAAGTCAACTTGATTTGTTTCTTTTTTTGCTTGTGTCTTTCTTCACATTTACGCTGTGCTAAAGGAGCTAAATAAACTTTAGATCTTTGATCACAATTTCTAACGATTTCTCTACTAATTACGGATTTACTCCGATTTAAGGCTTGAGCAATTGAATTTTGGGTATAACCCGATTGTAACATTACACTAATAGTGTATCTTTGTTGATAGGTAATATGACTCATAAATTGACAACTTTGGACGGAAGCCAATTTAAGTTTTTTAACCATTTCGGCGGAGAGAGAAGTCTAAATCTTCTCTCTCCCTGAAAAAACTTAATTGAATTCCAAGTTGCATTTATTACTTGAATCTAAGACTCGAAAATTCGCGAATTCGCAAATAATCTAATCTGTCAAATAACCGAATCACTACTGCCTCCTAATTATGAAACGTCTTAAAAATCGTAATTAATTTTTCAGGAGGCACAATACTATTTGGAAAATCTCCCATTATTTTCAATACTTCATCTGTTGCAGAAGGATGTAAACCCATCTTAATGCCAAGCTCACGAATGTAATCTAATTCTTCTTTTGCAACATGTTGATCAACGTTCATCATCAATACTAAACGTTGAAATTGAATGATTCTTTCGTGCTCAAATACAGGAGGATGAAAAGCGATATAATCTTCAAAAAGCAGTTTGAAATCTTCTTTTGAAACGCCCATTTGTATAGCTAATTTCAGCAAAAAATCAAATTCGATTGTTGAATCATCCTTATCTGCTTTGGCCATTTTAATCAAATCAGAAAGCAAGCTTAAGCGTTCATTTTTCTTTTTGTCATCCATAAATCAAAAATCAATATGAAAAAAAGCATGAGTGATTGCACATATTTTTTGAAGATGTTCTGGCATTTCTTTTTCTAGCCATGGTTGAGTTGCGCCAAAAGTATGTTCCGCTTCTTCAATTTCAAACAAGCGCGTTTTGAGCCAAGTTGATATTTCTTTTCCTTCTTCTATATCAACTGATGTGTCCATATCTCCATGAATCACCATCGTTGGTACTTTTGAATTCAAACAGGCTTGTTCAATGTTTAATTGATCTTTATGATTTATAAAATCTTCATATTGAGAATAGGAATTCGGCATTTTTTGATTCGTTCTTGAATTCAATACGTATTTAGTTCCTTGTGTTTTCCAAACTTCTAATTGTTTTCCTTCTGGAAATCGTTTTTCAATATTACTAATCGCAGCAAGTGTAGCAATTTTTTTAATTCTGCTGTCAGATGCCGTTAAAAGAGCAATTCCACCACCTCTTGAGTGACCAATTAAATAAATTTCCGGCAACGTTTCAAACTGTTTTTCAACCCAATTTAAAACGCATTGTAAATCTTCTAACTCATAGGAATAGTTGTTTTTTGAAAACGCTTCTAAATCAGAAAAATCGATAGGATTCTCAAGTGTTCCTCCATTATGGGAAACATTGTATTTGCAAAACCCGAATCCTTCAGAAGTATAAAAGTCTTGAAATAAATTCCAACTTCCCCAGTCCTTGTAACCCATGAAACCATGGATAAATACAATCAGTTTATTATTGAAGTTTTCTGGAATACACAAATCAACTAGGCTTTCTTTACCTTGCGCTCCTTTATATATTTGATTAATTAATTGCTTTTTCATATCGTTTCAAAAATAACAATTTATCCCTTTTAACATTGCTTTTTCCTTTTTAGGTCTAATGTTTTAAACTAAATTATAGCTGTATTTAGTATAAACATTAACTTTAGGCTTGTTAAAGAAAAAATAGATGAAAATTTCAGCTTCTATATACAGCGATAAAAAAAGAACTTTAAAAGAAGTGATTGATGATTTAGTGCAACATCAAGTTGATTTGTTGCATGTAGATTGTAATGATGACGTGTCAGTTTTTGAAGATATTAAAGCAATTCGTTCATGGTGTGATTTACCAATTGACCTTCATATCATCACAGAGAATCCTGAAAAATATGTTGATTTATTAATTGAAAATCCAGTTGAATATATCACATTTCAATTTGAACAATTACCGAGTCACCTAAATTTACCGAAGGAAATTACAGGTAAAAAAGGTTTGGCAATTACAACACCTACTTCAATAGATGTATTTGATGAATATGCGGATTTTGATTTCATTTTAATCATGGCAACCGTTCCAGGTCAAAGTGGGGGCGTGTTTGATAAAATTAATTTTTCCAAAATCCGTCAATTTAGAATGAAATATCCTGAAAAATCAATACATGTTGATGGGGGAGTAAATGGTGAAGTTTCTTTCATATTAAGAAATATGGGAGTGAGTTCATCGGTTTCTGGATCATATCTTTTTAATGCGCCAAGTATTGGTCACGCTCTAATGAATTTAACCAAACGCGAAATTGAATCACAATTTCACATTGGTGATTTTATGATGCCATTGAATGAATGTCCAGTTGTTGGATATGAATCGATTTCACTTAAAAATATATTACAATCAATTGAAGATGGAAATCTTGGATTTTGTTTGGTTGTAGATAAAAATGGAATGTTAAAAGGACTTGTTTCATCGGCAGATATTCGCAAAGCAATGCTTAGATATCTAACTGATTTAAACAAAATAGAAGCAATGGATTTGGTAAATTTAAATCCAATAAGTGTTTTTGATGACAATACAGTAGTGGATTTGTTGCAGAAAATAAAGAAATGTGCTTTCCCAATTATGTATTTACCTGTTGTGAATAAAGATGGAAAAGCCAGCGGAATTATTAACTTTGCCTACCTGATCAAAGGAGAATTATGATATTACATTTAAAACAAACTATAACTCAAACAGAAGCGGCTCAAATTGCGGAATCAATTCAAGCTTTTCATATAATTTCTAATGGAACAAATGTTCTAATAACAGGTTCTAATGTAAAAGAAGTTCCTGTTCAAATTGAAAACAAAGTAGATCAATTTTGGGTTTTTGCAAATGATATGCAATTGGCTTCAAAAACATATTTACCAACAAAGCGAGAAGTTAAAATTGGAAATGTTACGATTGGTGGAGACACTAAAAATACGCTATTAATCGGTGGACCTTGTTCGGTTGAATCAGAAAGTCAAATTCGTGAATCTTCTGAGTTATTAATAAAATTAGGCCTCACAACGCTAAGAGGAGGTTGTTATAAACCAAGAACAAGTCCGTATTCATTTCAAGGAATGGGATTGGATGGATTGAAATTGCTTGCGAAAATGCGTGAGGAATTTGGTTTGAATGTTATTACTGAAGCACGAGACGCAACGCACATTGATGAGATTATTGAATATACTGATGTCATTCAAGTTGGAGCAAAAGCCATGTATGATCAAGGGATTTTAAGAGCTTGTTCCAAAACAAATAAGCCTGTTTTAATCAAAAGAGGATTTGGAACTACTTTACAAGAATTGGCTCAAGCAGCGGAATTCGTATTGTCTGGTGGTAATGAAAATGTGATTTTATGTGAACGAGGTTTAAGAACGTTTGAAACTGGAACACGCTTTACATTGGATTTATGCGGTGTTGCTTGGATGCAAGAATATACCAATTTGCCAATTATTTTAGATCCATCACATGCCATGGGTTATGCCTATGGCATTCCAAATTTAGCACGTGCATGTGTTGCAATGGGAATTGATGGTTTGTTAATTGAAGCGCATCCGAATCCAAAAGTGGCAAAATCTGATGCATCTCAGCAGTTAGATCACCAACAATTTGAAGAGTTGATAAATTCACTTCGCCCAGTGGCTGCAAGTGTTGGTTACAAAATGGTTTAAATGTATTTAGAACAAAACATAAAAGGACTCTGCTCAAAGTTTGGGATTAAATATGCTGAATTTATTGATGATTTGGACGTGGATAATGTCAGCGAATTGACAATCTATGATCTTGAAGCAGTGTGCGAAGAATATGAAGTGGATTTATTGTCGCTTTTATTTAAACCGCTTTACCGTCCAGAATTGTGGAATAAGAAATTAGAAAAAATCAAATTACTTATTTTGGATGTGGATGGTGTGATGACCGATGGTGGAATGTATTTCACTGAAAATGGAGATCAAATAAAAAAATACAATACCAAAGATGGTATGGCAATCCTTTATTTAACTAAAAATGAGTTTCAAGTTGCCATTATTTCATCTGGATTCAAATCCGAAATGGTAAAGACAAGAGCTGATCTTTTGGGAATTCAACGCTGTTATGTTGGAAGAGATCCAAAGATTGAAGT
This sequence comes from Chitinophaga pinensis, assembly GCA_945902745.1. Lineage (GTDB taxonomy): Bacteria > Bacteroidota > Bacteroidia > Flavobacteriales_D > Crocinitomicaceae > M0103. Next base: position 185,164 of record CAMDNE010000002.1, on the reverse strand, counting down.
CTTGAATAAGTATTGTGAAGAACTGAATATCACACTCGAAAATGTCGCTATAATTGGTGATGATGTGAATGATATGGAAATAATTAAAAAAGTTGGTTTTTCTGCAAGTCCAAGTGATGCAGTGAATACAGTGAAAAGTCAAGTTGACGTAGTATTGAATAAAAAAGGGGGCGATGGTTGTGTGCGCGAATTTATTGACGCTTATTTATTAAAACAACCTTTAGCTTAAGCATATTAATGAACATGGAAAAAACAAAAATTGGGATTATTAGAGAAGGAAAAGTTCCACCAGATCACCGTGTGCCACTTACACCTAACCAATGTAAAACTATTCAAACACTTTATCCAAATGTTGAAATTATTGTTCAGCCAAGTCCAGTAAGAGCATACAAAGATGAAGCATATAGTGCTCAAGGAATCAGTTTAAATGAAGATTTGAGTATATGTGATATCATTATGGGAGTGAAAGAGGTGAACATCGAAGACCTAATTCCAAATAAAAAATTCATCTTCTTTTCTCATACATTAAAGAAACAACCTTATAATAGAAATCTTTTACGTGCAATTATTGAAAAGAAAATTCAATTAATCGACTATGAGGTCATAAAAAATAAGCAAAACAAAAGAATCATTGGATTTGGACGTTATGCTGGAATTGTAGGAACATATAATGCTTTTAGAACTTTTGGATTAAAAAAAGGGTTGTACGATATAAAACCAGCGCACAAATGTCAAGATCGAAAGGAAATGGAAGCTGAAATGGCAAACATTGTTTTACCTTCCGATACAAAAATCGTCTTAACTGGATATGGTCGAGTAGGACATGGTGCTCGAGAAGTGATTGATCTTTTGCCAATTAAAGAAGTTTCTCCTGAAGAATTTTTGAAACAGAAATTTTCTGAACCTGTTTTTACTCAATTAGAAGTGGAAGACTATTATGGTAGAATCGATGGGAAACCTTTCGTTAAAGGAGAATTCTATTCGAATCCTGAATTGTTTCAATCTACTTTTAAAAGATATATTACAGAAGCAGACGTATATATTCCTTGTCATTTTTGGAGTAATAAATCGCCTTTTATTGTTACAAAGGATGATTTCAGAAATCCGAATTTAAAATTAAGTGTGGTTGCAGATATTTCTTGTGATATAGATGGGCCAATCGCTTGTACGATTAGACCGAGTAAAATTGCAGATCCAATATACGGATACAATCCGATTACGGAAAAAGAAGATGATTTCATGAAACCTGGCGTAATAGCTGTGATGGCTGTTGATAATTTGCCATGTGAATTACCATTGGATGCTTCAGAAGACTTTGGAAATGAAATAATGCGTAATGTTTTGCCTGTATTATTGAAATCAGATCCAGATCACATTATTGAAAGAGCGAGTGAAACTTCTTCCGAAGGAAAGTTAACTGAACATTTTTCTTACCTTCAAGCTTATTTAGAAGGCGCAGAATAACATGAATGATTTGAGAATTTGAATGATTTGAATATTTTTAAAGATTTGAATTATTTCAAGATAGAATTATCAAATTTTCGAATCTTTAACTATTAACTAAACTATGGAAAAAGGAAATAAGAAAATAATTCGCGGTTGGGTTGCTTATGATTGGGCAAATTCAGTTTATAATTTAGTTATTTCCTCAGCAATTTTTCCGATTTTTTATGATACTGCTACAAAAAAATCGTACGCAAATTCTAAAGGCTATCTAGATGTTGAGGGGAAAGTTGACATTGATCAAATAAAAGAAGGCGAAACAGTCTTAGTGAATTTCTTTGGTTCGGAACTTTCATCAACTGTTTTATATTCATTTGTATTATCTGCTTCATTTTTAGTCGTTTCGTTTTTATCACCTTTGCTTTCTGGAGTGGCAGATTATACTGGTAGTAAAAAGAAATTTTTGAAATTCTTTTGCTACTTAGGTTCTCTATCATGTATGAGTCTCTTTATCTTTGATGTCGACAGATTGGAATGGGGAATGTTATCCGTTTTCCTTGCTAGTATTGGGTATTGGAACAGTCTCGTTTTCTACAATGCCTTTTTACCCGAGATTGCAGATGTAAAAGATCATGATAGAATCTCTGCAAAAGGATTCATGATGGGATATATTGGTTCAATGATATTATTGATTATTTGTTTGGCAATAATTATGGGAATCGGGAAAGAATATACAAAATTCAGTTTTATTCTTGTTGGTCTCTGGTGGATTGGTTTTAGTCAAATTACTTATAGAGCCTTACCAAACAATGTTTACAATAAAAAACCAGGAAAAGGATATATATGGAAAGGCTTTAGAGAATTACAGTTAGTCTTTAAAGAGTTTAAACAAACGAAAAGATTAAAAAGATATTTGTACGCTTTCTTCTTTTTTAATACTGGAGTTCAGACTGTTATGTTGATGGCAACAATTTTTGCAAATAAAGAAATTGAATGGCCGAAAGGAAACGGGACCTCCGGTTTAATTGTTGCTATTCTACTTATACAAATACTTGGAGCGGTTGGAGCATTTTTGATGTCTAGGTTATCAAATAGAATTGGAAATATTAGAACGTTATTCGTTTCAGTTACTATTTGGATTGGCATTTGTTTATTTGCATTTTTCATTAAAACTCCAGTTGAATTTTATATTCTTGCAAGTTGTGTAGGACTGGTGATGGGTGGAGTTCAAGCAATTGCTCGTTCAACGTATTCTAAATTTTTACCGGAGACAACAGATCATGCGAGTTATTTTTCGTTTTATGATGTTACTGAAAAGATTGGAATCGTATTAGGAACATTGTTCTTTGGACTTATGGAATTCTGGACTGGATCTATACGATATTCTGTAGCCGCAGTTGCATTCTTCTTTATTTTTGGATTGCTATTTTTATTGTTTGTTCCGAAAGAAGAAGTGAAGATCGAAACGCATTAGATGTAATATATTATACCATAAAAAAGCCGCTCTCAATTAAAATGAGAGCGGCTTTTTAGTTTTTTGTTATTTAATTATTTCTTGTAAAAAGGAAGTTTCACCACTTTCGCTTTGATTCCTTTTTCACGAATTTCAATAAATATTTCAGATTCTAATGCTGCATTTTCAATTGTAACATATCCAAGTCCAATACCAATCTTCATTGATGGAGACATTGTTCCAGAAGTAACTTTTCCAATAACTGTCCCATTTGCGTCAACGATAGGGTAGTCATGACGAGGAATTCCACGATCAATCATTTCAAAAGCAACCAATTTCCGTGTTACACCTTCTTCCTTTTGCTTTTTCAAAAAGTCTGAATCAGTAAATTCTTTTGTGAATTTTGTTATCCATCCCAATCCAGCTTCTAAAGGTGAAGTTGTATCGTCAATGTCATTTCCGTATAAACAGAATCCCATTTCTAAACGCAATGTGTCACGTGCAGCTAAACCAATTGGCTTTATTCCAAATGCAGCTCCAGCTTCAAAAACTCTGTCCCAAACTTGGTTTACATCTTCATTTTTAACATAGATTTCAAATCCTCCAGAACCTGTGTAACCCGTTGCAGAAATCATTACATTATCAATACCTGCAAATTTACCTCGTGTAAAAGTGTAGTAAACCATGTCCTTCAAATTAACATCAGTCAATGACTGCATTGCTTCCGCTGCTTTAGGACCTTGAATTGCTAACAATGAATATTGATCTGACAAATTTTCCATTTCAACACCAAGGTCATTTAAAGAAGACATCCAATTCCAATCTTTCTCAATGTTTGAAGCATTTACAACAATAAAAAATTCATTTTGATTGACACGGTAAATAATCAAATCATCAACAATTCCGCCTTTTCCGTTAGGCATGCATGTATATTGTGCTTTTCCGTCGGCAATTACAGAAGCATCATTCGAAGTAAATTTTTGAATTAATGCTAAGGCGTTAGGTCCTCTTAAAACAAATTCACCCATGTGAGAAACATCAAATACACCAACAGCATTTCTAACTGTATCATGTTCAATATTAACACCTTCATATAAAACAGGCATGTTATAACCCGCAAAAGGAACCATTTTCGCACCTAGTGCTATGTGTTTGTCAGTTAAAGCAGTATTTTTCATTTGATTTAATTTTTGTCCAAAAGTAAGTATTTATATAGTGTTTTTGATGGTTGACTAAAACAATTCCGACAATTCTTTTCCAACAAGGCTTCCTATGGCAACGCCCATTCCTCCAAGTCGCACGCCAACAGCAATTCTTTCATCAATTTTCTCAATAATTGGCGCTTTGGTTTGACCAACACCCATTATTCCAGACCAATTATATTCAATCGAAAATTGTTGATTTGGGAGAATAACATTTTTCAAAAGATTCGTTAAAGCTTCTGTTATTTGTGACGTTGTTTCTAATTCAGTTGTAGTTTCGCCCAAAAAATCTAAATTTCTTCCACCTCCTAATAAAATTCTATCCTCTACATTTCTGAAATAATAATAACCTTGTTGATAATGGAAGGTTCCTTTTACTTTTAAATTTTCGATTGGCGTTGTGACTAAAACTTGCGCTCTCGCAGGATTAATATCTCGGTTTGGAAGAAATTGTTGCGCAAAACCATTGGTGCAAATCAATACATTTCTCGCTTTCATATAACCGACAGAAGTTTGTAATCCAACATTGTATAAATTCGATTGCAACGCTTCAACTGAAATCCCGAACAAACACAAAACTCCCTTTTCTATTGCTAATTGATGGAAACGTGCAATCATTTTCCCAGTATTAATTTGTCCTTCCAATCGATTGAAATAACTTGTTTGCAATCCACTAAATTCAAAAGTTGATGCACAATTTTTATCTTCTTGGTACACATTTTTCTCACCTGTGATTTCTTCAATTTTTGCATTTAAATAGGGGAGTTTGGCATTAATTTCTGAAATTGAATTTATTTCGTCTGGCATAATTAAATCCCACGATCCATTTGATTCTAATTCTAGATTTTTTTCACCGATAAGTTGTTTCAAATTTTGAAGTCCATTCCATCGATTCGCAACAGTTTCCCAAACTTTTGATTCATCCATTTTCGTTAAATCATCCAATAATTCTGTGACACTTCCAAAACAAGCGAAACCAGCATTTTTACTGCTTGCGCCAGAAGGCAAATAACCTCTTTCGAGAATTAAAATTTTCGCATCTGGATACTTGTTTTTTAGCTCAATTGCTGTTGAGAAACCAACTATTCCAGCGCCTATAATTAAATAGTCAACTTCTTCAAAATAAGTTTTGCGCTCCCAATAACTTAATTGTTCAATGTTTAGTAGCATTTTTCAAGTTTTAATTGAACATTTTTCGCCATATTTGTATATTAATTTAAACAAATTTAAACCAATTCTGTAACTAGGTGTACAGCGGTTCGTTTAAACGAAAAGTATGAAGTATTTTTTTCTTATCAGTTTTCTATTGTTAACGTCAACTTTGACGGCACAATCATTGACTTTTCTATTTAAAGGAACAGTTACCAATTCAGATTTAGGTAAAAATGAAACGGGTGTTACCGTTTCAATTGTTCAAAATGGAACAATATTAACCACGGCTACAACAGCTTCAAATGGAAAATATACCTTAAAAGGAAATCCATCCTATTCTTCACCTTTTTCAGTTGTTTTTTCTAAAGCTGGAATGGTTTCTAAAAAGGTTAATTTCAATTTGAATGGATTAAATGAAGAGGACTTACCTGCAAGTACTGAATATCAGCCAATTGCTGATTTGAGCATGAGTATGTTCTCAGAAAGACCAAATATCGATTTTTCTTTTTTAAATACTGAGCCAGTTGCAAGTTTTGATTGGAATGCGACAAAGGCAATTCCTGATTTAAATAAAGTTGCATCTGATAAAACGAAAGCTAAAATTGAAAACTTGCTTTTGCAAGCGGATAAAGATAAAGCTGAAAATGAAGCTAAATATCAAGCAGCGATAAAAGAAGGTGAAAGTTTGTATCTCGTTCAAAAGAAATACGAAGCAGCATTAACAAAATACGAAGAAGCACTTTCTTATAAACCAAAAGAAGCTTTGCCTATTCAACGTATTGGAGAATTAGATGCATTGATTGCAGCAAAGAAGAAAGAAGAGTTGGCAGTAAATCAAGCCGATTCAGAATATTTGAATTTAATTAAGGCGGCAGAAACATTACGTGATCAAAAGAAATACGATCAAGCAATCGCTAAATATGAAGAAGCGTTAGAGAAAAAAGATGAACAAGGTCCAAAGGATCAAATTGTAATTATTAAAGGATTAAAAAAGGAAGCAGATAACCAGATTAAATATCAAGAAGCGATTACTGCGGCTGATATGTTTTACAATCAAAAAAGTTATCTTGCCGCGAAGGAAAAATACAACATTGCACATTCTTTAAAGCCATCGGAACAGCATCCAATTACTCGACTTGCGGATATTGAAACAAAACTTGCAGCAAATTCTGCTGCTCAAGAAAAAAAGAAAAAATACGAAGAAGCTGTTGAAGCGGCTGATGCTTTATTTGGAGCTGAGAAATGGGAAGAAGCTAAAACAAAATATACAGAAGCATTAACATTTGAAGCTTCAGCAACTTATCCGTTAGATAAAATTAAAGATTGTAATGATAAGCTATTGTTAATAGCAAAAGAAAAAGAAAAGGCTGATAAAATTGCGAAACTTTTGACAGACGGAGGAGTTCTATTTACTGGTTCTAAATGGAATGAAGCGAAAGTAAAATACAATGAAGTTATCGTTCTTGATCCAACAAATGCTGAGGCAAAACAAAAGCTAGACGATATTTCAAAAGAAATTGCAAATTTGGCTGATAAAGCGGCTCAAGACGCGAAATTTACAAAATTAGTTTCTGAAGGAGATTTAGCTGTAAAAGGAGTAAAGTACGCTGATGCTAAAGCCAAATATGAGCAAGCATTGTTAATTAAAACAGATGTTGGTGCTCAAACAAAATTGGATGATGTTATCAAGAAAATTAAAGAGCTTGAGGACAAAGAAGCGTTGGAAGTAAAATTTCAAGCCTTGAAAGCAGAAGGATTAAAATTAGCAACAGAACAACAATGGGTTGATGCAAAGAGTAAATTGAATGAAGCTTTGGTCATCAAACAAGATCCAATTGTTATAGCTAAGCTGAAAGAAGTAGAAGCTAAAATAGCTGCAAATGAATCCCTTACGAAATTAGAAAAAGAATATACAGATTTGATCACTGCAGCCGAAGGAAAAGAAACTGCAAATGATATTGATGGTGCGATTGCCAAGTATAAGGAGGCATCTCTGAAAAAGCCTACAGAACAAAAACCAAAAGATAAAATCGCAGAACTTGAAGCATTGAAATTAAATAGTTCAAAGCAGAAAGAAATTGATGCCAAATATGACGCTGCAATGAAAAGAGGGAAAGACCTTATGGTTCAGCAAAAATATTTGGATGCCATAAAAGAATTCAATATTGCAAATTCATTTAAACCCGAAGAAAAAGATCCAGTTGAATTAGCTGCTGAAGCTGAAAGATTAGAAAAAGCGAAAGGAAATGAAGAAAATGAGAAAATTGAAAAAATATTTACGGTCGCATTAAAGAAATTTGAAGAGAAGGATTATCCTAAGTCGAAAGAATTGGCTGAACGTTTCTTGTCGTTTCGTCCAGATGATCAGCGAGCAAAAGATTTAATTAAAAATATTAATGATTTAGAACTAGCAAAGAAAAACTATGCGCTTAAAATGCAGGAAGCTGAACAACAAGCAACTGCAAAGAATTATTCTAAAGCAATTACCTTGTTTGAACAAGCAAAAGTGATTAAGAATGATGAACCGAAACCGCAAGAGCGAATTGATGCACTGAATAAACTAATCGCTGATCAATCAAGTCAAGCAGAAAAAGATGCATTATACAAAGATTACATGACAAAAGGTGGCTTGAGTCAAACTGCTAAAAGTTATGAAATGGCTTTGTCTCATTATCAAAATGCACTTTCTGTTAAGGAAAACGACAGAATTGCTATCGATAAAATTGCTGAAATTCAACAAATATTAGATGATATTGCAAATGCAAATTCCAATGAGCAAAACAGAAAAAATCAATTTGACGCTTTAATTCTTCAAGCCGACGGTACGTTTTCAGCAGAAGATTTTGTTACATCTAAATCTACCTATGAGAAAGCACTTGAATTGGATAAAAGCAGTACATATGCAAAAGCACAAATTGATGAATGCATTAGAAGACAGCGTTTGAAAGACCTTTCATTTGCTGATACTGAATATGAAACAATTATCAAAACAGGTAACGAAATGTTCGACACGAAAAGTTATGATCGTGCCAGGGAAAGTTACAATAAGGCTTTGGGAATTAGACCAACGGATCCTTATCCTCAAATGAAATTAGATGAAATTAATGCAATATTAAATCCTGTAATTTCTAAATCAGCTACTTTGGAAGATTTAGGTGATCCATACGACAATTCAATTATGGATGGTTATGCAGCACTCGTTAAAGCAGACTTGGAACGGAAAAATGTTAAAGGTACTGCGATGAAAGATCAGTTTGATGACATTAAAAATGCTGAAAACGAGTTAACTGAATTAAAAGTAATTGAACAACAAGCAACAACAAATGAAATAAATGCTGTACTAAATACAGTAGGAATGAATGATCAAGCGTTTGAATTAGATAGAAAATTAACAGTTGATGCTTTAAGAGTAGCGGAAGAAGAAATTGCAATATCAGAAAATGAAAATGAAGCATTCAAACATTCTGAGAATTTAAAATCTCAAGAAAATATAAATGAAATTGTTGAATATTCTGCTTTAGATTACAATGTGAGAGAGGCTGTTTATACGGATAATACTGAAATACTCACAACTTACGGGACTAATTATGCCGAGGAATTGCGTTTGAGAAATGAAGCAGAAGCAAATTCAACTTTACTGGTGGACAGAAATTTAACAGTGATGAAAGAATACATTCAAGAAGAGAATGCGGGTGATTATGAAGAAAGAAAAGTTACTGAAAATGCAGTCAAATCAATAGTGAACACTGCTGCAGATATGGAAGTAGCAATTGGTCAAGAAAAAATTTCGGAAAATTTAGAAAGTAAAAGCGAAATTGAAAAAATTGAAATTCTCGTTGAAGAAAAAGCAATCAATGATTCTCGCTTAGTTCCTGAGAATGTAGTAAATATAGAAGTAATTGAAGACCAAATTGTTTCTGCCGAAGCTATTCGAACAGAAAAACAAAATTTGAATTCTGAAGAGATAAATGAAACTGTCGACAGAATTAATATAGCAATTAGCGATGAATCAGCAGTAAGAGATTTAGATCGTCAAAATACAACTGAAAAACTTCACGAAGGAAATAATAGTATAGAACAAGCTTCGATTAATGCTTATAATAAAGAGACCATTAAATATTTGCAGAACAAAGCAGTTATCAATGCTGAAGTTATAAAGAATAGTGGTGTTGAAGAGAAAGCAAATGAGAGCAATGCGATTAATGTTGAAGGTGTAAACATACTGGATAAAAAAGCAAATGTTGTAAATGATGAAATTGCTTTGAGTGACGATGAAGAGCGCTTGTTAGCGCGTTCAGCAGTTGAGATAATTTCTGCTAATGCTGAAGAATCATCTAGTACTACTACGAAAAAGCAAGAAAAAAATTCAGCAATAATGACTGATATGAATCGTACGATAGAAGCTGAAGAAGTGAATAACGATCAAAAACAAATTGATAAGCATTACGAAACACAAGGGAAATTAAATAACATTAATTCAGATCAACCAGTAAAAGTGAAAATTGCAAATTCATTGGGACAAGAATATCCTGAAGGTGTCAGTCAAGAATCATTCACACAATCTGATGAAAATGGTTTGATGAAAGCAATTATTACACGTAGAATAGTTGTAATTGAGGGACAAGGAAATGTTTATGTTCGCACCCAAACGTTAGATGCAATTACCTATACAAAAAATGGTGAGCCAACAACTGAATATACTTGGCAGAAACAAACTAGTGGTCCTAATCTTGTGAAACACTATTGAATATACTTGACTAATGTATATTTTCTCTAAAAAAGAATCTTCATTACAAATTAAAGTATAAATGACTATTACGTTTTTTTGTATTGTTAAAAATAAAAGTTAAATTAGATGGCTAAGTAGTTGAAAGCAAACTTATACCGCTATATAACTCAAAATTTTTAAATAAAGAAATATGAAACGTATCATTCAAATTTTAATCATGAATTTTGCTGTTTTAGCACAAGCTCAAACAATTAATTCACCACTTTATAATCCATTAGCACCAGCAGATGTTGACGACAACCTTAACGTTAATGACATGGCAATCGCTGTGGATAAAGGAAAAATGCCTTTTGTTGTTAAAGTATATGATAAGTCAAATGGGAAATATTTGGTAGGCCCATTAGATGCCACCCAATATGAAATAAAAAATAAAACAGGTGCATTACAATGGTATTTTTCAAATTCAGTATATAAATATTACGATGTTGATTTATTTAAATCAAAAACAGATAGATACATGTCGGTAGTGGAGGCATACATGCTTTGTTTATCTCAAAAATATAACTTTGATATTGAAGCATTTACAGGATCAACTAATTGGCCAACATATTATATTAAAGATCAGAAAGAGCATGATGATCAAAGCAAGAAATTGGATGAATTATTTAAGATTATGGAAAGTGAATTTCCTTCTGCTACCAACACTTATTTAAACTATAAAAACAACCCTTTTATTTGGGAAGTAATTGCAAGAAACAGAGTTGATTTGTTAGAATGTTTGTCTAAAGTAGATAACCCAAATGTCACACAAATGGTGGATTTCTATTTAAAAGAAATAGCATCAGCAAAAACAGCTGCTCAAAATTTTAAAGGTGGAAGTGATGATTTATATAACGCTACGACCTATTCTCCTATGTTTCGAGCAGTTTCAAAAAAAGCAAGAGAAGAATGGTTTTTAACCCAAAATGGTTGGAATAAAAATCCTGAAACAGTTGCTAAATTTAATCGTGCATTCGATGAATTAAAATTAATTTGTGAACCCAAAATGAGTCTTTTAAAAATGGATGCTTTTTTATTTAGTAATCATGATGTAGCAAGTGAAACGTTAATGAAAGCGTATTTAAAAAATATTGCTGCATTGAAGGTTCATAAAATAGGACTTTCTGAATCTGATTGGATTTATACAAAAAATAATTCAGGCATTCCTCTTTATCGCTATAAACATGGCGCTATGTGGGTCAGAAATAGTAGTGATGATTATTCTCTTTGTAAAGGTTTGTTTTTTGTTATTCAACAAGAGTATACTGGAACAGGATATACCAAATCAGTAATTCATGAATACAGTGAAGAACTTAGAGGCTGTCCTTGATTGTTTTTACTATTAGTTTGATTCTAATTTAAATTTTGTTTTTTTCTTAAACTTAAATCAAGCTTTATCTTTTTTTAAATTAAAGACTTAAAGATATGTGGGAAACTAATTCAATTTTCATTGTGTGTAACTCTTTTTGATTTACCTCTCTTGCTTATTATTTTCTTTTAATTTCACAAAAAGAAGTTAAATGAAATTAAAAGATTTATTTCTGGTTTTTGCAATTACGGGAAGATTATTTCTTTCATTTTTCATATGTGCTTACTTCTGGAGATCCAATGAATTAGTGTGTTTACAGCAAATTCCAATCTCTGTTTTAGCAATGGCAGCCGTTTATATTGGTTTACAATTGTTCACAAGGAAGTTGTCGCAGGTTCAAAACTGGTGGGATTGGGTTTATTATTTCGGATTGTTATCTATCATGTTACCCAATCTTTTAGCTGACGGATCAAATCAAAAATATTATCATTTTATGTCTGATTACGGAACAATCTGTCTGATTATTCCTGCGATGATTGATGGTTGGAACTTAATTTTGAAATTTCTAAAAGGAAATAAATGAATATACATTTTATTGCAATAGGAGGTAGTGCAATGCATAATTTAGCAATTGCATTAAGTAGAAAAGGTGATGTTGTTACTGGATCTGATGATGAAATATTTGAACCTTCAAAAGCTCGTTTATTGAAACAGGGGATTTTGCCTTCAACAATTGGTTGGGATGCAACTAGAATTTCTGCAGATATTGATGCCGTTATTCTTGGAATGCATGCACGTGAAGATAATCCTGAGTTGTTACGCGCAAAAGAATTGAATATTCCAGTTTATTCTTACCCAGAATATCTATACGAACAAAGCAAGAATAAAATTCGAGTTGTTATTGGAGGGAGCCATGGTAAAACAACTATTACTTCTATGATTTTACATGTTGTCAATGAACTTGGTTTGGATGTTGATTATATGGTTGGAGCGCAATTAGAAGGCTATGATTGCATGGTGAAATTGACGGATAAAGCTCCTATCATGCTATTAGAAGGAGACGAATATTTGAGTTCACCAATTGACCGAAGACCTAAATTTCATTTATACAAGCCAACTATTGCAATCATAAGCGGAATCGCTTGGGACCATATTAATGTGTTTCCAACTTTTGAAAATTATTTAGATCAGTTTGATATCTTTTGTTCGCTCATTGAGCCACATGGAACTTTGATTTATAATACAGAAGATGAAGAAGTATTAAAATTAGGAGAAAAGTATAAGTCAGCAATTAATTCAATTCCTTATAAAACGCCAACGTATGAAGTTACAGTTGAAGGAACGCGTTTGTTTTTTGACAATGAGATTTATAATTTGAAAATTTTTGGAGGACATAATTTGCAAAATCTCATGGGTGCGATGCGCGTTGGTGAAGCAATGGGAATAGAACCAACCGATTTTTTAAAGGCGAGTCAATCTTTTACGGGAGCTGGAAAACGACTTCAAAAAGTCGCCGAAAATGGAACTTTTACCATGTTTAAAGATTTTGCACATTCGCCCTCAAAATTAAAAGCTACGACAAAAGCGGTAAAAGAGCAATTTGCTAGTCGACATGTCGTTGCTTGTATGGAATTGCATACGTTTTCATCATTGAAGAAAGAATTTTTGCCACACTATTTAGGTGCAATGGAAGCGGCTGATGAAGCTGTTGTATATTATAGTCCAGAAGTTGTGAAACACAAAAAACTCGAACCGATTTCAAAAGAATTGGTTGAAAATGGATTTGGTGGAAATGTTCTTGTGTTGAATGATACCAAAGAAGTCAGCGATTTTATTCATTCAAAAAAGTGGAATAACTCCGTATTATTAATGATGTCTTCTGGAAATTTTGACGGAATAAACTATGAAGCGTTGGGAGAAGAGTTAGCGAATAATTGCTAAAAGATTACCTTTTAAACATGATTCTTCTGTAAATGATTGTAATCAACAAGCTGTAAATCGTTGCTAAAATCAACAAAGCCAGTGTTGCCAATGTAGCTGTAAACCCGGCTGATGCGCCCTGACGGTTGCTGTGCTTCAGTTTAATTTCGATTTGTTCTTTTGTCATTACTTCTGCATCACCTTGTTCCGATTTGAATTTTTTCAACGCAACAGGATCATTTACCATTTTTTCAATCGTAATTTCATTTTCCGCGATTTGATGCGCATAATAATCAGGATTGATTTTGGTGTAATAGAAATAAATGAAAATACTTACCATTAAAACATACGGTAAGCCAGCACTCATTCCGTTTTTTAAATCAACCATGGTATTAGTTTCTTCGGTTTCTCTTATTTTTTGAAGGTATAAACCAATGGCAATTGCAAGCAATAAACCAAGTATGTTTAGCATTACAAGAGGAACAATTGAATTATGAGAAATATCTAAATAGAAAAATGAAAGCTTAATTAATATCCAGATTGCCGCTGAAATAATTCCTGTTTTTACTGTAATTCTCATGGTAATAAAATAAAAAGTCCCGAAAAGGAAAATCCAATTCGGGACAAAAGTATTGATAATAAGTTATTAGCTATTCATTGAAACAAGGAATTCCTCGTTTGAAATTGTGTTTTCCATATGATTCTTCATAAATTCCATTGCTTCAACAGGATTCATATCAGCTAAGAATTTACGGATCAACCAAACGCGTTGTAAAACTTCCTTGCTAACAAGTAAATCTTCTCTTCTTGTTCCTGAAGCAGTTATGTCAATCGCTGGATAGATTCTACGGTTAGAAATTTTACGGTCTAATTGTAATTCCATGTTACCAGTTCCCTTGAATTCTTCGAAGATAACTTCGTCCATTTTAGAACCTGTTTCAGTTAATGCTGTTGCAATAATAGATAAAGAGCCACCATTTTCGATTTTTCTCGCTGAACCAAAGAAACGTTTCGGTTTGTGTAACGCATTTGCATCTACACCACCAGATAATACCTTACCTGAAGCTGGAGAAACAGTATTGTAAGCTCTCGCCAAACGTGTAATAGAATCTAAAAGAATACAAACATCGTGGCCACATTCAACCATTCGTTTTGCTTTCTCAAGCACCATGTTTGCAACTTTTACGTGTCGTTCAGCTGGTTCGTCAAAAGTGGAAGCCACAACCTCAGCTTTTACACTTCGAGCCATGTCAGTAACCTCTTCAGGACGTTCATCAATTAAAAGAACGATTAAATATGTTTCTGGATGATTAGCTGCAATTGCATTCGCAACATCCTTTAAAAGCATTGTTTTACCTGTTTTTGGTTGAGCAACGATCATTCCACGTTGTCCTTTTCCAATTGGTGCAAACAAGTCCATAACTCGAGTTGACAATGTTTCTTGCTTGTGTCCAGTTAACTTAAATTTCTCATCTGGAAATAAAGGTGTCAAATATTGGAAAGGCACACGGTCACGAATATAAGATGGGTGACGACCATTTATTGATTCAACTTTCACTAAAGGGAAGTATTTCTCACCTTCTCTTGGTGGGCGAATTGAACCTTTAACTGTATCACCAGTTTTTAAACCAAAAAGTTTGATTTGACTTTGAGAAACATAAATATCATCAGGAGATGGTAAATAATTGTAATCTGAAGAACGCAAAAATCCATATCCATCTTGAATAACTTCCAAAACTCCTTCCGCCGAAACAATTCCAACTAAATCATACGTGTCATCTTGTTTTTCCTCATTTGGTTTGTGTTCTGGAGGTCGACGATTTTGTTGATTTGGATTATTTTGATTGGCATTGTTATTATTGGCCTGATTCGGATTCCTGTTTGGATTCTGATTCGGGTTTTGATTCGGATTCTGGTTAGGATTCTGATTTGGATTTGGATTCCTTGGTTGATTTCTTTCGAAAGGTGGTCTTGGATTTGGTCTTGGATTTGGCGTCGTTGAAGTTGGTGTTTCACTAACTGGAGCTTCATTTGTTACCTGTGTATCAGTTTCAACTGATTCAACAGTAACTTCAGCTTTGACAAGATTATTTTTTTCTTCCAATAAATTTCTTCCTGGTCGAGCTGGTTTATTTAAAGGTACTTTATTTACTTTTTTTGGTTCCTCTTTACTTGAATCAGCTGGTTGGTCAAAAGGAAGTTCATTCACTTTAACCTCTGTTTCAGCAACTACTGGTATTTCAGCAACTATTGTAGCAACAGTTTTTAGTTCAATTGGAGCCTCTTCTAATTTTTCTTCAACTTTAATACCGGCTGGAATTACCTCTTTAGTCTTAAAAAGGCTTGGCTTTTTAGAAATTGGTTCAGCCTGTTCAACTCTCGTTCTTTTTCTTTTAGGGCGATCTTCAGTTGTTTCAGGTGCTGAAGGTTCAATCACTGAGATGTTTTTACTTTCAATAAGCGTTATTAATTCTGCTTTCTTGAATGATTCAGCTTTTTCAATGCCAAGATTCTTGGCCATTTCCTTAAGGTCAGAAAGTTTTTGACTTTCTAAATTTTTGTTATCCATAAAATGCGTAAAAGGTGCAATGTATTAATTTGGGTATTTCAATTGTTGTTTTGGAGTGTCGTAGAAGTAGAAAATACTTCCGTTATAGGATACAATAATACACATAATCATTAATATGACAAAAAAATGAAGAAATTTTTCAAAATATTTTAAAAATGGTTGAATAAATAACCTGTTCATGCTTATTGAAACTTCAAAAGAAAAATTCCTATCTTCACGGCATGAAGTTATTTAAGTCAATGTTCACGGTATTTTGGTATGTAGTTGCGTTCATGCATATCGGATTGGTATTTTTTATTGAAAATAAATTACCTGGTTTTGATCCTACAGGATTTAAAATCGTTCGGTATCTTTTAATCGCCTACCTTTTCTTAATTTCTTTTAAACGGAAAAAACTTTCCTTATGGATTTTTTCTTCCATGATTTTAGGTGTAGAAGTAGGAATGGATTTCCCAGTATTCGCATTGGAAATGGAACGTTTTGGCAAGATTTTCCTTCGCTTAATAAAAACATTGGTAGCTCCATTGATTTTCGCAACATTGGTTGTTGGAATTGCTGGACATAGTAATTTAAAACAAGTAGGACGAATTGGATTAAAGAGTATCCTTTACTTTGAAATCGTTACAACATTCGCTCTATTCATTGGTTTGGCTTCTATCAATATTTCTCAAGCAGGAGTTGGCGTAAAGGTTGAAGCAAGAGCTCAAGACATGGAGAAATCTGCGGAATTGATGAAGCAAACAGAAGCCCCAAAAGATCATTTAGTTGAGATTTTTCCAGAAAATATTGCGAAGGCAATTGCTGAAAATCAAGTGTTACAAGTCGTTGTTTTCTCTATCCTTTTTGCAATTGGATTAAGTATGGTAAAGAACCAGAAGCACAAAGATGCTATGCTTGGTTTCAGTGAAAGTTTAGCAGAAGTGATGTTTAAATTCACAGATTTAGTAATGTATGTTGCACCAATCGCTGTGTTTGGAGCATTAGCTAGTACGATTGCAAAATCTGGTGTTGGTATTTTGTATAACTTGATGCAACTTGTCGGAACACTTTATATTGCATTGGTAATCTTCATTTTAGTTATACTTCTACCAATTGCATTATTAGCGAAAATTCCAATCAAAAAATTCTTGAAAGCAGTTTCAGAGCCTGTTTCACTCGCTTTTGCAACAGCAAGTAGTGAAGCTGCTTTACCGAAAGCCATGGAAAACATGGAAAAATTTGGCGTTCCTCAGAAAATTGTTGCGTTTGTGATTCCTACTGGTTATAGTTTTAATTTGGATGGAACAACACTTTATTTGTCTTTAGCAACGGTGTTTTTAGCACAAATGGCTGGAATAGATTTAACTATCGGAGAACAAATAAGTATCTGTTTAGTATTAATGCTAACAAGTAAAGGAGTAGCAGGAGTGAGGGGAGCATCTTTCGTTATTCTTGCAGGAACGGTTATGACAATTGGTGTTTCAGCAGAACAAGCCAGCGTTATTCTTGCAGTTGATGCATTAATGGACATGGGAAGAACTTCGGTGAATGTTCTTGGAAATTGTTTAGCATCAGCCGTTATTGCGAGAAGTGAGAATGAGCTTTTCGTGAAAGAACCAGAACTTTACGTTGATTAAAGTTTAGGTGCTAAAAACATTCCTGTTGCATTGTCTTTGGATTTAACAAGATCTTCTGGAGTACCAGTGAACAGTATATTCCCACCATTTTTACCACCTTCTGGTCCTAGGTCAATAATCCAATCTGCACATTTAATGACTTCTGTGTTGTGCTCAATAACGATAATCGAATGTCCAACATTGATCAATGAATTGAAAGCAATTATCAATTTATCGATGTCATGAAAATGCAATCCAGTTGTCGGTTCGTCAAAAATAAAGAGGGTAGAAGGTGAGTTTTGACCTTTTGATAAAAAGGATGCCAGTTTGATTCTTTGAGCTTCACCACCACTTAACGTACTGGATGATTGCCCAACTTTTAAATAACCTAAACCAACATTGATTAATGGTTGAATTTTTTCAACGATTTTACTTTCTAATTTATCTTTTCCTTCTTTGAAGAAATCTAGAGCGCTCTGAATATCCATTTCTAGTAAATCCGCAACGTTTATTCCTCGGTATTCAATTTCTAATGTTTCTTGCTTGTAGCGTTTTCCTTGGCAAGTATCACACAATAAATGAACATCAGCCATGAATTGCATTCCAACAGTAATTTCGCCTTCACCTTCACACATTTCGCATCTTCCGCCTTCAACATTGAAAGAAAAGAAGCCTGGTTTATAACCGCGAGCCTTTGCTAAGGGCTGTTTTGCAAACAATTCACGGATATCATCAAAAGCTTTAACATAGGTTATTGGATTACTTCTAGATGATTTACCGATTGGATTTTGATCAACAAATTCTATTGCTTTAATCAGTTTGATATCACCCGTTAAACTTCCAAAATCACCAATTTTATCTCCAAACACACCTAATTCTTTTCGAATTGCAGGATAAACGATTTCCTTTATTAAAGTTGATTTCCCTGAACCACTCACTCCAGTAATGCATACCAAACTGTTTAGAGGAATGTCAACAGAAATATTTTTTAAATTATATTGTCTCGCTCCAGTTACGCTAATTTTGTTCTTTGACAGCCTTCTTTTACTTGGAACAGGAATACTTTTCTTACCAGTTAAGTAATCTGCTGTCAAACTGTTTTTGGCGTCAATTAATCCAGCGTGTTTCCCTTGAAAAACGACTTCACCTCCAAATATTCCTGCCATTGGACCGATATCTAAAATTTCATCGGCTGCCATCATCATTTCTTCTTCGTGCTCAACAACGATAACCGTATTTCCAAGATCTCTTAATTCGTGTAAAACTGAAATCAATCGTTTTGTGTCTTTGGGATGTAAACCAATGGACGGCTCATCCAAAATGTACATCGAACCAACAAGTGAACTCCCTAACGATGTTGCCAAATTGATGCGTTGTGATTCACCTCCAGACAAAGAGTTTGATTGACGGTTCAGGGTTAAATAACCCAATCCAACATTCAAAAGGAAACTCAATCGACTGATTATTTCAGGTAAAATACGTTTTGAAACTTGTCGATCATAATCGCTTAATTTCAAAGAAGAAAAGAAAGCGTGCGATTCTTCTAAGGGCATAAGAACAACATCAGTTATCGAATGACCAGCAATCTTAACGTAGTTTGCATCTTTCCGTAAACGCGTACCTCGGCAATCTGTACATTCTGTTTTTCCGCGATAACGAGAAAGCATCACGCGGTATTGAATTTTATACGCTTGACTTTCAACAAACTTAAAAAAACCGTTTATTCCAGTGAAATATTGATTTCCAGACCATAATAAAGCTAGTTCTTTCTCTGTTAACTCAGCAATTGGACGATGAATAGGGAAATCAAATTTCTTTGCATTATAAACTAATTCATTGAGATATTCTCCCATCGATTCTCCTTTCCAGGGAGCAATAGCACCTTCGTAAACGCTTAAACTTTTATTGGGAATAATAAGATTCGGATCAATTCCAATTACTTGACCATAACCTTCACACATTTTACACGCTCCGAAAGGATTGTTAAACGTAAAGAAATGTTCATTTGGTTCTTGAAACTCCATTCCGTCTAATTCAAACCGATTTGAAAAAGGAAATTTCTCAAAATTAGAAGCGATTACAATTGAGCAGTCACCGTGTCCTTCAACGAAAGCTAAATTAATGGAATCAGCATATCTCGCTTCATTTTCTTCCGTAAAGGAAACTGCAATTCTATCAATAACTAAAAAGGCGTTTTCAATATCTTTTGGAGTAGTTGAAATACAGTCATCCAAATCTATAATTTCATCGTTCAGTAACAAACGTGTATATCCTTGTTGTTTTAATAAGTTTAGCTGACGCTCAATGCCATACTTTTTAAAATCATGAATTGGATTGACGATATAAATTCGCTCCTCAGCGTTTAAGGTCTTTAAAAAATCAATCACGTTTGCAACGGAATGTTTGACAACTTCATTACCTGAAATAGGAGAGAAGGTTTTTCCAATTCGTGCAAACGCAATCTTTAAGTAATCGTATATTTCTGTTGTTGTTCCAACTGTTGACCTTGGATTACTAGATATCACCTTTTGTTCTATTGCAATTGCAGGTGAAATTCCTTTAATGTAATCCGTTTCGGGTTTGTTCAACTTTCCTAAGAATTGTCGCGCATAAGACGATAAACTCTCAATATATCTGCGTTGTCCTTCTGCAAATAAAGTATCAAACGCTAAAGATGATTTTCCAGATCCAGATAATCCTGTAATAACAGTCATCTTTCCATGTGGGATGTTCACATCCATATTTTTCAGGTTGTGAACGCGAGCACCTTTTACTTCGATATATTTTTGTTTGGACATATTTTAAATAGAATATAACAAAGATAAAAACAGTTTTGTTGTAAAAAGTTATTGTTTTAAAAGTTCGTGGTTTTTAATTCAAAATAGTGTAAAAAAGGATCATTTTGTTCAGTAAAATAAGGTGTTCTACGCAATATTGCGAAGTTGCAATGTTGCACGTCATTTAAAAAATAAAAAGTTTTTTTTGGATTATTCAATTTAGTTTGTACTTTAGCACATATAATTCTAAAATAAAGATCGCCTATAAAACACGTATACGCTTAATAAGTTCGAAGATTTAAACTACTAAACTTGAAGTTATGGCTATGAAGTGTATGGATGATCGTGAGTTGA
This sequence comes from Chitinophaga pinensis, assembly GCA_945902745.1. Lineage (GTDB taxonomy): Bacteria > Bacteroidota > Bacteroidia > Flavobacteriales_D > Crocinitomicaceae > M0103. The sequence goes on along the minus strand of CAMDNE010000002.1, from coordinate 164,622 downwards.
TCACAGCGTATCTTGACGGAAATGATAAGGCTTTTGAAGTCCTTTTGATGCGTCACAAAGATAAAATGTTCCGTTTTATTTATTTAAAATTGAGAGACAAGATGTTAGCAGAGGATGTTTTCCAGGAGACATTCGTTAAAATTATTAATACTCTCAAATTAGGCACATATAATGAAGAAGGTAAATTCTTGCCTTGGGCAATGCGAATTGCACACAATCTTGTAATTGATCATTTTAGAAAGAGTAGTAAAGTGCGTTTGATTTCTGAATCTTCTTCTATGAAAGACGATTATAATATTTTTAGCACGCTCTCTCAAGAGGACAAAAATATTCAAGAAGTGATGTCTTATGAGGAACTTGAAAAGCAAATGGTTGGTTTGGTTGATCATTTACCAGCAACTCAGCGTGATATTCTAAAAATGAGAATCTATAACGATATGTCGTTCAAAGATATCGCTGAAGCAGAAGATATTAGTATCAACACTGCATTAGGAAGAATGAGATATGCGCTGATTAATATGCGTAAATTGATTGAAAAGCATCAATTAGTGACTGATATTTAAACGTAATGAGAAAACTTATTTTTCTTTTATCACTTTTGGTTTTCGGCTCATGTTCTAAGGATACCAATTGTTCAAATTCTGAGCATGCTGAATTGAAAAATCTTACCGGATTGGATGGTTGTGGATGGGTACTTGAATTGGATAACGGTTCAAAATTGGAGCCTCAAAATCTCAGTGATTTCGAAATTGCATTGGTTGATGGTAAAGATGTTCATGTTCGTTATACAGAAATTGAAGGAGGAAGCATTTGCATGGTAGGGCAAATGGTTACTATTGATTGTCTTTCAGAGGATTAATCGAAATATGCAACAGAATAAATCATTCCTTTCGAATTATACTTTTTGGTATGTTCTTATCGGCGTTTTGTTGATTTTAACACTGTTCTTGCCCTTTAGAATTAATGTTGTTGAAGCTGGCTCTTACGTTGGCTTATTTGGTCATACACTTAATGGTACTGGCTCAAGGAAAGTAATAAGTGGGTTTAATTTGGTCGTACCATTTATCCCAATTGGAATTTATCTGGTTACAACTTTGTTCATGATATTTTCAAAAGGAAAGGTTGGAAAAGTTTTCGCACTTATTTTCTCTTTTTTTCATTTGTGGTCATTATTAGTGGTATGGTTTTTCACTACTTTCTCTTTGAGTTTTAGTGGTAGGTTTAAAGCAATTACTGGAACTGGATATTATATAATGGTTTTTTTATCGCTTATTTTTATTGTAATTGTTTGCGTAAATGTTGCCAAAACATGGAATAACAATTCGAATCAGATAAAACTCAATGACGATTTGTTGGATAGTTAAAGTTTAAAAAATGAAAAAATTTATTTTCGCATTAATTATTGGTTTGTCATTATTTTCTTGTGACAAGTACAAAGCAAAAAGGTTATCTGGAATTTATTCTTGTACAGTTAACTTCCATTATTTTGACATGACCGGAACAACTATTGACACGACATACACTGAAGATTTAGAAGTAAAACAAGATAACGATTCAATAGTGATTTTTAACAACAAAGTTCATGTCGATGAATTGAGAAAGGGTGCAACTTTTGAAAAGTATAATGGTGCAACCTCTTCTTATAAAGTTAAAATCTACAAAGACGAGCTCTATTATTTCTCAACAAATGGAGGATTGGGTGGGTCAAGCAGTATTGAATACATTGGTAAAAAGAAATAGCAGTATTCTTTTTCCAATACGTTAAAACGTCATGTGACGTTCCTTTTTCTCTAGATAAATATCAGCCAAAGTCACGAGAATTCCAGTTTCTTCAACATTTCCAAATTCTGGATTGACAGCTGTTCCAAACGTTTTCATCGTAGCTGATAAATTCATATAAATATTTACCAATGGAGGAATAAATTCACCTTTTTCACGCACAGCGCTATTCAATACTTTGAATCCATCTTTAAAATCCAAACCTTTTAATTGACCCGAAACATATTCTTTGTCATAATTCTGAACAAGTGGATGAAAAGGCTTCATTAAATTTTCCGTGTCAGGGAAATAGTGATTCATGAAATGCAAAAGAAAATCCCTGCTTGCTGTATTGTAATTTGGATACATCGTAACTTTTCCGAACAGATATTTGATTTCTGGATTTAACATAACAACAGACCCCAGACCGTCCCAGATATTATCCAAAGCAAAAAGGCCTTTTCTCGGGTTAATAGTTGGTTGAAAATTAGGTTGAACCCAACTTCTTCCAAGTTCAATTGTAAAAGGAAGATAGTCTTCAATGAATTTTTTTGAAAAATCAAAGTAATGTGTTGTTGATAAATGAATTTCTCCTGTTTCAGGATCTATTGCATCGGCACATTTAATGAATCTGTATCCACCAATAATTTCTTCATCTTCTGGAGACCAAACAATCAACTGTTGATAGCAAATGTCATTTGTATCGTATTCGTCTAAATCAACAGGTAAACCAGTTCCACCGCCAGATGCTCTAAAAGTAACTTCTCTTAATCTACCTATTTCTTGCAGAACATTTGGTGCGTTTTGTTGGTTGACAATATAAATTTCATTGTCGCCTTTTCGGGTTACACGAACAAATCTATCTTTCGATAATTCAGCTTTAAGAATCGTTTTATCTATTGGGTCAATTATTTTTTCCATGCTTATTTTTTTGAAGACGCAAGATTATAAACCATATTTTTTATTTCTTGAGCGATAACTTTTTCGGATTTTGTATTGTCAAAATCCTTTGTGTAAATTTTTTCACCAACAGTAAAGGTGATTGTTTTGCCTTTTTGCTTGTACAATTCATTTGCAAGGTATATCATTTCAACATTTGCTTTAATTCCAATGAATTTCCTGAAACTGGACAAACGATAAAAGAATTTCGATAAAGAGCCATCAATATGAATAGGAACAATTGGCTGACCCAAACGTTTTGCATACGTTACAAATGTTTTTTTCCATTCGTTGTCACTGATTTCGCCATGTTGTTTTCGACTTACCATTCCAGCAGGAAAAACACACACTACTTCCTCCGAACTAAATACGTCAAGAACTTGATTTCTTGTTGAAACACCCAATTTCCCATGTTTGTTAATGCCGACAAATAAATCTTGTAGATTAGTTAAATTCATCAAGATATCATTGACAATGAATTTAATATCTTCTCGATGACCTTTGAGAGCAGCGACTAGTGCAATTGCATCCATCCCGCCGAGTGGATGATTAAGGGCAATTATAAGGGCTTTGTCTTTTGGAATGTTTTCTAAACCGTTAATTTCAACTTTTACCTCCAGATATTCCATTACCGCTATACAGAAGTCGATATTATAAACATCTTTATTCTTCGCCAGGAAATCATTTATTTGATCTTCATGCAAGATGTGTTTTAAGTACCGCAAAATAAATCCTGGAAGCCATTTTAAAAGCCTCGGATTTTTGTTTTCGATAATTTTTTCAATATCAATGAATTTCTTTTCCGTCATGTGTTTTACAAACTTACATAAATCAAACAGATGGATTTTTTATATTCCATTGTTTTATTCACAATTGACTCTTAAATTCTTCCGTTATTTTTACTAGGAATGAGGCATTTGTTCGTTGAAGTTGTTTAGTTTTGCATTAAAATTTACGCATAATAAGTATGATACATTTATCAAATCGTTTAATGGCGATGGAAGAGTCCGCGACCATTGCAATGTCAAGAAAAAGTAGAGAGTTAAAAGCTGAAGGAAAAGATATTATTTCCTTGAGTTTGGGAGAACCAGATTTCTTTACTCCACAATTTATAAAAGACGCTGCAGTAGAAGCGATGGATAATAATTTCACCATGTATACGCCTGTTCAAGGATACGATGATTTGAGAGAAAGTATTTCAAAGAAATTCAAGCGTGACAATGGTTTAGATTATACAAAAGAACAAATTGTTACATCAACAGGAGCAAAACAATCGATTGCAAATGTTGTTTTAAGTATAATAAATCCTGGGGATGAAGTGATTGTTCCGGCGCCATATTGGGTTTCCTATTTGGAGATTGTGAAAGTTGCTGAAGGAATCCCAGTTGTTATTAAAGCTGGAATTGATAGAGATTTTAAAATCTCAGGAGAACAATTAGAAGCTGCGATTACTCCAAAAACAAAAATGTTGATTTTCTCAACACCTTGTAATCCAACTGGATCTGTTTATAGAAAAGAAGAATTGAAAGAATTAGCGGATGTATTGAAGAAATATCCACATATTGTTGTGATATCGGACGAGATTTATGAGCATATCAATTTCGTTGGTAAACATGAAAGTTTAGCGCAATTTCCAGAAGTTTATAATCAAGTAGTAACTGTAAATGGTGTTTCAAAAGCATGGGCTATGACTGGTTGGAGACTTGGATATATTGGAGCTCCTAAAGCAATTGCTGATGCATGTACGAAAGTTCAAGGACAATTCACTTCTGGTACATGTTCGATAACTCAAAAAGCTACAATAGCAGCAATGGAAGCTGACCCAATTGTATTAAAGGAAATGATTACAGCGTTTAATAAACGTAGAATTTTGGTTTTGAACGCCCTGAATAATATTAAAGGTGTAAAAGCTAATGTTCCAGTTGGAGCATTTTATGTTTTTCCAGACATTTCTGCTTTCTTTGGAAAATCATACAATGGAACTACAGTGCACAATGCAGACGATATGTGTTTGTATTTATTAGACGAAGCATTAGTGGCACTTGTTACTGGAGATGCTTTTGGTGATCAAAATTGCATTCGAATTTCATATGCAGCGTCAGACGAAACACTAATTGAAGCGATGAAACGTATTAAATCTGCTTTGGAAAAACTTAATTAATGGATTTTAAAAATCTTTTTGATCAATTTGTTGGCAAGCGAATTCTCGTTATAGGGGATGTTATGATTGACTCTTATTTAAGAGGAAAAGTTAATCGTGTAAGTCCAGAAGCACCAGTTCCAATTGTTAGTCTAGATATAGAAGAAGACCGATTAGGTGGGGCAGCTAATGTTGCGGTGAATCTAATTGCAATGGGAGCACGGCCAATTATTTGTTCTGTTGTTGGAAACGATAAACAAGGAGAGATTTTAAAAAGTTTATTAGTAGAAGCTGGTATTTCAGACGAAGGATTGGTTTACAGTGCTGATAGAAAAACGACCGTTAAAACAAGAGTTATAGGGAATAATCAACAGCTCTTACGAATTGATTCTGAACAAACAAATCCCATTTCTCAACTTGAAGAAAAGGATTTGATAGAATTGGTTAATAATTTGATTAACAGCGGTGTGGATGGTATTGTTTTTGAAGATTATAACAAAGGAGTTTTAACATCTACGTTAATTCAAAATGTAATTTCATCAGCAAATGAAAAAGGAATCGTTTCAGCAGTTGATCCTAAAAAAGAAAACTTTTTAGCGTATAAGAATGTTACATTGTTTAAACCCAATTTAAAAGAATTAAAAGAAGGACTCGGACTAGATTTTTCATTCGTTAATTCTAAAGATAAATTTGAACAAGCGATTGAGCAACTGGAAAAGGAATTGAACAATAAAATTTCATTTGTGACACTTTCAGAGCACGGTGTATTTATAAAAGAAGGTCAAGCTCAAGAATATTTTGCTGCGCATTTAAGAAATATTGCTGATGTCAGTGGTGCTGGTGATACCGTAATTTCAATAGCAACACTTTGCTTGGTGGCTGGAGTTCCTATTAATTTGATCGCTGAAATATCGAATATCGCTGGAGGTTTAGTGTGTGAAGAAAGTGGGGTTGTTTCAATTAATAAAGAACAATTGTTATTAGAAGTGGAGGAGCTTTTAGCGCAATGAATTGCTAGTTACAAGTTGCTAGTTACAAGTTAAGAAAACGATAAATTATTTGGTTCAAAAACTAGCAACTCGTAACTAACTTGAGCATAATAAATAGATACATATGTCAGAAACGAAAGTAGTGAAACCTTACGGTAACGAAAATACATCCAAGAAAGAGGAAGTTGCTGAAATGTTTAATAATATATCAAAGCGATATGATTTTTTAAATCATTTTTTGTCACTTGGAATTGATAAAATCTGGAGACGAAAAGCGGTAAACATGCTTCGTCCATTGAAACCGCAACGAATTTTAGATTTGGCAAGTGGAACAGGGGATTTTGCAATCGAAAGTTTGAAATTGAATCCAACTGAAATTGTTGGAATGGATATTTCAGAAGGAATGTTGGAAGTTGGTCGTGTAAAAATGAAAACCAAAGGTTACGATAAGGTGATTTCAATGCGATTAGGTGATTCTGAAGATTTGCCTTTTGAAGATGGATATTTCGATGCGTTGACGGTTGGTTTTGGCGTTCGTAATTATGAAAATCTTGAGAAAGGACTAGCTGAAATGTTGCGTGTAGTAAGAAAAGGCGGGAAAATTGTGATTCTTGAATTTTCAAAACCTAAAAAGTTTCCTGTTAAACAATACTATGCCTTCCATTCAAGATATATCATTCCTTTTTTCGGTAAAAGAATTTCAAAGGACAAAAAAGCATATGCTTATTTACCTGAATCGGTTGCAGCTTTTCCAGAAGGTGAAGAATTGAAAGAAATTCTGCGAAAAGTTGGGTACTTAAATGTAGAATCAAAGCTTGTTTCAGGCGGTATTGCAACTATTTTTAGTGGTGACAAATAGAGATGAATCGCAACGATATACAATATGAATCAAGGTCGACCGTTTTTCTTACTATGAGAATAGCTGTTTTAGCATTATGTCTAGTGTTTTCTTTTTCAATTTATGCACAAAAAGAAAAACCATTGAACTATAGAAGGTTTGACGAACGAACGTTGCATTTTGGTTTTATGCTGGGTTTTAATAAGTCAAATTTCACTGCTTTTCCAATTATTGATGCGTATGAACAGTATGGCTTAAAATCACTCGTTGCTAAATCACAACCTGGTGGACAAGTAGGTATCGTAATGTCATTGAAGTTAGGAACTCCTGTTGTTCGCTTGCGATTCTTGCCTACATTATCCTTTCAGGAAAGAGTGTTACAATATACTTTTGCTAATTCGGATCCAACAAAAAAGGACATTTTTAATGAAGAACGAATCAACTCAACGAATCTCGATTTTCCATTAATGTTTCAATTTAGAACGACTCGTTTAAATAATTTCGCGACTTATTTGTTGTGTGGAGGACAATATACGATTGATTTGCAATCACAAGAAAAGGCAACACAAAATTTCATTGATCCCTTTATTAAAATCAAGAAGTTTGATTTATCTGGTCAAATTGGCGGTGGTGTAGAATTTTTTGCTCCTTATTTTAAATTTGGAATAGAATTAAAATACGCACACAGCTTTTACAATTCATTTATTCAAGATTTAACACCTGTTTCAAAACCAATTGATCGCTTGTATAATCAAGTTTGGTGGGTTTCTTTTATTTTCGAAGGATAATCAAATGAGTCAAACAGTTCAATTTCAAATCCTACCCGAACAAGTACAGGATTTAGTATTTCTCAAACACAAAATAAAAGAAGAATTAGGACTTAATTCCGATGATTTTCAATTCGTTTGGAAAAAACGCAGTATTGATGCGCGAAAAAGAATTATAAAAATCAATTGTTCATTTGAAGTTTATTTGAAGGATGAATCTATTGAAAAAATAGCATCATTTAATCCTAAAGATGTTTCTAACGAGCAATCAGTTGCCATAATTGGTGCAGGTCCAGCAGGTTTGTTTGCGGCATTACATTGTTTGGAAGTTGGATTAAAACCAATTGTATTTGAACGCGGAAAAGATGTTCGTTCACGCAGACGTGATTTAGCGAAATTGAACAAAGATTCCATCGTAAATCCAGAATCCAATTACTGTTTTGGTGAAGGTGGAGCAGGAACTTATTCTGACGGGAAATTATATACACGATCTAAAAAGCGGGGAGACGTTGAAAAAGCGTTGAAGTGGTTTGTGCATTTCGGTGCAGATGACGATATTCTGGTTGATGCACATCCGCATATTGGGACGAATAAATTACCGCAGATTATTGTTGAAATGCGTGAAACGATTTTGAAATACGGTGGAGAAGTGCATTTTGAATCGAAATTAACAGATGTTCAAGTTGAGAATCATTCCATCAAACGCATTGAAATCAATAGTAAAGAATGGTTGAATTTCGATAATGTCATTTTAGCTACAGGACATTCAGCAAGAGATATTTTTCACTTGTTGCATCAACGAGGAATAAAGATTGAGGCAAAACCGTTCGCTTTAGGCGTGCGAGTTGAACATACACAAGATTTAATTGATACGATTCAATACCACGGAAGGTTGAACGATGATTTTATTTCGCCAGCTTCGTATTCGTTGGTAACACAAGTTGATGGAAGGGGAGTTTATTCATTTTGCATGTGTCCGGGTGGGATTATTGCTCCATGTGCTACAGCTCAAGAGGAAGTAGTTACAAATGGTTGGTCACCATCGAAACGCAACAATCCGTATTCAAATTCAGGTGTTGTAGTAGGAATTTCTCCAGAAGATTTTCCTGGAAAAGAACATGATCCCTTTGTTTGTTTAGACTTTCAAAAAATGATTGAACGAACATGTTGGGAAGTAGCTGGTGGAACACAAAATGTTCCTGCACAGCGCTTATTGGATTTTGTACAAAAGAAAAAATCAACTGATTTCCCACGATCCTCTTATATTCCAGGGTTAACAAGTGTGGAAATGGATACTATTTTCCCACCGTTTGTTGTCAACCGATTAAGAAAAGCCTTTATTGATTTTGGTCAAAAGATGAATGGTTACTTGACAAATGATGCTGTTTTACACGCGCCTGAATCCAGAACATCTTCACCGATTTCTATTCCTCGGAATCCAGAAACAATGGAGCACGTTGAAATTCAAGGATTATTTCCGTGCGCTGAAGGAGCGGGCTATGCTGGTGGAATAATTTCCGCAGCAATTGATGGGATGAAATGCGTTGATGCGATTTTCAATAAAATAAATAAAGAATAAATGTTTTTCAGAATCACCTTACTACTTATTACACTTTTACAAGTCACCTTTTCAGTTCTTTCGCAAAAAGAAGCAGTTGATTATTCAAATCCTTCTAATTGGGCAGTTGTTCCGGGGAATTACCCTGAAAAAATGAAAGAGTTCTTCGTTCGAGATCCGTTTGATTCGATTGATGTTTTTTATGTCTATCCAACCCTAATTGTTTCCGAAAAAGATACCCGATGGAATGTTCCAATCGAAGACAAAGAGCAGCAAGGAAAAATCTTAAATTCTGTAGTTCCTTTTCAAGCATCTGCTTGGGCAAGTTCTGGAAGTTTATATGTGCCATATTACCGCCAAGCACATTTACGCGCATATTACAACCTTGATTCTGGTGGGAGGGAAGCGTTACTTTTTGCGTATTCAGATGTGAAAGCGGCGTTCGAATATTATTTGGAGCATTTTAACAACGGTCGAGGAATCATTTTAGCTGGTCACAGTCAGGGAAGTACGCATTTATCCTTTATTTTAAGAGACTTTTTCGACGGCAAACCTTTGCAGAATCAGTTGGTGTCGGCTTATTTGCCAGGCAATGGTTTCGAGCCTAATTTGTACAAAACCATTCCATTGATGGTTCACCCGGATGATATTGGAGGTTTTGTCAGCTGGAATACTTTTAAAAAGAAATTGGATCCTACGAACTATGCTTGGTGTAAAGGGAAAGTGGCCATCAACCCGGTTACGTGGGATACTACAATGGTTGCTCCACGAGAATTGCACAAAGGATTTTTATTCTCAAATGGTAAAATGTATGAGCAAAGTTTTACCACCAATCGCGGGAATGGAGTAATCTGGATTACAGCCCCCCATTTTCCTTACCGATACATGTCGTTTACGATGAATCATTATCACATTGGTGATGTCAATCTTTTTTGGGAAGATATCCGGCTGAATTCTGTTTTACGAACGGAAGTCTTTTTGAAGAAACGGAAGGAAGGGTTTCTTGATGAAGGAAAATAACTATCTTGTTGAGGAATTGGCTTAGCCTCATAAAATGAGGGGTAGCCACTCGTTAGGTGCAAAAAAGTGAAATCTCGCTTCGGGTCTGGGGGACATCGATAAGACTTGAAATTTTAACTTCGATTTAAATCACAGCTGACTGACTTTGAACAATTTTACAGATAAAAAAACAATCTGGCTTTAAGACATAAAACAACTAAAAAAAAAACAATTATGAATTATTTCACCCCTATAAATGCAGCTGAAAGATATTCAAAAGGCAGACCTAATTTCCATAATACTACAATTTCTCATATTAAAAAACATTTGAATATTATTAATAAGCTAAACAACTCATTGGATATAGCTTGCGGTACAGGTTTGTCGACCAGTGCATTACTTGAAATATCGAATAATGTCTTCGGCACTGACACATCGGAAGAAATGTTAAAATTGGCGTTAAATCAAGATGAAATTAAGTACTCACTTGCAAATGCTGAAAATCAACCTTTTTCAAGTAATGAATTTAACCTAATAACAGTATGTTCTGGAGTTCATTGGTTTGATATAGATAAATTTCTTGTAGAAGCGAATAGACTTTTATCTTCAAAAGGTTGGTTAATACTATATGATAATTTTTTCATTTCGGAGATGGAAGATGTTGAAAGTTTTAGTAATTGGTATCCTGAAGTTTACTTGAAAAAATTCCCAGCACCTATGAGGAACAATAGTTATAGTTGGTCTGAAGATAATTTAAGTTCTAAAAATTTGATATTAGAAAATGAAGAAGAATTTAAAAATCCAATAATCTTTACAAAGGATGAACTTATTTTATATTTCACAACACAAAGTAATATAACTGCTGCAATTGAATGTGGACAAACATCCTATAACGAAGTTGAAGAATGGCTTAATAAAGAGTTAATTCAATTTTATTTGACAAATAATACAAGAACTTTGAAATTTGGAAATTGGATAAAGTATCTTCGAAAAAACAATTAAAAATATAAAATTAACAAACCATAGTGGACAAAAGGTTGAACTCGAGAGACGAATACACCAGAACGAATTTGGTAGGTTATGCCCAAAACTTTTCAGCATATAACAGCGCATAAGCGACAACGGGCTGAAATGCACTAGGTCCAGACTGCCCGCTGACGCCTATGCGCAAAACGTTAGCGTTAATACAATAAAAACATGATATAAGATTGGAACAAATTAAACTCAATAAAGAAAATCCTGAAATAGAATTCAAATTGAATTCTAAGGACAGCTATTTATTAATTCATAGTGTTTTCGTAACATCCCAGAAGAATTTTGAAAACGAATGGACTAATTTCATTTCAAAGGTTAAACTAACCGCTGAGTTGAAACATGTTGTTTTCGATGACCAACAAGGACGCATCATTGATGAAAGAAAAAATCAGTTCCCTATAAATTTACTGGTTGACCCATACCAAGTGCAACCGATATTACAATTGAACACGTTAATAAAAAACGAAACATTTACGAAAGGAATTAATCCTGATCTGAAGTTTTATAGTATACTGAAATTAGAAATAAAAGATTATGAAAACCCGGATAGCGACCACACCCTCTTATTGAACATTGAGAAATTTAAAATAGATGACTAAAAGTACATACCGCTAACAGTGTGTAAGCAATATAACCTGCCGCAGGCGCAACACAGGCTAAATCGCCTACAAGCAAAGCGTTATGTGGGATTGCCCATACCCGAAAAATTCCCAAAATATATTTTGAAATAATACCAATATTTGGTATGTTTACCAAAATTAGTTGTTATGAGTAAAAACACATCAATTACTTTGGGTAGTTATTTTGATCAATTTATTCAAAGTGTTTTAAAAGAAGGACGGTACAAAAATGCAAGTGAGGCAATCCGTGCTGGATTAAGACTACTTGAAGAAGAGGAACAGAAAATTATTGCTTTGCGTCATGCTGTTGATGAAGGTATTAATAGTGGTTTAGCCGAAGATTTCGACCCTGACGAGCATTTAAAAATGTTGAAAGCAAGCAGGAAATAAATGGCAAAGTTTAAGTTAACGAACAATGCCGTAAAGGATCTATCCGATATATGGTATTACACTGTTGAGGCGTGGTCTGAAAGTCAGGCGGACAAATATTATAAGCTAATAATTAGTGCTTGTTCAACAATCGCTAAGAAACCACAAATTGGCAAAGTATATCCGGAAATTCATCAAGATCTGAAGGGAAAACTTACCTCAAAGCATATAATTTTCTATCGTGTATTGGAAGATCAATCGATTGAAATTACAAGAATCCTACATGAACGAATGGATTTGAAGAATAAATTAGTTTCACTGCTTCCTTCGGAGGTGAAAAAATGAAACCCACATAACACACAGTAAGCAAAATGGCGCACGTACATATTCGAGAGAAAGTGTCACTTCGCATACTGCTAAATCGTTAAAAGCAATACACAGAAACCTCCCAATTGATATAAGTGCTATGAAAACCTTAGTTTTAATTATTATAATTATATTGACCTTAATTGTAATTGGTGATGTTTATTGGTGGATTAAAGTCGCAACTGAAATTGAAGGTTTTGATAATATTATAAAAGAATATTTAACCGTTTTTCCTGATTTTATTAATAGTGGACGAGAAGCAACCTATTTGAGATTATCAATAAACGCAGTCGCAATTGCCTTATCTGGAAATTTGATAAATAAACAGAATTACACTACTTTGAGCATTATTTTATTGACATTTAATGCATTAATATTAGCTTGGAGTCTTTTCAGTTTAATGTAAATTAATGTTGCTCATAATCCGGGTTTAGCGCTAGCCCTTAAATCTTGCTTCGAAGAAACGATAAGTTTTTAAAGATTAAGTTTTATCTTCGGAAAAACGATCTTGTGAAAAATGGGCCGATCGACTGCTTGCAAGCCGTTAAGGATTAAAAAGAGCCACTAAAATAATACCCGAATTAAAAGTAAAGGCATAAAAAAAAGGCCTTCATTGCCGAAGACCTTTTTCAATTAGTTTAAAGAAGCTTATTATTTTCTTACCAATTGTAAGAAACCTTGACCTTCATATTCTTTTCCATCTACACCAAATACAATGTACTTGCAGAAGTAAGTTCCTTCTTCTGCTAATGCACCAGAATCGGTTTTACCATTCCACGCAGGATTGATACTTGATCCTTCATACATTTTGTTTCCCCAACGATTGATGATTGTCAATTCTATTTTTGATTTGTTCGTAACATCTAGAAAGAATAAATCATTTACGCCATCACCATCTGGAGTGAAAACATTCGGAAGATTAATAACTGGAACAGGTAAGATGCAACTTCCGTCATCTAATACAGCAATTGAACTGTAATTTAAAGCTATCGGGTTGGTACATCCACATTCAACAATCGTAATTGTAACATAAGCAGTATCTCCGCATGTTGGACTAGATAGCGCAATAAGCATAACATTTGCACTTGAAGTGAATGTTTGTGTTTGGCTACTTAAGTCGTTCAAATTAGCTGTGTTTCCATTTCCAAAATCAAATAAATAATTACTAGCATTTTGGGAGGTATTCGTAAATACAACTTCCGTCGGATTACATCCTGATTGAATATTAGCAGAAAGATTCGCAATTGGAGGATTTAATATGTCCACAAAAACAGAATCATTTGTTGTACAAACATTATCCGTTATAGAAAAATAATACCAGCCTGAAGCTAGATCAGTCCAAACAGTAGCATCAATAAAATTAGGATTTCCTGCTCCTGGACCTGTCCACTGGTATGATGCAACTCCTGTTATTCCTTGTCCAACACCAGAAACAACACCGTCAAGTGCGCAAGCTGTTGCTGGGTATGAATACATCGTGTCAATTGCAAGAAGTTGATTTATTACTAGTACAACACTGTCTTGTCTTACGTAATTGCAACCATCATGTATAGTAACGAAATAGGTAATCGTATCATGTTCTAATCCTGTAGAAGGCATTATTGTTGGATTTGTAGTACTTGGTGTCGTCCAATCATACGTATATGGAGGTACAGAATTTGCAATGTTTGTTACTCCAGCTGTTGGTGAAAATGATGGACAATAAGAATAAACTGTATCAACAAGATCATAAGTCATTTGGTCTGGAGAAACACTAATTACGACAATTTCAGAAGTACACATGTAATTTCCTAACGTATCATAAACCATTGCTTGGAAAGTAGTGTCTCCCATTGCAACAGCCCAAAAAGAATCTGTATCCGTTAAACCATTGTCCCAATTCACAACTGTAGTAGAACCGCAAGGTACACCAGTAGCATTAATTACAATGTTTTCTAATCCCCAATTATCGCAACAAGTTCCAGAAGATTGTGTTTGAATCCATCTAAACATAGTATTTGTTGTTAGTGCTCCAGGAGGAATTGGAACATTAAATGTACTCCAAGTTGTATAAGGAGTTGCTTGTCCAGCAGAAACGATACTTGTCGACGTGTTTGGATTAGTAGGTAACGTAAATCCACCTGGAGAATAATAAATAATATCAATCCATGTTACTCCGCCATCAATCGAATATTGAATAGAAACACCTTCATCTTGTTCGTCTGGCCCTTCACAAGGAGCTGAACCAGCTTGTACTGCATAAACCATATCAAATGAGATTGTTCCACCACAGAAAATATCGAATCCGGCAGTTGTAATAGTTGGTGTTCCTGACCCCGCAGATGCAGCCCAATAATAAGGCGTTCCGGATGGACTAGCACCACATGGAGCAGAAAAACTTGTTCCACCAGCAACACTCCAACCAGCAGGAACACTCGCACTGTTGAAATTGAAAGATTGACCAGCATTTAATAAGTTTGAAACTGAAGTAATCAAAACAGAATCTCCAATACAAACTAATGTATCCATTGGAGTAATTGTTATAGTACAAATTTGAGCTTTAACAAAGCTATTCGTTGATATAATAAGGAATAAAAGAGGGATTAATTTTCTCATGGCAATAATTATTCTATGATTAGATTTGTAATTACAGGTCTTTCAAAGTTCCAACCACCAGAAAGATTTGGGTTTTTTATTAATTGGGTTAATTGTGTTTCTTTAAAATTACAATCACCTTCCAATGTTGTATTTGCTGGAATGTTAATATATGCTGCATGTTCTTTACCCGCTTCACAACCATTACAACCTTCAGTATATTGCAAACCAAAATTAAACAGCAATGATTTCGGCTGATTAGAAAGGTTCTCAATTTTCAAAAAAGTATAAATTAAGGGAAGTTTAAATCCCGCAACAGCACATTCAGTGCTTTTAACATAGAAATTCACATCATTTGAATTTTCAATTAATTGCCATTCAGATGTTAATTTAAATTTCTCAGTATTTTGACCGAACGAAAAACTAGAAAGTAGTACAATAAAAGCGATTAAACTTTTATTTAAATTGATTGATTTTGTCATATTGTTTTGTTTGTCCATTTGTATTCTTATTGATGTTCTCCATAAGCACAGGGTGCAAAAGTAGTAAAGTAAAAGAAGAAAACATAATCATAATGATTGAAATTGCTTACTTCAAATTAATAGACGACAGGAACTGTTATTGGTTGCATCGAAACTTTTTTCTTTTTATTTGGCTGATTTTAATCCAACTATTGAATAGACCATTGGGATTTTATTATCAAAATGTTTGATTCTAAATTTTTTCGGTTCAAATTCTACAGTTTCACTGAAACAGTTATAGGGTGAATAGTCGAATTCATCCAAAGAATTGATCTGAATATTGTTTTTAATCAATGCATTAACAACTTCACTTATACCATGATTCCACATAACATATTCTTGAGAAAGAGCAGCGCTTTTATCTGCATATGTGCCATTATACGTTTCAATGATTGGTCCTGAATTAGAGTAGTTGTAACCAATTTTATCAAAATTATCATCAAACATCCAAACGACTGGATGAAATTCCACAAAAACGAATTTACCTTCTGGTTTAAGGAATTTAGAAATTATTTCAGCCCATTTATCCATGTCTGGAAGCCACCCAATTGTTCCATAACTCGTGAAAACTATGTCAAACTGTTGATTCAAATGGGCTGGTAAATCATAAATATCACAACAAATAAAAGTTGCATCAATCCCCGTCTTTATTGCTAATTCATTGGCACTTTCAATGGCTTTGTCTGATAAATCAATTCCTGTTACATCAGCTCCCATTCGACCGAGTGAAAGGGTGTCTTGACCAAAGTGACATTGCAAATGAAGGATGCTTTTCCCTTTTATATCACCCAAAAGAGCTAATTCAATGGGGTTCAAAGAAGTATTGCCATTTAGGAAGCCTTCAACGTCATAGAAATCAGATGTTAAATGAATAGGAGTTTTCTTATTCCAAGATTCTTTATTGATCGAGAGGTAGTTGTTTTCTGATTGCATTGTTTATCGTTTTACAAAACGGATTGTTTGAGATTCATTCCCGTTTAAAAAAGTAAAGAAATAGATTCCATCAACTAAATCAGAAATATCTACAGCTTCATTGTAGCTCTCCAAAAACTTTACCTTCTTTCCTGAAATAGTTGTAATCTGAATAGCTGTTATGTTTTCTGAATTTTCAATTCCTTTAATTGAAATAGAATTCAAAGCAGGATTTGGATAAAGAGTTAACTTATTATCTGAAGTAAGATCATTCAATGCAACATAACCTATTTTGCCATTGATATCGTATTGCATGAAAAATTCCCATATTTTGATTGAAGCATCAATATCTCTATTTGTAACACCAACTGTAAAAGGTGCTCCAGGCCAAGTATGTCCGCCACCAATTATTTTATAATGTTCAACATCAACTCCATTTAATCCATTAGGATATAGGTAATGTTCGGCAGTACAGCCATCAATTAAATTAATGTTTGGAACAGGAGTCATAATTGCAGGAACATCATTGCTATTATATGTTACCCAATATGAGAGTGTATTTGGAGTAGATAAAAAACTAGCTGTACCAGTATAAGAAACAGTTGCATCTGCTGTTCCATGAATTTCCAAAACTGGCATTGGGTGAGTAGGATTACACGTTGCTATTTGATTTAAATTGAATGATCCTGTTACAGAAGCGATCGCAGCAATTCGCGTGCTTAATTCACATGCCAGCGTATAACTCATGAAACCGCCATTCGACATTCCGGTGCTGAAAACGCGATCTTGATTTATTGAATAAGTTAAGGATAATGAATCTATTAGAGCAGAAGTAAATCCAATATCATCTACGGTTCCTCCCCATCCAGAATTCCAATAGGGTTGACCAGAGCCATCTAGAGTTCCCATCGGGTGAACCAATAAAAATCCTGCCGTATCAGCTATTGGACGAAAATCTCCGTACATCATTTGTTGCGAGGCATTACTGGTGTATCCATGGAAATTAAATACAAGTGGGGCAGGAGTCCCAGCTGAATAACTTGCAGGTACATATAAAATATACGTTCTTGTTAGTCCACCATGGGTAATACTTCCGTTGATTGTTTGTTGAGAAAAACTTGTATTCAAAAATAAAAGCGCAGTAATAATGACTAAAATTGATTTCATTGAATGATTTTTTTTAAAGATACAATTTATCTCAGTTATTCATAAGTCTTCGAAGAATCAGAAACCATTTCTTTTATCTGAGACATTTCATTTTCATCTAAATACCGCCATTCACCAATTGGAAGGTCTAAAGAAATATTCATAATCCGAATGCGTTTTAACGCTACTACGTCATAATCTAGGTATTCACACATCCTACGTATTTGACGGTTCAAACCTTGTGTTAAAATAATAGTAAACGAAAATTTACTTATTTGTTTGACAAAACATTTTTTCGTAATTGTTTCCAAAATCGGAACTCCATTACCCATATCCTCAATGAATCCTTGAGTAATTGGTTGATTTACTGTAACAATATATTCTTTTTCGTGGTTATTTCTTGCTCGGAGAATTTTGTTTACAATGTCGCCATCGTTCGTTAAAAAAATCAATCCTTCACTTGGTTTGTCTAATCGTCCAATTGGGAAGATGCGTTTTGGATGGTTAATGTATTCAATTATATTATCTTTTTCAGCTTTAATATCTGTCGTACAAACAATCCCAACAGGCTTATTAAAAGCGATGTAAATGAATTCTTCTTTTGGAGCAGAAATAAGTTTGCCATCAACATGCACTTCATCTCCAGGATTAATTTTAGTTCCCATTTCAGGGACAAGGCCATTGATTGTTACTCTGCCTTCTTCAATTAATTTATCAGCAGCTCTTCGCGAACAAAAACCTGCTTCACTTAAAAATTTATTTATACGTGTTGACTCCATCTGAAGGTATTCATTATTAATTGCAAAAGTACATGAAAAGAAGGGAATATAAGAGGAATAACGTGCCAATTGAATTTAGTGAATCTTCTTTCATCATTTCTAAAAGCTCGTGTAAGTCAAGATGCTTTGTCTTTATGTATGAAGTATGCATGCCTTTTTCGCGAAAAATAATTTATATACGTTTATAATAATAAAATGTAAAGCTTTTCACTATTGAAGTTTAGTTTGATTATTTTTGTTACGAATCATTATTCGGTAAGGTCATCATGGATGTATTGAAGAGATATGAAATTATTAAAGAGTTTTGCACGAATACTGTAAGGTTAAGGCTGCTTTCTAATGGTATAATTCACTATTCTTTTCTACCGAATTCTATTGTATGTGCAGTTGAACATCAAATAAACCATGATGCAATCGTAAACTTCACGCAAAATATCAAACATTTTTTTAGTAGATTCAGGTGAATTTGTAGATCTAACACCAGAGGCAAGAACATTAGTTCGGAAATTAGAAGAAATAGCTCCTATTGCCGCAAGAGCTGTTGTTGTACAAACACTTGCTGAACGTATTTTAATGAATTTTTATATCACTTTCCATAAGCCAATTGTATCAACAAAGGTGTTTTCAAATCATGAAACTGCCTTAGAATGGATTGAAAATAAAAAAGCCTTAACTATTTCTAATTAAGGCTTTGATTTATTAAACCTTAAGAATCGAAAACACTTCTTTTAAATTCTGATACCAAAATTGCAGTTGCAACAGAAACATTCAAAGATTCAGCTTCTCCAAAACGTGGAATTGAAATTGGATGAGTAATCAGTGGCAGAAGGTCAGATGAAATACCATTCCCTTCGTTACCCATTAATAAAACTCCATTTTCAAGGTGTTTATCAGTATAGATATTTTTTCCTTCAAGCAAAGCTCCGTAAATTTTTAAAGAACAAGTATTTAACCAGTCAAACAAGTCTATATAATGTATTTGAACTCTAAAGATTGCACCCATACTAGCTTGAACTACTTTTGGATTGTACCAGTCAACGGTATTTTTTGAACAAACAATATCTGAAATCCCATACCAATCAGCAATTCTTAAAATTGTTCCAAGATTACCAGGATCTTGAATTCCATCTAATGCTATGATTAGTTTATCTGAATTAATTGATGGGAACTCTCTTTTTTGTCGAAGAATAGCAAATGCTTTATTCGGTGTCTTTAGTGTTGAAATTTGCTCTAATTCTTTATGCGAAATTTGGTATGACTCACCTTTAAAATCACTTATGTCAAATTCTAATGTGTGAATAATCGTTTCAATTGAATCAAGTGAAAATTTCAATGCTTCATTAACCATTTTTTCACCCTCAACAATATAAAGTCCGAGCTCATCGCGATGTTTTTTTAGATGCAATGAACGAATCCACTTAATCTTATTCTTTGAAAGTTCTGACACTGATACTTTATTATTATTTTTGTTCGGTATAGATATGCATAAAACATTCAAATTTACATATATTCTTTTAATTATTGCCGTTACAGCTTATAGTTGTAGACAGGCGAAATATGTGCCTGAAGGAAAGTTTTTATTAAAGAAAAACATAATTCATGTTGAAGAAAAGAATTTAGATGAAGATGAAGTTTCGAATATAATTCGTCAAAAACCAAATTTCAAAACAGTTGGATTTAAAATACGCTTGTGGGCATACAACAGAGTAGATTCTGTAAATGTTGCACACAAAAGAATTCGAAAAAACAAAAAACTCAGATTAAAAAATCAAGAAACTCTAGAACATCGAGATAACGTTAATTTACGTAGAATAGAAAAATCTCGAAGAAAAGGAAAGAATTTATACACTGAAAAACTCGTAAGCCTAAAGGATACTGTTACACCAAGAATGTTTTTTAGGGAATGGTTTAAATACAAGATAGGCGAAAAACCTGTTGTTTTTGATAGTATTCTATTTAATAAGTCACTCGAACAATTATCTGTTTTTATAAAGAATAGAGGGTATTTTTATGGTGCCATTTCAGGTGATGTATCTTATAAACGAAAAGCAAAAGTAAGGTATAACATAACAACAGGACCTCAATATATTATAGATTCAGTATACATTGTTTCTGAAAACCCAACAGTAACAAATGATTATTTAAGTTTTGTGAAAAAGGAAGAAGGGGCTTCTTTAATTGGGTTGCCATTTGATAAAGATTATTTAAATACATATAGAAATCGAGTTGCAAAATACATGCGTGACAATACCTTATATGGATTTAGTAGTTCCCATATAAATTTTGAAGCTGATACGATTTTTGCTACAATGAAAGTGAATTTAAAAATACGCTTTACGAATCGTATGACGCGATCAAGTTATAATCGAGATTCATTGGTTGAAGTTTTACATCAAGAAACAGAAGTTCGAAATGTCTACTTTCATATTTCAGATTCCACCTATTTTGATGGTAATTTCAAAAAAACTGTTGAAGATTTGGGTTTGACACTTTTGGACCAACAATTTATAAGAACTATCGATACATTCTTGTATGCTGAGATGAAGAAAAAGAATTCAGATGAATTAAATCCTTATAGAATTGCAACTTTTCTGTACAATGGTAAGTTAAGTATCAATCCTGATGTAATAGAAATGCAGAATTATCTAGAGCATGATAATTATTACAAAGAATATTATTTGGAAAGAACGTATAGTAGGTTATTGCAACTCGGTCTTTTCAAAGTTATTAAACCAATTCTTATTGAAATCCCAAATACAAATTTAATTGATGTTCATTACTATTTGGTTCCTTCTCAAAAAAAGAATTATAGCTTTGAACCAAAAGCTACTAATTCCAATGGATTCCTAGGAGTTTCAGCTTCAATTAATTATACGAATAAAAATTTATTTGGAGGAGCTCAAAAAATGACCTTTTCTTTAAGCGGTGGTTTTGAATCTCAACCTCCGGTTTTTGACGAGACTTTAGATGGGGATAAAATAAAAAAAGCAGGAAGAAGTTTCAACACATTTGAGATAGGTCCAAGTTTAAAGTTCGACATTCCTGGATTATTTCCAGCTAAATTAACATCTCTTTCTAAGCGCCAACGTCCTAGAACAGTTATTTCAAGTGCCTATAATTACCAGTTAAGAACAGATTTTAAACGACAAATTCTTCAATTGAATTATTTATGGAAATTCTATGTTTCTAAAACACAAATTTTCCAAATTGGATTACCTGGAATGTCAATTGTGAAATTTGTTAGAATTGAAAATAGTCCAAGTTTTCAATCAAAATTAGATCTGATAAATGACCTATTTTTAAAAAATGCATATAGTAATCAATTTATTTGGCAAGACTGGAAGTTAACTTTTGAATTTAATAATAAAGAAAAAGATGACAAAAAGAAAAACTTCTCGTTCTACATGAATTCGAGTTTTGACCCTGCAGGTAACACTTTGGCTATTTTTAAAAAATATCAAGATACTCTTGTAAATGGGCAAAGAACAATTTTCGGAGTGGGTTATTCTCAATTTGCACGACTTGATAACGATATAATAGCATCTAATCTACTGGGTAAAAAAAGTAGTTTACACGGTCGTTTACAAATTGGAGGAGGTATTCCTTATGGTAATTCGACAACATCGATGCCATATGATTATAGTTTTTTTGCAGGTGGGGCAAATGATAATAGAGGGTGGAGAGCACGCGCCTTGGGACCTGGATCTTATAAATATTATTTAGATACGAATAGGACAGCAACGCAAATTGGAGATTTAAGAATCGGTTCAACACTTGAATTGAGATTCGATATGGGGTCAATTTTAAAAGGCGCATTTTTTATGGATGCTGGAAATGTTTGGACATTAAAAGAGGATGTTAACAGAGTTGGGGGGCAAATTTCCAATGATTGGTATAAACAAATTGCAGTCTCGGGAGGCTTAGGATTAAGATTAGATCTTGAGTTTTTTGTTATTAGGTTGGATTTAGGAATACCACTAACAAATCCTGCTCTACCTCAAGGCAGTCGATGGATATTCCAAAGCAGAAGTGCCTATTATGATGAAGGATTCATTGCTTTCGGTGCTAATTACAAAGATTATTTACCGAAACCTTTTACGCCAAATATTCATTTTGGAATTGGTTACCCATTCTAAAAAAGATCTTTTAATCTTCTAAGACAGTTAAATTAGCAAAACGCAGTAATACCGTTTTTGCGCCATGATGTGGAAAGAAAATTGTCGCTTTTTTATCTGGCCCTTCTCCTTCCATTTTAGTCACTTTTCCTTTGCCAAAACGGTCATGTATAACATTGTAACCCACTTTTAAATCAGCTGTTGACCCTTGTTTCTCAGGAGAATTACCTACAGTATTAATTGATTTAAACGAACCCCCTGGCGAACTAACAGGTTTGTTTAATCCTCCTGTAAATGGTTGGTCATAATTCATTGAGCGACCAGATAGTGATTTCCCCGTTCCACGCTGTGGTGTTTCGAAATTCAAGTATTGTTGGTCAATTTCATCTATGAATCGGCTTTGCTCAGAGGATACTAAATTGCCCCAAATAAAACGAGATGTAGCGAATGATAATGTACATGAATCTTTCGCTCGTGTAACAGCCACATAAAACAAACGTCGTTCTTCTTCTAATTCTGTTCTTGAATTCAACGCCATTTGAGATGGGAATAAATTTTCTTCTAATCCTACCAAGAATACATGCGGAAATTCTAATCCTTTACTCGAGTGAATCGTCATCAAGGTGATGTGGTTTTTATCATCTCCTTTGTCGTCATCTGCATCTGTTAAAAGTGCCACGTCAATCATGAATTCAGAAAGTGATTGATTCGCGTCCTCTTCTTGATTCACAGTAAATTCCTTAATACCAGCTAATAAAGCTTCGATATTTTGGTATCGTTCAACTTCTTCTGGACCTTTGTCTTTCTCTCCGTATAATTCTTTTAAAATCCCTGATGATTTAGCAATGTGCTGGGCTAATTCATACGCATTCATCGTGTCTAATTGCGCCGTAAAACTTTTAACCATCGTTGTGAATTCGTACAACTTCGTTTTTGTTCCAGCATTTAGAGCAACGGGATATTGCTGCAAATTCGCAACAACATCCCAAATACTTACTCCATAATTATTTGATGCGATAATGATGTTTTCAATAGATGTTTTACCAATTCCTCTCCGAGGATAGTTGATAACTCTTTTCAATGCTTCTTCATCTCTCGGATTGGTTGTCAACCTGAAATAAGCTAAAATGTCTTTTATTTCTTTCCGCTGATAAAAGGAAAGTCCACCGTAAATTTTATAAGGGATATTTAATTTTCTTAAAGCCTCTTCAAACGAACGTGATTGCTTATTTGTGCGATAAAGTATTGCAAAATCATTGTACGACGAGTCTGTACTTTGTTTGATATCAAATATTTTGTTCGTAATCACACGACCTTCTTCATTATCTGTTAACGTGCGAATTACTGAAATTTTTGAGCCTTCCTCATTCGAAGTCCAAACATTCTTTTTTATTTGATCTTCGTTTTTCGCAATAATACTATTTGCTGCATCAACAATGTTTTTGGTACTTCTATAATTTTGTTCTAGTTTGAACAATTTGAAATCAGCATAATCTTTTCTGAAGTTTAAGATGTTTTGAATATTTGCTCCACGGAAAGAATAAATACTTTGTGCATCATCACCAACCACACAAATGTTTTCATACACCGCTGCAAGTTTCTTTACAATCAAGTACTGTGCGTAATTTGTATCTTGGTACTCATCAACTAAAATGTATTTAAATTTCTGTTGATAATAGTGAAGTACATCAGGAAAATCTCTCAATAGGACGTTTGTTTGAAACAATAAATCATCAAAATCCATTGCGCCAGCTTTAAAACACCTTGTCACATATGTCTTATAAATTTGAGCCAATTCAGGTCTTCTTGATTGGGCATCTTCATTGATAATATCGTTGTTTTGAGCGTAAGCATCTGCTGAAATTAAATTATTTTTCGCTGAAGAAATACGACCTAAAACCATTCCGGTTTTGTATACTTTATCGTCTAAATTAAGTTCTTTGATAATGTCTTTTAAAAGACTTTTTGAATCTTGAGTATCGTAAATTGTAAAGTTTGTTGGGTATCCAAGTCGATCAGCATTGTAACGCAATATTCTTGAAAAAACAGAGTGAAATGTACCCATTGTAATGTTTTTTGCCTCAGAAGAACTTACTATTTTACCGATTCTTTCTGACATTTCTTTTGCAGCCTTATTTGTAAAGGTAAGCGCCATAATGTTAAACGGATCAATTCCTTGTTCCATCATGTAAGCAATTCGGAATGTTAAAACACGTGTTTTACCCGAACCAGCTCCGGCTATTACCATGGTTGGTCCATAAATTGATTCGACAGCCTCGCGCTGACTTATGTTTAATTCATCCAAATAACTCATGGAAATACCCTTTTTATGATGTTGACTCTTACTTAGAAATACCGATTTAAAAGCTAACAAATTTACTAAATCTAAGTGATTTAAAATTCAATTTTTCTTGAAATTAAAAATATTTCACACAAAAAAAGAACAGTAATAATTTATGTTTTAAAGCTATTAAATAGTACTTTCGCATACTGAAAACGTGAAATATGAATCATTCGATTAAACCAGGAGTAGCTACAGGCGACGAAGTTCAAAATATATTTAAATACGCAAAGGAAAAAGGTTTTGCCATACCCGCTGTGAATGTTACAGGGTCATGCACAATTAATGCTGTTTTAGAAACTGCGGCCAAAGTTAATGCGCCAGTAATTATTCAATTTTCAAATGGAGGAGCTCATTTTAACGCTGGCAAAGGTTTGTCTAATGTTGTTGAAAAAGCTGCAATTGCAGGCGGTATAGCAGGAGCGAAGCATATTCACACTTTGGCAGAAGCATATGGCGCAACGGTCATTTTACATACAGATCATTGTGCGAAGAATTTACTCCCATGGATTGATGGATTATTAGATGCAAGTGAAGTGTTTTTTAAAGAAACAGGAAAGCCTTTATATAGCTCACACATGTTAGATTTATCGGAAGAGCCGATTGAAGAGAATATAGAAATTTGTAAAAAATACCTTGCTCGCATGAGTAAAATGGGTATGACATTAGAAATTGAATTGGGTATCACTGGTGGTGAAGAGGATGGTGTTGATAATTCAGACGTTGATAGTTCAAAATTGTATACGCAACCAAATGAAGTAGCATACGCATATGAAGAACTCATGAAAGTTTCTGATAAATTTACAATTGCAGCAGCTTTTGGAAATGTTCACGGAGTTTACAAGCCTGGAAATGTGAAATTGACTCCGAAGATTTTATTGAATTCTCAAAATTACGTTCAAGAGAAATTTAATACGGGTCATAATCCAGTTGATTTCGTCTTTCATGGTGGTTCTGGTTCAACTGTTGAAGAAATTCGTGAAGCAATTGGTTATGGAGTAATTAAAATGAATATTGATACTGATTTACAATTTGCATTTACAGAAGGTATCAGAGATTATATGGTCAATAAAATTGATTACCTACGCGCACAAATTGGAAATCCAGAAGGTTCTGACAAACCAAATAAAAAGTATTATGATCCGCGTAAATGGTTGCGTGAAGGTGAAGTAACTTTCATTGATCGACTTGTTCAAGCTTTTGAGGATCTAAACAATATTAACACATTATAAGAATTCTTAATACTGAATTCCAAATTCCAAAAATTATAGAATATGAGTAGTTGGTTTAATAGAAAAAAAGAAGGAATTACAACTTCTACAAAAGAGAAAAAAGAAACACCAGAAGGTTTGTGGTCAAAATGTTCGAATTGTAAAACATTATTTACAGCGGATGATTTAGAGAAAAATTCTTTTGTGTGTGATCGTTGTTCTCATCATGAACGTATCGGTTCTGAAGAATATTTTCAAATTTTATTTGATGATGGAAAATACACAGAGCTTGACAAGAAATTAACTTCTGGTGATCCTTTGCATTTTGAAGACACGAAAAAATATGTAGAGCGAGTTAAAGCAACACAGAAAAACACGGGATTATTTGATGCAATAAGAACTGCAAAAGGTAATTTAGACGGAAATGAATTTGTTGTTGCAGCGATGGATTTCTCTTTTATTGGTGGATCTTTGGGTTCTGTAATGGGAGAAAAAATTGCACGTGCTATTGACGAGGCAATCAAAATCAAATCACCGTTTATGATCATTTCTAAATCAGGTGGAGCAAGAATGATGGAAGCAGGTTATTCATTGATGCAAATGGCAAAAGTTTCTGGTAAACTAGGTCAATTAGCTGAACATAAATTACCATACATCTCCTTTTTAACAGATCCAACAACGGGTGGTGTAACGGCTTCTTTTGCCATGTTGGGTGATATCAATATTGCTGAGCCAGATGCCTTAATTGCATTTGCAGGACCAAGAGTAGTCAAAGAAACAATTGGTCGCGATTTGCCTGAAGGATTTCAAACTTCAGAATTTGTGTTAGAACACGGATTCTTAGATTACATTGTTGATCGAACTAAATTGAAAGAAACATTAGCGTTATCACTGAAGTTATTCAAAAACTAATGGCATTTTTTTACAGGGAAATCTAAAAAAAAAACATCTTTAGAACCTGTAATATCTTAATACTAATAGATTCTTAGTTCGTCAGTGCTTACGACTGTTTTGCGCTGTGTTCCACAAAATTCTAATCGTTTTGGATTGTTCCAGGTAGAATCATTCGAAAGTAACTTGCATTAATGTCCTCCGGATAGGTATTTGTTGCTGGATATCGTTTTTGAACTTGAGTTTAAAGCAAATAAAAAAGTCCGATACAAGATCGGACTTTTTTAACTTATTTCTTAACGATTCTAAATTCTGTTCTTCGATTTAACTGATGTTCCTCAGTAGAACATGTAGATTCAGTAATCCCCTCGCATTCACATTTATTAATCAATTTACTTTCTCCATATCCTTTTCCATAAATGCGAGAAGGATTAGTGATACGTGATTTAATATAATCTGCCGATGACTTAGCACGACGACTTGATAAATCCTCATTGTAAATTGCTGACCCTCTGCAATCTGTATGGGAACCAAGTTCTATTTCCATTGTAGGATTATCATTCATAACTTTAACAATTTTGTCTAAATCGCGTTTAGCATCATTGCGAATGTTTGATTTGTCAAAATCAAAGTAAATATTTTTGATTCCATAAAGACTAGCGAGGTCAGTTCCAATTTCAGATTTATTCAAATCAATTGTAACTTTGATTTTCTCATCTGTCCCAAGCTTTTGAGTTAAATCCAATGTTTGCGCAATGTAATCTTCTTTGGAAACTTTTAATTGAACATCCAAAGGCTCACCAAAGAAACGATTTGGCAATGGTTTCAACTTAAAGTTACCATTCGCATCTGCGTAAACAGTTTCTACAACTTTGTTCGTTCTTAAATCAATGACTTCAACTTTAGAATTTGGAAGAATTGCTTTTGTTCCTTTGTCAGCAACAACACCTTCAATAACATAGTTTTTAACAGGTGTAATTGTTCCTTTTATAGCATTAAGAATTACTTCCTTATTAATTTCTTGGTATTGATCTGTACATTCTGTTTTAAAATCTTCCTCATACATGTTGACGTTATCATTTGCATTTACATAGGCAAGTGTGTATGTTTTACAAGCTTGTAAATTTGTAATGAAAATACCATCTTTCAAACGTGGATAGATTGTTCTTGACGAAGCTTCATCCCCACAATCTTTACATTTCAATGTCATTGCAACTGGAAAATCTTCAGGTAAAGGTGAATTATCATAGTTTCGAATTAAACCTTTTAATACAGCAAGGCTTTTAATACCTAAATAATCATTGTTGATTTCATAAATGTCTTTTTCACCATAACCGTCGCCTCTGAATGAAGTTAAGTAACCTCTTAAACCATCAATTGTAGTAGTATAATAAATGTCGTCATTTGTTGAGTTAAAAGGGAATCCTAAATTTCGTGATTCTGACCATGTACCATTGTCCAACAAATCAGCATTCATGATATCAAATCCTCCAATACTTTTCTCACCGTTTGATGAGAAATAAAGCATTTTATTGTCAATAGAAACAAACGGCGCATCTTCGTCGAAAGCAGTATTGATTTTATCACCTAGGTTTATTGGTGCAGACCAAGTAGTATCGCCTGTTTTTTTAATGACGTATAAATCTCTGCCTCCAAATCCACCTGGACGATCAGAAGAGAAAAACAAGCGTGAACCATCATGACTCATCATACAATGTGTTTCCCAAAACTCACTATTTAAACCAGTAATATTTAAAGCTTTTATATCATTGAATTTAGCTGCGTAGAAATCAGAGTAATAAATATCACCAGAGCCTGTAGAATCTTCGTACAAGTAAATTCTTCTTTCGTCAGAACTAACCGCTATTGTTGCTTCGTTTCTTTTCGGTAAACAAAAATCCAATTTCATTGCTGCAGTCCAAGTCAAGTCATAATCTAAATAACTTACATAAACATCTTCTGGATATTGATTAATTGCAGGATCGCGAAAATTCTCAGTTGAGTTGTTTTCCCAAGGTCTTCTTGAAGTGAAATACAAAGCTGAACCATCCAACGAAATAACAGGTGAATAATCTGGGTAAATGGTATTAACGGAAACGCCTAAATTTTTCAACACAACATTACCTGGCGCTGCAATTGCTTTCTGTGCATTTTCACATTGGGTAATTTTCAGTTTAGCAAGCGTAATCGTTTCTGATTTACCGTTTGAATTCGTAAGAAATGCTTTATAATTCTCAGTTGCCTTTTCTAAATCACCACTTAATTGATATGCATTCCCTAAATGATAAAAGGCATCAGCTGGCGCACTTTGTTCTTTGGTGTTGAACGCATCATAATGAGGTTTTGTATTTGTAATTGCTTTAGTTAAAAATGGAATTGCAGCTTTGTAATCTTTTCTAATTTCTAATGCTAAAAATCCTTTTCGATAGTTGTAATTCGGACTTTCTGGTTGAAAAGTCAACAATTTGTCAGTAATCATCTCAGCATGAAAAAAACTTCCTTCTACCATCATTCGGGAGTTTTCACTCAAAAGTTTATCTTCAGTTGAAGTTTGAATCAATTCTTTGACTTGATTATCGGTTAATTGAGAAAATGAGCTTAAAGATGTCAATAAGGCAAAAAAGAGTATTAAAAATGGTCTCATATCTATGAAGGTATCTTGTTGGTTTTGAATTACTAAATATGTGCAAATGTAAGGTTAAATTTTTACAATACGAAATTCTCTGCGACGACTCGCAAATCATTCTTCTTCGCAACAAGAAGACTTTATGTTTCCTTCTCATACACAATCGAATCGCTTACAAGTTTCGATTCGCTTTATCCTTTTCTGTAAAGACGGTTCGGATTTGAAATACTTTAGTTGATGCAAGATGTGGACACTTTAGAACATCAGTCAGAAAGTGATAAATTTTATTTTATTGCTGCATTACCACTCTCGAGCAACACCAACGTTGTCCGTTAAAATATTTTACAAAATAAACACCGTTGCTGTATCTTCCAATATCACAGGTTGTTTCTCTGTCAACATCTAAAACAACTTGTTCCAAAATCTTACCATTTACATCAGCAATAAAAACTTCTGTGATTTCTTTTGGACTTCGTAAATGAAAAATACCATTCGTTGGGTTAGGGTAGAGTAACACTTGAATTTCTAATGAAGGATCAATTCTATTCGTATCTAATGGTTGATTTGCATGCAAAGTGTCTCTAATTCCATAAGGATTAATCATCAATAAATTGGTGTCAATAAGAACGATTTGTTCTGGAGAAATAAATTCTTCGCAATCAGGAGTGATACTCATTAAACGCGCAATACGAACTAAAATTTCTCTAAATGATTCTACTTTGTATCCGTCGGTGCTTGGTTCAATGTGCGTTCCGCCGACGCCACTATGATTTGTTAAGAATGTATACGTTCCATTTGTTGCAAGTGCGATTGATCTGCACAAAAATTCGGTTGATTTATCAATTCCAGAACAACCTACCGGGATGATTCTAATTCCCATTTTTGCAGCTAACTGAGAAACATCCATTAAGCGCTGCAAGTTTTCATCTGCCTTATGTGGAGGAGCGTCTAACACCCAGAACAAGATACGCGCTCTGGCAGAAGTACTCCAATTCAAATTTTTTAATGCCGCCATCAACGCTTCGTCAGCCGCTTCTGGATAATCGCCACCGCCGCCAGCTTCATTCGCATTGATAAAACTTTTCACTAAATCAATACTTGAGCTAAAAGGCGATTCAACTGTAACATAATCATCTCCATTGTCTCTGTAAAATACGCTTGCCATTCGAACATTGATATGCTTGTTTTCATCAGCAATTGAAGAAATTACATTATCTAAATCCATTTTTAAATAATTGATTTCATCACCCATACTTCCAGTTGCATCAACAACAAATGCGATATCCAACTGATCTGAAACGGTGCAAGGAATATCAATCTTAAAACTATTTACTCCTTTAGAAAATGAATGAAGATTTTTAAACGATTCTTTAAAATCTCCTTTCGCAGTGTTTATAGTATATTTGTTCAAATTTGCTTGATCAAAATTAGCGTCCCATAATTCTGCTTTCCCAGTATTATCTGTTCTTGCACTCCAAATGACAGAACCTGAAGCGTCAGTTAATTGCACCTCTGCATCAATAACCGGCATGCCAGAAGGTAAAGTCAATTGTATACAAAACCGTTCTTTTTTATTGCTTTTCCATATCCCCGAATATGCAGCAAATTCGTTCTTATTTAAATCGTTCCATAAACCCCATTTTGCAAAATCATTTACTTCTCCAGCTGTTAAAACGCCTATTTTTATCGTGTTTGTCCCTCCACCATGATCACTAATACCATCTTTAGATATTCCTTCAGAATCTGTTGTACACGAATAAGTAACTGTTTCACTCCCTTCACTGCGAATTGTAATTTCGCTTAATTCACTTTTGCTTTCAGGTGCACTATAAGATTTCGCTGCATGGCCACTCGAGCGAGTTCCTCTTACTTCCAATTCAGAAATCATTTTCTCTTCAACTAATCCAATGTTCATTATGTTTTTTGAACCGTCACCAGCATTGACAGAATTTAATTCAGAAATATACCCATCAGCAATTGCGAAAACTTTTACGCGACCAGGTTTTGTTTTGAAATCGAAATTTCCTTTTTCATCCGGAACAACATATGTAGTGTCACTTTCTTCAACTACCATCAACTTCACATTGTTGAGCGTGTTTTTGGATTTCATTTCATAAACATTTCCCTGGAAATTAGCTTGAGCAACAACTAGTTCGGCTGCGGCTACAAAACAAATGAGTATCAGATTTTTCATAAGTAGGATATTTTTTATTATTATTCATTGAACTTAGCGCTATACAATTAGTATTTGAATTCGTTCAAATAAGGAACGTTTAAAGGATGCATTAATACTATTTTTCCACGATCAAAATAAATTAGGAAAGAACAAAAATATTACCGAAGTTTAGTCAAGTATTGATCTAATATTTACTTAATAATCAACGTCATGAAAAAAATAGCTGTAATTCTTAGTTTTACATTTCCAATTTTCTGTTCAGCTCAAACAATTCATTTTGATGATAGAGAATCTCCTTATGCTATATATCTTGGTTTTGTAAACACTTTTACTATTTTACCAGCAATTGGAATGGATGCCAAAGATCTGGTTGTTTCTTGTGTCAATTGCCAATTAGAGAAATTAACAAATAGTGATACAGAGCATTTGAAGTACAAGATCACACCGGACAAAGGTTTTACGAAAGTTCAATTACAAATTCGTGATAAAAAAGATGTTTTGATTAAGGAGGAAAATTTTCAAGTTTCTCGCTTGCCATATTTTGAGATTTTTTTAGGAAATCAATCAAATGGTGAAAGTATCAATAAAGAAAATTTAAAATTATCTGCTGGATATCCTTCGGAGGTTTCATTAAAAATTCCTTTGCAAATCCTTTCTTGGGAAGTTACACTTGGCGAATTAACGTTCAACGGAAAAGGTGATTATTTTACAGATGAAGTTCTTTTAGTTATAAAGAAAAGCACTGAAGGACAAATTTTAAAAATCAGTTGTGTTGTAGAAGAC
Organism: Chitinophaga pinensis; assembly: GCA_945902745.1. GTDB lineage: Bacteria > Bacteroidota > Bacteroidia > Flavobacteriales_D > Crocinitomicaceae > M0103. Next base: position 132,169 of record CAMDNE010000002.1, on the reverse strand, counting down.
AAAACAACAGGAATTTCGAGGAAATTGAATGCTGAATTTAAAGGTGTTTAATGATGCTTTAGTCTTTTCTGAAAGTGTGCACATCATTGTGACTTTCCTCTATTTGATCTTTTATTTTTTTGATGGTTTTTGTTAAAAGAAACATATCTGCGGTAACATTATTACCTAACCATACCCAACTTTCTTCTTCATCTTCAATGGCCATTGCCACGTGGTATAACATTTCAAATCCATGAGCCAAAAGCCATTTCTGTGCCATTTCATTTCCTTCGGCAGCATTGATCATTGCCATTAAATGTGGATATCCATTGGCTGTTAACCAAGTACGTGCTTCTTTTTTTAAAGAAATTGCATAAGTAGCCATGACTAATTCAGTATAGCCATTGTCGCGGAGCCAAAAAAGAATTTCTTCATTCCCTTCGATTGCTTTCGCCCAAGCTAAAATTATTTTTGGAGGATAATCAATTGGGTAGACAGTCACTTTTGTAACATCATTTACCGATTTTGCATTGGCTTTTCCTTTTTTTCTGAACCAGTTAAACATTTCTCAATCCCAATTTAGAAGAACCATAAAGCAACCAGAATTGCTGTAACAACACAAATCAAATCTACCAATAACATTGTTCCTAATGTATAACGTGTATTACGAACATTGATTGCTCCAAAATAAACAGCAATTACATAAAATGTTGTTTCTGCGCTACATTGGAAAATGCAACTCAATCTGCCAGTTAATGAATCAGGACCAAATGTTTGCATGGAATCAATCATAAATCCTCGAGATCCACTGGAACTAAATGGTCGCAACATAGCAACAGGTAAAGAATCAGTAATGTCTTTGGATACACCAACCATGAAGAATCCATTTGAAATCCACTTACTAATGACTTCAAAAAGACCACTATTACGAAAAAGTGAAATAGCAACTAGCATTCCCAAAACATACGGAAAAATCGCAACTGCTGTATTCAATCCGTTTCTTGCACCCACAACAAAAGCATCGAAAATAGTTGTTTCTTTTTCTTGAAATTTCTTCTCGTTTTTAAAGGAGAAAAGCAGTGTGAAACCAATAATCGCCAAAAGTAAAAAACTTGAAAAGTTTGTAGTGAAATAATTCTTACCAATCAAATCCAAACTACTAACATAGAATAGCAAGCCAACAATTCCGGCAATGATTGAAAACAAAGCAACCAATAACGTCGCACTTTTAAAATTGATGCGTTGTCTGATTCCAACAATTAAAAATGCGGCAATAGTTCCAATAAAAGATGTGATAATACAAGGTAACATTACATCAGCAGGATTCGCTGCGTCTTGCGCTGCACGATAACCAATTATTGAAGTTGGAATCAATGTCAAACCAGCTGCATGTAAGCACATGAACATGATTTGTGCATCACTCGCTTTTTCTTTTTCAGGATTTATTTCCTGTAAGCTTTGCATGGCCTTTAATCCAAAAGGAGTTGCAGCAGAATCCAAACCAAGTAAATTGGCAGAAAAGTTTAAAGTCATATAGGAGATTGATTCATGTCCTTTTGGAATGGAAGGAAAAACTTTCATAAAGAAGGGGCTTAATCGGCGTGCTAAACGCTCTGTTGCACCTGAATCAATAAGTAATTGCATTATTCCACAGAAAAAAGCTAAATATGCCATCAATGGTAAGATTAAGTCGAAAAGACTCGTTTTACACGTTTCTAATAATCCATCTGATTTTTGAAGTCCGCTGTATATCTGAACTGTTTTATTTTTGTAAACGTAAGTCGTATCAACATCTGAAGGATTAAAATCTACTATAACGGTCGATTCAGGAGCAATTTTCAACGAATCTTGCAAGCTTTTAGGTAATTTGTTTAGATATTTTTCACCTATTAAAACTGGATTGTCCTTTTTCCCATTCAACATATAATCAATTGAATAGTGATTAGAAGTGAAAAGTCCTGCAACGATAAAAATTATCGATGAAATAAAAATGATGAGCCAAAATCTACTTAATACCATTTTACGAATATCAGATATTATCTGAATGAATAATTAAGTGAAAGAAACATTCTTTCAACAATGAAATGTCTATTGCAGTTTAATTTACAATTCAACCATCTAATTCTACGATTCATTGGAAAGTTTAAGGATGTATTATTTTATAACTTTATGTTTGTGCCATAAATTATTTTACATGAAACGAACATTAAGCATTTTAATCGTATTTATTTTTGGATTACTATCCACAAATGCATTTGCACAAAGTAAAGGTCAAACAATTAAAGGAGTTGTTGTTGATAAGCAGTCCCAACAAACTTTGCCAGGAGTATTAGTTTCTGTGAATGCTGTTGACACGACCAAGAAAGCAATCACAGATATTGATGGGATTTTCCATTTGAATGAGATTCAATCCGGAAGATACGATATTCAATTTACTTTTAGTGGATACAAAACAGTACTGATTCCAAATGTCGTCGTAACAGCTGGAAAGGAAGTTTCTTTAGAAGTTGCCTTGGAAGAAAATATTCAAGATATCAAAGAAGTTGTAGTTAAAGCATATAAAAAGAATGAGACAATTAACGAAATGGCGACAGTCAGTGCTCGTTCATTTAGTACAGAAGAAGTAAATCGTTTTGCTGGCGGCAGATCAGATCCTTCAAGAATGGCGGCAAACTTTGCAGGGGTTAGTTCTCCAGATGATTCAAGAAATGATTTAGTTATAAGAGGAAATTCACCAAGTGGTGTTTTGTGGAGAATAGAAGGGTTAAATATACCAAATCCGAATCATTTTTCTACAATTGGAACAACAGGAGGGCCTGTAAGTGGCATTAACACAAACGTTTTGAAGAATTCTGATTTTTTCACATCAGCATTTCCTTCTGAATACGGAAATGCAAATGCGGGTGTTTTTGATTTGGGTTTTAGAAAAGGTAATTCGGATAAAAGGGAACACACTTTTCAAATTGGAGCTTTAACGGGAATTGAAGGAATGACCGAAGGGCCAATTAATAAAACAAAAGGTTCCTCTTATTTAGTGGCTTACCGATATTCATTTACAGGCGTAGCACAAGCAATTGGATTGCCAATTGGAACTGCCGCAACACCTTTTTATCAAGATATATCTTTCAAATTCACTAGTGGAACAAGTAAGTTTGGAAAGTTTGTGTTGTTTGGATTAGGAGGAAAAAGTCATATTTTCTTTGATCATGATAAAATAGATAGCGCGGACTTATTTGCTAATCCTTCAAGAGATAGTTATTTCCAGAGTAGCTTAGGTTTAGTTGGTTTGAGTCATTTTATTCGGGTGAATGATAAATCCTATTTCAAAACAGTTATTGGAGCGACATATTCAGCCTCTAATTACGATGAAGACACAATAAACAGTCAAGACCAGTCAGTTACACGTGTGATTGAAAATACTACCTCTCAACTAAGGTATTCACTAAATACCTCTTATAATGTAAAGGTTAATTCGAAATTGTTTTTGAAATTTGGATTAATCGATGAGATTCTCAATCTGAATCTTTTTTATAGAAATAGAACATATACTCCTGACTGGATTCAAATTTGGGATTACAAAAATAGTACGTCTTTGCTTCAAGCATATGGACATGTCAAATATAGTTTTACGAATAAATGGACGCTAAATGCAGGTTTACACTCACAATATTTAGTGCTAAATAAATCAGCTTCTATTGAACCAAGAATTGGATTGAAATTTCAAATAAATGAAAAAAATGCTTTGAGTTTAGGTTATGGAATGCACAGTCAAATGCAACCAACAGATGTTTATTTTTATAGAACCCAATTAGCTGATGGTAGTTATGTTGAAACGAATAAAAATCTAGATTTCACGAGAAGCATGCATTATGTTTTAGGGTACGATTTATTTCCGATAAAAGACTGGAGAGTAAAAACTGAGGTTTATTTTCAACAATTGTATAATGTTCCTGTTACAGCGTTGCCTAGTAGTTACACGATGTTGAATGCAGGAGCAAGCTTTTTTCCAAATGAGAATTCTTATCTTGAAAACACAGGAACGGGAACCAATTATGGACTTGAGTTAACGATTGAGAAATTTTTTAGCAAAGGGTATTATGGATTAGCAACAGGTTCAATTTACCAATCAAAATTTAAAGGAAGCGATGGTATTCAACACAATACTGCATTTAATGGACAATATGTATATAATATTTTAGTTGGAAAAGAATTTAAAATCGGTAAAGAGAAAAGAAATAGAATTACGTTAGATTTCAAAATGACTCAAGCCGGAGGGAGATATTTCACACCTGTTGACTTAGCTGCTTCACAACTTTTAGGTCAACAAGTTTTAAAAGGAGATGACTATGCTTTTTCAGAAAGAAATCCTGACTTTTTTCGAATGGATTTTAAAATTGGTTTTGTAATGAACAGCAAGAAAAGAAAAATTGCCCAATCAATCTATTTCGATATTCAAAATATTACAAACCATAAAAATGTTTTCGCCGAAAGATATAATCCATTAACAAACACAATTAATACAGCTTATCAGATTGGGTTCTTTCCCAATTTTGTTTACAAGATTCAATTTTAAGTTGGATAACACATATATTTGAAGATGGCAAAAGGAAAAATCAGGTTTTTATTTATGGTAATAGTAGGGATGATCATTTTTTACATCCTTAATAATATTGTAAAGCATAAAATTGAAAATCATAATGAAATATGGGATTTTATAATATGCATTGTAATTACTGTTTTTGTTTGGGAAGGAAATATTTTACTTGATAATTATTTGAATAAAAAAATTCAATGGCAAGATCATATCAAAAAAAGAATTTTAGTCCAACTTCTTTTGAGTACCAGTTATACAGTTATCATTATATACTGTGGAATATATCTTTTTAACCATTTCATTTGTGAATATCCTGTAGATAAGCAAAAGGATTTTTTATCTGTATCCTTAATAATAGGAAGTATGACAGCATTGATCATCAATTCTATTGATATCGGTGCACAGTTTTTTGGACATTGGAAAAAGTCTCTGGTTGAAATAGAACGATATAAGACTGAAACAGCTCAAATGCAATTACAAAATTTAAAAAATCAAATCAATCCTCACTTTCTCTTTAATAATTTAAGTGTTTTAACTTCATTAGTATATGAAAATCAAGATAGGGCAGTAGATTTCATCAATCAGTTATCAAAAGTATACCGATACATTCTTGAAAATAAAGACATTGAATTGGCAACAATAGAAAGTGAAATGACTTTTATAAAGTCGTATATTTTTCTACTTCAAATTCGTTTTGATAAAAACATAGAGTTTGTCATTACTATTGACCCTTCAAAGAATTCGTTTTTGGTACCACCATTAACAATTCAATTATTGGTTGAAAATGCTATAAAACACAATGAAATCTCTTCTGAATCACCACTGAAAATTGAAATTAAAGAAGAGGGTAATTTCATTGAAGTTGTCAATAACAAACAATTGAGAAAGAATCACGAACCAACTTCTGGTACTGGGTTACAAAACATCAAAGATCGTTATTCTTTTTTTACCAGTTCTCAAGTTGAGGTTAGTCAAACGGAAAAAACTTTCAGTGTGAAAATTCCTATTTTAGAACTAACACCGATTAGTATTTGATAATACTGGAATAAAAATCCAGCATAACCAAATCCAGATCGGTATTACACCTAATTTTAGAGGAGTAAATTCAAAGCAATGCACAGAGCACATCGAAGTGTTAAAATGGTATAAAATGAGAGCAATTATTATTGAAGACGAGAAGTTGTCGGCTGATTTTCTTATTAAATTATTAGGACGAGTTGATTCATCAATCGAAGTAATTGAAACATTTGATTCTGTAAAAAAAAGCATAGCGTATTTTCAGCAAAACACCAATGTTGATTTAATTTTTGTGGATATTCATATAGCAGATGGATTAAGTTTTGATATTTTCTCAAGTGTTCAGATTGATATACCCATCATATTCACTACTGCTTTTGATGAATATGCCATTAAAGCATTTAAATTAAATAGTATTGACTATTTATTGAAGCCAATTGGGATTGAAGAATTAAAAAACGCTTTGGATAAATTCAAGAAAATTAATTTTGTAAAGCCAACATTTCACTTAGAAGATTTAGCCAAAGAATATTCAACTTTCGCTAAGCAATTCAAAACACGTTTTATGGTTAAAATTGGAGACAATATCATTTCTGTTAAAACAGAGGATATTGTTCATTTTATTGCTGAAGATGGCGTTGTTATGCTTGTAACCGAATTAAATAAACGTTATCCAATTGATTACACACTCGACCAATTAGAAAATTTGATTGAATCAAATTTGTTTTTCAGAATCAATCGTAAAGTTTTGATTACAATGAACTCCATTCAGAAGTCAGTTGCGTATTTCAATAGCCGATTAAAAGTTAAAGCAATCCACCTCGAAGATGAAGTTAGCATTGTTAGTCGTGATAGGGTGAATGATTTTAAAAAATGGCTGGATGGAGGAATTGGTCTTTGAAAACTATCTCCGTAAACAATAATTCACGAAATTATCAAATATCACCCTACCTAAATTCCCTGAGATCTCTGGGTGAAATTGAACGCCAAAAAGTGGGAGGGAAGCGTGTTGCATAGCTTCATTAACACACGCATCAGAAGTTCCTACTAACTTAAATCCTGGAGGAATAGAAATTGTTTCGCAGTGATCCTCCATCATTTCAAATTCTGTTGGGAGTTTATCAAACAAGGGACAGTCTTCAAATACTTCAATAGTTTGCCAATCCCTATCTTCTCGCATTCTTGAGCCAAAAGCACCGAAAACTAAACCCATCAATTGATGACCGAAACAAATGCCTAAAACTGGAATTGTTGTTTCTTTGATCCATGCTAATTTTTGAATGAATGGGAGCATATTTTGCTCTGTAATTAAAAGCGGGGCACCAGTAATCACAACGCCTGTAAAATTTTCTAAATCTTCTTCTTTGAAATCTAAGACTGGAAGTGTCTTAAAGTCACTAAATTCATCGATAATTTCCTCGATGTATTGAGTTTTAGAACTACCGCAATTTAGTATTAGGATCATAAGTCTAATTTACCAATTCCTTGTCGAATTATTTCTGGGGCTGAACCTGTGCAATCGATTATTGTAGACGCTTCAAGATTTCCGTACCCTCCGTCAATAATCATTTCAACATCGTCGTCATAACGCTCGTATATCGCATAAGGATCGGTGAAATAATCCATGATTTCATCTTCTTGATTGTGAAGAGAAGTAGTTGCAATTGGATTTCCTAATTCTCTTACAATTTCTAATATGATATTATTATCGGGAATTCTAATTCCGATTTCTTTTCTATTCGTATCAAATAACCGTGGAATCTCATTTGTGGCATTCATGATAAATGTAAAAGGACCAGGTAATGATTGTTTGAGTAACTTGAAAATAGGTCGGTCAATTTGTTTTACATAATCGGATAAATGACTCAAATCATGACAAATAATCGAAAATTGCGCTTTACTAAGTTTGATATCCTTTAGTTTAGCTAAGTTATTCAGTGCTTTTTTATTGAATAAATCACAGCCCATACTGTATACTGTATCGGTTGGAAAAATGATTACGCCACCTTTTTTCAAAACTTCAACGGCTTGTTTTATAAGTCTTGAATCAATGTTATTTGGGTTTATCTCTACTAACATATAAGCATAAAAAAAGAGGTCAAGCCTCTTATTTTTTAAAATGTTGAATATTTTTTGTTGTATTGCTTTTCAGAATCAATTCAGTGGCTGTTAAGCTTTGTATTGTGTAGCTTTCTGAAACAAGTGAATCATTTACAAAATGGTTTAAGCTTAATTCTTTTCCATCCAAGTCATACTGACCTTTGTAACGCTCTTGAATTTTAGCGACTCCTGAATCACTGATTTTTTCGTTAGTGATTTTATCAAAAAAGATGAAATAACCATTTTCTTTTAACGTCAATGTAACAGCAGTTGGTTTACCAGAATAATCTAGTTTTTTTCCGTTCTTTTCATCTTTGTGTAACGTCCAATCGCCATTTATAGAAACAACAGTATTTTCTTCTTTTGCTGTTTCATCGTTTACTCCTTTCTCACCGCAAGACTGAAGTGTTGCAATGCTAAGTAATAATAGAGCGGTTAAAATTAATTTCATGCTTCTTCGTTTAGTTGTATCAAAGATAATATAAATGTCAAATAACATTGATAAAATTAGACTTTTCTAGCTAATCAAATTTGCTAGAGTAGCGTATCCTTATAGATTTTACAAGAAATAGCACGGTGATCACTAAAGGCTTCTTTTTGGATTTCGAAATGTGTCGATTTTAGATTTCCTGTATGAAAGATATAATCTATTCTTCCAGCAGGAACTTTTCCTACATATGTAGATCCAATTCCAGATGAGCAGTTTCTAAATGCATCAGTAAGAGATTTGTTAAATTGATTATAAGCATAAGACATTGGCGTGTCGTTAAAATCACCGCAAACTATTGTAGGGTATGGGGAAGTAAGTACATGTTCCATAACTGTTCTTGCTTGTTCTGCACGTTTCGGATAAGCAATCCGCAATTTATCAATCATCAAACGAATAGTAGATTTTTCTTCTTTTTCACCTGTTTCATCCTGAAAATCAGAATAATCTTCTTGTTCAAGACGTATTGACTGAAGGTGGACATTGTAAACTCTGAACGTGTCTAGATTTTTAACAATATCAACATAAATGCAATAATTGAAATCGTTTTCACCTTGAGAAGAAAACATCACATCACCCTTCGCAATTAACTCGTATTTTGAAAGAATCGTTACACCAAAATTTTGTCTTCCACGTAACTTGTGAGCGTAACGTTCATGATAATCTTTAATTCCTAATAACGATATGAGCGTGTCCCTTGTCGAAAATTTTGTTGGTTTATCTTGATGATAGAACTCCTGAAAACAGATGATATCAGGGTTTTTATCCTGAATATATTGAAAAATCGCATTTCGTTTTGTGTATCGGTCAGATTCTTCAGAGGTGTACAGATCAAATAGGCGAACATTATAACTCATGATATTCAGAATTCTATCCTCAGAAGGTAACTCTGTTTCATTAGAACCTAAGGCAATCATTCTGAAATGTAATTTCCCTCCAATCAAAAGAACCGCTAAAGTAATTAATGCCCATTTTGATTTCGCTAAAGACCAAATCAATAGCAATAAAAGTGTGCAAAACAATATAACCGGATAAGCTAACCCAAAGAACGGTAGAATTTTAAATGTATTTGGATGAACAAAAGGTGTAAGATAAGCCAACAGTAATCCGGACAAGCAGATTAATGTTAGCACTTTCAATAAAGTTGAAAAGCGTAATATTTTCTTTAATATTTTACCCATTTTTACTTTGGTTGAATAGAATTTCTTTTTCAGTTTTTGTCAACGAATCGTATCCTGATTTTGAAATTTTATCCAATATTTTATCAATTGTTATTTGTCTTTCCTTCGCTTCAGCGTTGTAATCTTCATCGCTTTTAAACTTTGGACCTCTTGTTGCTCCGCCTTTTTTGACCTTTAATTTTTTGTTTGAACTAAAGAGATTACGAAAGAAACGAATTAATGAATCACCAATCATTTGCGTACGATTAATCAAATTTGAACTACTATATAAATTATGAACAGAAACCATCCCGATAATAACTCCGCCAATATGCGCAAAATGAGCTGTCCCATCATTTAATCCTAAAGATAGTAAATCTGTCAAAACAAAAAAGCCTGCTAAAATTATTAGTCGAACAGGAAAAACACCGAACAAATTGACTTGTAAATTTGGCCTATGAAACGCTAAAGCCGCAAAAATTGCCATAACGGATCCTGAAGCTCCAACAACAACAATCTTTTCGTTTTGCAAGGTTGGAAAGATTAAATGCGCTAGGATTTCTAAAAATCCGCCTGCAATTCCACCAACTATATAGGTGTACAACAATCTTTTTTGATCAAATAATTGTTCGAACATTTTTCCTGAGAAGTACAAAAACAGCATGTTCATTAAGAAGTGCCAAACCGTGAAATGCGCAAAAATACTTGTAATTATTCCCCATGGATGAATAATAAATTCACCGAGATCAGTGTTTAAAGAGAAGATGTTTGGTAAAATAGACGCTATTAATGATTCAAAACTACCACCAATTAATCTACCAAACACTAACAAAATCTGAAGCGCTAAAAAGATTATAGAATTGATGAAAATCAATCGAATTGTCATTCCACCATGCTGATACTGGTGCTTTAAATCGTCAATAAAAGTTCGTTCAGTTTGCATATTACCAAAAATTCTTTTTATCAGTTTTGCGCCAAATCAACACTAATGATATTCCAACAATTGCACCTCCAACATGCGCTAAATGGGCAATTTGGTCGTGTTGCATCTTAATGCTGCTGTATATTTCAAAAAGCAAATAGGCTCCTATCAAAAATTTAGCTTTAATCGGAATTGGCGGAAACAACAACATTAATTCTGTGTTTGGGAATAGTACTGCAAAACCAGCAAGTACTCCAAACAAAGCACCTGAAGCTCCGACCATGTTACTCGTTGTTAGATCATAATATCGTTGAATAATTTCTCCTTGACGCTCATTACTAAACGTTATTTCAGATAAATAATTGTTTACAATCTTATGATTCAAAGTATCCAAATCATATCCCATTGCAACGATTGATTTTTTAAGTTCCATCAATTCCCAAACTCCTATTGAATTATAAAGAAAAAACGCACCCAATCCTGATGCCATATAGAAGATGAAAAAGCGTTTTGCTCCCCATAATCGCTCTAAATGTGAACCAAACATCACCAATAACAACATGTTGAATAAGATGTGCATAAAATCGGTAAGACTGTGCATGAACATGTGCGTTATAACTTGGTATGGCTGAAATAAAGCTGAGTTGAAATAATGAGCACCTAAGTATTGACCTACATCAATCCCTTTATTCGCTAATACAAGTGATACGATATAGAGCATCACATTAATCAATAAAAGATTCTTTGTTACTTGCGGAATGTTATTTAAAAATGAGAACATATTAAAATTTTAGTGCGATTTCTTCAATCGTCAATGTTTGAATTATTTTTTTTCCTCTTGGAGTAAAAGAATGCTCGGGACACTGAAATAGCTGTTCCACGAGTGCTTCCGCTGCTTCATTGTTTTGCATTGCGGATTTTCTTTTACCAGAAGCTGAAGCAATAGATTGTACAATAACATGTGCTATTTCTCCTTTGCCAATCTCTTGATACGCAATACTCTCCAAAATTAAGTTAATACAATCATGTATACTTTCTTCTTGTAAAACCGCAGGAATTGCTGAAAGTGACAAGTTTAAGTCTTGAAATTCGCCGTAAAAACCTAATCGTTCAAGCATTACTTGGTTGTTAATCCATTCATTTTTTTCATTGCTTGAGAATTCCCGTTCTAAAGGAAAAAGTAATTTCTGAGAACTTATTGGATTGGAAATGAATTTGTTAATTAACTCATCATAAACAATACGTTCAAATGCGCGTTGACAATCAATCACCAAAATTCCGGATTTGCAGTTGGTCAAAATATACTTCCCACGAATTAAGAAGTTCTTCGTGAGTTGATTATTTATCTCAAGATTTAATTCAACAACCTCAGGTTCAGATTCTTCTTCTTCAATTTTATAAAAGCTTTGCCAATCTTTTGGTGAAGCTTCGTTTGACCCAAATCCCTCTGCTTTTATTGCAGCTGTAAATGAATTGCCTGTTTTTGCAGGTGAACTTTGAAAAGGATTATAGTTTTTATTGACGTGAATTGTTGGTTCAACGGCAGGCTTTGAGTGCATCTCATAAGGGATGTCAAAACTTGTTTCACGGTTAAAGTCCAATGTTGGAGCAATATTGTATTTCCCAAGTGCTTGACGCACACTGCTGAGAATAATGGAATAAATCAATTTATCTTCTTCAAATTTGATTTCCGTTTTCGTAGGATGTACGTTCACGTCAATCTTTTTTGGGTCAATATCAAGATATAAAAAGAAGGAAGGAAACATTTTTTGCTGAATCAAGCCATCAAAAGCTTTTGATAACGAATGACTGAAAAATGAATCTTTAAAAAATCGATTATTGACAAACAAAAATTGTTCACCTCTTGTTTTCTTGGCGAATTCAGGCTTGCCAACATAACCTGTTATTTTTACAATATCCGTTGATTCTTCAATTGGAACCAATTTATCATTCGAATTTCTTCCTAATATATCAACGATTCTTTTCCTTAATACAGCAGAATGTAGGTTGTAAATTTCATTGTCGTTGTGATGCAAACTAAAAGCAATATCAGGATGAGCAAGCGCTATACGTTCAAATTCATCAATTATATGATTGAATTCAACATTGTCGGATTTAAGAAAATTTCGACGAGCTGGAACATTGTAAAAAAGATTTTTCACTTCAAAAGATGTTCCTACCGGACAAACACACGCTTCTTTTTTCTTGATTTTACTTCCTTCAATTTCAATTGAAACCCCAGTTTCCGTTTCTTCTTTCCGTGTTTTAAGAACAACGTGGGCAATTGCAGCAATGGAAGCTAATGCTTCTCCTCTAAATCCTTTGGTTGTCAAAGCGAATAAGTCTTCCGCTTTGCGAACTTTACTTGTTGCGTGACGCTCAAACGACATCACAGCATCATTTTCAGTCATTCCGGAACCATTGTCAATAATTTGAATCAATGTTTTTCCAGCATCTTTAATGATAACCTGAACTTTGAAAGCGCCAGCATCAATTGCATTTTCGACCATCTCCTTCACAACAGATGCAGGTCGTTGGATAACCTCACCGGCAGCAATTTGATTGGCAATATGATCAGGAAGTAATTTGATTACATCGCTCATAAAACAAAACTTAACGTTGAATTTATTGGTCTTATAGACCTGTTTGAAAGTGTGAAAATGTAATTAATTGTCAATAACATGCTGTTCTCCTCTTTAACAAAAATAAGTTTTTTATCTCGTTTTCGTCAGCTTGTTGTCAATTATTGTTCCACTCAACAAAAACTGACAAATGGTCACATTTACGTTTCAAAGTTCGCGAATTCGCAATATGTCGAACACCATTTCTATAATTTCAAGATAAAAATTGTAGCGGTTTAATTTTTTAATGTCAGCGAATTACCTTCGGCTCTGCTTCGCAATCGCAAAATGTCTAAAAACGAGTAACATTATTAATACTGTTTTAAACAAGCTTACCTTTGAGCTTATAAAATAAAAACACCCTCAAACTACTCAAATCAAATGCTTGTCCTTATTTTCGTAGTATGAATTCAAAACGCAATTTTTCAATCATTTTCTTTTTGTTGATTTTTGGCTCAACACCTTTTGTTTTCTCACTTATTAAAAGTGGCAAAGCTCCTGCTAAATTTGCAATTAAGAATGACGTTGATGCTGACAAATGGGCAACAGAAAAATTGAGTAACTTGTCGTTAGAAGAAAAAATCGGTCAGTTTTTCATGGTTTCTGCCTATTCAAATCAAGGCGAAAAGCACTTGAAAGAAGTAGAAAGTCTTGTGACAAATGAAAAAGTTGGCGGAATCATCTTCTTCCAAGGAGAAAAAGCAAATTTAGTTTCTTCTATAAAACGCTTTCAGAGCGTTGCAAAAGTTCCTTTGTTAATTGGGATGGATGCAGAGTGGGGAACAAATATGCGTTTATTTGATGGCGAACGTTTTCCTTTTGCATATACGATAGGCGCAGCGGATGATGTTGTATTGTCAGAAAAAATTGCTTCCATGATGGCGTTTGAATGCCGAGAAATGGGAATTCACATCAATTTCGCTCCAGTTGCAGACGTGAACAGCAATCCAAAGAATCCAGTGATAGGTTTTAGATCATTTGGAGAAAATCCAAAAAAAGTTGCTGATCATGTGAAGGCATTTGTACGCGGAATGGAAGGAAATGGAGTCATGACAAGCATCAAGCATTTCCCTGGACACGGTAATACAGATGCTGATTCTCATTTTGAGTTACCAACCGTTACAGAATCACTAAAAACTATCGAAGCAATTAACTTTTATCCTTTTCAAGAGGGAATTAGAGTGGGAGCCTCTTCCGTTATGGTTGGACATTTAAATGTTCCAGCATTGGATAATTCAGGAACACCAAGTAGTTTGTCTAAGAAAGTTATTGGTGATTATTTAATCAAACAAATGGGCTTTCAAGGATTGATTATTTCCGATGCTTTAAACATGAAGGCTGTGGCTGATAAATATGGAAAAACGGAAGTTGTAGTTAAAGCATTTGAAGCAGGCTGCGATATTTTATTATTTCCTGAAAGTGTAAATGAAGCAATTAACGCCATAAAAACGAAAGTTGAGAAAGGCCAAATTTCAAAAGCGGAAATTGATGATCGTTGTCTTAAGATTCTAAAGGCGAAATATAAATTTGTTGTCGCACCAAAAAAAGCAACTGAATTCAGTAAAACAGAAATGGATTTAGCGAAGAAAGAAGTGTATGAGAAAGCCGTTACAGTTTTGAAAAATGATTCAGACATTATACCACTTAAACGACTGGATAAAAAAATCGCACATGTTTCAATTGGAATCCACACCACATCTTTTCGTGAATCTTTAGATTTATTTGCTGATGTTGATCACTTTCAATATTTTACTGCTGGAGAAGCTATAACGGAATTTTCAAAATTAAGTGGGCAATATGACGTTATCATTGTTGCTTTGCACTCTGGAACAGTTCGACCAGTTAATAATTTCGGTTATGGGAATTATCTTAATAATTTCATTGCAAGTATTCCAGCAAATAAAGAAACAGTTTTGGTGGTTTTCGGAAATCCACTTGTCCTGAAAAATAACACCGATTTAACTACTGTTGATGCAGTAATGGTTGGATACGAGAATAATGCGTTACTTCAAAATACTGTTGGACAAATGATTTTTGGCGCTGTGCCGATGGTTGGGAATCTGCCAATTACTGTGACAGATTTATTTCCGAGAGAATATGGGATTCAGTTGAAATGGGGTGGAAGATTAAAATATTCTCAACCTGAAGAATTGGGTATTAGTGTTCTAAAATTAAAGGAAATTGATCAAATAGCAGAAAACGCAATTCAAAAAGGTGCTTTTCCTGGCTGTCAGATAGTTGTTGCTGTTGAAGGTAAAATTATTTATCGAAAAAGCTTTGGAACACAACAATATGAATCCAAAGATTCTGTGCGTAATACCGATTTGTACGATATTGCATCTGTTTCGAAAATTGCAGGTTCTACTGTTGGAATCATGAAATTACAGACGGATGATAAATTTAGCTTATCTAAAAACCTATCAGATTACATCCCTGAAGTCACAGGAAATGGTTCCTTTGGATCAATTTTAATTCGTGACATGATGGCACATCAAGCCGGTCTAACTGCATGGATACCATTTTATAAGCGAACAGTTAAGAATGGTGAATTAAACATGGAGATTTATTCAAAAACACAAAAAGCAGGATTTGATGCGCAAGTGGCTCAAGATATTTGGATTAAAAACGGATTCTCGGATAGTATTTACAAACAGATTTTAGCAACGAGTTTGGGGGCGAAGAAATATGAATACTCAGATTTAGGTTATTATTTCATTAAAAAAATCATTGAAAAACAAACTGGACAAGCGTTTCAAGATTATTTGATGCAGCAATTTTATTTACCAATGGGATTGCGTTCGATGCGTTATCAACCTCGAAATTATTATCCACTTAATCGAATTGTGCCGACTGAAAATGATAAAGTTTTTAGAAAGCAATTGGTGCACGGATATGTTCACGACCCAGGCGCAGCAATGCTAGGAGGCATCGGTGGACATGCGGGACTGTTTTCCAATGCAACAGATTTAGCTTCTTTAATGCAATTGATTTTGAACAAAGGTCGCTATGGAAATGTTAATTACATTAAACCTGAAGTGGTGGAGGAATTTACAAAAGCTCAATTTGCAGGAAACAGACGAGGAGCAGGTTTTGATAGACCTTCACCTGGTGGTGGTGGACCTTGTTACGACGGTGCATCGCAATTGAGTTTCGGTCATTCAGGTTTTACTGGAACGCTTGTTTGGTCGGATCCGAAATATGACATTAATTATGTGTTTTTATCCAATCGCGTTTGTCCAGATCAAGACAATTGGAAAATTAGGGATATGAGCATACGAACGGAAATACAAAAAGTAATATACGAAGCAGTTTTAGCACGAACGAAGTGAAGTTATAAGTTGCTATCGAAAGTGAGGAGTGAGGAGTTATGAGTTCAAGTGATGAACGATCATCGTGATGTATTGAGCTTGTCGAAATAAACGACTGTCGAGATGGAGTTTTTTATTTTTTTCCTTTGTGACCTATGTGTCTATGTGGTTTAAAATAAGTTGTCTTTTTGGTTAAAATAAAGTTTAAAAGGATTAAAATTAAGATGAAAATAGGAATAGTATTATACCCAACATTTGGAGGAAGTGGAGTTGTAGGAACAGAATTAGGAAAGGCGTTGGCGAAAAAAGGACACCAAGTTCATTTTATTACGTATTCACAGCCAGTTCGTTTAGGCAGTTTTCGTGAAAATATTTTTTATCATGAAGTAGCAATTAGTGATTATCCTTTGTTTGAATACCAGCCATATGAAACGGAATTAACAAGTAAAATGGTGGATGTTGTTAAATACGAGAAATTGGATTTATTACATGTTCATTATGCTATTCCACATGCATCTGCAGCATATATGGCTAAACAGATTTTGAAATCTCAAGGAATCGATATTCCTTATATTACGACGCTTCATGGTACGGATATTACGTTGGTTGGAAAAGATCCATCTTTTGAGCCTGTAATTACGTTTTGTATTAATCAATCAGATGCTGTAACTGCAGTTTCAGAAAGCTTAAAAAATGATACGTATGCTCATTTCAATACTACAAGAGAAATTCATGTAATACCGAATTTTATTGCTCCAAATTTGAAGCCTAGTAATGCAGCAAGTGAAGTACGCAGAAAATACGCTTTGGATAATGAACGAATTTTATGTCATGTATCTAATTTCCGAAAAGTTAAAAGAGTAGAAGATGTTGTGAGGGTTTTTGCCCTTGTAAACAAAAAAATCCCATCTAAACTTATACTTGCTGGTGATGGCCCTGAACGTTCTTATTTAGAACGATTAGTGCGTGAATTGGACTTGTGTGGCAAAGTATTATTTTTAGGAAATGTAAGTGATACGGCGCATGTTCTTGAGATATCGGATTTATTCTTGTTACCGTCTGAAACAGAAAGTTTTGGTTTGGCTGCATTAGAAGCAATGGCTGTTGGCGTTCCTGTTATCTCATCGAATACAGGTGGGATTCCAGAAGTAAATGTGCATGGTGAAACAGGTTTCCTTTCAAATGTAGGTGATGTTGAAGATATGGCGAATAATGCTTTGAAAATATTCAAGGATGAAGAAACGTTAAATTTGTTCAAGCACAAAGCAGTCGATAGAGCGCATGATTTTGATTTGGCAAAGATTTTACCATTATATGAGAAAATTTATTTTGATTTGGTGGGCGAAGGAAAGTGAGTTTTTACTTGCTTACTATATTCTCACCCAAAATACCTCCAATAAAATCACCTAATTCATTTGCCATCATTTGATGTTCTTCCATCGTTGGATGATTGTCACAACCGCCTTTATATCGCTGACGATAGAAATACGAATAAACATTTGAATCTCCAGCAGCGTTCACTTTTTGAATGACTTCTGAAATGCATTTCTCTAAGTGTTTTTTGAGTCGTTTGTTCGCCATGGGACTCGAACAGCAAATAATCTTGGCTTTTGGATAATAGGTTCTTAAAGTTTTTAGAAATTTCAAATAAGTGGAAATGTAGATTTCTTCTTTTTGCATTCCATCATTTTGACCAAGGGTAACGCATACTACTTTAGGTTGCTGCGTGGAGAAATTCCACTTTTCACTCGTCATTTTAAATGCTATTCGATCATACACTTCAGGCATTGTATTTTCTAGTCCACAGCAGTTTCGTGTCAAACCAATTCCTGAGACAGCGCTTAATCGCCAGTTTGCATCAAACCTTCTTGAAATCAAAGCTCCATAACTCATGTAAGCATTGTGTTGATCAAACCATTTTCCTTGTTTGCATTTGATTTCACTGTCATCCATTCCATTTCCGCACGTAATGGAGTTACCAATAAATTCAAAAACCGGTTTAAACTTTTTTTCGATTGGAATGAGGTTCTTACAACGAATGCTTTCTAACCGTAAATACCCTATTGCACTTTCAGTATTTTTACAAACCAACACAGTATGAATAGTGTCTTTCAGGTATTTACCAATAAGCACCTTATTATATTGTTCCTTTAATTGAATTCTTCGAGGTTGCTGATTATCTAGAACAATTTCAATGTAATTATGGTGATTACCATATTTCACTTGATCTTCAAGGTTGATTTCACAAAAAGTTCCTTCGAATTTCAATTCTAAATAGGAGCCAGGAGCCCAGAAAATTGGATGTAAGCTGTCTTCAAAACCAAATCTTCCCTGAAATGAAATACGATCATCTCCACCATTAAAAATGGAGCTTCCTCGTTTTTGCTTGTCAAATGTTGCTGAACAAGCGGATAGAATCACTATTAAAATTAGAAATACGAGATTTTTCATAGCGCTCATATTAGTTGTTTCGAAACTAGTTTTCTGACTTCTTCAAAATATTCTTCCGTTCTCTCAATTTAATGAAAGGAACTTCTACTAATTTATACATCGTATGCGAAATTGCAATTGTAAATACCCAGAAAAGGATATAATCGACATACCAATAATCGTTTTGAACATATTTACCGCTAAAAGTTCCGTTGATTGTGTTTTTAATAATCACATTAACAACAACATTTAGGTTTACTAGATAAAGTGAATAGGAAATCAAGCTGAAATAGGTGATGAAAGAGGTGATTCTTCCTCCACTTTTAAGATTTGACAGGAAAGGTAACATCAAAAATACACCAAGTGATTTCAAGGAAGAAACCCATACAGCAGCATAAATAAGGTAGCTTTTTCCCATGTTATATTTCGTGTAATATAGAATTCCGATTCCAATTATAAATAATAAAATGTTGAATTTGTTTTGCCAAATTTTTGGATAATAAAACGCAATAAATGAAGCGATCACACCGTACATAATTGAATCTAATCTAGGAACAACTGAATATTCAATGTTCAATTGCATGTAATTTTTAAAAGCTTCAATATCTGCTTCTTTTCCTGAAAAATTGTAAGCATGGTATAAATAAACTCGGAAATAGGTTATCGCAATTACGACAAGAATTGATACGATTAAAACAGTCCATTTTACCGGTGACTTTGTGAAGTAAAGAACTGTAAACAAGATGAATGGAACTGTTAAGTAAAACCATTCCTCGATACTTAAACTCCATGCTTCTGCAAAGAAACCAGGACGTTCAGCAAAGAAGTTTTGAAGAAAGAAAAAGAACTTATACCAGTCGCTCGGAAGGTTATTTGGCAAAACGATCGCTGTATAAATCAATAGAAATAACAATACAACAAGGTATGCTGGTAATGTTCGTAACCACCTTCTTTTCCAGAATTCAAGTAACCCAGCATAATTAGGTTTTGATTTTTCTAATTGTTTGATTAAAATCCCACCAATCAAGAAGCCGCTTAGCACAAAAAATATAGAAACACCATCCAATAAAAATCCATATACCTTGACTTTATATTCTTGCGGAACAAAGATCAAACTATGTCCAATCAGTACCATAATTATCGCAATGAATCGCAATAAATCCAATCCAAAAACACGGTTATGACCTTGGTCTAATTTGAAAAAATTCATGTGTTACTTTTTATTTTTGTGGTATACAAAATTAGTGAATTTTTATCTTTACTACTACTTCGTGGTGTGATTTGTTAAAGCATCTTTTTGATGTAAAAAAAAACGCCACTGTTTCCAGAAGCGTTTTCAAAATAGTATTTAATTCTTAAATATTCTCAATAATCATAGCTGAAGCGCCACCGCCACCGTTGCAGATTGCTGCACCACCAATTTTGCCGCCGTTTTGTTTCAAAACATTGATCAATGTAACAATTACTCTAGAACCTGAATTTCCAAGTGGGTGACCCAGTGAAACAGCTCCACCGTTCACATCAACTTTTGCAGGGTCTAATCCTAAGATTTTTGTGTTTGCAATTCCAACAACTGCAAACGCTTCGTTTAATTCCCAATAATCAACGTCAGCTGTTGTTAAACCTGCTTTGTCTAATGCTTTTGGAATCGCTAATGAAGGCGCTGTTGTGAACCATTCTGGCGCATGAGCAGCATCTGCATAACTAACGATTTTTGCAATTGGTTTCAATCCGTATTTTTCAACTGCTTCTTTTGAAGCAAGAATAACTGCAGAAGCACCATCGTTTAATGTTGAAGCATTGGCAGCTGTGATTGTTCCTTCTTTGTCAAATGCTGGACGTAAACTTGGGATTTTATCCAAGAAAACATTTTTGTATTCTTCATCCTCTGAAATGATAATTGGATCACCTTTTCTTTGAGGAACAGCAACTGGAATAACTTCATTTGTAAATTTTCCAGACTTCCATGCTTCTGAAGAACGTGTATATGAGTTAACAGCAAAATTATCTTGGTCTTCTCTTGTGATGTTATGCTCCTTAGCACATAATTCAGCACAATTTCCCATAGGAACATTGCTGTAAACGTCTAATAAACCATCTTTTGTGATTCCGTCTAACATTCCAATATTTCCAAACTTAACGCCATTACGTCCGTCCAAATAATGAGGAACTTGTGACATGCTTTCCATTCCACCAGCAACAACAATATGATTGTCACCAGCAATAATTGACTGAGCACCAAACATAATTGCTTTCATTCCAGAAGCACACACTTTATTTACTGTCGTACAAGGAACATTTTGTCCTAAACCAGCACCTAAAGCAGCTTGACGAGCAGGAGCTTGTCCAACGCCAGCTTGAAGAACATTTCCCATGAAAACCTCTTCAATCAATTCACTTTTCACATTTCCCTTTTCTAAAGCTCCTTTAATCGCAGCTGAACCAAGAGCAGTTGCAGAAACTGTAGATAAGCCACCCATAAAAGAACCTATAGGTGTTCTAACAGCAGCTATTATATAAACTTCTTTTGACATTTTATCTAGTTTTAAAACGTGACGAATTTACTAAAAACATTCGGTATATACAGTTCAATTTGCGATTGAAATTACATGGAATTACTAAAATTATTCGCAATTTTACGACTTTAAAAACCGAAACATGAAATTATTATCAATTTTTACAATTCTATTTATCTCGTTCACAGGATATTCTCAAGATTCTATCGACACTGCTCATGTGAAACATTGGAAATTAAAAGCCATCTATGGTTTGAATGGTACACAAACTTCATTTGTGAATTGGAATGCGGGAGGCAGGAATAATGTTTCAGTTCTTGGCTCAATTTCCGCGAGTTCGTTATTTGATAAAAATAATTTGAAATGGGCAAATGATTTAAGTATCGCATTAGGTGGTTTGAAATATATTGATCAACAATCAACTGAAGGACTTCAGAAAACGGATGACAGAATTGATTTGGCTACCAATTTAGGTTATAAATTAAAAGAGCATTATTACTTTTCAATTTTAGGTGGTTTTAAAACACAAATGTTAGATGGATTTTCCTATCCAAACGATTCAATTCGTGTTTCAACTTTTCTGGCTCCAGGTTATGTAAATGGTGCAATTGGTATAGATTATATTAAAAGTGATAATTTCTCCATATTTACATCTCCCTTGGCTATGAAGCTAACGATTGTTAACGATCAAGTTTTAGCAAATTCAGGTTCATTTGGTGTAGATGGAGCAACTTATGACAACCTAGGAAATGTTTTAACCGAAGGAAAGCGACTACGGGGAGAATTTGGAGCATATATTAAAGTGAAATACAATATGACTTTAGCAAAGAATATCGATTTGAAATCAAAATTAGAATTGTTTAGCAATTACTTGAGTACTCCTGAGAACATTGATGTGAATATGGAAGCTATTTTTAATTTCAAAGTAAATTCTTGGTTCTCAGCGTCTTTGAATTGGATGCTTATTTATGATGATGATATTGATATCCGTGACGCTAAAGGAAATATAGGTCCACGAACACAATTTAAATCCGTTTTGGGATTAGGAATTTCATATAAAATGATGAATTTCAAAGAGAAAAAATAATAATCAAAAAAATATTTTAATCCCTTTTCATTTCTAAAGGCTTAGATTGCTTAGAGTTTTGTAAATTCGGGAATCCATTTATGAGGTTAGCATCAGACATATCTATTTTTTGGTTAATCCCTTGGGCGGTTATCAGTGTCTTCTTGGCTGTTTGGTTTTACGCCAACTCAAATTGGATGAAAGAATTGTCTAAAAAATGGCAGATCCTTTTCAAAAGCTTACGAACAGGAATTTTATTTATTATTGGTGTTTTATTAATCGGTTTAATCTTCGAGGTTGTTGATTACAGAGTAGAAAAACCAATTATCATCACCTTAGTTGATAAATCCAGTTCACTTAAGAATTACAAAGACAGCAGTCAAGTTGCAACTTTGATTGAGGGATTGCAAAAAAGTTTGATGGAAGATCTTGGTGAGGATTATGAGATGATTGAAATGACTGTTGGTTCAAGCGTTCAATATGGTAGGAAGGATTTATTTAGAGATGCGCTTTCAAACTTATCTGCCGGTTTCGAGAAGATAAATATTGACTATTATAACCGTAATGTAGGAGGAATCATATTTGTTTCTGACGGTAATTTTAATACTGGTAATAATCCTGTTTATGCTGCGGAGAAAATTAATTTAACTCCTGTTTTTACATTAGGTGTTGGTGATACTGTTCAGAAAAGAGATCATTATATTAAAAATGTTGCTGCGAATGAAGTGACATTTTTTAAGAATAAATTCCCTGTTGAAGTTGACGTTGAAGCAATTAAAATGGGGAAAGGGAGCTCAACTGTTAGTATTTCATCCAATGGAAAAGTTGTGGCATCACAAAAAATCAGTTACAAAGACGGTAAAAGAGATTTTGAGCATGTTATTTTTTTACTTGATGCTGATAAAATTGGTTTTCAAACCTATACAGTAAATGTTACGCAAGAAGCAAATGAATTCAATTATAAAAACAACAAACGAATTTTTTATATCGAAGTTATTGATTCGAGAAGTAAGGTTTTGATCCTTGCAGGTGCTCCACATCCTGATTTATCAGCGTTGAAGCAAGTAATTGAACAAGATGAGAATTTGGAAGTAAAAGCTGTTTTACTAAAAGATTGGGATAGGGACTTAAAGAAAGTTGATTTGGTAATTTGGCACGAACCAGGAATTGGGTATGATGCAGTAATCAATTCTTTGTTGACGGCTCAAAATATATCAATGTTGTATTGCATTGGTCCAAATACGTCGAGTTCAGTAATACAAAAACTAAACATTGGGCTGACAGTCGGAGCAGGAAATCAAACAGATGAAATTCAAGGAGTTGTAAATGATGGTTTTCAACAATTTGAAATTTCAGATGCATTAAGAAAATCTTTTGAGTATTTCCCGCCGTTAAAAACAAAGTTTGGTGAAGTTAGAATTTCAGGAGGTGCAGAAATAGCTGTTTTTCAACGATTAGGCGGAATCAAAAAGAAAGATCCCTTGTTATTTTTCAACAAAAGAGGCAACTTGAAATATGGTGTTCTTTATGGTGAAGGAATTTGGAAATGGAAAGTAAACGATTTTGTTCGAACTGGAACATTTGATGCGTTCACCGAATTGATACAAAAAACGACTCAATATTTATTGGTAAAACAAAACAAATCGGCATTGCATGTTGCTTTTCCAAAGAGGTTTACGAAAGATGAAGATGTCATTCTTAACGCCACATTTTATAACGATGCGATGGAAGCCATTACCAAGCCTAAAATCAATTTGACATTAATAGATGATAAAAACCAGAAATCCAATTTTCAATTCGCTGTTGCTGGAGATTTCTATAAATTGTCTTTAGGAAAAATGAATCCTGGAAAATATAACTGGACTGCATCGGCAACTTATAACGGTAAAACAACAAAGAAAACAGGTGTCTTTGTTGTTGAAGATATTGCAATTGAAAGTTTAGACACCTATGCAAATCATGCACTTTTAAATCAGATTTCGAGTAAAACAAATGGAAGCTTTGACTTATTGAAGAATTACAAGAAAACCATTGATTCAATTAAAAAAAGAACGGATATAACTTCTGTATCCTATAAAGATGCTTCTTTTAATGATTTAATTGATTACAAAATCTTGTTCTTTTTATTGTTGTTTTTAATTACAACGGAATGGTTCTTAAGAAGATGGTTTGGGTCATATTAAACTAAAATTCACACAAAACCAATTTATTTTCAGGCTGATATACTAAATAAAAACAAGTTGCGTTTAATTAGTATCATTCAAAAACAAACGCTTCGCCTATGTTGAAAAAATACCCAGAAATGATCGCTCCTTCCGAAGAGATTAAATTCGGTCCCTCAATCAAAACGCTCAATGCAATTTTGAATTACAGTAAAGCTTTAGAGGTGAAAAAAATTAAAATGGAAAAAGTTCTAATCCACTTAAATTAAGAACAAAGTCTTAAAGAGAAACCGATTCGTGAATGAGTCGGTTTTTTTGTTGAAGTAGTTTGTGAGAAGTATTAAGTTTGATTTTTTTTTGAAAGGTCTGCAACTCAATAAAATCAGACATTCTACTAAATATTTAGAAGTTTAAATATTTAATGTGACTTGACTACTTTTTGATTTGTTACGATTTAGAACTATATTGAAAAATGATTTCCAATAGTCGAATTATAAGAAGAATTTGCTCTTTTACTCAATGAAATCATACATTCTACGTAATAAAGCGAAGTTGCTATATTGAGTGTTTTAAAAATGAAAAACAGTATGAGCCTTCATTAAATAAAATAAGGTTCGATATATTGCGAATTCGCGAATTCGCGAATTATGAAAAAGTTGAAGTCTATTGTATCTTTCAAACTTCACTTAATTTCTTTTCGAAAATTCTATAAATACGTCAATATCAAATTTGAAAATTGTTGAACTCTTGCTTTGTCTTCAATTTCTCTTGCAATCTGCAAACCTTTGATATAATAATCAATTGCTTCTTGATCATTTCCTTCACTTCCTACAAGATTTCCCATTTCTAGGTAGAATAATAAATCTGTTGTACTTTTTGAAACTGTTTGAACTAACATAGTCTAAGTGTTAAATTTCTTATTACAAATTAACTCCATAAAGGTTAATTCAATGTTAGGTAGAGTATAAGCTTAAGTTATTAATCCATGTTTTTTGTTTTAACATGAATCACTTTTTAGAATTATTTTTCGTTATACTTTCGATAACAGCTGAGTCTTGATATCAATAGATTTCGATCATTAAGAATCCTTTTCATATAATTCCAAAAAAAAATCCTGCCAATACTGACAGGATTTTTTAGATAGTTTTTCTTGTTTATTTCACAAGATCCATTTCATCAACGATATGTTTTGCTCCAGAAAATTTATCAATAACCCAAAGAACATAACGAATGTCAACATTGATTGTTCGTTGTAATTTAGGGTCAAAAATAACATCACCAGCCATCGCTTCAATATTTCCATCAAAAGCAAGTCCGATTAATTCTCCTTTACCATTTAAAACTGGAGATCCAGAATTTCCACCTGTAATATCATTGTCTGACAAGAAACAAACTGGCATGTATCCTTTTGCATCAGCATACTGACCATAATCTTTCTTTTTGTGTAATTCTAACATTCTAGTTGGTAAATCAAACTCAGCGTCTCCTGCTTTATATTTCTTGATCAAACCATCCATTGTAGTGTAATAGTTAGCCTTAGCGTCACTTCTTTTATCTGCAGGTAACGATTTTACTTTTCCATAAGTCAAGCGCATTGTAGAATTTGCGTCTGGATATTGAATAGGTGCTAATTTAGAATCTCTTAATCCTTGAACCAATAAACGGTATGAAGAAGTGAAATCATTTTGAGCTTTCGTGATTTCATCAGATTTTTTACCAATGTGAACAATTAAATCATCCGACAAAACATACATTGGGTCATTTGTAATCATCCCTTCTAATGGTAAATCTAAAAATGCCATTAATTTCTCTTGAGATGTAAAGATGCTCAATAAGAAAAGTGAATTCACATACTTCTCATATTCACCGTTGATTTTAACAACAGAAGGAGCGATTGCGTATCCCGTTGATTTAGTAGCGTACAATGCTAATTCAGTTCTTAAGATATCTTTTTCTGCAGGCAAATGAACTTCTGAAAAGAATCCTTTAATTGCACTTTCCAATTCAGGACGCATTTGCGCTTGAGTTACAGCATCAGCTGCAGCAAAAGCAATAAGTTGTTTTCCTAAAGTTCTTGAAATAGTTCCGTAAGAGGATGTTCTTAATAATTGTTGTAAATAATTATCGTGACGTGCTTTTTCATTTGTTAAACCATAGAATGTATTGATATTCGCAACAACTGTCCCGTACTTTTCTTTATTTGCTGGTTTATTTGCCCATTTGTCAAATTTTGCCTCTTGAGCAGCTTTAGATTTTGCAGTTCCGAATTTAGAAAGCGCATCAATCATTCCTTGACGGTTTTTCCAATAGTTAGCAATACCAGCATACTTAGAAGCATAAATTAAGTTCAAAGCATCACTTTGATCCATATATTTTTTCATTTCATCCATTGCTGTTTTTGAACCTTCAACCCATGCTGGATAAGAAAACTTAACATTTTGCTCAATTCCACCGGCTGGCATCCAACGATTTGTTCTTCCAGGATAACCCAAAATCATAGCGAAATCATTTTCTTGAACTCCACCAATATTAACCGTTAAATGTTGTTTTGGCTTCATAGGGATATTGTTTACTGAATATTCAGCAGGATTTCCATTTGCATCAGTATAAACACGGAACATAGAAAAATCTCCAGTGTGACGAGGCCATTCCCAGTTGTCCGTGTCTCCTCCGAATTTACCAATACTTTCTGGTGGAACTCCGACTAATCTTACATCTTTAAAGTCTTGGTAAACGAAATAGTAATATTCATTTCCTTGAAAAAATGAACGAACAGAAACAGTATATTTCCCTCCTTCATTGTTTTCTTTTTCGATTAAAGCAATTTCTTGATTTACTGCTTTTTCTCTTTCTGCTTCTGTCATTGTAGCAGTAAGTTTGCCTAAGATTCTTTTAGACACATCATCCATTCTAACGAAGAAACGTACAAAAAGACTTTGAGGTTTTAATTCTTCTTTTTTAGAAGCCGCCCAAAAACCATTTTTTAAATAATTGTTCTCAGCTGTTGATAATTCAGCAACTGCATCATAACCACAATGGTGATTCGTTAACAATAATCCTTCTTTTGACAATACTTCAGCAGTGCAACCTCCATTGAATTGAACAACGGCATCCTTCAAAGAGTGATTGTTTATTGAATATATTTCTTCCGCTGTAAGCTGAAGACCTAATTTTTGCATGTCACGTTGATTCAAACGATCTATGAACATCAAAAACCACATTCCTTCGTCAGCACGGGCAAAAGAGCCTAACAATACTAAAAAGGCAACTAAACTAATTTTAATTTGTTTCATTTTATTTGCTTTTGGTTTAAAAACTTGCGCGGTAAAAATACCAAGAATTTTACAATTAACACCTCTATTGGACGAGGTAATCCTGCCGTTTAGCGAAAAATCAATTCGTCAGCGAATAACCATGTTGTATTCCCTGCACCTAAATGCCAATCTGGACATTTCCCGAAATTTCTGGCAGTAACCCGAATAGCTGAAACAAGTTTTGCTGAATTTGTCTTCACAAAGAATTCTTTGTTCATCGGTCCCACATAAGATGAAAAAGAGGGGATATATTGATTGCTTGAGGCATTAGAAGTTATCGTTGAATTTGTTTCTATTAAAGGAAGTTTTTCAAATGTTACACCGTCATAAGAAACTTCAATTAAAATAGAAGAGGGAAAAAAGATCCACGATTTCATATCTTGAAGACAAGAAATACCGATTTCAGATAATAATCGAGGCTTTTCGAAGGTGATTTCTGAAATTAGATCTTGGTTATCAAATCCTTGCCAATCTCCTGTTCTGAATTCCTTTGTCCCAAAAACGCCATCAATCAGCGTGTTTGGTCCAGAAGCAGCATATTGATTGGCATAAGTGCTTTTTAAATTTAATGTAACACTTTTGTCACGTTTGATATAATTTGCTTTTACCCAAGGACTATAATTTACAGAAATACCGGGCATAGTATTGATATCTCTTGGTCCAATTGATGAAACTTGTCTCGCTTCAATTGCTGAAGTAGCATTGATTGTAAAGGGCGTTTTGTAAGTAAACGTTTTCGTCGTATCATTGAAATAGCGGTATTCAATTTTTATTTCCTCCCAATTGATTATTTTTTGATGACCAATTTCAACTTGTATTGAATCATCGAAAATTCTGTTTTCAACAATGAAAAATGGGGAAGGAGTAAACCTGAAATTCTGTACAATTTCTTTTGTAACAGGGCTTACTGCGTTATAAAATTTCTTTGAACTTGGCTTAGGTCCCATTACAAAAATCAATTCTCCTCCAGCAATTATAGAGGAATGGTGAATAGCATTTGACGTCCAATCTTTGCCGTTTAAAGTGATTGTTTGAATGTATTTATTATCTTTTGAATTATTTAAAGCTTTAATTTTGAATATTTTATCGTTTTCTAATTGAATTGTTACTTCATCTAATAAAGGTCGACCGAAATCGTACCAAGCATTACCTGGTGCGATTTGATACAATCCCATTGCGCTCATAACATACCAGGCAGACATTTGACCGCAATCTTCATTTCCTGACAAGCCATCAGGATTGTTTGAGTACAAAGTGGTAAGAATTTGATCAACATATTCTGCTGTTTTATACTGCGCATTTGTGTAATTGTATAAATAAGCCATGTGATGAGAAGGTTCATTCCCATGAGCATATTGACCTATTAACCCTGTGATATCTGCTTGATCTCTGCCTGATAATTGAGATTCAGTTGTAAATAAACGGTCCAACCAATGTTCTAACGAATCTTTTCCCCCAATCATCTCACCTAATAAGTCTATAGCATGAGGCGCATAAAGTGAATATTGCCAACTGTTTGCTTCAGTATAATTGAAGTTAACTTCCGACGGTTCAAAAGGAGAATACCACATACCATCTCTTCGAGCACGCATGAATTTTGATTGAGGATCAAATAAATTAATAAAGTTTAAACTGCTATTATAATATTCAGTATAAATAGTCATTCTACCCATATCTGTCGCCATGTTAGCGATGCAAAAATCATTATAGGCATATTCCAAGGTTTTAGAAACAGATTCTGGTTCGTCTCCAGAACTTATAAAACCATTTTCGCGGAATTGTTTCTTCCCAAGTTCATCTATTTTAGACGTGAACATCATTGCCTTTAATGCTTTATCAGAATCAAATCCACGAATATTTTTACTGTAAGCATCAGCAATAACAGAAGCGCTATGATATCCAATCATACAATCTGTTTCATTCCCTGCTAATTCCCAAACAGGTAAATCTCCACCTTGATCAAATTGCCTTAAAAATGTATGAATAAATTCATTTGTACGTTTTGGTTGAATAATCGTGTAAAGTGGATTTGCTGCACGATATGTGTCCCAAAGCGAGAAGACCGTATATTGAGGAATATTATTTGTAATAGTATGAATTTCGTTGTCTCTTCCTCTGTAACGACCATCAATATCACTAAATA
The DNA here is from genome assembly GCA_945902745.1 of Chitinophaga pinensis. Taxonomy (GTDB): domain Bacteria; phylum Bacteroidota; class Bacteroidia; order Flavobacteriales_D; family Crocinitomicaceae; genus M0103. The sequence continues at coordinate 102,350 of CAMDNE010000002.1, read as the reverse complement.
CATTTGGCTGAAGAAACGCGTGGTATAAAGCAGTGTAGAAGTTTGTAATCACATTTTGATCTGATTCTTTTTCAACTTTGATAAGGCTCAATTCCTCATTCCACTTTTTTTCTGTTAGAGACTTTAATAATTCAAAGTTCCAATGTGGAATTTCTTTTTCTAAATTTTGTTGAGCTCCATTTTCATCTACAGCAGACATACCAACTTTAATGAGAATTTGTTCTGTCGTTTCAGGAAATGTTAGCAATAATTTATGTTGACCCTTTTTAATAAAATATTTTGCTTTTTGATATGGAATTGAAGTCTCCAAATAGAAATAAAAATGTTGGTTGTTTGCCCATGCTTGAGAAATACGAGATCCTGAGATGGTTTTTTTGTCGATTATATTTAAATAATAACCCAGCAATTTATCCCGATGATCTAAGTCGATTAAAATGAACTTTTTACCTTTTTTATTTAGAAAAGTATACTCGTGCATTCCAGCTCTTTCAGATACTGTTAATCGGGCAAGTATTTTTTGATCAATTAAATTTACTTCATAATAACCTGGTGATGCTGTTTCATCCGAATGAGAAAACGAAGATCCATATCCTTTTTTGTTCAAATACCCAGGTATTGTTTTCGGTGTGCCACTTTGAGGTACAATTAACAAGTCACAATAATCAGGAACTCCCGTTCCACTAAGGTGGGTATGACTAAAACCATAAATAATTGAATCGGAATAATGATAGCCAGAGCAACCATCCCATCCGTCATATCGTGTGTCAGGACTCAATTGCATCATTCCAAATGGGGCAGAAGCACCTGGGTATGTATGTCCATGCCCACCAGTGCCAATAAACGGATTGACATAAGAAATATAAGCTGTTTTTTCAGAAGAATTAGACGATTTCTTAGTTTCTACGTCTACGTATTTTTTTCTTGTTGTTTGGCTTTCCTTTAATGCAGTTACACTTTTGTTTTGAGCAAATGAACTGAGATTCAATAAAACAAAAACGCCGAGTGAACTTATTTTAAACATGTTATTTTTTTAAAGTGTTCCAAAATAAATGAGCGGCAGTGCCAAGTACAGCAGCATTCTTATCATGTAAGGATGAAATTCGAATATCTATCTTGTCTTTATAGATAATTAGAATATTCTCTTCTAAAGCCAATTTAACTTTATGAGCAAAATCACCTTTGTGTTGTGCAATACCTCCAAATAATACATATGCTTTTGGACTTGAAAAACATGCGTAATCAGCTAACGCAGAACCAAGAATTTGTGCAGTATAATCAACTATTTCTTGTGCGAAAAGATCTCCTTTATCAGCTAATTCGAACACATCTTTTGCCGTTGGCTGCTCTATTGTTTTTAATATCGAAAATAGTTTATTTTCAGAATCAAGCTCTGTTATACTTCTTACGACGCCAGTAGATGAACAATAGGTTTCCAAGCAACCTTTTCTGGTACATCCACATAAACGTCCATTAGGAATAACTCGAATATGCCCATATTCACCAGCGAAACCGTCATGTCCGTATACGAGATCACCATTCACAATCACCCCACTTCCAACTCCTGTACCCAAAGTTATTGTTACAAAATCTTTTAAATCGCGAGCGTTTCCAAAAATCATTTCGCCCATTGCAGCTGCGTTGGCGTCGTTTGTCAACAAGGTAGGTTTATGGAATTTATCCTCAAAAAGTTGTGACAAAGGAATAATTCCTTTCCAAATTAAATTGGGAGCATATTCAATATTTCCAGTGAAATAGTTTCCATTAGGAGCACCAATTCCAATTCCTAGAATAAGATTCAAATACCCACCTTTTTCTAAATCGGCATAAATAGCATCTATTAATAATCCTGGTTCTGGAAAATCTTTAGTTGGAAAATCTTTTTCATATAAAACATCTCCATCCTTATTTACTAATCCAAATTCGGTTGATGTTCCACCTATATCTATACCAAGAGCGTAATGATCTGTCATATGTTTATTCAATTATTGTATCCCATTCATTATAAAATTGTTGCAGATAGTTCTCCATGAAATTATGTCGTTCTTGTCCAATTTTTAATGCGCTTTTCGTGTTCAATCGATTTTTTAAAAGTAATAATTTTTCGTAAAAATGATTCACTGTATGACTTTTTGAATTAGCATAAGATTCAAAACTATCATGTAATTCTGGATGTGAGTCTGGCAGATACATCGGTCTGTTTTTGTTGCCTCCAAATGCAAAAGCTCTAGCGATACCGATTGCCCCAATTGCATCTAGTCTGTCAGCATCCTGAACGATTTTCCCTTCAATACTTTTCATGTTATCTTCCACATTTGCACCTTTGTATGAAACACCATCAACTATTTCTTTTACATTTTGTGCTTTAATCTCAGAACAACCATAATCCATAAGTAGTTCGTAAGCTACATTTCCGCCAGCATTTAAAATCCCACCGTTCATTTTATGATCAGAAATATCATGTAAAAGTGCCGCTAGCTCAATTAATTCCAAGTCACCACCTTCTATTAATTGCAGATGAACCGCCATTTTATAGACACGTTCAATATGGAACCAATCGTGCCCAGTTGCATCATGTTTGAAAACATCTTGAACATGTTTTTTTATTTTTTGAACTAATTCCGACATAATTATTTGAGCTTTATTAAATCAAAAATCTGAAAACTCCCATTTGGAATTGTTGCGTACAAAGATTGATTATCGGTACACAAAGAAAAGTAATTTCCATTCGCAAAGGATTTCCATGATACGCCAAAATCGATTGAATAATCTATTCCACTAGTTCCACAAGCATAAAAAACGCCATTTACCTCAATAACACATGATCGATATCCTCTTGTTTGTTCTTCAGCATTCATCCAAAATTCCCCGCCATCATCGGTGTAAAAACAAGTATTTAGGCACAAATCAGGATTTGCATAATCACCTCCTACAATGACACCAATTTGATCTGAAATCATACAAATTGAAAATGCACCACTTGATTCACTTGTCATATATGGAATTGAAGTTATTTTCCATGTTTTTCCTTTATCAGTTGTTTTGAAAAACCTGCTTTTTTTACCTCCTGAAACAAATATGAAGGTACTATCATTCATAACATGCACAGTTGTTCCACTAGCAGCAAATCCAGCCTCACCCTCATAACTTTCAACTTTCCCTTCGCATGGAATCCAACTGTTTCCTCCATTATCACTTCTAAATAAGGAGAAAAAACCATCTTTTGGGTCCCCCATAATGAAGCCTGTATTACCATAAAAATCCATTCCATCTAAAAAAGTCCCTATCCACATACTTGAAGCAGGAGAAACGAATTCAATGAATTTTGAAGTGTCAACTTTTGCTAATAAACCAAAAGTTCCACTTTGCATTCCAAAAAGAAAATTTTCAGAAAATTCAATATCTCTCATTTCTTCGAATTTCTTATTCTTTAGAAGGTTTTTGGATAATCCATTTTTTAATTTTGTTGCGTATAAAGAACCATTTGAGTTCCCCGTATAAATGCATCCATCTTTATATATAATACTTCTTGAATAGCATTTATCTGCAGTATATTGAATAATTTTCGCGGTTTTATTTTTACGTGTGTATTTGTTTTCTTGTGAATAAACACCTGAAAAAAACAACAAGAGGCTAATTACTTTTAAAACGCTCATTAAATTTGGCATGTTGTTCTTTTTTTAATAATTCGAGATTTGATGGAATTTCTCTTTTCCAACGTTTGTGCGACCAGATCCAATTTTCTGGTTTAGCCAAAATTTCCGTTTCTAATAAATGTATATGTTTTTCTGTAATTTCACCCCATTCTAGCTTTCTTGGGTTATCAGTTATCAATTTAAGGTCCATTTCATAATAGCCACGTTTCACTTTTCTAGTCACAAAAAATACAACAGCAAAATCATACGTATGAGCCATTTGTTCTACCCCAAAGAGTATAGCCGATTCTTGATTCAAAAACTTTGTCCAATATGCTTTTGTTGAATCACCCGGTGATTGATCTGCTAAGGTTAAAATTGCAATTGGATGATCACTATTCTTTTGAATTTCATCCTTGAAATTTTTCGCATGAATAACCTTCATTCCATAACGCATGCGACGCTCATTGATTTTTTTATCCCAAAACTTACTGGTCATAGGCATTCCAATTCCCATGGCTTGGTGCTTAAAAAGAAAACTTTGAGAGGTAATCAACCATTCCCAATTATTATAATGGCCGGAAACAAGAATTACACTTTTGTTTTGAGAAAATAAATCATCCATTATTTCAGGATTCTTCACTTTAAATCGACGAGACAACTCTTTTTTTGAAATCGATAAGTTCTTGATTCCTTCTGCTAATAGGTCACAAAAATGAAGGTAAAATTGCCGTTTTAACTCTTTTATTTCTTTCGTGGATTTATTTGGGAATGAACGTTTTAAATTTTCTTCGATAACTTTTTTTCGATAAGGGAAAACCGTGATTAAAATGAGGAAGAAAAAATCTGTAAAAATGTATAAAACACTCAAGGGCAAATAGGAGAGAGGCAGGACCAAAACGTAATATGCAAATTTCGCCATCATCTATTTGTATTTATCACCCCATAATTTATGAATAAGCTCCTCCAATTCTTGCTCTTTTTTAGTGCTTCCAGCTCCAAAGAAAGCTGTTCCTTTAATTTCTTCAGGTAGAAATTCTTGTTGAATAAAATTGCCTGGATAATCATGCGAGTATAAGTAATTTTTACCGTATCCTAACTCTTTCATTAATGCTGTAGGAGCATTTCTTAATGGTAAAGGAACACCGAGATTCCCGCTCTTACGAACCTCTTCTTGTGCACGATTAATTGCCATATATGCACCGTTTCCTTTCGGTGAAGATGCGAGATAGATCGTACATTGTGCCAATATAATTCGTGCTTCAGGAAAACCAACAGTTTCAACTGCTTGAAAACAATTGTTGGCAATCAAAAGCGCATTCGTATTTGCTAATCCTATGTCTTCTGCTGCAGAAATGATTAACCTTCTTGCGATAAATTTAGGGTCTTCTCCTCCTTCAACCATTCGGGCTAGCCAGTATATAGCAGCATTTGGGTCACTTCCTCTAATTGATTTTATAAATGCAGAAATAATATCATAATGTTGTTCGCCATCTTTGTCATACATAGCAAGGCTTTGCTGCGCTGATTCTTGAACAATTTCATCTGTGATTTTAATTATTTTATCACTTTTAAAAGTTCCGATTATGATTTCAAAAACGTTTAACAATTTTCGAGCATCTCCCCCCGATATTGTTAAAAGTGCAGTTGTTTCTTCTAGTATGATATTTTTCTCTTTCAGAACGATATCTTCACGTATAGCTCTTTCAAGCAGATTGAGTAAATCTTGTTTTGTATGAGAAGTCAAGGTGTAAACCTGACAACGTGACAATAAAGCCGAAATAACTTCAAAAGAAGGATTTTCAGTTGTAGCACCAATTAATGTAATTAAACCTTTTTCAACTGCACCTAAAAGTGAATCTTGTTGTGATTTCGAAAACCGGTGAATTTCATCAATGAACAAAATGGTTCCTTTTTGTTGAAACATTCCTCCTTGTTCAACGCGATTGATGATTTCTCGAACGTCTTTCACGCCAGAAGAAATAGCTGACAACGTATGAATTGGACGTTTTAATTCAAGTGCAATAAGTTGCGCCAAAGTCGTTTTTCCAACACCAGGTGGACCCCAAAAAATCATGGACGGAATCAAACCAGAATCCAGTGTTCGTCTTAGAGAAGCCCCATTTTTTAACAAATGTTCCTGCCCAATATATTCATCCAGTTTTTTTGGACGCATACGTTCTGCTAAAGGTGCAAGGAATGACATTGTTTTAGTAATTAATATTAGAATTCAAAGATAAGCTTGTTAATTGAATTAATAGTTACGAGTTGCGAGTTACGAATTACAAGTTTTAAACACATCAACTCATTACTTCTATAAAGTAAATTCAATTTTCATTTGGGTTTAGTGGGAATTTTGCAATTGTTTTAAAACGTTCTCCTTGTTTTTCTAGGCAAAAGTTCCAGAATAAATCATTTTGAGTGTTCAATATGTCCTGTGTTTCAATGTTATTCGCTACAATCCAAGAGTTTTCTTTCAACTCTCCTTTCAATTGGTTTTTACCCCAACCTGAATAACCCAAGAAAAAACGAATTTTAGAATTGTTGGATGGTTCTAATAATAAAAGTTCTTGTATTTGTTCATATTCTCCACCGAAAAATAGCTCATCGTTAATTGGAATACTTCCTTCAATAACGTTTCCTAATGAATGAATATAAAATAAACTTTGCGTTTCAACTGGTCCACCAACACTTATGCGCGCATGATTGTCAGGGAAACTTTCGTCGACCTCATGTAAATCAACATCAAGATAATTGTTCAATACAAACCCGAAAGTTCCGTCATCATTATGATCACACAAGAGAATGACTGATCTTCTGAAAAAATCTTCATCCAAAAACGGGTCAGAAATTAAAATATTTCCAACCTGAGGTTGTTTGTTATTCTTAAATGAAAGGTCGAGCACAAATTTAATTTTAGATTAAACAAAGAAAGTAAAAGAATTAGGATTTCAAACACTTCTTAAAACAAAAAAGGCATTCAATACTGAATGCCTAATGCGGTTACTATCTATTTTTAAAGCAATGTTGTCGGACAAACATATTCTGTTTTCGGAATAGTTGTTCCTGAAATATCAGAAAATCCACCTTCCACATCTACAAAATTATCCCATCCTCGAGCTTTTAATATTGAAGCAGCAATCATACTCCTATATCCTCCTGCGCAATACAAATAGAACATTGTGTCTTTTGGTACCTCAGATAAATGTTGGTTTATTTCATTTAATGGGATGTTAATAGCACCTTTTACGTGTTCTGATTCAAATTCACTTTTGCGTCGAACATCAATTAAAATTGGATCTGAAGCATAAATTTTCTCAAGTTCTGTTGCTGAAATTCTATTTACAACATCAACTTCTTTATGGCTATTCAACCAGCTTTCAAAACCACCTTCTAGATATCCAACAGCATAATCATATCCAACACGTGAAAGGCGAATGACAGCTTCTTTTTCCCTTCCTGGCTCAGCAATTAGCAGTATTTCTTGTTTTATATCAGAAATCATTTCTCCAACCCAATTTGCAAAACTACCATCTAAACCAATATTAATGCTATTTGGAATAAATCCTTTTGAGAATTCCTCTGGTGACCGAGTGTCCAAAATCAAAGCTTCCGTTTCATTTGCCACTAATTCAAAATCATTAGGATTTAATGGATTACTCGCTCGTTCAATAACAATATCTAAACTTTCATATCCATGGATATTCATCAGCACATTTTTCGGGAAATACCCTGGAGGATTTGTCAAGCCGGTTAAAACTTCTTTCACAAATTCTGCTTTCGTTATATCAGGACGTAATGCATAATTCGTTCTTTTTTGATTCCCTAAAGTATCTGTTGTTTCCTTACTCATCTTTTTGCCACAAGCACTTCCTGCACCATGATTAGGATAAATTATCAAGTCATCACTCAATGGCATAATTTTATTTCTTAACGAATCATACAAATGTTCAGCTAACATTTCTTGTGTCAATTCAGCAATTACATGTTGAGCTAAATCAGGCCTACCAACATCACCAATAAACAATGTGTCACCAGTGATTAATGCATGCTCTTTTCCATTTTCATCAATGAGCATATATGTCGTACTTTCCATTGTGTGACCAGGAGTATGTATGACTTTTACATTGTAATCCCCAACTTTAAACAATTGATTGTCTGTTGCTATAATTGCATCAAAATTTGGCTTAGCTGTAGGTCCGTAAACAATTTGAGAACCAGTTTTTTTAGCCAAGTCTAAATGACCACTTACAAAATCAGCATGAAAATGTGTTTCAAACACATACTTGATATGTGCATTGTCTTTTATTGCACGATCAATGTAAGGTTGAACTTCACGTAAAGGGTCAAAAATAGCCGCTTCGCCTTTTGATTCAATATAATATGCTGCATGTGAAATACAGCCGGTATAAATTTGTTCAATTTTCATGACTTCAACATTTAATGAATTAAAGCAAATTTAGTGAAAGTCAATTTTTTTTAAAGTAATGTAAGTTGCTTTAAAATATGATTTTGGTCATGAAATGGAAGGGTTACAAGAAAACTGGTGGCTTTCGGATATCAATTTTCGCATCCTGGAACATTGAGGATGTATTTCTTATGCTTAAAAGAAAACTTTTGTTTCCTCCGATTGGAGTCCAATAGAAAGATAAAGCCCAGCAATGCATATTTCTCGACAATGTAAAGCGCGCATTTGTAATTTGCGGATTAATCATGTCAAAATTTAATGTTGACGCAAGTTTCCATCTTTTTGTGAAGCTGATATCGCCATTTAAAACCAATGTTTGCAATTGGTTGAATGTAGAAGAGTTAGTTGCTTTTTTATCCGTATTTACATCAATTGAATAAACATGAGAAAATGACATTTTCCAAGGAATATTGAAATTTAAAATATATTCGGGATGCAATGCGTAGTAATTGAAATCGGTATTCCAATTGGAATTAATTAAATCTTTCGTTTCATTTAAAACTTCTCGACTTTTCTTAGAAGTCAGCGTTAAAGTTGTGGTGAAATTATTTCGTAAAAATCTTCCTAATGAGTTTTTTGTGTTAACAGCAAATTGAGAAATCGTAGCTCCTGTGCTGTCAATCCAACCGTATGGACTAAAAACTGATGTTGCCACGAAATTCAACCATTCAATAGGATTGATTCTCATGTTTAAAGATAAATCTGATAGGTTCATAGAATCCTTCATGAAATCATAATTTCCATTGATTGATAACATGTCAACTATACGTGTTTTTTTAAATCCAGTTAATGTGTCTTTATCTGATTTGCGTTTCAATTCAAACGTATTATTAAATCCAAAAGTTAATTGAGCTGCTCCTTTACCGTTGTATGTACTATAGATGCTATTCTCAAAAGGAGAATAGGTTAAAGATGCTTGATTCACTCCAACATTAGCCGTTACTAATTGATTAAGTTGCGGCACGTATCTAAATCCAAATGAAGACGTTAGGATATGTCTGAGTAATGGTTTGTTCTTTCCCACAAACTTGTAATAGCTATAAAGCATTGTTGTCAATTGCGCATTAAAAGTAAGTTCATGAGCCATTCCAGGTTTTTGAATTGTATCTGTATCAGTTTCATTTTTGACTGCATCATATAGCTTATCAACTTGCTGAAAATTTATTTTATTTGCGTAGGAAATAGATGGATTAAACTTCACTGTATTTTTTAAAAAAGAGGTAGTTGTTTGAATGGCAACATTTTGATTAAATCCATTGAAAAATTGAGATCCAATTTCACTGAAATTTTTATCACGAAGCAAGGTGTCCTGAAAAGTGGATTTATTTTGTCCTTCCAGATTATAAGTCATTCCCATTCGAGATAATAGCTGTTGCAGGCCATTACTTCCATGAATCAACTTCTTAAAAGGAAAAAATCGCGTAACATTCACGTTGACAACAGGAGAAATTAATGACATATTTTTAGTCAACGAATTTTGTCTGATTGACATTTTCATTCCCATTGAAACTGGTTTGCCTGGAAACGATCTAGTGATGTTCATGTCAGAATTGAAGCTATTATTAAAATATTGGGAGTTTAAAGGATCTAAATTGTTTTTTGATTTATTATCAGAAATAAAATTCACGTTAGCCGAAAAATTCCAAAATGGATTTGATTTTAATTCTTTTTTGTGAATCCAAATGACACTCAATTTATTAGATTTTGTACTATCTGGAAAACCACTTTTAAACTGTTGGAAACCTAAGTCTAAATTTCCACGATAACCATATATTTTGGCATATTCAAGATTGTTGCGCAACCCCCAACTTCCTCTAGAATAAAGATTTGCATAAACAGAAGTTTGCATGTGTTCATTGATAGGTAGATAATACCCAAGATTTTGAACCCCAAAACCATAAATTGATAAAGGAACTACTTCTGGGAATAGTATCCCGTGTGTGCATTCTTTTTGCTGCGGAATAACACTAAATGGCAGTCCAAGTGGAGTAGGAACACCTTTAATCCATAGATTCATTGGGCCTGTTACAATGCGCTCTTCAGGAATCATTACCGCTTTAGAAAGTTGAAAATGATAATGTGGTTCTTCTAGATTACACGTTGTAAAGCGACCATTTTTGAAATGTATCTCATCATTTGGATGCCTTTTCGCAACACCCATATATAAATACATTTCATCTTGTTGAATCGCTAATTCCTCTATATATCCTTTTTCAGTAGTGAAATTATACCGAATACTTGAAGCTTTTATTTCTTCCGAACCTTCTGTGAATTTAGGAAATTCAACCTTATTACTATCCTTATCAAAAGCGTATTGCGCTAAAATTTCATTTTTATCCAAATCAATTAAAATGTATCCTGCCGACATTTTGATTTCACCATTATTGACTTTGGCATCTCCAAATAAATGAACTTGTTTCTTTTTTAAATCGGTGTAAATTGAATCTCTAGCACTATAATAAATTATATCTTCAAATGAGTCGTCATTCAATCTCAACGTGTCCTTGATAGGATTAGTTTGACCGTAACCAACCGTTGTATCGAACATTATTAACAATAAGCCGAAGATAAGTATCAGTATGGAACGTTTTTTGGTCAAGAATGAAATGTAATTTTGTTTTTTAGTCATCAATTCGACTGCAAAACTATTAAAATTAGCTCTTCGCAATGGAAAAAATATTGACATATAACAGATTCAATCTAATTTTATTGCTTCTAGTCATCTTTGGCGGAAGAAATTCATACGGACAAAAGACTGTAACCGAGCGGCCAACTATCAAAACAATAGTTATTGATGCTGGGCATGGAGGCAAGGACCCTGGTTGTCATGGGGCCTCTGCAAATGAGAAAAATGTATGTCTTTCAATCGCATTGAAGTTGGGTGATCAAATAAAGAAAAAATATCCAGGAATAAAAGTGATTTACACACGTGACAAAGATGTTTTTGTTGAATTGGATGAACGCGCAAATATTGCAAACAAAGCAAAAGCAGATCTTTTTATTTGCATACACGCTAATGCTGCTAGTCCTTCTGCTTATGGCGCTGAAACATATGTTTTAGGTTTACACAGAACAGAGTCACAACAAAAGGTTGCAGAGCGAGAAAATTCAACCATTTTTCTTGAAGATGATAAAGGAGAGAAGTATAAGGACTTTGACATGTCTCCAGATGCAATTATTGCGAGACAAATTCAATTATCCGTTTTTTTAGATCAGTCAATCCTATTTGCAGACAAGCTTCAAAAGGAATTCACGAAATTAAACAGATACAATAGAGGGGTTAAACAAGCGGGCTTTTTAGTGTTGTATAAAACAACGATGCCGAGTGTTTTGATTGAGACTGGATTTTTGACTAATCCTGCAGAAGAAAAATTTCTTGGCGACACAACTGGACAAAAGAAAATGGCAACCTCCATGTTTTCTGCTTTTGAAAGTTATAAAAATGAATTGGAAGGAATTGATGTTAAAACAATAAATTCCACTTCAGGTAATTCAGAGGTCGTTTCTAATACAATCGAAGAAAACAATCATAAAGATAAGGTTGTGTTCAGGGTTCAAATTGAAACTTCAGAAACAAAAATCGCATCAACTTCCGCAAAATTTAAAGGGTTAAAAGTCTTTGAGTATAAGCAGGATAACCTTTATAAATATACATTTGGTGAATACGAAAAGGATTTTGCAGGTGCAAATAAATACAAAAACGAATTAAGAGAAATGGGTTATCAACATGCTTTTGTTGTTGCCTTTCTTAACGGAGAACGTATTAATTTAGAAAAAGCTATTAAATTAGCAGAAAATTAATGTTTTGAAGATCTCTAAAGAAATTAAAACGGGTGTAATTACCATTGCCGCGATTGGATTATTGATTGCAGGAGTAAACTTCTTGAAAGGTAATAGCTTTTTAGGAGGAGATGAAGTTTATTATGCTTATTTCCCCAATTCTGGCGGTGTACCAGTTGCTGGTTCAGTAATGGTAAATGGAGTAGTTGTAGGGAAGGTCTTAAGTATAGATCTTACCGAAAGCAAGGATAGTCTTAAGAAAGTTTTAATTACTTTTAATATTCAAGAAGACAATTTTAAAATCCCGAGAGGTTCGAAATTAGAAGCTGGTTCAATCGACTTGTTCAATAAAGGTTTATTACTCTCTCTTAATCCTGATATTTCAAAAGGTTTTTATAAACCTGGGGACAAAATGCAAGGTGTTGTAACAGTAGATATTACAACTCAGGTTAAAGCATATGCTGATCCATTGGTGCAAAAAGTACAAACGGCGTTAAGCTCAATTGATAAAATGGTCAATTCATTATCAGCATTTTGGGACACAACTGCAACGTCAGAAATAAAAGGAAGCTTGAAAGAATTGCAAATTGCTATTCATAAATTAGGAAACGTTGCGGGTGAAGTAGAATCACTTGTTGGTGAAGAAAAAGTTAAATTCGGTAGAATATTATCAAATGTTGAAAGCATATCTCTAAATCTTAAAAAGAGTAATGATCAAATTTCTGCTGTTCTTGGTAATGCTCAGAAAATTACAGATGATCTAGTTTCTGCAGATTTCAAATCTGTTATTGGAAATGCATCAGCCACCTTAAAAAACCTGAATGCTGTTTTGGATCAAGCTCAAAAAGGTGAAGGTACTCTTGGCAAATTATTGGGCGATGAAGCTTTGTATAATGAATTAGTTAATACAAATAAGGAACTTCAAAATCTTGTCAATGACTTGCAATTACATCCTGAAAGATATATACATTTCTCTTTATTAGGTGCAAAAACGAAAGGTGTTCCTTTAACGGGTCGTGAAGAAAAACAATTAAGACAATTATTGGACTCTGTCCCAAATTAAAAGAAATGATTTCAAGTATTTTATTTGGCTTATTATTTATAGGTGGATTTGGATTTTTCACGTATAATATTCTGAAAATCCGTGCTAATGTCCTTTTAGGTAGAGACGTTGATCGAAAAGGGAATAGGGCTGAACGTTGGAAGACTATGGCACTAGTTGCTTTAGGGCAAAAAAAGATGTTCTCTCGTCCAATTCCTGCATTATTACATTTAGCTCTTTATGTCGCTTTTATCATTACTCAAATTGAGTTAGTTGAAATCATCATTGATGGGTTCTTTAATAAGCATCGCTTTTTTCATGAATCGCTCGGTGGTTTTTACACGTTCATGATTAGCTTCATAGAAATACTTTCTGTTTTGGCACTTATTGCAACGGTGATATTTTTATCAAGAAGAAATTTATTAAAACTTCCTAGACTTAACATGAAAGAATTGGCTGGTTGGCCGAAAAAAGATGCTAATTTGATTTTAATAATGGAAATCGTTTTAGTATCATGCATTTTCACAATGAATGGAGCAGACGAAGCAGCTCAATTATTAAAAGGTAATGAAAGTTATGGCTTTTCAATTAGTAGTGCTATCGGTCCACTGTTTTTTGGCGAGATAAATTCAATAGAAACATTGCATGTAATTGAACATATTGGTTGGTGGGGACATTTCTTTATGGTTTTATTATTTCTTAATTACCTTCCTTACTCCAAGCATTTTCACATCTTATTAGCGTTCCCAAATACCTATTTTTCTAATTTAAATAAAAAGGGCAAACTTACTAATATGGAGTCAGTTACGGCTGAAGTAAAATTAATGATGGACCCAGCAGCAGATCCTTATGCTGCACCTGCAGATGCGTCATCCGAACCACAAAGATTTGGAGCAAAAGATGTCACTGATCTTACATGGAAAAATTTACTTGATTCCTATACATGCACTGAATGCGGCAGATGTACGTCTTCTTGTCCTGCTAATATCACAGGCAAAAAATTGTCTCCACGAAAAATAATGATGGATACGAGAGATCGTTTAACGGAAGTTGGTGATAATATCAGAAAACATGGTAAGGGTTTTTCTGATGGAAAAAGCTTGTTAGGGGATTATATTACAGAGGAAGAAGTTTGGGCATGTACTTCGTGTAACGCATGTGTTCAGGAGTGTCCTGTAAATATCGATCCATTATCCATAATTATAGATTTAAGAAGGTTTTTAGTTATGGAAGAGTCTAAAATGCCAACCGAACTTACGGGTATGTTGACGAATATTGAAAACAATGGTGCACCATGGCAATTCTCACCGAATGACCGTTTAAATTGGGCAAATGAAGACTAAGAAACAAACCGAATTAATAGGGCTGGTTGAGAATGGAAAATCGTTATCACCCGTTCTACCTGAAGACGTTAAAAATTATCTAATTGATATCGACGGAACAATTTGCGATGATATCCCGAATGAAGAACCAGAAAGAATGTTAACAGCGGTGATTTACCCGGATACGTTAGAGGTAATTACAAAATGGTACAATGAAGGCCATATAATAACTTTTTTCACTTCAAGATTAGAAGAACATAGAGAAGTTACTGAAGAATGGCTTAAAAACCATGATTTCAAATACCATGGGCTATTGATGGGGAAACCAAGAGGTGGAAATTATCATTGGATTGACAATCACATTGTTCGAGCAACACGTTATGAAGGAAAGTTTTCAGATTTAATCGAGACGAAAGCTAGTATTCAAGTTTTTGAAAAATAAGTTATGAGTTTGAATGTACCTACAATGGCCTCTATGATGGCTCAAGGAGAAACACCTGATGTACTTTTTTGGGTTGGATGTTCCGGCAGTTTTGATGACCGTGCAAAGAAAATCACGAAAGCATTAGTGAAAATTCTAAATAATTGCAATGTAAAATTTGCTGTACTTGGTACTGAGGAGAGTTGTACTGGAGATCCCGCAAAACGAGCAGGAAACGAATTCACATTTCAAATGCAAGCAATGATGAATATCCAAGTGTTAAATGGATACGAAGTAAAGAAAATTGTAACCGCTTGCCCTCACTGCTTCAATACGTTGAAAAATGAATACCCTGAACTTGGTGGAGTATATGAAGTAATTCACCATACCCAACTTATTCAAGACCTTATTAATACAGGTAAAATGAGCTTAAAGGACGGTGGAATTTATAAGGGTAAGAAAATTACTTTTCATGACCCATGTTATTTAGGCCGTGCAAATGACGTTTATGAAGCTCCAAGAGAATTGATTGAAAAGTTAGATGCTGAACTGGTCGAAATGAAACGATGCAAGACCAATGGGCTTTGCTGTGGAGCCGGTGGCGCACAAATGTTCAAGGAAGCTGAAAAAGGAAATAAAGAAATTAACGTTGAAAGAACTGAAGATGCTCTTGAAACAAACGCAGAAATTATAGCTACTGGTTGTCCTTTTTGTAATACGATGATGACAGACGGTGTTAAAAACTTCAATAAAGAAAATTCAATTCAAGTTTTAGATATTGCTGAATTAATCGCAAATGCAGCTGAATTATAAACATATGTTCGAATCATTTCCTGAAAATAGTCAAGTGTGGATTTATTCTTCAACACGTTTTTTTACAAATGAAGAAGAAGTTTTTATTACTACCAACTTAGATCAATTTATTAGACAGTGGGCAACACACGGAACAGATTTGTTTGCTAATGCGACTATTTTACATCATTCTTTCATTGTTATAGTTGCAGATGAAAATAAGGTGAAATCATCAGGATGTTCAATTGATTCGTCAGTTCGTTTTATTAAAGACTTAGGAAAAGAATTGAATATCGACTTTTTTAACAGAATGTCGATCCTTCTCAAGAAAGAGGATGAATACAAAAGAATTCATTTTTCAGATTTATCGAATCATTTAGAATATGAAATGTTTAATCCAATGGTGAAAACGTTAAAAGATTTGAGAGAGAAATTTATATTACCAGTGTCTGAATCTGAACTGATTAGATAATTAAAGTGTTCTATTTTTTCTCGAAGTTTTCTTATCATTCAATCTTATTCCTCCGAGTAACTTTAAAGAATAAAATGTTTGTCGGTAACTAAAGTTATTGAATCGGATTGATTTATTATCGAAATCGGATACAATAAAAACAAAAAACTTTGGGACAGAATATCCTCCAATTAGTCGGATATCATACCTTGGAGCAAGACCAAGAAATCCTCTAGAAATTTCATTGATTGTATAAAATTTAGCTTGAACCGCAAATCCAACTCCAAACAATGCAGAAAATTGCCAATTTTTCAACTTATTAACATACGCATACCCAGGAATTACACCAAAATCAATTGATGAAATTACACTTGAAGATGTTTTGGTTTGCGTTGAATCAATTAATGTATAAGGAGTTATTGATTCAGTGCCATTTCCGACTCCAAATATGTTTAATGAATTTTTTAAGTACCAAGTTTTCACTTCTTTTTCGTAATGACCAGTTTTTCCTTTTAAAGCAGACATTTTAAAATTCTTATCATGAAAATACCAGACATTAGCAGAGAAACTTACTGTGTTAATATTTGGTTTAATATCATTTGGATGCAGCTTGTTTAATGTATCATTCCATTTGTATGCATCTAGAATGGCATAGCCTCGATAGCTTCTAATATCAATATCAAAAAATGTTTTTTTTATGGTGAAGTCAAATCCTAAATCTAGTGGAATCGTTTTTCCAAAACTACTAACAGGCTTGAAATATCCTGGTAATGGGATCCCAATTCTTAATGCAAACCATTTATAACAAATACCAAAACCTAAAATCGTTCTGAAGTTATTCTTGTATTTTAGTTTGTCAACAGTATTATTATAATTATAGTGCATTGAAAATGGGGCAGAGGTATACCCAATATCAGAATATAGTACTACCTTATTTTTATAAAGCGTATAAGGCACAGTGTCATTTTGACAGAGCAGTCCAAATGGCAAAAAACCAAAACAAAGAATAATTTTATTTTTCAATGCCTTCTAAATGCAAAATAAATGAATATTCTTTGGCTGTTTCTTTTCTCTCCTGAGTTCTTCCAGACCCACCGCCATGACCTGCTTCCATATTGCAATCAAATAGCAAAGGATTGTCATTTGTTCTCATTTCACGAATTTTAGCAACCCATTTCATTGGCTCCCAATATTGAACTTGAGAATCATGATATCCTGTCGTAATATATAGTGAAGGATAATCCATCGTTTTCACATTGTCATATGGGGAATAGTTTAACATGTAATAGTAATATTCTTCATCATTTGGATTTCCCCATTCCTCATACTCTCCAACAGTTAAAGGAATTGTCTCGTCCAACATTGTTGTAACCACATCGACAAATGGCACTTGTGCAATCACTCCTTTCCATAAGTATGGCGCCATATTCGTAACTGCTCCCATTAATAATCCTCCAGCACTTCCTCCTTGAGCATAAATTTTATTTTTATCGCAATAACCTTTCATGCCAAGGAATTCAGCAGCATTTATAAAATCAGTAAATGTGTTTTTCTTCTTTAGAAATTTACCATTTTCGTACCATTGCTCTCCCATATATTTGCTTCCTCGAATATGAGCTACCGCATACACAAAACCTCGGTCTAATAGACTCAGTCTAGTCGCACTAAAGACATCTGGCAAAGTATAACCATATGAACCATATCCGTAGAGTAGGCATGGTGCTTTTGATAAATCTGTCCCTTTTTTGTATACCAATGAAATGGGAATTTTCGAACCATCATTTGCTATTGCCCATATTCTTTGAGATTCATAATTGTCAGAATTAAAGGATTTATCCAATAATTCTTTTCTGAACCACAATTCACGGGTGTTATTAATTAAATTATAATTGTAAACAGATGAAGGTGTTGTCATTGAATTATAACTGAAAAACAAATTACTTGCTTCGTAATTATCATTAAGACTTAAACCTGTGAAATATGTTTCTTCATCAAAAGAGATTGTCTCAGTTTTATTGGATTTTAAATTGAGAATATTAATCTTCCTTAACCCATTTATTCTGATCTCTGTGATTAAAAAATCTTTAAGAGGTAAAAAACTTTCAATCAACGTCTCTGAAGAATGAGCGACAACAACTTTGCAATTACTTATCGACTCAGGAGGTGATTGAGAAAATAATAATTGTTTATTTTCAGCATCTTTATTTGAAAGGATATAAAATCCATTTTCATGATGATCCACTTCGTATAAATGACCTTTATCCCTTGAAAGAAAAACAATTGGAGCACTTGAAGGAATATCTGAATCAATGAATCTCATTTCAGAAGTAGTAGAACTGTGGCTATAAATAAATATGTATTTATCTGTAATTGATTTTGTGATTGAAACAGCAAACTTCTCGTCATCTTCCTGATAAACAAGCACATCATTTTTTGAATCGGTTCCTAAAACATGTCTAAAAATTTGAAATTCTCTCAACGTCTGAGTGTCTTTTTTGACGTAGAAAAGCGTTTTATTATCATTTGCCCAAACTATAGAACCGTCAGTGTCCTTAATTTGATCTTTTAAAAATTTATTGCTTTTGTTTTCCCGAATTGTAATTGTATATTTTCTTCTTCCGATGAAATCTTCACTTATGGCAAGCAATTCGTTATTAGGTGAAGGAGCCCATTCCGCTAATTCATAAAATGGTTTTCCCTTTGCTCTGACATTTTCATCTAGAAACAAATGTTCCTTTGTTCCATCCAATTGATAAACTAACACATAATCCTTCTCCGCTTCATTTCTAATTTGATAAGTTTTATTGTTCATTTTAAAAGGAGAACTCACGTCATTAGGATTGATTCGACTGTTAAATTCATCCAAAAGATTTTTCTGAAGACCTTCGAAAGAACTGAAATATTTTTTTGAATTCTCGTTCTCTAAGGCTAAATGATCTAAAACAGATTGTGAATCTCTATCATTCATCCAATAATAATCATCAACTCTTGTGTGATTGTGTAAAATTAAATTCTTAGGGATTTTATTTGCAACAGGTTGATTGGACATAGAATTCGTAGATTTAACTTGTGTGTTGGCAAAAAAAGGAGTAATCAAAACTAGAGTTATAATTTTGCGCATTGCAAGTAATTTAGAGTGTAAAAATAAAAGAATTAATATTGCTTGCTTCAACTAATTGAGATTCTTTTTTCTTTCATTAAATTTGTCGTTTATGAAAAAGATTTACAAATTTTTATTAAACAAATTACCACGACCTTTATTAATTCGGTTGAGTTATCCATTTAAGATGATTGCTCCTCTTTTATTTAAAGGCAACAATGTTGAATGTCCTGTTTGTGAAAAATCATTTTCAAAATTTTTATCTTATGGTTCAGATATAGCTCATAGAGAAAATGTATTATGTCCTTATGATTTAACGTTAGAACGACACAGATTAATGTGGCTTTATCTGAAAGATTCTTCCGATTTTTTTACAGCAGAAAAATTGAATGTTTTGCATATTGCTCCTGAACAATGTTTTCATAAAAGATTCAAGGAACAAAAGAATTTAAATTATCTAACAGGGGATTTAGTTTCACCAATAGCAGATTTGCATTTTGATTTACATGAAATTCCATTAGAAGACAATCGTTTTGATGTGGTTTTTTGCAACCATGTAATGGAACATGTCGATGATGCCTTGCAATGTATGCGTGAATTATATCGCGTTATGAAACCTGGTGGTTGGGGAATAATGCAAGTGCCTCAAGATTTTTCTAGAGAAACAACACTGGAAGATAAATCCATTGTTACACCTGAAGAAAGGGAGAAATATTACTGGCAAAAAGACCATGTGAGACTTTTTGGATTAGATTATCCAAAATGGTTAGATAAAGCTGGGTTTACTGTGACAGAATTCAGTAAGGAATCCAATTATGACGAAAAACAAATAACTCGTTTTCGATTGCAAAGAGAAGAAATTTTGTACATTGTACATAAAAAATAAATAACTGTGATTAAATTAATTATTACATCATTTTTCACGTTGCTTGCAGCGTTTTCATACTCCCAACAAAATGTGTTTATTACATTGTCCCCTAAAGTTGCTAGTGCGGATTTAGTTATTGGTACTGACGTGACAAATCTCAATGGAATAGTTTTTAATTTGGAGTATTTTGATTACTACTTATCTGGATTACATATAATTCATGATGGTGGTCAAGATTTAGATTTGTCGGATACAGTTTTTTTAATTGAACCAACTAATTTTGTTTTGTATTTAGGGTATCTGAATGTCACAAACATTGAGCAAATTCAATTTGCTGTTGGTGTACCAGCTAACCTAAATACACAGGATGGTTTAGATGCAATTGATATTTCTGTCTACCCACATGGTCATCCTTTAGGCTTCCAAGACCCATCGATGTATTGGGGTTGGACTTCGGGTTATGCTCATATGATAATCGGTGGTTTAGCCGATTCCAATTCAGATGGGATTCCTGATGCCCTTTTTCAATTACACAATTTAGGCAATTCCAATTACTTACCTTACCAAATGCCTGTTATTCAAACCCAAACAAATTTGAGTCAAATTGATGTTTACATCAATTGTAATGTTGATACGTGGTTAAAGGATATAGCAATACAATCCGTAGGTGTACTTCATGGATCCGCTAATGAAAATGCTGATGTAATGAATAATGTTATTACAGAATCTGTTTTTAACCAAGGTGCAAATGCAGCAGTATCAAATGCTGAATCTGGGGTAGGGACAATGACTTTTTCTTCTGTGAATTCTTCCCTGTCGATTTCTTGGAAAAACATTAAAAATGTAGGATCATTTCAATTAAATGATCTTTCTGGAAAAATCATAAAACTTGGATCTGTTTCTGATGAAACTGGATGTTTTATTTTTGATAATATTTCAAATGGAATATACAATTTCACTTTTTTTGATAAAAACTTGAATGCTTTAAATTCCATTAAGGTAGCAATGTGATGAAATTGCAAAATCCATATTCAATTATAATCTTTACTGGGACATTTTTTTTGTCCCTTTTTTTATATCAATGTAAAACGACTATTCAGTCAATTCAACCTATGGGGGAAGTCATTTCTCCTACAGGAAATCCAATAACCGCAGAAAAGATTGAATTGGGTAGAAAGTTGTTTTTCGATAAGCAATTATCTTCAGACGGAACGGTTTCCTGCGCAACATGTCATTTGCCTCAATATGCTTTTTCAGATCAAAAATCCTTTAGCGATGGTGTTCAAGGCAGAAAGACGCAAAGAAATGCTCCGTCCATTTTAAATGCTGGATATTTACCAACTGTAATGTATGATGGATATATTAAGACGTTAGAGCTTCAAGTTATTGTTCCGATTCAAGAACATGTTGAAATGGATATGAATATGCTTGATTTGTTAAAAAGACTCAAAGCCAACGAAGAATACCAAGAATCAGCTAAGCGCATATTCAACCGTGATTTCGATGCGTTTGTATTGACGCGAAGTATCTCTGCTTTTGAAAGATCATTGATCTCACAAAATTCTCGATTTGATCAATACATGTCTGGAAATAAAAAAGCAATTACTAAAAATGAAATTGCAGGATGGAACTTATTTTCTGATGTTTTGTATTGTACAAAGTGTCATCCAGCACCTAGCTTTACAACCTATTTACCAGAAAACAATGGTTTGTATTTAGATTACGGGACTGATTTAGGTCGCTTTAGGATTTTTAATGACTCAAATGATATTGGAAAATTTAAAGTTCCTTCCTTAAGAAATTTAGAATTGACATTTCCCTATATGCATGATGGTAGTTTGAAAAATATCGAAGAGGTAATCAAACACTATCAATCAGGTGGTAAAAACCATCCAAATAAAAATAAAATTATACAAAAAATTGACTTGAATTCTACTCAAATCAAGCAACTAAAAGAATTTCTTTTAACGTTGACCGATACTAGTTACATGTCTCAATTTCGGTAAAACCAATTCACTGTTTTTTCTAGTTTTCTGATTGTGCCAGCATTTTTTATGCGAGGCAATAAATATTTGCAAATATATTAATGTGCGTGCATACAATATTCGGAAAGGTATTTGCGTTACAAGTGTAACGAATTAAAAAGAATTCGTTTTACTCCACGTGAAGTCTGCAAGCTTCACAAACCAAACTAGAAATAAAACCAAAAATTATGACAGTGAACCCATTGTATCACCACACCAACCAAAGACTGGAAGAGGAGTTGAGTTGGATACGTCGTGCACAGAAGGATCCGGAAAGTTTCGGGCCGCTGTACAAAAAGTATCATGAGCAAATATTTCGCTATATCTATCAACGGATGGATGACGAAGAATTGGCTTTTGATATAACCTCACAGGTTTTTATGAAAGCCTTGAATAATATTGGCAAATACGAATATCGAGGAGTTCCCTTTTCTTCTTGGTTGTATCGAATTGCTAAAAGTGAATTATATCAAGCATTTCGTGATAGAAAAGCTGAAAGAACCGTGAATATTGAAAGTTTTCATCTGTATGAAATCATTGAAGAAATTGACGATGACCATTCAGAAGAGAAGAAGAAAAGACTATTTAATTCTCTCGCTAAAATGAAAGAAAAAGACATGCAATTAATTGAGATGCGTTTCTTTGAAAAGCGATCCTTTAGAGAAATAGGAGAGATATTGGAAATAACAGAAAATAATGCGAAAGTAAAAGCTTTTCGTGCAATTGAAAAACTGAAACAGTTAATAAATCCAAAACAATAATTTATGGAAATTAAAAAAATCAATTTGGACAGAAAAAATCTTACATCAACATATATAGAGTTGAGACAGGATTTGAAACCAATTTTGAATCTAGCTAGAAATACAAAGATGACCGATTTCAAAAGCCCCTGGTTTTATGGGGCTATCGGTTTATCTTCAATGGCAATAGCGGTATTGTTTAATAATCAAATGAATTCAAAAACTGAGATAAATGAAGAAACAAATACATTCAATAAGCAAAAAATAGCTTCTACAATAAAAAATAATATTAAGATTGACAGAGATTACAATGTGAAAAGTTAAACCTTTTCAATGTAAACTAATAGCAAAAAAAAATCATTGATAACGCATTAGTCAAATGGACATGAAATGAATGATTTTATTTTGTCAAATAAAGGCTGTTTTAATTTTAAAATCCTGCTCACAACTGTATGTTTGAGCAGGATTTTAAGGTTAGGAAAACAATGCATAATTCTTTGAACAATTGAATATTAGTATTTATTCACGTTTTTTTTTTTTATTCAAAAAACTATTCATAAATTCGTGTCGTTATATAATGGTATAAGTCATTTTAAAAACACTATATGAAATATATTTTTACACTGTTATTACTATTATTAAGTTCGGTATCATTTGCCCAACACACTAATTTTAATACTCAAAGAAACTGGTCTCTGAATAAAAAAGAAATCATGTTTGGCTTTGGGGCCACACAATTCACAGGAGATCTAGGAGGAAAAGATCAAATTGGTAGTGATTATCGATTAAAAGATATCGACCTTCCTTCTACGAGTATCGGAGGAATGATTGGATATAGGTTTCGTTTTCATCCATATTGGGCTACTACAACAACGTTGAATATTGGTCGTTTAAAAGGGGATGATGCACTTACAAATGAGGTGATTCGTGAAAGTAGAAATCTTTCATTTAGATCAATGTATTTTGAATTACAACAAAGAATTGAATGTATCGTTCTTGCTCACGAAAAATTTGGAGCACGTTATAGCTTGCCAGGTCATAAAGGTTTCAAAGATCACAACGAACAAGTTTATTTATTCACTGGTATTGGTGTAAGTTATTTTAATCCGAAAGCACAATACAATGGTGGTTGGGTGGCATTGGACCCATTGAACACTGAAGGACAAGGAATGGATGGTGGAGCAAAAGAAACTTTACCTGTTACTGCAACTATTCCTTTTGGTATTGGGATGAGATTTGGAGTAGGTCGTATGTGGAGATTTGGTTTAGAAGTTTCTTACATTAAAACTTTTTCAGATTATATAGATGACGTGCACGGTGTATATTACGATCCATCTTTATTAGGATCTGCTTCTGCACAATATTTATCAAATCCTGCAAATAATAACACTAATTGGTTCGCGCCAGGTCAGCAAAGAGGTGATAAACAAAATGATGCGTATTACACAGCTAATATTGTTGTACAAAGAAATATTACTTATAAAGATTATGCTAAACAACGTAAAGGATATAAGTGGAGTAAAGGACGTTATAAGTTCTAATTGTTGAAAATATTGTTAATGAAAGAAACGAGGTGGCTATTGTCACCTCGTTTTGCATTTATACCTTTATCAAAAAAAACATGTACAAAATAATTCGCTTCTTCCTATTTCTTTTTGATCCAGAAAAAGTTCATTACTTTACGGCATTTAGTTTAAGGTTCTTATTGAAAATACCAGGAATGAAATGGTGTTGGAAGAAATTATTTTGCATAGAGGATAAACAACTTGAAACCGAAGTTTTTGGGATTAAATTCCCTAATCCAGTTGGACTTGCTGCAGGGTTTGATAAAAATGCATCTATGTATAATGAATTAGCATCTTGTGGTTTTGGATTCATCGAAATAGGCACGGTAACGCCAAAAAGTCAACCAGGAAATGACAAACCACGTTTATTCAGGCTGAAAAAAGATAAGGCGATTATTAATCGAATGGGATTTAATAATGGTGGTTTAACCGAAGTTATACGCAATCTAAAAAATCGAAAAACACAAATTATTATTGGTGGAAATATTGGGAAAAATAAAATTACTCCAAATGAGAATGCTGTAAATGATTACCTAATAGCATTTGAAGAGCTTTTTGATCATGTTGATTATTTTGTGGTAAATGTTTCTTCTCCAAACACACCCAACCTAAGAGAATTGCAAGAAAAGGAACCGCTCAAACAATTACTTTCAGAATTGATGAAAGTGAATAATTTGAAAAAAGTTCAAAAGCCAATACTATTAAAAATCGCACCTGACTTAACGAATGAACAATTAGATGATATTATTGAAATTGTCGACGAAGTCAAAATTGCGGGAGTAATCGCTACTAATACAACAATAAGCAGAGAAAATCTTATTGCATCTGATGAATCTTTAAATACAATTGGTATGGGAGGATTGTCAGGAAAACCGCTAAAAAATCGTTCTACTGAAGTGATTCGCTATTTATCTCAAAAATCCAATAATTCATTCCCTATAATTGGAGTAGGGGGAATTCATTCAGAAGAGGATGCTCTAGAAAAATTAGATGCAGGAGCAAAATTAATTCAATTATATACTGGATTTATCTACGAAGGACCTGGATTAGTAAAGAGAATTAATAAAGCTATTCTTAAAAGAAAATCGTAATTTTATTTAACTATGTTAAATTCGAAATTAAAACTGATTGAATGTCCGCGTGATGCGATGCAAGGACTTCATGATTTCATTCCAACAGAAATTAAAGCTCATTACATCAATTCATTATTGAGTTGCGGATTTGACACGATTGATTT
Source organism: Chitinophaga pinensis (assembly GCA_945902745.1). Taxonomy (GTDB): domain Bacteria; phylum Bacteroidota; class Bacteroidia; order Flavobacteriales_D; family Crocinitomicaceae; genus M0103. The sequence continues at coordinate 76,908 of CAMDNE010000002.1, read as the reverse complement.
TGGAAGTTTTGTTTCGCCGAAGGCAATCCCGCAAATGCGAGATACTGCAGATGTGTTGTCTAAATTGAATTTAACCAATTCAACGAAACTTCTTGCTATTATAGCAAATGAACGAGGAGCAACCGAAGCAACATCTTTTGAAGAAATAAATTATTTAGGTTACCCATTTTCCGTTTCAGAAGAATTTCAAAAAAGAAATACGAATTCAACTATATTAGATTCACTAACGCTTGTTGAGCAAATGCAAAATACATGTGTAAAATCGGGAAAAGAACTCGTAGTATATTTATCAATGGGGTTTGGAAATCCATATAATGAAGAGTGGAATCCAGAGATTGTTCAGAAATGGAGTGACATTCTTTTTACAAAATTAGGGGTAAAAATTCTAGCTGTATCGGATACAATTGGTTCTGCAACACCTGATCAAGTAAAGGATTTGTTCTCATTATTAATTCCTCAATTACCATCAGTTGAATTTGGTGCTCATTTACATACGAAACCGGATTGCGCAAAGGAATTAATCAATGCTGCTTATTCTGCAGGTTGTAGAAGGTTTGATGGTGCAATTAAAGGATTTGGTGGATGTCCCATGGCGAAAGATGATTTAACAGGGAATATGCCTACAGAAATCATGTTGGACTGGTTTAATGAAAATGAAATAATCACTGGAATAGAACCTACTTTGTTTAAAAAAGCATATTTAGAAGCAAATTCAGTTTTTCCAATGTAACTTTTTAAAATATAATTCTTATTTCAAAGATGAAAAAAATCATATATCTCATACTTGTAATTGTTTTTTCTGGATGTTCTGGGGATGACGAATTACCAACTAAAAAACCAATCACTGATAATTCTGGCGAAATAACAGGAATTGAAACTTTATTTAATGCTGATTCTTTTGACGACTCAAAACATATTGAATTGTTGAAAGAATTGAAAATATGTTCTGAATTTCAAAAAGACACGTCAGATTACATGAAGCCTGCCTGTTCTCCACGTTTCTTTAAGATTTTTCCAATGAGGGATGATGCTCCAGTTGAAAATGCATTTTTATTACAAATAAAATCAAAAGTTGGTGGAATTAAATTGAGACGTCTTATAACCTTTGTTCGTGAAAAAGGAGAATTAGTGAAAGTCAATACTTTTATCGCTAATTTAATTGGTACAAGGAAATCAAAAACGCATTATCCTGATTTAATTTTACGTTTCAATGACAATGTTGAAGGTGATGTAATCTTTTACAATTGCATCTTTGTTTGGAATGGTAAATCCTATAAATTTCAGACTACTGAAACTATTGAAGGCACAGATTCAGATGGTCCGTGGAGACAACGAATAATAGCTGAACTTAAAGATTCGGTATCTAATGATATATATAAAACACTTGTTAAAAACGAAATGATCTTATAATGAGATTCCTTTATTTAATTTTATTTATTGGAGTATTATCTAGCTGTTCAAGAGGAGTAGAGCTAAGACCAATAAGTCTTGCACCACTTTTTAATGACTCAAATAGTAAAATTTGGATTATAAGTGAAGTGAATTCCGGAAATAAAAATTTTGCACCAAGAATAAACGTTGAAAAGGATGTGGTCATCTTTTATCAAAATGGAAAATGTGTCTTTCAGCCAATGAATACAATTGGTGATATTGATGGAAAAAGAGGGGAGTACTCTCTGTATCCAGATGAAAATCTCATTAGTTTATTTTTTACTCAAGAAAAATGGGAATTCAACATTAAAGTTCAATCCGAAAATAAAATTATCTTGAGTCCAACATCAAAGTCAGATATTAAATACCAATTAGTATTAATTCCTTTTCCAGAAATTTAGTTTTTTAATACCTTATTTACTGCAGAACCTGACATAGTTTCAATTTTCAAGAAATATATCCCATTCGAATAATTTGATAAATCTATTTTTGTTTGTTCAGTTGTAAAAACTATTTGACCAAAGGAATTTGATACAATGATCTTTTGTATTTCATACTCACTTTCAACTGAGAACATCCCTTTCGTTGGATTCGGATAAATTGAAACAACGTTATTTTGATTTAATTCATTTACTGAAACGGGATCATTTTTCCAAGCATGAATATCATCAATGTATAGTTTAAAACCATCATTAGTTACGTTAACAAAAGCGATGTAAATAGCTTGATTATTATAAGTGCTCAAATTGACAGTTCTAGTTGTCCATTCAAAATTTTCTTCAATAATATATCCGATAGTATCTATAAAACTAGAAATCTGATTGTCTGTTGTGGAAACGAGAACTAGATAATCATCAGGGACGGCGGCATCTTGTGATTTTGCTTTCCATTCAATAAAATTACCGTAGCTACCTGTCGAAAAAGGTGCGGTTATTAACCAACGACTAGCTGTTCCAGCTGGAGAGAAGTATGACGTCGAAGCTGCTATCGTATCGGTTAAATTTTCAGGATCTAAAACAGTTATCCAAGCAGTCGTATATTCAGATACCTGGGGAGCCGGAATTAAACCATCATTATCAATTAGAGTGTAACTTATAGGTATACCAGTTTGAAAATCTGTAGTAAAAATGTCGGTCTGAGCAAATCCAATGATCGACACGTTTGATAAAATTACAAAAATGAATTTTTTCATGTTTAATTATTAATTCGGATTATCGTTTTATACAAAAATAGCGAAACCAATCTAATCTGTTAGTGAAATTAGAATTTCTTTAAACTCTTGGTAAAAAGCATCAAATTCAACTAGACGATTTTTAAGAAATTCAAAAATCACTATTCTGTCTTTTGTTAAATAAAAATCTACGTCTTCTTGTTGCCACATAATTCTCGAAAATGATCTTCCTTCATCGTTCCACATTTTTTCCAACCAAATTGTTTCGTGCGACATATTACTTTCCATGACTTTTTTTAATTCGGTCATTTGCTCCCAAATAATAGCTCGAATACCATCATCTTTGGGTTGAATATCGAAGCATAATCTGGCTCCTTTTCCATCTGCTTGCAACCGGATATAAACATTTTTCACGTCAGAAGGATAGGAAAGCCAATTAATTCGTTTACCATTAGAAGATTTAAAATGGTTCATGAATTTCCTGAATTCATTCCAGAATTCAATATTCAATTGTTTTTGTTGTTCACGAGATAGCATTTAATTATACTGGATTTCGTAAACCTTTTTATTAAAAGTAAAGGACCTCATAATTTTATCTTCAGAATAATCAAAAGAAAATTCTTTAACTATTTGATTATTAATATACTTTTTGTAGCCGATTAATTTTTTATTGTTTTCATAAATCCATTCACTGGATAAATATTCTTTCACCAAATTTTCTGTTAAATGATAGGCTTTTTGGGGTAAATTATGTTCTGTAAACGTTACTATTCTATCTGCTGTCAAAAATTTCTCATCGGAAATATTTAAACGTTTTATCCAATGCTTCACGGATACAACTGGTTTCTTAACATCTAGAATGAAATTAATTTTAGAAATAAAATCTCCCAACTTCTCAATAATTAGAACAGTTTGACCATTTTTAGAATAAATAAATGTTGAATCTTGAACTGCTTCCATTTTGTTTTTAACAAGAATCAAACAATCATTTCTTTCTGAAATTGAAATCTTTTGATCTTTCTTTTGTCCAAAGAAGATAGGTGTATTCATTGAAATCAATTTATTCTCTTTGTACCCAAAAATAATCTCAGTGAATTCTGTTGTTGAAAGTTCAAAATTGAAATAGGAATATTCTTGAATCTGCCCATGTTGATTAAAAAGATTCATGTAGGTCTCAGCGATATTGTCAGGATTTTTCTCTCCTTTATATACGAATTGAATTTTGTTAATTCTACAAAGTGATATTAACGAATCGTTCCAAATATTGCCAACTTTTATAGGAGCATCCATGAAGTTTTCAATAAATATTGGATTAAATAGAGGGGAAGAGCTAAGTTGGACAGTTTTTGGCAATTCGTATTGAGTATTTTCATTACTTGCACAAGAAACTAGAAAAAGTAGAAGGGAAATAGGTAAAAAATAAATTTTGTCTAACATTAGTTTTTTCTTTTGTACAAAAGTAATTTTTTTCCCTGAATACAGCATTCTATTGTGATTTCTTATCATTAATCTGTTTATGTAACTCATGTTACTCAAAGATTTTCAAACAATAAGTACCTTGCAGTCCAAATTTAAAACTCATTCGATGAAAAAATACATTATTTTATTAGCTGTATCAATTACTATGATTTCTTGCAGTGATGCACAAACAACTGCTAAATCAAAAAATCAGAAGGAACTGTCAACTGGAACTGTCAACAAAGTTGTGACAAAATCAGAATTCAAAACGTTGATGACGAACAAAGAAGCACAATTAATTGATGTTCGGACGAGTGGTGAGTATAATGGAGGTCATATCGCTAATGCTAAAAACATAGACTTTAATGGTGCAAATTTCAAAACGAATATTGCTAAATTAGATAAAACTAAACCTGTATTAGTATATTGTCAAGCAGGAGGAAGAAGTGGAAAAGCTGCTGCGATGATGAAAGAAATGGGATTTACGAAAGTTTATGATTTAGAAGGCGGTTACGGAAATTGGTAATAGATTACAAACAACCTATTTAACATAAGTAAAGCTGTTTTAATTTGCTAGAAAAATCAGAAACTTATAGTAGTGAAAATTATAAATAGTTGGAATCATGACAAAAACAGAAATTTTGCAAAACTTAAAGTGTGATGGATGTGCAAACACGATTACAAATGCTTTAAATAAATTAGAAGGAATTTCCAATGTCAAAGTAGAAATTGAGTCTCATTCAGTTACATTTGAATATAACAATGAGAATCAAATTGACATCGTAGAAAAGAAACTAGCCAGCCTAGGCTATCCAATTGATACGGATCCAAATTCGATCATGCAAAAAGCAAAATCATTTGTAAGTTGCGCAGTGGGTAGAATGACAGATAAGAAGGATTAGCAAAATTTATTTTATAAATCAAAAAAAGCAAGTAGAAGTAATGTTGTGATGTTAAAAACAATTTAGCAAGGAATTACTCATGTTACTATTTAACATAATATTAATTATAGGACAAATATGCTTCAATACTTTTAAAATTAGATTCCTTATGATTTAATTCCATTCTCTTTATATTTGAAGAAAAAATTAGCCCAAATAATTTTCGAAAGCGGATAATTGATTGGCGCTGTGGCTAAAAGACTTATCAAAATTGCAGCTATCATACCATTAAAACTAACACTCTTAAAAAACAAACTTATTGTGCACCAAACGGTAACAAAAACAGCAACACTCAAAGCATAAACAACGTAATAAGAACCTTGATAAAATCCTGGTTCTTTGGTGAGTTTAGTCCCACAAACGTCGCATGTTTCTTTTGGTTTCGCTTTAAAGAAGGATCCTTCAAAAAAATCTCCTTCGTGACAATGTGGACATTTATTGTTTAAAATACTATATATTTTCGTTCCCTTTTTCATTGGAGTTTTTAACAAAATTATCTCTTTGAAACGTTTAAAAGTGTAACATGAGTTACATTTATGACTCCTGAATTTTGAACAAAAAAAAAGGAGCTAATCAGCTCCCATTTTGAAATAAATATTTTTTATTCAGGTTTAAATTTCTTCACCCGAACTGCATTCATTCCTTTGATTCCGCGTTCTACTTCGAAAGTAACCATGTCGTTTTCAGCAATTTCTTCTGTTAACCCATTAACGTGTACAAATACATTTTCTTGAGTCATCAAATCCTTGATGAAACCATAACCTTTTGAGTCATTGAAATAAGTAACTTTTCCTTGGCGACCCGTTTCTTGAGGCTCATCACTTCTTTTTGGAATTCCAATTTCAATACTACTTGCATTGATTTTCTTTTTAACAACATTTGGATCTGGCGGAGTATCAGAGATATTACCAAATTCATCAACATAAGCCATCATACTTTCCAAGGAACCTCCTTGAGAACTTGCCTTACGTTCTTCTTTTGTAACAAGTTTATCTTGACGTTTTTTTAAACGTTTCTTTTCTTTTTCTTTTTTATTAAATGTCTCTTGAGATTTTGCCATTCGATTGTATTGGTATTACGATTAATAAGGTTTCAAAAACAGTTGAAACCTGCATTTTGACACTAAATGAATGATTGGAAAGCACAATTTTAATATTGTTTTACCGAATTATTGATCCAGTTATCGCAATGACTTGTCATACTGTGGAAAATTCAACTACTGAATTCACCCCGAAACTTGGGCAAAGATAAGATTTTTATTTTGATTGGAAGTCAAAGAGACTTATAAAATTCAATCTTCAAGAATTTCCTGAACGCGTCCAACAGAACCATCCTCCAATCTAACTTTAATACCATGTGGATGAAAATTAGAATTCGTGAGCAAGGTTTGAACAATTCCTTCGGTCAATTCTCCACTGCGCTGATCTTCTTTTAAAACAATTGCTACTAACATTCCTGGCTTCACGTCTACCCTCCTACTAATCGGCATAATTCTGTTCTAATCTGTTAAACTTGTTCAGAAAAGTGATTTTCCCAATGATCATTGAGTAATGCAACGAATCTTCTTGACATGTTATTGAAATAACGTTTTGTGCGATATCCACTCACCCAATTTACTCCGCGAATGGCATTCGTAAAGAAGATTTCATCTGCCGCTAATAAATTTTGAGGTAAAATATTACACTCATATACCTTTATGCCATTTTTCAATGCCAAATTGATTATTTGCATGCGCATAGTTCCTGCCAAACAGCCTTCTTCTAATCCTGGAGTATAAAGTACACTGTTACTTACAACAAAAATATTGCAACTAGAACTTTCTAGAATTCCTCCAGTATCATTCGCAATTAGCACATCATCCAATTTACGTTCAGTAGCATTAATTGCAGCCATAACGTAGATTAACCCACTTTTAGTTTTGAAATTAGATAAAAAGTTTCTTTGCTTTTTGATATCTGTATATTGATCAACTTCCAAACCTTTTGAATTCAGCTCGAAATTATTCGTTTCATAATGGTAAACTTCAATAAAATAGGATGCTTCATTTGATTCCGGTTTATAAGCACCACCTGTAACGCGATCCAAAGAAATTCGGCATCTTCCTCCTTCCAATATCTCCGATTTTTGACACAACTCAATGATTTTTTCCTCAAAAAAATGAGTAGTAAAATAACTTGCCGGGCGCATTTTTATTGCTTTGGCACCATCTAATAAACGACGAACATGATTTTCCATGTTTAATGGAACGCCATTCATTATACGAATACTTTCAAATACTCCATCACCATAGACATGTCCTCTATTTCCAGCGTGGATTGTAGGAGCATCATTTGTAAGCACTGAGCCGTTGTTGTTTATATAAAGCATCTTTTATATCAAAAAATTATACTGAAAAAATCTTTTCCTTTATCAATATTAATAATTAAAACGTAAAGTATCCCAAAAATTGCACCTCCAATATGGGCATCATGCGCAATTCCTGTATTTCCTCGTCTATCAGCCCAATATTCAAAAGCCAAATAAAGTGGCCCGAAAATGTATGCTGGAATTGGAATTGGGATAAACAAAAGACCTAACTCCATGGTTGGATTCCAAATTATAGCAGCAAATATAACTGCAGAAACAGCACCTGAAGCACCTAAAGATCTGTAATTTGGATTATCTTGATTGCGCATGTATGGAATGAGTGTAGCAAACAAACCTCCCAAAATGTATAAGACTAAAAAGTGAATCTCACCATTTAAACCGCCATATTGAAACATGAATTCTTGCTCTAATAAACTTCCCAAAAAATAAAGCGACATCATATTGAAGATCAAATGTGTCGAATCAGCATGAATTAGAATATGCCCAAGCATTCTATAATACTCACGATTATGCTTGCTACGATAAGGTGAATAAATCAATTTATCCATTAACGCATTGTCTTTAAAGGCATTAAGCGAAACAATAACTGTTACAATTATAATTATTGTTAATAAAGTAAAAGTCATATTTGAAAATAAGTTTTATCTTGCATGTAACTTTAGCAAAAGTAATTAATTCAACTGACTATTCATGCGCTATTTTATCTTTCTGATTGTAAGTATTTCCTTATTTAATAGTTGTTCCGACAGTGTTGCTGAAGTGCCAATTGAATTTTTTAAAGACGAATCCATTTCAATTGAGAAGAAAATCCAAAAGGTGCTTGAAAATTCATATTTAAAAACACTAGGATTCAATGATTCACAGAGTACCTGGCTTCAAGAGCATTACGAGAAACAATCTTTCAAACCTCATTGGATCAATGACTCTATGGTAATAGACTCAGGTGTTAAATTGAAGAAAACATTATCCAATTCAATGTGGTTTGGAATACCTGAAAACAGAATATCATTTTCTGAAAAGAAAAAACTGAACTGGGTTGAAGAAGAAATTATTCTAACAGCAAAAACCGCAATGATTCTTCATGATTTAAATAAGGGGTTTTTAAATGTAAAAGAGAAAAAATATAATTTAAAATATTTTGCAACCGGCGAATCTTTTGATTCAACACTTGCGATGAGTAAGGAATTATCTTACGATGATATTTTTCTTAAACAACGTTTAACAGACACAAACTATCAATTCATTGCCAGTAAGTTATATGTTTTTTGTCAAAGTTATCCTTTAGATAAAAGCACCTTCGATGTAAAACCATATAAAGAAGATACACTTTACGCAATTCCAAATGCGACAAAGGCACTTGTTTCAAAAGGATACTTGAAAGAAACGTTGAAAGACAGCCTATCGTTTGTGGAAGCGTTAAAGGTGTTTCAAGAACATAATGGTCTCAAAAAAGATGGGAAAGTTGGTAAATACACTGCTTGGGCGTTAAATGAAAGTTCTTATGATAAAGTATTGAGAGCTGCTTTTGTAATGGATAAATTAAGGACTTCGATTGTCTACCCGTCGAAATGCGTAAGAATAAATCTCCCGGAGTATTTATTGCGTTTCTTCGTGAATGATAGTTTAAAACAAATTCACAACATTGTTATAGGGAAGACTGAAAATCAAACGCCTCAACTTGAATCAAAAATCCGAGATATTGTAGTTTACCCCTATTGGAAAGTGCCATTCTCCATTGCAAGTAAGGAAGTTTTACCAGCAGCCAAAAGAAGTGCAGGGTATTTCGCAAAAAATAATTATAAACTTTTTAAAGGTGAAACTGAAATAGATCCTTATTCTGTAAATTGGAAGCGGATTAAAGACGAAACCTTTCCATATCAAGTTATTCAAGAGCCTGGACCTAAAAATAGTTTAGGGATAATAAAATTCGAATTCCACAATGAATTCAGCGTATACGTTCACGATTCTCCTGCAAAATCTCTTTTCAAAACGGATGTTCGTTCCTATTCTCATGGTTGCATGCGCTGCGAAAACCCAGTCGATTTAGGAAAAGTAATTTTAGATTATGACTCTGTTGGTCGTAAACGCAATGATTTAACCAGAGATTCATTAGATACATTACTCGGCAGGGCAAAGAATTTTGTAATTCATCTTAAGAAACCAATTCCAATTTATGTGGAATACAACACTGTTTTTGCAGATAGAGAGAAACTTATCTTCCACTTAGACATCTACAAAAGAGATGAGGAATATTTGAAAATCATGAAAGAATAACCGTTTTAGTTCTTAATTTTGTCAAAAAAAAAGAAAAAAATGGGAGTTCTAATTTCGCCTTCAGTTTTATCATGTGATTTTGCTAATATTCAACGTGATGTTGAAATGATTAATGCTTCATCAGCTGATTGGTTTCATATTGATGTAATGGACGGGGTTTTTGTTCCTAATATCTCATTTGGATTCCCTGTAATTAGTGCAATTAAAAAGCACGCTACGAAGCCGTTAGATGTTCATATAATGATTGCTAATCCAGATCAATATATCGAAGATTTCAAAAATGCTGGAACAGATATCTTAACTGTTCATTATGAAGCTTGCACGCATTTACATAGAACTGTGCAAGCAATAAAAGCAGCAGGAATGAAAGCTGGAGTTGCTTTAAATCCGCATACTCCAGTAGATTTATTACAAGATATTATTGCCGATTTAGACCTTGTATTGATCATGTCAGTGAATCCAGGTTTTGGAGGGCAAAAATTTATCAAGAATGCTATTCTAAAAGTTGAACAAGCAAAAAATTTAATTCACAGACATGGTTCACGTGCACTTGTTGAAGTAGATGGTGGTGTCAACATGGAAACCGGTAAAGAATTAGTGGAAGCAGGTGCCGATGTACTTGTCGCTGGTAGCTTTGTCTTTAATTCGCCTAATCCAACACAAACAATTGCAGCGCTAAAAGGTCTTTAATTCAATTTTGAAAAAGACTTTTCCTTTTTAATTTTTTATATTTGTTAGTGAACGAAAGTAACAAACACATGTAATTGCCGTTAACTTCTATATGAAACAGTTAATTCTCACAATTTTTATCCTTTTTTCAGCGAATGTGTTTGCATTATCAGACACATCATTGGTTACTAGAGAAAACAAATTGGTTGATTTGTTGGCAATCCTTAGGGCTTCATTAACGGATGACGAAAAATCAAACAACAATTTCATTTTCAAAGAATATCTTTTCGAAACACTTCACCAAGAAGGCGCATTTAAATACCCTTTCAGTAAATTAAAATCAGTTGGTTTTATTGATAGTCCAGATGGTCAATTACGCATTGTTAATTGGAACATCGAACAAGAAGACGAAACACAAAAATATTATTGTTACTTATTGCACATTGATTCTAAAAAGAAAAAAGTAGAATACAGTGAGTTAATTGACAATTCTTTCATGCTCCCTCCTCGCCCTGATGGTGTTTTGGAAGCTGATAATTGGTACGGAGCACTTTACTATAAAATTATTCCTGTTGATAAAGGGTCGAAAACGGTTTACACGCTTCTTGGCTGGGACGGCAATAGCTCAATGAGTACAATTAAATTAATTGATGTTTTATACTTTTCAGGAGACGCTCCAAAATTGGGAAGTCCACTCTTCAAAACAAAAGAAATGACCTATAAAAGAATGTTTTACGAGCATTCTAAAAAAACAACGATGTCTTTAAAGTACGAAGAAGAATATGATCGAATAATTTTTGATCATCTTTCCCCAGAGGCACCTAATTTAAAGGGTTTTTATTCTTTTTATGTCCCTGACTTATCTTACGATGCGTTTGTATTAGAAGGCAACAAATGGGTGTTAAAAGAAGATGTAATTGGTGTCAATAAAGCAAATGATCCGAATTCTTACGTCTATGTTCAGAACGAACGAAATGGTAAAGTAGAGAAAAAAGAAATTAAAAATAAATGGATTAATCCTTCAGATGAAAAAGCTCCTGGTGGTGGCAGTGAACATATTGCTGTAACACCTGAAAAAGATATTCAGAACCCCGCTGCTCAGAAAAACGAATTGGATAAAAAAGCATCTAAACATGACAAAAGGGATCCAAGTAATCTGAATTCTACTTTAGGAAAGGACAAACATAGAAGAAGAAGAAAATCATGACGTTTTTCGGTTAATAATCAATGAGATGTATGTTTTAATCATTCTTGTTGATTTATTTTAAAACTACACTATTTTTTACTTATTTTTGAAAAAATTACCATATTATGAGCCAGAATTTATATATAGTTCCATATGACTTCACACCAGTTGGTGATGCTGCAATTCGTTATGCACTGCATCTTGCTAAAAATGTAAAAGCAGAAATTCTTGTTTTGCATTTAGCTAGCTCAAAACCTGAAGGACAAAAAGCAATTGATCGATTAGATGCTGTTATTGACCGGTTCGAAAAACCTTATGGAGTTGAACTTACTAAATTAGTGCGTGTTGGTTCAATTTTCGAAGATTTAGGAAAAATAGCTAAATCGGAAGGTGCTCAATTGGTTATAATGGGAACACATGGTTCTAGTGGAATGCAACGCTTACTTGGAAGTAATGCGATGAAAGTTATAACAGGCGCAGACACCCCTTTTTTAGTTGTTCAAAAGGACACGCCTTTAAATGAAATAAAAAACATTGTTGTACCAATCGATTTAACAAAAGAAAGCTTACAAGTTACCAATATTGCGGGTGATATTGCCTCAATGTTTAAAGCTAAAATCCATGTTATAGGCGAAAAACACAACGATGAATTATTGAGTCAACAAATGAAGAATCGTGTTTTGATAGTTAAAAATCAATACGATGATAGAAATATTGATTGTCATGTCGAATTAATCAAAAGCGGTGGTTCTTACCAAAAGAAAATATTGTCATACACAAAAGAAAAATCAATAGATTTTATTGCTATTGCTTATCATTCTGAAAGTTTATTACCACAATTTGATACCTTTGCACAAACGCTGATTACGAATGATCAGAAATTACCGTGTATGGTGCTTAACTCAAAACTAGCGTCTGCACTTTATTTTTAGCAGATGACTATTGGACAATATAATGATTTAACAATTCTTCGATTTACCGCACCTGGAGCTTATCTTGGAGACGAAGAAGGTAATGACGTACTTCTTCCTGGAAAGTATGTAACAGATGACATGAAAGAAGGCGATATTATTAACGTCTTTTTATACAAAGATTCTGAAGATAGAATTGTCGCAACTACAGAAACTCCTTTAATTACAATTGACGGCTTTGCTTTTTTGAAAGTTATTGAAGTCACTGCATTTGGAGCTTTCTTAGATTGGGGACTTGAAAAAGATTTAATGGTTCCTTTTAAGGAGCAAAATCAACTGATGGAAGATAGTAAATACTATCTTGTCACCTTACAATTAGACACTTTAACAGATCGACTTTTTGCTTCAACTAAAGTAAATCGTTACATGAAAGAATGTACTGATGAGGAAATATTAAATCAGGAAGTTGATATTTTAATTGGAGACACAACAGATTTAGGGATAAAAGTTATTGTAGATGATAAATATTCTGGGATAATTTATCGAAATGATGTCAGCAAATTAGTACGACGTGGTTCTTACGATAAAGGCTATATTTACAATATTCGTGAAGACGGAAAAGTTGATGTTCGTTTTACCAAAGAAGGCTTTGAAAAATTTGATGAAGCAGCTGAAGGACTCTTAGAACTATTGAAGGAAAGAAAAATTCTTTATTTGTCAGACAAAAGTGATCCAGATGACATTCGCGAACAAATTGGAATGAGTAAGAAATTATTCAAACAATCAATCGGCAAATTATATAAAGCCCGCGCAATTAAAATCAATGATGGTTCAATTGAAATAGTTTAATTCAGTGAGAATTCTTCTTTCAATACTATTACTTTTTATTTTAGTTTTTAACTATTCTGCGCAATCGTCAGACACCAATTTGATGGTAAGACATTTAACAGAAATAACTAAGACAAAAGGATTTCGGCATTTCCTAAATGTGGATTTATTGAACAAAACAGCTGATTACATTTCAAACGATTTTAAAAAATATGCTGATACGGTCTATTTTCAAGAATATCAAGTAAATGGATTGACTTACAAAAATGTAATTTGCTCTTTTGGAACAAAAAATAAAGATAGAATTATTGTAGGAGAGCATTATGATGCATGCGGTGCTCAAGAAGGAGCAGATGATAATGCAAGTGGAGTTGTTGGCTTATTAGAAATAGCTCGTCAATTAAAAGGAAAGAAATTAAATCACCAAATTGATCTTGTTGCATACACATTGGAAGAACCTCCATTTTTCAGAACGGAAAATATGGGGAGCTATGTCCATGCAAAATCACTTAAAGACACCAAAACTGAAGTTTACGGAATGATTTCTTTAGAGATGATTGGTTTTTTCAAAGAAGAAAAAAGAACTCAAGACTACCCTATTGGTTTATTGAAATTATTTTACGGTAGTCGCGGTAATTATATAACCTTGGTGAATAAATTTAGTAAAGGAAAATTTGCTCGAAAATTTTCGGGTGATTATAAAAAGACAAAACTCCTACCAATCAAAAAGTTTAACGGACCAAAAGCTTTGCCTGGAATTGACTTTTCTGACCACCTTAATTACTGGAATTTTGGATTCAGTGCCTTAATGCTAACGGATAAAGCTTTTTACAGAAATAAGAACTACCATCAAGTTACAGATGTCATGGAAACATTAGACATTTCTAAAATGGCAAAAGTAATTGACGCTGCTCTTGTTACACTCCTAGGAATATAGTATTTTTAGTTAATGAATAAATTTTTTCTTTTATTTTTAATTTCTACTTCTAACATTATTCATGCGCAAAGTGTTGTGCCATGTGGCAATGAATACGGATCAATGTCAGATGAAAACAACATCGTACAACAAATGAGGTATGGATCCATTATTGATGCTGAGAATGCCATTTCCATCGGTAAAAACACAAGAGGAACAAGTCTTGGCTGCCCACAGAGTGCTTACAACAGAACAATAGGAAATCTTACTCAACCAACACTTGCGAACGTTGCAAGTATTTGGAATTCCAACCACTCCCCTGTTATTGAATCTTATTCGGTTAGTTGTCCTAGAATTGGAAGGTACGAGAACAACTCGGCCTTAGGTGCTTATTACGCAAAACTAACAGGAAATTACAGTGATTTGTTATCCTTAGAAGGTATAGCAACCATGATGTATGACCAACAATATGCTTCATGGAACATCAGTTCACCAGATGTAAGAAATGAAGGAGTTTTTGGATATGTCAATCTTCCAAATATAGACCCATGCTACCCTGGGGGAATTGTAGGAAGCAGTGTTACTACATTGTGTTCTACCCTACCTGTTTATTGTGTGAATTATAGCTCAAATCAATTTGCAGGAATGTCATTCGCTATAAGTGGTCAAGATGACGCAAACAGCTGGTTTGACGGTGGGTTAGCTTATGATCATGGCTGGACATCTATTCAGATGATTGAAGCTGGAATTGGTCAAACAAATCCTTTATTAAAATTAAAGTACCGTAATTCTGCATTAAAAGCTTCTCAATATGCGATTTCTGAGTTTTGTGTAAAGAATCATAATTATACATCAAAATTAATTTGGACACTTGCACAAATGTACAATTGGACAGGTGACCCACTTTACATGAATGAATTGAATTATAAACTTGATAAAAATTTACTACCGGGAATATTAATGGATCAAAATAACGATGGATTTGTTGACGGCACGAGTCCAACTGTTTCGTTTTCTAGTTTAATTGAAGCCGCTCAAACACCAGGAAGAATGTGGGATGGACATAATTCCTTGCCTTGGTATCAATCTATGAATGCTTGGGCATTGACAGATGCTTATGTAGCATTTCGGGATAGAGGTGATAATGCCAGAGCTGCTCAAATCAAACCGTATATGGTAGCGATGTTAGACAATCTTTCAAATGAAATTCTTAATTATGGTGCGATAGACGATCAATTAGGAGTTAGAGACGTTACTTATGCTTTATTGAATGGCATTTGGAAAATATCTCAATACGAAAATGAAAATCATGATAATTGGAAAAATGCTGCATGGACAATGTGGAATACAGGTTATTTTGACACCTATTCTACTCATTCTGTTTGTGTCGGAATGTATTTACTTGTACTTTCAAATACACCATATGTACCGTTATTTTTAAGAGAAGACTTTGCCCTATCTACGAATAACATAAATCCGAACAAATCAATAACTATTTCACCTAACCCGTCTAGTTCATTTATTGAAATTAAAGGTATTACTGGCACAATTGAACACATTCAACTATTCACAATGGCAGGGACTGAATTATCTCAACCATTGATTTTTGATGGAAATAAGTTACTGATAGAAAAATTAAACAAAGGTATCTATCTTATAAAATGTACTGATAATGGTGGGAATCAAATTATCAAAAAATTTGTAAAAGAATAATCTTACAAGCTCATCATTTCCTTAAAACGAATTGCTTGTCTCCTTGAAATTTCAACCTTCTCCCCTTCTCTCAATTCTACTTGTAATCCGCCATTGAACCAATTTTCTATTGATGATACCCATTTCAAATTGATAATGTATTTTCGGTTTGCACGAAAGAAAAATTCAGGGTCCAATCGTTCTTCAAAACTATTTAAAGACCTCAAAATCAAAGGTCTGAAATTATCAAAATACACTTTAACGTAATTTCCGTCCGATTCCAGCATTCTAACTTTACTCAATTCAATAAACCAACACTTCTCCCCGTCTTTGATAAAAACTTTGTCTGAGGTATTTAAAACCCTATCTTTCCGTGTAATTACAAGTTGCTGACTTGAAACAAAATCATCTTCACTACTTGTCAGTTTCTGAATTCCTTCTTTCAATCGCTCAGGATCAACAGGTTTTAAGATATAATCCAAGGCACTTACCTCAAATGCTTTCAAAGCATATTCATCATAAGCAGTTACAAAAATAACTCTTGGTATTTCTTCCAAATGTTTGATCATTTCAAATCCATTCAGACCAGGCATATTGATGTCTAGGAAAATTAAGTCAGGCTTATGTTCTTTAATTTTTTGAATTCCTTCTTCACCATTTTTCGCTTCATCAATGATTTCAATTTCATGATAATCCTTTAACAAAGACTTTAACTCCTCTCTTGCAAGTCGCTCATCATCAATTATTATCGTTCTAAATGTTTTCATGATTATTTTTTTAATCGTGCGTTTTAAATATTAATTGAGCTATCACATTCTTGCCATGCTGAGTTAACTCAAATTCAGCTGTATCCTTAAATTGTAAAGCCAATCTTCGTTTTGTGTTTTCAATTCCAATTCCTTTTTCAATGTTGTTACCGTCAACAATTTCTCCGGAATTAGTGACTGAAATTGTGATGATTCCAGCTATTTTCTTTGTTTCAATAATTATTTCACCACCATTTACAAGATTAGAAATCCCATGTTTAATTGCATTTTCAACAAGCATTTGCAAGGAAAAAGGCGGTAACATAAAATCGTTTAAATCAGCATCAAGTGCCATCTTAACCTCCAAACGTTCCTCGAAGCGAATCTTTTCCAGCTCAAGGTAATTTGAAACCATTTCAATTTCTTCATCAAGTCTAACTAGGTTTTCTCTACCAAGAATTAGTGATTTCCTTAATAAATTAGACAATGTTGTGACCGAAACTTTTGCCTTAGAAGGCTCGATGTCAATCAGTGCTCGTATGCTATTCAACGAATTAAAAAGAAAATGTGGGTTTAATTGTGAACGTAGATTTTTTAATTCAATTTCATTTCTACTGGATTCTAAACTTAAATTATTCAACTCTTGTTTTCTAGATTTTTGAAAGAAATGGAAAGTGAAATAAATTGAATTCCAGAACAAAATCAATACAAGAACAGCGAAAACATTGATAATTACATTTAACGGAGCCAGACTGTCTTTTTCTTTTATATCAATCAACAAGGATAAGGATGTTGTTGATACAGCAATTAAAATGGAGCAAATCATTGAGCCAATTAAGACTCGAGGAATTAGAGGTGCTAATCTCAGATCTAGCCATTCTAACTTAAAGAAAGAAATTCGCATTAAATGTGTCCAAAGAATTCCAAAAAATATAAGGCTTAAAATATTCGTGATAAAAATAACGTCTATTTGTTTTGGATTATCAGCGTAACTAGCTAGAAAAATCAAAGAAACATAGGAAGTCCATCCAATAAACTGTGCAATCCAATAAAGTCTTTTACTTGTTGACATGAAACAAAAATAAGGTCTTCCTTCGAAAAATATGTATTTTATTGACGATTGGTAAAAGTGAGCCGTTTTTTGGAAGTATATCGTTTTGGAATGTTTTTTGACATCTTTGCGCTGTGAAAAAAATATTCCTTTTACTGTTTTTAATCCCCTTTTCTTCTTTTGAACAAACATTCAAAGCTGAAAAAGTTGGAATGTCAGTTGGAATTTTATTCAACGTAGGAACTCATCTCAATAATATCGGAATTTCATTGAATAGTTATTATCACGATTACTTCTATCAAATTAATGCGGGCTCCACTTTTACTATCAATTTAACAAATTATGGTAAGAGAAAGAATTTTTGGGAATCAAGAAATAGTTTAGGATTAATCCTATTAGCTGGTAAAAAAGAAATGACTCCAGATTTTCAATTGAACGGATTGATGCACAATTCGACCTACAATTATGGATTTGGCTACAATTATATCTGGTATTTCGACAATGCAAAAACAAGCCAATTATCAGGCGGTTGGGCTGTTCATTTGAAATCTTTTTCTCTTTTATTAGAAAACGATATTTTTGGCGGACAAGGAAAAGATCGTTTCAGAACAGGTCATATAACAATGAATTACCGATTGAAAGATTTTAAATTCACTACTGGCTTAAATATTTGGACTGGAGAAACAGCAAATTCCTTATGGAACAAAGAAAGTTTTGACAAATGTCCAAGTGGATATAGAGAATTAGAAAACTTACCATATGGTAAAACAAGTCATGGCATATTGTATGGAGGAATTTCTTACAATTTAGGATACGGGCAATTTACAACTATGAGAATTGGTGTTGACAGTGAGAAAATTAGACACGCTTTTCAAAACAGACTCATGCACGATTTAATTTTTCTACCTAAAAAAATCGTGCGAAAAACCCCACATTATCCGCGTCTAGATGATTTTGGTTGTCCTGCTTTTGAAGATTCGTTGGTGAGAAAAAGTAAGTTTTATTACCAACTTGGAATCAATGAAAATTGGTCTAATTAACGATTGTTGGCTATTTGTTGATATTATTTTTATTCTCTTGCTAAATAAAGCTTCCAGATTAAAAGGAATCTACTAACTTTGCGCCCCGTAGTTACATTTCAAATATACATGTCAAATTCAACAAAATACGTATTTGTAACAGGGGGAGTAACATCTTCACTGGGAAAAGGGATTATTGCAGCATCTCTAGCAAAATTACTTCAAGCTAGAGGTTACTCAACAACCATTCAAAAATTAGATCCATATATTAATATTGATCCAGGAACATTGAATCCTTATGAGCATGGTGAATGTTTTGTAACGGACGATGGTGCTGAAACAGACTTAGATCTCGGTCATTATGAACGATTTTTAAATGTCCCAACTTCTCAAGCGAACAATGTTACGACTGGAAGAATTTATCAAGCAGTTATTGAAAAAGAACGAAGAGGTGAGTTTTTAGGAAAAACGGTTCAAGTAATTCCTCATATCACTGACGAGATTAAAGATAGAATTCAAATTCTTGGAAATAAAGGAACATACGACATTGTTATTACAGAAATTGGAGGAACAGTAGGTGATATTGAATCATTGCCTTATGTTGAAGCAGTTCGACAAATGTTATGGGAATTTGAAAACGATTGTATTGTAATTCACTTAACGCTTGTCCCATATTTAGCAGCTGCTGGCGAATTAAAAACGAAGCCAACTCAACATTCTGTTAAGCAATTATTAGAATTAGGTGTTCAGCCAGATATTTTATGCTGCAGAACAGAGCATGAATTGGATTTAACGTTAAGAAAGAAAATCGCTAAGTTCTGCAATGTAAGCATGAACGCGGTTATTGAAGCGCGTGATGCAGATTCTATTTACGATGTTCCTTTGTTAATGCAGGCTGAAGAGTTGGATAAAGTTGTTCTTGAAAAACTAGGGCTTTCTTCAAAATCGACCCCAAAACTAGATAATTGGAAAAACTTTTTGGACAGATTAAAACATCCAAAATCAGAAGTTAATATTGCATTGATTGGTAAATATGTTGAATTAAAAGATTCATACAAATCAATAAGTGAAGCAATTATTCATGCTGGCGTTTCAAATGAAACACGCGTTAATGTTAAATGGATTCATTCAGAAAAACTGACAAAATCAAATATTGACGAAGAACTTAGAGATCTTGATGGTATCCTTGTTGCTCCAGGATTTGGATCACGAGGAATTTCCGGAAAAATTGAAGCAGTTCGTTATGCCCGTGAAAATAAAATCCCGTTTTTCGGTATCTGCCTTGGAATGCAATGTGCAGTTATTGAATTTGCACGTCACGTCTTAGGACATTCAGACGCTCATACAACTGAAATTGCTGAGGATAGTAATTATCCTGTTATCAGCATGATGGAAGAACAAAAATCCATTTCAAACATGGGTGGAACAATGAGACTTGGTGCTTACAAATGTCAATTAAAACCGGGCTCTAAAGTTGCAACAGCATATAATACTGACAGAATCTCAGAACGTCACAGACACCGTTATGAGTTCAATAATGATTATTTAAAAGAATATGAAAATGCTGGAATGATTCCAACTGGTAAAAACCCTGAAACTGGACTAGTTGAAGTTGTTGAAATTGAAAACCACCCTTGGTTTGTTGGAGTTCAATTTCACCCAGAATATAAAAGTACCGTTGCTAATCCACACCCCCTATTTGTGGCATTTATTAAAGCAGCATTAGACAACAAAACAAAATAAGATGGATAAAAAAACGATCATTGGACTCGTAATTATTGGACTGATACTTTCAGTTTTCACAATTGTAAATCAACCTTCGGATAAAGAATTAAAGCAGCAACAAGAAGAAGCTGCGATGATTGATAAAAAAGAAAAGGAAACTGAAAAAGCTGATAAAAAAACTGTTCTTATAGAATCAAAGAAAGAAGCTGTTGTTAGTGCATTAATACCAAAGAAAGATGCAAGTGGAAAGCAAATTTCAACTGATAAAGGATTGGTATTTGTTAATTCAGTCACTAAAAAGGACACAACAATCGCTGAATCTAAGGTTAAAACTCAATTGCCGTCAGTTGCGGAAAAGGGAGAATTAATTCGATTAGAAAATGAAAAATTAATCATTGATTTCTCTACGAAAGGTGGTAAAGTTGCAGCAGTTTACTTAAAGGAGTTTGAATCATATAAAGATTACGCTAAGAAAACGAAAAAGCAGAAAAAGGATAAGAATGAGAAAATCACTCCCCTATTGTTATTTAGTGATGGCGATGCAGTAAATGAATTGGTTTTTCCATTAAATGGCAAAAAAATCAAAACTGGGAATTACATTTTTACGGTTAAAAGCCAAACTAAAAATGCGATAACTTTTGAATTGGATTTAGGTGATGGTCAGAAAATCGCTAATGTTTATAACCTTAAGAAAGATGCTTACGATATTGACTATGCAATCAATATTGATGGATTTGGTGGTAAAGTAAATCCGAAAAGCATTGAATTTAACTGGGAAACAGCTTTTAAGAAAACAGAACGTTTGTTCAGTGAGCAAAGAAGAGTTTCTACTGTTTGCTTCAATTATGAAAAAGAAGGATTTGATTACTTATCTGAAATGGGTGATGACGATCAAGTTGCTGAGGATAAAATTGAATGGATTTCTTACAAACAAAGTTATTTCTCTATGTTCTTGCGACCTGAAAATGGATTCGCTAAAAATGGAACAAGTTTGAAAGTTAAGCAATACAAAGAAGGAAACATTCGTGAATGGACTCATTTAAAAGATTTCTCTACTAAAGCAAATTTAAATATTGATGATGCAGATAATTCAACAGTAAAAATGAATTGGTTCTTTGGTCCAAATGACTATGAAACATTGAAATCTTATAATCATAATTACGACGATGTTTTGAATTTTGGTTGGGGATTATTCCGTTGGATTAATTTATATGCAGTGCAACCGTTGTTTAATTTATTAGCTGGTTCAGGAATGGGCTTAGGAATTGCAATTTTAATGTTGACATTGATTTTGAAATTTGTATTGATGCCAATTCAATGGAAAATGTTTGTCTCTTCAGCTAAGATGAGAATCTTGAAGCCAGAAGTAGATGAATTAGCCGCAAAATATCCAAATAAAGCGGATGCTACGAAGAAACAAATGGAAATGATGACTTTGTACCGTGAATCTGGTGCTAGTCCCCTAGCCGGCTGCGTTCCAATGTTGATTCAAATGCCAATTCTTTTGGCAGTTTTCCGATTCTTTCCATCAGCATTTGAATTACGTCAGAAACCATTCTTATGGGCAGAAGATTTATCATCTTACGATTCAATCTGGGATTTTGGTGTAAACATCTGGCCTTACGGTGACCACATGAGTTTATTTACCATTTTAATGGCTGGAACGACGCTTGTTTACACCTATTTGAATAGTGGAAACATGCAACAACCACAGCAGCCTGGAATGCCAAATATGAAGGTGATTATGTACATCTTCCCTTTCATGATGATTTTCTTCTTCAATAATTATTCTTCAGGTTTGAGTTACTATTACTTTATCTCAACACTTGTTTCCATCCTAATCATGGTTATGATCAAGCAGTTCTTTGTCGATGAAGAGAAATTGAAACAAAAAATGGCTGATAGAAAGGCTGCAAATTCTGGAACAGGAAAAGAAAAGAAAAAATCTAAATTTCAAGAGCGCTTAGAGCAAATGCAAAAATTGCAACAAGAGCAAAAGAATAGTAGAAAGAAATAAATAAAGTTTAGATTTTAGAGTTGGAGGATAGAGATAGACTTTAGGCTCGTTCAGTAATGAACGAGCCTTTTTTGTATAGTTAAACTTGCTGTTTTAATAAAATTCCAATGTGCCTTTCAAAACCTTAACAACAATTGCTTTATTCTGTTTTAAATATTACAATATTGCAACTTCGCAATATTACGTAGAAAGTCTGATTTCATTGCGTTTCAGAAGTGTAATTTAATAATTTCAATAATAAATAAGACATTGAGTGCTAGTCGAAAAACATTCGAAATAGGACATCGAGCGATAGTCGAGATGCCTATTTCTTCTCAATTTTCTCATAAGACGTCACAATACCCTTTATCAATGCCGAACTAAAGCCACTGTGTTCCATTTCGTTCAATCCGACAATTGTGCAACCTTTTGGAGTTGTTACTTTATCAATTTCTTCTTCAGGATGCGTACCGTTTGTTATAATCAATTGAGCAGCACCTTTCACCGTCTGACTCACAATCTTTGTAGCAGTTTTAGCATCAAAACCAACTTCGATTCCACCTTGAATCATTGCACGCATAAAACGTAAAACATATGCAATTCCGCAGGCTCCGAGAATCGTTGCTGATTCCATTAAGGCCTCATCAATTACGATAGTTTCTCCCAAAGAATTGAACAAGTTGATGATCTCATTTTCTCTGTTTAAATGATCGTTTTTAAGTGAAATAGCAGTGATAGATTCATTGACAGAAGCTGCAGTATTAGGCATTGCTCGAAAAATATCGAAATCAGCACCAAGCTCATCACTCATTTCTGAAAGTGTAATTCCAGAAGCAACTGAGACAATTGTATGTTTTTCAGCATGAAAGAATCCCTTATTTTCCTTTAAAAAATTCAAGACATTGTAAGGCTTTAATGCAATGATAATCACATCACTTTGTTTGATTAATTCAGGATTCGAAACTGTAAATAATGTTGTGGAATTTTGTAAATGTTCAAATTCTTTAATTGATCTTTTCGACGCAATAATCTTCACATTTTCATCTTTTAAACGAATTCCGTTCAACAAGGAAAAACCAAGGTTTCCGCAACCTACAATACCGATTGTCATTTTATTTTTTTTGACAAAATTACTATTCTGTATCTTAGATAGCGAACATCGTCGACTTAATTTTGTTAAATTTGTTTCAACTGTTAAAACTAAATGAGAATCATACTCTTTATTCTTTCTTTATCTTTTGTGAATAGTGTTTCAGCGCATGAGTTTTACTTTGCTTTTGCTGAAGTAGAATATGATGAAATGAATAGTCGTATTGAAGCAACATTAACTGTTTCCACGCATGATTTTGAGCTTTATTTGCAGCAAAAAGGTATTATTCAAGGAGATTTAAACAAAAATAAAAGCGATTCTTTGAAAATGCAATTAATTGAAGAAGAGATAATTAAACACTTTAACCTCTCGGAAGGAATTAATATTGATTACAGTAACAAGAATCAAAAACCCTATTTAGGCCAATTAAGACTTGATGGATTTGAAACAAATTTAACAGGGACAGTTGAGTTTTATTTAAGTATAGATGTCTATCAACCTTTAAAATCAATTGAAATAACTTTTGATATTTTAATGGACAAATATCCAAATCAACAGAACAAATTATACCTTATAACAAGAGATGAAAAAAGGACAATTGACTTTCTTTCCTCTAAAAAAACACAATTGATTGAACTAAATTAAGTATGAAAAAAATAGCTATATTCCTTATTGGGTGCCTACCAATCATCGCAAATTCACAATCTAAATTTGCTCAACTTGACCAAGAATTACCTACTCCAAACGAATACAGAACGGCTGGAGGAGCGCCAGGTCATAACTATTACCAACAAAAAGCAGATTACAAAATCGCTTTGACAATAGATGACGTTACTCAGAAATTAACTGGTGAAGAGACGATTACATACACCAATAACTCACCAGATAAATTAGAATATCTGTGGCTTCAACTCGATCAAAACATCTATGATGTGAACTCCGATTCAAAATTGATTGACATTGAAAAAATGGAAGACTTCAAAAATTTAGGTGATATTAAAAAGAAGCTTTTTTATTATGATGGAGGTTTTAAAATTGATGCAATTACTAGTAATTCAGGACAAAAATTAAGTTATTCAATTAACAAAACCATGTTGCGAATTAATTTAGAAAAGCCACTTCTTCCCCATTCAAGTATTTCATTTAAAGTAAAGTGGTGGTACAATGTGAATGATAGAATGGCTGTTGGCGGACGTTCTGGATACGAACATTTTGAAAAAGACGATAATTACTTGTACACTATTGCACAATTCTTCCCTAGAATGTGTGTGTATAATGATGTAACAGGTTGGCAGAACAAACAGTTTTTAGGAAGTGGTGAATTTACTTTGCCTTTTGGAGATTATGATGTATCCATTACTGTTCCTTCAGATCATATTGTTGGAGCAACAGGTGAATTACAAAATGGCAGCTCTGTTTTGACTTCTGAACAAAGAAAACGATTTGAACAAGCCAAACTTTCTGATTCACCAATTTTAATTGTCACACAATCTGAAGCAGAAAAAAAAGAATCAAACCGTGAAAAAGGCACAAAAACATGGAACTTTAAAGCGCTGAATGTTAGGGATTTTGCCTTCGCTACTTCACGTAAGTTTATATGGGACGCACAAGCAGTAAAAGTCGGCGGAAAAACAGTAATGGCAATGTCTTATTATCCGAAAGAAGGTAATCCATTATGGGAAAGATATTCCACTAAGCTTGTTGCACACACTATTAAAACCTACTCTAAATACACAGTTGACTATCCTTATCCAGTTGCAATTTCTGTTCATTCGAAATGGATTGGAATGGAATACCCAATGATTTGCTTTAATGGCGGTAGACCAGAAGAAGACGGAACATATTCTGAAAATGAAAAATATGGAATGTGGGGTGTTATCATTCACGAAGTTGGACACAATTTCTTTCCAATGATTATCAATTCAGATGAACGTCAATGGACCTGGATGGACGAAGGTTTGAACACTTTTGTGCAATTTCTAACGGAACAAGAATGGGAAAGAGCATACCCTTCTAGACGAGGTCCAGCCTATTTAATCGCTGATTACATGAGAGGTGACAAAAAGAATATTTCACCAATTATGACCAATTCGGAATCAATATTACAATTTGGAAATAACGCTTATGGCAAACCTGCGACAGCTTTGAATATTTTGCGTGAAACAGTTATGGGTCGAGAATTATTTGATTATTCATTTAAAATGTATTGCGAACGATGGAAGTTTAAACATCCAACACCAGCTGATTTTTTTAGAACAATGGAAGATGCTTCAGCAGTTGATTTAGATTGGTTTTGGAGAGGCTGGTTCTACTCTACCGATAATGTTGATATATCACTTGATCAAGTGAAGTGGTTTCAATTAAACACAATGAATCCAGAAATTGAAAAACCGTATAAAGAATCGCAAGAAAAAGCAAAGGATAAATTTATTGGTGACACACGTAATAAGGAGTTGATTAAACAAACAATTAATGAAGCAGACTCAACGATTGATGATTTTTACGCAAAGCAAAACATCTATTTGATTGATGCTTTAGACATGAAAGAATATGTCGAATTCAAAAATAAATTGACAGATGACGATAAGAAACTACTGAATTCCAATAAACAGTTTTATGAATTGACATTCTCAAATATTGGTGGGTTGGTGATGCCTTTAATCATTGAAGCTACATACGCTGATAATACAACGGAGGTATTTCGTATTCCAGCTGAAATATGGGTGCAATACCAAGACAAAGTTTCTCATGTATTTATTCTGGATAAAGAAGTTATTTCTTTCCGATTAGATCCATTCTTAGAGACAGCAGACACCGACTTTAGCAACAATAATTGGCCTAGAATTGTTCAACCAACACGTTATGACTTGTTTAAGCAAAAGCAAACTGGTGAAAACCCAATGCAACGACAAAAAAGAGTAGAAGATTTGAATAAGCAGTAACAATCTAATTAATACTCTTTGAATTTGTCTTATTTAGAATATATACTATTGAGAAGCTCATTAACGCTGCAAAAAAGCACCAAATTGAAATAAAGAATTCTTTATAAAGTACATAGGTCACAATTGCAGATGCACAAATTAGCGCATACAGAATATATATCCTTTTTACCGAAGAAAATACTAAAGGTAAAATAGTCGGAATTAAATAGAAAACACTAATGTATTCTGGATATGTGGCTCTGAAATAAACGATGTATCGAATATGATGTTCAGTCATTTGAATATCTACATTGTTTAAAAACACACCGTATCCTAAAAACAAAGACTCCCCGATTCCAAAAAATAGTAGGATTTTCAGTAGCTTTTTTCTCGATTCATTCGTTTCAATTCTCCACATTGCAAATGGAACCCAAAATGGCCATAATACTTGTGCAAAGAACAAAAAAACATATACTAATGTCTGTTGCCAAATTGTTTCTGATTGCCCTTCTGTCAACCAAAGTAATCCTTCAGATAATTGTTGTATTGAAAAAATTAAAGGCATGAAAGCAAACGCTCGTTGAGAAGGAGATTTTACTTGTTTCAAAGCTAGGCCACCTCCAACTAATAATATTGCACTTGAAACAAAACTTGCACTAGCTGAAAAACACATTTATAATTGAAATTAGAAGTGGCAATATACGAATATAAACTTTGTGTCAAACAAGCACTTATCATTGCTTTAAATGATTAAAAACAATGTGAATTGGATTTTTTTAATGCATTAATTTAAAAGGCGATTATTTTATCCGAAGTTAATCGTTAACATTTTACCTTCTATAGAAATCCAAATACTTGAAATACTTTCCTCTAACGAACTGAATCAATTCTTCATTGGTTGCAGAAACTAAAAATGATTCTTTTAGGTTCATGAACGTCATGAATTTGGGAAACTCTTCTTCATCCAGTTGGATAACGTGATGCGAGTTGTACATTTTTATTAGAGTCAGGGTTGCTGTTTTGAAATTTTTGTGCTTCAAATCCCATTTCCAATCTTCATTATCATCTTCTGTCAAGTTGTAATTCACATTAACAAGTCGAACATCAATATTGTAGAACGCAATGAAATCGGTATGTTTAGCATAAACAAAATTGAAAACATCCTCGTCTGTATGACTATTCATAAAATCAATATTTAGGTTCATAAACGTAATAAAATGGTCAATTTCAGAAGCAGGAAGTTCAATAGCATGACTTGAAATGTATAAGTCTAACATTTCCTTAATCGCTTTATTTAGGTCAGTTTTTAAGCTTTTTCTCCATTCAGGTTTTTCCACCGTCTGCAATTGCCCTACGATTTTAAAATGGTCAAATTTATCTTGAATAAAAGTTATTAGCTCCATTTCAGTTGCTGTCTTCAAGAATGTTTCATTCACATTCAAAAAGGAAATGAATTGATCGAATTCTTCTTCACTCAAATCGATAATATCATAAGAGACATAAAGCCTCAATAATTCTTGAACAATCTTTCGTTGGTCATCCTTGTATTTTTGTTCTTCAATCCATCGTTTATTTTGTTCCTTCTTAGAAAAGGCTTGATAAAGAGCCGTTATTGGACTCTGTAACATTTCTATACCTGTAACCATTCTTGTGTCACGCATGGCTAAATCTTGTCTTTCTTCCTTAATCTGCTCCAAAGTTTTTAAAGGTCGAACCACAACTTCTTGAAGATCTCTCAGTTTAGGATTTAAATAAACCTTCCTTCTGAACTGGCAATCCACATCAGCCTCTACTTTAAAATTCACAACAAAATAACCTGTAACGGAAATGGAAATACTATCGCCATTTGATACATATAAAGAAAATGAACCATTCGGTTGACCAAAAACTCCTTGACCAGTTCGTCGATTTACGATCATCAAATTATAAAAGCTTTGAAGACTTGTTGAATCAACTACTTTACCTATAAATAAAACTTTATCACATTTCTGTGAGAAACCTTCAAAGGATATTAAACTGAACAAAGAAAATAAGACAAGGATTTTTTTCATTGAAACGAATTTAGCAAAAAAGATTCCAAAAATGGTTAGACAAATATGTTATATAACGTTAAAACATGTATTTACATTTGTAACAATTAAAATGTAACATTTGTAAATAGTTTTAAATTTCAATTTTTCGTAATTTTGTGATCAAATGAAAAGAGTTGTAGTTGGCCTATCTGGAGGCGTTGATTCAAGTGTCGCGGCGCACTTACTTATCCAACAAGGATACGAAGTAATCGGAATGTTCATGCGTAATTGGCACGATGAAAGTGTTACATTATCAGATGATTGCCCGTGGATTGATGACTCAAACGATGCGTTATTAATAGCCCAGCAATTAGGTATCCCTTTTCAAGTGATTGACTTAAGTGCAGAATACAAAGAGCGCATTGTTGACTATATGTTCAGCGAATATGAAATTGGGCGTACACCAAATCCAGATATTCTTTGTAACCGTGAAATTAAGTTTGATGCATTTTTAAAGGCCGCTCTTGAACTTGGGGCAGATTATGTAGCGACAGGTCATTATTGCCGAAGAATCGAGCACAAAGATGGTACTTTTGGCTTATTAGCGGGGAAAGATGACAACAAAGACCAATCTTATTTCCTGTGCCAGCTGAACCAAGAGCAACTTAGCAAGGCGCTCTTCCCAATTGGAGAATTACAAAAATCTGAAGTTCGTTCGATTGCAACACAAATGGGATTGATTACAGCCGACAAAAAAGACTCTCAAGGACTTTGTTTTGTTGGTAAAATAAGCTTGCCGCAGTTCTTGCAACAGAAATTGAAATCAATAAAAGGAGATGTGATCGAAATCCCCACTTCACTTGACGAATTCAAAAACTACGACTCCATTCCTGTTTCAATAAAGAATGTAGAATATTTAACGGTGCCTTTTGAATACGCTCCAGAAATGGGAAAAGTTGTTGCAGAGCATCAAGGCGCACACTTTTACACAATTGGACAAAGAAAAGGATTACACATCGGAGGTCGACCAGAACCGTCTTTTGTAATTGGAATAGACACAGAGAAAAATGTGGTTTATTCAGGTCAAACGGATCAACACCCCGGTTTAAATAGAATTGCGTTAAAAATTGAAAATCAAGATGTTCATTGGCTTAACTTAAACTATAAAATTAATAATGATGAAGATCTTCCTTGTTTAGTTAGAATCAGATACAGACAAAAACTAAAGAAGGCAACAATAATTCAAAAGGAAAGTGGATTTTATATCTTATTCGATGCGAAACAGAAAGGAATCACACCTGGACAATTTGCTGCTTGGTATATTGGTGATGAACTGATTGGATCCGGAGTTATTTCGAGCTAGGGAAATAGTGCTTAAAAGTCCCGTCAGCATAAAACTCAATAATTTTAACTACATCCTCACTAGTACCCTCTTGGATTTTTATTTCAACTGGCTTATGAAGTGAAGTTTTTTGATCTACCGCATTCGCATTCGACAACCCTTCTTTCGGCATTGCTCCCGTTATTAACCAATTGGCATTTACTCTTGGGTAGGTATTCAGTATTTTTTCAAGAAAATCAAGACTAGGCTTATTTCTTCCTGAAATAACATGACTCACATTCGACCGCTGCACACCTATTTGATCCGCGAAAGCTGAAGGAGTTAAATTGTGCATTTTAAGAATCAATTGAAGCCGTTCTTGAATTAACATTTGTAACAAATTAATGAATAACAAATATACATTATAAATTCACAAATGACAACAATAAGATTTAATCTTGTGTCCTTTTAAAATTTAACTCAAAAAAAAAGGAGCTACAGCTCCTTTAAAAATTTGATTTTTAATTACTTAATTATTATATACAGA
Source organism: Chitinophaga pinensis (assembly GCA_945902745.1). Lineage (GTDB taxonomy): Bacteria > Bacteroidota > Bacteroidia > Flavobacteriales_D > Crocinitomicaceae > M0103. The sequence goes on along the minus strand of CAMDNE010000002.1, from coordinate 46,636 downwards.
ATAAAAAACTGAGCCAGTAGCACTATTTTTTATTTGTTGAGAAATTTTAATTGAATCCATTAATTGTGCAACTTCAAAAATATTTAATTTACTCTTTTCTCCTTGTAATCTGTGTTGCGATAACTTATATTGAGCTAGTTTTACTGAATTATTTATCATCTTAATCTTTTTTATGTTGAATTTCTAAATCTGTTTCAGGTCGTGTTTACGGCATGAAGTTCTAGAATGTTTCAAAAAAAAGAAAAATAATTTAGTAATGTATATTATTTGATGGTAAAAAAGAATTACTATATGTTCTAAACATCAGATATTCACATAATTAACCCTTGTTATTCAAAGTGATTAAATGTTATTTTTTAACAAGTGGATAAATCAAATCTTCCAAACCATTTGCTTTTATCTCGTACATCAGTTGCAATTGTTGACCTAATTTTCCTTCAGGAAAACCTTTTCCACGGTACCAAACTAAATAATATTCAGGTAACTGAATAAGCAAATGCCCTTTGAATTTTCCAAAGGGCATTCTAGTATTTGCGAGCTTTACTAGCTCTTCGCGTGAATCTTGCGTATTCAATGTGTTCTTATCAATTTGCCTTTGGTGTTCTATTGATCACTTCCAATAAAAACGGCCAATATTTTTGAACAGAGGAGATTTGAACTTTTTCATCTGGTGAATGTGCCGCACGAATGTTTGGTCCAAATGAAATCATATCAACTCCTGGTAAATGTTTTCCTAAGATACCACATTCCAATCCAGCATGACAAGCCTTAACTTTTGGCTCTTCCTTGTACATTTCTCGGTATAATTCAGTCATCAATTTCAATATTGCTGAATTTGGATTTGGCTGCCATCCCGGATAATCTCCGCTTTGAACAACTTCACAACCCATATTTTCAAATGCTGTGCGAATTGTATTTGCAACATCATCTTTAGACGTTTCAACACTACTGCGCTGTAATGATTGCGTTATAAATTCTCCCTCTTTCAAAATCACTCTTGCCAAACTAGAAGAAGCCTCTACTAAATCCTTAATATCCGGACTCATTCTAAAAACTCCGTTTTGCACAGCATAAAGCGCATTTAAAATCTTTTTAAAATCTTCAGTATTTACTGCTTTTGAAGTTGATTCAATAGTAGAAGTAGAAATAATGAAATTAGGTTCTATTACTGAAAATTCCGCTTTAAGAATCGCTAGAAAACTTTCAATTGATTTCTCAATAATCGCTTTTTTCGATTTATCAACTGCTACAACAACAGTCGCTTCTCTTGGAATTGCATTCCTTAAACTTCCTCCATCAAATGAAATCAATTGAAAAGAAACTATTGGATTCAAGTAATAAAGTAAGCGCGTCATCATTTTATTTGCATTACCTCTCCCCTTGTCAATATCCATTCCTGAATGACCGCCCAACAAACCTCTTAATGAAATTTCTACTATTTCTGAATCTTGATTTACAGCAACATGACTATACTTATATGAAGTGTTAGTGTCAATACCTCCAGCACAACCAATAGACAATTCGTCATCATCTTCCGTGTCCAAATTCAATAAAATCTTACCATCGAAATTTGAACCGTCCAGTTGCATCGCTCCTGTCATTCCAGTTTCTTCATCAATTGTAAACATTGCTTCTAACGCTGGGTGAGGGATGTCAGTTGATGCTAATAATGCCATAATTGAAGCAACACCTATCCCATTGTCAGCGCCTAATGTTGTTCCATTCGCTCTCAACCAATCACCTTCAACGATCATTTCAATTCCTTGTGTATCGAAATCAAAATTTGTATCCGCATTTTTCTGGTGAACCATGTCTAAATGCGATTGCAGAATTAAAGTTGTTCTATCCTCCATCCCTACTGTTGCAGGTTTTTTGATGATAACATTCTGTATCGCATCCTTTTTTGTTTCTAATCCTAATGAATTTCCAAAATCCACCATAAATTGAATCACTCTTTCTTCTTTCTTCGATGGACGTGGTACTGCATTTAAATCTGCAAAATAATTCCACAATGCTTTCGGTTCTAAATTTCTAACATTCATTCTAAATAAATTTGGTATTTGTTGTTTGTAATTCTTTATTATACGATTAACTTTTTCATTAAGTACCAATGCGATAGGAAGAAAACTTATAATCACTCTTCTTCGAAAAATTAAATTGATAAGTTATTCCAGCATTTAATAGAACGCCACAATAATTACGGAAATCATAATATGGTGGATTCTTTACTTTGTCATTTCTAACAATCATTTTGAAATCAGCATAAATAGAAACTCGTTCTTTAATTTGAGTTGAAAAGCCAAATCCTTGCACGAGATTAAGCTCTATCTTTCTGGATGCTTGAACTTCCCCAGAGATGTCGTAGTATTTGTATAGGCCAGTAGCTGTTTCTAAAGCTTCTCCCCAATAAGGCGATTTTAATGAAAAAGAAGTGTTGAAACCGATATTTACGTAAAAGCTAAACTTTCTTCCAAATGTAGCTTTCAACAACATCGGTACTACAATAAACTTTGAATTTATATCTATATAATCCCTTCTGTGGTAAGAATTAACGCCAGAGATATCAACCTCTTTTGACAATTTAAAATCATATCTTTCAAATCCAATACCAGATTTTAAAGAAACTATTTTTTTAAAATTATATTGAACAGTTAGAGAATTTAAATTCAATCGATTAAAACTCGAATTATAATTTCCAGTCTTCCCTGTCTCAAAAAAACAATATTCATATCCTATAGACATTCGTTTATATTGACCAAAAGAGAAGCTTGTTCCAAATAAAAAGAGAATCAAAATGATAGTTTTCATGCCTTTTTATTAATATTTTAATATTTTAAGACGATCAATTGGGTATTCCTTTTTCTTCTTAAAATTGAATTGGTAAGCAATTCCCAGCATATATTTTATATTAATGAATCCAGGGGTTTTAACAACACTACTAGAAATATAATCATATCCAGATAAATAATCATAGCTCAACAAACTCCTTTTCGCAGTAAATTGAATGAGTAAGTTATCAGTTAAAGGAACACATATTCCACCACCTAGCGTCAACATAAACAAGTTTATTTTTTCATGTTCATACTTAAATGTATTAGCAGTTAAGCTATTTGAATAAATATATTCTGAAGTTATTTTTTCAAAAAACGTATACGCTCCACCGAATTCAAAGAAGACGCAGAATTTACGACCAAAAGTAGCTCTAACATTTAATGGAATCTGAACATACGGGATCGTCCAATTTGCATGAAATGATGTGCCAGTGTATGCATATAAATCCTTTTCACTAGTTTCAAAAGTCATTCTTTCATAACTCAACCCAGAATTTATTGAAATCGCTTTTCTAAAATTATACTGAACGCTCAATCCCGTATTAAAATAATTTGATTTAAAGTTATGTGTCCCACCAAATACTCCAACTGTCATATTCTTATATTGACCATGAACAAATGAGTAACTGCCAAATAGGAATATAATTAAAGAGATTATTTTCATGTTACTTTTATTTCTTAAAATCAACGATTCTTTCCAAATACATTTTTTCAACCTTCGCCCTTGCCCATGGCGTTTTGCGCAAAAAAGTCAAACTACTTTTGATACTTGGATCACTCAAAAAACAATTGATTTTCAATAATTCCCCCATGTGCTTCCACCCGATTTCTTCAACAAGTTCGGTTAGCATTCTTTCAAGCGTTATACCGTGTAATGGATCCATTCCTGCGGATTAAATGATTTAGAATTCGTAATTAATTTAAACTATTATTAAGCTAATTATTTATGTCGTGGCACAGAATCATTAGAAAACTAGCAACTTGTAATTAGCAACTAATAACTATTTAACCAGTTTTCTATATTTAATTCTCTTAGGACCAGAATCGCCAAGACGTTTTTTCTTGTTTTCTTCGTATTCAGAATAAGAACCTTCAAACCAATAAGCTTGTGAATCGCCTTCGAATGCCAAAATATGTGTACAAATACGATCTAAAAACCATCTATCGTGGGAAATAACAACAGCGCAACCAGCAAAATTCATGATTCCTTCCTCTAAAGCACGAAGTGTATTAACATCGATATCATTGGTTGGCTCATCTAACAATAAAACATTCGCTTCAGTTTTAAGTGTCATGGCCAAATGCAATCTATTTCTTTCTCCACCCGATAAAATTCCAACTTTCTTATTTTGATCAGATCCATTAAAATTGAACTTCGATAAATAAGCACGCGAATTGATTTTTTGATTTCCAACTTCAACATATTCTAATCCATTGGATACAACATCAAACACTGTTTTATCTGCTTGAATATCTTTGTGAGTTTGGTCAACATATCCAATTTTCACCGTTTCACCAACAGAGAATTCACCTGAATCAGGATTCAATTCATCCATAATCATTTTGAAAATCGTCGTTTTACCAGCACCATTCGGCCCGATAATCCCAACGATTCCTGCAGGTGGTAATTTGAAGTTTAAATCGTCGTATAACAATTTATCTCCAAACGATTTTGCAACGTGAACTGCGTCAATTACGTTATTCCCTAAACGAGGTCCGTTCGGAATTGGCATTTCCAATAAATCTTCTTTATCACGGCTATCTTCAGCCAACATTTTGTCATAATTCGCAATACGAGCCTTGTTCTTAGCGTGTCTACCTTTTGGATTTAAACGCACCCATTCTAATTCTCGGGCTAACATTTTCTGACGTTTAGATTCCGTCTTCTCTTCTTCTTTTAAGCGATTTCCTTTTTGTTCCAACCAGGAAGTATAATTTCCTTTCCATGGAATCCCTTCTCCTCTATCCAATTCAAGAATCCATCCTGCCACATTATCTAAGAAATACCTATCGTGCGTTACGGCAATGACCGTTCCTTGATATTGTTGTAAATGTTGCTCCAACCATTCAATTGATTCAGCATCCAAGTGATTGGTAGGCTCATCTAATAATAAAATATCAGGATTTTGAAGCAATAAACGGCATAAAGCAACTCGGCGTTTTTCTCCTCCAGATAAAGTTGAAATCAATTGATCGTCTGGTGGACAGCGCAAAGCATCCATTGCTCTATCCAATTTTGAATCTAATTCCCAAGCGTCTAATGCATCAATTCTATCTTGAACTGCACTTTGACGAGCAATTAGCTTGTCCATTTTATCCGCATCGTTCAAAATCTCTTCATCCATGAATGAATTATTGATTTCTTCGTACTCCTTTAAAACATCGACAGTTTCTTGAGCTCCTTCAAGAACTACTTCTTTTACTGTTTTCGTTAAATCCAAATCTGGCTCTTGAGAAAGATACCCAACAGAATAACCAGAAGAAAATACTACATCACCTTGATACGCCTTATCTAATCCAGCGATGATTTTCATTACGGTTGATTTACCAGAACCATTTGCTCCAATAATTCCAATCTTCGCTCCATAGAAAAAAGAGAGGTAAATATTTTTGATGATTAATTTTCCTTGAGGAGTAGTTTTTGAAACTCCAACCATAGAAAATATGACTTTTTTATCGTCTGACATAACTTTTTATATTGTACTTATTGATTATTTTGATCCTCTTTCCCTTCCATTGGTCCGCGCATGTGAATGATTAAACCATTCAGAAAATTACGCAACAATTGATCCCCACATTCCCTGTAATTTGGATGATCTTCTTTTCTAAACAAAGCTCCAAGTTCACTTTGCGTAACTTTAAAATCCACTAAATTTAATATTTCAATGATTTCATCATTGCGCAAATGCAGTGCTACACGTAGTTTTTTAAGAATATCGTTGTTTGTCATTTAGTCTGTTTTGAGAAAATAATTTTTGAAGGTTAAAATTAAGGGAAATAGTTTGAATAAGATAGAAATAAGAAAAGTTTAATACACAAAAAAGGCCTAGAAAATCTAGACCTTTTATTAAATAAGATAAGTGATATTATCTAAAAGCTGATCCAGCGACAATTGCTACCAAAAACATTAAAATATATAATGAAAGAATAACTATTGTAAAAATTCCAAGGAACTTAAAGCAAGACTTTAAATTTTCAAAACCTGCTTCTAAATCATTTTGATTAGTCGACCTAACAGCTTTTTTAATTTTTTGTCCAAATTGGAATAAGTAATAAATCGGGAAAAAATAAAGTGCAGCTATTCCAATGTAAATCAGAGAAAACACTGCGATAGGTGCTCCTCCCAAAACTCCAGAAAACTGTGAGCCTATAAAAAGCATTATTAAACCACCTAAGACTAAAAGTCCAAGTGATACAAATCCTACAATAGCTAAAAAACTAGCCCATTTTGCAGCATATTTTAAAAAGTTTTTTGATTGAGTAGAAATTACTAAATCAGAATTTGAAAAATCTTTGTCTAATGTTTCCATAAGTATAAAATAAATTAAATAAACCTCCCGAAAGAGGTTTATTTAATGAGTTGTAAAGTTAATTAGTCTAATATTTCTGCGTTTGAGCTCATACCCAATCCGCCTTTTGGACTAGATTTTAATTTGGTTTTATAACCTGCCATTTTCACCCAAAAAAGAATAAACAACACTAGGTTTGCAAGTCCAGCTAATGAACCTAATATAGGAATAATACCACAAAGTGATAATATTGGCATCGCTATTCCTATTCCTCTCCCAAAATCACCTGCCTCCTTTATTCCTCTGCTTGAGTATTCATTTTTTACTGAGTCACAAATTTTAGGGTACAAAATAAAAGGATAAATGATATTAAATAAAGGAATAAACATCAACCAAACATTACCAGGTTCTACCAACCTGTTTTTTGGTTCTATTTCTTTTAATAAATTCTGAAGATTTAAAAGATAAAAAACTGCAATCAGAACAGATATAGCTATGGCAATTACGATTACTATCAAAAATGCACCTAAAAATGCACTGTTAAAATTATTTAAAGAATACATAAATTAAATTTGTTAAAAAAAAAGAGCCCTCATTAAATTAAGGGCTCTTTAATAAATTAATAATGAATTATTTTAAATGCTTAGCATTTAACCAATATAAAAGGACGAAAACAGCTGGGAAAATAGACCCGATAATTAAAGCAGTATTCATTACTCCTTCAACTAAAGCATTTCCACCTGCAGCTAAAGCTCCAGTATCCAAACCTTCTAAACCTTCGATTTCAGCAAGTGGAGTCATCATTGAAGCTAAATAACCTTTAACAACAACCCACATTAAAACTACACCAATTACTTCAGCTGCAGTCCAAATGTACAATCCCATTTTTTGCATTTTCCACATTGAGAAAGCACCATACAATGTACCAAGGTTTAATAATAACATTACCCAGTAGTAATAACCAGCATATTCAGCTAGACCTGGATCTTTCATTGCTAAAGCAGAGATAATTCCCCAACCTGAACCAATAAAACTCAATACACATAATACTGTTAAAAACGTTGGTCTTTTTCCTTCTTGACCAGCAACATTGTCTAATGTTTCACTCATAATAAATAGGTTTAAATTAATAATAGTTTGGGCCAAGATATAGCTAATACTTTAAAAACCTAAAAAATGTTAATAATTGTTTTCAACAAATAATTGTTGGAATGAAAAGGTTAACTTAACTTTAATAAAATTACTGATGAGATTCTTACCTATTATATTTCTTATTCTATTGGCCATTTCTTGCAAAAAAGGTCAAGCGGATTTTGTCTTAAAAGGAACCATCACTGATTTAACGTTCAATCAAAATCTTAATGGAGCCGAAATTAAATTGTATCAAGTTCCAGTAGCTACAACCCAACAACAATTAATAAGTACAACTACAATTGGAACTGATGGTGCCTATTCTTTTACGTTTCCCCGTGACAGAATGGAGAAGTATATTATTACTATTAACAAAACAAATTATTTTGAAATTATCGAAACAGTCTATTTTTCAGATTTAACAACAAAAGAAGATAATATCAGGAACTATTCAACCAAAGCGAAAGCATGGGTGAAACTCGTATTCTTCAATTCAAGCCCAATGCCTGGTGATCAATTAAAATACATAAAGCAAGCAGGTAAAGAAGGATGCGCAGAATGTTGCAGTGATGCAGAGCAACTATTAAATGGCCCAGTAAATACTTCTATCTACTGCATTAACGATGGAAATACAGATTATTCCTATTATTACTGGGTTCTAGGCACAGGTAATCAAGGATTAAAAAGTGCCTATACAACCGCTTTTGATACAGTTGAAATCAGTTTAACTTATTAAAATTATTCATCATCTAAAACATTGCGCAATTTCTGACGCAACTGTCTATTATAAGTCTCAATCAAATATTTCAAATAATTAGGTGTGCTTTTAGAAATGCATTTAGTGTAATGCTTCAATCTATGCTCAACGTGTTCCTGAATCACAGTCATTAATTCCAAAGCATGGTAAAAATCTGTTGAAGCCTCTACAATCACCTCAAAATGGTTCTCCATTGATAAATCAACAGCTTCCTTTCCTTTTTTTCCTGCATCAACGCATTCATAATAAACATCTTTGATATTGAATTTCTCCAATAAATCAGTTTTCATGATATCACTCATTCCTCTTGGGAACTCATACTCCACTTCAAATTCTAAATCATCATTTTCTGACAAACGAGATTCCAAAAAGCGATCTGGGAAACGGAACGCATCTTGCCAGTTCAAATAATCTTGCCACAATCCGAAACGACGAACATTGTTGCCAAGATCAATTAATTTGAATTCACTTTTGTTTGGTAATTTACGTGAGCCCCTTCCAATCATTTGGTGGTACAAAGTCAATGATCGCGTTGCACGGTTCAAAATAATAGTTTGAACAGTTGGCTCATCAAAACCTGTGGTTAGAATTCCAACTGAAGATAAAATTGCATCAGGTGTTTCTTTGAACCATTTCAAGATATCCTTTCTATCCTTATCACTGTATGTTGAATCTAAATGTCGAATCGGATAGCCACGTTTCTTGAAGGTCTCTTCAACTCTTAAAGAAGTATCAATCCCGGAATTAAAAATCAACGTTTTGTTTCCTACAGCAACTTCTTCATAAGCGAAAAGCAATTTCTCTTGCATGAAAAAATTTCCATAAACCTGATCTGAACTATTAACAGTAAAATCTCCGTTGGATCCAATTTTCAATCCATGCAAATTAACATCGTACGTATATGACTCAGCATTAGATAAATATCCGCCTTCAATTAAAGAAGAAATACTTTCTCCAACAATTAATTTATTGTAATTATCGTTTAATGGCAATGCTTTATTACTACTTAAAGGTGTTGCTGTAACGCCCAGAATATTTCCGCCTTCGTAAAACTGGAAGATCTTTCTGAAACTATTGTAATGTGCTTCATCCACGATTACCAATCCTACATCTTTTATGAAATTCTCATCTTCATTCAAACGATTATTGAGCGTTTCCACCATGGCAATGAAACACGGAAATTCATCTTGATTATCAATCTTCTTGACATCACTATTAATGACCATGTTATTTACTCCAATGGCAAACAACTGTTTAGAAGTTTGAACGGACAATTCTATTCGATGGGTTAGAATTAAGACTTTTTCATTCGTCTTTTCAATGAATTTTCTAGCTATTTCTGAGAAAATAACTGTTTTTCCGCCTCCTGTAGGCAATTGAAATAGTAAATTGAATTTTTTACCGTTTTTTTCAAGCTCTTCTATAATAGAATGAACAGTTTTTGCTTGAAATGGGTATAATTCTTTTGCTTCGTACAATTCAGTATCTATCATTCTTTGTGTCCGGAAAATGGGGTACAAAAGTAGCTCCTTTAATTCGAATTTCAAAATGTTTTGGATTGATTAATTTAAGCAAGTTATAACTACCTATCCTTAAAAGAACTACCCACATTTTCAGCATTCCAATTCTTAGAACGATTAGTTGATTTTTTGTTACTATTCTAATACTGTGTTTCTAGTTATTCGTTATTTTTGTAATTCGAAATTTTTCAACTTAATATAAAATTCAAATGAGCGAAATAGAAAAAGTGAATTGTTTGATTATTGGTTCAGGTCCTGCGGGATTCACAGCTGCTATTTATGCTGCTAGAGCGGATATGAAACCAGTTCTTTATCAAGGAATGCAACCTGGAGGACAATTAACAACAACAAACGAAGTAGAAAATTTCCCTGGTTATCCTGACGGAATTTCAGGTCCAGAAATGATGGTTCAATTGGAAGCGCAAGCTAAACGATTTGAAACAGATGTACGATATGGATTCATTACAAAGGTCGACTTTACTGGACCAATTCATAAATGTTGGACGGAAGAAAACAAAGAAATACATGCAACTACAGTCATTATTTCAACGGGTGCATCTGCTAAATACCTTGGATTAGAAAGTGAACAAAAATACCTGCAATTAGGTGGTGGAGTTTCAGCTTGTGCGGTTTGTGATGGGTTCTTTTACAGAGGACAAGAAACGGTTATCGTTGGTGCAGGTGATTCTGCTTGCGAAGAAGCACATTATTTATCTAAACTTTGTACTAAAGTAACAATGCTTGTGCGTCGTGATGAATTCAGAGCATCGAAGATCATGACTGATCGTGTAAAAAATACTCCAAACATTGAAATACTATTCAATACTGATACAGTTGAAGTTTTGGGTGATGGAAATGTTGTTACAGGCACTCATGTGAAAAACAGCAAAACTGGAGAAGAAAGAACAATTCCTTGTACTGGATTTTTTGTAGCTATTGGACATCAACCGAACACAGATATCTTTAAAGGATTTATCGATTTAGATGAAACTGGATATATTAAATATGCACAACCAGGCACGTCAAAAACGAATGTAGCAGGTGTTTTTGTAGCTGGAGATGCTGCGGACAAAACGTATCGTCAAGCAATAACAGCAGCAGGAACAGGTTGTATGGCAGCGCTAGATGCAGAAAGATATATGGCAGCAATGGGGCATTAAATGATTTGGAATTCAGGATTCAGGATTTATGATTCGGAATTCAGTGAAAAAATAAATTAAGAAAGGGGTTAAGAAATTAATCCCTTTCTTTTTTGCCCACCTAAACAAATAAGTTGATTTATCAAGTGTTGAAAAAAGTTGCCACAGATGCACTGATTTTCATACCCCTTTTATTACTGTTTTATTAAACGAAGAAATATAATCTGTGAATCTGTGGCGGTAATTAAAATTTGTCACAGATAATACTTTTGCATTATTCAATTTTATTAAAACCACTTGTTTGTGAGGAAGTCAAATCTGTGAATCTGTGGCGATAATTAAAATTTGTGAGAGATAATACTTTTGCATTATTCAATTTTATTAAAACCACTTGTTTGTGAAGAAGTCAAATCTGTGAATCTGTGGCGATAATTAAAATTTGTCACAGTTAAAACTTTTGAATAATTCAATTTTATTAAAAACGCTTGTTTGTGAGGAAGTCAAATCTGTGAATCTGTGGCGATAATTAAGTATTACATTTTCACGAACTTTCAACTATTCAAAATGAGAATAATATAATTTTGGGAAGTGATTTATTTCACTTTTCTCTCAAGCATAGGAACAAATTTAAACGTCCCTAATTCTTCTTCTTGAAATTCAGTTTCAGAAACTTTCACTATTCGCTTCATAATTTGCTCGCTTCCTTCACCAATTGGAATGATCATCACCCCTCCTATTTTGAGCTGATCTTTCAATGTTTGAGGAATGTCAGGTGCTCCACACGTAACGATGATTTTATCAAACGGAGCAATTAAAGGCAATCCTAAATAACCGTCCCCAAAAGATAAGCGAGGAGTAAAATTTAAATCGTGAATTATTTTTTTTGCTTTTAGGTGCAATTCCCTTTGTCTTTCAATTGAGAAGACTTTAGCTCCCATCTGACATAAAATACAGGTTTGAAAACCAGAACCAGTGCCAATTTCTAAAATTTTATCTCCTCTTTGAACATCCAATAATTGTGTTTGAAAAGCAACTGTTATAGGATGTGAAATAGTTTGTCCAGCTCCAATCTGAAATGCCATATTCGTGTAAGCCTGTTCTACAAAAGCCAAATCCAAGAAAAAATGTCGTGGTATTTTATCAAATGCCTCAAAAATTGCTTCATTCGTAATTCTACTGTCTTGTCTTAGTTGGGCAATTAATTGCCTTCGCATTCCTTTGTGTTTAAACGAATCTTGCATGTGCCAAAATTAACATTTAGATTCATCAATTAATCAGGTAATTTCAAACAACTCAGTGTTGAATAATGTTTATAGCCATATATTTTACTAATATTCTGTTTTTCTAGCTGTTTCATGATGAATCACAGCCTACTGTTTATTATATTTGGTGAGCTAAAAAAAAGTGAAGAATGGCGATTTCTAAAAAAGAATTAGAATTTAATATAAACGACGATCAAATGCGCCTTAAAATAAGTGCAATTGAACGTGAATTATCAATCATTGCTGAAGGTGGTGGAAAAAAGAGAGTTGAAAAATTGCATGAAAGCGGAAAGTTAACTGCACGTGAGCGTATTGACTTATTACTTGACCCAGATACTGAGCGTTTTGAAATGGGCGCTTTTGCCGGATATGGTATGTATAAAGAACATGGAGGATGTCCATCTGCTGGAGTTGTAATTGTGATCGGTTTTGTTTCTGGAAAGCAATGTATTGTTGTTGCAAATGACGCAACAGTCAAAGCTGGAGCTTGGTTTCCAATTTCAGGAAAAAAGAATTTACGTGCTCAAGAAATTGCGATGGAAAATCGTTTACCAATTATCTATTTGGTAGATTCTGCAGGTGTTTACCTTCCAATGCAAGATGAAATTTTCGCGGACAAAGAACATTTCGGACGTATTTTTAGAAATAATGCTGTAATGAGTTCAATGGGAATTGTACAAATTGCTGCGGTTATGGGAAGTTGTGTAGCTGGTGGTGCTTACCTTCCAATCATGTCTGATGAATCTCTAATAGTAGATAAGACTGGAACAATTTTTCTTGCTGGATCATATTTAGTGAAGGCGGCAATTGGCGAAAATATTGACAATGAGACATTAGGTGGAGCTACAACGCATACTGAAATTTCAGGCGTTTGCGACTATAAATCTGCAAATGACCAAGAATGCTTAGCGACAATCCGCAAAATGATTGGACAAATTGGTCAACCTGAAAATGCAGGTTTTGATAGAATTGAAAGTTTAGTGCCAAAAGTTCCATTAAAGAATGTCTATGGAATAATGTCTTCAGAAAGAAACAAGCCTTATGATACAAAGGAATTGCTTCGCACAATTGTGGATGATTCCGAATTAACAGAATACAAAGCTGATTATGGTAAATCAATAATTTGCACGTATGCTCGAATCGATGGTTGGAGTGTTGGAATTGTTGCAAATCAGCGTGAAATTATTAAAAACGCCAAAGGAGAGACACAATTTGGTGGTGTCATTTATTCTGATTCCGCTGACAAAGCAGCACGTTTCATAATGAATTGCAATCAAAAAAATATTCCTTTAGTTTTCTTTCAAGATGTAACAGGTTTCATGGTTGGTTCGAAAAGTGAGCATGGCGGAATCATTAAGGATGGTGCTAAAATGGTAAATGCGATGGCCAATTCTGTTGTACCGAAATTCACTGTTGTTGTTGGAAATAGCTATGGAGCTGGAAACTATGCAATGTGCGGGAAAGCGTATGACCCTCGACTAATTGTTGCATGGCCAACAGCGGAGATTGCTGTTATGTCTGGAGCTTCAGCATCCAAAGTTTTAATGCAAATTGAAGTTGCCTCATTAAAATCTAAAGGAGAAGAAATTACTCCTGAAAGAGAAAAGGAACTTTCCGAAACGATAAAAAATAGATACGACGAACAGATTTCACCATTATATGCAGCAAGTCGTTTGTGGGTAGATGCTATTATTGATCCTGCGCACACACGAAAAGTTTTATCATTGGGAATTCAAATGGCAAACCATAAAAAAGCTGAAAAGCCTTATAACGTTGGGGTTATTCAAACTTAATGCGCGTCATTTAATTGGAAACACATAGACACATAGAACACATAGATATTTTTGGGAATCATAATCCCGAATAACAAATTATAAATCACAAATTCAAAGAAAATGCATTTAGATTGGCAAGTAAAATATTATCCAGAATTAACAACAAATGAGTTTCATGACATTATAGCTTTACGTTTAAAAGCTTTTGTTGTAGAGCAAAACTGTTCTTACCTTGATTTGGACGGTAAGGATAAAAAATGTTACCATTTAATTTGTAGAGATGGTTTTGGAAAAGTTATTTCGACTGCAAGAATACTACCTCCTGGACTTTCATACTCGGAAGTTTCAATTGGAAGAGTTGTTATTGACGAAGCTAGTCGCGGCAAAGGAATCGGACACGAATTAATGGTTAAATGCATGGCTTTTGCAATGGATGAATTTGGTAAAGTTCCTGTTCGAATTTCAGCACAAAAACATTTGGAACAATATTATAACAAACATGGCTTCTCTAGCACTGGTAAAGAATATTTAGAAGACGATATTCCCCATGTTGAAATGTTAAACACTCCTTTATAATACTATGAAAAACGAAACTATCTTTCTATTTATCTCTATAATAACTTTAACAACAAGTTGTAAGTCTATAGAAAACAATAATTTAACTGAAGTAAAAAATATTGAAAAAGTTAACACGGCATTAAATACTATCGACGTGGGTTATATAGATGAAAATATAAAACCTCAAGAAGATTTCTTTCTTTTTTCAAATGGCACATGGGTAGCAAATAATCCTGTGCCACCTTCTGAATCGCGTTGGGGAAGTTTTAATGAATTGGAATTAAATAATAAAATCAAATTAACAGAGATTCTTGAAAAATTCAAAAACACTTCTTCAAAACAAGGAGAAGAAGCATATATTCTTGGAAATTATTACGCTTCATTTATCGATATTGAAACACGAAATAAATTAGGTATTGCACCTATTCAAGAAGATTTAAACAAAATTATCAATCTCAAATCCAAGGCAGATATTATTTCAATTATTGCAGAACAACATACAGCTGGGATTAACAGCCTTTTTAATTTTGGCGTTGGACAAGATTTAAAAAATGTAGATTATAACATTTCATACGTAGGTCAAGGTGGATTAGGCTTGCCTAATAAAGATTACTATACTTCTGAAAATAAAAAAGAATTACTTGCCCAATACGAGAAACACATTTCCAATATTTTTGTTTTATTGGAATATCCATTAGCAGAATCAAATTCAATGGCAACATCTGTTGTTCAATTTGAAACGAAATTAGCGAGTGTAATGATGGCACCTGCTGAATTGCGTATTCCAGAAAAAACGTACAATAAGTATTCAAGAGAAGACGCTCAGAATTTATTCGGGAAAATTGATTTCGAAGCCTATTTGAATAAAATCGGCTGTAGATCGTTTGATTCAATCATTGTTTCGCAACCTAGTTATTTAATCCAAGCAAATACACTACTTGAGCAAGAAGCAATGGAAGATTGGAAAAACTACTTGCTTTGGAAAACGATTCATAATTATGCAAAAAGTCTTGGTGATAGATTTGTCAATGAGAATTTTTCCTTTTACAGCAAAGCATTGAGTGGCAAAAGTGAAATGAAACCAATAACTGATCGCGCAATTGATGAAATCACGAATAAAGATTTTGGTGAATTGCTAGGGAAAGCTTTTGTTGAAAAATATTATTCTATTGAAGCACAAGAACGCGTTAACACAATGGTTGACAATCTTTTAATTGTATTTAAGGATCGGATTTCGAATTTAGATTGGATGTCTTCTGAGACAAAGAAAGAAGCATTAAACAAATTAAGTTCAATCGGAAGAAAACTTGGTTACCCGAGTAAATGGGAAGATTATTCAAAATTAAATTTTAAAGCTGATTCATATATTGAAAATTTAAAGCTCGAAAGCCAATTTTCACATATTAAAAATTTACAAGAATTAAATACTCCAGTTGATAAGCAAAAATGGGGAATGCCAGCTCACATGGTTAACGCATATTACCATCCATTATTGAATGAAATTGCCTTCCCAGCAGGCATTATGCAAGCACCATTTTTCAATGTGAATTCTGAAGATGCAGTGAATTATGGACGTATCGGAATGGTGATTGGTCATGAATTCACGCATGGATTTGATGATTCAGGTTCTAAATTCGCTGCTGATGGAACATTCAAAAATTGGTGGACAGAAGAAGACAAAGCAGCTTTTGAAAAGAAAACAGGGATTTTAGGACAAACGTTTTCAAGTTTTTGTCCTATTGAAGGACATTGCGTCAATCCTGAATTAACAATGGGTGAAAATATTGCAGACTTGGGAGGTTTAACAATGGCATATTATGCCTATTCGAGAACGGAAGAATTTAAATCTGGAAAATTGAGAGAAGGCTTTACTCCTGCTCAACGTTTCTTTATTTCTTATGCACAATTATGGAAAATCAATTACACAGATGAAGAAATGAAGAATAGAATTGCTAATGATTCGCATTCTCCAGGTATGTATCGTGTAAACGGTCCACTTATGAATTGCCCAGAATTCTTTGAAGCTTTTTCTGTAAAAGAAGGAGATGTAATGAGAAATTGTGTAGTGAAGGTTGCACGAATTTGGTAAAAGAAAGTTGAAAGTTTATAACTGAAAACTAATAGATGTAATTTAGTGATGAGTGCAGAATGATGAGTTGATAGTTTATAACTGAGAACTCATAGATTGGAATAAAGTTTAAAACGAATATATCGAATTTATCTCGAACGGACACCGAGCGATAGTCGAGGTGGGAGTTTGAATTCAATCAAATAAAAAAGCCGCTCTCGAAATTGTCGAGAGCGGCTTTTTTATTTGATATTTATATTTTTACTTATTTGTGTTCATCAAAGAATGCTTTAGCTTGTTTGTCTGCTGGATCTAAATCTCTAACGATTGTCCAAGCTTCTTTTGCTTTAGCTAAATCTTTTGCTGTTGAACTAACATAATAATCACCCATGTATTTAGCTGATTCCATAACCATATTTTTATTTGGTCCAACAGCTCTTTCTTCTGCTTTAACAAGCTCTAACACTTTTTCATAATATGGTTTTGCTAACCATTTTTCGTTTTTTAAATCTTGCTGGTAGCTTGCTCTTCCTCTCCAAAGGTAAGCAGGAGTATAAGTTGGAGAAATAGCAATTACTCGAGCAAATGAACTATCTGCTAAAACAAAGTTTTTAGGCCCAAAATAGTAAGCTCTACCCATGTTAAAATGTTCTTCAGGTGTTAATTTTGACACACTCATTTTAAAAGTATAAATTGCAATTACCTTATCGTATTTCTTCATTTTCATATACATACGACCAATGTCACTAGCCAATTCTTTTGCTGCCTCAGGATCTAAACTTGAAGCTTTTTCTAATTCAATGATAGCCAATGAATCATTTCCAGCTTTAGAAAGAAGTAAACCTTTGTATTTGTAATCTACTGGAAGAACTTTATCTTTTGGAGCAATTCCAAAGAAACGGTCACTTGCAGCCAATCCTTTTTTAGCGCTTTCAGGATCTGTAGAACAATCAGTATAAGAGAAAGTCAACATTCGTTCCATGTAAAAATTATTGAACCCATCTTTTTGCAATTCCTCAATTTCTGGAATCACTTCACAAAATTGTTTTCCATTAAACATTGCTGTAGCATATCTATAACGAGATTCAGTGCTATTGTTTAACGCCAAATATTTTTTCCAATTTTCAATGGCTTTAGTCGATTGTCCAAAAAACATATTTAACTCTGCATTCAAACGATAAGCAGGTGCATACGTTGGATCAATTGTTTGTGCTTCTTTGTATTTCTCGTTTGCAAGCTCATAATTTTGAGCTCTTTGATATAAAATTGCTGTACGAACAATTCCTCGAGGTGATTTTGGATTGATTTCCAATACTTTGTTGTAGCTTTTAATTGCTGGACTTCCGTTTGTCGGAGTTTTTTCTAACAATGCATCACCCATTAACAAATGTGCATCTTCGTTTCTTGCATCCAATTTGATTGCAGATTCCAAAAGAATAATTGCTTCATCAAGACTTTTATTTGGCGCTACAATATATGTTTCAGCAATAGCGCGCATAATTTCTGGATTCTTATTTTTTGTCATTGTCAAGGCTTTTGTAAATTGAGCCTTTCCTCCTACTTGATCTCCTTTCATCCAAAGTGCTTTACCTTGCCCAACATATGACAATGCCGTTAAAGCATCAACTACAACTGCTTTATTCCACATCATAATCGCAGAGTCTAATTCACCACGTTCATAGAAATTTTCACCGTAATAGAAATAATTACACCCATTAGCTGGTTCTAAAGCAATCAATTTTTTGAAATCTGATGCTGCTTCTGAAAAACGTTCGTTTTCTGTTTTTTGAACTGCATCTTTCAATGTCTGTCCAAAAGATACGTTACCTATTAATAACGCAATTGCAATAAATTTATACGTGTTCATAATCCTTATTTTGTTTTCTTTTTTGTGTGGTAGCAATTGTCTTGCCAAAAGTAAAGTTTCATCTTTAAAAAATGAAATGTTAATTAGAATATTATTCTTCCGTCGACATTTGAATTAACCGCACGGGAGAGTTAGCTGGGACTAATCCACATTTTTGAATTAACAACTGTCCACTTTCGCCAATCATAAACAACACTAAACCAGTATTTAGCCCTGATTTTTTTGCTTTGTT
Organism: Chitinophaga pinensis; assembly: GCA_945902745.1. Classification (GTDB taxonomy): domain Bacteria; phylum Bacteroidota; class Bacteroidia; order Flavobacteriales_D; family Crocinitomicaceae; genus M0103. The sequence continues at coordinate 27,987 of CAMDNE010000002.1, read as the reverse complement.
GATCATCCAAACATCTCTTGTAAGTACATATTCTTTTGTATAAATAAATCCTTGATATGGTTTGAAATATTTGTCCTTTTCCGTTTTTGCGACAGCTAATACTTTGATTCCATTTAAAAAATCTAATACATCAAAATCATCTCTATCACTCACCCAATTCACGCCAATCACTCCTAAAGCACTTTTATGTGTTTTTACATAATTAATTACTTCTTCATTTGATTTAACTGCAAAAACATTAATTGGAAGATTTCCAATAGCACATAATTCTTTTAAATAATGAAAATTAGCAGAATTCTCTTGATCAAAAACAACGTTGATTTTCGTTTTTAAACTATTCCAAACGGTATCTTTTCCTAAAATAATTCTTTTTAATTGTTCAACCGTCATTAACGTATCCGGATTTTCTGGATTCACAATTAGAGCAATAGCATCACCTGCAATTTTATCACTCCTTACTTCTACTTGATTTTTCTTTAATTGTGCTTTTTCTTCTTTTGTGAAATCTCGTGAAATACAAATCGTTTTTGTTTTGTTCTTGAAAAACATATCAATTACATTACTTTCCGAATTATATTTTGCCGTGATATCAGCTTTTGCATATAGACTTTCAAACGTATCAATACTGGTTTCGAATAACGGTTTGAACGATTCTTCCACATAGATAACTGTTTCACCAGCGCTATGTGTATCAGTACTTGTGGATCCAGAACAAGCTGAAAGACACGCCAACGTTAATAAACTCATTAAAAAATAGAAATGCTTTTTCATCGTAAAAGGATTATTGTTTTTTTTTAATCATTAAATAGAGTCGGTAGCAACGGTACAAGCCATAAGCCAATAAAACGAAAATAAATGCTGTTCTTTTATTGCCGGACAAATCTTCCAGCATTAAGTCAGTAAAAGCTAAAAAGTAGGCCATAACAAAACTTACCACAATGATAAATCCTGTTAAAAACATTGTGACGTAATTTAATCCCATTGTATACATATAAAAAAAATCCCCGAAAGAAACTATCAATCGGGGATTAGTGAATTTAATTATTTTATTCTAGTGTAAAGTTAATCGGCATTTGGAACCAAGAAGAAACGCTTTTACCATTAATCTTACCCGCCTTCCAATTTGGCATTGATTTCACAACTTTCATCGCTGCTTTATCACATTCAGGGCATCCTGGAATTCCACGTACAACTTGCACGCTACTAATAGAACCATCACTTGATACAGCAAATTTTAAATAACATTTACCTTGAATATTCGCTTCTTTCGCAACTTCTGGATAAACAATATGTTTTTGAATATAAGCCATCATTGCTGGGAAACCACCTGCAAATTCTGCTTCTTCATCAACGAACGTATAAACTTCAGGTGCTTTTGTTTCAGTAACTTTTACTTCGCCAACAACAGGTGGAGACCAGTTTTCTTCTTCAACGTTATTTGTAACAGTACTTACTTTTACGTCTGGATCTACAATCACAACTTCCTCATCTACCTCAATATCCACAACAACTGGCGCAATAAAGGCAACTGTTTTTTCCATTGGCGGTGGTAATTCTTCCTTTGGTGGTGGTGGAACATCCTCCTCTGGTGGAGCAGGAACCACAAATTGCGATGTATCAACAGGTGGTGGTGGAATTACTGCTTCAGGAATACTTTTATAAATCATATAAGAACCATATGCAATAGCAATTGTCATGAATAGTCCAAACATAATCCACATCAAATTTCTATCGTAAGCTTTTCTTAATGCATACGCACCATATTCTTGATTACGATTTTCAAAAACTAAACTGTTTCTTGAAACAGAAGTTACTTGTTGCCATTTTCCCGCTGCGAAATAATCATACAACGTAACGGTTGCAACAATTGCGATAATACTGATAATTACTAGCATGTTACTTAATTTTAGATTTCAACAACTCCAATTCGCTTGCCAAAATATCAACTGGTGCAATCACACCAATTTCAGCAATTTTTAGTTCGTCAACCAAGTCAATAAAGTTCTTACAAGTTGCTTTGTCATCGGTTTTGATCAAGACCTTCAAAGCTTCTCTGTCCTTCTTTAAATCAATTAACTTTCTTAAATAAGTACTGTCTTGTATTTCTTTATTTTCCAGTTGCTTATCCAATCCTTCTTTCCCTCTTAGCACCGACTTATTTAAATCAGCTAATAATTTTCTTACGCCTTTTGGTCCGAAGTTAGTCTCTTCTAAAACTGTTGCTGGCTTGTCTCCTGTTGGTACTGAATAATATTGACCAGTGTAATAAAAAAGTTTATCTTCTGTAACTAAAAACGTAATCGCATTATTAATTTTTGGTGCCTCTGTTTTATCATTTGGATCCGGTTTTGCAGGATACACCATGCTCATTACTTTCGGTTTGCTAAACGTTGAAGTAAGGACAAAAAACGTAAGCAATAAGAATGCCAAATCCACCATTGGTGTCATATCTACTCTCGTTGAACTTTTTTTCGCTCTTTTTTTACCTTTGTCGTGACCGCCTCCGCCGCCACCTTCGCCCATTTCTGCCATAATTCAATTTTTTATAATGGAGCCATTTCCATTGAGGTAACAAAATTCAAGTTGTTCAATTCCAAATCTCTGAATACATTAATTACATTCTGAGCATGAACATAGACTGCTTTGCCATCCACACGTAAAATAAATTTAGGTTTAAAGTCATTCATTTCAGGAGCTTCACCATTTAGTTTAGCTTCTTCATAATTTGTCTTTCCAGTATTCAAAGCAGCAATATTTCCATAGAAAATCCAATCTTTCAATTGATTGTTCAGAGAGTCTAATGGAATACCCTTTGTGTTGACACTTTTTCTTTTTTCCGCTTCCATGTCAAGGTATTGTGGTAATTCTTGCATCGTACAACCAAAAGTTGTCATGTAACTAAATTTATCAACTTGCTCTTGAGTCAAATTAATTTTATATTTAGTCATCATGTTTGTTACCAATTCTCTTCTTGCTTCAGGATCAGACATGTTAAAGAAAACACGTCCACCTTTGTCAATAGATACTAAAAGTACATTCTCTGGTATAATTTTATCACTTATACTAGTTGGTACATCAACTTCAACAGGTTCAGAAGAACGAAATGAAGCAGAAAGCATAAAGAAAGTAACAAGCAAGAAAGCCAAGTCAACCATTGGAGTCATGTCTATCGACGGTGAACTTTTAGGTATTTTAATTTTAGGCATTTCGCTTAATTATTAATTTGAGCTTAAATTATTTATTTGATGCTGTAAAATCTTGAACGATTGTAAAACTAGCCTCATCGATACTATATGTCATAGAGTCAATTTTAGTTGAGAAGAAGTTATACATGATAATCGCGATAGTAGAACCAGCAATTCCTAAGAACGTGTTGATCAAGGCTTCAGAGATACCAGTTGCAAGTGCAGCAGTGTCGGGCGAACCGTGGCTCATTGCAGCAAACGAACGAATCATCCCAAGTACTGTTCCGATCAAACCAATCAAGGTAGCAATAGATGCACATGTTGATAAAACAACTAAGTTTTTAGAAAGCATTGGCAATTCCAATGAAGTAGCTTCTTCTAATTCTTTTTTCAAAGATTCTACTTTTTGCTCTTTATCCATTGATGTATCAGCTACAACGTGGTTGTATTTTTCTAAACCTGCACGTACAACGTTTGCTAAAGAACCTCTTTGTGCATCACATTCTTCGATTGCAGTAGAAATTTCTTTCGCTTCTAATAATCCTTTTACTTTCGCAACGAAATTTACTACACTTCCTTTTCCTTTCGCTTTTGCTAAGGTAATGAAACGCTCAATTGAGAAGATAATAATGATAATATTGATTGCAACAAGGATAGGAACGATAAATCCTCCTTTGTAAATAACTCCTAATAGATTCCCTTCTAACGGTTCTGCTGCTGGGTCATTGTCAACAAAGTTTCCTGGGTCACCAAAAATAAACTTGTAAATTAACACACCCATAACAAGAGAAATTACAATTGCAATTGATGCCATTAAAGATGAAAAACCACCTGCTGTCTTTTGATTTTTGCTCATAATTTTAAATTTTTATTATTCTTTAGATTTCGATTTAAGCGCCAAACATAACAAAAAACTTTCAAATGAAAAAGATAAACTTGTTACGTTTTTATTAACATGTAACTGATTCTTTTTATTATGTCAACTTCACCGATTTAACGGTAAAGTTGACAGTGTTTTATTTGCTGTGACGCATTCGTTATTATAAACGTCTTAAGTTATTGTAAATCAATATTTATAGGTAGATTGAAATATGAACTAACAGCTTTCCCTTTTATTTTACCTGGCTTCCAATTAGGCATCATTTTCAATACTCGAATTGCTTCTTTATCACATTCTGGACAATTAGGAATACCTCTTTGTACCTTTATAGAACTGATGCTTCCATCCTCTCCTACCACAAACTTTAAGAAAACCTTTCCTGAAGCATTGATATCATATGCAATAGCAGGAACTCTAAATTTATCTTGAATAAATTTCATCATTGCAGGAAAACCACCTGGGTATTCAGCTTCAACATCTACCCAATCTGCTGGACCTTTCGGTTTTTCAATGTCAGTTGTATCTTTTTTATTGCCTGTAACGGGGATAAATGTTCCTTTACCTTTTTTCTCTGCCTCAAGTGCTGCAGCTTTAGACTTTTCTAATTCATCTTGAATCCGAAGTTTTTCTTTGATCTCCTCATCCGTTGCTTCAGGGATTTTGAATTCCAATGTCGCTTCATGAGATTCTTCGATCACCTTTTCAACTTTCACATCTTTAACAGGTTCATCTTTTGTTAGGATTTCATCTTTTGGTTCTATATCAACCACAACTGGAGGATTGAAAGCAATAGGTTTCGGGTCATTTTTAAATCCTAAATATCCTGCGAAGATTAATCCTGTACTAAAAACGAAAGAAATCATAATAATCATCAAAGTTTTGTCATAATCTCTTCGAATGACAAAGGCACCATAATCTTTGTTTCGTTTTTCGAACACAGCGTTATTTCTAACCGATGATGTAACTTGTTGCCAGCTTCTTGATCCAAAATGATCGTAAAATGAAACAGCTGCAACCAATGCGATAATACTTAAAATAACAATCATAAGAGTAAGTTTAAAAAATTAATACTAGTTCAGTTTCGTATTTTAATATGTCAAACATTTAGCTAAGATGTCGGACATTTTTAAATACATCTATTCCTTTTGTTGGTTCATTCAAACCTATTAAAAGATTGGATAGTTTAGGATGAAATCTCACTTTGTGTAGAAATCATTGATTGAAGTGATTGAATTTTAAATTATACTGCTTGCATAGCAATATTATACCAGTCCTCAATGTTAACCTATTGTTAAATCAATGTTTACAAACTATTTGTAACCGATTAAAACAGGACAACTTATAAAGACAAACTCTCCAACATGAAAAAGTCTCTCCATTTTTTCGTATTCCTATTTAGTGGAATCGGCTTGATTGTATCTTTTACCTCAAGCACCAATGAAATTAAAATCTCTTTGAATGAAGCCATTCAGAAAGGTTATATCAAATGCAATTCTGCAAGTACAGGAAGCTTTAATGGAAAAAGTGTCAAACTTCAATTACAAAACAACACTGTTCGACCTTTTCAATTGATAATTCCACCAGGAACACTTTTTTATCCAAGTGATTCAGGGGAGCAAACATTAATTACTGTCGAACAGCAAATGATTTCGCTTTCACCTTCTAGTAACAAAACTGAAAGTGTCAATGCGTATTGCAGTGAACATTCTGACCAATGTCCTTCGGAAGGTCGTTTTTTTACGATGGGTGCAAATAAAAATCCAAAGTTTGACTCGCTATTTGTCTTTTTAAAAAACAAAACACTTCCTTCCTCTCAACAAGATATTGTTTGGGCAATCAGTGACAATTCGCCTGTGTCGAACATTTCAATGGAAGCGAAAAGCTTGAGAGAAATTCGTTCTTTTTTATGCAAACTAACAGGCCAAGAAGAAGTCAATTATTCTATGGACATGGCCACAACCGTTAACAATCTTGGATTTATAGATCAAAAGCCAATTCAACTAAAAGGATTTGTGAGTTTTGATGTTCCAGATTCCAAATGGATTCACCAAGAAGTATATGATGAAAATGGAAAATTGAAATTTAAATCAGATCAAGCATTTGAAATTCCTAAAGGAACATCAGATTACACGTTTAATATTGGTGTAAAAAATTGGAATTCAGGAAAATACACACTTAAACTTAAAGCTGGTTCGGAAGTGATTGAGACATACCCTTTTAAGGTCTAGAAAGTAATTATATATTATTCAAAAAAGTCATTGTATCAATTCCATCAGCATAATCATTCAAACCAGGGCATTGCGCTTGACCAAAAGGAATGTAATTTGCTCCAACAATTGCTTGAAGATTTTCTTTTTGCAATTCAAGATAGGTTTCTAATTCTTCTTGGTTTGAATAATATTGGTAATGAATAATTGATAACGGGCTAAATAATTCTTTAGATTCCATTAAAAGAACAAAATTATTGTCCAGCATTGGTATATTATTCATTAAATAAATTGCTTTATTGTAATCGTAGTTATTCGCATATTTATTGTGGTTTGCTACTTCGGAATGGTTAATTATTCCCTCAAAAAATCGGTTCAAATTAAAATCCTTAGGAAAAAGTAAATGCGAGACATTTCTGCAGCCCAAACCAAAATAATTAAAAATGTCATTTCCAAGTGCATCAAAATCTTCGCTTGTTTCATTCCCTGAAATTACAGCCAAAGAAGTTTTATTTTTCCTGAAAATATGCGGGTATTTCCCGAAATATTGTTCGAAATAAAGTAACGTATTATTACTTCCTGTTGCTATAACAGCATCCATATGCGCAATTCTACCAGTTGTGAAAACGATTCTATCTTTTAATTCAGGTAAGAATTGAATAAGAATGGAACCTAAAGCAGGTAATAAAGTTTTGTCATCAGAACTCAATTTACAAATAGCTGTATTTCCAGACATTAAGACACATAGGAAATCATGAAATCCAACAAGAGGAATATTTCCCGCCATTATTATTGCAACATTCTTTGAGTGAGCAGTGAATGAATATCTTTCTAACCACATTGACAATTGGTCTTCCGTTAATTGGCTTCCTAATGCTTTCAAGGAGTTATTGACGTTCTCATTTGTAAACCAACCGTTTAAATGAAATTGCTTTTTAACGAGTAAAATCAGTTGATCATATTCCTCCTCTGTCACCCCTGAAGTAAATCCATTCCATTTTTCTTCGTTCCCAATTGACACCATTAGTCTGCCTAATTGTGTAAACCCTGTAATTAATTCTTCTCTCTTCACATTGCAAAATTACTTTCAATCATTCGATAAAGTTGGATTTAGAGTGAAATTTTATAAAAAATGAACAAAAGAATCCGTTTAGCGTTGTTATATTTGCACTTTAAAAGAAAAAATAATGGCAATTATAATAACAGACGAATGTATAAATTGTGGAGCATGCGAACCAGAATGTCCTAACAATGCGATATATGAAGGCGGTGCAGAATGGAAATATTCAGATGGAACAACGTTGAAAGGAATGATAACGACTTTGAATGGTGAAGAAATTGCTGCTGATAAAAGTTTTGAGCCTTTGCACATGGACGTTTATTTTATCGCTCACGACAAATGTACGGAATGTGTAGGCTTTCATGATGAACCTCAATGTGCTGCTGTTTGTCCAGTTGATTGTTGTATTGACGATCCGGACTACAGAGAATCTGAAGACGAATTATTAGCAAAAAAGGATTTTATGCACTTATAAGTCAAAGCATTAACAATATAGATAAAACGATTCACTATTCCGGGTCGTTTTTTTTATGCTTAAAAGTTTATTTTTCTTTGAAAGTACTCATCAAATTCAGAATTCTCATTACCTTTGCAGCTGGGGTAAGTCTTGTACGACCAGCTCCCTCTGACTCCTCCAGGACGGGAACGTAGCAAAGGTAAGAGGTTGTAGCGGTGCGATATAAGTAGCTTACCCCTCTTTTTTTTTCTAATTCTTAAAAAAAAGAATCGAGTAAATTATTCCTTAGTTTGAATTAATTGTGGATAATTCGTTAAAACTCTATCCCATTCAACCTCTACTAAACCGTTTCATTCTCTTATTTTTACAAAAAAAAAGTTTATGAAATTCTTCATTGATACAGCGAATTTAAAAGAAATCCAAGAAGCAAATGACCTTGGGATATTAGATGGTGTTACTACTAACCCATCATTGATGGCAAAAGAAGGAATCACTGGAAAGCAAAATATTTTAGATCATTATGTTGCCATTTGCAATATTGTTGATGGGCCTGTGAGTGCTGAAGTGATTTCTACAGATTATGCAGGAATGGTTTTGGAAGGTGAGCATTTAGCTTCTTTACATAAAAATATTGTTGTAAAAATCCCAATGATACCAGAAGGAATAAAAGCAATTAAATATTTCTCTGAAAAAGGAATTGAAACAAATTGTACGTTGGTATTTTCTGCAGGGCAAGCCTTACTAGCGGCAAAAGCTGGAGCGACATATATTTCACCATTTTTAGGACGATTAGATGATATTTCTACAAATGGTTTAGATCTAATCGCTCAAATCAGATTGATTTATGATAATTATGCTTTTAATACACAAATTTTAGCAGCGTCTATCCGTCACCCAATGCATATAATCAATTGTGCCGAAATAGGATCTGATGTTATGACAGGACCATTAAGTGCAATTAAAGCATTAGCAAAGCATCCATTAACAGATTTAGGTTTGCAACAATTTCTTGCAGATCACGCGAAAGGAAACTCTTAAAGAGTGATGAATTAAGGAGTGATGAATTAGGAGTGACAAACACTCATAACTCATCACTCATCACTTTTTTTTATCTCTTAATTCAATGAACTCTTTCATCTTTTCGTTTTCGATGAGCACTGTTAGGTTATAGTAAACAAGTTTCCATTCCCCTTTTTTCTTGACAACGATTCCACTTCCTCTGCAACCGCGCATCCAAGTAGAAAGATCTTCATCAAACCAAGCCATTTTACCATTTTTAGAATAGTTCCATTGGCGATTACTTGCTTTGAAATCCCACGCTTTTCCTTTGTCAAAATAGGGTTTTGAAAAGGATGAAAATTGGTCTTTTGTCCAACGTTCTTCAGGTGCTGTTCCAAGAAAGATAAACGATTCATCCATTGCACCAAAATAGGTTTCATAATTAGCATTGGAAGCCGATAAATGCCAATTGTCGATGAATTTATCCAACTCGGATTGCCCAAACAGATTTGAAAAATTGAATAACAAAAGGACGATGACAAAATTGATTTTTTTCATACTCATTTAAATTAAAAAGGCTACCCAAAACGGATAGCCTTCAAGTTAAGGTTTAATCGGATTATTTTACAGCTTTTGTTTTCTCCAACGCTAAACACATTTTAACTGCGTTTTTCACATTGATTACTGCTCCAGTTGTAGATAATGTTCCAAAATCAACTAGATCTTCAGAACCTGGTTTCATTTGTTTAGTGCCTTTATATGATTTAGCAGATTTAAGCATTACATCTTTAATCTCATTCATCGATAATGTTGGGAAATAGCTTTGAAGCATTGCAGCAACTCCAGCAACCATAGGCGCTGCCATTGATGTTCCTTGCAATTTTTTATATTCACTTTGTGGAACACTGTTGTATATTTCAAATCCAGGTGCAAAAACATCTACTTTCGTTTGACCGTAATTAGAGAATGACGCAGCTAATTTTTCCTTACTAAATCGAGTCGACGCTCCAATTGTTATGAATAAATCCAATTTTTCTTTTTGAAAGGTATACATTGAAGTTGGGAAATTTGGATTGCTATCAACGTCTGCATTATCATTTCCAGCAGCATGCACTAACAACACACCTTTTGAATCAGCATATTTAAATGCCTCATATACTTCTTTTTGGTGTGGTGAATATCCTTTTCCAAAAGACATATTAATTACAGTAGCGCCATTATCAACAGCATATCTCACAGCAAGTGCAATATCTTTATCCGATTCATCTCCATTAGGAACGGCTCTTACAGCCATTAGCAATACATTTTCAGCAACTCCGTCACCACCAAGATTGTTTCCTCTAATTGCTCCAATGATTCCACCAACGTGAGTTCCGTGCAATGCATCTGGACCTTCAACATCAGGATTTCCATATTTTGTATCTGAGAAATCATGAGGATTATCACCAATTAGCGCACGGTCATCAAATTCAACATTCAAATTAAAGTTAACCATTTGCTCAATTTGAGTTTTTTGTTCAGCAATAACTTCTGGAGTAAGTTCTCCTGTCTTCATTGCCAACGCAAATTGCTTTAATTGCTGATTTTGTTCATCCGTTGGATTCCATTTTTGCAAATCTTTCAATGTGTAGTCTGCTTTACCCATTGCAGTACCAACCATTGTAGGGACTTGTTCCATCATCATTGCGATCATGTCCATTTGACCTAAATAAGAAGAGTAGCTTTCTAATTCGGCAGCTACTTCCTCTTTTACTTTTAAGTATAAATCGTAGCTCTCTTTTTCAGAACCAGCCAAAGTTGTTGGATCAACACCATCAAATTTCTTTGACAAATCTCTTAAAATTCGCGTTTTCTCTAGATTTGCTTCATTCAGATTTTCCCCTTTTGAATTCCCAAGAAAACTCCAACCATTTACATCATCAATGTAGCCATTCTTATCATCATCAATTCCGTTTTTTGGGATTTCATCTTTATTGACCCAAATTTTACCTTGAAGATCTTTGTGTTCAATATCTACACCAGAGTCAATAACAGCAACCACAACAGTTGAAGACTTTCTTTTCTTAAGCATTTTATATGCCTTTTCAGTCTCCATTCCTGGACCTTTTCCGTTATACCAGTTTACAATCTCTTTATTTTCTTGAGCATAAAATAAATTCGAGATTCCAAAAGTGAACACAACTAAACTTAAACGAATGAATCTTTTTTTCATATTGATCTTTTCTGTAAATGTGAATTAATTTCTGAAAATTAAAAATAAAGTTTTAATTGAAAGCGCTTTTTTTAACCTTTCGGTTTATATTTACGTCTTAAGGTTTAAATCAATTACAAATGGTACAATCAATTCAAGTGAAAGCGCTACTTCTGTTTTTTATAATAGGAAGTTCTTCAAGTTATATCTTTTCACAACAACATAAATTTGGATTTCAACATCTTTTAGAAACTTCACCAAAATCTATTTCTACTTTTTGTGTCCCAAATAATGAAGAAACCATTAGCCTTCTTAACAAAGATAACATCACGATTAAATACAGTTCTTCAAGTTGGTTATTCATTTCAACAACTGCAAAATGGATTGATGATAAAACAAAATCAAAAGAATTAAAGAATTATTATTTTGAATACGCCCCTCCAGTTGCTTTGGGCGACACAGCACTTGTGACTCATCATGTGAAACCTGTTCACGATGGAACTGGCGGCTTAAATAGTATTTATACGGGGGACAATGTAATTATAGGTTATGTAGACCAGGGAATAGATTGGAATCACCCAGATTTCATTGATGCTAATGGAAATACACGTGTGATGCGTTATTGGGATCATTCAACAAATGTTGGTGGAACAATACCACAACCGTATAATTATGGAATTGTATGGGACAGCGCGCAAATAAACAATGGAACATGCACAAGTACTGAGGAAGGTTCTGCTCATGGAACAACAGTTGCAGGAATGGGATCTGCAAATGGATTTGCTAATGGTTCAAATAAAGGAATGGCGCCAAATTCACGTATTATAATTGTTGAATCTAATTTTAATCTCCCTAATTGGTCATTAACGATTGCAGACGCTTGTGATTATATTTTTAAAGTGGCAGATTCTATGGGAATGCCAGCGATTGTTAATTTAAGTCTTGGATCTTATTTAGGAAGTCATGATGGAAATGATCCTGCAACCGATTATATCGAAACGCTTTTAGACGAACATCCTGGTAGAATCGTTGTTGGAGCGGCGGGAAATGCAGGAGCTAAGGGCAAATACCATGTTACAGGAAATGTTGATGCTGACACTTCATTTGTTTGGCTTCAAAACAATCCTAGTGCTAGCGCTGCATTTGGAGCAAATCATATTTATTTCGATTTATGGTCAGATCTTTCAGACGGTGTTTTTAATTATGCTTTTGGTGCTGACTTACCCTCTCCTTTATACGGTTTAAGAGGCTCAACTATTTATCGTCCTGCACAAGCATCTGTTGGAACACCAATTCTCGATACAATTTACAATTCAAATGGAAATAGAATTGCCACAATTGAGATTTACACTGAATTGATTGATGGTAATTACCACATGGAAGCCTATTTTAGTAATGTAGATTCGACTGCTTATAATTTCCGTTTTTCTACAACTGGTTCAGGGAAATATGACTTATGGAGCGGAGCTTGGCTTGGATTAAATAATTTAATCACAACATTGCCATCACCTTCGGTTTTGCCAGAAATTATTCATTATCACATGCCTGATTCACTGCAAACAATCGTGTCAAATTGGGCTTGTTCTGAAAAGGTAATAACGGTAGGAAACGTCAGAAACAGACTTGGTCACATTGATAACAACGGTAACCAATATTATCCACCAACGGACATGACTCCTCCGGGGAAATTAAGTCCAAATTCTAGTGTCGGTCCAAGCAGACACGGATTAACCAAGCCAGACATCAGTGCCTCTGGAGATGTATCACTAACCGCTGCTCCTTTTTGGTTATTGACAAACCCAGCATACAATACGTTAATTGATTCGGGTGGTTGGCATGCTAGGAACGGTGGAACTTCTATGGCTTCACCTTGTGTTGCTGGAATAGCAGCTCTATATCTTGAGAAATGTAATAAAGCAAATTACGCTTCATTTAAATCAGATTTAATAGCAACGTCATTTACAGATTCATATACAGGAGTTGTTCCAAATAATTCTTACGGATATGGCAAACCGCATGCTTTGAATTTATTACAAGCGACTGAATTCACTGCAACAGTGCTAGGTTCAAATGTAACATGTGGAAATCCTCCATCAATTTTAGCATTAAGCTCCTCTTCCCCATTAATGACTGCTATTTGGTCCAATGGTGGAATAGGACTAACAGATACAATATCAACTGCAGGAGACTACTCTGCACTAGTTTATAGTACAAGAGGTTGTGCTTTTCAAAGTGATACTTTAACAGTAACACAATTGCCATTATTGCCAATTTTGCCAATTATGCAATCAGGAAACACATTGGCTTCATTGTCATTTACTGATTATCAATGGACACTAAATGGAACGGATATTCCTGGAGCGACCAATCAAACTTTAGACATAACAGCACCATTTGGAACATACACATGTTACTGCACAAGTGTTGATGGTTGTATTTCCGAAACACCACCAATGACAATCACTTTAGGACTAAACAGCATTGATTCGCAAGAAATTATGTTATTTCCTAATCCGACTAACGATTATTTCACAATTCTTTCTGAACAAAAGATTGTATCCATTCGGATTTTCTCTGAGAACGGTAAGGAGCTAACAATTAATAATTTAGGAGACAAAAAATATTCAATTGCTGGATATCCAAGTGGGATTTATCATGTAATAATTGAATTTGAATCAGAAAAGATTTATTCAAAAATCACAAGAATGTAAATTGAAAAAAATATTTTATACTTTTGACGCGTAAATAAATAAGAATGGATTTAACAGGTATAATTGCAATTTCAGGAAGACCAGGTCTTTTTAAAGTAATCGCACAAGGTAAGAACAACATCATTGTGGAGTCATTAATCGATAGTAAACGCTTTCCAGCATATGCTACAGATAAAATTTCTGCATTAGATGATATTTCTATCTACACATATGATGATGACGCTCCTTTGCGTACATTGTTAAAAGCGGTTTACGACAAAGAAGGTGGTAAAGAATGTCCTTCTCATAAGGAAGATTTAACCGTTTTGCAAAGCTATTTGTTAGAAATTCTACCAAATTACGATCAAGAAAGAGTCTATCCTTCGGATGTAAAAAAGATGTTCCAATGGTATAACCTTTTGCAAAAATCTGGAAATCTTAAATTGCTTGTAAAAGAAGAAGTTGCTGAGAAAAAAGCTCCAAAGGCGAAAAAAGATGCTGAATCAACTGAAGAAGCTGCCCCAGTAAAAAAAGCACCTGCTAAAAAAGCTGTAGCTGCAAAACCAAAAGCATCAGGTGCTGCGAAAGTAGTAAAACCAGGAGCTGCTAAAAAAGTCACTGCTACAAAGACAAGCACTAGCAGAGGTAAATAACAGAAATAGATTAAGTGAAATTATAACTTTAAAAGCCGCCCCTCGATAAATTCAGGAGCGGCTTTTTTTTTCAATACAATCATGAAAATAACAAAAAATAAGAGAGTATTTGTCGCGGAAAATCTTGTGATAGATTCTTGGGAGAAAATAAAGCCGTCATTTGAAGATTTGGTTAATCGTTCGATTGATACGAAAGAAAATTATAAAAATTGGCTAGTTGACAAATCTGAACTTGAAGCAGTTTTAGAAGAAGATGCTGCATGGAGATATATTAAGATGACCATTGATACACGAAAAGAAGAACTCAGTGAAGCTTACACCTTCTTTGTGACAAAGATTCAGCCAGAATTAGCACCATTTGAAGACAAACTCAACAAGAAAATGATTGATTCAGCTTTCTTTAGTGAATTCAATAAAGATCAAGATTATCAAATCTATTTCCGTTCCGTTAAAACTGCGTTGGAACTTTATCGTGAAGAAAACATTGCAATCGAAGCCGAAATCAATGAGAAAAGTCAACTTTTTGGATCAATTTCAGCAGCTCAGACAATTGAACATAAAGGAGAAACACTTACAATGCAAAAAGCCTCTTCCCTATTAAAAGAAACGGATGAGAACTTGCGAAAAGAAATATTTGAAAAAATGTCGACCCGAAGAAGTGAAGACATCGATCAATTAGACAAGCTATATACTGATTTAATTGAGCGTCGCCACCAAGTTGCTGTAAATGCTGGTTTCGCAAATTATAGAGATTACAAATTTCAAGAATTAGGGAGATTTGATTACACGAAAGAAGATTGTTTGAATTTCCATAGCGCAATTAAAAAACAAATTGTTCCGATTGTCAAAATTTTACAGCAAGAAAAACTCACAAAACTAGGTAAAGACAAATTTAAACCTTGGGATTCAGAAGTTGATCCAGATGGAAAACAACCTTTGAAGCCTTTTAATACAGGAAAAGAGCTCTTATCAGGAACTATTAATATGTTTCGTGAAATTGACGCCTATTTCAGTGATTGTTTGACTACAATGGATGAAATGTCTTATTTGGATTTAGATTCAAAAGAAGGAAAAGCTCCAGGTGGATACAACTACCCTCTTTATGAAATTGGCGTTCCTTTTATTTTCATGAATGCAGTTGGCGCGCAAAGAGATCTTGTAACGATGGTTCATGAAGGTGGTCATGCTGTGCATTCATTCTTGAGCCGTGATTTGGAATTAACAGGATTTAAAAGTTTACCTTCAGAAGTAGCTGAATTAGCATCTATGTCGATGGAATTATTGACAATGAACCTTTGGAATGAATTTTACGCGAATGAAGATGATTTTAAACGCGCTAAAAAAGAGCAGTTAGAATCTATTTTAAAAATCATGCCTTGGATTGCTCAAATCGATGAATTTCAGCATTGGGTATATGAAAACCCTCAGCATTCTGTTGCTGAACGTCATGCCAAATGGATGCTTATTTCCAAAGAATACGGTACTGGTTTAACGGATTGGACGGGTTATGAAGAAGTTCAAGCAACAGCATGGCAACGACAAATGCATTTGTTTGAAGTTCCGTTCTATTATATTGAATATGCAATAGCGCAATTGGGTGCTTTAGGAGTTTGGAAAAACAGTATGACAGATTTTCCGAAAGCGATTGAAGATTACAAAAATGCATTGCGTTTAGGATATACGAAATCGATTCCTGAGATCTATGCTACTGCTGGAATTAAATTTGACTTCACGGAGGAATATTTAAAAGAACTAGCTGATTTTGTTAAAAATGAATTGCAGAAGTTATAATTAAACGAGACTTATTTATTGCCACAGATTCACAGATTTATCAAAAAACTAATCTGTGAATCTGTGGCTTTTATTTTTTAATCTGAATCTTAACTGCACTTAAATAAAATAGTTCTAAACTATTTTTAAGACAACTAAACTTTCTCCTTATATTTGCCCCATTATTTTAAAAAGTACCCTTATGAAAATTCAAAATAACAAGGTAGTTTCGTTGACATACAAACTATCCAATCACAAAACTGGTGAGACAATCGAGGAAACAACAACAGAAAATCCAATGGTATTTTTGTATGGTGTTGGATCTATGATTCCTGAATTCGAAGCTAGCATCGATGGTAAAAAAGTAGGTGATACTTTTGAAGTTGTAATTGTTTCTGAAAACGCTTACGGTGATTTTGATGAAAACCAAATTGCAATGATTCCATTGGATGTATTCAATGACGAATCAGGTGTATTTGATGAAAAATATTTCCCGATTGGGTCTTTAATTCCAATGTCGGACAATGAAGGCAACCAATTAAGAGGTCGTGTACTAGAAATCACCTCAGAATTAATGAAAATGGATTTTAATCACCCATTAGCTGGAACTGATTTACATTTCATTGGTGAAATTCTTGAATTAAGAGAAGCATTGGAAGAAGAAATTAGTCATGGACATGTGCATGGAGAGCATGGGCATCAGCATTAAGAATATTTGAATGTAATTTGAAGAAAGGAATACGAGAGTGTTCCTTTTTTTTTATTCTAAGATGTTAAGAACGAAAATGATTTCACTATAAAAGAGAAATTGAAAGAAGTGTTTCGTTTCCTCTAGATCCTAATTCAAATTTTATTCTAAATTTCCTGTTTATATATTTCACATTCCTTGGACAACCAAAATCATAATCTTTAATCTCACCTTGAAAAAATTCATGGTTATCACCGTCTTCGTCAGTGAAATTTATTCCGCAGTCGTGGGAGCCACAGGAACACTCAACAAACGTCATTACTTTTTCTGATATTGTACTGGAATTATAATATGCCTGACTAGATTCATATTCAGCCTGTTCCTGTTGGCGATTATATTGGGCTTCATCGTATGAATCACCACCCTCTTGCCTCCTATTTTGAATTTGGTGATGCCAAGTGTCGCCAGAAGCAAAAACCTGCAGTAGTTCATTATTTGAAATTTCGAAAACACAATATTTCCTGCCATCAGATTTTCTCATTTCTAATTGAGAATTTGAAATATAATGTCCAGTAAACTTATGTTCCTTATCTACCACCATCAAAATTTTAACTAAATCATTAGTCAATTCAAAACTCCAAGAAATAATTTTGTTATTTTGCTTTTTTAAATTCCCATTATTTTCTATGTATGAATAATCAGTCTGAATAAAATAAGTTTTATCCTTAAAACTTTGATTGTCATCTGAAATTCCAGATAATTTCTTTGAGAATTCATCTGCTTTATCATTTTGCTTAGAACCAGAATTTGAATGAACTGCATTAAAAACCTTCGAATTATTACTTGTAGAGATTAGTTCATTTCTTTGCTTATTATATGTAAACACGTCTTCTTCTGAACTCATTATGCCATCTGAAGATTTGTAAGTATAATGAACATGAATCTTCCCTTCATTAATCTCCCAGCTCATATCCCCCAAATCTTCATGTAAAGTGGAGCTTACAGTCCAAGCGACATAATATGTTCCAACGCCATTTTTTTCAAATGAAAACTCTTGTTTGGTCTGTCCAAAAGAGTCAGTTGAATTATTAGAAAATGTCTGACCAATAAACCCCTTAGAAAGGATTCTTTCGGCGGCTGGCTGCGTTTCTGCCTCCTCAATGGTCGTTGGCGTTGAGCAAGAAGCAACAACAAATCCAATCAAAATGTAAAGAATAATCTTATATATATTTATCATTTTAACTTATATTTAATTCAACGAAAAATTTATGGGTAAGGTAAATTCTTGCCTCGTTTTTAATCCGTCAATAGTACCTGGAATCCAATTAGGCATTGATTTTATTAATCGAATTGCTTCTGTATTAATAGTCTCGGTTAAACCTTTGGAAATACGAATATCATAAAGACTTCCGTCTTTTTCAACCATGAAAACTAACTCAACTTTTCCAGTTACCATATTGTCAATATCCACTTTGGGATATTTCAAATTTTTACTAATAAACTGTAATTGAGCAGAAATTCCACCAGGAAACTCTGGCTCAATAATGTTTGATGCTATTTCAGTATTTTGTGAAAAAGAAATAAACACATTAAACAACATAAATAATACAGTTAACTTTTTCATTTTAAGAGTTTTTAAATCAATTAATCGGTTACCAATTATGACAGTAATGAAAAAATATTAGTTATAAATTGGGTGATATTTCAAGTAACAATTCTTTTAACTTCTCATCCCTAGAATTATAAATTTCTTCCAAAGTAAAGCTTTTAATAACTCCATCAGGATTAGAGTAATTTAATTTTCCTACAAGGTTATTTTCTTTGAATATACCATGCAACTGGATTGCACCATTTTCATAATATGAATAGATTTCACCTTCTAGCAGATGATATGCCGCATTATTATAGTTTTCATAATAATTAACAGTAAACTCATCATAATTAACAATAGATTTAAGTTGCCCATTTGGGTAAAAGCACCTTACATTATTAATATTTTCCATATTAACATTAGAAACACTCAACAGTTTATTATTTACATAAACTGAATCAATCATATTCCCATTGAGAATGTATTTGTTGAGTAAATATTTTTTTCCATCAATTAATCCTGAACCATTTATTTTAAACTGACCATTATTCATAAACGAAAGAAATAAAGCAATATCATAAACATCATCGAAATTCATGCTAATGGAATTGCTAATGTCCCTAGGTGTGTTTTTGATTTCTAAATTTCGAATCATTACTTGTCTAAAAGATTCATTTTTAAACTCTTTGTCTAAATAGATTATTTGATAATTCAAGTTATTCTCTTTTACTTCTTTGATTCTAGCCCCACTATCAAATGTGATTTTTTTTTGATAGGATTCTTCTTTATCTATGTTTTCAATTTCAGAATCAATCTTATTATTTTTAAAATAAATTGTTTTATACTTTACTTTCTCGTCGTAATTCTCATTTTCAAGATATTTGTAAAAATTCAATTGTGAATTGTTACCATTAACAATGTATTCATCAGTATTCGTGGTTCCGAATCTTTTCCATGTTAAAATATTATTTTCGTATACCTCAATTAAAAACCCATCTCTATAAACATCTTTTAGATTTCCATGTAATACCCATCCATTTCTAATTTCATTAGGGTCTCTGAAACAATGTTCTTCAAAGGATTCATATTCTATTTCTGAGGTAACTTTTCCGTTTTTATCATATTCAGTTTCTTTCCCATATTGGTCATTATGACCAGTCGAAAAACCCTTAGCCCTAATACTCCCATTAGAATAATAATCTGTGTACTTTCCATATTCATATTCTTCACTGTTAAATTTAAAATACCACCCCAAATTCAGGAGCGAAGTGTCTAAAACAACTACCCTTTTTAAATAATATTCATTTTCGTCAAAGTCTTCCCTGCTAATACTGTAGTAATATGCGGAATCCATTATTCCATTGGTAAATTTTATTTTAGACTTAATAAGACCTTTTTCAAAATACTCGAAACAATATCCTTCGAGTAAACCATCTTTGTAAAATTGCTTCGAAGAAATAGTTCTGTTTGTATAGTGATAGTTAATAAAACTTCCATCCTTTACACCTTTTTTATAATTATAAATCGCATGAATTTTACCTTCTGAATCAACTTCTTTCCACTCACCATCTCGCAAACCGTTAATACAATTACCAACTTCAATAAAACGATCTAATTCTAAATTGCCCTCTCTATTGCTTTCACATGTCACAGGCCTTAAAACCATTTTAGGTGTGTTATCTGGCAATTCAACACCTTTGTAATTATCATACTTCCAATATCCTTTAACTGCAGATTTATCCGCCTTTGTTAACGTTCCAAAACCATCTTTTTCGCCATTCTTCCAATCGCCTTTATATTCGCTATTATCTTTGAGTTTTAATCTTCCATATCCATTATATATACCTTTTACAAAATTCCCTTCATAAACATCACCGATAGCATACTTCATAGTTCCTATTCCATTTGGCATTCCTTCTTGCGATTTTCCATAGTAGAGGTTTTTATTTGCATAATAGCAAACCATAAGACCATCAGAACTGATAAACTTTGAATCACTGGGATTAGTTTTATCTGTTTTCCAAACACCTTCAGCAATTTTAACTTGACTAGAGGTTAAATAAAACTCTCCCTGACCATCAACTTCATTTGAAACCCAATTTCCTTTGTATGTCAAATCAAAACTGTTGACCAATTCTCCATAACCAGAACGTTTATTTTTGGCAAAATTCCCTGTGTAAACTGAACCATCAGAATATGTGAATTTCCCCTTTCCTCTGATTCCATTATTGTATTCTCCTTCGTATAAACTTTTGTTTTTATATCGTAAGGTAATGTATCCTATTAAAGCCCCATTTGTCCACGAGCCTTCATAAACATTTCCTTTTAAATCAGTGTATTTTCCTTTCCCATTTTCTTTATCGTCCATCCATAAACCTTCATACTTATTTCCAATAGAATCTATATAAACCCCATTGCCATTTCGTTTATCATTCATCCATTGACCATCATATAAACTTTTGTTTCTATAGGTGATTTTACCTTGACCACTTCTTAATTTATCTACAAACGAACCAACATAAACACTGCTGTCGGCGTAGATGTAAGTTCCAATTTTGTTCTTACAGTTGCCGTCAAGACACTTTGGTTTGATTTCTTGTCCATAAATTGTATTCAAACCAAATAATAGAATTAAAAAAAATAGAATTTTCATAATTAATAAATTAGTTACAACAGCAAATGTCTTTTACATCTTGAACATCATTCTGAGGTAAAACGTTTGTAATTTTACCGTTAGAAACTGTTACAAGTAGATTCTGACCATCACCAAAATAATTTTCATAGACATATACCTCGTAGTTAAGGCACAAATCAAAAAGACCTATTGGTAAACTTGAATCAAAAGTATTTTCTATAAACTTAGTAGCTATATCAGTATAAGATGGATTGCCTAATTCTCTTTTTAGCATTCTTAAATTTCCTCCGATAATTCTTCCACGAATTTCACCATATGATGGTGGTGTGTCATTATTACTGTTTGACTCCAAAGATTCGAGAATTTCTGATGACTTCTTTTTCAATTCAGGTGTTGGCTCTTTAATTACCCAAATAATGTCCCAACTTGTTAAATCTGCTTCTGATTTATGTTTTTTTATTGGGAGGCTTTTTAATTTATTGGAAACGTCTTGACCTGTGCAACCATCACAAGTGACATATGCATAGCCAATTAATTTCTTTTCATGGAAATAATAAACATCACCAGCCATAGGCCAACCCTCTGAATCATATCCTAGCTCATAAAAACACTCTAAACTTTCACCATCTTTTAAAGTATATGTGTAACATTGATTGACATCTTTTTCTATAATAGTTTCGTTGCCAATTGCCACATTAAATCTTTCATTTATTCCTTTAATAACATCGATGTAATTAATGTTGTTATTGACAGTAACACCATTCTGATTATTGGAACACGAAAATAATAAAAGTGTTAGGGCAATTATTGATATTAATTTTAAAAATTTCATAACCTAAATTTTAATACTTCAAATAAATGAAAGCGCGAGTGTGCAAATAATAAGCTGATTTCTAGTCTTCATAGCTGTTTAATTAATTTTACTCATATCAGCACGACCTTGCTTAACATCACCGCCCTTACCCCCAGCTGCATTACCATATATCGCATCACTGACCTCTTCGCCTAATATATTCCCTGCGAGACCGCCAAAGATGCCTAAAACTAAAGCACCAACCAACATGACAACAGGACCGAATTCGGCAACAATTGACATCCCAATTAACGCTGCTGAACCAGCAATCAAACCGCTAACCATGCCATGAGTAATAGCGCGTTTAGGATTATCACCTGTAATTTCCTCATGATACTCATTGTACGTACCAATGCCAAAAAAAACAAGTGTCAAAATCAAAAATGTGAACCTTTTAATCAATTTAAGAGACTGTGGATTTAACTTGTTTGAAGGCTTTTTTTCTTCTGCTGTTTCGTTCAACAATTGATGTTTAAATTGCTCAAATTCTGCTTGATTAATTGCTCCTTTTAATAGCAATTCATGCAGCTCGTTTAGTTTTTCATAGTTGTTCATTCAAAACTCATTTTAGATTATATTAGAGGCATCCCTCATACAAAATTATAAATTCCTTAAGGACTTTATTCTTGCTCTTAATTATTATCTTGCCACCGTTCAAGTAGCTATTCAAGGAACTTGGACTAATAACAAATTGTCCATTAATATCTGTGTTTTCTAATAAACTAATTGTTTTACCCAAAGGGTATTTGTAAAGTATATTGGCATTCTTTACATATCCCAAAATTTCAATTTTTATCAAATATTGAGTATCGTAACAATAAAATATTTCATTATTATCTTCAACTTCCTCGTATTCTATTTCATCTATTATTTCACTGTTGTAATCTTGCTCTCCAGACCATTCACCATCCGCAGGTAATGAATTCCGGAATAATACATATACCCCCGAAATTTCACTTTCTATTTCTAAGCTAGCAACAGTTGCTTGATCTTGTGTTTCCTTTGATGAAGGCTGACTGCATGAACTCAACATAAAAATTATTGAGAAAATCCTGCAAAAGCGCTTAATTACTAGATTTAATTTTAAAAATTTCATAACCTAAATTTTAATACTTCAAATAAATTAAAGTGCGAGTGCGCAAATAATAAGCTGATTTCTAGTCTTCATTGCCGTTTAATTAATTTTACTAAAATCTGCACGAGCTGACTTTGCTGATGAACCCTTACCCATAGCTGCGTTGCCATATATCGCATCACTGACCTCTTCGCCTAATATATTCCCTGCGAGACCGCCAAAGATGCCTAAAACTAAAGCAACAATTAACAATCCCGCAGGACTGATTCCTCCAATAATTGCCATCCCAATTAACGCTGCTGAGCCAGCAATCAAACCGCTAACCATGCCATGAGTAATAGCGCGTTTAGGATTATCACCTGTAATTTCCTCATGATACTCATTGTAAGTACCAATGCCAAAAAAAACAAGTGTCAAAATCAAAAATGTGAACCTTTTAATCAATTTAAGAGTCTGTGGATTTAACTTGTTTAAAGGCTTTTTTTCTTCTGCTGTTTCGTTAAGCAATTGATGTTTAAATTGCTCAAATTCTGTTTGATTAATTGCACCTTTTGAGAGCAATTCATGCAGCTCGTTTAGCTTTTCATAGTTGTTCATTTATTATTATTTTAAAGTTGTAAAATTTGATTTTTAATATTTCAAAGTCTTCGATGAAATGCTAATTTCAAGACATCAAATAAAGCCTTCATTAGAATTTTTTTATCTAATATTTTCAGGTTCAAATGTTTGAGAGAATGAAATGAATGTCGATAATAATTTCATTGCATACCATAACTTTTGAAATCGATAGCTTTATCTTTACCTCTACCAGCTGAAACAGCAGTTGCATTTTCATTGCCCCATATTGCATCACCAATTTCTTCACCTAATGCACTACCACCCATACCACCTAATACGCCTCCAACTAATGCTCCAACTAACATCACAACAGGCCCGTATCCTGAGACAAAAGCCATACCAACTGAAGCTAAAGCTGCAGCAGACAAACCAACAACAATTCCAAATGTAATCGTTCGTCCAAGATTGTCCATTGTGTTTTCCTTATCATACTCTTGGTATAACCCAATGCCAAAAAAGACAAGTGTCAAAATCAAAACTATTAACCTTTTCAAGAATTTAGGATTGTGCGTATTTAAATTGTTTGGACGTTTTTTTTCTTCTGAAGATTCATTTAGTAATTTTTTCTTAAACTGCTCAAATTCTTCTTGACTGATTACTCCTTTTGAGAATAATTCATGCAGTTCATTAAGTTTATCATAGTTGTTCATTATTTATTGTTTAAAAGTTATAACAATTTGATTTTCATATTTTAAAGTCTTCGATAAAAACCAATTTGAATGCATCAAATATAATTTTCAATACGTTCTTCTACCCTTTCCTTCGCACATTGGACAAGTCCGTCCATCTGATCCTCCGAAAATATCTTTGGCAGTATTTTTTTCAATTCCTGTTCCTTGACAAAGACTGCAATAGCTTGGGTCGCTTATTTGCTCCATTGCTTCAACCATGTTGGTTCTGTCATTTTCAAAATTTTCTTCAGAGGAAGATTCATTGCTGACTTCAGAAGAATAATCATTAGAATCACTATTTTCTTCATTCGATTCAACTGCTTCCGTCGGAGGTATTTCCCATACAAAAGTGCTGCCATCAGAAACAACATTGACTGGGTAAGAAAAAGCTTCGCCATTTTCCAATGTTTCTAAAACACCAACATATTCATTTCCGTTAACATGCGTAAGTGTAAATGAAACAATCTCCATTCCACCTCCTTCAGATGCTATTTTTTCCTCTATACTCTTTAGGACGTCATTTCTTAATTGTTCAATTCCTCTCGTGCCGCAAGAGACGAGAATAACTAGCACGGTTAAAACCAAGAATTTCAATATTTTTTTCATGTTAATTAAAGTTTAAACCACAATTTGGACATTCAGAAAGTGGATTGTTTGTATTCAGTTTAGAGATATCAAATTCGCAAGCAGGGCATTGATTTTCAACCTGCACAGTTTCAGTGATAACTGTACCAGCTTTTTTCTTCAAGTATTCAAGGAATTCGTCATTTTCTATTTTATCTGATACAGAAACTCTTTTCTTATCTAGCAAGGTAGTGACCGAATATTTGAGGTTCTTTCCAGCAAGGTAGATGTTTGAAAAAATTATGATAAAAACTATAAATTGTATAACTAATGAAATCAGAAATATATCCTCTTTATAGGATTCTTTAATAAAAAGAATAATTACAGCAACCAGAGTATATACACTTAAGAAAATAAGCGCGTAAAAGATGTTAAGCAAATTTTGCCCAGCTATACTTATTCTTGTCATATCTGATTGATTATTTTTTTCATCTTCGGAGCTAAGAATTTTACTTTTTTCAAGCTTAAATTCTTCTTCGCTCAAGATGCCTTTTTCAAAAAGTTCACCCAGTCTTTTAAGTTTGTTTACGTCCATTTTATTAAATTAAATAGGTTACAATCCAAATCCGGCACCACCAATTGCTGTGCCTACGACTCCACAAAATACAGAAATGCCTATTTGCGCACTTCCGTGACCAATTTTTCCTTTTGTAATGTTAATCAAACCTATTACGACACCAACAGCAGTAAACACTATGGGCAATATAAGTATTGGAAAAACTGCCATCACATAACCAATTGCAATCAGATTACTGCTTTCATTTTCAGATTTGGCAACTTCAATTAGATCATTTGAGTTCATCACTTTATATTTCTCAGTTTGGAATTCTTCCTCAGTCAAAACACCTTTTTCTTTGAGTTCATTTAATGCTTTCAATTTTTCAATTTGTTCAATTTTCATGTTTTATCTTTAATTAATGGCTCGCTCCTTCTCTAAATCCGCCCGATTTGTTTTAAATATTCATTGATATCGGTCAATACCAAAACACCTTCACTTTACATTGAAAAAGTATTCTCAAACACTAATTTAACGGCCATATAGAGGGCTTAATTATACTATTGGTATTTGAATTTAAAAGTAATTGACCATCACTAAATTTATAGGACTCTTCAAATGAAATAGATGGACAGCAACAAGGGTCATCATTGTGATAAAAAAATTCCATTGCAATTATATTTCCATTAATTATTTTAATTGGTGTACCTATACTGTGGTGATTCGGAGCGCATCTTCCTTCTCCCCAATCAAAAATTAAATAATTTTTCGCAAATCCCATTTCGTCTGAAAAAACTAAGCACCAACCTAATCCAATTTGAGCTCCTTCTTCTTTTCCTTCAATTCCGTAATATATTAATAAATCATTTTTACCATCTAAATTTATATCTCCCACTAAATGATTTGAATAATAAATTTGACAATTTTCATTATAAACCTTATTTAGTTCATTCTTAATGAAATTTTCAGAAAAATCGGAATTAAATTTTAGCAATGTATTTGTTAAAAGTTTTTTGTACTCCTTTGAGGACGATTCTTCTTGCGTCGATTTTGAGCTTGAACTATCGTCACTGCAACTGAATAACAAAAAAAATGTTATTGCCAAAATTGTAATTATTTTCATTTTATACTTTTTTATATTTTAAGTATGCAACTGAATGTTTTTAAGGTCTTGAAATACTTATCAATTCATAATCATCTTGATAAACATGCACAACTGTTACTTTAAACTTTTGACCACATAGTCTATCAGTTACTCCACCTTCTGCATTATTTGGATAACATTGAAAATTGAAAGGTGTTCTATCTGTAAGATCCCCAAAATTATACTCTTTTCCATTTTCATCAACGAATTCTGAGAAACATAAATCATGACATTCACATGATTTATAAGTCATTATTTTAGTTATTTCTAATGGTTTCGTTTGCTGAAACTTCTGCTCTCTAATTGGCTTTTCTTTAATGATTTTAACGGACAATAAAGATTGTTTTTGTTCTTCTTTAATTTCAATTTCACTTGAAGGTGATGTTCTCATAATAACACCAAATGCATTGTCCTCAATATTAGAGTCTTTTGTCCACCACGCTCCTAATCTGCGCAATGTTCCATCAAAAAAGTAAAATGATTGATCATCAAATCGTAAGATTCCTCCTGGCTTAGCAGAAAATCCAAAATCATTCGAATTGCCGTTAAAATTTAGCCATAAATCAGGGTCGTCTGATTTCAATTTGTTACCTGCACTATATACACCACAAGCATAATTAATCAATGTTTCCCAATCATTTTTTGATGCTACTTTCCATCCTTTAGGTGCAAGTCCTCTAGAATCATTTACTGCGTACCAATTATATAGTTTGCCATATGTTTTCGCAAGACTGTCATCAAAATTATAATAACACCAGAATGGTTTCTTTTCTAAACTCCATTCAAAAGCCTCGTTGATATCTTTAGCCTGAGGTATTGAGTCGCCATTTTGAAAGGAAAAAACATTCAAATTCTCAACTCCCCATGTTTGATTGCCGATATCAATAGTACGTATTTCCGCTGATAATTGGTCTTTATCACCATTGCAAGACAGTGCTATACAGAGGAGTATTATTGATACTGATAAAGATGATACTTTTTTCATTATGTAAAAGAATTAACATGACCTTATATCTCCTCATTTATAGTGCAAAATCTGCCGCCCGACGCAAAATGCCATTTGCTGTTTTTTTGTTCTATACCTGCTTTCCTAAAAAGACTTCAAAATGTTGGGTCACTATGTTTTTCATAAGATACCTTCATACTGTGTCTTTATTATCTAAAGCTTTTTGATTTGATTTTCAGTCAATAACGTGTTTTTTTTAGTAGCATTCAAAAGTAATTAATTAAATGAGTTGCAATGTTTTTTTTACACAGTAATTAAAACAACCTTTTATAAATACCAATTTGGTAATTCGGAAATCAATTGAAACAAAAAAAGACTTAGATTTCTCTAAGTCTTAATTCCTTTGTAGCGAGAGAGAGATTTGAACTCTCGACCTCAGGGTTATGAATCCTGCGCTCTAACCAACTGAGCTACCTCGCCATAAAATATTGGTTTTGCGGTTGCAAATATAACAGTTATTTTTTCTTTTTCAAGTAAGAACGGTAGGAAAATCT
>CAMDNE010000001.1 GCA_945902745.1 Chitinophaga pinensis | reverse complement strand
GATAAAAACAAGGAACATGAACAAAAGATTCATGCGTTTTTCAAACAATATATTAAAGATGAAAAAAAGCTAATTTACACATGTTCAGTAAATAAAAAACCGTTGCATACACTTCTTTCTATAGAGCTGCCTGACCAACTTTACGCACTAGAATTGCAACTAGTTCAAAAGGAGATAAGTGTAGCGACTAAAAATAAATTAGCACTTAATACAGCAAGAAATCAAGAAGTTCCTTTGATGAAGTTACACATGAAAATTCTTAATGAAAAGAAGAAACTCGTTCTATTGAGAATACAGAAAAATCATGTGATCAAGATTCAGGCCTACCAAAAAGCGGCAGATCTTCGCGATATAGAAAAGGTTACTTTAAAAAATTTGAACGAAATGGAAGAAGAACTTCATTTACTTTTCAATTCTTTTGAATTAATTCCAGAAAATTACACTACGTTGCAGCGCATAAAAAATGTATTATTAGAATTTAACACATTGGATTTTGCTTTTAGAAATGATTTTGTAGAAATTATCAGAGAAAAACAGCTAGAATTGCACAAGAAATTTGAGGAATTAACACTGTCTAGAAAAATAGCCATCGCAGAAGCAAAAATTGAACTGTCGCGCGAAATCTATTACGAAATGGTAGAATTAAAAAATCAAATTGAACGCAACGGGCGTATTAATTTATCGTAGCACCTATTAAATTAAATCACAGTAAATGGCTATTATAGTGAACCTTTTCGGTGAAGGAATTCGGTATTGGATTTGCGACATTCCTACTGACAAGTTTCAGGAAATGGAACAATTCAGAACTGAACAAAATGAAGAATGGGAACAATCATTATATGATCTTTCTTTTCTGAAAAAGTTTGGCTATTTACATTGGAGTGAACTTGCTTCGAGAGGAGAATTTAAACTTTTCCTCTTGAACAAAAAGAACAGAATTGAACTCAAAAAGAAAAGTAAATTACTGGAAAGAATTATCACATTAGATTTAGACAATGTTCAAACTGTATTTCCCTTATATGAAACTGAAGTAATTGAAAACTTGACTATTCCAAAAATCGAAGGCTGTGTCTCGTTCATTCTTGCCCAATACGAAACAGGACTATTTGCTAAATATCAAATTGATGAAGACAATCTTCTCTTTACTGATATACGCTTTAATATAATTCAGCAGATTGAAGGAAATGATCTGAGTGGTTTGTCAGGAATTTCATACAAAGAAAAGTTCGTCCGCCAGGTTGACGAAGATACACTTGTTCGAGGTTCTAAAATTTGGTTTGTGTGAGTTCCCTCTCACATAGCCTTAAAATTTTCACTTTCCTTTTTTAAAACAGTGGTAACTGAATATTTCCATTGGTTCTTGTAGATTCTATCGCGACCAATTGATACTTTAATTGATTAAAATCCCTATTAAACATTTTTCTAATAACATCATTTAACGACACCTTTTGGCGGATTGCGCATGAAAATTAAAAAACTTGCTATTGCCAATTTTAACACTGGTTCAATTAGGCGTGGAAGTGAATGCTTTCATTGAAACAAACAACCATTTTTCTTTAGATTCGACAATTCTGTAAAAACCTCAATTGAACAAGCTTAAATAGTCTTGGAAATAATACTTTTAATAATCACAGCTCTCCCTTCAACTCCCCTTTATAAACAAGTTCATCATTGTTCTCTGGGAAAATCTCCATGATATACGCAACTTGATTTGGCTTGTAAATTTTGGTCAATTTTATTTTTGCATAACCTTGATTGGTGTCATAAGAATTGATATAATGCCATGTGTAGAATTGAACGTCGGCTTTGAATGAATGGTAAGTTGTTTTTTTAGTCTTTTTTGTCGAAGTTAATTCACCATAACTTTGAGAATCAGTTTTTACCCAATAATTGGACATGTAGATTAAACCATCATCATCACTCGTGTAAAAAACAATTACCTCATTATTTTCTACAGCTATGTTTGTGATATCCTGACCATTAGATGAAGCATAGGTAACAAAAGCTTCAGCAAAAACTTTAATTTGCCCAAAACTAAATACTGGACAATTAACAACTAGAAAAATACAGATTAATGTTTTCATGTTTAAAAAATTAGTTTTTAGGATCTTAATTAGAAGCTTTCAAATCGTCAGCTTTTTCTATGAAACGAGTTGGTATTTGAATATCAAAAATTAAATCATCCTTGAAAAGGAAACAATAGCGAAATACTCTTTCGTCAATGAAAATGTCCTGAATGGATCCAAATTTACTTTTAGCTTTAAATTGATTACATAAGCGAACTTCAAGTACTTCTGAACCTGGAATTTTATTTAGGGCTATTCCTTTATTCACATTAACATCAAACAAATCATGAATTCCATTTTTTTCGTTAAAAAACAGCTTATAAAAATAGCCTGCTACTTTAGATTTCGAATATTTCCCAAAATATAAACCATCATCGTGAAGCATGTTTTCAATTGAATTGACATCATTGGCTATAAACGCGTGCATAAAACAGTTTAACAGTTTTGTGTTTTGCTTTTGTTCATTTCCACTTGCTTTAAGGATTGTCGTATTGTTCATAGAAGTTTGGTTTAATTTCACTCACCATTAGTCAAGAGTTGTGCCAATCCAACTTTCCTACTTTTTATAAACATATTATCTTTATATGTTTCATTTAGCTTATATTTATGTCAAATATTGATATATGAAAACACTTGTTTCATGGGTTGCGCAAAATAATGATTTTGAAAATGGGGATGTGTTTGAAACCGGTCCTACATCAAATTTTCATAAGTATTTCTTTAAAGGAGATCGTCATTTTATCCTTTCAACCAAAAAAGGAGATGATACTCGAACAGAGAAATTAGTCAACTATTTGAGAATTAATTATCCGGAAAGAATTATAGAACCTGTCTATTTAGATATTAATGACCCAATTGATCACCGGGAAATTCAATCAAAAGTATCTCCTTTTTTAGCCAGTTTAAAAGACGATCAAATTGCTCTTTTTATTTCACCTGGAACACCAGCAATGCAAGTTGTTTGGTACTTATGTCATATGAGTATGAATTTAAATACTACGCTTTACCAAACAAGGGAGGCGAAACACACGGCTGCAAAAGATAAACCGGAGATCATAAAAATAGACTTTGCGAAATCATCGTTGCCTGTTACAGCATTGTATCATCAGGAAGAGATTAAACGTTCTGGACCTAATGAAGATTACAAAATTACTCCTGCCATTGAAAACGTTTATTTTAATGCTGAAAAAGTCGCGCAGACAGATGAAGTCACAGTACTTGTTCTCGGAGATAGTGGAACTGGAAAAGAAAATTTAGCAAAATACATTCACAAAAATTCCATCAGAAAAGACAAGCCATATATTACTGTAAATTGTTCTGCGTTTAATGATCAACTTTTAGAATCTCGATTATTTGGGTACAAAAAGGGAGCTTTTACTGGAGCAGACAAAGACACTATTGGCTTATTTGAAATGGCCGATGAAGGAACTATTTTTTTGGATGAAATTGGCGACATCTCCCCATACATGCAGCAAACTTTATTAAGAGTACTTCAAGAAAAAGAAATAATGCCACTTGGTGGAAAAGCTAAAAAAATTGATGTGAGAGTCATTGCTGCAACCAATCAAAATCTCGTAAAACTCTGCGAAGAAAAACATTTTCGTTGGGACCTTTATTATCGTTTATCTGTTGTAGAATTGGACGTCCCAACGTTGATGCAACGAGGAAAAACGGACCTAAAAACGATGATTGACTTCTTTTTAACTCAAAAGAAAAAGCAACTCAAAAAAAATAAAAAACTGATCTTAGATAAAGAGGCTCTTGAAATTTTACAGAATTATACGTATCCTGGTAACATTAGAGAACTTGAAAATATCATCTCTCGTCTTTATGTTTTCAATGATGAAACGGTTTCAGCAGCGGTTTTACCAAAACGTTTATCGCAAGAAGCTGTCAATAAACCAATGAACTGGGATTTTGTAGAAAAAGAACATATTGAAAAGGTTTTAAAGCATTTCAATGGGAATAAGCGTCAAACTGCTTTAGCAATAGGTTGGGCAATCAATACATTGAATAGCAAAATGGAAAAATATAACATAAAGAATTAAAGTAATATCTTATGAATGGTAATTTATTTGTATACTCTAATATGTTTTAATATAAGTTCCTCAATTTCATTTGGGTAAATATTATATTTTCTAAAAATTGCTTGAGCTTTCATTACATCACTAAGAATTTCTAATCCATGAAAAGTTCTATTATCATATAGTGAAATATATAATTGTCCATTATTAAATGTATACTGTTCAATAATTCTTGTGTCTTTATTGAGGAAATCCAAAGGAGCCTCAAGTTCTTTTACTTTTGACGATTCACTCAACAAAACAGTCTCTGAAGTCAATGTAACTGCGTTTACATTAATCGTTTTTATACTTATAGCAATGGTGATTATTTCATTTCTATCAGCTTTCATGGCTTCATAAAAATCCCTTAAATAAAAAGTTGATTTACACATTCCAATCGTATCACAAAAGAGATAGACTTCACTACCTGATAATCGCATCGTTATTTTTCCATCAGCTATGATCATTTCACATTTCACAAAATGAAATTCTTTCGATTTGATATAAGCAGGACGTTTTAAGTTTTGAATAATTTTAATAAATTCTCTCCTCGGATAGTTAAATGAACTAACAACATTTTTATCCTGAAATAGATTAATTTGCATGATTATCGTTTTGATTAATACCTGATAATTGTTCTTTGAATTTCAAAAAGATCTTATCTTCCACCCCCCTAACCTGTCCAATAAAACCAATATTTCCGTTCAGCTTATTTACAAATGATTGACATTCATTCATGGAGGCTAATCTATTTAAATCAAAATGCTTCTGAGTTGCGGAATTAATCCCATTCATTTTAAAATCATGTAACATTGCACGAACATTCTTCATCATCTTTCGGTCAACATTGACTTTATCATTCACAATTAACCCTGTAACAGTTTGCTTCCTGTTTTTTGCTCTTATTCTGAGTTTCTTTTCGTTAACACAAAAATCATTTTGAATAATGATTGACCGAATATCTAAAATCAACTTTGCATCAATTGGATTGTCACTCGAAAAAGTTAAATCATCTGCATATCTCGTATAAGTTATTTGATGTTGTTCGCTCCAATTTCTTAATTGATTATCAAGCTGAAAGCATACCATATTTGATAATACAGGTGAAGTTGGTGCACCTTGTGGCAAATGGCCATTTATTGTGGTTAAAAGTGTGAGTACATTAACCATATTTTCATTGAATTGGAACATCCAATCATTAAATAAATCTTGAATTCTTTTTGCTTTTATCGATGGGAAGAAATTTTCTAAATCAATATTCAGTACATACTTTTTTCCGACATGTGGCAATGCATTTTCAACAATATTTGCAGCTTTCTTTTCACTTCTAGGATGGATAATAAATCCATGAACAGAGATTGGCTTATAACACAAATAAATCCCTTGAAGACTTCTATTCAACTGCTTCTGTATTTTTTTTAACGTCTGATTTGGTGCATCAATTTGGCGATTACCCCCACTCTTTTTAGGAATAAGATAGTGATGGTATTCTGGTTGGTTAATTATATTTTGAAGTGTTTGAAAATCTATTTTCAAATAAGCACAAAGATCTGCCGGACGTTTCAAACACAATAGATTTAATGCATATCGCTCATAACCTTTTAGAAATTGCCAATTGTAATTGTATTCGTAATGAAAAAAATTATCCCGATGAAGCATCAATCTGCTTCTTTCACTGTGATTTTTTATGAGCTTCGTTAACTCCATATACGTTCATTTAATTTTAAAAAGCCGTTGCCATTTATCTTTAAAACGATAGGCATGCGCGCGGAACGCAGTGGAGCGCGCATGCATAGCGCAGCTCTTTCCACCTTCCACTCAAAAATGGGTTGCAGGTACACAACCTCAGGTCGTTATCAATTCGACTCATAAATTTTAGGCAACGGCTTTATATTTTTGTTAAAAAGGGAACTCACATCCACTTTCTGATTCACTATTTTTATCAGGTTCAATTTGATCCATTCTATTTTTTGGGATTGAAAAGGAATCCGGTTGTTCATCTAGCGGAACAAAAGAGGTAAAATAAGGATCATGTTTTAAACGAATAGTTGTCAAAGCACCATTCCTGTTTTTAGCCAGTATTAACTCTGATAAATATTGGGTGCTATTCCCTTCTTCATCTTCTAAGAGCCCATAATATTCTGGTCGATAAAGGAAAAATACCTTATCAGCATCTTGTTCAATCGAACCGCTTTCTCTCAAATCTGAAAGTATAGGTCGTTTATCTCCTCCTCGTTGTTCAACAGACCTACTTAATTGACTTGTTGCGACCACACAAATATTTAATTCACGTGCTATATTCTTCAATTCCCGACTGATATAGCCAATCTCTAATTCTCTATTATTCCTATACCTACTTGAATTTAGTAATTGAAGATAATCCACAAAAACAACCTTAATTCCGCGATCTTTGACGTGCTCTCTGCACATAGCCTTAAACCCTGTCATACTGTTTGAATTCCTCTCATAGATATACAATTGCAGTTTTTCTATTTCGTCGCTTAATTTTAACATCGACGCCTCTTGTTGTTCATTCAATTCAGCGCTTAGAATAATGTTGGTAGGTATTTTTGTAATCGCTGCAGCTATCCGAGATGTCAACATCATTTCTGAAATTTCCAACGAATAATAAAGCACAGGATGATTCTTGGAGATATTCACAGCCATATTTATAATTAAATGTGTTTTACCCATTGCTGGCCTCGCTCCTATTACCACAAATTCGCCCGGAATTAAACCTCCAACTTTTTCATCGTACTGGGACAATCCAGTCTGAATAAACTGACTTGACTTATCCGCTACATGTTTTTTAGAATAATCTTTAAAAACGTCTGAAACTTTCTTAGAAGTGTAATCATTTCGTTCAATAATATCATACTCCAGAACTATTTTTCGAACTTGTTCCATCAAAACACCTTGTTCGTTATGAGGATTCTCAATGATCCTTTTTAAGTGAGGCAGAAAATCTTTTTCCATCTTAAGAAAAGTTGTATTTGTAAATATTGAACTCCTCTTTTCAATATTTAGACCAAGCGCTGCAAGCCAATAAAGTCATTATATAAAACTTGAATTAAATAGTAGTATTTGATTTTGATGTCAAATTTTGATATTGAATTTTCATTATTCCGGCATACTAGAATCATGATTAAAAAGAAAATCTAAATGAGGCGTATAACAAAATCAAAACAATCCTTTCGTTACTTTTTTAAAATCTAGTATTCTTAAGAAAACAAGCACCATGAAAAATCTGACTTTCTTAATTTGTTTACTTCCTTACTTTACTCCGATTCAATCACAAGTAATTGATTACCAAAAGGATATAATTTTTAAAGATTCAAGTTATACATCATTATTCACTGGACATGTTAAGACTTATGATGATCAAGGTAATCTATATATGAGTTCAACAGTTCTTAACGGTAAAAGACATGGATTGGTAATGTTTTATTTCAATAACGGTAAGCTTCACCAATGGCTTCATTTTAAAAACGGAATTATTGATGGTCAAATTGTTATCTACAATGAATTGGGAAAAGTAGAATTGCGAGGAAATTCGGTTAACGGAGAAAATGATGGTGAATTTTACAGTTATTACCCAAATGGTCAAATTGAATATAAAGGGACTTTCGTGAAAGGATTAAAAGAAGGCGAATGGGTTTATTATTATGAAAATGGGAAGATCCATGGCAAAGGTAAATACAAGGGTGAAAAAGAAATCGGAATTTGGATTTACAATAATGATGAAAATACTTGGTCAACAGGTAGTATAAATTATGATTTGGTGGGGATGAAATGAATTGCAGTCGTTTCAAAATCGATCAACAAAAAAATAATTAATCTAAAAATTAAAGCACTTTACTTATTTTTTATAAATGCATTTTTAATTATTGCACTTCATGGATTCTAAGGAACCCGTAAAAGCATGTGGAATAGATATACTATAAATCAATTCATCTTTAAATGAAAATGCTAAACGAATAACTCTTTCATTAATCGATTTATCTTCTCCAGCTCCAAAAAAACGCTTTTTTAGAACTCGACAGTCATTAAATGGATCAAAATCAGACCATCTAAATTCCAACACTTCTTGACCTGATAAACAACCCAAAGCGAATCCACGATTTATATCAATGTGCATTTTTTTTTGAATTCCATTTTTCCCAAAAAACAAGGTGTAAAAATGTCCTACTGCTCGACTTTTATTCATTTTACCAAAAAAAACTCCTTCATCATGCAACATTCCCAAAATATTCTGTGAATCATTAGCTGAAAAAGCAAACGAAAAACTTTGCAATAACCTCGTATTATTCAATTTTTCGGCATCCGTCACTTTGTTGATCATCGTATTTTTCATAACTCAAGATTTATTTTTTACAAAAATGATTATTATTTATGCAGAATATCTGCACACTAAAAGCTATCCCAAAACTCTGGGTCTTGTTGGTCCATGTCTAGGTTGTCATTGTAGTAAGGATTGTTATCCACTGAATAATCCTCATAGTCGTCATATCCGTCATAATCTTGACAATCAGTTTTGGATTTACGCACATAAGAATCTAAATAAGCATTCCAGCGACCTTCTAATAAAAGAAGAAGCTCATCACTAACAATGAATTCATTAAAATCGATAAAAACGTTTTGTTCTATATCTGGATCATACGCTTCAATCAAATGAGGATATTTATTTCCATAAGAAACAAACAAATCTTTTTCAATTAAAAACATATCAATTTTTTTTACACACCAAAGAATGTATCGTGCATCTTTCTTAGCCACTTCTTCAAGTGTTTCACCTTTATGTTTTCCAAAGTTGAATATTGTGTTTTCCGTAAAAATTGTCCAATGTTTCATGTCGTTTGTTTTAATTACAATACAAACATATAGTTATTAAATGCAGTATATCTGCACAGAAAAAAAATCCCCAAAAAAAACCTAGATTTTATTTACAATTTGTTTTCTGATTTACTATTACCTCTATAAATAAATGATTTTAAAAATCAATTTATCTTGTGCAGATATACTGCACTTAAACGACAAACATTTGTATTGTAATTAAAAACCAAATATTATGAACACTAATAATTCGATTCTAGCCTTTTTACATTTCGACAATCCTACGAATGATCAAAAGGATGCATTAATTGGTATTCAATCATTTCTAGAAACTGATTCTGATCAAGATTTCTTTATTTTAAGAGGTGCTGCAGGGACTGGTAAAACTTCTATAATATCGGCTGTTGTTGGTTTTTTGAATTTCAATGCAAAACCATTTAAAATCGCGGCTCCAACTGGAAGAGCAGCAAGAATTGTTGGAAAAAAGACCAATGCAGTGTCAACAACAATTCATTCAATGATATATATACCAGAATCGAATGGAAAAACAGGGGTCGTAACCTTTAAGCTGAAAAACAAAATAGACCAGACCCCATGTCTCTATATTATTGACGAAGCATCTATGATTACTTCAAAAAATAAAAGTGAAGGGATGTTCCGTAGTGATAACAATTTATTGAGTGAGCTTATTAAATTCGTTAAAAGCGCCAATCCTAAAAACAAGTTTTTATTTATAGGGGATGATTACCAATTGCCTCCGGTGGGCGAAGAATGCTCTAATGGGTTAAATAAAAATTTCCTATCTGACAAATTAGACTTGAAGGGTACATTAATGGAATTGAAGGAGGTTAAAAGACAGGAAGACGGGAGTTATATTTTAGAAAATGCAACAGGAATTAGAAATTCTATCGACTGTGGACAAACTAAACACGAGATTCTAGGTGAACAAAGTAAGAATATACATTATGCAGTTTACAATTATGTAAATGAATTAAAAAAGAATGGTCCTGAGCATTCAATTGCAATTGGTGTATCTCATAAAGCGAATAAATATTTTAATGATTTAACAAGAACAAGGATTTATGGTAATAACAAAAACCTTTTAGAGCCTGGAGATTTATTAATGGTGACCAAGAACTGGTCAAGAAATGACGTTGTTCTGTACAATGGTGATCAAGTTCAATTAGTTGAAGTGGATTGGAGTTCAGTGGAAACCGTTTGTGATCTCAATTTTGTAGCTATTAAGTTTAAACCATTATTCAGTGACGAAATTTTCGATGATTTACTTCTGGTTGAATCTATTACGGAATTAGGAGGGCAAATTGACTATAAACGCGAAGGAGAATTACTAAAGAGTCGTTTCATTAAAAATAGGATTTTTCGCGAATCTCAAAAACCTTCTGATGACAGGTATGTTGGTGCAGTCCGACTAATGTATGGCCATTCTATCACTTGCCACAAAGCTCAAGGTGGGGAATGGAATAAGGTCTTTATTAATACAATGGGAATACCTGGGTTGAGATGGCAATATACAGCAGTTACAAGGGGGATTGCTTCAATAGAATCCTTCTAATATTTTTTGAATTTATTTTGAAGATCATTCAATTTTTCGGCCTAATTATTTTTCTTTATCTTTCTTTTCAGCTAATAATTTAGCTAATTGATCACCTATGATAGTGTTTCCATTCCCTCTGTTTTTATTTCTTTTACTACTTTTTTTAGGGGGTAAGGTTGTTTGTTTTTCAAGTTTAACTTTCTTTTCTTCTCTTGTTTGAAATTTTGAAATATTCAAAGCATATTTTTCATTATTATCATTTTGTGATTCGGGATCAAATAAAAATTTAAGAAACTCTAATAAATACTGAAACTCCTTACCTGTAACGAACTCTTGAATCGAACCATCATCATGAGTTGCCTTTTTATTTCGAATTTGTCTAATGTATTCATTATAATCCTTAATTTTTTGTTTGACGGCACCATAACGGTAAGCTAATACAACAGCTAACTTCGCACTAGATGTGACAAATATTTGGCCTTTCGCTGACTTTTGAATTCGATTCACATCAAAAGAATACTCAACTAACTTATCATTAATTTTGCACCTCAATGGCTCAAAATAAAAATAGTTATTGTTAAACTCTTCATTCTCATTTCTTTTCCATTTTTCATACTTGTCAATACTTTCTTGTAATGTTTTCTTCTTTTCAGTATCCTGTTCCTCCCTTAATATATTCTGAAGTGCAATTATTCTGACATCAAAAGCGTTTTGATCATTAATCAATCCTCCTTTTATTAATTTTCTAGCAATAATTTTACGTTTATT
Organism: Chitinophaga pinensis; assembly: GCA_945902745.1. Lineage (GTDB taxonomy): Bacteria > Bacteroidota > Bacteroidia > Flavobacteriales_D > Crocinitomicaceae > M0103. The sequence goes on along the minus strand of CAMDNE010000001.1, from coordinate 409,183 downwards.
ATTAAAAACATAAGTTTCATCCTCATTTTGGACCAATATGTTGTTTGAGTGTAAGAATAATTCCAAAACTTGATAGGCTTGAAGATATGCGTAATTCATATACTTCGGCTGAGTATATGAATCATTGACAAGTTTGAAAGCAATGTCTAAATATGTTGGAATTTTATCAAGAAATGACTCGTCCAAACCACTTGAAAGATTTTTTATTGTTTCAATAAGTGAATAAACTTCTTTTAAAAATATTGCTTTAGGGATAGATGTTTTAACAATATCGATAATAGTGTTTACTGGGTGCTTGTCAAAAATTCTATCGTTCGATTTCAAGATAACTCCATCAAGCAAATGACTATTTCGAATCCCAGCATCCAAGTAATTCCAGATCTTATTACTCGCAGAAGTAATTATAATCCTAATTCCTTTATTGATCTCATCTTTTTTTTCTAATTCCTTGATTATTTCTATACCCGTGAGACCCGAAGTTTTTCCAGTATCGGTATCACTGAGCCTCAAATCTAAAAGAACAAGATGTGGTTTTTTAGATTTAATTAATTTAATAACATCATCTTTAATTTCTTTACTTCCAGCATTATAATCAATTTCATCATTTTCTGGAACTATCAATTCTATCCCATTTCCAAATAGTTTATCATAGAATTGTCCCCATCCTTTTTCTGCTTCATCATCAATTAAAAGGATCCTTACTTCCTCTTTAACTTCAATTTTTAAAGCACTTATATCTAGTGGCCCAATATGATTGTTCTGAATGACACAATCTAAATATTTAAAGTATAACCTCGAACCTAGTTCTTTTTCAATTTTTTCATTTTCCAGACCAATTGCCTTAGACCATGAATACATTGCATATTCATTAGCGACTGAGTGTCGATTGTCATAATTTGGAGGTGGGTCTATTTTTATTTTATCTAAGAAACTATTATAATCAGACTCACTTAATAACTTCAAACCAGACTCCTTTAATTCATTAATCTCAAAGGACAATTTATCAGGTACTTGAGTCGAAGTATGAAATATCCCTTTTGTAAAAAATATATTTGCAAACGATGATATCTTAGCAATTTGGCTGGGATTTTCCTCTGACAGAATTAAGATCGGTGTTTTGATATGTTTAAATTCAGGGGTTAATCTTATGTGATGAGCAATCCTTAATCCTGTAAATTCAATATAATTCTCAATACTCAAGCTTGCCGGAATGACAATAAGATCATACTGAATACCATCTTCAAAACATTCTATCAATTCATTATGAATATGTTCATCAAAGTTAAATCCTTTGCGAAGAAGAGCTTGTTTACTAACGCCAAAGAAAAAAGGATTTTCAAATGATTCAATTAATTTAAAATTAATATTATCGTTATGTATCAATTTTATTTTCAAAACAAATTAATTTTTTTGTCTATTAACATATCTAGTGAATTTTTGTCATATTCCCCTAAAATAGAAATACATGATTTTAATAAATCAGACTTGCGCTTTGAATCAACTTCTTCCCCATCATCTAATTTATCATGATTTATTTTATCACCATTTATTTCATCTAGAAGTAATTGTCGATAAATTAATGCATAATTAAGTTCCCATGAATTTCCATAAATCAATTCTGTAAGATGAGAAACTTCATTAGCAATAAATCGAGTGAAAAATTCAATTATTTTATCCGAATAAAGCGATTTAGAATTGACAGATAGCATATTAAATCCATCATTAAAGTATAAATTTTGTTGAATACTTCCGCTAAATAAGATAAGAGACTTTCCAGTTTGCAGGCAAAAATCTGTAATATTTTTAAGTGCAACTGAACTTAAGTCAGATTCGTGAAACACAAAAAGCTCAAATTCTTGCAAATCATCTGTTTTATTGACATCCAAGTGGTTTAAGCAAGTTTCACACTCATTACCAGATAGATTTTTAAGCCCATTAACTTCATTAAATTCTTTAAGGTCTATACCAACGTTAGACAGCGCTTCATTCTGTCTAGGCAATCTTATATCAAGTAAAAGTATCTTTTTCACAGTTGACCTGATTTAAGCAAGTGAAAACCTAATCTGAAATTAAAACCGATAACCTCTTCGTCTTTAATAGGGTTAATAATTAGTGTCGGACCATTTGAATCATTTGGCTTTACTCCATCATATAAATAGTCGATTCTATAAGGAATTAGATCTTCAGACCCATCAAGACTTTTAAATCTGGATTCAATACTAAAATCGCAAACATTTCTAGACAGTCTAATTAGTGGTTCTAAGTCGCCATATACACTACCTTCTAATGCTGGATCATCTGGTCTATTGGGAGAGGTAGAGTTAAGATGGTTAATGTTCAAGAACATAACAGTGTTGTCTTCATTAAAGGAATTTGACACCCTAACCTCCAAGTTCAAGTTTCGTGTACTAATCATTTGAAATATTTTCGCAATTGCTTTTTGAACCTTACCAGTATTGACAAAGAATTTGCCAACAAAATTTATTTGATTTTCCAGGTTATGCTTTTTTAAATACTTTTTCGCTAAGTAATTAATTTCATCCTTTAAATTATCTTTCTCATATCTTATTTCCTTTTTAAACTCTTCAACCAAATCTTCAAACGTATTTATATTTCTATTCGGTTTAAATTCCGTCGGTATTTTCATAACAAATGGATACTTTCTTTCGTGTTGTAGTTTTTTGTTATCCATTTTCTCTCTACACCAGTCTTTGATAATTCCTGGATACTGCCAACCAATCTTGATTTTGTTTCTCCCCCAACCATATGGCTTCCCGTCTTCTTTTTGAAGTTTAGTAAGTTCTTTTTGAAAGATGAATGGAAAAATCACATCATACCATAATTCATTATCATAGTTTTGTAAATTTCTCCATTTATTAAAATAATTTAATTCCTCTACCGGAGCAATTAAATCATCAAATGATTCATAATCCTCCGAATCAATGGGATGAACTAACCACTTTACTGGATAGTTACTATTCGTAAACTCAGACAATAACGTTGTTACTTTAGAAAGATTATGATAATATTCTTCATCTAATATTTCCTTTTCTTTAATTCCTTTTTTTGAATCATTACTTTCTTGAAGCTTTGACTTTAATTCCAAACTTCCTTGGATTAATTCCTTTTCAACCAAACCTAAAATAAACTGTCTTTCGTTTTTACTTATTCCTTCTGAATTGAGCAATTCTTTTACAAACTTCATATTTGTTTCTATACTCGCCATATTATTTCAATTTAGAATTAAATATTAAAAACTTCTCAAGCAACAATTCAGGTGTTATTTCATTATTTTTTAGACCATCCTTCAACCCTTTGAAATCTTCCTCTACATAATTCAATAGAAAATCTATTGCCTTCTTCTTTTTTTCTTTTAAACTATTCAAAAAGGCTTTTACACACGATTTTATTAATATTGAATCCAATAATATTTTATTTCCAGAAGTAATTTCCTCGTTATAAGCGATTTCAATTTCTTTATCCGTATCAAATTGCCAACCATATATTTCTTTAAACAAATCGTATTCAACATCTTTATTATGGTGATATTTCAAAAAATTCTGTAATAATCCTTTATCATGATTTGATGATATCTTTATTTTCTCATCGCTAAATGACGGATCTTTCATCTCATTCAAATATTTAGACATCACATTAGAATTAATGTTAGAGGCTTTTATCTTTTTATCTTTATAAAATTTCTCTCTAGCAGCATCAATTCCATCACTTTTCCATAATTCAATTATACTCGAAACATGACTCGTCTTGTTACCGAATAACTTGGCAAATCTGCTTTCAAGTTTTAAATATGTAGAATCATCCTTCCCTTTCACCATTGATAGATAATTCAGCTTTCCTTTAAGAAATAACTCAAGAGCTGGTGGTTTTTCGGACAATAACGTAGACTTAATTTCTCTATAGTCCTTTTCATAAATAGTAGTTGCCTTTATTAAACCATATTGTTCGCAATAATACAAGTACATCCTAACATCTTTAATGTATTTACCAGTTACATTAAGCTTTTGATTTACGGTTAAACCAGTAACCTCTTGCCTTATAAGTTTCGATTGTAGTCTTGTTTTTTTTGGATTAATAGAAAGTCCTTCGACTTTAATTATTCTCTTCAATTCAGATAAAAATTTATCCTTATAACAATTATGGTTTGACGAGAATGTAATGTCATCAGCATAACGGGTATAATCCACACCAAACTTCTTTGCTAGTCCTGATAATCGATGATCTAAACGCCAACAAAGTAGATTAGTTATACTTGGAGAAGAAGGACTTCCTTGAGGCAGGACTCTTTTTCCATTAATATTGTAAGTTGTCAAACAAGCAATCAAATATGCTATGGGCTCAAGCTCACCTTTTAGATTAAATGGCTGATTATAAAAGCCCATTTTGACTCTGTTTAAGTCAAATGAATGGAAAAAATCTTTTAGATCTATGTTGTAAACATAATTTTTTCCAACATGAATTTTAGCACCATCTACAATACTTTTACCGACAACAAAACCATATGCTTTATGATGAGGCTTAGAAACAGTTTTAACCAAAACATCTATGCAATGGAGAATCAAAACTAAGTCATCATTTGGGGCATTGATTATTCTAGATGCTCCCGATTTTTTTTTAATTTCAAATGTTGAATAAATATCCTTGTTTCGACTATTTTCAATTGTATCTTCATTTCCAGCTAATCTCGCAAGGAAATAATCCAACTGACTCTTCGTAAATTTCTTTTTTGAACTTTTACCTAATTCAATAATTAATATTTCATTCAATAATTCGAGAAAATTTTCTTTCGTTTTTAAAGCACGAAATTGTTCCAAAATATTATATTTTGGGATTAAGTGCATTTGACCTTGATCAAACTCATAAGATTGTTCTATATTATTGTTGTTTTTCATTTTTTATAAAAAAGCTGCGCAATTGTTTATTCTTTAGGCTTATATACATAGAGCAGAGCGACACAGTTAGTCATAATTTCTGATCTTAAGTTAGTAAACATGTTCAAAAAACATTTTACTCCAAGACTATTTCTTGATCAATAATTTAAGCCGTTTCCCAACGAATTGACAGCTTTATTGAACAATAGTCTTAAAGATTGGGTGTCCTAATTTTTTCTGTTTCTTTCGAAACCAACACCCCTTTTTCAATATTTCAATTGCGCAGCAGTTAAAGTTAATAATTTATTGAGGATCCATAGGACAACCATCTGTTCCACACCATTCATCCATTCCACAAATAGAACATTCTCGTCCTAGTTCAAATTTAATATTTCCCATTACATTAGAATTAATTGTTATTATTTTTGTGTTTTATTTTTCTCGAAAAATCCTTTTTGCTTTTTACAGCTCGTGTAACAAATCTTCCATCAAAGAACCCTTGTTCTTTTTTTATTTCTCTTTGAATTCCAGAGATTTCTTTGTGAATTGATCTATATACTGTTTTTCTTAACATGCTTCAAATTTAAAATTTGAATATGCAGTCAATCTGCAGTGTGTATTTTTTTTTAAAAAAAAGATTAAAAAATTTATTTAATATTGATTCAAAGCCATTTTTAGACGCTCAAATATTTTGATTTTGATGGATTCTGGTGAAATAACATTGACATTGTCGCCAAAAGATAATATAAGAGCTTCCAATTCAAAATTTGGAATTACCTTGATGGTGACAAGTAACTTTCCTGATTCAAGAATTTTTTCTCTCTGGCTTGGATGAATTGGTTTCGTTTGAATGTATTGAACCTGCTCAGAATTAAATTCCAAAACAACTTCTTGTAATTCAATTGGCTTTCGTGTTACTCCAATAATATCGAAGAAATAATCTTCCCAATCCGTTGAATCAGTTAAATATGGTTGATCCAGTTCTGTAATTGAGTCAATACGATCCAACGGAAAATTCCATTGATTGTGATCGTTTTGCTCATTTCTCCCAAAAAGAAACCAACGATTATTATATTGTTTTAAGTAATATGGATGACAAGTAACGGTGTATGAATCCCCCTTAAATGACTTATAAACTAATTCAAGAACTCGCTTATTCAATATCGCATTGAATAATTCAGGAATATGCTGATTTCCAGCATAATCAAGATTCGAGTCAAAACCAATGATGGGTTTTGAATGGTCAACTTGCCCTATCCGATCATTTAGTATTGGTCCAAGTTCATTCAACCATTCAAATTCTTGTCTCCCTTCAAATTTTCGTAATAACGAAATAGCATTTTTTAATTGCCCCATTTCTGTTTCATTCAATGGACTATTATTGATTGAAAAATCTTTCTCAGAATAGACATAATATGCTTTCTTTCCATCCCGGATTGCATCAATTGGAGCGTTGAATCCAGCTTCACTTTTCATCATTCTAAAATCTTCTCTCAATTGACGTAATTGAATTCCTGATGAATTTGGATTTTCATCTAACAAGGCATCATTCACTTCATTTAAAAGATCTTCTATATAATATCGTCTTCCATTATTTCGAAAACACTTATCCAGAACTTTGTACCTTAAGAGCGCATTTTTATTTATTGCCATCTTTTTTTTAATTAGAGTTTATTTTACTTATGTTTCGTAATTGCTTTTGTACTGGTCGATATTTGACACTTTTGAAATAAAATATTTTCTTAGATAGAATTATCTTTTCAAAAGTTTTTACTCACAACAATCCGTATTGCAAGATTAATTTTATTTTGTGCAGTTAATCTGCACAAAACAAATATATTGATTATTCTTTTATAAACAAGACAAAAAAAGAATAAATATTTACCCTTACTTCTTACAATAATATATTTTGATTTTAACTACAACTACAATCTATTTTTTCTTCTCACATTATCAAAACCTAGAAAGCATATATAAATAAAACAGTTATGCACATCAGTTGCATAAAACAGGATTAGTATTGCAAAACAATAAACTAAATACAAAATGATAAAAATCATAAACTTAAAATCATGCAGCTAACAGCAAAACTAATTCAACTTCTCCCCATCCAAACTGGAACTGGAAAAAATGGAGAATGGAAAAGACAAGACATTGTCGTTGAAACAGATGGACAATATCCCAAAAAAGTGTGTATTTCTATTTGGGGCGAAAAAATCAATGAGCAGCAACTTGTTGTAGGTAATTCGCTAACAATTGATTTTGATATTGAAAGTAGAGAGTTTTCTGGAAGATGGTACACCGATTTAAAAGCATGGAAAGTTGAAGCGACAAACCAAGGAGCTATGCAATCTAATAATTTGAAATACATTGAGCCATTGGATTTAACAGTAAAACCAGGCGATGTGCTGCCCTTTTAAATGAATCGGGAGCAAAGCAACATTACCTCAACAAAAGCAGTTCAAATTCTATCATATCATCTAAGTTGGGTATCCAAAGGATATAGTTTTGATTATATTTTGGCTATTCAGCGTAAATTAGCAGATAATAATCCTTTTGAAGAAATAGGCTTTATGCAAATTCAATTTTATATTGGAGGATCGGTAAGTCAAAAAAAAACGTTTAGAGAAGATGAATACCAACAAATAAAATTTCTAATTATTGACAGTGATGAACTATCTGGAGACATAGAATTTATTGGAAATTGTACTCAACTTGAAAACTTAATCATTTCGGGCGATAAGGTCACTGATATAAGCTTCTTAGAGAAATTGATTCATTTAAAAACAATTGAATTAGGCTCAAATCCAATAACTTCAATAAAGCCTATCTTACATTTTACGCAACTAAATTATCTAAGAATTCTTCTCGGTATTGAAGAAGAAGTATTCGAACTTGTAACAAACTCAAAACAATGTGTAGTTTCCTATTGCCTTCCAAATCTTCAAGGATGTTTTAATGCATATTGGATAAATAATTGGGTGTTCATAATAGATTACACGAAATATTCTCACTCAATAAAAATGTCAATTCAAGCGCTTTTGCACAAAGATTTTATTGAAAAAGGTTTATCAACAACTTCTTTTGACCTTAAAAAGATGCTGACAGATAAATTAAAAAGTAATGCCAATTCTCTGCTAAGTGATAGTGAAAACATACTAAATGATCATTTTATCTTTTACGGAAACACTGAAATAGAAGGATACTTTCAGCTGAAACTGTAATTGTTTAAAAAGGAACACCATTTTTCCTTTCTTATCAAAAACACTTTTATCATGCAGGGCTCTCTTCATAACAAAAATATTTAAATCAATGAATAAAGTAATTTATCAAATGTTTGTATTCTTCATTCTGTCTTCTTATGTTGTATTCTGAATTAGCATTTCGTATAGTTTTAAATATTTTGACAAAACTATGTGCCAGTTATGTGTTATTTCTCCACAGAACAAAGCATTAATCTTGGCCACTAAGAAGTTCTTTGAACCATACTATCAATTATTTCGCGCTGTATTACTATATTGGTACTAGCAATGATTTATTTTTGGTCATATTTAATAGTATGCAGCATTTTACTTGCGGCGGTTTTTCATCGGGAAAAAAATTTTTTCAGAGATATAGTTGATATATTTAAAGCTGCAGACGAATTAAAAAATAGACGAGTTCTTTATTTTCTAGGTATTCTATTAATTATTTTGATTCTAATTCCAGTTTTAGCATTTATTCTCTGTGCATCTCCATATTTCTTTTATGTAAAAATTCTGCGCAAAGAGAAGAGCAATTCAACTTATACTCCTGATCCAAAAAAAATCATCCGTTCTTATATTCCTATGTATGCCGAATTATTCTTTTCACTTACAGACAAATATGAACCTATTAAACCTCTATTCAATCAATTTCTTAAAAAGTATAATTCATCCAAAAGCGTCGCTTTTCCAATAATATTTGATCAAAATAATGCTGAAGATTTACTTTTTGAAAGTAATCTTCGTAAATCGCTACACGAACAAGGCGTATCCTTATTCATATTTAATATGTCAGAGTTTCACGATATTCCTTTGATTTCTAATATGAACGGAGAAGAAATGGACTTTTACACTTCGGATACAAACTTCTCATTTATACCTCTTCATCAAGACGCCTCGGCTTCGGCACTTTCAATTTTATTGGATATTCCTATAGATGGAATCAATAAGATGGTTGTTATTCAAAAGGATAACCCGGATAAATTAATCATTCTAAATATGAATGAAATTTCCGAAGATTTTTTGGTAAGCAACATAGACGACAAGAACAGTTACCAGATTCATATCGAAAAACCTTTCTATTATCCAATTTCTGAATATCTTTCTCTTCAATGGTCAGGATCAAAATTAGAAGAAAATAAGCCCATCAAAGAGTGTGCTTTAGAAATTAGAACACGATTATATGAGCGGTATAAAATAGATGACCCTTCGGCTATTAACATTTTTAAAATGGCTGAGAAATCTCCTGGGCCTTCCGTTATGTTCTACACGGAGCTACCAACTGAAGAAGAGAACTCCCTGAGGAAAATTATTTTATGGCGCAGTTATGATGAGATAAAAAAATTATATCCAAGTTGCGACAAAGAAAAGTATAGCAGAACTAAAGAATCTGAAATAGACAGAAAACTTAGGGAAATAACGAGATTAGAAGGATTGGAGTATGAATCAAAAATATTCCTTAAAAGTGCTAATGCAGTTTATTCAATGTTTTTACAAGAAAAAGATCTTGAAGAATTGGATTATTCACCAGTCGCAATTGGGTATACAAAGTTTTTTGAAAAGGAAATTAATGTCAGCATAGTTCAATCTATTAGAAAGGATTTAGGTATTAATATGCCTGAGTTCTTCAATAAATATTGTCCTATTAGAGGGACGTATGAGTTAAAAATCAATGACAAGTTCAAAATTGACTACAACATGAAGAATATGAGAACAGGAAGTTATTTAGCTCCCGGTCTTGGACAAACTTTTCATGCCTTGGAAGCTGAGATTGGAAACGTTGAAGGAGAAAGCAATAAACTCAATGAACTCTTATCTAAAGGACGTAAATTAAATACTATTCGGAACCGTGCAGCTCACCCAGAACTCATTAGTAAGGATGATTTAGATAAAATCAGAGATATTATTCTTAAGCTTTATTTACATAAAGTATTCGATGATCTTATTGCAACTAAGAAAAAGCTGAGTAGTTGAAAATTGCTGTGCTTCATTAGAGTAGTTTAATCTCAAATACATTTTTATTCCTCTTGTCAATATTCTCAATAAATGCGGCCTTTACCCAATCAAGATCATTATGTTCTATTGAACTAATCAGATCACGACTTTTTGAAAATGCTCCCATATTTCGACAAATTTCTGCTATCAAAATTTTCTCATTGAGTTGATTTTCGTCGAGTATTGCAAGTAATCTTAGTTGATTACTATCCCATAAAACGCGTGTTTCATAATCATTGAACAACGAGAATCCATATCGAAATCTATCATTTATTGTCCATAATATTCTTTGCCTCAAATAAATATCATTTTCACGGTTACTTGCGAGACCTTCATCTATGGCTCTCTGTAAATCGAAAGCACTTAAAAACTCAGCATTAGGAATTTGTTCACTATTCTGTTTTTCGCATTTGGTATTTGCATTTAACCAATAAATGTGATAACAATTTGGACATTTAGTAATCGCCGGAAATTCCGGCAACATTGGTGCATCCTTTTTTCCGTCTGAATAAAGCCTTGCTTTAAATGTATTCCCACTCAGTAAGAAAGGCCTACTAACAAAAGTATTACATACTGGACATTCGAAATAATCATCTCCTCCTAGAATCATAATAGTGTTTAAAGATTTCAGCAAAGATTAACCCTCACTATGCAGTGATACTGCATCACATAATTTCCAAGGAATTAAATACTGAGAAATAGTTTAACTATAGAAACGAAACTACTCTTTATGAATGCTCTTAAAGAGTGATTATCCCTTGCGATTTCTCAAGTAAATGGAAGTATAAGTTTTTTCTATCTTCCCTTAATGAAGATTGATAATTTGACTTATCTTTTTCGGTATATATTGGTTGCAAAAAATCCGTTTAACCTTTTATTTTAAGGTCTATAATATGACTCTAGAAAATCAAACTCAACGCTTTGAATGTCAAATCCCTGAGATGGGATAACAATCCGATCTTCGATACATTTATGGAAGGGATTTAAATGGTGATAGGCCCACATATCCCTTTTTACGGAAAATGGATTAGCACCTATGTTTAGGTATACAAAATCTCCTTCTTGCCTCCAATCTTTTCTTAAACTGAATGATTTCGCATCGGTTCTTAGTCCTGAACTAAATTGGTTTTTAAAAACGTCAACTTGCGTTCCTTCATCGGAAAGTTGAATATCTCCGCCAGTAACCGCAAGTTCTACTAGATCAGCATAATTGATGAGTTGACGATAATTGTTCAATAATTCATGCATGCTCAAGGGATCATCTGGATGATTGGTGAAAACGGGGATTTCTACCTTCATATACACCCCCCAAATGGAGTTTACAGATTGACTAGTATCAAAGCACAATTTGCAAGTCAAAGCCTTGCTTAAATCATATTCTTTGAAAGATTCATAATGTTCCTCAAACTGTTTGATTTGTCGTTTTGATCCAAGAGGAGTGCGCATTGTGAGTCTATAGGTAACATAGTTCACCGTACCAGTGCCTTTAGGCTCATAGGTTACTTCAACAAATACCGGTTGTTTTCTATTATTCCGTTCTTTCAACTGGTCGTCTAAAACACAGATTAATGAAGATTTATCCTTAGGTTCATAAGTTAAAATTCCATCATCCTGGAATGTTTTTATGATCTGATCAATCACATGATCCTTCTGAGACTCAACAAGAAGTTCAAACGTAGGACTCGCCAATTCATTAGGTTTAACATTGTATGGATCGTCAGCTTTAAACTGCTGTGGAACTCTAAAATATTCTTGCCAATTTTCGTGATTGAAATTTTCAGGATCCAAATTCGTTTTTCCTGAGAAAGCCTGACACTTATCAATAAGGTTCTCTTCTCTGTATTTCTTACTGATAAAGTTTGCTAAATGATCTTGATCGATGGTGTTTCTTAAATATGGATATGCGATTTCTAAACAATTACTTTCATCTTTTTCAAGTTTCCGCTCTATCATACTGAACATTCGATCGATTCGTCCAACTCGCTGTTCATTGTCACCAGGCGTCCATGCTATTCCGTAATGAATTATTTTATCGCAAAAGTATTGGAGGTTAACCCCTTCTTGAAGCACAGAGGTGGAAATAAGTACGTCTGGGAAAAAGGGAGTATTGAAACTCGTCATTATCCGTTGATTTTTGGTGTCTCCAGAATAGGCATAGGCAGGCTGTGCATCGTGAAAGTTTTTCCAGTCTTCTTTTAGTAAATCATCATTCTTTGTAATATTGAAGACTTTCTCACAAAGAACTTTGAAGTTCTTGAGTGATGATGATATGATCGCCGGTATAATTGTTTCAGACAGACCCTCTTTTACTTGCTCTACGAAAGCAAGATAGAGTTCATAACCTTTGAGGCTTGAATCCTTTGAAGCATTGATAAATGCGACATAGAGATCCACCAATGCTGGAGATGCAAGCAAAATTCCCTTTTCGATGAATGCACTAAATGCTTCTCTCTCAAATACACTCAGTTCCTTATACAAAGCAATGAGTTCGAGGTATTCTGTATTTTCGCTTTCTTTTAAGTACTCCCAATATATTGTGAACAAGGTTGGAATTCGATAAAGCTCATCGTCTTTATAATTTACATCGTTGTTATCTCTTCCTCCTAATAAACTTTGAATTTGAATAGACACACCTTTATTTTTGGCTGTTTCAACTCGCGCTAGAAGACAACTTAAATAATGATCATCCAATAATCCCTTCCCTTTTTGCTCTGTTCGACGCACCCGAACTTTATATTCAGTTTCCAAATAATCAGCAGCGGGTGCGAAGAACACATTGAAAACTACCAATTTAGAACGAGTGAAACGGAGCCTAAAATTTGAAGCATGCGTCGATCGAATTGTATTATCTGTTTTCTTTAAGGTTTTGAATAAATCCATCACCTTTGAAGTAGGTACTAACTGAATACCTTCACTTACCACTTCAGCTTCTTGCGTTAAATCCTCTTCTTCTTCACTTTCAGCATTGGACAATACTGCCTTTATTTGATTCTGATAATACGTTCTAAAATCTGATTCAACCAACTTCAATTCACGCCCAATAGATTTACTGATTTTATCTAACAATATCTCATCATAACGGTGATTTACCCTTGCTGCAATTTCGCGTACAGAAGGGATTCTCCTCACAAAAACAAGTTTCTTGTCATTAGGCACTTTTAATGTATAATCACTCTTGATGAGATTATTGACTATTAAGTCATATTTCGGATGAGAAGGGTATTGATCAAAGATTTCTTTGTACTTGGCAGACAGATTAAGAAGTATTTTACTGTCTGAACCCTTTGTGAAATCTTGTCCTTCTCTTAATTCCTGATCGTCTTCAGATGATTGAATCACTTCTCTATGAGGTATAAATTCTGTACCTTCTAAAAAGCCAAGGATGTTTCTTCGGTTACCTTGTTTTTTTCCTTTTACATAGTCACTTACCAATTGCTTCTGATAGATACCAAAAAATAATTCAGCCATCTCATCCTTAAAATCGGCTTGCATGGGAATTTCTCTGCGGTAATTGTATTTTATTTTTCCTTTTGAGGAAAGTCGTCTAAACCTTCTTAGGCAAATGTCATTTAAAATTTCACTGTAATTTGAATTGTTAAAACGTTCAGTGAAGTAGGAAACAATGGATCGAATATTATCACTGGAGGAATGATTTGGAGTTGCAGTTAACAACAATACACTATCCGCCAAGCGATCTTCTCCTTTTCCAAAAATCTCTTCGGCTACATTTACCCTTAAGCTATCACCGTTTTTATTCCTGAAATAATGTGATTCATCGATTATTATCAAATCGAAACGGCCACTCTTCAGTTCTTTCTGAAGTTGTTTGCGCATTAGTTCCGCTATTCTTCGAACAGTTTGTCTGCCATTTTCTATATCGAAAACTTCATCTGTATTTATCCCGACCTTTGATAGTCTGTCATTAATGTTGTCTTTACTTAAAAGTCCACTAAAAGAAGAAATTTTACCGACAAAAAATCGGCCCCACTTCTGATTTACTTCATGAACTAGATCATACAGATTGGAACAAAAAACAGTTGGGTTTATCGCTTGATTTCCAATCTTCGATTTTACAATATCATCTGAAACTTTGTAGTGGACATTAATGAATGTTTCGTACTCGCGTTCCCAGTTAAATGCGATCTCATTTCGAGGGGCAAGAACAAGTATTTGAGCATCGGGTTTCTGTTGCCAAAGTGCAGCGCAAACAGCGAGTGATTGGATCGTTTTACCCATACCCACCTCGTCAGCAAGTAACGCAATTCCTTTTTCATTCAACAGATTAAACAGATAGCTCGATCCTTCTGCTTGTTTCGCTTGCATTGAATCTTTGTTGTACTGATTATATTCTTTTGCGAAACCATCACGGTCGCGGTAAAAGCTCACTATCTTCGTTAATTCATTCGGCGATATGTTCTTTAAATCAGACATTTAAATAATGACATTCTTTTTTAATAAATAATAACCATTGAGTAAGTTGTTTCGCATCTACAACTGAATTGATCAAAATTTGATCAACCGGCTCAATTCTCAGTTCATTTTGGCCAAGTGAATTGTACAATAAAATGATTTGATTTCCCTCTTCAATTAAGAACCATAAATAAGGATCCGTTATTTCCGATTCTTCTGATGCATGAATCTCCTTCAATTTTATCAGATGGTCCCTAAGTTGAATGACTGAACCGGGCATTTTATATCCGATAATCTTTAGTTCCTTTTGATTTTCTTTTACTTCTTCAAGACGTGTTTTCATATGTTCAAAGGCTAAAAACATCGAAAACCATGCTTGAGAATAGTCTCCTTTCAATCTTTCTTCAACACTTTTTTGAAGCTCGTCACCTGTTTCCAAATCATTAGGGTAATTCAGCTCATGGTTACCATCCTTATTTTCAGGCCTACCATCTGACCAAGCCCTTATTAAATCATTCATCGATTCAAATCCGATCGAAGGTCTTTCTGATGCCTTTAATTCGGTAATGATCCCCATGAATACTATTTTACCTTCTATCGGATCATTGTAGACACTAAAGATTCGATCCTTGAGTACACTTCTATATTGATCCTTAAAACTAATACCCTTCGTGAGCTTGCTTAATTGAATTCTGTTGTCAGCACCCGGCAACTCAACAAAGAAATTTTCAGCTTCTATTGTTTCGGAGAAATTTGCCCGAAACACGTAAAATTCCCAGTCCGCAATAATTTGACAGGACATTGTCCAATCTTGAATTAATTGTTGACGTTCTTCTTGCAATTCACTTTGTTCTAAGCCTTTTACACTTTTTTTCTGCTCAAGTGTAGATGATTTTAAAATTTCCTGATACTCCGCAGATGTGATGGTTTGAATGATACCCGCCTCTATATTAGACCTTCCCTTCTTTATGTTTAATCCAGCATAGGTAAAATTCCAAGAGCCAATGCCTAGCCTATCTTCTGATAGCCATACTTTTGCATGAACCATCGGCTTATAATCTCCAAAATCGTGCTGATCCTTCAAGAATTGAACGCGCTTGTTCTCACAAAGTTTGTCCACGACTTCTTTCGATATTTTAACCGTGTCTTTGTCTGAATGATCAGGAATGATGTTAACTGATAATGCCGATGAGAATGTGTCATCAATAATTTCTGGAACGTCATCTGAGAAATAAGGCGACCAAACATGAAGGTTTTTATTATTTACAGGGAATAGATCTAAGAACGAAGATCCTGAAAGTGAGTGTTGAAAAATCCAATTCGATTCTTCCTTAAGTTCACTTTGCCATTTTTGATCTAGCGTCTCTAAAAGTTGAAAGTCTTCTTCAAATTTTGCAAGACTCCGGAAGAACTCAATTATCTGCTTTGCACTGCGCTTATCTTCAATTTTTCTAAACGTGACACATTCAGAATTTGAAGCCCATGCAGACATGGATAGATTCATGGATCCTGTAACGATCCAGCCATTGTTTTCTTCATCAACGATCAGAATCACTTTTGGATGAAACACACCATTTTGGAATTTTGAATCCAATTCTTGAGGATTAATGCCAACTGTAGTAAAACTTGTTTTCTTTACTTCAGGACGCATTGCCCTAAAATCATAATATACTTTTATGTTAATTGTATCCTCTTCTTCTCCAAATAATCGATGGTTGAGTGCCTCATAGTCTTTGAGTGATCTCAGATTTCTATAATCCGTGTTCGCTAATGCTGAAAGCATATAACGTTCAAAAAAGGATATGCTAAAGTTGAAGGTTGTAAACCAAGCGACTTTCACCTTTGTCCGTTCCTTTAAAAACGAAGTAAATTGATTGTATATTTTTATTCCTTCAGCCATTAATTCGGATTTAAACCAAAATAGATTGAACGAATAGGTCCTAAATAATAATCATGATACCAATAATTTTTCTCGAGGAAATCTTTTGTTGATATCGGAGTCCTTTGAGCGATGTAATGCTTCAATTGATCGTCTTGGATTTCGATCCATGCTGCCCCTCCTCTATTCTGCATGATGAGCGTATGGTATTCGACTATTTTATGTGCAATTTGAGTTGGTTCACCATTCGCCTCCTTCATGAATTTGACCAGTGTTTTCAAACGGGGACTTTCAATTTCCATATCTGAAATATCCGCTTGATTGATTCGATCAGCTAGTTGTTCAACTTGATCTAAAATGTTCGACAACTTTTTATTTCCGATATCTGTCATCAAATAAAATACCTGAGAAACACTAGAAAGAAAAGGTTCCAATCGAAGAATTTGTTCTAATTGGAGTTCCGCCTCACCAGACTGGGTTTGTCTTGCTTGTTCTATAATTACACTTGTATGAATACCTTTCTCCGTTGAACCAACTTGATCATAAATAGATTTTGCAGCGCCTCCTTCCAATCCCAATTTTTCCACCCAAAATTTATGCAGAGAAGCATTCATCTTGAACTTACCAAAGCAATTAACATAATGATTAATCACTTCGGTGTTTTGCTGAAGCTCTGACAATGTTAAAGTTGGATAATTACCTTCCTTCGTTTCAATAATCTTGCAAATGAATTTAAGTAAAACGCTGGCTAATTGCTTACCTTCCTGCCATTGATCGATAACAGTTTTAATCTCCACCCAATCTCCGCTGTGTTGAAGGGTTTTGGTAAGTAATCCCATATTAATAAATGGACCTTTATAACGACCTGTAACACCTAATTGCAATTGACGCACCAAAACACCTTTCGATTTTTCAGCTTCAATCACAACTTGATTTGGGTCTTTGGAGAGTTGCTTTTCAGCATTGTAACTACCTAGCACACCGAGCATGTCTACTTCGTTGTTATTGAGCATTAATGAAAAGACCATAGCATCCTCCATTAAAATAAGTAAGCCTGCTTTTAAATCGTATTCATTTCTGAAACTTGAAAATTTCTCTAACGCTTTTTCGTAAAGATCCGAGTGCTCATTTTTCAATCGATCAAGCACATGTAACTGCAACAAGTTCACTGTATAGTTCCGGATATCCGTTGCAACAGTCGTAAGTTTATTGGCAAATATTTTCTGCCCGAAATGGGTCCAAATCACCTGCATACCCAAGGGGTCTACCGAACCTTCTTGCACGATGGTTGGATCAGGGATTGAGAATATGTTGGACCACTTCATGTTTTACTTTCTTTTCAATTCCAATTATTCATCTCCACTCTTCCTCAATCTTGTCAATTACAAAAAGCATGGTCTCGAAAAGATCGTAATTGTATTTTACAGAAGCCTGGATAAGTTCACCGATGTATGGATAAAAATTATACTTGTTCCGGAAGTTCAACGATTCATCATAGATCTTCTTGAGTTCTATAACTAACCAACTTAAAGCAGCCGCATGATCGGTATACACTACAACATCTGCTTCATGATAATTACGGTTCGGATCATTGGTAATAATCAAGTTGGCGCCACCAAAGTGAGGGAAGTCAGTTGGGAATTTGCCCTGATCAATTAGCGATTTTAACTTTTCAATTTCGTTCATCTCTTTGTACAATTAAATTATCTATTTCTTCTTTCAACTTTTTTGATTCTGTCTCCTTTTCGGACCAGAATGTTCTAAGAATGTATTTTAGTTCCTCAAAAGATTCTATTAATAGAATGTGTTTTTTCATTCCTGTTTTACCTCGGTGGGTAATGTTTGACCTTAACTGATAATAATAATCCATTGCCTTTTTGGCATTTATATTATTAGAACCTTCGTGCGACCATTTTACTTCATTATCTGGATCATTAGTTGGGTGGATCACTCTTTCGAATGGACTTTTAAACTGTGGGAAATCTTCATTATTAACAAGCTGATCCAATACTTTAGTTAGTGTTTTGTCTTTTGAAAACAAATCTTTTTGTTTGTTTGGATTTATTCCAAACCCTCCATTCAAAAACATAATTCTTTCAAGAATGCTACTAAGAAATAGGTAGAGCATTTGATACTTTAGATAATCATTAAAACTGCCTTCATCAAACCCTTCTATCTCTTTATATTGCCTATTCAGGCTTATACCAACTTTCGCATATTGATCGAGCATATTAAATCCATTTATTATAAACGGATCTCTCCAGATACTTTCAAATAAATTGTTCCATATTTTAGGGTCGTTGAATTTTTTTTCCTCATCAATTCCCTTTTCGCTCTTCTTACCATGGAGTATATTGAATTCTTTTCGGTATTTAGATTCGTTATCGTTCCACATGTAGTAGTTACCAGGTTCTAATTTTACAATTGAGTCATAGGCTTCAGATTCCAAACCTTCTTTGAAGGACAAAACATAACCATCAATATCATCAACTCCTTTTTGATCATAAATTAGAATTCCGTCCCTTAGTTTTAAGTTTCCTTTAATAACTCTTTTTTCAATCTTATTGAGATCAACAAACTCTGAGATGATATTGTAAGCAATTTCACCCGGTCGAAATATTCCGTAACTAAAAAAGGGTTTGGTAATATCTTTAGGTAAATTCATAGTTATTACTTTCTTTTCAATTCATCCAGCGTCTTCCCTTCCTTATTCTTCCATTCCAACCAACCATTTGCTCGTCTTGCGAGAATAGTTCCTGCTGCAGCACTTGGCGAATTAAAGATATGATCTGTTTGAAAAACCAAC
The DNA here is from genome assembly GCA_945902745.1 of Chitinophaga pinensis. GTDB lineage: Bacteria > Bacteroidota > Bacteroidia > Flavobacteriales_D > Crocinitomicaceae > M0103. The sequence goes on along the minus strand of CAMDNE010000001.1, from coordinate 389,962 downwards.
ATTTTGTTAACCTCTTTTAATATCGAATCATCAATTAAACGCGTTCGAATATCATTTATCCATTTCCCCGCCGAAGCAGATTCAACAAGGGTACATTTCCCTCCTTTATAAACGACAAAACCATCGTCTGTCATTTCACCTTCTGCGTTTGCCTCTTTGCCTTTACAATAATAAAGTTCTTTTGTTGATTTGGCTTTTCTTTTCTCCTCAAAAAGTGGATATCCCAATGTTGCCAGTAAAATTTTAATTGTCTCAAAATTATCTAGCAAATCGTGTTCTCTTGTTTCAGGAATTGAAGGTCGTTGTGAATCTTTTCCATTTTCCGTTTTAAAGCGACCTATTTTTTCCGCTTGCATCAAACAATAATGTTCTAAATACTTCACATCTGTTTTAGTATATTCATTTGTTTTAGTTGCAACGACAACACAATGTGTCCAAAAATCTTTTTTACGGTTGTGTTCTTGTAAACGTTTAAAACAATCTTCCCCTTCACCTATGTAAACCAGAGGTTGAGATTCATCTTCAGTTGTTCCAAATAGAAAGTACACTCCTGTAAAATGAACTGTATCCCGTTTTGATACTTCTTCAAACTTATTTCTAGGAAATAACAACGCCTTCACCAAACGGTTGGTGATTTCTGCTTCTCGAATACTAATTGGTGAACCGTCTGGAAGAAATATTTGGATGGTTTGGGGTTTTGTCATACTTGTTGTTTGTTATAATAGTTATTGACCAATTCCTTTCGCTAAACTTACAACACATTTTTTGGTTAGGTTAAATTACTAAAATATGTTCTTAATGAAGCTTAATTTGTTGTTAAGCGCAGCAGTGAAAATGCAGCGGAGCTGGTATTATTAGAAATTTCATGTAAATTTTACTTAATTCGTCTCACACTGATTTAAATTTTCACAAACTCTTCTCGCTAAAGATCTCAATGAAATTCTTTGATTTAACCTTCTTAAAAAATCCGCTACTATCCCCAAGCTAAAAACGTCTCCGAAAAAATCTCTCAATAAATCAATTAGTTCATCTATAATATCCAGAAGATTATTTATTCCTCCGCCAACTCTTCCTAGCAGTGCCAGAATACTCATATAAACAAACACTAGACATCGGGAACAAGGATTGAAAATATTTATATCATTTATTAATTTTTTAAAAGTTCTATTGAATGACATTATCGTTGCACGAGAATTACGAATGAATTTGTGCAAAACAGGAAACTGACCATTAGATAGAAAATCATAAGGATTTATAGCAATTTCTTTCCTTTTTTCGGATGATTCAATTATTGAAATAAATAACTTCAAATCTTTTAATAAGCCATCATTGTTAGAAGGCAACAGAATTCTTTCAATTGTCATTACCATATTTTTCTATTTTGCTACACCTCCCCCCGAAACGCCTTTGCCAAAATAGCTTGCGGGAGTTGATTAATCTGGCCTTTTAATTTTATATACTGCGCCTCAATTGCATCTGCCTTCGAAAACAAAGCTTCAACGCGGCGGACGATTTCGGTTTGTTCTTGAATAGGTGGGACATTTATTTCTAATACCTTTAACTGACCAGTATTAATCCTTGGTCTTGTTGCTCCATGAATATGATTTACAAGCATGTTGTATGTTATTCTCGATACAAGAAATATAATTAGATATTCTTTTAAAATTTTATTTTCATCAGGACGTATACAAAAGCAATCAGCTTTTGCAATAGCCTCAAATTCAAGTTTAGGTAAAATACAGGCTCTAATATTCTCTGAAATGAATGATGAAAAAATAATATCACCTTGATCAACAGTATGTTTCACTAGGGTTTTATGCTTTTCTTTTGAAATAAAAGTCAACTTTGAATGATTAAAACGAAGAAAATCAATATTCTCCAGACGAATAACTTGTACACCATCAACTGTATAATCTTGAGATTTTAAATTTGAACCAAAGGGTCCATCAAATATGCCGCCTTTTCCAACTAATTGTCCTAATTTAATTTTATTCCATCCAACCCCCTCCGTCAACTTCCCAGTAACCGCTTGCGTTAATACTGTCTGACGAAACTGTTTCAACATCACGGGAATTTTCTCTAAACCTTGCTTTGCAACTTCCAAATGCGCAAAAATTGAATCTAGTTTAGCTTCAATTATTTGTTGTTCTTTTATTGGTGCAATAGGTATTATAAATGTTTGAATGTCAGAACTTTTAATTGACGTTATACCTGTTGTCCCTTTAGTGTTTTCTCTAATTAATTTCTGTGCTTGATGTGTTTGAAACCAATAATAAAGATATTTTGAGCGAATTCTCTCGGTATCAGTTCTAATAATTAAGATAAAAGAATCAGCAACTGCTTGCAAATCCAAACCTACGAAATAACCAACTCGACCTAAAGTTCCTACACCTCCAGAGTTAAATAACACATCTCCTTTACATAAGGCCGCTCCCTCTTTAAAAGAGTTATATACCTCCAAAGAAATTTTTTGTATTTTTTCTGTTTTAATGCCATTTGGGAAATTAGCGCCGGAAGGAATATAATAAACCTCCCCTTCTATCCCTTTTTCTTTAGCATTGACTCCTCTTCGAAATGTTATAGGTAAATCCTCTAGCCTAATAATTTCCCACCCTTTCGGCAATTCCTTCTCCATCATATTTCTTTTATAATTCAGCCTTCAAGGCTTTAATATTTTTCAATGAAGTCTCTGACAAACCATCACTTTGCTTCTGCTCTGCCAAATCTCCTTTAAAAGCCTTTGCCAAAATAGCCTGCGGGAGTTGATCGATTTGTTCTTTTAATTTTTTATACTGCGCCTCAATAGCATCTGCTTTCGTCAATAACACTTCTATGTGACTTACAATTTCAGCTTGTTCGATTAAAGGTGGGAATTCAATATTTAATTTTTTAATATCTCCTAAAGTTAGACCTGATTTTGTTGCTCCTCTTTTCATCTTTTTAAATTGACCAAAACCATTTTCAGACATAAGAAAGTAAACTAAAAACTTTTCATTTATTGCTTTAATTGGACGTGCTAAACAAACATGTTGATTTACATAACCTTCATACTTGAAATCTCCTTCAACAAGCGAGATCATACCTACATCTGCTGTTATCGAGATCAAAATATCTCTAGATTTTAATAATGTTCTTTTTCCTTCGGTTGTATTTGCAAGTTTTAAAAATTGAAGCTTTTCAGGTCTTAAATCAAGTTTAAAAGTTCCATAATTCATGTTAGTAATTCTAACAAAAAGTTGGTCACCTGAATTATCATAATATTGAGCCCAACCTCTAGAACCACTAGTAATAAATTCGAATATTTTAGAGCTTGATACGCTTGTCCAATCTTCCAACTCCTTTCCATTTCTCCATTGCTCAGTCAACTTACCTGTTACCCCTTGTGTTAATACCGCCTGACGAAACTGTTTCAACAAAACCGGTATTTTCACCAAACCTTGCTTTGCCAATTCTAAATGCGAAAAAATTGAATCTAGTTTGGCTACAATGCGTTTTTGTTCTGGGAGGGGTGGTAGAGGTATCTTTGTAGATTTTAAAATAGATAAATTGATGTTTTTTTGAGCAACTCCCTTGCCTTGATTCTCCAAGGAAAGAGCTAGTTCTCTTAAAGAATAAGTGAGAAATTTAGAATTTACTATTTCCGAATTTGGAGTAATTCCGGCAATTGCTTGATTAGTTGTTGCGTCTATATCTAAGATTCCAACTTTTCCAATTGTAGCAAAAATCGTAAACAAGATAGTCCCTTTCGGAAAAATGTTTGTTGATGAATTTTTCAGCCCTTCAACCGTAATAAACTCATCTGTTTTATCCACATATTCCTTCGAGATATCCGAAATTTTAACCCATGGAATGTCTCCATTCCAATATTCTTTTATTGCACGCGATGGCGTTCCTCCACTTTTAATTGTAGAAACTTCTCCTAGTTCTTTAAACAACCATTTATTATATTGGTTATTATCGATCACTTCAACTCCCCAATTATCGCATTCAACTCTTTCGTAATGTTTTCCAATTCCTGCAAAGCGGCTTTAGCAATGTCCAAAGGTTCGCCCAAATCTTCTGATGAAGTGATACTGTCATCTGCAATCAGACCTAAATCCAGAGAATCATTTTTCGTTGCAATTTCTTCGCGAGAGAAACATTTCCAACGTTCGTCTTTAATGGTTGCACGTTTTGCATGGTCAATTTCACCATTATAATTCTGCAGGACTTCGTCCCACGCGATTCCACCCGTGTATGCTCGCATGAACTCATCAAATGCTTTTTCAGCAAATGCTGTTCGCTTTCCGTAATTCGGTGTGTTGGTGCGCATGTCGTAAATCCACACTTTTTCGGTGTTCTTGGTTTCACTTTTACCACGTGTAAAGAAGAGCACATTGGTTTTCACACCTGCCGCATAGAAGATTCCAGTTGGTAAGCGCAAAATGGTATGCAAGTCGCATTTATCCATTAAATCGCGGCGAATTTTTTGCCCATCACCATCTTCAAACAAAACATTATCTGGCAATACAACCGCTGCTCTTGCTTTTCCATCTTTTTTTAGACTTCTGTAGATGTGTTGCAGGAAGTTCAATTGTTTGTTACTCGAAACAAAGGTTAAATCATCGCGCGATGGTTTCTCTCCACCTTTTTTCGTTCCAAATGGTGGGTTTGCCAATACACCATCAAACCCTTTTAATGTTTTCCCGAAATCGGTTAAGGTATCATTGAGGTCAATTTTGCTATCCAATCCATGCAACTTTGCATTCATGAGTGCCAAACGGTGTGCATCTTGTACTAGTTCAACCCCACTCAATGCTTCCGTTTCTTGAAACTTTCGTGTTTTTGCATCGGAAGAGTAAACGTAATCGTAGCGTTCTTTCAAGTAATGATCCAACGAGATCATGAATCCAAAAGTTCCACAAGCTGGGTCGTTCCATGTTTCACCTAATTTCGGCGCCATCAAACGCACCATAGCATTGATTAGTGGTCGTGGAGTAAAGTATTGTCCTGCACCACTTTTTTTCTCATTCGCATTACGTTCCAACAAATCTTCGTAGATCTGTCCCATGGTATCACGGTCGTCTTCATCGTACCAGTCAATTTTATCTATCCCATCGATTAATGTTCTTAGATTAACAGGTTTACGCAATGTTGTAGACGCATTGAGGTAAATCTCTTTGATGGATTCGTTTTCAGCTTTGTTACTAATATTGGCCAACAAATCTCGATAACGGTCAAACATTTCTTTGTTATCCGTGATTCCTTTCAACGTCTCCCAGCGGTATTCTTCCGGTATTTGCCCTGAAAAACCTTCCCCATTAGAAGATTTTTTTTGAATTTGCACATCCGACAATTTGAGGAAAAGAATGTATGTTAACTCGTTTAAGTATTGGTGATAGGTTACTCCGTCGTCACGTAGGACGTTACAAAGGTTCCAAAGTTTTTGTGATATTTCGGTTGATGACATGGTTATATTTGTATTTAAATTTTTTCAAATAATTCTTTCCCTATTTCTTTCCCTAATGCAACTTCATATCTCTTAACATGATTGATTACGTACCCAGAATATCCCAGGTGTTTCAATATCAGTTTGTTGATCATTCCATTTAACCGCATTGAAGTTTCCCATACTTCGTTAAACAGATCTGTTCCCTCCGCTACATTTAATCCTCTACCGTGTAAAAAATTATTTCTATTTGCTATAGCTTCTTGGTCTTTAGCATCAAGATCTATTTCATATATATTAAATGGTTTCGTCAACTTATCTCGGTTTGTAGGACTATTCATTTTATCTATATTTTTACCCAGAATTACGATTGAGTCCTCATTTCCAACTTCATTAATCTCTTCTTTCATGGATTTTAGTACTTCTCGCATTGCCTTTAAGAATTTACTTGATAAACGTTTGTCGGGTATGGGCTTTAAGCCTCCATTTTCTTCAACAACAATATTTGTAATTTTTTCCAATGCGACAGCATAACCTGCAGGTTGAAGAATAAGACTCCCTGCATTTGATTCGATAATTAATAAAATTAACTCTTGATAATTCTCATCACTAAATAGTCTATTACACAAAGAAGAAAATTCTGCAGCATTAAATACCCTAATAGAAGTACCAACTTTTTCTATAATCTTATCGTCTTTTGAATATTGATAAGGATTTGAAATAATTGGATTGTATGCTCCACACATTAAAATTGACTCCCTCAATTGCTTGTATTCAACCCTTGATATTATTTCAAAGGACTCATCATCTGACGATAAAAAATATGCCTCATTTTGATAAAAATTAGCGGATAAGAACCCAAAGGCCAAAGTAATAGCGTTACAGATATCAGAAAAAATATCAAAAGAGACTTCTATTTTGCTATCTACCACAAAAAAATAATCAGAGCCATATTTGGCCTGGTAAAAATCAAAAGAAATATCATTAATACTTAATATAACCAGTCCAGCACCATTATTCCATTCAGTCCTATACCATTCGGTTTGAACAAAAGAACCTATTATTGATTCACCTATAGGTAGAACGCACCTTCTATAAGAATCTTCTTTATTTTCAGTATCCAAATTAAGAGAATGTAAAAACGCCGCCGAACCCAATGTTCCTGAAAAAAGATCATTGTGAGTATTCCTAGAAATAGTACCACCGGAAAACTGAAAATACACATCAGAGACTATATATCTTATCTCATTGATAATTAGCACAATATCACATGGTTCCTCAATTTCATTAATGAGATTATCAATTTCCAGCTTAAACCCACCAGACTGATGTTTAATCAAGCGTGCAGGTTCATATTCAATTCCTTTCGACGGAATCGAAAAATGAATATCACCTGTACATCGCAAATTATCTATTACATCGAATGAAGGCTTAATTATTTTCTTTGGTAACCGCTCAGCGCTCTCAATTGCTTCTTTCCTGAGCTTCTCTATTTCCTTCTTCCCCTCTTTACTAATTTTTTCCATTTCTATATATTCTCATTAATCAGTTCCATCACTCTGCTGATTTTTTTTATTTTATATTGGTCTCTCAATCACCCTGGGTGTTAATTATTTTAACTATTCTCACCTGTTCTTTCTTTCCCTCTGCAGTTGGAAGAATTTTATATTTTACCAAAGAACCAACATCAATTTCCGGGGTTAAATGAAATTTCGAAGACAAGGTGAAATAGTGTTGTTTATTTTCACTTTTTAAAAACCCGTCTTTCCCTTTTTCATTGTCATGAAGTATTTTAATAACCTTTCCCTGGAAGAGTAGTTCAGCACTTCCGTCATATGTATGGCTTCTGACCGTTCCTTTTCTTTCCCCACCTCTTTGATTGAAATTATCCTTCTGACTGACCCCAAACATCTCAAAAACCTTTTTCTTGGTTGTAAAAAATGCCGTTTTCGGATCAGATATATCCTCCGGTTTTATTTTGAAGTACTCGAAGATTCTAAAAATGTCTGATTTCTGTTTCAAATTTTCCTTTGCCGTCACTGCTGCAATAAAATTAGCCAACATTCTTGCATCCTCTAATCTGTTCAGTTTAAAAAGACACCGTGCCGTATCAGCGTAAAGGTTAATTTTTTTATCTTCATCTCTTGGTAATGCAATGGCCTTGATACAATAGTCTAGGGCTTTAGCATATTCTCCTTTCTCAAAATAAATTTCCGCTATTTCATGAAAAATAAACCACTTTTCTCCTTTACGATTACTTGATAAATTCAACAGAATTTCGAAACCTTCATCCTGGTTACCCAACTCAATAAGAGAAAGTGCTTTTCTCCGTTTGAACCAGATATCATTGTCGTAATGGAATTTTGAAAAATGGCTTAATGCATATTCACAAATTTCAATGCACTCTTCGTACTTGCGCTCTTTCAATTTTAAGTCTGTAAGAATCGAATAATAGTCCTCTTGGGGTGAAGCAATCACCCGTTCTTTCCCTTCTGAATCTTTAAATTTATATTCTTCCCTAGACAGTTTGTCCGGATCAAGTTTTGCAATCCAGTACCCGACTTTTTCAACGTTCAGGTTTGGTTTTTTATAAAACTTCAATAGTTTCAAGACACCTTTGGTATAATTACAGGGATAAGGATCCGCATCCGCTGAATTGAAATTCTTCTGCTCTGAAATTTCTGTTATTCTCGCTATCCATGGCTCATGATTTCTGAAATTCTGCTGATCAATTGTGTCGATATATTTATCCTTCAAAAAATGAACATACAAATTCTTAACTGGTGCAGAGCTCAGAAATTTTTCAGCCAACGCTTCTATCTGATCAATATTCCATCCTGCCCGTTGAATTTTCAAAGCATAAAAGATATCCCATGCATCAATGATATCAGGGTATTCACTTCTCAATTCTTCGAATACTTTCTTTGCTTCCTCAAATTGATTGGATGAAACAACAGTCTTTAATTTTGTAGATAATTCCTGTTTAGTCATTTTTCAACTGATTTATCGCATTAATGATTTCAACTGCTTTATCTGATCCAGAAGAATTATAAACCGTTGCCTTAGAGAAAAAACCGTTTTTATTGAACCAGATTTCCATGAAACATGATTCATCCCCACTTTTCAGTTTCAATTGATCGAAATATTCACCTTTGTTTACAATCTGATTAATTTGAATATTCCTGATTTCAAGAAGCTCATTCAGCCTGGCGTATTCTTTTACATTCCAGTTTGTTTGCCCGTCAAAATCGAATGACTCATCTTGGATTGAATTCACATCCGGTAAAGCAGATCTTAATCGTTCCTCGATTAATTTACCAAGCGCCGTATTTCCTATTTCCTTAGGGTATCGCACCTGCAATTTTCCTGAATAGTAGAATTGAATTCTACTAGTTTCACTCGAATTTCTGAAGGTATACTCCTCCTGAAAATTATTGTGTATTATTTTATCGATAGTAATGCCATCTTCCGGTTTAAACTGTTTTAAAAACCAGTTCCCAAGTATGCTTAATCTCGAATCTACAGTTTCAAGATTATACTTATTTCTGAAAACAATTTCTTCAGATGATAGTTCTGATGATTGCACTTCAATCATAAACTCTTTTTTGGGAGAAACTCCCTCTAAATCTCCCGAGGCTTGAGAAATCTCCAAACCAAACCAGGGATTGATTCCACTAAAAGCCTGACATAGAATTCGATCTGAAACCGAAATTGCAGAATAAAGATAAGAGTGAAATCTTTCAATATTCTGAATCGGTTTACTGAAAACAGGGAGCATTGTCTCAGAGAATCTATATCCATAAGCGTTATGTAAATTAATTGCCCATCCATATCGGAACTGGCCGGATTGAGTGATTATGAAGTATTCTGAATTATAATCCTTAAGCAACTCATTCTTTACATAATTCTCTTTTCGCTTATTTATTTTCCAGGCAGACCGGAGTTTATTTATCCTCTTTTCTTTTTCATCCTGATTAACTTCAAGTTCTTCTCCTCCAAATATTCCTTCAGGTTTTTCTATTACTTCAAGTTCTTCAAGATACAAATGATACTCCTTTTGATTAACGAAAACATCTTTTTCTGAAATACTGTTGTTTTCCATATATTCAGTTACCAGTTCCCTCAAGCGAATCTGTTTATGCTTGTTGATCTCTCTGTCCGTTTCTGCATCATCTATCGAGAAGTCAGAAAGATACAATGTCCTTTCAACTTGATTTTCCTTTAACAAAACGTGACATTTTGATACTTTGATATCTTTATACTTGTACTCTTTTTTTGTTCTGAAGGCCATTCGTTCCAACACTTCAAGCACCTCTATTAGTTCACCATTCTGAACAAATTTGGGCAAAGAGAATGGGTCTATATCCTCGGGAACTAGAATTCGGTTCCTTATCAAAAGGACATCACCCTTTTGAATCGAATTCTCGATAAAACCTCTTTTTTTTCTGATCCAGTTATTTGTATTTTTTGCTTCATCGTTTTCTCTCGTCAGGATGTTTTTTTTATTGATTTCATTGTCCTTAACGAGTCTTATAAATTCAGTTCCAAATTCGCTTTCATTCAATGTCGCAATGTTCGGGTATTGCTTTATACCGAAATAGTTAAACTTTTTTTGCTGAATATTATGGACAAGATGGGTAATTCCAGATTGATTAATGTTCTTAGGATAGCTCTTAAGCTTTATGCTTAAATAATTCAGGTTATTTAACTTCAAAAAAGATTCCGAGCCAATTGTTTCAGCCCGATGACCATAAAAATATGAATCATGAACAAGTATCAATTTGTTATCAGAATTGTAAAGACCAATAAATTCTAGTACATCATTAGCAAGGCTACCGGAACCAAATTTGAGAAGAGAATTTTCATCATTGCTTCCAAAATTATAAACAAGATGAGAGTAATAGATCACATAAATAGAACCTTTCGGATCTTTATTTTTCTGCAAAGGAAACTCTTCTCTTTCATTGAGCGAATTATTCAGAAGCTCAATTTTAGAATTTTCGAAATCATAAAGCTTTCCATACAGAGAACGAGTTTGTAGTGGTGCTCCATCTCTTATGACGTCATTGACGTTTTTATTTGTGGGAGCAAGGAAAACGACTTTATTTTCTCTAGTTATTTCTGTTTCTTCACTTTCTCTTAAATCTTCTGTTTTTAAAATATTTTCTAGAAGTCCATTCACTACCTCAAATGAAAAACTTGTAACATCGAAATTTACAACTAGAATATTCTCTTTACCGCTAATAAAATTTTCCACTAACGGAACGATTGAACCTATTTCTTCATTGATCATTTCCTCAGTTTTGGACTGATCAATAAGTGGGAATTCAATATCAGAAAATACTTGCTCTTTGTACATTTGGTTTTCTGCATTTGCGTCATATAAATCCGCCCTGAACTCCTTTTTAAAAAGATCAAATGCATTCTGTCCAAGCTTAAACCCGGTTATCTGATTGTTCCATTCATTTGGCACTACATCAACAATATCGCGAATAGTATCGATGATACTCCTTTGATCAGCAACATGAAAAGAATGAGCATGCCTTGGGTCAACTGTTCCCTCAAAATCAACTTCCAGTTGAAAACAGACTACTCTGCTTGTATCTTTAAATTCATACTTTTCAGTTTCTAATATATACGGTAGAATATTATTCTCAACAATTATATTCAGTTTTTTTGTTTGTGCTTCTAGTTGTTGAAAAGGATTATTTCTTCCCCCCCCTTTAACTACAGTTTCCCCATCATTTACAACCCACCATCCATGAAACCAACCATCCTTTGTTTTGCTTGTACCAAATAGGGCGTGGTCTGGTAATTTGATTTTCCCACCGTATTTTTTAAAATCAATAATTATTACAGCTGAATTACAAATAAGAAGAGCATCAGGAGCTAAAGTATTATTAGATTCTGTTATTCCTCCTCCTATTAAAACACCATCCAGATTAAGTTGATCAAAAACTAGAATCAACTCTCTTGCGAAAATTCTGAAAAAAGAATTTTCATAAGATTTAGCAAATCGGTTTTTTCTTACTTCAAGCCCCATACTTAAGCTATTTCGGTATATAAATTCTCATTCATCAATTCCAACACGCCTTTCAAATCATGTTCGAATATTCTATCCAAGCGGTCAAAACCACCAGCTTCGTCGAAAGGATCCATGTCTAAATCTTCTACTTGAATTACCTCTTCTTGCAACAATTGTTTTTCAAAGCGTTCAATCCATTTCAATTGTACCTTGTTCCACTCTTTCATCTGACGCACTTTGTTCACCGCATTGAGTATGCGCTGTTCATGACTGATCAATGAACTGCCAATTGCCAAAGTTCGAATAAAAGAAATAATATCAGCTGCAATATCTTCGTTTTTTGTGGCTTTCCACGCAGCATTTAGAGAACGCGTATTGAAGCCTGCTTCATCCAAAAGCAATTTCAATTCTTTCAGAGAGGCCCTGTCTAGATCTTTCGGTTTAGAGCAAATTACCTTTAGGGCAGCAATTTTATTTATATTCTCGTCGATGAATTTTTTCAAACCTTCCAGATAATCTTCTGGTTTTTGCCCTTTACCATAACCTCGTTCTGTAGAAAGATATTCATCTCGGTGTTCGGAGTATAACTGAAATGTTGGAGAAGGTTTTAACTCATCCAAATAATTCCAAACACCCGTAAATTCTTTTACTTTTTCAGCGATTGCGTTTTCTGGTATAGATTTTAAATAATCTAGAAATTTTTCAGCTTCATATCCTTTTGCCTGATACATGAATTTTTCTTCTTGATCTGAAATTAATTTCTTTTTCCGCTGAAACTTGGCGATGATTTGCTCCAACTGTTTTTTCAAACGCTTATCAGATTCAATTAAATCCATTTCACTCACCAACTGATTAAATGTTGTTGATGGATTTGGAGAAACAGGTTTCATTGTAGTGTAATCCTGTAATGTTTCATATACATGAACAGCGTCAAAAATCTTGAATGATTCTTTTCCAATTTCATCACACCTTCTTGTCGCCCTTCCAAGCATTTGTTCGTATAAAATTCGAGATTTAATTCTTCTCATAAATACGATATTACAAATGGATGGAACATCAACCCCAGTGGTCAATAAATCAACTGTAACAACAATTGAAGGATATTTTTCATTCTTATATTTTCTAACTAATTCTTTTGGATTGTAAGCTTTTCCAGTAATTTTCTCAATCGCATTTTCAGCAACATCAACCCCTATTTTCTCAAATTCTTCTTTCAGATATTCAACAACGATATCGGCGTGTTGATCTGTAGCTGCAAAAATCAATGTTTTTTCTTCGCTTTCAGGATCCAACTCTTTTACCAATTGTTGAATTACAGTGCGGTTAAAAGAAGGAGTAATGACACTTTTATTAAAACCAGAAATGTCAATTTGGATTTCATCTTCTAGCTCTTCTAATTCTTCAATGGTATTATTCTCTTTATCAAACACTTTTGGTTTTGAACCAGCTTCCCATTTTATTCCTTCCTCTCCTAATTTAGTTTTAATAATAAATGGTGGATCATGATCAATCAAAAACCCATCAATTACTGCTTCTCTGTATGAATAGGAAAATACTGCTTTCCCAAATATTTCAGTTGTGTGCAATGCTGGAGTAGCGGTCAAACCTATTCCAAACGCATCAAAATAGTCTAATACCATTCTATACTTACTCACATAATCGCGCTGATCTTTGAAGTTCAGTTCTTCTTCATCCAATTCTTTGTCTTGCAAATAACCGCGATGTGCTTCATCAACAATAATACAATCATAGGTGTCAACTGGTAAAACCGAGCTGTCTTCTCCTGCATAAAACAAGCGCTTAACCATTCCTTGAACGGTTGCAAAATGCAAGCGAGATTCAACATCTGGAATTGTCGCTGTTAATTCTGAAACTTTGTAGGTTTCTAAGAAAGAATTAAAATCCTCGACTTTTGTATCTTTAAACGTATTGAAAGATTGATTCGCTAATAAATTTCTATCAACAAGAAAAAGGATGCGTTTAAAACGATTGGCTTTTATTAATCGGTAACAAAGTCCAAGAATTGTTCTAGTCTTACCCGTCCCTGTTGCCATAGCCAACAATGCTTTACGATTGTTCGTCTCATCTGCAATTTTATCTTCTACAGCTTTGATTGCTTTTATCTGATAATCTCTAAGTCCAAGTCCGTTCTTACTTTTTAAATAAGTAATATCTGAATCCTCCAGTTTTTTATCAGCAGCTGGCTGGTCTTGATTTAAAAGGTCTTTTAACCCTTGAGGTGAAATCCAGCCATGTAGAGCTCTTGATCTATTCAATTCCTTGCGCACATCTAAGAACCAAATTCCGCTTTTTGTTTTAATTTGTTCTAAGTATGGTCGTCCATTTGTTGAAAAAAGAAATGGAACTTGGTATTTTTTCCATTGCCCAATCAACGTTGCATCGTGTTTGTTTTCAGCTAATTCTGAATAAGCTCTTGCTTGTGTTAAATCGGTTGAAATATCATTTGCATATTTTTTTGCTTCAACGATACCAATCAATTCTGTTCCAACAAACAAAGCATAGTCAGCCCAAAGCTTTCCACATGGCCATTCAGCTATTGCCATCATCCTCCCTTTTTCAGGAAGCGTTTTATTTATTTTGTAATTCAGTACCGTTGTATTTGCTTCCCAACCTGCTTGCACTAAACTATTATCTATTACAATTCGTGTTTCCGCTTCGGAAAATTCAATTTTTACAGCTGCTTTTTCAGAGCGATACACGATGGCTTTTCGCTCTTCTGCAGATTGTTCTTTAATTTCTCGTTCAGCAAGTAATTCGTTAAATTTTACTTCAAGTTTCTTATATTCTTCTTCAAGTTTTTGAAAATCTTTTGGCGCAGTTACTTTTTCCGGTACAGAAAATTTAATTTCAGAAATGTCATTTGAATCTTTCGAATAAGTTTCATAAAACCATTTCCCAACCTTAAATGCAGCAAACAAAACTGTTTTACTATCGTCTAAAGATGCTTGATTTTGGTGAACTGCCACATTTCCCTTATTCTTTATTGTATGCAACAAATCCTTCACCCGATCAGGAAGAATACGCTCATATTCCAATGCTTTCAAACAATTGTGAAAGGTGTTTTCGTAAGGAAATTCAAGGTAATGCTCTTCAAATAGAATCTCAGTTAATTTCTCTCCAAATTGACGAACTTTAAATAAGCATGTTATAGGATCTTCTGGGAAGTTTAATTCGGCAGATTGACCAATATTGAATAGTATTGGGAACTCATCTTTTAGATATGTGAAATTTGAATTACTCATTTCCCTTCAACCAAATTATTTTCAATTAATAAGGCTAGAAAACAACTGTTTTTACTGAAATAATTAGACGTAAAATCCTGCAATGCATTTTTTAACTTTAAGCGATCTTGATCAAATTTAAATACGGATTTTACCATGGTCAAGTGAAGTAATTAGTTTTCGAGTTCTAAGCTAGTAAATTCTTGGGGTTCCATGTAAATTATTATAGATGAATCCGTAAAAACATTCGTTGATCCATCCCACTTTTGACTTTTTAACGATAAGTACGAATAGCCCAATTTCATTAAGTGTAAAATAGCAGTTATTTTAATTCTTGAATCTTCGTTGAATTTCATTTGATAAATAGTGATCTAATTTATTAAAATACCTATTAACCCCTTGTTTTCTATAGAAATCATCGTATTTCCTGTTGCCTAAGTTAATAATATAAGGTTCTCCTTACATCTCTTAAGAGCAGTGTAAAGCATATAGGCCTAATACCATCCTCTTCTTCCTCCAATGTCGTTCCCAAATCCTCCATCCAAATCTTGGATAAGTTTCAACAAGATTTTGGAAGGAGTTCCGTAGTCACTTTTGTGATTACTTGAAGTCAAGCTCATTCTATCATGAAGCCCGTCTAAAACGTCCTCATAATTATGAATCACTTTCCTCGAATCAAACCAAGTGTAAGCTGACTCATTCTCAAATGATCCATCCCCGATAAAATTCTCCTCCTTAAAGTAGATCCAGTTTTTGAAGGCGAATTTGTTAATACCATTCTCAACATAATCAACGTAAACTCTTCCCCAAGTGCGTTCTTTTTGTTCTGTAATCCCAACTTGTTTTATTTCAATGCTCATAAGAGTGGTAATTTTGTTTTCATTTCAAGTTATGAATGTAGTTAAATCATCTGATATACTTTTCAAAGATGACTGTTCTATGATGATCTAAATATTCCTGCTGGCAATCGTTTAAAATTATATTTTTTGAATCTTATTCATTCTTTTGTGTAAAACATCTGCAATATTTTCAATGTATTCTGAAGAGAATACAACAACTTTATCACGAGCTTTCAGTCTATATTGTTCAATCAGCTTTCCGGACAATATAATCTCCTCTCTTGTATCGTTTAGCACAATTAAACCTCTATTTTTTTCATCTATATATTTTACAAATCCCTTTTCTTCCCTATTTGAATTGGAAACTCCATTTTTCCATTTCTTTTTCATTGGCCCCTTATCAACATAGTCCTTAAACCAAATCAAAACATCCAAAAGCTTGAAGGTCAGTGCATTAAACAAAAATGTTGAAGCCAATGTATTAATATGTTCATCTATATGACTTCGATGTGAACCAGTTTGAGAGTGATTAAGCAAGCTCCAAAGGTTATGACCTATTATTTTGGGTAACCTAGCTTCTTCATCTAATTTAAAACCATTTTCAGCGGTTCCGATTAAAAAACGACAGGTTGGATTTAAATCAATAGTTCCTGATATAAACTCAGATGGCAACAATTCGAACTTGTGAAATGCTTTAAACAAGTCTTCAATGATATTTCGAATAACATTTAAGTACTTTTTACTATCCATTGAATCTTGATTTTTTAAAATATCAAGTAGGTCGTGGCCTGCCTTTTCACCAATGTATTTTTCACTACATACATCAAATACTCTTTGAAACTTGTGACGGATTTGTGTATCGATTTGATTATTCGCTGATTTTTTAATGTCAGCAATTAGATTATGTACGTCTTCTTCAACACCCTTCTTGTAATACTTTGGCACAAACATGTCGAACGAAGAATCTTGGAATAATTTTGCTTGCCCTGTGAAAACGAAAACTTCAAACTTTTTCTTTGAGGAAAGAGCATCTAATGCTGCTTTTGTCTTTGCCAATGCAGATAACTCTTCAGAGCCAGCTTCATGCTCTCTAGACAAAAAGAACTTGGCATCCATAATTACAGCATCATAATGCGAATAATTTTTTTGCAACTCTTCTATTCCTTCTTCCGCAGAACGAAACGGAACAAGCTCTAGGTTTTCACCTCGAGCTTGAATGAGAAAGTTGTCCATTTTCTCATACTCATCTTCAAACCATAATACCTTAATCATTTTATTCATAATAAGTTAATTTACAATTCTATTGGGAAACTTATGTCGTATTGCACTGGAAAGTCATCAAGATTATTGCTCTGATCTTCCCCTTCCATTTCATGCGAAAAAACCCAGCTACCCCCAAAATACTGAACTATTCTATTGATGTCGTACCCGCCCAAACCGGTTCCCGTCCCAATATCTTTTGTTGAATACTTTGTTATGAATTTCTCTTTCGAATAGCCCTTTGGAAAGGGCTTGCCATTATTCCATACCTTAATATTACAAGCCCCTATAGTTGGCATTGGAATTATTAATATTTTCACTTCATTCGAATCAACCTTTTCATCAAAACCATGCTTGTTAGCATTCTCTAGAATGTTATCAAATAAGGTTCTAAGTAATACCCTATTTCCATTGATTCCTGTTTCCTCAATTATTCGTCCAGCATCACCTTCAATCGGATGTGTATCCGTTACAAAATCCTTAAGGTTTGGAATGATTGCAAAAATGACGCTTATTTTAAACTTATATCTGGTGTCATCAATTTCATCTAGATAATGGTAGAGATCTTGTAAACTAATAAATTCTAGTGGAAACTCTTCCAGAATAAGTCCGTTTTCACCTCTTTCTAGAACTTGACTAATAAAGTTTACATCCTTTTTAATGGATTCAAGAATATCTGTTATTTTCTTGCCATAAATCTCATTGAAGTGATCCTTTAATGCATCAATTGATTTATGATTTCCTTCCATAAATTTCAACAATAAAGTAGCTCCTGAAAGAATGTTTTGCCTCGGGGAACCAAGCGTATGCTTCAGTGAAGCCATTTCTTGAAAAAGTTCCTTTTCCTTGATTAATTCAGAACTATTTTTTTCATCTAACTTTAACTCAAGTGGCTCTAATGCACCGGATATATAATCAACAATTAGCTCTTGTTCGGCTAAAGGTAGTGCCTTAACTTTGATCGACATTAAATCGTTCTTTCGAATATAAGGTATAGTTACTCCTGTAAGGAACGCCTCATATTGCTCTTGAACATAATTCGAAAATAGCTCATGAAGTAAATAGTCAATATTCATAATGGACTCATCCACTTTCAGAACTGCGATATCCGGCATCACGAAAATAGGTTCTCCAGAATATTCAAAATAAGTAGCTTTGAAATTTTTCCATCGAGTAGAGAGTAAAAGCACAGATTCTCTTACTTCGATACTCCTAGAAGGAATTTCTTCTTCATTCACACTACTTAAATCCAGGCGAGCATCTGAAAAATTATCAGATAGATTCCTTACTCTAATATATTTGCCTTGCGTATCCGCTTGATTTACAGTTCTAATTTGCTGTGTAAATTCTTTTAATGCTACCCCGTCATACTGATTCACAAAATAACGGTTGGGCAATAAAATACAATCATTTTCAATAATAACTGTATTCTGAACTTTACGAACTAGATCAGTGTCATTTTCTTGTTCGATTAATTCATATATTTCCTTAGTAAGTGTATTTCTATGTCTTCTTTCATCTCTTTTTTTACAATTCGAAGCATCGATAAACCTAACTTTTCCTTTGTTAAATTCATCTTTATAATTGGAGAAAACCACTAAACTTAATGACAATGCTGTACTGCTCAACAAATTCTCAGGAAGCTTTACGACGGTATCGATAAAATCTGACTCGAGCAAAGACTTTTTCAATTTGGCTTCATAGCCTAAAGCATAAAGAAAACTATTCGGCAATAGCAGAATCATTTTACCTTTTACATTTAAACTCTTCATGCCATTCTCTAGAAGAAAATGATCAGGACTATTCACAGTATTGGTTAAACCAAACGAAGAGTTATTAAATTTTACAATTGGAGGGTAAGAAAGAATAAGATCATATTCTTGTTCATCCCAATTTACTTTCGGATTTGTGTTATGTAATGCAGTTGTTTCTTCAGCATCATGCGCCAAAATTCGCATAATCCCGATGAAGTAGCTCATTTTTTCAGATTCCTGGCCGTTAAACATATAACTCCTAGAAAAGACTCCGAAATCAGCACACCTTGAGTAAGGATTATAAACAAGAGGAATATCATTCTCATCAAATTCTGCAAAAGCAACACGTTCAACTAACTCAACAACCTCTTTTGGTAATTGGTGAATCTTTCCACTTTTGTCAAATTTTTCACCAATGAAAAACAGTACATGATCGAAAAATGAAGTAAAATCTTCGTCGATGATTTTTTGATCGATCTCACGAATTGTCTGAAAAATTTGCGGAATTTTATCATTAAACACTTTCTCGACAATTGGCATGGCATTGGTCATGATCTCTTCCCAATATTGTCTTCTTGTACCCGAAATCTCGCGCTTGTCCATTTCAGCTTCAATCATGTCACTCATAAAAACTTTAAAGTCATTATGATCCATGTATTCAGCAGCATTATCTAATTCATCCTTACGAATAAGTAAAAAGAATAGAGTTATAATATACTCGTTATCATTTACAATACCATAGTGACCTCCAAGTATTGCTAGTACTCTTTCGATTTTCTTATCGGCCTCTTGCCACTTCAACATGTTATCTGAATTTTTCATAATTCTTTTCTATATTTCTTTGTTTCAGCAAAGTTGAAATTATCTTGTGCAGTGATTATGCATAGTTAAATTAATAATTCAAAGTGCTTCATTCAATTCTGTGTTTTATAGAAATTTTAGGTAATTCGTAAAAAAGGTTTAAATTAATTTATGTAACCCTAAAGCATACATTAGTCCTAATAATACAAAAACTCCTGAAATGATTAATCCTATTTCAATATATTTTCTGATTTTTCCAGTATTATTAGCGATTTCAGTTAAAAGTTCGTTGTCTGTTTTCATATTTTTCAAATATTTATTAACCCTCGAATAATTTCATTATATCAATATTTTATAAAAAAATCGTGACACATTTTTATTCTTCTAATCTAACAATTCTTTAGCTTGAAAGAATCATTTAGAAATAAAAATCAATTACTTGAAAAACGATTTTCATTTTATGGTATATTAATACCACATAATGAAAGTGTTATTTTAATAAATAATCGTTTCATAAATATTGATTGAACGGTTAAGTTTACGTTTATGTAAATTAATTCGAAAAAAAACAATTTTCACCTCAAAAAGCACCCTTTTCCCGGATATTCTCGAGAATCCCGAGAATACTCGGGAAAACTAGACAAATTCTAAAAAATCACATTTTTGAAAAAACGAGAAATCACAATAAAAGGTCCATTTATTCGGGATTAACAGGGATTATTCGGGATTTTTCGGGTTATTTAGTAGTATAAATATACCTCAAATAGGAGAAGGGAATTATTTAATAAAATATTTTTTTTACCAATCAGAGCTAAATAAATTAAACAAAACCTATGTGGCTTTTCTAGTTTGAACAAATTTAATAAATTGAAAATTTAAACTAAATTTACATTGCATGTGATAAGTACATTCTAAATCACTTTATAATAATCCACTTTTTAACAACTCAACGTTTTATGCCAACCTACATTCATTTAGCCAATCTCATCATCAATAAATCAACCATTGAACAAAAAGTTAAAGGCGGATGTGCGGCTTTCAGGGAACATAAGATTTTCACAAATATTGAATTGAACCAGGAAGATAATGATGTATTTTCATTGACACGAATGAACCCAGATGAGTTTGATACAGGGACTTTGCAGGAGATGGGCCTCGATTATAATGAAAAAGAAGATACTTCCACAGATTTCACGATGGTAACCCGTTATGGCGGTTTTCTCTGGAAAGTAGATTGGCTGGAACAGAATGGGATTTATGCTTGGCATACGAGTAGTTCGCCAGAAGAAATTAACCTCGCAAAAGAAAAAAGTAATATGTTTATGTCTGATGCTATAAAACAAATAGAACAAGGTGAAAATCCCTTTCCTGTGATACGAGATTAATTTTCAATATAAAATCAAAAAACAGTGAATACCATGAACTAGCCGATTCAAGTAAATTAAAAATTTGATTTCCAGTTTCAATTATTAAAAAAAAATAACTGCACCAATTTCAAGAAATAATTTCTATTCATTTGGTTATTAAAAAATCTTTCTTTATATTTAAAATATTCTCACGCAGATTTCAGTTAATTATTAACTCGTTTAAAACGTTAACCGATGAGAAATGCACTTTTTGTACCGAGAAAAATTCAAACTAATCGTTTTTTATTTCACGTATCTCACCCTGCTTGCAGAGAGGGAATTCAGAAATATGGATTATTAGTAAATGAAAAAAGTTATTCTGAAATTCCAGCTGGAGTTTATGCACACAACTTATTGACTGAACCTGATTATCATTGGTACCCTTTTGTACTGATTGGTGATTATGATCCTGGGTGTATTAATGATAACGATCCATTAAAACTTTATGATTTTTGGAGAATTGACACTCAAAAAATTGAAAACAACTGGTATATTGATTATGCTGGAAGATATGATTTTGGACATTTGATAGGTTATGACCCAAAAGACATGTATATCTATACAGATAAAGATGTTTCTATTCGTGCATTGCAATTATTCAGACTTCAAAATGATCAATCTTGGCAATTTGAGGGAGTAAAAGGTGCTGTTCATTATAGAGGAATTGGCGAATTCAGGCCATATATTGAATGAGGTTATGAAAAAAACCTCTTTCTGTTTTCTTGCAAGGTTGCAAAGAATTCATTTCGGCGCATCATCAATCTACTTTTGTTTCATAATCATTAAAAACAAACGTTATGAAAAACAAAAAAACAATCTATCATTTTATAATAGATAAAAGTGGATCGATGGCAGGAATGCAACATCAAGCAGTCGAAGGATTTAACGTGCAAGTAAAAACCTTGCAAGAATTAAAGCAAACGTATCCAGATCAAGATTATACGGTTTCGTTAACTTTTTTCAACGAAGGAGTAAGAAATATCATTTCGAATGGTAAAGTAGAGCAATTAGTCCCAATGAATCCAAACACTTTTCGTCCGAATGGATCAACGGCTTTGCTCGATGCTATCGGTAAATCCATTTATCAAATCAAATCGGATTTTGGACCAGCCTTGTCGAACGATGAAGCATCTGTGGTCATGGTAATTATAACAGATGGTGAAGAAAATGCTTCGCGTTTTTATACGTATCATGAAATTGCGCGCATGATCAAAGAATTAGACGAAACTGAAAAATGGACATTTAGCTTTCTAGGTGCAGATTTAGATGCCATTCACACGTCGCAGATGCTTAATATCCGGAGAGAAAACGTAATTTCCTTCAGTAAATCGGACTATTCAGGAATGATGGATGATGTATCTGATTCCATTCGTTTCTATGAAAATTCGAAAGCGGAAGGTAAGACGAAAAACAATATTTTTGATATCTTTGATAAAAAGGATCGAAGAAAATCCTAACTACTACAAAACCTCTTTTATAATGAACGTACATCTTATTCGCTCATCGGAACTAAGCCTGGAGACTTATACCAATGTTTGGAATTTATTGAACAAATTTCAAGGACCGATCAATTTTAATGAATCGGAAGATTTTGAATGGGATAATTTTTTGTACGAGCAAGACTGGATATCAGAAGAGCAATTCAAGGAGGTTCAAAAAGTGGATTTTAGACAAGAAAAAGATATTAACAGCTATTCTTTGTATGAGGAAAGTCCAAGTGAACGAAATTATTCAGAAAAAACATTTCCATTTAAAGAGCCTCAATTAACGTGGGAAGACTTATTTTTAATTTGCGAAAAGTACCGACGTAAGTACACTGTCCCTGAAAATGATTTAGTGTTTTTACTGACAGATGTCTCAAACGATAAAAATTGGTTTGGATCAGTTGATCAAAAGATGCGGAATGTGTTCATTCAAACGTCGAATTGGTCAAGTTTCTTCGGCTCTGAAATTGATTCCCGTTTCCCCATTGCTTACGAGGTTGTTGTTTGGACTCTGCGCATCATGATGTATCGTAATCGTTACGAATTAAGTCAACAACTGCATGCTCAGCCAAAGGGTTGTATGATGGATTTTTGTGAGCATAAATCACAAATTGTTCTTAAAATGCGAACGGCTGATATTTGTGGGGATTGTTTGGATTATATTCAAAAACGCGACGTCAACCGAACAGCATTAAATCAAATCCTGGAAACAATGGATGGAATTCGTAGCAATATTCTATTCAGAGAACGCTCTTCCGTTTTAAATCGCCCTAGTCGACTAGAAATACGTGGATATATGAAACGTATTTTCTTGGTCGATTTAGGAGATTTGGAAGTCCGCTTGAATCCAAAAGAAAAAACCCTTTTCCTGTTTTTCTTAAATCATCTAGAAGGAGTCAGAATTGTTGACTTAATGGATCACAAAGCAGAAATATTAGAACTTTACAAACGTTTTAGCCGTGCCTCTACTCCATCGCTAATCGAAGATGCAGTGGATTTAATGCTTCAACCAACAGATGGCAACATAAACCAAGTATTAACGCGCATTCGATCTAAATTTAAACAAACTGCAGGCGATTCTATTGCAGGATATTATACAATTGAAGGGGCGCGCAATGAAGTATATAAAATCTCCTTGAATCGTGAATTGGTGAAAGTGATTGAAAATTAATGATAAAAAACAAACTATGCTCATCTACTTAGACTTCGACGGAACAGTTGTGGAACACGCCTACCCTGAAATTGGCGCAGATAATCCAAATGCTTTAAAGGTCATACGACGCTTGCAAGATGCAGGTCATCAGCTTATTTTGAACACTTACCGTGCCGATTTAAACGATGGTTCATTGCAAGAATCTATCAGCTATTTACAGTATCCTGACAGGAATTTACTACCTATTACTGAACAAACTCCACTAAAAATAATGCCTCCAAATTGGAATTGGGATCAAGCAGTAAAAGACAACACATTATTTATCGATGATGTTTCTTCTGGAACACCTATGATTCCAAATATTCAACTTCAATTCGGACAGCAAGTCGATTGGAAAACATTGGAAAGTTGGTTTGAGGAACAAAAAGTAATTTTTTAAAGATCGGAAAAACCTACGCTGCATTCCTCTCATCTTCTTGCCTCTTTTCAATAATCTCCCAAAACGTTTTCAAAGATTGAATATGCAAATCCAAAACAGCGTCATAATTTTCCGTATTAATTTACGCTATTTACCGTGAAAAGATCTATATTTCAATATGTTTTCACGGTAAATATAGAAGAAAAGAAATACTTCCATGAATTTGGCTTGAGGAACAATAGGTAATTTTTTAAAGATCGGAAAAACTATGCTGCATTTCTCTCATCTTCTTGCTTCCCCTCAATAATCTCCCAACACGTTTTCAACGATTGAATATGCAAATCCAAAACGGCATCGTAATTCGCTTTTCGGTATCCGCCGAACAAGGTTAATGTAACAGGTAAAGGTCTTCCTATTTCATCTGATATTACATTCACCCATTTAGCAAATAATTCTGCGCATTTGACCCAGTTTTTCGTATTGCAGTATCCTCCAAGATCATCGTCGATATGGCTATCAGCTCCATGAGCAAAAACAACATAATGCACCTCACCCCTTTTTATCTTTTCACCAATGAAATCCAAGTGCTGTTCGAAATTCGAAACATAGGTTTCTTCATAGCCCCTTGGATTCACATTACAGTGTTTCGGAATCGCCTTATCAACCAGTGGGTTGAACGATCGCGTGTCTTCAATGCTATTTCCAAAATGGCCATCTAAGTCAAACCAGGCGCCAACAGCTCCAAATTCTTGATATAGTTTCAACGAGGCAATTACTTGGCCTGAGAAGGTGCAAAATCCACTTCCTGAATTAGGCATCGCGTGGTGCATTCCAGAAATTGGAGCAAAACACAAATCAGACGGATTCAAATAGGCGTGACGCATCGCGTTATAAATAGAAGTATTGGTATAGGTCAAACTCTCCACCAAATTCTCAGACCAAGGCAAACTGTTTGAATCATAATTACCAGTCTTATTAAAAACATTATCAATATACTCTTCCGTGTGTGCTGACAAAAAATCCTCGCGCTTGAAAGGAGAAAAATCATCCACAATATCAAAGGCAGATCCAAATTCGCTACTCTTGATTCGATTCATTAACAAAAATGGTTTTAACGGTGATTGTGAAAATGATTGATCTTGAATTGAATCGAAGCACACTTGTTTTTCCGTGTAAAAAGTTTTGATTTTTTGGTTTTGGTTTTTTTTCATATCTCATAGTTTAATTGGTTATGAGACAAAATTCCGACAACTAGCCTTGAAATGAAATTCTGTGCAACGTTGCAGATTCTAGATTAGACAAACTTAATAGGTGAAATTTATAGTTCAAAAGTTAGTTACTTTTGAACTATAGTGTAATTCTCAATTAAATAATATAATGGGCTACAAGTGGAAAATAAATGACGAGGCAATGGCTATAATGACTGTTCATCTTCGAGATTTTACTCAGAAAAAGAAACCTCAACTCTTGTTTAAAGAGTCTGAAAAATTTATAGTGCAGGATGTAATTCAATTAAAATGTGATGTTGTCTTAAATATTGGAATAGAATTTAATACGAGCTCAGAAGTTTATTATTACTGTCGGAAATGCAGAAAGCAACATGTCGTCAAAAAACTAAATGATAAATTCATCTTATTTCCTGAAAAATGGTTTATCAAAACAAAAGGAGAAAAGCTGTATGATAAAATCAAAAGAAAAGTAAAAAAATCATTCAAGAAGGAAGAACAATTTGAAGAACTAATATCTAAAAAAGTTGAACGTAAAACACAAATTGAAGTTCCTCAAAAATTGCACGAAAAGAAAAGAGTGAAAGAAAAGGAAGTACTTTGAATCGTTAAAATAAATGATTATCCTGTTTAATTGACTTTATGCCTTTGTCCTCTATGCTAATGAATATGTAGGTAAAGACATTAATAAATTATGAATAAAATACAATGCAGTGTATCGGCGTCTCGACTATCGCTCGACGTCCTTCGACGTCCTCGTGAGATATAAGCGGACATCGAGCTGGACTCCCCTGAGTTTATCGAAAGGTCGAGATGGAAGCGCTTACTTGTTAAACTTTTTAGGATCTTTTGAAACCAACATATCTTTTGCATTTAACCCACTCACCACTTTTTTGCCGGTTTTGGATTCAAGTTCTTTCAAAGCAACTTTAGCGACATTTCCACCTTGCTTCGCAACTTTTTGGCTTTCCGTAAAAGTCTCTGGACTTGTTGCCTGTGAAATATCTTTGGTTGAAGCTTCTGCTAGCATGTTTAAAATCAATTCAGTATTCGTCATATTGTCTCGCAAGTTTTCTTTCTTTAAACCTTTGAGAATTTTATATTCTTTAGTGGTATTTCCAGACCATGTTTTAGTAATGATGTCAGTCAATGTTGCAAATTGAACGCCTTCTTCCAATCCTCTTTTTTTCCATTCATCTGTCAGTTCTTTACGAATTTCAATGCTTTTTAAACGTTGGTTGATCCAATTTTCCGAATATCCTAAACGCACATAATCTTCCAATGCTCGATCAATGGTTAATTCAGGATCCTGCATTTCGTCCAATCGTTCCGCTGCCACTTGAGCCAACCACATTTTAAATGGCTCAGCTTTGGGAGAAGGAATGGATTGGATCAATCGAAATAATTGTTCTGTATCAGCGACATCGGTCAAACGCATTTTTCCATCTGGAGCTTGCATTTTCAAACCGTTACAATTTGTAACGGTTTCATTTCCTTCATCTTTTAAACGTTTTTTCAGAACACGCCAATAAACTTGAGGATTAGGACTATCCGTCAAAATAGCAATCACATCAACTATTGAAATATACCATTTCTCATGGTCAATATCCCAAAGTGTTCTAACTGATTGTTCATCAAATATTTTTATTGCTTCCTTTTTGTCCATTCTATTTTTCTTATGACTTCTAAGTTAACTAAAACTTTTTTGACTCTGAAAATTTGAAGAATGAAGTTCTAAACAAAATGTAAAACGGGCATCTCGACCCTTCGATAAGCTCAGGGGAGTCCAGCTCGATGACCTTCGTTCTCCTTCGATGACCTCCAATGTTCTTCGATGACCTTCGATGTCCTTCGACTAGTAGAGCATTAAACTACAGACGCGATTTAATAAAAACAGAAAGAATCTGTACTTATTGACTGTTTATTACTAGCTTTATCAAGCTAAATTAATTACATGAAATCAATTTTTACGCTCGTTTTTTGTTTTTCCGTTTCTTCTCTTTTCGCGCAATCCTTCAGTAGCCCTGAGAGTGTGGAATACGATGTTGCCAACGGAAGATACCTTGTTTCTAATCGGGGTGCAGTAAAAAGCATTCAATCCGTAATTCCAGGACAAGCACCAACTCTATTTACTTCTAATGTGACGAGTCCTGCTGGATTAGAAATTCTAGGTAGTAAATTATGGGTTTGCGATGGTGGCAGGATGAAAAGCTATGATTTAACGACAGGCGCTCTTGTAAATAATATCAATGTTGGCGCAACCTTTTTAAATGGTGTGACAAGTGATGGCTCACAATTTTTGTTTGTAAGCGATTTCACCGCCAAACAGATATATAGAATTAATACCGTTACGGAGGCTTTTAATGTAATGGTCGCGAATACGGTTTCAACGCCAAATGGTATGTGGTACGACGGAGTAAATAACAGACTAATTTTTGTTAATTGGGGTGCGAGTTCCGCAATTAAAGCCGTCAGTCTAATTGACTCTACAGTTTCTACAATTACCCCAACGAGTTTAGGGAATTGTGACGGAATTGGAAAAGATGCGGCAGGGAATTACTTTGTTTCTGCATGGAATACACAATCGATTAACAAGTTCGATAATTCATTTGTTTCACTTGGATCTGTTGTCACAGGATTGAACAATCCAGCCGACATTTATTATAACACGCTAAATGATACACTTGCTGTCCCTAATTCGTCAAACAATACAGTTACTTTTCATTTTCTAGGTTCTAGCTTAGCTCTTTCAGAAAACGTTGATGATTTTACTCTTGATGTCTATCCTAACCCAGGGAACAGCGATGGAACAATATCCTATACGCTTGGTGAATCTTCTCAAGTCGAATTTATTATTTATGGTTTAGATGGAACATCCATTTTGAAGCGCACAGCTTCCTACCAGGAAAAAGGCGTGAACAGCATTCATTTGAAGGAAGATAATTTACCTACTGGCGAATATTTGTACTCAATACTAACGTCAAAAGGCTTATTTCGAGGAAAGTTCACCATACTCTAATTCAAGCTCTTTTGTGTTTTGTAGTTCAAGGATGGATGTCTTCTATTTCTGTAACACCCAGTTTTAATCCATTTAAAAATTGATATTTCAGCTTCGGTCTTTCGTAGATATTCATTTTTGTGTTCATTAGTATAAGCAGAATCCATTTAAATCTGGAAACTAAATCTTCACTATTCATTGTTATTCAAAAAGTCCAAAAGAATAGCAGTTCGATTTGTGCCTTTTCTTTACAAACTATTCTTCGAAAATGAATAAATCCGTACAAACTTTAAATCGAAATCGAAACATCTACTACAAATTCAACAAGAGAATTGAATAAATTAAGTAACACTTTACTAACTATTGAATCCAAAATTGATGGGTGTATCGAACTACTTTTAAACATCGAAAACCTCAAGGTTATTTTCTACGATCATTCTTCTCTTGAAAATATACATCGGCATTTTGCTTCTCACCCCTCATTGCAATTTTATGAAACAAAAAAAGGAACCATTTCTGTTTCCTTTTTAATAGCTGATTGTGGAGCCGGAGGGGATCACCGAAGGTTATTTTCTACGATCATTCTTCTCTTGAAAATATACATCGGCACCTTGCTTCTCACCCCTCCTTGCAATTTTATGAAACAAAAAAAGGAACCATTTCTGTTTCCTTTTTAATAGCTGATTGTGGAGCCGGAGGGGTTCGAACCCTCGTCCAAACGATGAATTTTCAAGCTTTCTACATGCTTATTTCTTGATTAGTTTTCGACTGTGGAACGGACAAGAACACCCAAACCCATAGCTTACATTCTTAAATCTTACAAGTGCTTAAAATGATTACGCTTGCCAGCCCAAAATGATGAACTCTTAAAAATCAAACCTAATGGGCAGAGGCTTGAAAAGAGTACTTGTCTGACCTACTATACTTCGGAGAGATTAAGCCAATTAACATTCAGTTAATTAAGCAGCAAGTGCGTATGACGTGTTGTCAATTATAGTTTGCAGCAAGATATTATAGAGGTTCACTACAACCCTCTGCATGCTGACACTTGACAACCGCTACCGCTGTCAAATCCAAATACGGCCCCAAAGAACTAGTACAAAGGTAGTCATAAAAGAGCGGATATTTTGTAAATGAAAGTTAATATCTGAAAACTGATAGTTGATAAAAGTGATGAACGATGAGTTATGAGTGAAATAACAGTTTATTTGTAAAGGACAAAAACGATTTCCATTCTGATCTTTTAACTCAACACTTTGCACTCAACACTCAATTCAAAGTTTCCGAATATTCAAATGAATCCAAATGGATCGACCAAGGCGCAACATAACAGGATAAATAAGGACAAAAGCGATTAACATTCCTCCAAAAAACCATGCTGGGTTAACCGAATCAATCAATAAGGCACACAAAAGAAACGGTAATTCAGTGAGTATAATAATAGGATAACTCGTCCACAATGATCCCAACCAAAAACCTGGTTCGATGCAATAGACTTGACCACAAGAAGAACATTTCTCTGGCATATCCAACATTCGTGAATACCGAAACAATCCTTTGGTGACAAATAAATCTCCTTTTGAGCATTTAGGACATTTCAAACGCAACATGGAAATTAGTCTACTCATATAATGGAAGTTTTATTCAAACTGAAATTGAAAAGGGTAATTCCCGAAATTCATGGCTAAACGATTTACGCTCCAAACCCTCTTCGAATATACGTTAGACAAAGCAATAATACAAATGGTATCGTTTCTTAAAGTGGCATAACAAGCGGTATTCCCGTGCCACCATCCTGAATGAAAAAAATAGGTATCCTTCCCCACTTCTTCTTTCAAACGCATTCCTAATCCATAATTACTTTTTCCTGGATGCTCGTATGAATAACCTTTAAACATCTGCTTTCGCAATGAATCTGGCAGGAAGTTTTCGGAATAGGTTCCTTTATCCATTTGCAATAAATCCAACGCTGTCGTATACATGTTTTTGTCGCCATAAACAGCGTCCAAATAATCAAATTCCTCTAGCCGTTTGCTAGCGTTATAGGATTGGCAGATTTTAGAAAGATCTGTTGAACGATCCAAAATAAACGTATTCTTCATTTTCAACGGTTCGAAAACCAACGTTTTCATTGCTTGAGGAAACGATTGATCGGTTACTTTTTCAATAATCAATGCCAACAAAGCATAATTCGTATTGCTGTATGCGAATTTTGTGTCGGGCGGAAAGTTCAACGGGAACTTATACTTATTTAATAGTTTTAGTACATTTCTATTATACAATGTTTTGCCTAAATGCCATGTTTTGAAGGTAAAATATCCGTAATATGGAATTCCACTGCGGTGATTCAATAACATTCGAACAGTTATTCCTTTATACGGCAAATCTGGTAAATACCAACGAACATCTGAATCGAGGAAAATCTGTTTTTTACTGACCAATCTCAAAATAGCCAAAGCTGTAGCAACCTTACTTACAGAAGCCACATGCATAGGCGTATTCAAGGTCATTTTTTTCTTTTCACGGATATTCGAATAGCCTTTAGAACAAATAAAAAGTACTTTCCCATTTTTGGCTACCAGAAATTGACCGTTGAAATTTTGAGGGTCGAGTACTTCTTTATAAAAAGTAAGAACTTGCTTTTGTTTTGTTTTAAGATCTGCTTTATCGGGCGCTGGAAAATCAGGTAAATAGGAGATTGCTTCTTTTTGTTGTAAGCGTTTTAATTCCGCCCTTTTTCTTGCTTGTTGAGTCGTACAAGAAACTACTATGAGCAGCAAAAAAAAAGAGAAATATCGCAAATAGTTGTTTTTCATTTTCCGCGACAAAGATAGTAAGATCAATTAATTGAAATTGGATAGAATTGATTTTTATCGTCTACTTTATAACAATTTATTGTTACGTATGAATATAAAATGAGTGGGTTTTTAATAAAACTTCCCATCAACATAATACCATTTTCCACCTTCCAAAACAAAAGTGGATTTTTCATGATGTGTTTCAATTGAATTATTTTCACCTTCAAAGTTGGCTTTAAATTCCACCATGGTATCTGTGGCTTGAACAATTTCTAATCCAACCCATTTTGTGGATTTAGACCAATTTTCGATGTCTTTACGGTGGTGATTCTTTCGTGTTGATGAATGGGTCGTCGCAATCAAATAATCAATCTGTCCAGCGACGTAAGCAGAATAACGAGAACGCATTAATTCTTCAGCTGTTTGCGCAATTTTCTTTCCATCGATAATTAATTCACAACAAGCTGCATAGCTGTTATTACTTCCACAAGGACAAAGATTTATTGGTGTCATATTGCAAGCACACTTATTTATAAGGGAAAATCAATTTGAAAGACACGCCATTGATTACTTCAAATGAATACTTACCTTCTATTTGATCAACCAATGATTGAATCAAACTCATTCCTATTCCGGTATTCTGATTTAAATTTTCTAGCGTTGTGCCCATTCCATTATCCTTCATCACTAATTCAATTAAACCATCTTTCTTGGTAAGCGTGATTGAAATATTTGGTTTTTCAACCTCATGAAAAGCATGTTTGATCGAATTGGTTATTAATTCATTCAATATTAATCCAATAGGAATTGCAATTGACACGTCAAGTCGCACTGAATCAATCATTGTTTCATACATAATGTTCTCTTTTAAATCAAGAGAGTTTCTTATTTCAACAACTAAATCAGCGATAAAATTTCCTAATTCAATGGATGTTTTATTTTTATTTTGATACATTTTTTGGTGCACCAATGCCATAGACATGATTCGATCATGAACATCTTGTAATGCATTTTTTGTTTCTGAATTATTAGTTGCATTTTTTTGCATGTTTAACAAACTAATAATTATGGCTAGATTATTTTTAACGCGGTGATTAACTTCCGCAAGTAATACCGTTTGTTCTTCTATTGAATCTTGCATTTGCTTATATTGAAGGCGGTAGCTAGTAACAATGACAAATGAATAAATTAATGCAAAAACCAATAAAATGTAAAAATTCAATTCACGTTGCTCTTTTGCAATCAGTGAAGAATCTATAAAATCTAAGAACCAATGCATTTTATAAGATATCAAAACAAATAGAATGCATGCAATTGTGAAATATAAACTGATATTAAAATAAAGTTTCGCTTTCTCCTTTCGATACAATAAAGAGAGACCCATAATATTTAAGACAAATAACATATGTGTATATGCATCTTCTCCCGTTCTGAGTGAATATATTGCAAGTAAAAAAGAACTAGAAAGAAATAAAATGGTGATAGCCATTAAAATTTTTCTTTTTGCATTCAAACAAATACCGCTAGCGAATAAGGGCAAAGAAAGTAATGTGTATAAACTTGATTCATTGTTTTGAAAAAAATAACTGTAAATGGTTGCTAAAATTATGCAAACGATTGTATTGGCTGCTAAAAGATTAATTGTTCTAACCATCTTAATTTCAGCGGCATCTTGATTCGGATAAACGCCTATATTGTAAAATGCTTTTAACAAGTTCATTCTATTTTATTTTTTTGTAAATGTATTTGAATTATTTTAAAATGAACAATTCTTTAATTTTTAATCCCTTTTTTAATGCATCCTTAAATTCTAATTACCTTCATCAAAAAATAGGATTATGAAACTTTTAACCACACTTTTTATTGTAAGTTTTAGCACATGCTTTTCTCAAGATACAATCACTTCAATTGCCTTTGGTTCCTGTGCTCATCAAGATAAACCAACTCCTATTTTTAATTTAATTCCAACGCATCATCCAGACTTATTTATTTTTTTAGGTGACAACATTTACGCCGATACAAAGAACATGGGCTTGATGAAAAAAAAATATAAGAAGTTAGGAAAGAAAGCAGAATACAAAAAATTAAAAGAAAGTACTCCAATTCTTGCAACTTGGGATGACCATGATTATGGGATGAACGATGTTGGAAGACATTATGAAAAGAAAAAAGAATCCAAGAAAATATTTTTAAAATTTTTCCATGAACCAAAGAATTCTGAACGCAGAAAACACGAAGGAATATACACTTCTTATATTTACCACGTTGACGGAAAAATACTTCAAATTATACTTTTAGACAACCGAACATTTCGAGATGATTTGTTGCCGTATGACGGTTCTTTGAAAACTGATTCGCTTTATAAATATGAATTAGATTATTCGCCAATTCAAACACCCGATTCTACTTTTTTAGGTGAGATGCAATGGAAATGGTTGGAAACAGAATTAGTGAAACCTGCTGATGTGAGAATTATCGGTTCAAGTACGCAATTTGCAACGCAATTCAATGGTTATGAAACGTGGGCGAATTTCCCGAGAGAACAAGAACGCATGTTTAACTTGATTAATTCAACAAAAGCAAATGGTGTGTTTTTTATCTCTGGTGATGTGCATTATTCGGAACTTTCAAAACGAACAGATACTGGCACCTACCCTATTTACGACATAACTGCAAGCGGTTTAACGGAGGAATGGAAATTTGCAACGCCTAATAAATACAGAATAGGTAATGCCATTATGGAAAATCATTTTGGCCTGATCAAAATCGATTGGAAAGCACCTGGAATCAATGTTACATTAGAAATTTGGGATGTGAACAATCAATTGAGAATTCAGCAATTGATCAACATGAATGATCTGAAATAATTGTTAATGCGAATCTTGTTTGCCACAGATGCACAGATTACTTTAAAAGATTCGTGTAAAAAATATTCCTTGTGTGTTTTTGTTTTGTTAATGATCATATTTTAATCTGTGCATCTGTGGCTATTGGCCTGGTCAACATCGATTGGAAGCCTCTTGAAATCAATGTTACATTAGAAATTTGGGATGTGAACAATCAATTGAGAATTCAGTAATTGATCAATATGAATGAGTTAAAGTAGGTGTTAATGCAATAATAGTTTGCCACAGATGCACAGATTAATTTAAAAGATTAGAGTAAAAAATATTTCTTGTGTTTTTTTGTTTTATTAATTATCATTTTTTAATCTGTGCATCTGTGGCTATTGGCCTGATCAACATCGATTGGAAGGCTCCTGGAATCAATGTTACATTAGAAATTTGGGATGTGAACAATCAATTGAGAATTCAGCAATTGATCAACATGAATGATCTGAAATAATTGTTAATGCGAATATAATTTGCCACAGATGCTCAGATTACTTTAAAAACCATTTCTACTGTTTTTAAATTAGTTTTAATTCCTTTTTAATCTGTGCATCTGTGGCTAAAAAACTATTTATTGAACTTGTGGTAAATACTTCTTGCAAACCTCGTATTCATTGAAATTAGAAATTAACTTCTCCAAACGAATTTTAGAAATTGCATTGATTAAATTTTTCGCTTCTTTCTTATCTTTTTTAATATCATACAATTCAGCTCTATTTGGAACGATGTTCATGCGGTAGATATAATGCAAATTATTCTTGATAATCGACAATCCAACTTTGAAATGTACGACTTCGTTATTATTCATCGTAATGAGCGTTCTATTAGCCGAAATTGGTTTGAACAAACTTTGCCCCGTGAAGTTTTTAGAAATCTCCATCACATCAGCTCGCTTTTCCAATCCCAACAATTCAATTATTGTTGGCGCTATATCAATGTTGGACGTTGTTTGTGAAAGGTTCTTTTTGAATGCTTTCATATTCATTTTTGAACTAATTGATTTGGGTAAATAAACCATTAAAGGAACCGAAATGGTTTCTGCATAATAACTATCAACGTGACCAATATTGTTATGATCTTTTAATGATTCGCCGTGATCACTAGTAAAAAGTACCACTGTATTTTCCAACTTACCAGATCGTTTTAATTGTAGCATCAACTTATTCAGTACATGGTCTTGATACAAAATTGCATTGTCATAATCGTCAACATAGGTTCCCTTCCATTTTAAAAAAGGAGGAGAAACGGTATATGGATAATGGGTGGAATTTAATTGTACAACACCAAAAAATGGTTTTTCATCTTTTACGTTAAACAATGAATCCAAATGGTTGATGGTGTATTTGTCATCAATACCCAAATCATTAAAAAATGGATGATGACTTTTTTCTTGCGACCAATAATGATTCAATTTCTCCTTTGAATAATACCTGTCAAACCGGTACCAATTCATGTTTTGAGACGAAATAAAAAACGTATTATAATTTAAAATACTGCTATAATCCCATACAATCGGTTGTTTGTAAAATATATCTGGTTTTTGATAAGGTGCAATTCCAGTTAAGATTGCCGGCACTGCCAACATCGTGGTCGTTGAAACGGTATATGGATGTTCGAAAACAAAAAATTCTTCAGGATGGGCTTTTTGGAATGCACTTAAATTAGGTGTCGTATTACGTGAATAGCCGTAAACGCCTAAGTTCTGTTTGCGCATACTTTCTAGAACAACAACGATGATATTAAAATCAACGTTTTCTTTGGATTGCTCCATTTTAAAAGGCGTCCTAAATCCCAATCCTTCCCCTTGATACGTGCGACTTTTATCCCAATTTAAGAGTTGACTTGATACAGCTGCATAAAAATTGGTGTCAACCATCAGACATTGGTCGTATTTCTTGATTTTAACAACCAATAAAGAAAAAAGACCAACAAAAGCAATAGCACCTAGAATGATCTTTCTGTTTGAATTCCAATTAATTATACTTCTTGAAAGCATTCTGAAATACACAACCAAGCTAGAATAAATCAAAGTAAAAATTACAACATCTTGAAATTTGATGGTGTCTTTTAATAAAAAGAAAGCACTTTGTGGCTCATTTTTGAAATAAGCATAGGTGTAATAATTGGGAAAAAAACCATTGAAATAAAAGAAAACATAAGAGCCAAGGATTGACAAAACGAGGCTCAAACAGAACAATATCAAAAAGCTAGTATATAAAATTTTTCGCTGCTTTATTTTATTTAAAATCAAAATCCCAACAATAAAAAACAACGTTGAAACAATGACCGAAATTCCATAATACAACAATTGCCAAGCTGAATACAAACGAATTAAATCAAATCGAACGTATAAATCAATCAGGAAATAGATGAAAGGAAATAATAATACGAAAAAACCAATTTTCATGAAATTCTCACTTGTTTAATATTAAGACAATATTAATCAAATATTAACGATACTATTAATGGATAGATAAATTAATTGTTGACTATATTTATTAAAATGTTCATTTACTAAACGCTATTATATGAAATCAATTATTCCATTTCTTACCATTTCAATTCTTTTAGGAGCCTGTGGGAAAGAGAAAAGAAGCACCAATGCAGGAATAAAAATGCAAGAATTCATCATTGAATTGAGCAACTATTCCAGAGGGTTGAAAAGTGATTTCATTTTGATTCCTCAAAATGGTGAAGAACTTTTATTTAAAAATATCGACGGTGAAGAAGCGTTAGACGATGATTTAATAGCAGCAATTGACGGAATTGGAGTTGAAGAAATTTTTTACAATGGTGCATTTGCACCTGATGATTACAGGTTAAATATGTTATTGAAAGCGAAAGCAAGAATTCCGGTTTTCGTTGCAGACTATTTAACGACTGATTCTGATTATTCTCAAGCATTGCAATACAATACCGACGCTGGTTTTCTTGGTTTCCCCAGATTATCAGCAAATTACGATTACAAACTTATTCCTACTGTTGCACCAAATGAAAATTCATTAGACATCACAACTTTAAGTCAAGCAAAAAATTATTTGTACCTCATCTCAGATTCTAATTTTCCAGATAAAAATTCATTTCTAACAGCCATTCAACAAACCAATTTTGATGTTGTGATAATTGATGCTTTTTATGGTGGTCAACTATTCACAGCAGCTGAAATTAATTCTCTTAAAACAAAATTAAATGGAGGGAAAAGATTGATTATTTCCTACATGAATATCGGTGCTGCAGAAAAATACAGGTATTACTGGAAAGAAGACTGGAAATTGCATCACCCTAGATGGCTAGCTAAACAATATGATGATTACGCTGAAGAAATATGGGTGAAATTCTGGAAAAAAGATTGGAAAAACATCATTTATGGCAACGACGATTCGTACACAAAGAAGATAATCGATGCTGGGTTTGACGGAACCTATTTAGACAATGTAGAAGTTTTTTATTTCTTATATTTTGATGAATAGTGCTACAACTCTAAATTCATTTCAACAAATAATCACCAGTCCATGAAATGCATGTGGAACCATTTGTGTTTATAATATTCTCTTCAGTAATAGTCATATTTTTGTCGCTCAATTTAAAAATAATGCGACCTGCACCAGATTTAAACTCAAAAAGTGTTTGATCTGAATTGATTGGTGTTACAGTTCCACTAATTTCATTTACAATACACTTGTCAGTTGTTTTTCCATAAATTGTGAATAGAAAACCAGCACCATCGTAATTATGTGAAACTAAAATTTCGGAACCGTCCTTTCTAGCATATATTTTATCTGCAAAAGTTTCATCGCTTTCAATAATTTCAACTAATTCTGTATAAACGCCAATTTTCCCATCGTTGTGATGAATCGTCAAGACTTTTGAACCTTTTGAATCGATAGTAAAATCTGCTTCCAATGGTATTGTTGAGTTCTCAAGTCGAATTTCAATATGTTCAGTTTCTGATTCACAATATCCAACACCTTTTGTTACGCTAATGTTTTTGCCATTAGCCATTTTTGTAAATGAAAATAGAAAACAATCTTTAGCTTCTATTCCTTCATCCGGGATAAAATTGATATTGTAACTTTCGGTTTGTGCTTCATTGGTATATATTCCTAAATAAAAAGGATCAAGTTGTGCATATATACTGCTATTTATGATAAAAATTGAGATTACGAAAAGTTTGAATTTCATTTTGGTGGTTTTAGAATAACGTTCAAATGTATTTAAATTATCATCCAATTTCACATCCTAAAAAGTTAATTAATTCACATTTTTTAAACGATATATTTTTATTTATTAAACTCAAAGAAGACAAAATCATTAACTTAGTCAACAAATGAATCTTTAAAAATGGAAGACTTAATTATTACAAAAGCTTCAGGAAAGGAAGTTGTTTTTTCATTTGAAAAATTGCGTCAATCATTGCGTAATTCAGGTGCAAACGAAATCCAAATCAACCAAGTCGTTGAAGATATTACACCGCGTTTGCAGCAAGGAATTTCAACAAAAAAAATATATAAATGGGCCTTTGCATTATTGAAGAAAACCTCAAAACATGTAGCCGCAAAATATCAATTAAAAACGGCAATAATGGAATTAGGACCTTCTGGTTTTCCTTTTGAAAAATACATTGCTGAATTATATAAAAGACAAGGATATGGTGTGAAGGTTGGAACAATTGTTCAAGGAACGTGTGTAACGCACGAAGTTGATGTGTTGGCAACAACAGAAAAAGAACATTTGTTAGTAGAGTGCAAATTTCACAGTTTACAAGGAAAACAAAGTGATGTGAAAGTTTCCCTATACTTCCACTCAAGGTTTCGAGATGTCCATTCCCAATGGATTCTTCGTCCAGAAATTTCTTCAAAAAAAATAGAAGGATGGGTTGTTACGAATACTCGTTTTTCACCTGATGCTCTACAATATGCAAATTGTAGTGGAATAAAATTATTAAGTTGGGATTTCCCTCAAGGAAATGGGTTAAAAGATTTGGTGGAACGCTACTTTCTATATCCAATTACATGTTTGACAAGTATTACTAAACTTGAAAAGGAAAAATTGCTACTAGAAAACATCGTTTTTTGCGAGGATATTCTTGTCAAACAAGATCGATTAAGAAAAGTTGGTGTAATTGATCGTCGCATAAATTTGGTGCTTGATGAAGTTAGAAAGATGAAAGATTCTAGTAAATAATTTTTATTAGTTTAAAGCTTCAGGTTTTACTACCCAATTTTCTTTTCGCTTTAAAATTCGGCTTTCATATTTGTAACGAAATTCTTTTGCGAATTCTCCAGTATAACCAAATGGTTTTTTTGTTTCAACTTTTTTACCATTTCTAGTAATTTTATAAAACACATACGTTTCGTCATGAAAATTATACTCTATTAACGTACTTTGAGCGAAGATTTCACTAGTTAAAAAAATGGTTACTAATAGAATAAGATTTTTCATGTTGTTAATTTTAAAAAAATTAAAGATAGGATTTATTTTAAACTAAAAAGTCCAAAAATGAATTCCAAAAGTTAAAACTGCTTTGGCAAGAATGATACCATCTCCACATTATTTACTTTTTATAAAACTTAAAAAAAGTTAAATTGAATTTTTAAATAATTAAGGGAATTCAAAATACAAAGCACAAAAAAGGCGCTAAACATAATGGTTGAGCGCCTCTAAATGGAAAATCTTATTTCTATTTTAATTCTTTGTAGGTCTTGGTAACAATTGTTTTAAATTCAGCCATTTTGAATTTCTTATCGTTGATGCCATCATATTCTTTCATGATGTTACCATTCCATAAGTAAAATACGCCTGGTGTATCTTTTGTTGAACCTAAACTCTTCCAAAATGCAGCAACATCCGCTATTTGATATGGATATTTGCCACCTGCGAAGGTGAAGAAATCAGGAATTAATTCAGGTTCTTCATCCATAAATACAATTTTAATTTCTGGGAAATCGGCAATTTGTTTTTTCAATTGTGTCAACTCTTTTGCTGTTTCTTTACAATGGTCACAACCTGGCGCAAAAAAGCATAGTACTTTTTTCCCTTTATCAATGTCCGGAAAGAAATTATTGAAGCCCGATTTTTTCTTTTTAGGTTCATCAATTTTAGCAACTACTTCTTCTACTTTGATTTCTTTGATTGGTGTGTTGTCTATAACTTTCACTTGAACCGTATCAATTGCTGAAGTTGAATTATTACTGTCGTCATTCAATTCAATTTGAGGTTGATCTTGCATTGTAGTTTGAACCTTTCTTAATGGTCCAACAAGGTAAACTGCCAAAATACTGGCAAACGTAATCGATGTTAAGAATGAGAAATTCATTTTATCTTTTAATTTATCTGATTTAACATATAACAATCCAATTAATCCCATAGCAATGATGTTTTTTATCAATGCTTGTAACGGTGACATCGGTAATAATGATCCAAAACATCCACAATTTCCAGCGTTACCATTGGTCAGAATATCGTAGGACAAATGTGCGGAAAATATAAATAAGATTAAGAACGACATTGGCAAAACCAATCTTCTGTAATAATGAGCTTGCATTAATAAAATTCCTAATGCCAATTCACAACCGATTAAAGTTCGCGAGAAATAAGCCGCTGTAACTTCACTAAACCCCATTGGTAACAATTGTTTTATTTCAAATGTTGTTAAGGCAAAATAAGGTGAAGGATATAATTTTGCAACTGCGGATAAAAGAAACAAAAAAGACAAAATTATTCTAATTGATAATGTAAGATTTTTGTTTAATGTTTTCGTTGAAGTCATTTGATTCCGTATTAATGGATGATTATTTTTCTAAAAGTAATTCATCCTTTTGAAAAAATAAAATATGAATGAAAAACTAACGAATAAATAACGTTTGGGTTTGAAATTTTCAATTAATAAATTCTTTTTATCATCATCGCCTTAATTATAAAACAGTTAGTGTAATTAATTTACTTTTTGCTACATTTGAATCTATTACTATTACTACGCAATGAAAACACCTATACTAAACCAGAGGGAAAGTCAGCTTTTTTTGAACTTTAGAATTGTTAAGATCTCTTCAAAAAGTATTCAAACAGCAATTAGACTTTGTTTTTTAACGATTAGTTTGCTATTTCTAAACAATTGGAATAGTCAAGCTCAATGCACAGTTGTCGCGAACGCTGTTCCTGGAATTACATTAACTTACGTGCAAGGCGGAGGAACAAATGCTACAGGTGTTGGTTTCAATCCAACCTTGAGTTTATATTATGCTGCAATTGCAGGGAATACTGGTTTTCCTTTAGAAACATTTTCGGCTACAGGAGCACCATTATTCCAAACAAATACTGGATTTGATATGCGTGGGATGTGGTGGAATCCCAATACCAATCAATTAGAAAGTAATGGATACAATACTGGTGGAATATGGAAATACAACCTCAATGCTTCTGGTTATGCTTTGAATACGGGTATTTCAATTTTCGCAGGAATGAATCAGCCTACCGCTCAATCGAATGGGGATTACAATTGTGCAGACAATGAGATCGTTTATTACAATGCAGGAGCAATTATGCGCAGAAACAGAACAACGAATGCGCTAATCGGTTCGCTAGCAATTACTGGTTTACCAGTTGCTTTGGGAAACTTAAACGATAATACAATCTGTTATACGGATTGTTTAGCACACGAATATGCCCTTTTAGATTATGTTTTGAAACGAGTATATTTTATCAATAAGGCAACAGGAGCGTACAATGGAATGTCTCAATTACCCGCAACTGCTGTTACAAACGTATCTTTTAGAACTTCTTGGGCAAACGGGTTATTTTGGATCTATAACACAGCCAACCGAACTTGGTATAGTTATCAAGTTCTTACTGGAATAAGTGGAGTTTGCTCTTTCCCGGTTTGCACACCTCCTACTCTTGTAATCAATAATTTAACTGCTTGTTCGCCAAATACGGTCAATTTGAATACGGCAATAAACGTTGCTTCAAATCCTGGAAATGCAACATTTTATTCAACTTTAGCCAATGCAAATGCTGCCACAAGTCCAATAAGTAATATTGCAAGTGCATCAGGAACTTATTACGTTAGACTTGAAACATTAACGGATGCAACGTGTTTTTCAGTTGCGGCAATTACGGTAACAATTAACCCTGTTTTTAGTTCTACAATTGCAGTTACTGCTTGTCAAAATTCAACTGTTAATTACCCTGACGGAACATCTGCTGTAATATCTGCGAATACTTCACACGTTTCAAATTTATTAACTGTTGCTGGATGTGATTCAATCATCACGACAAACGTAACAATGAATCCAACTTATGCAATAACAAGTAATGTAACAGCTTGTCAAAATTCAACTGTTAATTACCCTGATGGAACATCTGCTGTAATATCTGCAAATACTTCACATGTCTCCAATTTATTAACTATTGCAGGTTGTGATTCAATCATCACGACAAACGTAACCATGAATCCAACTTATGCAATAACAAGTAATGTAGCAGCTTGTCAAAATTCATCGATCACATACCCAGATGGAACAACGACAGTTATTACTGCAAATACTTCACATGTCTCCAATTTGTTGACTATAGCAGGATGTGATTCAATCATCACAACAAACGTAACAATGAATTCCGTTTATGCAATTACTAGTAATATAACGGCATGTCAAAATACATCAATCACATACCCAGATGGAACGACGGCAGTTATTACTGCTAACACTTCACATATTAGTTCGATACTTACACTTGCGGGATGCGATTCTATTATCACAACAAACGTTACGATGAATCCATTGCCTAATTCAGGAACAAATGGTTCAATTTCTTTTTGTTCTACTGATCCAGTTTCCAATTTATTTACTCAATTAGGAGGAACACCTGCTGTTGGAGGATTATGGTCACCGTCTATGGCTTCAGGTTCAGGGATTTTCAATCCTGCGGTTGATGCAGCGGGAACTTATACCTATTCTGTAACGAATTTATGCGGAACAGCGAGTTCAACGGTAATTGTAACAATTGCTTCCAATTCAAATCCAGGGACAAATGGGTCAATTACCTTTTGTTCAAACGATCCATCCTCTAATCTTTTTGCTCAACTTGGAGGA
The DNA here is from genome assembly GCA_945902745.1 of Chitinophaga pinensis. Classification (GTDB taxonomy): domain Bacteria; phylum Bacteroidota; class Bacteroidia; order Flavobacteriales_D; family Crocinitomicaceae; genus M0103. The sequence continues at coordinate 347,147 of CAMDNE010000001.1, read as the reverse complement.
ACACCAAATATTGGCGGAGTTTGGTCGCCAGCATTATCTTCAGGGACAGGATTATTTAACCCTGCAATAGATCCTTCCGGAACATATGTGTATACGATAACTTCTTCTTGTGGAGTTTTTACAGCGCAAGTTATTGCAACTGTAAATCCTGCAGATAACGCAACATTTACAATGCCTTCCTCAACAAATTGTACAAATGATGTAAACCCAGTTGCAACCATAACGGGAACGCTTGGCGGAATTTTCACGATGACAGGCGGCGGAATCATTAACGCTTCAACAGGAGAGGTCGATATTGCAGCATCAGGAGCTGGCGCATATGGTATCATATACACAACATCTGGACTTTGTGCAGCTACCTTTCTTTATAATTATTCGATATTAGATGACGCAGATGCATCAATTACTGCTGCTGGACCATTTTGTCAATACGATTCCCCTTATCAACTTCAAACGGTTAACAGTGGAGGAACTTGGTCAGGAACTGGCGTTTCAGCGACAGGATTGTTTGACCCATCAATTGCGAATATCGGAATGAATCCGATAACCTACACGATATCTGGAATATGCGGTGATGCTCAAACAATTCAAATAGATGTTACTGCGACGCCAACAGTTTCAACAATTGCAGATACGACAATTCGATTAGGATCTCCTGTAGATTTAATTTCTACAAGTTCAGCAGTGACTTTTTCATGGTCACCGTCAACATGGTTGGATTGCAGTTCATGTTTGAATCCAATTTCCACACCACAAGAAACAATTACTTACACTATTACAGTGGAAGATAATGGCTGTTATGCAACAGATGAAGTCACCATTACCGTTTTATACGACTTAGTTGTTTTCATCCCAAATATATTCTCTCCGAATGGCGATTCTGATAATGATGTATTATATGTACGAGGAAAAGGAATTGTTAATATGCATTTTGTTGTTTTTGATCGTTGGGGAGAAAAGGTATTTGAATCCACTAATTTAGAAGATGGCTGGGATGGAAATTTCAGAGGTAAAAAAGTCAATCCTGCCGTTTTTGTTTACTACGTTGATGTCGTCTTTAAAGACGGTTCAACAGTTAGTAAAAAAGGTGATGTAACTTTAATTCGATAAATATGAAAGCTACCTTAACACTTCTTTCCGTTTTATTTATTGGGTTAATCGGAAGATCTCAAGACATTCATTTCACGATGTTTAATGCTGCTCCAATGGTTTTAAATCCTGGTGCTGCAGGCGTTTTTGAAGGAACTTTTAGAGCATCAACTAACTACAAAACTCAATGGGGTTCAATTTCTAGTCCATACCGTACTTTTTCTTTTTCCACAGATGGTACACTGTTTAAAAATAAGTGGCGAAATGCATATATGGGGGCTGGATTATCTCTATATCGTGATGTTGCGGGAACAACTAATTTTGGGACAACAAAAATAGATTTGACCGTTTCCACAGTGCTACTTTTAGATAAAAATAATACATTTTCTGTTGGTTTGACTGGAGGTTGGGCACAAAGAACAATTGCTCCAGGTAATTTGCAATGGGATGCCCAATTCAATGGACAAGCTTATGATCCAACTTTGCCATCCAATGAAAGTTATATTTTTGAAAACAAATCTTATATGGATTTTGGTGTTGGTGCAATGTGGGCTTATGGAACTGCAGCATCAACTATTTCATCTTTTGATAAAGTAAAAGCACAAGTTGGTATTGCGTATCATCATTTGGCGCGTCCAGAATTGGAAAGTTATTATGGTACGAGTGAAAAAATGTATTCTAAATTTGTTTTTCATGCGAATATGCATTGGGCTACAGGGTATTCTAAATTGGCTTTACGACCACGAATTAATGCAATTTTTCAAGGACCAATGCGAGAAATTAATCTTGGGATGATGTTCCGTTATTTAGTGAAAGATGGATCTAAATACACCGGTAATGTAAAAGGTTTTGCAATTGGTTTTGGTGGCTACTATCGTCTTGGAGATGCTTTTTCACCTAGTATTGAAATCGAAATAGCAGGTTTATCTATTGGTTATTCATATGATTTTAACACCTCTAGTTTACGAACTGCCTCAAATGGTTTTGGAGGATCTGAAATTTATTTAAAATTCCAAAATCCGAATCCGTTTTTTGTATTTTCCAGATCGCCTAGTTTTTGGTAAATACTGTTTCAACACATTGCAACCTCTTGGTATCCTAAACCCAAAGCTGAATGTAATTTCGTCAACATTTAATTATTTTGGAAATTATTTGCAGACAAGTTTATAAAACAATTATTCTCAATTGTTAAAGGGTTCTTTGCGTGAACGACTTCAAAAAGATACTGCTCATAATACTGAAAAAGCAAACGATTTATAAAAATTTGGCAGTTTTTGAAAGATAAAATTGTGTCCGACACAAAACTTTTTAGCTATCTTGTTGTTCTTAATAATAAATTCCATTCATGCCACGATCCGGTTATGTATTTACACCATACGAAGCACCTGAACAAACACCATTTGATAAATTGTTTGATATATTCAGTGAGCTCATCACGCACACATCTGGAGACGTTGACGAAGCGCTTGATTGGCTAAATGTTCTCGATAAAGAATATTCATTAACGACAGATGACTATACGATGGATGATTTCATCGAGGATTTGAAGAAGAAAGGCTATTTGCGCGAAGAAATTGAACCTGATGGAAAAGGTCAATTATCTATTACAGCAAAAACAGAACGCGTTTTGCGCAAAAATGCACTCGATCAAATCTTCGGGAAAATAAAGAAAAGTGGAGCAGGAAATCATAAATCCAAAAAAAGTGGTCAAGGTGATGAAGCAACCGGAGAGTTTCGTGATTTTCAATTCGGTGATTCTATCGAAAATATCTCCATCACTGAAAGTTTAAAGAACGCACAAATAAATAATGGAATTGGTGATTTTAGATTAACCGAACAAGATTTAGTTGTTGAGGATACGCACCACAAATCGCAAATGAGTACGGTTTTGATGATTGATATCAGTCACAGCATGATTTTATATGGTGAGGACAGAATTACACCTGCTAAAAAAGTTGCGATGGCACTTGCTGAACTGATTACAACTTCCTATCCAAAAGATACCTTGGATGTTATTGTTTTTGGAAACGATGCATGGCCGATCAAGATTAAAGACCTCCCATATCTTCAAGTTGGTCCTTATCATACCAACACCGTTGCAGGTTTGGAATTGGCAATGGATATTCTGCGCAGAAGACGCAACACCAACAAACAAATATTTATGATCACTGATGGAAAGCCAAGTTGCCTTCGTTTGCCAGATGGTCAATATTACAAAAACAGCAATGGTTTGGATGACGTGATTGTCGAAAAGTGTTACAACATGGCAGCTCAAGCGCGTAAAATGCACATTCCAATTACCACATTTATGATTGCACAAGATCCCTATTTGCAATCTTTCGTGGAAGAATTTACAAAATCAAATAAAGGAAAAGCATTTTATACCGGATTAAAAGGACTAGGTGAAATGATTTTTCACGATTATGAAACAAACAGAAAAAAACGAATCAACTGAACCGATGAATACAACAATCAACACATTTGGCGCTTTAAAAGCAGCAGGATACACTTCCAAAAGTATTAAAACAGAACTTCGCGATAACTTAATTGCAGCACTTAAATCTGGTGATACAACTTTTCCCGGGATGCATGGATATGAACAAACAGTTATTCCACAACTAGAGCGTGCAATCCTTTCGAAACACAACATCAATTTATTGGGATTGCGTGGACAAGGGAAAACGCGTATCGCCCGTTTGATGGTGAATTTGTTAGATGAATATATTCCTGTTGTTTCTGGTAGTGAAATGAACGATGATCCATTCAATCCAATTAGCCGCTTTGCGCGTGATTTAATTGCTGAAAAAGGAGATGAAACACCAATCGTTTGGATGCACCGTTCGGATCGCTTTTTTGAAAAATTAGCTACGCCAGATGTTACAATTGCGGACTTAATTGGAGATATTGACCCAATAAAAGCAGCTAATTTAAAGTTAAATTATTCGGATGAACGCGTGTTGCATTTTGGAATGATTCCTCGTGCGAACCGTTGTATTTTTGTAATCAATGAATTACCGGATTTACAAGCGCGCATTCAAGTTGCTTTGTTCAATATTTTAGAGGAAGGCGATATACAAATTCGTGGTTTTAAATTACGACTTCCATTGGATCTTCAATTCGTGTTTACAGCAAATCCAGAAGATTACACCAATAGAGGAAGTATTGTTACCCCGTTAAAAGATAGAATTGGCTCACAAATATTAACGCATTATTCAGCTGATATTAAAACAGCAAAGACAATCACAACCCAAGAATCTGACAAATTGGAAAATCGTCATTTTAACGTTTATGTTCCTGAGTTGGCAAAAGATATTTTGGAACAAATAGCATTTGAAGCACGCGAAAGTGAATACATCGACCATAAAAGTGGTGTCAGTGCACGAATGAGTATCACAGCATACGAAAATTTGGTAAGTACTGCAGAACGAAGAGCAATCTTGAACGATGAGAAGGAAACAACTGTTCGCTTCAGTGATTTGATTGGAATGATTCCTTCTATCACAGGAAAAGTAGAACTTGTTTATGAAGGAGAGCAGGAAGGAACATCTTTCGTTGCTAATCATTTAATCAGTGAAGCAACGAAAACACTATTCTTGACCTATTTCCCAAAAATTGAAAAGCTCAAAAAGCCAGATCAAGAGACACCATATGATGCAGTATTAACTTGGTTTTTTGAAGCAGATTCATTTGAATTGGAAGATGAAATGGATCAAGAATCTTATGCCTCTGCATTGAATGACATTGAACCTTTGAAGAAACTTATTCTGAAATATCAACCAAACGTTGCCGCGATTGACATGCCCTTTTTAATGGAATTTGTCTTGTGGGCGCTGGTAGATTTGAAACAATTATCGAAGCGAAGAACAGCGAATGGAATGTCGTTTAATGACCTTTATGATAATTTATTGAAAGGGATATGAAACATCTCGACCCATCGATTACTTCGACAAGCTCAGCAGCCTCAGGGGAGTCTAGCTCAATGACCGTCGACAACCTTCGATAGTTATTTCTTTTTCGTGAAAAGCGCATCACTCAAACCTGTATTGACTTTGTAATCCGTCAGCGTTATAGTAATAATCCCTTTGCTATTGGGTTTAACTTTTTTATCAGTTGTGGTTTTATTGATATCTGCAGCAACACTTTTCGGAAGTTTAAATGCTTTGACGTCAATCTCGAAAACCAATTGACTTGGTAAACCAAAACTCACTTTATCACCATACGTATACGTCGTGTTCACGGATCCATTACTTTTGGTTGTGATTTGTGATTTCATAATAACCGAACGTTTTGTGTCGATCCATAATTTTGCAAGAACAATTTCACTGCTTTCTCCATTTGGAATAACGGTAATTAATTTGGTCATTACGCCACCAATTTTCGAAGTGTCTCCTGCAACTGCTATATATGATTTCTTATTTGCTAGAAACGTATTTATTTCTGTGAATCCTTGTTTTGGTAAGATGACAATCCCTTTCGAAACTACTTTGAACTTATCTTTCTGCTTGAAATAGATAGTCGCTTTAGAAGGTAAGATCTTGATCATTGGAATGTTTGCTTTCACATTAGCAGTCACCGTATAATCTTTCACCGTATTCAGTTTTGTTACAACTTTGCTTAGAATATCATCCGCTTCTTGGGATGTTACGCCAAATTGAATTGCGATGATTAAGAGGGTAAGGAAGTTTTTCATCAGGATGTAATGTCTTTTTTATTGAATTTATATATCGCAATTGCTACCAGAACGACGTTGTGCACAACGAGAATGACAATCGATTGGATGATCGAAGAAAAAGGAACTGGATCTTCAAAGAAACTGCGCCAGGACGCCATGTGTGTCGTAAAAAGATAGGGTTTAATGTTGTCGAAAACGGTAACATCCAAACTTCCTATAATCGTGAATAAAATTATAATCGCCATCGTGGAGACAATTGGTCCAATTGAATTTTCTGCAAAAGCAGATAAGGTAATGGAAAGTGTTGAAACCGTCAAAAGAGCCAAGAACGCAACACAGAACCCAAGTCCATAGCGCCATAAAATATCGGCATCTTGCAAGATTACCAAGCCATCGCTGTTGAGAACAATTAAATCACCCGTTCCAAAGATTTGACGTGAAACGAACAAAGCTAAAAAGCCCAGCCAAATTGTCAAGAAAAGTGTGTACATCGCACCAGCAATGAATTTAGATAAAACAATGTTGGTGCGCGAGATTGGTTTTGTCGCCAACATTCGAATTGTCCCCATTGCTGCTTCACCGGAGATGAGATCCCCTGTAACCAAAGCGACCAATAAAGGAATGTGCACAATCAGCATTTGCAAAATAATGAAGGCGATTAGGTTGCCATTCAAAACATCCCCATTGAACGTCAAACTCTGTTCGAAAGTCGAAGTGACAAATGAAATGATTGACTTACCATCTGCTTTCATTGCAAAAATGATTATTCCGACAAGCAAGGTCAAAGCGCCGATTCCTAAATAACTTCGAGGTTTCGAAAGTATTTTAATAAACTCGTTGTATGTATTTTTAAGTAACATCTTATGCTTGTATTATTTTCATGAAATAATCCTCTAGTTTACGTGTTGGCTCGATGGCGTGCACATTTATATTGTTGCTAACCAACAGACGAGCGAGTTCAGGAACCAACTCTTTGACGAACGTAACTTCTAATTCGCTTTCGGAATTGATTTTAAAAATCGCTTCTGGATATGCCTTTTGCAGGAGTTCGGCAGTAGCACGTGCATTGTCCACTTCAATGCGTACTAGCAATTCTTGCGTATTCAATAATTCGGTTACGCTTCCTTCCACAATGGAACGACCTTGGTTGATAATTACCATGCGGTTAGCTATCAATTCTATTTCCGACAATTGATGAGAAGACAAAAGAATTGTTTTGTTTTGTTCATTTTTGAGTCGTAAAATCAAATTACGAATTTCAACGATTCCTTGCGGATCCAAACCAGTTGTTGGTTCGTCTAAAATAATCAAATCAGGTTTGTGTAAAAGTGTCTGTGCAATGCCTAAACGTTGTTTCATTCCGTGGGAGAAACCACCTAATTTATGTTTACCACGATCGCCCAATCCAACAAATTCAAGCATCTCCTGAATTTCCTTTTTCGAAACATCCGCTCCTGAAACACGCGCAAAGATTTCTAGGTTCTTCTGTGCAGATAAATATTTATAAAAATCGGGTTTTTCAATGATGCTGCCAATGTTCGATAAAATTGCCGTTCGGTTATTTTTAAATGACTTTCCAAATAATTCGATTGATCCGGCATCTGGCGTAATCAAGGATAAAAGACAGCGTATTGTTGTACTTTTTCCAGCACCATTCGGACCAAGAAAACCAAACACATCTCCCCTGCTCACACTGAAAGAAACGTCCTTCACCGCTTCAAACGTACCAAAACGTTTGGCCAAATGTTCTACTTTGATTATCGTTTCACCTTCCATGCTTAAATAACATAAAAGTACTACTATTGTTTAAAGAAATCAATAGGAGAATAGGCGTATCGACTTCCCTTGACGTACTTGTATTAATCAGGCTAATTCATCTATTGGTTCTTCAACTGATTTTAACACATCACGTTTTTGGTATAAGCTTTAAAAAAACATACCATTTGAAAATCAAGAACTTAAGGGGTTTAAATTCCAAATTATCGGTATGACGTATCATTTAGTCTCCCGTGATACCTTTATGATAATCAATACGCTATATATTTGTTTACCAATGATTTACAGTTTATCTTGCTTGAAAATAGATAAAAAAACAAATCATGGAAGCAAATAACGCACCTGTAGAATTAACCTTATTAGGAATTGATAAAATTTGGGTTCGATCCACTAATGGTCAATGGAGAGAAAAAGGTTTTGGAGATGAACCGAAAAAAGTTAATCGCTTTAACGAAGATGACTCATTGTCAGAAGTTACAAAATGGTGGCAATTTTGGAAGAAAGGATAAGCTTTTGAAACAATGTATACTGACTTGCGCGCTGAAAGATAGAAAATAGTTTTGCAGCGTATCGTTACTATGTTAGTCGTTCATCTTTTTTTATTCCTACAACAGCAATTGATTTCTTGAAAATAGTTTAGGTTCCAAATGCCATTTTAAGCCAATTCCGTTATTGGTCATTTCAATTGAATTCAATAAATTATCCAGTGACTTTTTTGAATGACGATTATGGATCGCATAAGCTGTCAAATCGAATAAAAACAAAAATCCTCCCTGCATCAGCATACTATTCCCGTAACCATTAAATTGAGCGCGTTTTTCCACATTGGATTTGGCCTCGCTGCGAAGAATTAAACCACTTGCCATATATCCAATATCAATTCCCGTGTTAATTAAAAAAATCTTTTCTGTTTGGTGCTCTTTTCTAATAGACTCAGCAAAAGTTAAGGTTGAGCTAGACTTTTTTGCTTTTATATATCCTGGAATTGCCAAACCAATATTGACGGTATTCCACATCACATTCATTTGATGAAAATAACGGGCTTCACCTTTTGGAACTGTCGCCCAACCTATTCCACTTGCAATAAAATTAGCAGTAGCCCACGAACCTAAGCCAATCATTAGTTTTTTATTAATTTGTTCTCGATCATTATTAAATTCCAACAAAGGTTGAGCAAATGAAAAATACGAGATGAAAAATAAGGGCAAGCAAAACAGTTTCATAGTTTAAATTTAAACGTTTCTATACATTGAACAAAAAATTTGGTCATTGGTTCTGATTAATCTTCGCGAAAAAGAAATCTTATTAAGATAAATACGACTTGAATTTAAATAATATTAAAAATTAGTTGGAATCTAAAAAACAATAGCTTCGCAGAAATGTTATTACGAATGAAGAAAAAAAAACTTCCTGTTTATACATTTTTTAAGCAACAGCAAATACTCAATAAATTATGTTTAGACACGTAAAAATATCGGTAATAATGACCGTTTTTAATACCAATTATACGTACACGAAAAGAGCAATTGATTCCGTCTTAAAACAGGATTTTCAAGATTTTGAGCTTATCATTATTGATGATGGCAGTAAGGATGTTGATCGTGATTCTTTAATGCAATATGTTGAAAAATATGAAGATAAAATAGTCTATATCCGACACAGTAATAGAGGTCAATCAGCATCAATCAATCGTGGTGTTTTATATAGTTTAGGTGAATACATAACCATTATTGATAGTGATGATGAATATAAACCGAATCATTTGAGCGCTTGTCTGCAAGCGGTAAACAACTTAGATTTGGTATGTTCGACAACTGAAACAATCGTTGACTCCATTGATGATTATTATGTTCCTGATAAAAATGACCTAACAAAACTCATCCACCTTGATGATGCGATCTTATTTGGAACATTGTTCGGACTCAAAAAAGTATTTACCAGTATTTCATTCAAAAGTGGCTTTGCTGCTGACGCTGATTTTTACGAAAAAGCAACGATTCTGTTTCGTGTAAAAAAAGTTGATCTAAGAACGTATGTTTATCACAGAAATATTCCAAACAGTATTTGTGCAACCATTAAAAAATCAAATTCAATCAATTCTTAAGCAGTTACTTCCCGATTTTTTTTTTAATTTTTTTAGCGAGTCTTCTAAGTTAGATTGTCTTTTTTGAAAGGAGAGGTAGAATTTTAATTTAATTGGAAATTGAATCAACCAAAGAGGATTCTTAATTTGTGATTAAATTAAAATTCTACCTCTCCTTTTCATCACTCAAAACAATGCTTTTAGAACAAAGATGTGCGCGTTTTAAGGAAGAAATCAGGAACTATTTTATAACACTACTGTCCGATAAAAATACAAATTAATCAATTTGTAGTCTGAAAGCCTTGATTTTACTTGTGCTGCTGTCTCGATTTCAAAAGTAAGCCCCCCTTTTTAAGAACTACTAAATTTAAATTGAAGTTGAGCGTCGTATTCTTTGAGCCAGTCTTTCTTGGGGTTTTCAAGAAATTTGGTCAAATGAATGTAGTTGAACAAGTGCAGTCTACAGAAGCTAGCGAGGTTAGAGAAAGCCCATTTACGCTTGATTTTCTTCTGTATTACGGTCAGCAGAAGGTTAACGATGAGCGCACACCAGATCTGTATTTTGATGGCATTTTCATTGTCGCCAAGGAAAAACTTTAACGGGAAGTTCTGTTTGAGCTGTTTGAACAGGAGTTCTATTTGCCATCGTTTCTTGTAAATCAATGCAATATGGCCCGCATTCATGCCGTGCAGGTTGGTAAGAAACTCAAAGCAGCGCTTGTTTTCATCGTCCCAGTAAGCGACTTTTCTGAGTTCTATAGTTTTAAGATAAGCCCCGTTTTCTTTGACATCAACACGTATCACTTCATCTTTTAGTACACCATCATCAATGTATGAGGGAATGTCATTTTCTTTGACCGATTCATATGAAGCATTAGATTTTAAACGTGTGACAAAGAAAATTCCACTCTCGTTGAACTCATCAAAAGTTTTGTAGTCGTTGTATCCCTTGTCAAACACAGCTATTCTACCTTTCTCTAGTTCAACGTGCTTCAAAAATTGTTTATCGTGTGTTGTGGCAGCAGAAAACCAAATAAGCTTCGGCACGCGATCTTGTAAATTGATTTGTGTATGCACTTTGATTCCACCCTTTCTTTTTCCATTGTTAGATTTCCTGCCAACACAACTCAAAATGTCTTTAAACAGTGATATGGTACTCGAATCAATGATTTCTAAGCGGTTTTCCCAAGCATACGTCTGTCGGCTGTCCGAGATAACTGAGTGGTATTCTTTGAGCAATGAATAATACACATCCTGGAACACTAAATGGCTTCTGCGTTTATTTGCATCACTCAATGTGCTTCTGTATGGAATATGCTTTAACTGAAAATGATTCACTTTCCCTTTTAAACCTAGCATTGATGCAGCTACTTCACGCAACGAGGTGCAATTGGCAAACGTGGAAAATAGCATGCTCACTAAGTGATCTGAAGTATCAAACTTCTTGACATAGTAATCCGACATGTGTTTTTTGCTAATCGTTTTGATTTTATTCAAATCAAGTAAAGAAATCAGCTGTCCGAAAACGGACTGTCCAAAAAAGTAGCTACTTTTATTCATGTAATTTAGTTCGGGAAAACCAAATTACATTAAAGCGGGAAATCCTTTGCGGGAAATCCCGCTTTTTTAAAAAGTTTTATCGGACACTAGTGTTTTTAAAATTATTTTGACAAAAGTTAGGTGGGTTTGGTCTAATGTTGGTAGCTATTCGCAAACTCAAACCTACCATTCACAAATTTTGAAACTGAAAAAGTCACAAACGTGATGTGGATTCTTTCCTTTTGTTGTTGAGGTTTGGTTTGTCAAGGTTTTTCGTTTTACCTCTTTGAGGATTATTTTGAAGGATTGGGGTTTAGTCCTCAAAACGCATATACCGGATTTATCTCACTATTGCAGCAGATCTTACTCCTCCACAAATTAACTAATCCCGAAATCTGTTATTCGATTCCGAGATCAGTCAGTATTTGGTATTTCTTGAATGCTGTAGCTGTTAATCTTCCAGAATCCGTGTGACTTCCCAATGGATGTGAATACAGACCTTGTGGAAAAGATCTGGAAAAGAGTCTTTCAATAGCTTTTCAAATTCCGCTGGTTTCGGGGTGGAGCTTGAAAATATTTCAGCAGGCCACTCTTGTTCTATTAGATTTTTTACCGGATCCACTTCGATCAAGCCAAGTGTTACTATTTGAATTGTTTCCAATTTGTCCGATACGGATTTGTTATATATGTATGACACTGAGCTTATATTGTCTTCTGGAGTAACCGTATTCAAATGGGAACAATTATGAATTTTCTGACCAATCACTTGCTTGAAGTCCTTCATTGTATTTCCTAATACAATTGCCATAACGAATCCACCACAAACGATGATCTCTTCGGGCTTGAATCGCATGTAGTTAAAATGGATCGGATGAGTATTTCTGTAAAGAGTTGAAAATGCCAGATTTTCACTTTTACCAATCGTCCTCATGGCATCATGAAGTATGAGTTCCCCTGAATCATAGGAAGCAGCAGATGTTCGTCCCGAGTTGAAAAGACCAGCAGTATTAGATATTTCCCATGCTTCATTTTTGGTATGGATTAGCTTGCTAAGGCCTGATGAATCCGGTGAGTGTTGAGCACTTGTTTGAATTCTCGGAAAGAGTGTTTTCCGTTGGAAAGATAGTACCCTTTCCCCTCCTTGGTTAACCAGAACATGTTGACTTGAAACGACACAACGTTTTCCATCACTGGTGTTTCGAACGTCTTCGATCAGAATATAACAATTAAAGGTATCACCCGGGTAGGCAGGGGCTTCATATCTCACATCCTCCATTCCCAAATGTAGAAGGCACGTTTCTGAGAAAGGTTCGACAGCCATACAAAGCGTCAGATTCAGAATCGATGAAAATGGAATTATCCTGTCTTTCAGTCCGGCAGATTGCGCAAAGGTCCGACTTGTTTCTATATAATTTCCACTTGGAATAAGGCTGTGCCAGGAGGTGATCCATGAGTCATCAATGGTTAATTCATAAGGGCATGTTATAATCATCCCTATATTCACATTTTCTAGGTCAAGCCCGTACTTTATTGTCTTTGGTGTCAAACTGCTATGATGTTTTCTTGGTTTCAATTGTTCTTTTTTCATTTCGCTCTTTATACGTTTTATAACTGGTGGTCCGATAAACTTTCCATTTTGAATAGCACAGCCACCCTCGTATTTTTCAACGGTTTCTTTCATTTCAAGAAATTCTTTATGGGTTATGGAGAATTGCCTGTTTAATATTGAAACATGGTCGGGATGTATTAATATTGATCCATCCATTCCTAAAGCTAGACTGTTCTTGCAATGTCGGAAGAATCCGGCATAATCATGAACATCAATGAATGGTGTGTCAATAGCGAGAAGATTATAAGCTTTAGCCGTGTTAACCAATTTTTGTTTTACGCTGAACAGTTTATCTGCCGTATGATCTGCATTCCAAGCCGCAAATAGGTCATAGGAACCAAGGCAAAGGGAAACCAATCGAGGGCTGAAGGATGCGATCTGTTCGATATTTGCAAGTCCGGAAGGAGTTTCAATCAGCACATGGATCTCCATTTCAGGCAATCCTGAACAAGCTTCATCAATCTCTTTGATTGTCAAGTCCAGGTCACCTGCAGATTGGATCATGGGAAGCATTACTCCTTGAAAAGCACCTTGAGAGAGGATGGCCAGGTCTTTATTGAACTCATCCCATTCACTAACATGATTGATTCGCAGTAATTTTTTGGATGGTAGTTCGGTGAGCATATCAAAGTTTTCGGTGAGATTCTGTCTTCCTATTGCCTTAAGATGCAGGGGGCAGCTATCCTCGAGGTCAAATATTAAGACATCGGGAAGATTCCATTCATGCACTCTAATGAATGCGTTTTTGAGATGTGATGGCACAAATAGAAAACTTCTGGAATAGTTTGCGCTGATTTTAACATCATTTTTGGTTTTTTCAGCTGTTTGCTGGATTAGTGGTTTCATTTATATACTGTTTTTAATTGTGTACATCGAAAATTTGAAGACTGCGTTCTTACAGATGATTTTTCATTTCAGCAAAAAGTCTTCTTTTTTGTATCTGTAAGGGAAATATCCGCTACAAATTTTTAACCCTTTTTCGAAAAGGAAGGGCATTTAGTTTTTTCTATTTGATCATAAATTCGCTTAATTTTCCCTTGGTCACAATTAATCATCAAAACTGATCGATAGGTCGCTGCAAGTAGGTTGTGCTTGACAAGTTAAAATGTATCCTTGTTCCACTTCTTCAGCTGTTAAGGCGTAATTTGCTTTCATTGACACTGTTCCATTTTTAATTTTCGCTCTACAGGACCCGCAAATTCCCGTTTTACATGAGAAAGGTGCGTCTAAACCAGCCTTTCTCGCTGCTTCTAATAATACGGGACCGTCAGATACAACATCAAATTGGAACTTATCGCCCTCGAGTTTTACCTGAACCTTACAATTTCCTGTAAAAGTAGGGATATTAGTTTGGTCAGAATTCTCTTTTTCAACAGGAGCACTGAAATATTCAAAATGTATCTTATCCTGGGACACCCCGAATTTTTGGAGTATTTCACGAACATCTGCTATCATTGTTTCAGGCCCGCAGATGTAAAAGTCATCGGAATCTAAAATGGAACAATCTTTCAATATCAATTCGGAAATAGTCTCATTAGTTATACGACCATAAGCAAATCCTTCTTTTTTTTCACCGCTTAAAAAATGATACACCTTATCAGCTAACATTCCATCAATTTCATCTCGGAACATGATAGACGATTCTTGCTTGTTACCATAGATCAGAGTTGAGTATATGGACATATTAGCACATGCCTTCAACATTGATAATAAGGGGGTGATTCCGCTCCCCGCTCCAAAGAACGCAATGTTCTTGGCTGCTGGATTCAATACAAAGGATCCTCTTGGCTGCGAAACCAGCATTTCATCTCCCACAGAAATTGCGCTGTTCAGAAAAGAAGAAACTTTACCGCTTTTCAAGGCCTTAACTCCAATAGACAATGGTTCATTTACACCACTGCAGATAGAATATGTTCGACGAAGTTCTTCATTGTTTTCATACAACATCAATTCAATGTGTTGACCCGGTTTGAAACTGTAAAAGGATTTTACTTCCTCCGGTATTTCGAAACTGATCATTACGGAATCAGCGGTAATATGACGAACGGAAATTACTCTCAAAGAATGAAATCCGCTAATCTCCCTGCTTGAGGAATTATTTTTTAGTGTAATATTCAAATTATTCCTATTGTTTTAAATTATCCTTATTCAAGATTGATGCACTTTTATTTGTTTCCACATCAAAATTGATCCATGCTCGAACCATGGTCCGCTTACTCGAATGAGCATCATTTTCAAATGCAGTTCGATTATGGCAGAGGATCCTGTTGTTCGCGAAAAGAATATCTCCTCTTTTCATTCTGAATTGCACATTGTTTTCAGGAACGGAAAAGAAGTGATCCGTTGCATCTAGACCTTTCAATAATTCCTGTGGTATTTCTTCTTCCGTTTTTAGAAAAGCTGTTTCGATCCAATAGCGCATGTAGCGGAATGTAAAGCCTTCTTCTGGGAAAGAAAATATAGGAAATGTATTTGAAGTAATCGCTTCAATATTATTTACTGTCCCCGGAGTTATCACATCTCTCTTGATAGGCTTTTCCATTTCGGCAACAGCAGCGGGTTCCTCTTTCATTAGAAATGAATAAAGATCCGCTGCATTTGTGAGTAATGAATCACCACCAACCTCCGCCGGATGAAGACACAGCAAACCAACAATATCAGGAAGATACTCTTTAGCAGTACTGTCCGTATGATAGCCGGTTGAAGCCTTCGTTTTGGAAACAGGAATAGCTTCTTTGGTGTAGTCCAAACCCTGATCAACTACATCAAAAAAATATCCATAACGATCATTCAAGGAGCCAATAGCTTTGCTATACAATGCATATATGCACCTAAGTGTTTCATCTGGCAGTGAAGAATCACACCTGATTAACGTGAAACAAGGGTAGGATTTAATTTTGGATATGATTGTATTTGTGATTGCAGCAGGTATTTCTATCCCGAATTTATTTGGGTTATCCAGCAGATCTTGCATCTCATTACCTGTAAAGCCTTCTGCAATAGCACATAGTTCTTCATCAGGGAACAAAACATAATCCGATGGATAAGGTTTTAATTTCCAATTCAATTCGGACAGGGATCCCTGTTTTCTCATCGTTTAACGGCTTACTTTAAATGCGACATGCAAAGGAAGATCCTTCAACGGCCCGAAAAACGATGGGTCTAAATCAATGTGTTCTTGGCCTATCTTTAATTCATATACTTCAGGCATCGATGTAAACCCGGCATTTTTGAGACCAGTAAAATAGTCTTCAAACGTTTTATGTACGCATTGCACACCAACTGAAACACCGTCTCTTCTCCAGATCTCGCCGGGGAATAAAATATTTCTACCTGAAAAGTATCCGCCACTTGGTGTGAAATAGAAAGGGTACTTATCCTTCTTTAAAAAGGCCAGAAAAGGATGTGGCACTGAAAACACGAAATGTCCTCCGGGTTTAATAAGTTCAAATGCTTTTTTCATAACCTGATGTGTCTCTTCCACATTGAGATAGTTGAAAAGAAACATTCCGATAAAGAGGTCATATGGTTCTTCACTACTAAAATCAACTTCACGGATATCACCGACAATGTAAGAAAGATTGTTGAGCCCTGAACTGATTTTGGCAGTTTCAGCCTCTCCTATCATTTTTCCCGAAATATCGATGCCATGAACATGAAGAGCCCCTCCTGCCGCAAATTGTCTGCCTACGTATCCTTCTCCACAGCCTGCATCTAGAATCCTTAGTCCGGCAAACGGTTTACACATGTCGATTACAAAAGGTCGCGCTGAGTAGTCGGACAGTAGCATAGGCTCATTCCTTGACCACTCACGCGCCTGAGAGTCATATAGTTCTTTTGTATTCATTTTTTAAAATAATTTAAAACAGCCTTCATTCTGGCTGTTTTCATATAATTGCCTACAAAAGATTTTCCTGTAAGTCCAAAATCAGCGATAGCTAGGAATACTAGCTCCTCTGTTCCAATATTCACTGACTGGTGGTTGCACCATCTTGGTATGAAGGCAAAATCACCTGGAGCAACTTCATTTTCGTAATCATCTACCAATACTTTCCCTTTTCCTTTCAGAAATATGAAAACGGTTTCATGAGCATGACGGTGCATTTCATTTGCTTTACCGGGTTGAACTGTAACAATTCTAGGATCTAGAACCTCCAAATCAAATGGTAGCACAGAGACCGAGAAGTCGATATTAAGAGAATCAACTTTGTTGTTGTACAATCCTTTGAGTGCACTGTCGTTGATTCTTGAAACCAATTCACGGGATTCATTTACATTGGTCAGTGAGCGCTGAAGACTTATTCGATCAAGCATTTCACCAATACGACCAAGTTGAAGATCACCAAAAAATCCACCGACAATTATATTAAGTCTTTCCGACCCCTTATAATCCTCTTCCGGATTTCGATACCAATTAATGAATTCGAGAACCTCCTTTTTTTGATCTTCGGACCCCAAAGAATAAACGTACAATGAATTCGTAGAAGGCAATAACTCTAGTGCGTCCGGAACAAGTTTGTTTTTGATCGAATGTTCCAATTTATCAAGAGATTTCCCTATCGATTCATGCTCTTCAGGTGCAATCCGGTTGGCTTTGACAGTTTTTATGAATAATGGATTCATGCCATTTGGTTTTGCTTACTGATCACTTTTGCTCTTTCATACATATCATCCCAGTAAGCTGCTCTTAAATTCAGTGCCTTAAGCATTCCTTTTCTCAATTCTCTTTCATCCTCAGCACTTTGTGACGCCATTTTTTCCGCGATATCCAATAAAATAAGTCCGTGTTCATCATCTACCTCTGTATGAAGCGGGAAAAACACATACTCTTCCAAACTAAGCGTTGTATGTTCTTCGATTGACTTAATAATATCCCTGTAGATGTATTTAACAATTGATTCCGTTCCAAGTCCGATCGCTCCAACTGCGGAAATAGGACTTCCACCCTGGATCAAAGAAAGAAATGAGTCTCTCCAGATCTCAACCTCTATTCCGGGAAGTGCATCTGCATCAACTCCCATAGCGTGCTGGAAACGCTTAAATAACTGTGGATGAGGAACTCCTTGCACCCACTCGTCTTTGATGCCAAGTTCGCGCACCGCAACCATATCTTCTTCGTGCAAATGACCGCTTTCTTCGGATAAATTATCAAGTAGATGAATTCTGAACTCCGGGTTCTCCAATTGTGATATCACACCCGTAAGGTAGCGAGGGAACCAAGCACTGTAGAAACCATATTGGGATGCAAAGTCTTTCAGAACTGCTTCCATGTTTTCAAATTCTCCGTTTGCAAGGGCCTTAAGATAAGGATGATTGACGGCACGATGGTTCAGTGCCTCGTTTACTAAGATTTCCATTTAGGTTGTTTTTCGTGATTAGTTTCGCGGACAAAATTAATGCAAAAAAATAAAAATACCAATATTTTAATTGCTTTTAGAAGAAAAACATAACACAGGTATAAAGTACAGTTAATACAGGTTGCTAATTAGCTCTGTGATTGCTTAGCATTTGTTAAATCACTTTTCAGTATTGAATATATGAGTGTGTTTCTTCTGGTGCCATCCGCTCTGTATATTTGGCTGCGCAATTCTCCCTCTTTAAGTGCTCCAATTGCTTCCAGTGATTGCGCGCTTCTTTTATTTTCGGAATCTAATCTGAATTCAACCCGTTCGAAACCCAGATCGACCAACGAATAGTGTATCATCAAAGCTTTCATTGAACGATTCAAACCTGTCCGTTGGAATTCGCTTCCAATCCAAGTGTAACCTATTGCTAACCACTTGTGTGCTTTGTTTATGAGATAAAATCGGGTAGTTCCTGCAATTTTATCGGTAATTTTGTCGATTACTACAAATGGATATTCGATTTTTTCCTTGTGTTGAAAAAAAGCATGAGAGATGTATTTCTTTAGATCTTCTTCTGTACGCATCGGAGTAAGCGCAAATCTGAACAGTTCAGGTTCATTCTGAACATACTTTAGAAGCGCGTTGAAATCATCTGCTTTTAGTGGCCGCAATAGCACGCGGTCATCTTCCAGTATAATCGTTTCATTGAAGGGAAATTCGCAAAATTGCATCGTAATTCTCTTTTAAGCAAAATGCAAGTTTACTATTAATTAAATGCATATCGTAAACTTTACCAGTAATTTGTACCAAACATATGAAACAGCTGCAATTATTAGCCTGTCTACTTTTTCGCCTAAATATCTTCTATTGTTTTTAAGGCAAAAATCATTTAAATATTTTTGCAAATAACTTGCTTCATTAACAGGACATTTTTTTTGAGACAATTTAAAAAAAGAGTTTAACATTACTGAATTTAAAATGAAAAATAATCTTCAAAAATGGCTTTTGCATGGAACTCATTTAAGGCAACTCAGTTTATACTGTTTTTTTACTTTTTGGTTGTCAAGAATCAATTAAAGAAAAATCTCAAGCTACCATAACGTTTAATGCAACAAGTGCGCAGACACATTATGATTCGAAAACATCGATTGAAAAATGGGATTACATTTTGAAAATTGTTTCCACTCAATTCAACAATCAAAACGAAATTGACGAGTGGCTGGTTAAGAATTCAGCAAATTTATTTTCAAAGACACAACAAGTCCCGTTAAAACAGCTAAAATCAATAAATGTTGAACTATACAATGCTAAGGTGTCAAAACCTGCTTTTCTCTTTGCTGAATTCACTTTAAACTATTCGAAAAACAAAAAGAATTATAGTTTAAAAGGCTATCCGGCCGCAACTCTATCCAATTACTACCAAGATTTGAAAATGTTTGATAGTGTTAATAAATACAATTTAATACTCAAAAAAGCCCTTCCATTTGTTGATTCAAGTCGTTTAGAACTTATTTATTATACGAATAATGCAAATTCATTGTAAGAGCAAGGTGAGTTATTTAAATCTGCCGTTGATTATCATAAAGCTTTGGATCTAATTCAGAAAAATGATTCATTAACAACCTTTACATTGATTACCAATTTATCTGGTATTTACTATGAATTAAATTATCCTGATAAAGCCAAATTTTTTATTGATTCTGCTAAATCAATTATATCCTTTAACAATTGGACAGTTGAAGCATTGAATCATGCTGGTCTTGTTTACTCTAAAAGCAAGAAAAAGTATCATTTGTTGAACCTATATTGTACCTATGATGTATCTTAGCAACATGGTAACAATAAAAATACTGCTTAAAAAGCTCAAACAAAATGAAGATGGTTCCTACCCTCTTTATATTCGCGCCATAAAAGACCGCAAAATCAAATTCATGTACCTAGGCATCAAGTTACAAGAGAACGAATGGCATGAAAAAGAACAGCTCGTCAAAAAGAACAATCCGAACAACTCTGTGCGGATGAACGCACTCATCAGCAAGAAAAAGGCAGAAGCAGAAACCCTTGACCTTGCCCTTGAAGAAAGAACAATCAACGAACATTCCTTTAAACAAGTTAAAGATCGCTGTAAACATGACTTCTTCCAGTTTGCTCAGAAGAACATTGAAAACCTTTTGGCAACATATAAGATCGGAACATACCGCAAGCTGAAAATTGTGAAATGTGAGCTTGGTAATGTATTTTCAATAATCGCAGTCCGTCATGAGTTATTCTAATAATCACGAAACATCGAATGGTCACCCCTCTGGGAATGTAACAGCGGAATTGGTAGCAAGCGCCTATAGATTGGACATTCAGGCGATTGATAAGAAGACCCTGACTATTGCAAAACGAATGATCCTTGATGGAATAGGTGTACTTCTGGTGGGTTTAGAACACAGTACGGTAAAAATTTTGGTGTCCTATCTGAAAGAATTTGAAAATCAATCTGGGGTCAAAGTGATCGGTCATAAATTGAAATGTAATCTGCCAGATTCAGCTTTTATCTACGGATGTGCTATTCATGCAATGGATTTCGAACCCATGTTCCTGCCGCCGACCCATGCCGTTTCACCCGTCCTTGCACCGCTTGTTTCAATTGCACAGGCTTACAATATAAGTGGAGAAACATTTCTTAAAGCGTTTATTGCCGGTATTCAATTCGAGGCGAGTTTGCGTATTGGAGCAAAAACAGATGATGCAACGGCTGCAAGAGACCAGCATCATTTCCCTTTCGAGAAACAGGGCTTTCATCCACCCGGTACTGTGGGCACCATGGGAAGCGCCTTGGCCTCATCAATCGCAATCGGATTGAATCAGGAGGAATGTATGATGGCACTGGGTTATGCTGCCAGCAGGTCTTCGGGGATATCCGGGAATATTGGAACAATGACAAAGGCAACTCACTGCGGGAATGCCGCACGATCTGGATTAGAGGCCGCTCTTTTGACCCGTCACGGACTCACGGCATCTTCCGCGATCCTTGAAACGGGTAGTGGATGGGGACAAGTCTTCGGCGGTGCACATTTCAACTTTTCGGAGGTCCTCAATGGCATGAAAGAGTTGTCTTGCTTTACCAGTCCAGGATTTGCGTTTAAAAAATGGCCCGCACACACCGCAATGCAAGTGGCTATAAATGCGGCATTGCAACTTCATACTGAGACGCACGAGAAGGGTTGGATAAAAATAACAGCACCTGTTTTCAAATATTGTGACCGACCATTCCCGAAAGATGCTGACGAGGCTCGATTCAGCTTTCAGTTCAATGTTGCATTAGCCTTGTTGGACGGTGAGATAACTTCTGAGAGCTACAACAATGAGAAGTTGGCTTCCGCGCAAATACAGGAATACCTTGATCGAATTAAATTGATTCTTGAACCCACCATTGCTCCCGATTTCGGTGCTATGATTGTTCGAATAGAACTCGAAAATGGCGTAAACAATTTATCTGACAGTTGGCCGGGCCATTGGAAAACGCCCATGACAGCCGAGCAATTGACAGCAAAGTTCTTGGAATGTTCCCGTGTATCCATCGGGGATCATGATAGTCGTGCGCTTATTAACTTAATCGATGAGATAGAGCTTCGGGATAATTTTGAAGCATTCAAAAGCATCTTATTCCTGAAATAAGCCTCTACCTAAGAGAACGTTCTTGATATTTTCTGCTCCTGGTCCGTGTCGTTCAATTCGAAATAGGCCTTCCGTGAAAGAAAATATGGGGAAGGAACCTTTTTCCGGTAATTCGGGAAACCCTGAAAATGTGATCATATATTCAATCCCTCGGTCCTTTCCGAATTGCAGGGCTTTTTCAAACTGAATGATCGATCCCATTGGATCGCCGCTCATATTAGCGCTCGAGCAGATCAACCATTTCAAGTCAGGTGACGTATTTTCCTGTTGTTTTATTTTCTGCTCCATTGATCCGGCAAAAGAATTGAAAGGTTCCGATAAAATTAAACCCTGAAACATCCCGTGCATGGTCATCCCTTTTGATGCGTGATCTTCTTGCCACGGTAATCGGATAAAGCAATTGGTGAATAATGCTGCCAATTCATCAGTCAGTATGATTTGCTTTTCCTCAACGTTCAACAAGGAAGCTAGAATAAAACCTTTGTAGTCCGCGATCAATCCACCGTATGCCTTACCGGGCAGCCTGTTCTTGACGCGATTGATCATCTCTACTCCAGACTGATTCGGTAGAGCTATCACAGCAAAAACACTGTTAAGTTCCAGTAAAAGAGGTCCTTTCTCTAGGTATTCGCAGAGTAGATCAGTATCGGTTTGCTTATTGTAGGTAATTACTTGCATGGTCTTTCTATACTTTATTCAAATATAGTAAAGATGCAGATCAAGCAACCGATCCTTGAGCGGTATAATGATTTCGTACAGTTCCATGAAATCAAGTAGTTTATTTGTTGCGAAAAACAATTCTTAGCTTTATTATCACCTATATAAGGGGAATAATCCAAAAATTCCATGTTAAGAGCGAGAATGAGTGTTAGAGCGAAGAAAAACAAAGTGGGGTGAATCGCTCTCGCTTTTCACTCTCACTTTGTTTTTGTGACCTCGTTAGGATTTAATATCCCAGCGTTTTGTTCATAACAAGCATAGAACCCCAAACTGCTATCGCAGTTATGGGTTTTTCATTTTCCTTCGCTTATCAAAATGCATTTTGAACGCGCTGTAAAATGAAAAACCCCGACTTAAATAAGTCGGGGTTCCTTTAGTGACCTCGTTAGGATTCAAACCTAAAACCTCTACAGCCGTAATGTAGTGCTCTATTCAGTTGAGCTACGAAGCCTTTTGTGGCTGCAAAGATACAGCGTTTTTTCTTTTTTGCAATATAAAATTTTGATTTTATTCAATCTCTGCGCTAATTCCTCTGTCTAGCAATGCAGTACATAGTGGTTCAAGAAGTTCATACTCCCCTCTTTTCACCTGACATTTACCATTGTGGTGAATGATATACGTGCATTGTTCAGCTTGAATTGGGTTGTGTTCACATACTTTAATTAGTGATTCTATTACGTGTTCAAATGTATTGTAATCGTCGTTGTAAATGATTAAATCCTTTTTATCAACCAACAATTCCAAAACGTCTACATCAAATTCCTCTTCCGTTTGTGTCATTTTATTTTTCTTCTAATTCAAGTTCTTGTTCTGTCTCAGTAACCTTAGACCAAGTTAAACCAAATAATTCTAATTTCAATTGTAATTCTTCCATTTTTACATCTGGAATTCTATAAATCCGTAATTCTATAACTTCTTCAGATTGGATAAATTCTCTTCTATAATTGTAACGTAATAGCCAATCGATGAAATCACCCTGTAAACTTTTGCTTTCAAATTTCACTGATATAATAGTTGAAGACTCGTCCAGCGCTTCCATTATATAAAGCGTATCAACATCATCTTTGAAATTATAAACTTGTGGTAATTCATCTTTTGAATTCGCGATTGCTGATTTCACACGTTTATCTGTTTCATCATAATAGAAGCTTCCGTGACTATTATAACGATTCAATACTTCACGAGGAAATTCATCAAAGGTCTTTTTAGTGACAATTTGAACACGCTCAATTTTGTTTTCAATAACCGGTTCGTCTGGAATAATTACTTTAATCGGATTAACTGGCTCAAAGACAACTGGAAGTACTATATTCTGCTCTAAAATAGCGTCTCCGTTACCATCTAATAATTTTTGAGCTTCAGCCAAGGTAATCCGCTCTGCTTTATAATAAGCTGTGATAAATGCATCTTTCACGCCTTTATCAATTACCTCAAGTTTCTTAGGTCGTGCATTATCAATTGAAGTAAACATTCCTGTAGAATAACGGATTTGACCATTTGGCAATCTTACTGTCATCAAAGGACTGATGTTATTCACCGTATTTGCGTTCACAGGTTTGTTGTAAACACCAATTTGAACAGTAAAGAACAACCCTAAATGCTTTTCAATTGGTTCAGCATTCACCGCTCCTGGAGCTTTGTTATAAGACAACTCGTCAACTTTGACTTTCTTTAAAGTGTCTTCCAATCCCATCGTGATAGCAGTATTTGCAGCCATCTCAAGAATTAATTCATTCTCACCTTTTGCAACACATTCACCATTCGCTTCTAAAATTCGTGCTTCAGCCAATGAAATTCGTTTTCCATCGCAATAAGCTACAGCAAAAGCATCCGCATATCCTAATCCTTTGATTTGATCCCTCACCTCAATTACTTTCTTACTGTTGTTGAAATAACCAGCCATGTAACGAGTGACACCATTGTTCAATTTTTCACCAGATACTGGATTGAATTCTTTGAATAAATCTTGAGGAATAGGTTTCGCAAATGCACCAACTTGAACACGGTAAACTAAACCAGTAGGATTTTTAACGTCAACAGGAATTGGTTTTGCAGCAGAATACGTATTTGTTCCTTCAGCCTTAATCTCCAACCCATTCGCTGGAAGTGGAACCAACGCCGCAATGACAGCCAATCGTTTGATTGGTAAAATTCCTCTTTCCACAAGATTTTGCATTTTCATTGCTTCTTCTGTATTCGCTGGCAAAGCTTCCTTTGCAATTTGTTGTTTCACTTTTAACTCACTTAGAAGCGTCTGTTTATCTGCTTCCATTTGTTTGATTTTTTCAATATTCAATTGAAGATTCGCTTGATTTTCTTCAGATGGATTATCAATACTATTCTTAATCAATTCTTTCGTAATTGATTTCACCTCATTCAATTGAGCATCTAAATTAGCGATTTGTTTTTCAACTTCCAATGCTGGTCTTGCCTTGTCCTCATAATTCTTGTATTCCTCTGATGCAGCAATTTCCTGTTCTTCAACATAAGAAACTGTATTTTTCATTGCTTCAGGATCAGTCGTTGATGCTGTTTTTTCATATTGAGCAAGGCGCGTATCAATAGCTTCTAATTGTTGTTGAACCAACGTTCTTTGTTGCACTTTATCCGCTCGTTGTTCTTTCAAAGCCAGTAATTCTTTTCCTTTAGCACTTGAAATTTCAGTATCCAATTCCTTGATTATTCTTGTAAGCTCGCCAACTTGAATTGAAAAACGACGTTTCTTTTCTTCTAACGTAACTTGCGTTTCCAACGAAGTGATGTTGTTCTCTTCTTCTAATTGCTGGATTTTATTTTCAATTATTGCCTCCTTTATAATAGCGTTCGCTTGTTTTTCCTTTTCCAAAGCCGTATTCAACAAGTAATTCTTTTCTTCTACACTTTTCGTTTCTTGTGCTTCCTTAACGATGCTTTGAACTTCTTTTGACAAAGATTCTTGTTGCGCAATGGCCGTTCCAGAAGTTAATTTTGTTTCAGTATTTAATGTCGAACCAGCTTTCAATTCCTTGGTTTGCGCTTCAATTACTTTTTCTTTGTTTGCAATCTCAGTTGTAATCAATTTATTTTCTTGCGTCGTTTGCTCTTTTTGAACTTGATTTATTTCTTTTTGAATGACTTGCTTTTCTTTTTGTGTCAATTCCGGATTCGTTAAATCACTTTGTAATTTATTCTCCTTTTGAGTCAATTCAGTTAATAACGGATCATTGAATTCATTCCCTTCATTCGTTGGATCTTCATTGGCAATTTTCTCCAATTCACCAATTGAAATTTTCCATTGACGACGTCTTTCTTGAACGTTTGTCAATTCTTCTTTCATCCAACTTACTTCTTCTTTCAACGCTTCATTTTCAGAATCAATTTCTAATTCCGCTGACTTTTCAGAAATCTGAGTTGAAAGTGCTTTTTCATAGTTTGCAAGAACGGCATCCTGTTGTTTGAGCTCCTCGATCGTTTTAAATTCTTCCGTCATTGCAGCGCTATTTCCTTGCAATAAATCTTCTCTCAAGTTATTTACAAATGCTGTTTGATTGACGTTATTTTCAACCAAATCTTCATTTCCAGCTCTATAATTCTG
The DNA here is from genome assembly GCA_945902745.1 of Chitinophaga pinensis. GTDB lineage: Bacteria > Bacteroidota > Bacteroidia > Flavobacteriales_D > Crocinitomicaceae > M0103. The sequence continues at coordinate 321,074 of CAMDNE010000001.1, read as the reverse complement.
CTCATTTTCTTTACTCAGAATCACTTCTTTTTTTAACACTTCATTTGCAGCAAGTATTTCTGGATTATTCTTTTTAGCAAGAATCTTTTCATTCGCGGCTATTTGAGTTGCAATTCTTTCTTGATGAATGACTTCTCGTTCAGCTAAATCAGAATTCTTCGTATCAGATGTTGAGGCTTTTAGTTTTTCGATATCAGTTCCATAGTTTACATCCGCTTTCGAAATAATTTCAGTTGCTTTAATTTGCGCATTCAACTCCTCATTTCGAGCGGTTAATTCAGAAATCGCCACTTGCTGACTAACAATCAAATCTTTTACAGCTGCTAATTTCTGTTGATTTTTTTCGTCCGTTGGATTCTTGTCTAACAGTTTATTCAAACTCTTTTCTTCCAATTGAAGTTTTGTCAACAATTCATTTTCTAATTTGATTTGCTCAACAATTTTGATATTTTCAACCATTTTTGAGTTGGCCAATTCCTCTTTTCTGGAAGTGTAATCTGGTAAAATGTCGTCAACAATTTGTTCTTTATCAATTTTATTATCAACTGAATCATTTGTATTGTTCAATACATTTTTATGCGCTGAAATACTCTTTTCCGTTTCAAATAGAATTGCTTCTAGAACAGCCAATTCCTGTTTCAATAAATTATTATTTGGCAATTGATTCAATTGTTCTTGAATCTTGATTTTCTCTGTTGTTGCTTTATCCAAGAAATCATTTTCTAGTCTCAATAATTGTTGCGCCTTTTCTTTAATTGAAAGATTATTATTTCCTTCGATAGATTCCTTTTGAGAAATATAAGAAGCGTCTATCTCCTCTATTTTAGCTATTTTTTGTTGCGCTGTAACGGTTGTTTCAGAAGATAACTGATTTTTTTGTTCGTTCAATTGTTCAATTGAAGCTTGTAAATCAGAACGAATTGCTTCCAATTTTTTTCTTTCTTCAATTTTCACTTGATCATCTGGATTGTTCATTAACGCCTCTTCTATGGCGAACAACTCATTGTTTACTTTAGATAAAAGAGAAATTTCTTCATTCAGGAGTTTTTGATTTTTTTCAGATTCATTACTATCCAATTGATTAATAGCTTCGATATTCTTGAAATAAGAAGGATCAATTTTATTAATTGCTGCTTCTTTTACTTCATTCGTAATAGTTGAATTGACAGTTTTTTGGGCAATCTCAATTTGACGATTTTCAATTTTCTTATCAAGTTCTTCACTCAATGTATTTAAAATTTCTTGTTCTTTTTTCAATTCAATAGAAGAAGGATCTTCCATCAATTGATTCTCAATATTTTCAAGCTGGTCGTAAACTTTTCCTAATAATTTTTGATCTAGTAATTGTATCTGTTCGAGTTTTTCCAAAGCAGTTTGATTACTTTGCTCAATAGCTTTCACATCACTGAAATAAGTTTCATTTAAGCGATTAATGATTTCCTCTTTCTCTTGTTTGGAAACAAAAACAGCAGGTTCAATAGAATTTACAACAGCTTCATTTTGAGCTACTTTTTCTTGAATATCTTTTTCGATTTGCGCTAAAACTGCTTGTTCCTTTAACAACGTTTGGTTGCCAGGATCTTTTACTAATTGTCCTTCAACATCTTGTTTCTTCTCTTCAACAGCATTCAACAGTGCTTTTTCTTCGTCAATTAATTGTTGTGCCTTTTCTTTTTCAGAAATTTCCGTTGAATTTTCAATTTCCGTTACGTTAGCAACATATTCTTCAGATAAATCGTTGATTGTAGCCTGTTTTTCTTGCTCAGTAACAGAGTTGATTGGTTGACCATTTTTAAGTGCAACGACATCTCCATTGATGCTATTAATATTGTTCTGCGTTTCTTTTTTCAATTCAGCCAAAACGGTCAATTTGGATTTAGCAGCAACATTAAACGGATCTTTATCCACTACTTTTTGAGCAATTGTTGTTTCTGCTTGAATTTTTTCTAATAACTGTTGTTCTAATTTTAATTCAGCATTTTTCTTTTTCAAGTCAGAATCGTTGCTTTTTGCAATGCTTTCTCTTTTAGAAATATACGATGGGTCAATTTTATTGCGAAGAATATTCTTTTGTTCTGCGAGACTTTCAGCCGTTAATTCAACATTCGACTTGCTTTCCATCAGTTGAACACGTTCTTCCATTCGTGACTCAATCAACGATTTCAATTCTAACAATTTCTTCTTTTCTTCTTGCAAAGATTCATTATTCGGTTGTTTCACCAATTGTTTCTCTAGTGCAACTAATTTAGCATCAATTGCTGTCATCAACTTTTGATCTTTTAACTGAAGTTGCGACATTTTCTCATCTGAACTTAGTTCAGTGTTATTATTTATGGTTGAAACTTCTTTCGCAAATCCAGGTTGAATTTTCTCAATTAATGCATTGGTTACTTCACTCGAAGATTCACTTGTTGAAGCACTCGAAATTTGCTCTTCTCTATCCTTAATGTCGTTTTCTTTTGTTGCTTTCAACTCAACCAAAGCTGTTCTGTTGTTAATTAAAACCTCATTGCTAGGCTCTGCATCCAATTTTTCATTGACTTGATTTAATTCTTCATCAATTTTCTCAATCAACGTTTTATCAATTTCATTGATTGCTTTAAGTTGCTCCTCATTGGTTAAATCATTGTCGGCTTTTACTTCTTCAATTTTGTCATCATACGTTGGATCTAATTGCGCAACAATTTCCTTAACATTAGGTGTTTCGTTCGTATTCGTTGTAGCAATTAATTCCGTATTTCTTTCTGAAATTGATTCCTGCGTTGTTGCTTTAATTTCAGACAACGCTTGTTGTTTTCCTTGTAACGTCTTATCCGCTGGATTCTTCGCTAATTGCTCTGAAACCGTTTTTAATTCTTTGTCAACAGCAACCAAGAATTTCTCGTCTTCCTTGTTTAACGCTTGTAATTTCTCCTTTTCTGAAAGGGAATTATTTGCTGAAATTTGTTCTTTTCGAGATGTGATAGTTGGATCTATTTGCGCAACAATTTCCTTCACATTCGGTGTTTCGTTCGTATTCGTTTTAGCAATTAATTCCGTGTTTCTTTCTGAAATTGATTCCTGCGTTGTTGCTTTAACTTCAGTTAACGCTTGTTGTTTTTCTTGTAACGTCTTATCCGCTGGATTCTTAGCTAATTGCGCTGAAACCGTTTTTAATTCTTTGTCAACAGCAACCAGAAATTTCTCGTCTTCCTTGTTTAACGCTTGTAATTTCTCCTTTTCTGAAAGGGAATTATTTGCTGAAATTTGTTCTTTTCGAGATGTGATAGTTGGATCTATTTGCGCAACAATTCTCTCAATATTCGGTGTTTCGTTCGTATTCGTAGCAGCATCTATTTCGGTGTTGCGTTGTGTAATTATCGCATTCGTATTTTGCTTGATTTGAATCAAAGCTTGTTTTTTGTTTTGAAGCGTTTTATCGCTAGGATTTTTCCCTAATTCAGTCGAAACGACTTTAAGTTCCTTGTCAATGGCAGCTACAAGTTTTTCATCTTCATTATTCAACTCTTGAAGCTTTTCCGTTTCATTTAAATTAACATTCGCTTCAATTGATTTCCTTTCAGCTTCATAACCGGGTTGTATCGTTTGAATTAATTCATCACGATCACCTGTTCCATTTTGCGACAATAAAGCTTCAACTTGTTTTTCACGATTGGAAATCAATACTTCCAACTCTTTTTGATAATTAATAATTTCTTGCTTTTCTTTATTTAGATTTTCATCGAATTTATTGTCAATAAGTGATTTTTCAATTTCCGCTAATCGCTTATCCAATATTTTATAGGTATTTCGATCATTTAAAAGTTGTTTGTACATTTTATCTTCTTTAGACAAAGAAGGGTCATCTTGAATTCCTTTTGACGATGTTTTGTATTCTTCAATAATATTAGTTGCTTTTAATCCTGATGCAACAACAATTCTTTCTTTTAAAGTTGGGTCCTCCTTTTCAAGCGCAACAATTTGTTGACTCACATAAGCAGTTAATGTATTAGAATTAGTTTTCTCTGTTTCTGCTAATGCTTTTGCAGCTTTTTCTTTCGTTACAACAGCAATTGATTTATTAGAAATAGCATCTTGTAAAATTTGGATTTGTTTATTAACCAAAAATTTCTCCTGACTTTTTCTATCGATTATTCTTTGAAGATTACCTAGTTCTTCTTTAATCAGCTTAATTTCTTCTTGCTTTTCAGCTATTTTTTGCTCTAACGCTGGAACATCCTTTTTCTTAGCTGCACCAATTGCGTTTTGAAGCGATTGAATTTCAATTTCAAGTGTTTTAACATCTTTATTATAACCGTCAACTTTTCCTTTTAAACTGCTAATCTCTTCATCATACTTTACTACCTTATCGACTAAATTCTGTATTAATTCGGTCGAATTATCTTTCAAAATATCTTGAAGAAAAGTTTTGTTTTCTACTATTAATTGAACAGCTTCCTTTTCATTTCCAGATTTGTACAATTGATCAAATTGTTGACTAACCGACAATAATTTCTGCTGATCAGCACCACTAGTTGATTTTGAGAGTACTTCTTTAATCGAATCATTCAAATGCAATAAATCCTTTGAGTATTTCTTAAGTTCCGCTTGCTTAAGAATAAGGGATTCTGCTTCCTTGAGAAGGATGTATTTATTTTCTTGATTTTGAGTTTTATTCGCTTCTGCAACTTTATTTTTAATCTGTTCTTCTAAAGCGATGAATTCAACTGAATTCTCTACAACCAAATTATTAATATTATTCCCAATATTATTAATCAAATTATTGTTTTCGGCGCCTCTTTTCAATTGTTTATTTAACACATCCGAGACTTCTACAAGCAGCAAATCACCTAGTCCTAAATCATCTAAAATTTCTTTATTGATTTTATCTTTTTCAACTTCATTCATGTCAAATTCTTCAACATTGACATTTAAATTTGAACGCATCTTTATTACTTCGGCTAAAACAGCGGCTGGATCATCAACTTCTTCATCAAATAAATTAACAATTTTCACAACCTCTCGCCCTTCTTCCATTGTATGGATGATTTTTTGCTTAAGAGGTTTAAACTCTTTCATGAATGGAATTGAAACGATGAATTTAAATTCTTGAATACTTCCCTCAATTTTCATATTGTACTCATATTTCCCTCCTTTAGGAAAGGTTATCAAGTACACAGCTTTATCATTTGAATTGAATTTACCAATGACTTCACCATTTGCATAATCTCTTATCTCAAAGTTTATTTTCTTAATTTTTGGATCTATTTCAGAGAGGAAATTCCCCTTCACAACTGCTAATTGCAATGGGACTCTATCAACATTCACCTTGTACACAAATAATTTACCTAATTCACTTTGTCGAGCTGAGGCAAAATAGGCGTTTTTATTTAAAGAATCGACAACATAAAATAGATCATCATCAGGGGATGAAACGGCAAAATCCATGTTCTCGGGCGGACCAAATGAATTGTTGTCAACATCAAACTTACTTCTAAAGACATCGTATCCACCCATTGAATTGTGACCTTTAGACGAGAAATACAAATAATTCCCATCTGGATGCATATATGGGAAATCTTCATCAAAAGCCGTATTTACATTTCCTTGAATTTGCTGAGGCATACCCCAAGTTCCATCAGGTAATTTTCTTCTGACATATATATCTTTTCCAGTATTTCCATTGTCACCGTAACTTGAATAGTAGATTAATGAAGCATTTTGAGGAAAATGAACTAAAGGAATATGGTTATTTTTCTTATCTAATTTTGTTTGAAAATCTGCTGTAACAAGAAGATCTCCACCGATATCTTGTAAATCATATACACGAAAAAATTTATCTGTTGTTATTTCTTTTTTCTCAGAAACAATGATATCGGTAATGGTTGTCATCAAACGCTTTCCATTTTGGCACATTTGAATTTCTCTTTCTGCGTCTTTTACCTTATTTCCATTTGGACTTTTTTCCAAATATTTTGTATACTGTTTTATCGCTTCGTTGAACTGATAATTTAAATGCAACGCTCTTCCTAAAAAATAATACGCATCAGGAGAAATGGCAGGATCGTTTACGGCAAATGATAAATATTTAATTGCCTCTTGTTTATTATTGGAGTTATATAAAAGGCATGTTCCGTATTTATAATTATATGCAACTTCTCTTGGCTGCAGTGACAACAAACGTAAATACAATGGAGTTGCACTCAGATATTGTTCCGAATCGAACAGTTTATCTGCTTGCGCCTTCATTTCTACCTCTGTTTGCGCGCTATATAAAAACGGAAAAAAGATAAAAAGTAAGAGAAATATTCTATTTTTTTGAATGTTCACTTAAATTTAAAACTGTACACTATTTAATACCAATGGAATAGTACGTTTACTTCTTAAAAAGGTTCATCTTCGCCTCTTCGCCCTTCACCAACCTTCCAATATTTTTTCTATGTGCAAAAACGACTAGAAAACTTAATAAAACACTGAAGCTAAATAGCCAATTAGAATCCTCTTGAATAATGTATCTGATAATTAATGGAAATGATAAAGCAGCAACTATTGCTCCCAATGATACATACTGAAAAAGAATAAAAATTATTAAAAAAAGTGACACACAAATTAATGCTGCTAATGGCTGCAATCCAATTATAACACCTAAAGATGTTGCAACCCCTTTCCCTCCTTTAAATTGCGCGAAGACTGGAAAAACATGTCCAATAACCGCGAAGATCGCTGCTAATATTTGAATTTGAATAACATGTTCATTTTCGATTCTTAAAGTCGAATTTAAAACAATTACGGGTAAAAACGTGGCTAAAGCCCCTTTTACAATATCAATTGACAGCACTACAATTCCAGGTTTCTTACCCAAAACTCTAAAGGTATTTGTTGCTCCTGCATTTTTGCTTCCATGTTCACGTACATCAATATCGTACCACGCTTTACCAACCCAAACAGCTGATGGGATTGACCCTAAAAGATATGCAACAAGTGAAAAAATTATATAATCCATTCCTATTCAAATAATCTTAAGAATTTACTCAAATAAACTTGTGCCGAAGTTGATTCAAATTTAAAATTCTTTGTTTTACGTTTCTCTTCTTTGATTGCATTTACGGCAGTATTAAAATCTGCATCACCAGAAACAATTCTCATATCACCCTCCTTTTTGGTCATTGCATAATCGAAGTAGTAATCTCTTCCTCCAGGAATATCAATTTGCAATCCAAATCGGTCACCTCCATTTTCAGAATAAATCTGTTGGAAGAAAGCTCTCATAGGTACATATTTCATTATTGGCTTTTCAAATATATTAACAAGTACAGCAGATTCAACATTTGTGATAAGTCCTTTTTCTTGAGACGACATTTTATCATACGAAGTTAATCTCAATCCAGTTACTGTAATAGCCGTTTCTATTTGCTCTGGCAATTTTTTAATTTCACCTTTTATCGTATAATCAGATTTAATTCTATCCGCCGTTTTAAGATCTGTCCATTCAACTAAAGCTTCTTCAAAAGTTGTCGAATTAAAATCCATTGGTTTTAATCCTTCAACAGCATTAATTCGCATTGCAACATCTTCCATTACTCCTTTATCAATTGCCATGTTAAACCTTGCTGTCAGGTTCATAGAAGTTGCCCCAGATTCTTGGTTGTAATTAACAACACCGACTGCATCGACAACAACGTCGCCATAATCCATTCCTAAGTTTACAACACCTTGACCGTTTAATGAACAACTTTCTGTATGAAGCGCCAAAAAGTTTCCTTTTTCTGATCTGTTTAACAACTTTTCTTTTGAAGCTATTTGAAACTCTTTTGCAGCCATATTATATTGAAGATAACCACTAGCCGTCATCACAATTGGGTCATTTACATCGGCTAATTGCGACAAGAAAGTTGGGTACAATTTTATACTATCCGTATCTCTTGAATTGCGCCAAACAATACCAGCAGAAATTGCTTCACCATTTAAGTTCTTCATTTTCGCAGAAACAGGTATCTGTATATTTTTCGGATCAATTGGCGCACTAAAACTCATCCATGTTTTATCGAACTTTTCGCATCCATGATTTATTCGTGTCGCACCTTCAAAATTAATTAATGGGTTTGAAGCTAAGATTGCTACTTTACCATAATAATCGAATTCTGAACTCAATTTAAAACCTGCTTTCTCATCAATCACACCACTTGCGTATGTTTGATAAGCCGTATCTAACGTGATTTTTTTCATTTGAAAATATGTTAACACGCTGTCTTTATCATAATAAGGGTATTCACCACTTCCAGAATAAGCCCTTTTCGCAGTCACTTCAACATTTGCATTGGTAAACGTATGGTATTTTGTAATATAATTCGCAACAATTTTGGCATTCACAAAAGGCTCCATTCTAGCCTTTTTTTGTATAACCACTTTCATACTATCAGGATAAATCCGAGCATCTGCAATTTCTAAATACTCCACTTTTTCACAAAATATTGTTCTTAATTTCAAATCATATTTTGCTTTAGGCGCTCTAAATTGAAGTGAATCTTGGTCTGGGTGAACTGAAAAGAAATTCGGTCCAACTAAATCCATATCTGTATCAATAGTAATGTCTTTTTCGCCTGATTTCTCCAATTGCAATTCAGCATAATCCATGAACCATGAAAATTTATCCATTCTACAGATATATTGATTTACAGGAAAGTTTACTTGTGAAGAACCTCTATTTGATTTAAATTCTCCCATTCTTTCTTTAAATGAAATATGCGCTTCAACATTTTCTGCTTGGAAGGCCATTGGATCTTCTCCTTCTTCAGCAAACGAATTCTTCAATGAAAAACCTGATGTATCTGCATCAATATCCCAACGTTTAAAGTTATAATCATCAGAAACCGTTGTTGCAGTTTTAAATGTCATCAAACCATTGCCCCTCATTCCTTTTGGCGTTACAATTGCCTGGCCTCTCAATTTTGCTTCACCTTTAAAAAACAACAAATCACTTTTAGGTGTTGATTGGGCGCGTAAATAATTTTGCTTAGGAACATACGTTATAAAAGCTTCTTCAGAGTTAACATCTGGGAATTCAACTCCTATTTCAATTGGTCGATTTACAAATTGTGCCAATCCAATTGTTGAATCAGGTAAGAAATTCAATGCTTTAGAAGTAGAAGTTGATTCAACAAAATTTATAACCCCTGCACCCTGCAGTCCATTGTTTGAAAGGACAATTTTATTTTCATATTTTGCACCAACGCCATAAAATTCATACCCACCAGCTGGTGCTTGAGTAGCAAAGCCAAAAGAATAATCAGCCATAATTTTAATATCTTCCGTGATTTTAGGAAAAATACCTGCTGAAGTAAGCTCACCTTTAAAACGCAATGTTTTTTCACTAAAATCATCTAAACTATCCATATCAAAAGGTGCTACCGTATAATAAAAACGAGTACTATCATAAACGCCTCTGAAAATAGACTTTGCATTATAATATACAAATGACGGTTTTGAAGATTTTAATTTCGGGAAATCTTTAATGATTTTATCATTACCAGAGCGATTTGTAGGACTGTCAACAAAAAGTTCACCTTTAATTCCATTTATGTTACTCACCATAGGAATTGGCTTTGTTCCATCCGTTGGTTGTAAGGGTCTAACCCTAAAGATTGATTCTCCTGATTTCAAGATGTTAAATTTATAATCTCTATAATTAAAATTTGCAGAATAGGTGTTAATTTCCATTTTACCCGCATTGATCCAACCACTAAAATCAAAATTTCTATTCTCTTTCAAAATGACACGACTAGCTTCAGGAAAAACTGTTGTATTTTGAATATCTGAAATTTTCACTTTATCAACTGCATTCATATCAATCTCCAACGTTCCTAAATTCATTTTTCCAAAATAGGTCATTAATCTTCGATCTTCTGTCTGTTTTCTAAATAGTTCCTTTAATGCTTGTAAATTTGGATCTCCTTTAATTTGTTCTTCTGAAAACCCTTTTAACTCTTTCGGTCTCAAATCTGAAGTAAAAACGATATTGTCATAATCTTTTTTACCTGCCTTACCCAAAACAAAATTATCGAGCTTTGGATTAACTGTAATCATTTTTGTTTCTAAATCATAATTAATGAAACCCAAACTTGATAATTCAATTAACAATGGCTTCACTTGTTCTATTGTCTTCCCTAAAGCCGTCGCAGCCTTTCCTTCGTTTATGATATATTCATCATATTTATAACAATATTTTGAGATTGCTGCCAATGGGTGAACAGGTTCCAACCCTTGTAATTTATCATAAAGACGCTCGTCAAAATAACTTTTTGATTCGAAATTTGCAATTCTTTGTTCTTGCGAAGTCCCAAAATCATACGTGTAATAGATATCTTGTTCATCAACCTTCCAGGTGATTTTAGGAACAAAAATATCAACCATATGGTATGAATCATGAAAAGGCGACATTCCATTTCCAGTTAAGGTACGACTCAATTCGATCATTTTTTTATCTAAATCATAACCAAATTGCAACCCTCCGTGTGTGATTGAATCTCCCGTATTAAAATAAAGAGACGTGGCAGCATTATTACTGGAAATTTTGGTAGGAGAGATGTAAATAAATTGTGCACTCACTTTAATAAAAACAACATTGTTTCGATAGATTAAAATTTTGGCTGGATCCAAGGGTGTTCCCATTCCAACAAAACTTGCTCCTTGCATTGTGAAGCCTCCATCATAATCAACATTTTCTTTTATGCTTTTAATTCTTAATCTTTTTTCATAAGATAGAAATTGCGGAAAAACTTTATCTTCTTCGCGGTTTATTGTAAATGCACGATCTGTTAATTGACCTAAAATTGGTTTAGAGAAATATTTTGTGGTTAAAGCAACTGAATCAGCTGAAAGATTAGGCGTCTTGCAGGAAACATCATATTTTTTTAGTGTTGCAAAAGTTTCATTCTTTGATAAACCAACTTTTTCCCAGGTTATGTTTCCTCCTAATCCATCCCATTTTTTTAAAACTGGATCGTATGTTCCACTTGTTTTAAACACAACCAAACTATCAATAAACGGCTGATCTTTTTTCGTTTTGGAATCACGATTTTCTATTCTACAAACCAAATTTCCATTCGAACACTTAATGAAAGGCTTATCGGTAAATTCAAAAGAATATTCACCTCCCTCATAAAACCATTTAAAATTTGAAGATTCCGCTATTTTCCGTTCAGAGAAAAACCCAGCTGATAAATCGATGAAATCCTCGAATTTCTTGACATTTGTTTTGTCTAATAATTTATCTACTGAACTTTGCCATGCTTGAAAACTGGCATTTGATTGTTTTGCATTTACTAAAGAATAAACAGAAAAGACATATTGATAAATTTCCGGATATGGACTCATTTTTTTTGTTTCCATCAAATTGCACGTTTCAACCATTTTGGTGAAATATGCATCTGGAAAAAGAGTTGTTTCTAAAAGGATTACAGGTAATGTTTTCTTTGCAAAGTCATGAAATTCACCCTTGCCATAATCTATCAATGATTTTTGAAATTCCTTGGTGAATTTTTCACGGTTATTAGAAAATGTTTGAGAAAATGTGACGAATGAGCAAATTAATCCAAACACCAAAACAAGTCTTTTTACTACCATATTATCAAATTTATTTTTTCAATTCAATTGCCGCCCAATTATCTTTATTCAGTATCCGATGTTTTTTTAGTCCCAATTTCTCAGAAATTACAACTAATTCATCTACGTCAGTATCAAAAAATCCACTTAACAATAACGTACCATTTTGATTTAACATTTTAACATAAGAAGGTAAATGATCTTTCAAAACATTTTTGTTGATGTTGGCAAGAATCAATCCAAAATGCTGACCTTCTAAAACATCTATATTTCCACAAATTGCTTCAATTTTGGTGCAACTATTTCTTTCGGCATTTTCTATTGTATTTTCTACTGACCAATCTTCGATGTCGACCGCTACAATTTTTTGAGCACCTAGTTTTTCAGCCACAAATGCTAAAACGCCAGTTCCAGTGCCCATATCTAATACATCTAACGGCATGGAATCCAATTCAAACAACGCTTTCGACATCATCCAAGTAGTTTGGTGATGACCTGTACCAAAAGACATTTTTGGCTGAATTTCAATTAACATACCTTTTAACTTCTCCTTCTCATGAAAAGGAGCATGAATTGTCAAATAATCTTCAACTTCTACTACCTGAAAATCAGCTTCCCATATAGCATTCCAATTTTGTTGAGGAATTATTTTAGATTCCCATTGAGCGACAAAATCTGATGATGGGATTTTTAAAAAAGTATTGAAAATTGGATCCTCACGATTGACCAATGTAACTTGTCCAAAAGCCTGAATACCAGTTTCTGTTTCTACAAAACTTTCATAACCACTTTCGGCCAATTCAGTTATTAGGATTTCCGACCATGGATCCTTCGGTACGATGTTTACGGTTAATTCTAAATAATCCATTAAAAAGATCTTGCAATTGTGATGAATGATTCTGCTTGTAATGATGCTCCTCCAATTAATCCACCATCAACATTTTGACAAGTAAATAACTCTTTTGCATTCGATGCGTTACAACTTCCTCCGTATAAAATTGAAATTGAATTTGCTATTTCTATACCATAAAATTCAGTTATCCAAGAACGAATAGCAGAATGCATTTCCTCCGCTTGATCAACAGTTGCAGTTCTACCTGTGCCAATTGCCCAAATTGGTTCGTAAGCAATTACACACGTTTGAATTTCTGCATCTGAAAGGTGGAATAAACTATCAATTAATTGTTGTTTGACATAACTTGATTGAGATTCATTCTCTCTAATGTGCAAGGGCTCACCACAACAAAATACAACTCCAATTTCATGTAAAATTGCTGCGTCAACCTTTTGTTTTATAAGCTCTTCTGATTCATGAAAGATTTCTCGACGTTCGCTATGTCCTATTAAAACATGACTTGCGCCACAATTCTTTATTTGTGTAATTGAGATTTCACCTGTAAACGCGCCACTTTCTTTTGGATAAAAATTTTGAACGCCAACAGTTAACTCATTTTTGATTTTTGCTATTTCCAATAAAAATAAAGCAGGTGGAAAAACCATTAGCTCAACACCCGATAAATCTTTGGAATTACTTACTATATCATCTATAAGCTGAATAGCATCATTCAATTGCAAATTCATTTTCCAGTTACCCGCAACTATTTTTTTTCTTGTCATTTGTTTAAAACATTAATTTTTATCCAATCAACAGATGGTATTGATCGATGAGGATATTTTGCTTTTACTATTCCTTTTTGAATAATTAAGAGGGACGGATTTGAACGAGCAATTGATTTCAATCCTGTTCCATCATTTAAGAGAATTGGAACATTGAAACTGTTTTTTGCGCGAAAATCATTGATCTCATTTCTACTTGCATTTGTGATCACAACAAAAGGAATTTCATTTGATTTACAATAGTTAAAGAGCGATTTAACACGAGCAATATTTTTCAAATTTGCAGTTTCTAAATTTTGAATACTTAAAATAACCACTTGTTTTTCTCGCACAATTTCTTTCTTGAAAGAGAGTTGAGTTTCTTCTGGATTCTTTCTTAACTTGTCTGAAACAAAAGAAAGATTGAGCTCAACTTTTCTCAAGTCTTTCACATTTATAAAGGGATCAAATTGGTCAGAAATTGTTGGGTCAGTAGATGCAATTATTATTTTTTCGGTTTGATCAACAATTGAATATTTTTTATCATCCCACAATCTTGCGTTTGAATTTGAGGTGTATTGTTCTTTAGAATACGTTTTTTTTACACCTGTTTTATTGTTCCGAACAACATAAAAAATATCTTTTTTGCCTTCCTTTCCATCATTCATTTCCCACATTAAATTTTTTCCTTCAGCAAAAGGACTAAAATCTTTTATTGGCTCGTATCTCAATACATAGCCTATAAAGATGGAACAAAGAATAATTATGAACAAAACACTTCCCCAATGATTACCGAGGAAATAACCACCTCGATTATACATCCATAAGGCTCCCATTAATGCAATAAAACTAAATCCAATTGGGAAATACCATCCAAAAACAAAAGATAAAGCAGTAATCAAAAGCAATGATAGTGTAATAAATTTAATATTTTGCTTTTTCGTGTTTGGTTTGATAATCCATTGAGCAAGGAAAATCCAAAAAACTAAATAAACTAAAATAATATCTTTCCATAATGATTCAGAAGGTGTCAATGATCTTCCGACTGAACCTTTAAGTGCATCACCAAAGCACCCACAATCAGAAACACATTGCGGATGTTTTCTTTCATCAACAACCACTTCATCTGCAGATTTCGAAACTATTTTGATTTCATTATTTGTTTTAGCTTCTTGAATTTTCAGTTGAGCTATTGAACTGGTAATCGAATACGTATCCCTATCTAAAAAAGTTGTTTTTGGATTGCAACTAGCTGTATGCCAAGTCAAAAATGTGAAAAACAACATCATTAGTGCTAATAAATATGACACCAATTTAATTTTTCCACCTATGATTACTAATACACCAAGTATAATCTCAATTACACAAATGAGTATCGCTATTGTTAACGCTGAATCAATTAAAAAATTAAAGGAGAAACTGGGCATTCCAAACAATTCCTTGATTCGGTATGCCAATGCGCCATCTTCAAAATACTCTTCCAATTTATATGCAAAACCGATTGGGTCGTTTGCCTTAACTAAACCAGAAACGATGAATAAACTTCCGACCAAACCACGCGCAACATTCGCCATCATTAAACGCCCTTGAAAAACAAAAATTCCCGCAGCACTTAATGCTATTATGATATAACCTAAAAAGTTAAACAATAAAAAGTAATCTTGAAATGCTGCATGAGAGCCAATAACAACTAATGCAAGCCCGAAGATATTCAATATCACAAATAAGATATTAAACACCATTGATCTTCCTTGTACAGTTGCTTTTTGTTTCTTGATCATTTTATTTTTTTTGATTATTCAGATGTATCAAGGCAAAAACAGCATAATTGAGCATATCGAAAAAATTAGCATCAATCCCTTCACTAATTAATGTTGCACCTTTATTATCTTCAATTTGTTTAACTCTTAGGATTTTCATTAGAATTAAATCCGTTAAAGAACTTACTCTCATATCTCTCCAAGCTTCGCCATAATCATGGTTTTTTTTCATCATTAATTCGTGAGCTTCATCCACATATTTAGTGTATAATGAATTTGCCATATCTTCAGATAATTCAAGATCTTTTAAATCAGCTTCTTTAATTTGGATTATTGCCATGATACAATAATTAACAATTGCCACAAATTCACCTTCAATATCTTCACCAACTTTATTTTCGCCAGTCTCCTGTATTGTGCGAATTCGTTGCGCTTTAATAAAAATTTGATCCGTCAAAGAACTTGGTCTTAAAATGCGCCAAGCAGTTCCATAATCTTTTGTTTTCTTAGAGAAAATATCTCTGCAAACATTGATTACATTTGTATATTCTAAATTGGTTTGATTCATTATATTTATCAATGGGCTTTTCAAAGGTTGAAGATACACATTTTCCAAAAAACAATTACCTTCGGGTGAAGGATAAATTAATTGACTTAAGTCAACCTAAAGTTATGGGGATAGTCAATGTTACTCCCGATTCATTTTATTCAAACAGTAGAAAAACGAATGAAAGCACATTGCTTTCTACTGTTAGTCAAATGATTAATGATGGTGCTGACTTTGTTGACATTGGCGGTTATTCTACAAAACCTGGTGCGGAAATAGTTTCGTTGGAAGAAGAACTAAATAGAATTTCGGAACCAATTTCTTTAATAAAAAAGGAATTCCCAACGGTACTTTTGACACTTGATACCTTTCGAGGAAAAGTTGCAAGAAGAGGTATTGATTTAGGAGTCGATATAATAAATGACATTAGTGGTTTTCATTACGATCCAGATTTGTTAGATGTTATTTCTGAAACAACGACGCCTTATATTTTAATGCATGTAAATCCTGAATTTGATCAAATGCATGTTCCTAATATCAATGAAAATATTTACCGCGATATGATTTATTATTTCTCTAATAAATTAATACAATTAAAGAACAGAGGAATTGTTGACGTAATTATTGATCCTGGATTTGGATTTGGAAAAACACTTGAACAAAATTACTCAATCCTTAAGAATTTAGAATTGTTTCACATACTTGAACGGCCTATTTTAGTTGGTTTATCCAGAAAATCGATGATTCATAAAAAATTAAATTCATCCATTAATGACTCTTTAAATGGCACAACAATTCTTAATACTCAAGCAATTTTAAAAGGTGCTTCGATACTTAGAGTTCATGATGTTAAGGAGGCAAAACAAATAATTCAACTTATTTCTTAACCTTTTTCCTTTTAGTGCGTATTGCTAATTGAAAAGATTTTTTTATATTCAGAATTCATTAACCAAACACTACTTGTATGAGGCATATTTTTACACTACTCTTTATAGTTGCAATTTGCAATGTTGTATTTGCTCAACCGGTTGCAATTATTGCTCCTTCATCAACAACTGTTTGCGCTGGACAATCTATAATTTTCAATGATGCAAGTACGGGAACCAATGTTGATACTTGGACTTGGTCATTTGGAAGTGGTCTACCAGGAACAGCAAATACTGCTGGTCCACACAGTATTTCTTTCCCTTTTGTTGGAACGTTTAATGTTTGGTTACAAGTAGCTGATGATTTTGGAATAGATGATACTACCATTCAAATTACGGTAACAATGTGCAGCACCCCAACTGCAGCGTTTTCCATTTCAGACAATACAATATGTCCAACAGACTGTATTACCTATACTAACAACTCCACTTCGGTTGGAGTAACAACGTATTTATGGACATTTAATGGTGGAACCCCTTCTAGCTCCACAGCTCAAACTCCAGGTAATATTTGTTATAGTAATCCTGGAACTCATAACACATCGCTTTTGGTTACAAATGCATTTGGAAACAATACTTATTCTCAAAACATAACTGTTGTCGTACCACCTACTATTACGGCAAGTGGCACAAATGTTATACCCGTTGATCCAGGCACATTGGTTTCAGTTACAGCGGCAGTTGTTCCTTTATCTATAGGTAATTTAACTTGGTCTTCCAATCCTGTAAGTCAAATTGCAAATTTAAGCTGCACATCTTCGGATTGTTCAACGGCAGATATAACAGCAGTTTTAACAACAATTTACACCGCTACCTTTACAACAAGTGAAAATTGTATTGTTACTGACACCCTTAAAATTACGATTAATACTCCTGTTGGTGGTTTCAAAGTTGGTGTACCAAATATGTTTTCACCTGATGGAAATTCTGAGAATGATGTTTTATACGTCAGAAGTTTCCAAGACAAACTGATAACATCTATGACATTTAGAATTTTTAACCGCTATGGGCAATTAGTTTTTGAATCCATTGACCCTAACATAGGTTGGGATGGCAGTTTTAATGGTAAAGATGAAAACGCTGGGGTGTTTGTTTATACTTTGGACTATGAACTTTTTGATGGAACAACAGGTTCAACAAACGGTAATGTAACATTAGTAAGATAAGAATTATGGGAACAAGAATAATATATATAAGTATTTTGACATTCATTTTGTCATTGAATACTCTTGCGCAACAAGACAAACATTTAAGCATGTGGAATGAAAATGCTGCTCAATTTAATCCCGGTGCCGTTGGTGTAATGGATGAAAATGCACGTTTATTGACAAATTTCAGAATGCAATGGCTACCCTTGAACGGAAGTGCTATGCGTACAAATACTTTTTCCTTTGACACTAGAATTACAACTAGTCAAGTTACTGAAAGTCATTTGGGGATTGGTGTTAATTTTTATAATGACCAAACAGGGGATTCTAAATTAACAACAAATAGTTTTTCAGTTCCAATAGCTTATAATATTCAACTCGATAGAAAAAGCTCTTTATCAATAGGTATTTCCCCAGGATTTTATTCTCAAACAATTGGAGGGAATCAAACATGGGACAACCAATGGAATGGTACAACATTCGATCAAACATTACTTAATGGCGAAACATCTTTACAAAAAGCTTCTTCATTCGATTTAGGTTCAGGTATGCTTTTTAAACACAAATTTGATGCAACCTCATATATATCAGCAGGATTTTCTGTGAATCACCTAAATCCATCGGCTATAAATTACTCTTCGAACGGAAATGGAATGTTCAGACAGTTCAACTTTCACGTTAGTGCGACAAAATTTGATTCCCAAAGACGTTTCGGAATTTCACCTCAAGCATTAGTTACTTTAATGGGACCTAATTATAATATTTTAGTTGGGACTTATTTTGACCATGAATTATTTGAAAGTTCACAGCGGACTAATTATGTTCAACGTTCCTTTATTTCATATGGATTTTTCATGCGTTGGAAAGATGCCTTTATTATTTCAGCAGCTTTTAAAACAAATGGTTTTAAATTCGGTGTAAGTTATGATGTCAATTTATCTAAGTTGAGCACAGCAACTAGATCTTCTGGAGGAGTTGAATTATTCTTGAAGTATTCAATTATTAATGATCCAAATTCAAAAATAGGTGACAAAAAGTTATTCCGTTGGAAAGGCGGAGGTGGAGGATTGTAAATTCATCTTTTAACCAGCGTTTCATTATAAAATTGGGCAGGCATTAACTAAATGTTCTGCCCTCTTTTTTTGCGATCATTTTACCGCCTTGAATTCCTCCAGTATGAATAAAAAGAATGGAGCAATTTGAAATATTGAATTTCTCGATCCAGTCAAACAACGCATACATGGTTTTTCCAGTATAAACAGGATCCAGTGGAATCGTTGTTTGTTCATAAAACGTTTCCATGAAGTCGAGGAGTTCTAGCGTGTACTTCCCATATCCTCCAAAGTGATAATCTGTTAATACCTCTACTCTATTCAACAACTCTATAGCAAAAGACGTTTCTATTCCCGAATGATTAAATAGGTTTTTCATTTCTGCCATAGCATCAAATCCTTTTAAGACTGGCACAACATTCATTTTTGTTTTTTCAGGAATAGCCATTAAAATCCCAGCACTTGTAGTTGTCGTTCCTTGTGCAACGAAGATATAATCATAATCGTTTGGTGTTTCTAGAAGTATTTGTTGACAGCCGATTAACCCATAATAATTACTTCCACCTTCAGGAACAATATGAAAATTGGAATATTTAAACGATAATTCTTCTTGAAACGCTTTTTCATTTCTCAAAGAATAATTTTCTCTAGAAACAAAAACCAATTGCATTCCCATTAATGAACAATTCTTTAATGTATCGTTTGAATCAATAGATAACTCCTCACCTCGTACAATTCCAATTGATTTTATTCCTATTTTATGACAAGCAGCGGCTGTAGCCAAAAGATGATTTGAAAATGCTCCTCCAAAGGTCAGTATTCCTTTGTTTTTCATTTGAATGGCATAATCCACATTGTATTTCAATTTTCTCCATTTATTTCCAGATACATGTTGATCAATAAGATCATCTCTTTTTATAAATAAGTCAATTGAACGCTTGTTTAAGGTTTCTAACTCCACTTTTTGTGTAATCGAATTTTCTAAGTCAAACATTCTGAATTGAGTCGTTTATAAAATTGGTAACTTTGTTATATGGAAAATGATATGTCAGGCTTTTCAAAAAAATCACAATTAACTGAAGAAGATTATTACTTGAGTCCTGAAGGATATGTTGTTTTTACTGAAAAATATCATTTAAAAAGAGGTTATTGTTGCAAAAGTGGCTGTAAACATTGCCCTTATGGTTACGATAAAAAGACGGGTGAAATTAAAAAAAATCAGTAAACTCCATTTTCAGGAAATCTTCCTTTAAATTGTCCCATTACACTTTTTATGTATGCAATATCTGCATCAACATTCCCTGTCGGATGGAAAATACTGTGAAATCCACCAATTTTCTTTTGATAATCCATGTAACAGATATAAACAGGCACTTTAGCTTTTATAGCAATATAATAAAATCCTTTTTTCCAATTTGGATTATAGCTTCTCGTTCCTTCAGGAGTAAAAACCATATATAATTTCTCATTTTCATTGAAGAGCTTTACAGCCAAATCTGTAATGTTGTTATTTTTCTTTCTATCAACTGGAATACCACCAATTGCTCTCATCAACCAACCTAATGGTGGAAAAAACAATTCTTTTTTAATTAATATTTTTGGTTTTAAGCCATACATCACAAAAGCCATTCTACCAATAATAAAATCCCAGTTTGAGGTATGCGGACCAACAACTATTACACATTTATCAATTCCTTCAGGAGAATGTTGGTCTATTTTCCAACCGAATAATTTTAAAAGAAAGCGCACTAAATATTTCATACGCAAAGTTAAGTATTAAACAAATACTTTTACTTTTACCTCATGTATTTTAGAAAAAGCTTTTTCCAATTCTTATCAATTATTGTTCTACTAGTTTTCGCTTGGCTTTTTCTCTTTTTCAATCAAGCAATTTTAGCAAAAAACGCAAACAACAACACGCTACACATCCCTGATAATGCAAGTTTTGCATTACGAATTGATGGGCGAGAATTAGCCGAAAAAACACTTTTTTCCATTTTCTTAGAATCAAAAGATGAAGTTGTTATTTCCTTGTTACAGCAATCGATCTCAAAAAATCTGAAAAATGAAGGTCAATTCAAGAACTATGGTATTGATTATTTATCAGATATTGTTGTGTTTGAACTACCATTTAAAAATACATTTATACAAGGAATTCTTGTCAATGTTAATAACGAGCGTCTTTTTAACAAAAATTTGAATGGTTCAAAAAGTGTTTTTTCCTGTCACAATGATGTAGGTGTGATTTTTAATTATTCCAGCTTCAAAGATCAAATTCCAATTTCAGAATTAAAAAAAATTGCAGATAACATTGTAAAAACAAGTTCTAATAATGCGTCAGTAAAATTCATTGCTCATCATGGGCCTGGGAAATTTATTGAAACGTATTCAAAAAGCAGCAACTTTGGAGAATCTACCTATTTTGGAAAATCCACGGTTTTGTTTGAATTACAAGAAAATAGTTTATTTCTTTCTGGCAAACTTGATCTCAATTCAAAAAATACAACTGCAATTAACCCATTAACGAAAATAATTGAACCTAAAGGAATTCATTTTTCAAGTACAATTATCCCGACCGTTCTTGTTGATTCACTCAATGGATGGTTGAAACAATTTTCGCTTACACTTCCTTCAATTAATACCATTTCATTGAACCTCATTGAAACAAAGATAATTAATCATTCTTCCGGATTTTTTGTAATTCCTCAAATCGAATTAGTGATCCAGTTTAACAAAGATTTCTCTATTCAAGAACTTCTTTCTTCGCCAGAATTAATTACGTATTTAGATTATTCACTTCAAAAAAATCACATCTCTTTTCAAGAAGAAAAATTATTTTTTAAACAAATTAATTCAAAATCAATTTACATTGGAATAACTGAAAACCCCACTTTCAAAACAGTGAATTCGAATGAAGTAGTTAAGATTGAAGGAAATTTAAAAGCGCTAACGACCATCAAAGGAGGAGGAATGATGACTGCATTTCTGGAAATGATGCCAATTTATAGTGCAAGTAAAAATTTAGCAAAGCACACCGAATCATTAAATTTGAGTTTTGTTAAGAAAACTAAAAACAATGTTGATATAAAAGGAAAATTAAAATTCACAAAAGATCATTATCCAATGAATGAGCTAATTAAATTTTTACTTGTTGGTCAATTGTTGAATTAATTTGATAAAATAGTTAGGCGCATATTTCAATCTTGAGCCGTACCAAGAAAACATCTCACCATCAATAATCACAACTTTTGACTGAGGATATTGCTCTTCAATTTCAACGACATCTTCTTTTTTAAAAGGATATGGCTCTGAACTCAAGAAAATATAGTCTGGAGAATTATCACCCTCATTTTTCACTTCCGGATAACGTTCTTCTCGACAAAAGTTTTCGAATCCTAACTCGCTTATTATTGAATTAATAAATGTATTTGTTCCAGCTACAAAATAAGGGTTTTTCCAAATAAAATAAAGTACACTTTTATTAGAACTAGAAGTTGGTATTTTTGAGAATTCTCGTTTAATTTCTGTAACAATTTGATCCGAAATACTACTAGCGTTTGTCAAATCACCAATCTGATTTATCATTTCATACGCTTCATCCAAGGTTGAAATATCACTCATCCAAACAGGTGCAATCTTTTGCAATAATTCAATATCTTCTTTCGTGTTTTCTTCTTTGTTTCCGATAATTAGGTCTGGTTTCAAAGAATGAATCACATCAATATTGAGTTGTTTGGTTCCTCCTACTCGTGTTCTATTTTTGAACCAACTTTCTGGATGAATGCAAAATTTTGTTATTCCAACAACTTTGTCTCCCAATCCCAAATCATACAACAATTCTGTTTGAGAAGGCACTAAAGAAACAATCCGACTTGGAATTTCTTCCAGTCGGATTGTATTATTCATTTGATCTGTGAACTGTTTTGCCATTAAGACATTGCAGAAATTATATCATAACGTGTCACAATATGATGTCCACCTTCTGGCATTTCAACCAATACCGCTGGCGTATTTTTGTTTATTAATTTACACAATTCATCCAAATGAGTTGCTGCCTTAACGGTTGGGAAAGGAGCTTTCATTATTGTGGAAATTGCCGCATTTCTTAATTCAGGATTTTCTACTAATACTTGGTAAACATCGCTTTCATCAATAGATCCAACAAATTTCCCATCTTTCATAACTGGAATTTGTGAGATAGAAAATTTGCGCATCGCAGCAATTGCATGTGAAACAAGTTCTTCCGCATAAACTGTAACTAAAGGTGTATTTCTATGCTGAGCAACTAATTCTCCTGCAGTTTTAAATTCTTCATCTAAAAACCCTCTTTCACGCATCCAATCATCGTTGAACATCTTTCCAACATAGCGACTACCATGATCGTGAAACAATACGACAACAACATCATCTTCTGTTAATTGATCCTTTAATTGAAGCAATCCTTTAATTGCAGAACCAGCTGAATTTCCAACGAAAATTCCTTCTTCACGTGCAATTTTTCTCGTATAAACAGCAGCATCTTTATCTGTTACTTTTTCGAATAAATCAATCACATCAAAATCTACATTTTCAGGAAGAATATCTTCACCAATTCCTTCAGTGATATATGGGTAAATCTCATTTTCATCAAAAATTCCTGTTTCCTTGTATTTTTTAAAAACTGAACCATAGGTATCAATTCCCCAAATCTTAATATTTGGATTTTTCTCTTTCAAATACTTCCCAACACCAGATATAGTCCCACCAGTTCCAACACCAACAACAAAATGAGTAATCTTACCGCCCGTTTGTTCCCAAATTTCAGGTCCAGTCGATTCATAATGTGCTGTTCTATTCGATAAATTATCGTATTGATTCGCATACCAAGAATTCGGCGTTTCTTCTGCCAATCTTCTTGAAACTGAATAATATGAACGAGGATCAGTTGGCTCAACAGCCGTTGGACAAACAACTACCTCTGCTCCTACGGCTCTCAATATATCCATTTTTTCTTTGGATTGTTTGTCGTTTAAAACACAAATTAATTTATATCCTTTTATGATACAACCCAATGCCAAGCCCATTCCTGTATTACCAGAAGTACCTTCAATGATTGTTCCACCCGGTTTTAAAAATCCTGCTTTCTCAGCATCTTCAATCATTTTAATCGCCATTCGGTCCTTCACAGAATTTCCTGGGTTGGTTGTTTCTACCTTTGCTAAAACAGTTGCTTTTACATCTTTGGTTACAACATTTAATTTTACAAGAGGTGTATTTCCAATTGTTTCAAGGATATTATTATAAAATTTCATTGTGTTTTATTTTGCGTAAAGATATATAACCAAAATTCTAATTCCGAATTAAGTTTTCGGAAATAATATTTAATTTATGAAGGGAATTATTTCATGTTTTTTTCGTTGGATTACATCCAGCGCTAAAAACATATAACCCCTAAAGGGGTGTAAATACTTTTTGTGGTATAATAACGATTACTCATAATAATAAATTATCGATTTAGGGAACAAGCGAAACGAAAAGAGTATATTGGGGAAGAAGAGAATATTATTTCTTCTTGAAAAATTTAACCGACACAATCGGCAGAACAAAAATCATCAAGGTAAGTACTGAAATAAATAAATCAAACTCTTCAGATTCTATCCATTTGTAATTTGGGTTGAAATGAACCAACATTGAAAAGCACAATTTCAATCCTAAAATTCCAATTACAATAAATGCTGACTTTTCGAGAAACGCATATTTTTCCATTAGCACAACAAATGATTTCGCGACATATCGCATTGCTAGAATTCCAATAAAAACGCCAATACAAATAATAAAATAGTTTTTCGACATGGAAACTACTGCAAAAATATTATCGATGGAAAATACAATATCCATGAATTCAACAGCCAAAACAGTTGACCAAAATACTCCGACTAAACCTACTGTTGATCGATAAATTACACTCTTCTTCGTGTCAGAAACCGTTTCTTTCGCTTCTGCCGCAGAACTTTTGCTAAAGAAACTGAATGCCATCCAAATTAAATACAAACCACCAAGAGGTTTTAACCACCAGATTTCTAAAATTGATTCTACTAAAACAAGTGCGATTCCTCGAAAAACATAAGCTCCTACAATTCCATATCGCAAGGCTTTTGATTGTTGTTCTTTCGGTAAATCCTTCACCATTGTTGCTAAAACAGCCGCATTGTCGAAGGATAAAATTACTTCCAATAAAAGGATACTTAAAATTAAAAAAATAGCATTCAATGGTTTCTCAGAAAGCATAGAGAGTAATTCATTCCATTGTTCTATCATCTTATTTAACTTTTTTTTGGATTACAAAGATAGTTTTTCTGTTCTTTATAAAGACCATTTCATCTATAAATTCAGTAGTTTTGTTAGAAATACAAATCCATGGATTTTCATCTTGTTTCAGACTTTCAGCCCACCGGTGATCAGCCAGAAGCAATTCGACAATTAGTTGAAGGTTTAAATGCCGAACAACCTTATCAAACGCTACTTGGTGTGACAGGCAGTGGTAAGACATTTACTATTGCGAACGTCATCCAACAAGTAAACCGACCAACGTTAATTTTATCACACAATAAAACTTTAGCGGCTCAATTGTATGGTGAATTCAAGCAATTTTTTCCAGAAAATTCAGTAGAATATTTTGTGTCCTATTATGATTATTATCAGCCCGAAGCGTACATGCCTGTTACGGGAACATATATTGAAAAAGACTTACAGATTAATGACGAAATCGAAAAATTAAGACTTTCAGCATCCTCCGCGCTTTTATCTGGCAGAAGAGATGTTATTGTGATTGCGTCTGTTTCTTGTATCTATGGAATTGGTAATCCAAATGAATTTGCAAACAGCATAATTAGCTTAAAAGTTGGTGAAAAAGTATCGCGAAACAAATTCCTTTTCAAGTTAGTTGAGAATTTATATTCACGTGCCAATGCTGAATTCAAACGTGGAATGTTTCGTGTGAAAGGAGACACCGTTGATATTCATTTGGCGTATGCCGATTATGCAATTAGAATTGAATTTTGGGGTGATGATATTGAAGCCATTTCTTCGATTGATCCAATTTCGAATGCCAAAATAGAAACCTTCAACGACATCAATATTTACCCTGCAAATATCTTTGTGTCTAGTCCTGAGACAACACGTAAAGCTGTTGACATGATCGGTGAAGATATGTTAATTCAAGTTGAAAACTTCAGAAAAGAAGGAAAAATTGAGGAAGCAAAACGCTTGGAAGAAAGGGTGAATTATGACTTAGAAATGATCCGAGAATTGGGTTATTGTTCGGGAATTGAAAACTATTCACGGTATTTTGATCAACGTCAACCGGGCGAACGTCCTTTCTGTTTATTGGATTATTTCCCTGATGACTTTTTAATGGTCATTGATGAAAGTCATGTTACGATTCCTCAAATTAGAGCGATGTATGGCGGTGACAGAGCACGGAAAATAAATCTAGTAGATTATGGTTTTCGCTTGCAAGCTGCAGTAGATAATCGTCCATTGAAGTTTGATGAATTTGAATCAATGGTAGAGCAAATCATTTATGTTTCTGCCACTCCAGCTGATTACGAAATGGAAAAGTCAGAAGGAATAATTGTTGAGCAAGTTATTCGTCCAACAGGACTTTTAGATCCAATTATTGATGTTCGACCAAGTTTGAATCAGATTGACAATTTAATTGAAGAAATTCACATTCGAATAGATCGAGATGAGCGAACATTGGTTACTACTTTAACGAAGCGAATGGCGGAAGAACTGCAGAAATACCTTGATAAATTAGGGATTTTATGCCGTTACATTCACAGTGAAGTAGATACTATTGAACGTGTTGAAATCCTGCGACAATTGCGATTAGGTACTTTTCACGTTTTGATAGGTGTGAATTTATTGCGAGAAGGACTTGACTTGCCTGAAGTTTCTCTCGTTGCTATCTTAGATGCAGATAAAGAAGGTTTTTTGAGAAATGAGCGTTCCCTTGTTCAAACAACAGGAAGAGCCGCGCGAAATGTAAACGGAATGGTTATCATGTATGCTGATAAGATGACTAAATCGATGCAGCGAACAATTGATGAAACTGCTCGAAGAAGAAATTTGCAAATCAAGTATAATGAAGATCACGGGATGGTTCCAACTGCACTGAATAAATCCAAAGAAAAAATAATGGATTCAACTTCGGTTGCAGATGGAAATCCGAACAAGCGTCAAGTCAATTACGAATATCCAGAAGCACTTCCATTAGCAGCCGATCCAGTTGTAGAATTCATGTCAATAGAACAATTAGAAAAAGCAGCAACTTTCACTAGAAAAGAAATGGAAAAAGCGGCAAAAGAGTTAGATTTCATTGAAGCTGCAAGATTGAGAGACGAATTGTATGCGCTGGAAACTAGAAGGAAAGAGAAGATGAAGTTAACTGAGGATTGAGAATTGAGGAGTTTATAGATTATAACTTATAGCGATGTCCTGAGCATTTGCCGAATGGTTTATAGTTTATTTTCAAGTAAAAAAATCGAGCGACAGTTGAGCTAAAGTTCAACCATCGCTCAATTTAAATCACATTTGAACAAATTTTCCACCTGTCATTTTGAACTTCATCCCATTCAATTTCACCGTTTTTCCCTCCCCTATTTTTGCAACATCGATTAGATCTTGTTCCATCGTATGGATTGATCCTCCGGTTGCGTAGGCAATATCTAAATACAAGGTATTCATACGATCTGTCACACCGCAAACAATTATTTTAATCGGGATTTTCTGACTTTTAAGAAAACTCAAAAGTGCCATGTCACATGGGTCTTCCCAATTATCCGCAATAAGAACAACATTCTGTTTGTTTTCAGGATATTTCTTTATCGCATAACAAATCGCTTCCAGGTCATTTTCAATATGCTCACCCTTTTCCATTGCTTCGAAAGCGGTTTCTATTACTTTTTTCGAATTCCCGGATTCTATGCTCCACATCCCAGATTGATCTGATGTTATTAATTGGTTGGTGCTTTTTTCATCATTGTCGTTAAAAAAGACAATTTGTTTGAAAGTTTTTAACGTTTGATTGCTTTTTATCCAAAGTAAAATTTGCGCTGTATAAGGCGACATACTTCCTGTTACATCGCAAACAACTAGCATATCTTTCCAAGTACTATTGCGACTCACAACTTTTAATACAGTAGAATCTTGTGGTGGTTTTTTTCCTTCAATTATCTCTGTAATACTAGCATTTTCAGATTGATACGTCAGCATTGGTCTGTAATAAACAACAAAGCCATGGAAATAATTTTGAATATTACCTGTTTGTTCCACTCCCGTTTGTTTCACGAGTTGCCATTTAATAATAGTACTATTAAAAGCTTCAGGTAAATTCATGTGTAATTCTAAAATGCGATTGCGGTTCAATTCTGAAAAGTCATCCCCAACAGGATAATCCGAATAAACCAAATCAACTCCAACAATTGTTTGATTGCTTAATTTTTGAATGATTTCTGGGTTGTTAATTTCAAACTCACCGGGGTCCATTTTGATTTTTAAATTTGAAAAACCATTATTATCGGGAACATATTTATCGACAACAATGGTATCCTTGAAACGAATATTGACTTTAATATTTACTTGAGCTGCGACAGACCCTTTTATCAAAAGAATCAATGTCAAAATGGAGAGAGAAGTTTTCATATTGCTATAATCACTTCTAAATGAAAAGTAACAAAAAGAATCAAAACGGATTTATTACTATTAATTATTTGAATTCAATTTGATGTAATCATGTGACTAGTCAAATAATATATCAAATTTTAAAATAAAGCTGCAGTCAAGCTAAAATTATAAATAGTACAATTTTCAAACACAAATAAATTATACATTTTGTGTAATACATTTTGTGTAATACATTTTGTGTAATTTAAGAAAAAATTGTATATTTGGACTATGAAAAAAGAGTTTAATCCATTCATAACTTCATTATATGAAGGTCCGGAGCATTTTTGCGACAGGAAAAGCGAAACACAACAATTGATCGATTATGTTGAAAATGGCACAAATGTAACGCTATTTTCTATCCGAAGACTCGGTAAAACTGGATTAATTCAACATGTTTTCAATCAATTAACAGAAGAAAAAGATACAATATGTATCTATATTGACATACTTCCAACTCAAAAATTAGAAGATTTTACTAATCAATTAGCCACAGCTATTTATAATATATTTCCGCCAAACAAAAGATTAGGAAAGAAATTACTAGCGTTTATACAACAATTCCGTCCAACAATTAGCTTTGATGAACTTTCAAGCAATCCAACACTCAGTTTAGCTAAGGCATCCCCTATTCAGCAAAATAAAACAATTAATTACTTATTTAATTTTTTAGACTCTCAGAATTTGAAGGTTGTATTTGCAATCGATGAATTTCAACAAATTTTAGAGTATCCTGAAAAAAATACTGAAGCGCTATTAAGGACGCACATTCAGCAATTAAAAAATACTTCTTTTATTTTCTGCGGTAGTAATCAGAAAATGATGCATGAGATTTTCAATTCGAGCAAACGACCGTTTTTTGCAAGTTGCTCTAATATGCAGCTAGATTTTATTCCAACTACTGTTTATTCAGAATTCATAAACAGCAAATTCACGGAACGAAAAAAAGCTATTACTCCTGAAAGTATTGATTTCATTTGTGAATGGACCAAATGTCATACTTTTTACACACAATTTTTTTGCAATGTATTATTTTCTAAAAATCTCAAACATAACGATATAAAAGATGCGCACGAAGTTGCTATTCACATTTTAAAAATAAATGAATCCATTTTTTATCAATATCGAAATTTATTATCAGAAGCTCAATGGCGTTTATTAAGAGCTATTGCAAAAGTTGAAAAATTACACCAACCAAACGCAAAAGATTTTATTCAAAACCATTCACTTGGCACACCTTCATTAGTTACAAGAGGAATGGATGCACTTTTAACGAAAGAAATGATTTTTCACAATAGCTCTGTTGAAAAACCTTATTATGAAGTATATGACAAATTTTTAATGCGTTGGCTTCAACAGCACTAAAACCTCAATATCATCTTTAAATTGAACCTGCGTTGGGTTAAGTAATTTGGAATTGCATAATATTTACCTTCTACATCTTGAATCCATTGTTTGGACAAAACATTATTAATTCCCAGCAAATTAAAAACTTCAAAAGATAACATTGCAGTTGTGAAATTCTTATTCCAAAACGTTTTTTCCTTTTTCTTCTTATAAAGAAAATCATATGACATTCCAATATCGACTCTAAAATACGATTTCATTCTAAGTGTATCTTTATAGCGATTTTTGTCTGGCGGACCATACGGCAAAGAAGAACCATATTGCATTCCCATTTGCACACTAAAGCTTTCAAATCCGGGCATTCTATCTTGCACTAATGCGCCAAAATTGATCATTTGATCTGTTGGACGAGGAACATACCCTGGAAAAATAGTTGCGCTATCAACGACCGTTTGGTCTTCACTATAACCAAAGATTATTTTTTCGCCTGCAGCGTTATAAAATTCTTTGTACGAATCATTTAGAATATCTTCTTTAGTAGAAAGTAGCCCAACTTTAAAAAACGATTCAATTCCTTCAACAAATTCACCATGAACGTTTAAATCAAGACCATACGCATAGGCTATTGCATTATTTTCAGCATAATAACGCGTTCGTACATTTTCAACTTCATAAGGATTTACATCCCACAAATATTTATAATACGCTTCGGCCGTAAATTTGAAAGGCACTTCTCTATTCCATAAATTGAAATAAACATCCGTTCCAGCTACCACATGAAATGATTTCTGTGACTTAACATTCAAATTTAATTGGCCATCAAAAGTTCTGAATTCACGGTAAAAAGGCGGTTGATAATACATACCTGAAGCTAGTCGGACGGTCATGTCACGACGTGTTACTTTTCCTTTGTTTAACATATAAACTCTTGGGTAATATATAACTGATGCTCTAGGCGTTATAAAAAGTTCATTATTTACAGTCGTATACCCTGCACGTGTACCAACATTTAATGCCCAACGCGAATTTGATTCAAAAATAGTATCACTTACAATTCTTATTTCTTTCTTTTTATTGATTTTATATTTGTCTTCTAATGTTACAATAAAATCTCTTTTTGTTTTCGACCAAACAGAATTCAACTGAATAAAACCTGTAAATCGATTGGATTGTAAATTCAATTTACTTTTTATTGTTTCGTAAAGTTCAACAACATGATCATTACTCTGCGGTAAACTATATCCAGCAGAATCGATCATTCGCCATTCACTTAAGACATCGTGAAATTGGTCATGTTGAAAGCTTACTCCCCAATTTAATACTTCGCTTTGGAATTTGGTTCTATCATCATTTACAAATTTGCTTTTAATGGTAAACTGACCATTATGGTATGCATTAAAAATTGTAGCATTCAATTTATTTCTCGCGTGATTTAAAAATGTTCCAATTCCAAGAACAGCAATTGAATCGCCGTAAGTTTCTTTAGATGGATCCGTTTCTAATTCATTGATGTAATATTGCCCTTGAATATCAAAATATTCGCGTTCTACTGTATTAAAAACCGTTGCATAAAAATCTAAATTCGTTTTTTTATTCGCTTTAACCTTAATCGATGTTCCTCCCATCATTGTTTGAAACTTCGTTTGCTCTTGTCCGTCAAAATATATTTTAAACGAATATGCTTCGTTGGCTGTTCCAAAATCTGTTTCAGATGTCTGAGGTGTAAAACGGTAATTATTGCTAGAGACATGGCCTAATACCGACCATGTTATTTTTTCAGTAATGGCAAAATTTGTTAAGAACTGTGCGTCCCAAAAAACTGGATTATAAGCACCTTTAGTAGGCAATGAATTCAATAAATAGCCATTTGAGCGGTATCTTGCACCAATTAAATAATTGAAACGAGTTGTAGGATTATGTTCAACATGTGTTTCCACGCCCAATAAAGAAGCCATTGCTGAAGCCTTAAATTTTGTAGGAGTTTTGTAATCAATATCTAAAACAGAACTCAATTTGTCCCCGTATTGGGCATTGAATCCACCGCCCGAAAAGCGAATAGATTGAACAAGCGCTGAATTAATAAAACTCATACCTTCTTGTTGACCACTGCGCGTTAAAAATGGCCTATACACAAGGAATCCATTCACATAAACAAGGTTTTCATCATAATTTCCGCCACGAACATTGTAATTGGATGTTAATTCATTATTCGAAGTTGCGGCCGTCGTATAAACCAAATATCTTTCAACTCCTCCCATAGGAATTGCTTGAACATCAACAAGTGGAAGCTTTTGGATTTCAAAAGGATCTATTCTCTCCGCTCGAATAATAACAGTATTTTCAAGAATAAATGGGAATTTGACATCATTAATAAATTGAACTTGTTTTTCTGTTACATTATAACTAATTGATTCAGAAAATTCTGCAATTTCAAATGTCAATTGCAAGGTGTCAAATGGCTTTAAAAAAAGTTCAAAAATTCCTTTATTATTCGTGTAAACAGGATTGAATGAATCGTGATTTACAATAACCTTTACTTGATCTAATCCATTGCTTCTTTTATCGATACAGCGTCCAATAACTTTCACTTCTTGAGAAAAGCAAACTAGATTAATGAAAAGAAAAAAGAAAATTAAACGCATAAAACAAATGTAGTACTAGAAACGCAATGTGATTGAAATTATTTCTTATTCTCGAATAATAATAAAATCTGGGTCAAACGGGTCAATCGCGCTATAAAGATATTCTAATTTAGAAGCAACTTTGCCATCTGAACAAAGTGAAAACAAATTCAAATTCCGCTCTTGCATTCCACCATTTGGAAAAAGTTTATCATAAATTTGATCAATTGTCTTCATTGCACTGTCATGTCGCTGTTTCACTGTTTTGACCAGCTTTTCTTTGATAGCATCCAATTGTTTCGTTAATCTCACTACTTCTGCTTGAGCATATTGTTCAAGATTCACATCAATTTGTATTATTTTATCAATAATAGAATCCTTTAACACATCAATCTTGACATCAAGCGATGTGAAATCTACCTCATCTGCTGCAAATTCTTGTAAATACCACTTTTTCACTTTTGAAATATCTTTGAATAAATCCTCCAAAACGAGTGATACTTTCTCAATTTTCTTTGATAGAATTGGATCAATCCACAAAATTGAAGTTCGAACCTGAATCATTGGGTAAGGCAATTCAAGCGCATCAAATACACCTTTAAGCTGCAACCAATAGGAAATCTCACCAATCCCACCAACATAGCATAAATTGGGTAAAATTGTTTCTTGATAAACTGGTCTCAATATAACATTTGGAGAAAACCGTTCTGGATATTCATTTGCTTCTTTTAACAATTCTTCAAGTGAAACCGTTCCTTTTCCTTCAATAAAAAACCCGTTATCAACATGTAAAATTCGCTCGCGTGATTGATTAGCCAAGTAAAATAGATTGATTTCTCGACCATTGACTTGTAATTTAAATCCTTCTTTTTGAATTTGCTCATTTGTTTTGTGAAGCGCTTTGAAAGAAAACTGAGTCGTTAATTCCTTTTCAATTGCCGGAATGAACGCTCTTTTTAAGTTCGAATTATCACCATCAATAATTATTAAACCGAATGAATTAAATAAGCGGTGAATCAATTTAAAATTCGCTTCACTTAAATTCTTGCCGTCATATTCATCCAATATTGCTTTAACTTCACTTTCGGGCTGATTATCAAAGAAAGAACTAATTTCAGCTTTTACTAAGTCCAAACCTTCTAAGTCAAATCGTCCAACAGCACCTTTTTGATCTGAATCCCATTTTAAATTCTTTGAGAAAATTTCAACAGATTGAATTTCTTCAAAATCATGGTCTTCAGATGCCATCCAAAAAACTGGAACAAAATTGTTTTCAAGATATTCTTTCTTTAATTCTTCAGCTAATCGAATAACATGAATGATTTTGTAAATTAAATACATTGGTCCGGCTGCAATTGAAAGCTGATGACCCGTTGTAATTGTAAAAGTATGATCGTTTTGAATTAGTTGAATATTGTTTTTCACTTTTGACGAATGCGGATATTGCTTGTATTTATTCAATAATTCAGTGTGTAAAACACCACGGTTTTCAGCAGTAAAAGATGCATTCTTTTGCTTAATTTGCTTTTCAAAGTTCTTAATAGAAAAAGGTAAATTGATAAAGGACAATAATTGTTCTTGGTTATATGCCAACTGATTCTCTTGATCGGTAAAAAGTTCAGTAAGTTGTCTATGAAAATTGAATTTTTGCATGTACAAATTTAAGGAAGGATTCTTCAGGGCACATGCATTTGAAATAATTTTTTTAATAATTATTGTTTCTGTCATGGTTTTTATTCAAAAACTCACGCCAGAAACGATTTTTAGCTACATTTTACACGACGGATTATATCCGTCGTTACAAGCATTTCACTCCTACGGAGTTTTCTAATTAAACATTGAGTAATTCGCTATATGTTACCACAACAAATATTTTAAACCCTGTAGGGGTGAAATGTTTTTAGCGCTGGATTACATCCAGCGCTAAAAACGAAGGGGAAACAGCTTTATGGCATGTATTTTTGTTTAAAATCATGACATAAATATTTTGTGGTAATCAAGCGAACATTCAATTAATCTAAATATGTTAACTCCAAGAATTCTTAAAATTGACCAAATTAAAAGAGAGAATGTATCTTTGTCAAAAATTATCGAAAAATGGAAGCAATAATTAAAACGAATAAAGGAACGATGAAGGTTTCTTTATATACAGAAGATGCACCGATTGCAGCTGCAAACTTTGCTAAATTAGCAAAACAAGGATTTTACAATGGGTTGAAATGGCACCGTGTAATTCCAAATTTTGTTATTCAAGGTGGTTGTCCTAACTCACGTGATGGTGAAAAAGGTATGGCTGGAACTGGTGGACCAGGTTACAAAATTGATTGTGAATTGAAAGGCGGAAATCAATACCATGACCGTGGCGTACTTTCAATGGCACATTCTGGAAGAAATACAGGTGGTTCTCAATTTTTCGTTTGTCATTCAAGAGAAAATACAGCTCATTTAGATGGAAACCATACGTGTTTTGGAAAAGTTATCGAGGGAATTGATAATGTTGACGAAATTCGTGAAGGAGATTCTATTGAATCAATTGAGATAATAGACTAATTTAATTCAAAAGCCGACCCAGAACTTATCATGGGTCGGCTTTTTTTATTTTTAAGACAATTGAAAAATTCATTAATTGAGGCGCAATTAAAATTTAATACCGGAATTTACCTTTGTAAATGAGGCTTTTAAATTTTTAGAAGCAACGAAGAGTAATGGGTTTTACAACAGTCTTATTTTGAGTTTTTTACATATGTATCATGTAAAGGCTTCAAATCAGGACACTTTTCCTCAAGTGCTTTTCCCATTTGAGCATCGAATGGATCAACATCTCCCACAACACCCAAAGCGCATAAAGAGAAATCTAAATCTCTCATGTCAATTTTAAAACTTGATGTATCTGCTTCGCTTTCAGCAGTTTTCTTACTCATACAATCACAAATAGTTTGAGCTGATTTATCAAACTCTTCTTTTCCTGGACCACCACAAGAAGCAACAATAAGTGCAACTGCAGCAAATCCTAATATTTTTCTTTTCATATTGAATAATTATAAGTTACCTAAAAATAGAGAAAAATGTTTATCCACTTCTAATAAAAACACTTTATTTTTCATCAAAAAATTTAGTTTTTAACAATGTGATATTTTACATGGAAAAATGATTTCTATACCTTAACTTTGTTATTCATGAGTGATTTTGTCGTTTCAGCTAGAAAATATAGACCCCAGACCTTTGATACGGTTGTGGGACAAAAGTCTATTACGTCTACTTTAAAAAACGCTATTAAAACAGGTCATTTAGCTCAATCATTTTTGTTTTGTGGATCAAGAGGTGTTGGTAAAACAACGACAGCTAGAATTCTAGCGAAAACAATCAATTGCTTCAACAGATCTGAATCGATTGAAGCATGCGACCAATGTGATTCTTGCCTTTCTTTTAATGAAGGTGCTTCACTTAATGTTTATGAATTAGATGCTGCTTCGAATAATGGAATTGAGGATATTAGAAATCTAATTGACCAAGTTCGTATCGCTCCACAATTAGGAGAATATAAAATCTACATCATTGATGAGGTTCACATGCTTTCAAATGCTGCCTTCAATGGTTTCTTGAAAACATTAGAAGAGCCACCAAAACATGCGATTTTTATTCTTGCAACGACTGAAAAATATAAAATAATTCCTACGATTCTTTCTCGTTGTCAAATTTTTGATTTCAACAGAATCAAAGTAAAAGATATTGCTGATCATTTAGCGTACATTGCCACGCAAGAAGCAATAACTGCTGATCCTGAATCATTGCATTTGATTGCCCAAAAAGCAGATGGCGCATTGCGTGACGCATTGTCTATTTTTGATCAAATCGTTACGTTTACTGGAAATAATTTAACATACAAAAGTGTTATTGAAAACCTTAACATTCTTGATTACGATTATTACTTTAGAATAGTTGATAGTGCGCAAAAAGAAGATATCCCATCATCTTTGTTGCTTTTAAATGATATTTACGAAAAAGGTTTTGACGGTCACAATTTCATTGTTGGCTTGGCTGATCATTATAGAAACTTATTGGTTTGTAAAGATATTCGAACAGCTGTCTTGTTGGAAGTTGGTGATGCAATTGAACAACGATACATCGATCAATCGAAAGAAGTTGACGGTAATTTAATCTTACGTGCATTGGCCGTGTTGAGTAAATCGGATGTCGATTATAAGTCATCAAAAAACCAACGTTTACTGGTTGAAATGGCGTTGATGCAACTGTGTTCTTTATTACAAGAGCAAGAAAAAAAAAATGCCTGACGGATCCCGTTGATTTAATTCCTTTTCCAAATCAAAATTTAAGAGACAAAATTTCGTCTGTTCCTAAACCGATTGCTCCTCCAGTTCGACAAGCACCAATTCCAATTGAACCAGAAAAAAAATTGACTGTTGTTTCATCGGCTGATCTTCATACTACCTCTCTTTCTATCAAAAAAATGATGGAGAAAAAAGAAGATGACAAATCTGGTTCAGAACAACTGCAAGAAAACCTTCCAAGAAATCCATTTACATTCGATCAAATTAAAATGCTTTGGCGTCGATTTGCTTTTGAAATGAAGGAACGTGGTTTAGAAACCTTCTACAACGCAATGATTAAGCGTGAACCAATTCAGAAGGAAGAAACGCACTTTGTGATGGATGTTGACAACCAAACACAAGTCGATATGATTACCCCTCACCTTTTGGAACTTGTTGGATATTTTAGAAAGGAATTAAAAAACTATTCAATCGACATTAGTTTTAAGCTCAATGACAACCCAGAACACGAAGTAAAATTTCTGACTGGAAAAGATAAATTTGCTGCCATGGCAAGAAAAAATCCGAATTTACACACGCTGAAAAATACGTTTAATTTGGATATTGAGTTTTAGGAATAATTATTTAACATAGATTTCTTCATTCAAAAATTATATGTTAAGTGGGCAATTATATTCCTTCCTTGTCTATTAATTTTCATTACATCCAAATGTTCAAAATATACAGCATCTAGAATGTTTTCAATACTTAAACTGCAATTTAAATTAGTTTTTCCAAGTTTAAATTTTCGTGCCGCACGTATGTTAAACACATAAAAAGATGGAGTGAATTTTTCAACATATTTTTCAGTTTAAACATGTTTTTGTTGAGCTCCAATGATTGATTCCAATTTTATATTTGTTTCCTTTAAATCATAACTTATTGCGTTGATACTTTTAAAGGGAGGAATAAATGGTAATGCATCCCCATCATTATCTTTAGCATAAGAAACAGAATTCATACTTTGAATGAGTAATTTATGAATTGGCTTCCATTCTAAAGTAAACTCAGAACCGTATAAAATTGCAGAAGGTAAATTAACATACTCCTTTACACCCTTACCACCTATTGTCATCACACTATAATCTGCTAATACTCTTCCTGCTATGTAATCTTTGAAGAAATATGAATATATTTGACCATTCAGATTCCATTTAGAAGTTTTATATTTCATTCCCAAATTGCCATTCCAAGAGGATTCTGTCTTCAACATAGGATTACCCAAATAATCATGTCCATCAAC
Source organism: Chitinophaga pinensis (assembly GCA_945902745.1). Taxonomy (GTDB): domain Bacteria; phylum Bacteroidota; class Bacteroidia; order Flavobacteriales_D; family Crocinitomicaceae; genus M0103. Next base: position 283,221 of record CAMDNE010000001.1, on the reverse strand, counting down.
TCTGTTATAAAGATAAAAACCATACATTTCTTGTAAAGTAGGATTTCTTAAGGCTTTCGCAATTCCAAAATATAACATTGTTTTCTTTCCAAGTTTTTCTTCAAATTGGATAAAAATATTATACAGTAAATTCGTCTTTGTAGGATTACCATTATAAAAACTTGTCAGTGTTTGTCTTCCTAATAAGGTTGTAATTTCTGATTTTACAAATTCGAATCTACCACCTATCGATAAATTAATATTTGAACCAAAATAGAGTTTATCCGAAACACTTAGACCGATTACACTTCTTCTTGCATCAGGAATTGTCAGCATAAACATTTCTTTACCAATTGGTGGATACATTGTCATTTCGGCATGTAAATCATTTTGAAACCCTGTTATTTTAAACTGAATAAATTGTTTGTGTGATACTCTTAATTTTCCTCCCGAATAAAACCCAACTGTTCTTGAAGTGCCTGGCATATCCATATGCATTGGAACTGTTTCTGGAGGACGCTTTGTATCATCCATTGCATGGTCAATAAAATTTAAATATACTTTACTCTCCATTTTATAAATTCTATTACTATCTTTTTTGTATTCGTGTCCTATTGATATTATTTTTGCATTTGCAAATGAGACATCCATCGTCAAGGCGGGATATCCAATATCTTTCCCATTATCTTGCAAGTAATCAACATGTATAATATTAAAGCTATCTAAAAGAGCAGTAAAACTTCCTCCAACATTATATTTTTCGTATTGAGAAAATAAAATTTGTTCGCGATTACCTGCATAATAATTATTCGCTTTTCGAAAAATTCCATTTACACTCAAAGCCCATTTTTTTCGACTATATTGCAAAGAACCAAGCGATTGTATTGCTAAAGCATTCGTTTCAAATCCTGCACCAATTCTCCCGCTGAATAGTTTTTCTGCATTAGGAATCGCTTTTAGTAATTTAAAATTCAATCCACCGCCAACTTGATTTGTACTTTGCTCTTCGGTTGGACCTAAGTTCAGTTGAATACTATTTAAATTATTTGGTTCAACGTATGAACTAATTGGATCCATTCTATCCGTGCAAGCACCAAAAATATGCATACCATCAAGTGTTGAGCTTAACTGTCCAGAATTGAGTCCTCTTATTGTTGGTTCTTGTGCATAATTTCCCCTCTTAATAAGCGTTACTCCTGAAATCTCAGAAAGCACTTTATCTGTTTGTTGCTGTAAATCAGGTGTTTTTATTTCATTAAATTTCACGCCAATAATTCTCACCTCTTGAATAAGAATTTCTTTTTTTTGTGAGGTTGAATCTTCTTGTGCGAAAGAAAATCCAGAAAATAAAAATGATATTACAATTAATATATTTTGATTATCCACTTTTGAGTTTTTAACTGAATTAAAAAGTAAGTTGTCAAAATAATAGAGACAACTTACTTTTTATTAAATAAAAAAATATTGATTTCTATCAGAATAAAATATCTAAATATGCATCTGTATTAATAATAACACCAGCTTTTGAAAGCTCAAGATGCAATCTCCAATCACCTGTCATTGTAAGATTTACAGTCCCTTTGTAATGTCCGTTCCCTACTAAAACAGGACTAATATTGTTTGGAGAACCATGCGCCATAGAAACCATTTCAGGTGTTAGAACAGCCGTGAAATCATTATCCGCAGGAAAACTCATCATTGAAGTTTTTTTATTGATCATTATTTCCAATTCATTCATCCCAACATTCCATGTAGATGGTGGAACTAATGTTATGATATATATTTCACCATCAGTTCCTGTAAAAGATCTAACTACTTGTGTTGGTGACTCAAGAACAGTAATCCCAAACGAAACAGAACTACCATTCACATTTACACCTAAAGTCCACACACCTGATAATGATGACATTGTATAAATAACGACACCTTCATATTTCTCTATATCAGAATTATAAATAGGGTTTTCTACTGGTGAAGCATGTTGCATCATTCCCATATCCATAAGAGGTTCAAAAACTACTGTTGCATTCGTAATCGCAATTCCACTCAAATCCTTTACTGTAATAAAAGTTTTATTGTATCCAGTTTTAATTTCGGATGTTAGCGAATAAAGTGTTACAATTTCATTATTTGCAGTTGTATCTGTCCCTAACGTTGTATAATTAACAATTACTGGAGCAATAGGAACTGTTGGATTTGGATTTAATTCTTCTTTTTTACAAGAAACTAAACTAATTGAAGCAATAAACATTGCTAAAAAAATATTTTTCATTTTAATTTTTTTTATATAATACTTAATCCATGACAATAAAATATATTGCACAGAACTACATTCGTAAATCATTATAATTAATGACGAATTAATTATTTCGAAAACCAATAAATTAAGTAAAACTGGCAGGAGGATGAAAAACAGCAAGTGTTTTTGCTTTAAGAAGGTTTTTTATATAAATGAATCCTTCTTTTTTAACAATTTCAAATTCTAATTCTTTAGCAGTTATAACAGGTGAATCACTTTGACAAAAAAGAATTATATCTGATATTTCAAATGTAACTTTTGATTTTTTCTCTTCGTCTTTTTTAAGTTGTTTTGAAAGATGACACTTCCCGTTACATTTCATTTTAGGTTTTTCCTTATTAATACAAAATGTCTCAGTAATGAAATCTGTGTTCACCAAATAATCTATCACAATTACAATCTGACTACCTGCATGAATCAACATGGTAATTAAAAGCATCAATGATATAAACTTTCTTAACATTAAGCCAAAAGTAATCAGAATAAGACTAAATTTTCATGATTGATGTCATATTTACAATAAATATAATATTTAACAATTTAAAAATTTTAGTTACGAAATTCCCGAATTCGACAATTAAAATTGTGCCTTATATTAAGGCCTAACATACTAAATGACATTTTAATTAATTCAAAACTTCACCCTCAATTGCACCGTAACATCTGATTTTTTCGAACCACTAATTTCTTCGGCACCTGAACCAATGGAAGAACGATTGTTGTAAATAAATACGCCATATCGTACCCATAAATCACAATGACGTAGGAATGAATAACGAATCATTGCGTAAGCTCTACTTCCTTGATAATAATAGGAAGGAACAGCAAATACATACAGCGCATTATTTTCGTAGGAGTAAATTCGCGTATCGTAACTATCCGTATCGAACAAAACATATCTCAATGCAAGATCAAACGGTAAATTTTTCGGTTTGAATAATACATCTTGACTGATAATCAAGCCTTTTTCTGGCGTATTACTTTTTCGGTTGATGGTAACGTATTCAATTCTACTTTTGATCGTGAAAAACTCACTCACTGCATAGGAGACATTCAAACGATAATTGCGTTGAATAACATCTTCAATTTGTGTAACAGTTCCATCTGAATCACGGCTATTTTTTTGTCTCAACTGTTCACGGTAACGTCCATATATTTCCAATTGCTTATTTGGTTTATAAGATGGTTGAATCATGAATTCATGTCCAGTTGATGGTGCGTCAACTTGGTATTTCATCCAAGGAAATTTGAATAAATCAACATAACTATTAACAGTCCAAGCAGAAGATAATTTCAATTTTAAACCGGCATAAATACCACTTTCATTCTGCGTATTACTTCCTTCTGAGAAACCTGTATTATACAATGTTTGATATCCTCTTTGGTAATTTCGGTATAGAATACTAAACGATGCTCTAGAATCTAATGAAAACAAAACACCGTGTAAATTTGCCCATGAACCATTGTAAGAAGAGCGAGAAGTTTCCCCAAAGAAATTAAAGTTTTTTATCACCCAACTATAATCAGCACTTAAAGCGAACATGTTTTTGCCACGAAAATCGAACTGATTGTATGGTTGTATTGCTTTGCTATAATCTTTATCATATCCTTGAAAAATTCCAGCGACACCGAATTGAAAATTTCTGTTTCTATAGCGTAAATTTGAACCAAGGATTTTTTCTGTTAATGCATTTTTCTTTGCAATTTCAGAATTCGTTCGATGCAATCCAGTTAAATTAATACTTGTTACAAATTCCAAATCGTCATAAAGTGAATCGGCTAATACTGAAGCATCGACTTTTTTTACAGATGCAAATGATGTCAAAGAAAACGACTTGTATCCAACATCTACCGCTGCACCGCGCATAAATCGTGTTTCATCAACTGAGGTATATGGTTTTAATGGATTAGCCGTTTTTTTTATATTGGTTACATCAGCAGTTTTACCAAAAGCATATCCAGACCATAAATTCAACCCTTGTCCAATTTGAATTTGATAATCTCCAAGAGCAATGGCTCGTATGTATTTCCCTCCTTTAAAAAAGGCATGAACCGAATAAAAATCGAATCCATTTTTTTGAGCACCTTTAAAAAATTGCTCACCGGCATCTTTATCACCCGTAATTCCTAAACTTATATTCGTTCGATAACTATATCTTAATCGCGTATAATAATGGTCTGAGTTTCCATAATAATAGGAATTACTCGTTTGTTGAATTGAATCAGAAACATTCGAATAACCATTTTTTGCTTCTGGTGTTGACTGATAGCGTAAAAAAGCTTCATAATTCCCTTGATTCAATGCTTCCTTCCAAGAAACATGTAGATTATCCAATTTATCGTCGACTCGAATAAATGGTAAAACCAATTGAATTGTTTGTAAATCCCAATATTCTAAACTTTGAAGCTCGTAAACAGAAATTAATTTCCCAAACAATTTTATATGAAGTAATAGATCATTGATTTGGACTGACGACAATAAATTTAATTCTTCTAATTCCTCTGCTGTTGCCCCATTTAAGTTTAAAGGATGATCAAAGTAATAATTGAGTTGTTCAACAACGTTGGTTAAATCGATTTCTTCTGTTTCCAATTGCTCTGCTATGAATTCGATACGTTGCTGTACTACTTCACTCTTCTCCTGAGAAAAGACTTGAAAACTTATAAATAAGCAACTTAATATGATGATATGTCGAAAATAGATCAAATCTTATTTCCCTTGATATGTCAATGAAAAATGCGGTGACCAACCCAATTGCTGGTGATAAGCACTTCCTAGATCCAATTGAAAAGCTTTAAATTTATACCCAAAGCCAAAAGTGACTTCAACAGGTTGTGTTGCAAATCCAGCTCTAAAAAAGAAATTTTCCACGACTTGATAATCCAATCCTGCTTTAAAACGCATTTTGTAATCCACATTTTTATCAATTTCTGCAGCTACAACAATTTTTTTGGAGAACGAGTAACTTGTCCCTAAGCGCATGAGCGTTGTAAATCGATCATCTTCATAAGCGGAAAGTTTTGCTCTTCCTAGATTAAAAACACTTACTCCAATTTTCCAATTTTCTGTCAGTTTTGCTAATATCCCACATTCTGCTGTTACCGTATTTTTAGATCCATAATTTTCCGACAAGCGAATTCCTTGGTAATTTAGTTGTACACCAGCCGAAAATTTCTCACTCAATTTCAAACTATAACCAGCACCGATTCGATAGGTTCTGTATAAATTATACCCATATGATTGGGCACCAAAAGATAAAACACCTGTTTTTAGTGGCTGTACATAAACTAAGCCTTGTGATTGCAATTCCTTCAATAAAAATCTGTTTTCATAACAAGCCCCTATTGACATTTTTTCTACTTCAGCTAGCGCTCCTGGATTATGGTGATACGACCAAGGATCAGATAATGCTACTGTTGCGTTGGCCATAGAATTTGACCTTCCGCCCATTGGAAGCCATCCTTGAGAAAAGCTTACTAATGGAAATAGTAATAGTAGTCCGACAATAATTTTTATCATGAGTTAAAAATAATCAATTGAAGTTATTTTTTCAATAATCTTTTCAAATTAGGTAAAAGTTTGGTGTTGAAGTAGTTTTCTTTATCAATAAAAAACCACGATTTACCATTGTCACTTGAGATTGCGACTAATTTATGTTTCTCCTCCAATTCTTCATTCGTTGCTTTATGGTAAGCGTCTAATTCATATTCCACGTGAATTTCATTGTTTTCTTTGATTGTTTGGCGCAGCGTTGGATTCTCTAAATATAAACTATCCAAATTGCAATCAAAGGCCCGTTGAAATGCACTATCTCCTTGCGATTTATAAGCAATTACCATTTCTGGATAGGAAAATGCAACGTAATTTACTAGTCGGCATTCATTTCTTGAGAACAGATATGCGGACAAAGATTCATTCAGTTTTTTCTCTTGATCACCAGACAAAGTGCAGGAAGCAAGAACTAAAAGTATGATGAGTATAGAATAATATTTTTTCATGCTGTTAGATTTGGAATTCGTGATTCGTGATTCGTAATTCAATTTGAAACACATAGGCACATAGGACACATAGGCTTTACCACATTACATTCATAATTCATAATTACCTCCCCATTCGGTCGGTGCAGCCTGCGGCAGTCATAATTCATAATTCTCTGTGTATTCTGTTTCACTTGATAAAATAAATGGTTCTTGTAATTCTAACATATCTTTAATTCGAAGCATTTCTGGGTATTGTTCAGCAACGATTTTGTGCTTTATAAATTTGCTTCCCATTTGCTGAATTTCTTCGAAATTGCGATCATCGAGAATCTTATAAAAAGTCTTGCCGTTAGAAAGCTTTCGGTATTGAGGAAAGTCCGTATTTTTATCCATCGTCTAACGAAAATAAGGATGTTTCTGAAATTAAATAGTAGAAATCACTTTAATTTTAGGCGTAAAAATAATTTGACATGACTAAGAAGGAAAAAGCGCAGTATATTATTGATGAATTGGAAAAATTATATCCAGAAACGCCAGTTCCTTTGGATCATACTGATTCATACACCTTGCTGATTTCGGTATTGTTATCTGCTCAGTGCACAGACATTCGTGTGAATCAGATTACGCCAATTCTATTTGCTCGTGCGAACAATCCGTATGATATGGTGAAGCTATCTGTCGATGAGATTAGAATGATTATCCGACCTTGTGGACTTTCTCCACGTAAATCTCAGGCAATTTATGACCTTTCTCAGATTCTGATCGATCGATATGAGGGAATTGTTCCGGACAACATGGAACTATTAGAAGAGTTTCCAGGTGTTGGTCACAAAACAGCTTCTGTTGTTATGTCTCAATCATTTGGAGTTCCAGCGTTTCCAGTTGACACGCACATTCATCGATTACTCACTCGTTGGGGAATTACCTCTGGGAAAAATGTTGTTGTTACTGAAAATGATGCGAAAAAAGCGTTTCCAAGGGAATTATGGAATAAACTGCACCTGCAAATCATCTTTTACGGCCGGGAATATTCGCCAGCTAGAAGTCCAAAATTAGAAATAGATTTTATTACTAGAACAATTGGAACCAAAACTGCTTTGGCAGAATTGAAATAAAAACAACTATTTATTTTCTTGCTATTTCTATCCATTCCATTGAACGTAAAAAACTTACGTTCTCACGTATTTTATTTGCACTAAATGTTGATTACTTTTTAATCTTTTGTTGATTACTTTTTAATCTTTTATTGATTTTAAACTGTATTTTTATGAAATAATTGGAAACAATTAAAGCAGTATTATCACTGTTTGAGCTTTTACATAGTTACGATATGCAGTCCAATAAAATTTAACTAACACGTTGAATAATGGCTGATTTACGCTCAATTGTACACATGGATCTCGATACATTTTTTGTGTCGTGTGAACGCTTATTAGATAGTCGATTGAATGGAAAACCGATACTTATTGGTGGAACCAGTGATCGTGGTGTAGTTGCTTCTTGCAGTTACGAAGCCAGAAAGTTTGGTATTCACTCTGCCATGCCGATGAAAATGGCGAGAGAGCGTTGTCCCGAAGCAATAATTATAAAAGGAAATACGAATACCTATACCAATTACTCCAAAATGGTAACGGATATTGTAAGGGAGGCTGCGCCAGTTTATGAGAAATCTTCCATTGATGAATTTTACATGGATTTCTCTGGAATGGATAAGTTTTTTGGGACAATGAAATATGCCTCTGAGTTGCGTCAAAAAATAATTAGAGAAACAGGATTACCTATTTCCTTTGGTTTATCGCAAAACAAAACTGTTTCTAAAATTGCAACAGGCGAAGCAAAACCGAACAATGAGTTACTGATTAACTATGGAATGGAAAAAGGTTTTTTAGGACCATTATCTGTTCGGAAGATTCCGATGGTTGGACTCAAAACATACCAAACACTTTGCAATTTAGGAGTTAGAAAAATTGAAACAATTCAAGAAATGCCTATCGAAATGATGGAAAGCGCATTGGGTCAGAATGGTGTGGGAATTTGGAAAAAAGCCCAAGGAATTGACAATTCAGCAGTAGAACAATACAACGAACGAAAATCAATTTCAACGGAACGCACTTTCGATATTGACACCATTGATGTCTTTAAACTCAAAGGAATCATGGCTGCAATGGCAGAAAATCTAGCGTACCAATTGCGTCGAGGAGATAAATTAACAGCTTGTCTTACAGTTAAAATTCGCTATTCTGATTTTCAAACTCAAACACTTCAAAAGCATGTTCCTTACACCGCTGCCGATCATGAATTGATGCCGATTATTTCAGAATTATTTGACCGTTTATACAATCGTCGACTACTTGTTCGATTGATTGGAATTCGTTACAGCTCACTTGTTTCAGGGAATCATCAACTCAATCTTTTCGATGACGGCACACGTTATTCAGAACTCTATGGCGCAATGGATACCATTCGTAAACGCTTTGGCGATCGTGCTGTGATGCGTGCTATTGGCTTAGATGCACGAACAATTGGAAGATATAATCCATTTAGTGGAGAACCGCCACCGTTGTTGGCTAATCGAAGGCTTTAGAAGAGAGATTCGAGACCGCTCCGCTGGGAGAACCGAGAACCGAGATTTGATTTTGGGAAATATCTCGAAATTGTAGTAGAAATTAATTAAACAATAAATTATATGCATAACCACAAAAATTTAAAAATTTGGCAACGATCAATGGATTTGGTAGAATTGGTGTACAGAGAAACTGCAAAATTTCCACAAGAGGAAAAATATGGCCTAACAAGCCAACTTCAAAGAGCGGCTGTAAGTATTCCTTCGAATATTGCAGAAGGGACAAGCAGAGCAAGTCAAAAAGAGTTCAAGTATTTCCTTTCAATATCCTTAGGTTCTTCTTATGAGGTAGGTACACAAATTGAATTAGCAAAAAGATTTTCTATTATAGATCAGCAAAAAGCAGAAGAAATACTTACTGAATTAGATCAAGTGGAAAAAATGATTATTGGATTTATGAAATCACTCCACATATGAATTTCTATACTTAAAAGAGCTGAAACAACTTAAAAAAGAACATCGACCGCTTCGCTGATAGAACAGAGAACATCGATTTGGTTTTTTGAAACAATCTATTATTTAGAATTGAGATTGGTAATAGTTCAATTGAACAAGTCTCAATTCTCACAGCGAAGCGTTCTCAATTCTCAGTTCTCAATCTAATGTTTTACAAATCACACTATAGCATCAAATACGGAATCCTGTCTCCGGAAGAACTCATTCAATGGGCGAAAGAAATAGGTTACGAATATATTGCGCTGACAGATATTAACTCAACAACAGCCGCATTGAGTTATGTTCGCAAAGCACAACAACTAAATATTCCTGCGGTTGTTGGAATAGAAATTCGAAACGGGATGGACCATTGTTATACCCTAATAGCGAAAAACAATCGTGGATTTCATGAAGCCAATCAATTTCTATCTTACCATTTACACGGCCATAAAGAATTCCCAGAACGTCCTCCTCATTTGGGGAATTGTTTTGTAATCTACCCACAAAACAAACAACCAAAGAAACTAGCAGAAAATGAATGGATTGGAATTCAATTCGCTGAATTGAATCGCTTGAAAATGCAAAAAGGAAAAATTCCATTCGAAAAAATGCTTGCTTTTGAAACGATGCTTTTCAGAAACAAAAGGGATTTTAACACCCACCGTTTACTTCGTGCAATTGATCAGAATGTCTTGTTATCAAAACTTCCAAAAGAAGAACAAGCAGCTGAGAGTGAAAAATTGATTTCACCAAAAGAAGTAGAACAACGATTTGAAGATTTTCCTCAATTACTGGATAACACGAAGAAACTACTTCGCTCCTGCTCTGTTCATTTTGAATTTGGAGAGGAAGCAACTCCTCAAAATGTTGCGACATACACTGGAAGTAAAACTGAAGATTTAGCGTTACTCAAGCAATTAGCACAAGAAGGAATCGCATATCGATATTCCGTTTTGACAGAAGAAATCACATCCCGAATTGCAAAAGAGATTGAGATCATTGCTCAAAAAGATTACCTGTCCTATTTTCTAATCACATGGGATTTTACTTCTTACGCCCGATCAAGAGGTTATTTTTATGTAGGACGAGGAAGTGGTGCAAACAGTATTGTCGCTTATTTGTTACGTATCACGGATGTTGATCCACTTGAATTAGATTTATATTTCGAACGATTCATCAATTTATACCGTAAAAATCCACCAGATTTTGATATCGATTTTTCGTGGCGAGATCGAGATGATGTGACTCGTTATATCTTCCACCGTTATCCAAATTCAGCGTTACTTTGTACGTACAACACTTTTCAATATCGTGCAACAGTAAGGGAATTAGGGAAGGTTTTCGGTTTGCCAAAATCTGAAATTGATGTGTTAAGCAGACGGAAATTCGACTTTTCACAACTCGATCAACTGTCGCAATTAGTCTTAAAATACAGTCAATACATCAACGGGCTTCCCTCCCATTTAAGTGTTCATGCAGGAGGAATTGTAATTAGTGAAAAACCTATCTCTTGGTATTCGGGAACATTTCTTCCCCCAAAAGGTTATGCAACTACGCAATTTTCAATGTTAGAAGCGGAAGATGTAGGTTTGTTTAAATTCGATATTCTAAGTCAACGCGGCTTGGGAAAAATCCATGATGCACTCGAAATAATTGCTTACAATCAACCTGATAATCCACCGCATGACATTCACGATGTTGCCCATTTCAAACACGATGAAAAAATCAAACAAATCCTACGTTCAGCAAAGGCAATTGGTTGTTTTTATGTGGAATCTCCTGCCATGCGCATGTTGATGACGAAATTACAAGTAGACACCTATCTTGGGTTAGTTGCTGCGAGTTCCATTATTCGCCCTGGCGTTGCACAATCAGGAATGATGCGGGAATACATCTTGCGACACCGGTTTCCTGAAAAACGAAAAGAGGCACATCCAATTTTGCAAGAGATTATGGCTGATACGTATGGTGTAATGGTGTATCAAGAAGATGTCATAAAAGTAGCGCACCATTTTGCTGGTTTATCCTTGGCTGAAGCAGATGTCTTACGCAGAGGAATGTCAGGAAAATTTAGATCCCGTGCAGAGTTCGATAAAGTAAGGCAAACATTCTTTGGGAATTGCAAAGTAAAAGGATTTACAGAAGCACTCACAACAGATATTTGGAGACAAATTGAAAGTTTTGCGGGATATGCTTTTTCCAAGGGACACTCTGCATCTTACGCAGTAGAAAGTTACCAGAGCTTATATTTAAAAGCGTATTATCCACTTGAGTATATGACGGCTACAATTAATAATTTTGGAGGTTATTACCGCACAGAAATCTATGTCCACGAAGCAAGGACATGGGGAGCGATAATTACTGCACCATCCATAAACAATGGCTCGTATGAATGTGTAATGAATGGAAAAGAACTCGTTTTAGGTTTTATTTTAGTCAGTGGAATTGAAAGCAAACTCATTGTCTCAGTTCTGGAAGAGCGCATTAATTATGGGGAATTCAAGAACTTTGAAGACCTTGTGAAACGTGTATTTATTCCATTGGAACAATTGGTTCTGATTATCAGAATTGGTGGTTTAAGAGATTTCCCTGAAAACAGGAAAGAGTTGTTGTGGAAAGCGCATTTATATCATAACAAAGTAAAGGAAAAGAATATCGTTCCTCTTTTATTTGAACAAGAGCAAAAAGAATTCAATTTACCCACATTGACAGAATCATCATTGGAGTTAGCTTTTGAGCAGATGGAGTTATTGGGATTTCCATTGTGTAATCCTTTTGAATTATTAGCAGAAGAAATTCCAATTCATACGTTATCAAAAGAAGTTCATCAATTTCTAGGATTGCGAATTACAACTTATGGGTATTTGGTAGCGTTAAAACAATCACGCACTGGAAAAGGTGAACCGATGTATTTCGGAACATTTATCGATCGAAATGGCGATATTTTGGACACTGTTCATTTCCCAGAAACAGCACGGAAATATCCTTTTTATGGAAAAGGTATTTATCAATTGATTGGTGTGATTTCTGAAGAATTTGGGTATTACACGATTGAAATAGGTCAAATGGTCAAACTTGCTTTTATGGAAGATGTGAGGTTCAGTGAAGAGGAAATCAACTTTTAATATCGACGAACAACATACACACATCATCAACTTGATCATGATTACCTTTCCAAGAATTGAAATTGGATTTCATAAAATCTAATTGATTGGAAACTGACAAATTACCAGAGTTCAAAATAAAATCAAGTAAGGCTCCTTTTTTTAACTTTTTGGAGAAATCTCCACCAATTTGATCAGCATAACCATCAGAAAACAAAACAATGCGATCTCCTTTGTGCAATTTGAAAATTACTTCATTAAATGGTATTATTGAATGAGATTTTCCAATAGGTCTTCGTGTTCCATTCAAAGATATTAAAGTCAATAAATCAGTTCTAACTTTTTGTTGAACATATTCATTAAAAATATTTTCATCAACAATCGTGTTCTCACGAATAATATAAGCTGTGTGATTTGCACCTGTGAAATGTAATAAATTGTTTTCATGATCTAAATGGCAGAAACTCAAATCCATACCATCATTAATTTCTTCACTTCCATGACCTAAACTCTCCAAAACATATTGATTTAAAGATTCAACCATTTCTCCAGTATCAATGTTTTTTTCGTCTCGTATAACTTTCTCCAAAGAATTCATCCCAACTAATGACACCATCGCTCCAGGCACGCCATGTCCAGTGCAATCAGCAACGCCAAAAATAGATCGATTATACAATTGATACGAAAAATAAAAATCACCACTAACAATGTCTTTTGGAGCAAAAAACAATTCAAACTGCAACTTATCAGAGGTGTGTTGTGTGATATTCGGTAAAGTTGCCCGTTGAATATAGGTAGCATAATTAATACTATCAATAATCTCCCTGTTCTTCTCTGAAAGTTCATTTAAAGCATTTTGCAATGCAGAGTTTGCACTACCAATAATTTCATTTTTTGAATTCAACAAATCATTAGCTTTACGACGAGACTTATTAGCTTTTAAAAGTAATCCTACACCTCCCAACAATATCAATCCAGCAAAAATGGCAAGTGAAAGAAGATTAGCATTTTTTTCAGCTTTCATTTCTAATCCTTGATGTTTTACTTCTTCTAACTCATTTGTCATTTTCAAGTGAGATATTTCAGATTCCTTTTGTGCAGATTGATATTTTGCTTCTAATGTTTTTAACAAATTAGCTTGTTCCACTAAATTCAAGGTGTCTTTTAATTTAATGTGCATTTTTAAAAATTCATATGCATTTTCAAAATCATTCACCTTCTCATAAGCTGAGCTTAAGCTTTCGTAACCAGAAACAAGCGATAGAGAATCTCCGATCTCAATTTTTATATCATTTGATTTTTTAAAAAACTCAATGGCTTGATTGTATTGCTTCATATCTTCATATGTCATTGCAATGTTATGAAGATTGAAAGATTGCCATTGCTGATTATTGCTTTTTAAATTCATATCTAAAGCCTTGAAAAAATAATCCAATGCTTTTTTATAATTCTTTTGCCTGCGTTCTATACTTCCTAAATTATTATAATTACCTGCTATTAATCGTTGGTTATTTAACTTTTTTGCTAAATCAAGACTCATTTGGTAATATTTAATACCTTCTTTTAGATTCTCTTGAGTTTTCATTGCATTTCCAAGACTAATAGAAGCATTTGCCATTCCCAAAGAATCATTTATTGATTTATAGGATGAGAGTGATTCCCTTAAATATTGTTCAGCCGTTTTGTTTTGGACTAATTTCAAATAAGAGGTACCAATCATTCTTTGAAATGAGGCAATCGTTTTAACATCCTTGAATTTCCGTCCAATTTTTAACCCAAAATGATAATAAGAAATTGCTTTTTTGAACTCATTATTTTCAACTTCAATATTCCCAAGTCGTGCGAAAATTTTTGAGGATTCTAAGTATTTATATGCAATCTCACTCTTAACCAATTCCATTGATAGCGTATCCGCTTTGCCTGTAATCCCAAGTGAATCATAAATATATAGTTTCCATAATTTAAGATTCAGTTCTTCTTTTGGATTGCTTTTAAGTTTATTACGGTATATGTTTTCAACTCTTTTCTCTAATATTGGTGTTTCATAATCACCTACTCTAGATGTCAATTCAGGATATATTCCTTGTGAAAAACACAATTGAACAATTAAAACAAAACAGCATGTGAAAACTACTTTCATATCACTGCGAAGATAGTTGATTTTTTTTAGTAACAAGAGTCTGAACAATTTTAGATAAGTAAAAGAATTTTCAATCAAAAACTTCCAAAATGGGTTATATTTGCAAACCCAATTCAACAAAATCGGCAATGCCCACGTGGTGAAATTGGTAGACATGCCAGCTTGAGGGGCTGGTGCCTTCAGTGGTGTGCTGGTTCGAATCCAGTCGTGGGCACTTTTTCAGAAGTCAAATCGTTGTAAATAAACGATTTGACTTTTTTCTTTCCCCACATCTTCCCGACAATTATTAAATTAATGAATAAACTTGTCGTTAATATTTCCAGATGTCAAGTAAACAATTCTGAATTCCTTTCAACTCTAAAGCCGATATTTTACCTATTTTTTGTTTCAACCTATCCTTTGAAATTGAACGAATATGAAATGTTAGAATTTCTGAATTTACAACCAAACCATTCAATTTAGTTGGATCTAAAATAACATTCCCATGATAATTTTTGATTTTTGTAGTCAGAGGGCAGCAAACAACCAAATTCGTTAAATCATTCATTAAATTCCCACTGATAATTACAACAGGTCTAAATCCCGCTTGCTCACTTCCTTGAATTGGATTCAGATTCGCATTCCAGATTTCACCTTGTTTCATATATCTAAATCCTTCAAGTAATCTTCCATTCCTTCTTCAGCAATTTGAAGAATATCAGCATCTTCGGCTAATCGTTTATATGACTTTACATAAGCCGCACGATTCAACTGATCTAAATAGATTCGTAATGCTTTTTCGATTAATTTATTCTTTGGAATGGACAGTGCTTTTGCTTTTTCGGCAAGAACATGCAATAAATCATCAGGAAGAGTGCTCGTGAAAGTAGCCATATTTGTATTTTATATTTATAATATACAAATATAAAATACATTTATTTAAAAACCAAAAAAATATAATCACATAATTATATCTTCACAAACGGCAATTGAACGGTTCTACCTTCCTGAATTATTTGGATAAAATACATCCCATTTCTAAAGGCATTCACATCTAATTCTTTTCCAACAGTATCTTCAATTGCATAAACTGTCTCTTTATAAACCAACCTTCCATTTAAATCGACAATTTGCAAGTCAGTGCTATTCGATGAATTGTCTGCATTGTTAAACACAACATTAATAAAATCATTCGTCGGATTTGGATAAAGGAATCCATTTAAATCATCCGGTAAAACTGGACAAGGAGAATATGCTCTTCCCGGTGAGCCTCCTTCACAACCAACAAACCACGAAGTTGAACTAGTTGGATCCATATATCCATTCATATAATTGTATTCCAACGTATAATCGCTGTTTGAAGGCGCTATTGGCCATGGTTCTATAGAATTATACAATACACTTGCAATGAGGATTCCTTGATCATCAAATAGTCTTAAAACATCTTTATTCGCTAAACCAAAATCAAAGATCCCGGAAACATTTTCTACCATATCATGACGCGCTGAAAAACGATTAAGATCATTACCCATTACCCAGAAACCTCCTGGTTCGATTGTCACATTCGGTAATTCGTATATATGATCGTTTTTAGAATCTTTGAAAGTATACAAACTCAGATTTATAGCTTGATTTGTATTATTTCTAATTTCAGCCCAATCACCAGTACTGTAATTCGTCTCTATACTATTATAGTTGACTTCAGAAAATGATATTGACTCTTGACATGGCGAATAAGCTTTACCGGGAGAGCCACCAATACAACCACAATACCAACTGCTCGAATCAAGTTGCATACTTTGAGTATATTTATTTTCCAAGGTTCTACCCCAACCATCTGCGCATTCAGGGAAAGGTGCCTTATCATGGTAAATCGCATTTAACACAATTTGATTAAAAGCATTATAAACTTGAATTGAGTCATAACTATTACTCCAAGGAAAGCCAGTTGCACCAACAAAATTAGTCACAGTTGGATAAATTGCAGAAAAAGATGCTGTATCTTGGCAAACAACTAAATAACCGCCTGCTGGGATAACTTGTTGGTCACCAAATTTATATTTATCCCAAAAATTCTTTGACTTCACTGACCAATTTGTTAAATCTAAATCTGTTGATCCATAATTATGTAATTCAATCCAATTCCCTCCATCAATTGTCATGTCTGGATTGTAATGAATTTCAGAAATTGTAACAGCTAATGGCTCTGCTGTTCCAGTGAATAGAGCGGTAAATGTGTCATCATTTGGAATATTCAAAAGTATACTGCTACTCAATAAATCTCCAGCAGGAATACACGTGTTATTTTGCCAATTCATGAACGTATAACCTGGATTTGCAACTGCAGTAATTCGAACAGGAACACCATCGAAATAAACACCTGTCCAAGGCAGAGAATTTGGAACAATTGTAGATATTTTTATATATCCAGCGCCAGCAGGTGAAACATTCAATGTGACATCAACTGATTCTGCTAATCCATATTCAGTCACAATTTGACTGCGAACAACTGCATTTCTATTAGCAAATTGGTTTAACAAATCTGTATGAATGTTTGCATAGTTTGCCATCCCACCAGCAACATTTCCAGTCCAAGTTTGAAAATGTCTTGGTAACTCAGGCAGCAATTGGTTATACATTGAGTCGACGATAGGCGTATAATAATCCGGTTGAAATGTCATGTTCATCAAATCGGCATATCTATTCACAAAATAATTCTTGAATTCGGTATTTTGAACTAATCCATTATAAATTTCCCAGTAAGGATTCGGTTGATTATTATTTCTGAAATAGTCGAAAATATTTGAATTAAAATCACTCCATCCGCCAAGACCTAATTCCATATCTTGTAAGAAAAAACGCCATTTATTACCCGCCGTTTGACACCTTGCAATTTTCATGTTATTGTAAACCCAATCAAAGTTGGCAAACCAATTTTCTGCCGACAAATAATCTGTAAAATTATATAAATCTAATTTCTCATTCGTTTTCGCAAAGTAATCCGGAGCTGCAGGACTATATGAAGTAATGAAATTTTTCATGTTGTAAAAACCTGTATCTGAACCTTTAACAGTTCTAAGAATTCCTGCTCCATAGAAATAACTAACAGAAAGTAAATCTAAACTGTCTGGGTTATTCCCATAATTTTGCTCAAAATATCCTTCATTTGCTTTTTCTCTTAATTCATATACTCCAAAATATTGTCCATTAACAAAAGCAATTACAGGAGAATAAGCTTGCGAATTAGCATTAGATTCTCTCATAATTCGCATAAGGGTTGCATCTTTTTGAGGATATTGATTCCAATAATTACTTCCGTTTCTTAAATAGAAAGCATCGAAATCATGAATAAAACTTTTTTCATCAATCAATGGATAATGAATTGCTTTCCCTTCACCATAAAGATTATGGGCTGGTTCAATAGTGACACTGTGCTGCGGATTAGAGCGACTTCCTCCTGCTCCGCCGTCTGGTTTAATGGATGCGCGAGATTCGAATTGTTTCTGTCCATCTTCATCAAAATATTCAATCACACATGGTTTTCTCCAGTCGGTATTATAATTATCAAAAATTCCAGCAGCACCATATAAATTAACAGGATCTGTTGAAATTGAGATAACAGGCAATGTGAAATCTTCGAGAAAAAAGAATGTTTCAACAGCCATTTCACTTGGAAGAAGATTAAATGTACTTGAGAAACATCTAACTTTTAAAACTGTATTTGTATTCAAACTTAAAGGACCAGTATATAAAGTGGATGTCGAAATTGGATTTGTTCCATCCAATGTATACCTTAATTGACCTCCTGAAACTGCAGTATTCGTTATACTTACATTCATTGCGGTAGCGTAAAAACCACCAGGTAAATTAATAATTGGTGTATTTTCAAATCCAACATAACCTACAGAGCCATTATTTGTTGCTCCAGGCGTTGGTATATTAAATAGCATAGCATTTGGTGTACCGTCCACTAATTTACCTACAGACATGTCTGGATTTAAATCAGGAACAACTAAAGAATCTATAAAAACTCCAGTTGGATTACTTAAATAAAGTGTTTCTCCTGAAGATTTGATTGTAAAATTCGTTTCAAATATTCCTCCCGAACCAGGGTTGGTAAAATAAGGATGCGTTGTTCCAGTATAATAGGTTGTACCTTGATTAAATCCAAAAGTCAAAAATGGAATCAATGATAAATCAGACCCATTTACAGCATTATTGTGCACCTCAATCGCTAAAACATTTGTTCCGTTTTGAATTGCTGCCATTAAAGCAATATTGTCAATTGCGAATGAAGATATTAAACCCCCTGTGTACAATTGCGCTTCATGTCCAGGTGCATATTCATCCCAATTTGGTGGTGTTCCAACTAATCCCGTTCTTGCAATTTCAATCCCATTTAAATAAGCTACAAAACCATCATCATAATCAACGTCTAGAATTGCAGAGCTAATAGCATTTATATCCGAAATAGTAAATGTTTTCCTTACATAAACGGAAGATGTTGGATTTGCGATTGTCGTTGCATCATCGCCATCAGCGTATCCTATTCCTAATGGTGCTGTTGTCCAAGATAAATCAGAGAAAGGAATTGTATTCCAATTGCTTGCTAAATTAGCTGTTGGAATAATATATTTCCATGAATCACTAGCATTTACTGCCGTTTCATAATGATTAACATATGCAGTTTGTAATTTTTTAGAAGCTAATACCGTTAAATATGAATTACCAGGAAGAGAAAAACTAGGGAATATCCATTTCAAAGGTTGCGTTATATCATCACTTAAACCATACCCACTTATATTAATAGGAGAACTTGTTGTATTGTACAATTCCAACCAATCTGGAAGACTGCCATCTGGCTGAATAAGTGTTGTTCCGTTAGCGTTAGAAGCTTCATTTATAACAACTTGTGATAATAATATTGATGGGAAAAATAAAATAGCAAAGTAAAATAATTTCATATAGCGTAGTTTATGACAAGCAAAATACGGAAATTAAACGTGAAAAAATAAAATAATTTTAAAAATTCCAACCTGAAAAAAAGAAAGAATTGGAAGCCTATGCTGCTTAATTGCTGGATAATTTAATAAGGATTCTAATGTAATAATTAGTTTTTCCACAAAAGAATACGCTTATCGTCCGATCCTGAGCAAAACATATTCCTATTTAATTCAAAAAGGCAATTGACAGAATGGCGATGTCCTGCAAATTTAAAATCAATCTTTTGTTGAAATGTAAAATCTTCTGATTTCCATATTTTAATTGATTTATCCCTGCTGCAAGTAGCAATAGAATCTCCATTATCAACTGAAAGAATATCGTATATCACAAAATTATGAGCTGGAATTTCTTGAATTAATTGAGCAGTCTTCCAATCCCAAATTTTGAGAAGTGCATCTTTTCCACCTGTAATAATTTGACTGTCATTTTTTGGATGAAAAAGTAATGATGTTGCACCGTTTTTATGCGCAATGAAACTCGATATTTCGTTAAAAAAAGTAGTGTCAAAAACTCTAACAAAGCCATCTTGTCCGACAAGGGAGAAATAAGTACCATCCGAAGAAGATTTTATTCGTCTTATTTTCCCACAATCTAATGGTAAATAAATCAGCAAATCCAACGTCTCTGCATTCCAAATTGCTAAATTCCCATCGGCATCTGCACTGTAAAATTGTTTTTTAAATGGGTTTTCGGAGAGTGCAAAAATTGCCTTTGTATGTTGGGTGAAATATTTTATTTCTAAACGACTTTCCAAATCAAAAACATGCATATCACCATTCGACAGACCTGCAACTAATTGTTGGTTATCATTGATTAGACAAATTGAATAAACCGGATTATCGAAACGAATTGCAAATTTATCTTGAATACCTAGAGTTATATCCCACCTAGTAACAAAGCCATCTGCGCTTCCAGAATAAAGAAAATCACCATCAAATGCCAAAGAATAAATACCAGCAGAATGACCAGTTAATTCTTTTAGCTTTTTAAAAATCATTCGTTTTCTTCTTCCTCAACTTCTACTTCTTCGTCGTTGACCTGCTTTAATCTTTCAGCATAATCTTTCGGTAAAAAATCGAAAAAAGTATCGCCTCTCAATCCTAATCTCAAACATTCTAAAGGAATCATTTCATTTGGACCAATATTACCTAGATTCACTTCGGCGCCAAAAAGTTTAATAAACCAAACTTGTTGATTTTTTTGAGGTGCTTCCCAAAGAATTTTTTCAGGTGCAACTTTAGCAATAATTCTATTGATTAGCATTGTATGTGCAGTACCATTTGGTCTAAACACACCAACATTACCTGCTTCTCTGCCTTCGGCTATAACTTTCCAACTTCCAGCTTCTAATTCAGTACTCATCATTTTAATCCATTTTGCTGGAGAAATCATGATTCCTGCGTCTTTAGATCCTACTTCAGAAAGAACAACAAAATTCTTAGCCATTCTTTGAATTAACTCACATTTTTCGTCGTGATCAATAATAATTGATCCATCAGAAATTTCAGCTGTACCAACTTTATATTTATCTAACAATCTAAGATAATCTTCAAATTTACCGCGTGCATAGAATGCTTCAAACAAAGTCCCTCCGAAATATGGATTTATTCCAGCAGCCTTGTATAAATCAATTTTTGCTTGTAAATCATTTGTGACATAAGCAGTACCAAATCCAAATTTGATTAGATCCGTTAAATGACCAGAAGCTGCGATAAAATCGGCTGTCTCATTAAGACTCAAGCCTTTATCCATCATCATTGTCACTCCCTTTTCTCGCGGTTTAACGCTTCTTTCAGGTATATAAGGTAATTCGAAATTCATATTGTTAAGTTTCTTCCGACAAATGTACAAATTCTTGAACACTTATAAGGCTTGGATTTATTTCAAAAATTTCTTTTGCCTTTTTTCTGTCTTTGGCTATACATACTGCAAATTTGGTGATTGCTTCTTCCTTTCTTCCTAGCAACCATAATAAATTCACTTCTAATACTGGTCCAATATCATTTGTCCCAATTATCTCGTTGAAATCAACAAGATAATTATAGGTATTAATCAGTGATGTTTCAGAAAGAAGCTCGATATAATTAGTCAAACATTCTTCATCTGAAGAATCTAGTGCGAGTGATAAAAGGTAATATTCTTCTGCTTGTTTAAGATCATCCAATTTTTCATAAGCGCCAGCTAAAACATGATATATACCAGCGTTTTCAGGGTCTAATTCAGCAGCTTTATGCAATAAAACTAAGCCTTCTTTTGTTCGACCTTCTAAATCTTCAATAATACCAAGGCCTAACCAGGCATCAGGTAAAAGCGGGGCCAATTCAATACTTCTTCGGTAAAATTTCTTTGCAACTTCCAAATCATTCAGTTGTTCATGAGCTTCACCAATATAACAAAGCGCCATTGCATCTTCACCATCCAGTTCTATGCATTTATTAAAATGTTCAATTGCTTCATTATACTTCTCTTGAGACAAGAAAGCATTTCCTAAATTAAAATATACTGGTCCAAAATCTTCGTTAATTAAAACGCAATATTCATAAGCCCAAATGGCTTTCTCGAAATTTTCTAGTTTAGAGTATGCATTACCCAAATTATACCATGCTGTAAATGAATAAGGGTTTTCATCGATGAAATCTGAATAACATTTAATTGAAATCTCATATTCACCTAGCTGATCATAGCAAAATGCGATTTCATAAATGGCACCTTCGTTATGTGGATTATAGATTATTGCTTCTCTTAAAACGGCTACGGCTTTTTTGTATTCGTTAGCGTTTTCATATTCCATTGCAAGATCCAAATAGATTTCATCACGATCCTCAGGTTCAGATAGAATTAATGCTTCTTTGAAATATTTAATTGAATTTTTACTATCTCGTAATTGACTAAAAATTGATGCTTTTGTCAACAAAAACTCACAAGAAGGAGTTTCCCATTTTTCAATTTGAGCTAATAATCCTAATGCTTCTTTTAATTGTCCCATTGCTGAAATTGCTTGCGCTTTTCTTAAATGGAATACTGGATTGAAAGAAAATTGAGCAATTGCATGATCCGCGCACGTCTTGGCTTTAGCGTATTGACTATTTATTAAATAATGATCAATGATTGCCTCTAACCGATCACTGTCTAAAAAACCGATCGTATCGCCTTTTAAATGTGCTTCGAAACGCTCAATATCTTCACTTAGGTTTCCTTCGAAATAATCTTCGTCTTCGTCGTCAAACATAAAGGTTGCTTTATAACTCTAAATTACAACAATTAATGTTGCTTTTAATAAGCGTGTATTTTTTTTTTGAACAAAAAACAAACACCTTGCATCCAAAACGGATACAAGGTGCCTTTTGTTTTATTTTAATAGGAAATTATTTCCCTGATCTTTTGCGATCTGCTTCTTTCAAATAAACTTTACGTATACGCAAACTTGCTGGAGTAACCTCTACATACTCGTCTCCTTGAATGTATTCTAAACATTCTTCAAGACTAAAGATTTTTGGTGGAACCAAACGAACTTTATCATCTGCTCCAGAAGAACGCATGTTACTCATTTTTTTCGTTTTAGTAACATTCACACACAAATCTCCAGCACGTGAATTTTCACCAATAACTTGACCTTCATAGATGCTTTCGTTTGAGTTGATAAAGAATTTACCTCTATCTTGCAAATTATTCATTGAGAAAGGAATAGAAGTACCTAATTCTAAAGAGATCAAAGATCCATTTTGACGTCCAGGAATATCACCTTTATACGGCTGATACTCTAAGAAACGGTGAGTCATAATTGCTTCACCACCTGTTTGAGTCAATAAGTAATTTCTTAAACCAATAATTCCTCTTGATGGAATTTGGAATGAAATAATCATTCGAGCTCCTTTTGGAGTCATGTTGGTCATTTCACCTTTTCTCTTTGTAACAGCTTCAACAGCCGTTCCTGAAAATTCTTCTGGTAAATCGATCGTCAATTCTTCAACTGGCTCACATTTTTTACCATCAATTTCTTTCAAGATAACTTGTGGTTGTCCAACTTGCAATTCATATCCTTCTCTTCTCATTGTTTCAATTAGAACAGATAAGTGAAGAACACCTCTACCAAAAACAACCCATTTATCAGCTTTATCAGTATCAGAAACGCGCATTGCCAAGTTTTTCTCTAATTCTTTTTGTAAACGTTCTTGAATATGACGAGAAGTTACAAATTTTCCTTCTTTACCAAAGAAAGGTGAATCATTGATTGAGAAAAGCATTGACATTGTTGGCTCATCCAATTGAATTGTTGGAAGTGGTTCCGGATTTTCGAAATCACAAATACAATCTCCAATTTCAAAACCTTCAATTCCTGTTATTGCACAAATATCTCCAGCTTGAACAGCAGTAACTTTAAGACGTTCAGTTCCTTCATAGACAAAAATCTCTTTAATTCTATGTTTTTCCTGCGTTCCATCTCGTTTAGCTAAAATCACTTGTTGATTTTCCTTTACCTCGCCACGGGTTAAACGACCGATAGCAATTCTTCCAACATACGTTGAAAAATCCAACGAAGTAATCAACATTTGTGTATTTCCTTCCTCAATAATACGAGGAGGGAACGTTTCTAAAATTTGATCTAATAAAGGTATAATCGAAGTTGTTGGTTGTTTCCAATCTGTTGACATCCAACCATTTTTTGCTGAACCATAGATTGTAGCGAAATCCAATTGTTCTTCGCTTGCATCTAATTCAAACATTAAATCAAATACCTTTTCATGAACTTCTTCAGGAGTACAGTTGTCCTTATCAACTTTGTTGATTACTAACAAAGGCTTTAATCCTAAAGACAATGCTTTTCCAAGCACGAAGCGTGTTTGTGGCATTGGACCTTCAAAAGCATCAACTAGTATACATACTCCATCAGCCATGTTCAATACTCTTTCAACTTCACCACCGAAATCGGCGTGACCTGGAGTATCAATAATGTTGATTTTTGTTCCTTTGTACGATACAGAAACGTTTTTAGAAACGATGGTTATCCCACGTTCTCTCTCTAAATCGTTACTATCCATGATCAAATCTCCTGTTGGACGATCACGTTCATTCAAAACCATTCCAGCTTCAATCATTTTATCTACCAAGGTAGTCTTACCGTGGTCAACGTGTGCAATAATTGCGATATTTCTAATTTCCATATAAATTAAGGAATTCTAGTTAATTAATCTTTTTTATTAAATGGTTTTCCGAAAGTTCTTGGTCGACTTCCAGCGCCAGAGCTGCTACTTCCACCTTCTCGACTACTTCCTCCTTCACGACGGCCTGAACCTTCACTACGTGATGAACTATTTCCTCCTCGGTATCCACCTTCAGATCTTCCCTCGCTTCGGTTTCCGCCTTCACTTCTACCTTCACTTCTGTATCCACCTTCACTTCGGCTACTTCCACCAGAACTTTCACGTCTTGGTCTATCGTCACTTCTGTTTGAACTGCTTCCACCACGGTATCCACCTTCACTTCGTCCGCCACTTTCGCCACGACGTGCTCCACCATCTCTATTACCTTGGAATTTACCTCCAAAAGAATTTCCTCCTCTTCGATCACCACCACTGCGTTCACCACCGCCACGATTTCCACCGCCACTAGGTTTATCTTTTGTGATTTCAATACTCACAGCATTCCCTTCATATTCTGCACCATTTACCTTACTCAAGATATTGTCAGAATACTCATTGTCAGCTTCAAAGAATGAATAAGAAGTCATGATATCGATACGTCCAACATTTCCAGAATTCAATCCAGTTGCATCACAAATCAAACGAAGCAAACCACCAGGATTTAATCCATCACGGCGACCAATACTAACAAAGAAACGTGTTTTACCACTTTCAGTTTCATTCGTTTTGCGCTCACGTCTATTTGGACGCTCATCATTTCTATCATCTGCTTTCGAAGCTGAAGCATTCAAATCACCTGCTCTTTCGTAATATTCAATAAAACGATTGAATTCAGTTGAAACAAAATGTTTGATAACTTCTTCTTTAGAAAGAGCCTCAAATTCAGCCATAATTGTAGGCATGAACTTTTGAATATCTTTTTCACGAACATCAGTAGAAATCACTTTGTGAATTAATTTTAACAATTGAATTTCACAAATTTCTTCAGCATTAGGAACCGTACCTAAAGTGAAAGTAGTACGCATTTGTTTTTCAATAGCTCTAATTTTTCCTGTTTCACGGGTGTTAACCAAAACTAATGATTCACCTTTACGTCCAGCACGAGCTGTTCTTCCGCTTCGGTGCGTATAATTTTCAATATCATCAGGTAAATTATAATTGATAACATGCGTAATGTTGTCAATATCTAATCCACGCGCTGCAACATCCGTTGCAACTAATATTTGTAAATCTTTTTTACGGAAACGATCCATAACGCGGTCACGTTGAACTTGAGATAAATCTCCATGCAACGGTTCTGCATTATATCCTTCTTTCGCTAATTTATCTGCTACACTTCCAGTCTCCTGACGTGTACGGCAAAAAATCAAACCATATATATTAGGATTAAAGTCAATTAGACGTTTAACAGCAGCATAACGATCTTTTTCTTTCACAACATAATAGATGTGATCAATGTTCTCGTTACTTTGGTTTTTGTGTCCAATTGCAACCTCTAGAGGGTCGTTCATGTATGTTTTTGCGATACGTGCTACTTCAGCAGGCATTGTTGCAGAAAACAACCAAACATTTTTCTTTTCAGGAGTCGTTTCCAATATCGCATCGATATCTTCTTTGAATCCCATGTTAAGCATTTCATCAGCTTCGTCTAATACAACGTACTCTACATCTGATAATGAAATAGCTTTTCTATTAATTAAATCCATCAAACGTCCTGGAGTCGCAACGATCACAGATGCCCCTCTTTTAATGTCAGACATTTGTTTACGAATATCTGTTCCTCCATATACTGCTACAATACTAACTTTTAAGTATTTAGAGTATGATTCCAGATCTTTTGCAATTTGCAAGCAGAGTTCACGCGTTGGGCAAATTATTAAACCTTGCGGTGTTTTTGCGTGATTTTCAATGTTGTTCACTAGTGGTAGACCAAACGCTGCGGTCTTACCTGTTCCTGTTTGAGCTAATCCAACGAAATCGCTATCCTTACCTAATAGGTGTGGAATTGCTTGTTCTTGGATGGGAGTCGGTGCTTCAAACCCCAGTTCTTTTATCGACTTCAGCACCTCACTCTTTAACCCGAGTTCCTCAAATGTCATTATATATTTTTAAAATTGGGTGCAAAGGTACGTATAAAAAGAGGAAAGGCGAAATTTATTTTTTATTGAAGACTAAACAAGTAATTGACAAGACGAAACTCACAATTAAACAGATTGCCGTATTTTAAATCTTGAAAAAACAACAAAATCTGACACGATATTCTTCTTTTAATTAACTGAATTTAAATAACTTAATCTTTTAAGTTTATTTCGTCATTTTCGATTTTCGGTTCAGACTCACTAGGTGTCTCAATATCTAAAACAGGTGTCGATGGAATTTGACTGTTTCGGTTGGGTTTAAATTCGATTGCATTGTCCAAATCAGAAACATATTGATCCAATGGTTGTTGAATATCATTCTTTGTTTCAGCAATTAAACCAGTTAGATTCAGGTCTTTTTTGATATCCAAACCGGATTTTTTTATCTCATGCTGCAAATCGCTTGACGCTTCTTTAATTTGACGAATAGTTTTACCAAATGAACGGGCAATACCAGGGATACTTTTTGACCCAAAGAACATGAGAATGAAAACTAAAATCACAAGTACTTCTGAACCTGCAATGTCATTTAAAAATAACAGCATTTTTTTCTTCGTTTAAGATTACAAAAGTAAGTATAAAAAAAGTGTTCCGAGAAACACCATTTTTAAATTATTTAATTGTTTGTAGATTTTGAACCATTTTCAGAACCATCTTCCTTGGAGCAAACGGTAAAATCCAATTCAAAGCAAATTTCAAAGTACTATCTGAAATGGCAATTAATTTTCCTTTTTCCATTGCATTATAACCTTTTAGCGCTGTTGATTCAGCTGAGACGGCAGACTTGAATAAACCACTACCTTCCATGCCAGCTGCTTTTTCAAACTCTGTTTGAACGGGTCCTGGACAAAGCGCTGTCAAGGTTACACCATCGTTACAAACCTCTTGAGCGACTCCTTGAGTAAAAGAAACAACAAATGCTTTTGTAGCAAAATAAACAGTTTGCATTGGTCCAGGCATAAAACCGGCTGTGCTTGCTGTGTTTAGAATTTTCCCTGATTTTCTTTGAATCATTTCAGGCAAAAACAAATGAGTTAGTTCCGTTAATGCTATAACATTGAGTTGAATCATTTCGCGTTCTTTTTTCAAATCACGCTCATGAAACTTACCATAACCACCTAAACCAGCATTATTAAATAAGTAATCAACTTGAATATTTTTTTCTTTGACAAGTTGAAATAAGGAATCTGCTGCATTTTCTTTCATCAAATCCATTGGAATTACTTCTACGTGAATTTTAAACGAAGCTTCTAATTCAATTTTCAATTTCATTAGTTCGTCAACTCGTCGAGCGACAAGAATTAAATCTCGCCCTTTTGATGCATGAATTTTTGCCAATTCCATTCCAATTCCACTTGAAGCGCCAGTTATTAATCCTACATTTTTCATTTATTATTATTTTTTTAGATTGTTAGTTATTTTTTAATTGCATCCCACGCTATTTCGAATAACGTATTTTTAAATCCCACATCATTTTGAAATATTGGATTGTACTTTAGAAATTTCACATTCGTTTCGACCAGGCATGACATCGTTTGAAACAAAAGCAAAGGATCAACATCTTTAAAAATATTTTGGAGTCGACCTTGTTCCGCCAATTCTATACTCATTTGGACATATTTATGTTTTTTCTCAATTTCATTTGAAAAATAGGGTGAATTTTCAAATTGTAACATGAATTCAAAATCTTCAGAATTTTCTAGATTCCACTCAACAGCTGCTAGCCAAAGTGTATAAATACTTTCTTTCAATGTAGCTTCTTTGTATATCTGACTCACTGAATAGTTAAAAATTCGATCTTTTATATCATAATACATGGCATGAATTAGATCTGCTTTTGTTGGAAAATAATGAAACAAAATTCCATTACTGACTCCTGCTTCTTTCGCAATTTTAGCCGTTGGAGTTGCATAAAACCCATTTTCAGAAAAAAGCACTTTTGCAGCGTTCATTAATTTGGTTCGCTTATCTAACATTCCTTTTTTTGTCAAAAATAACATAAAAATTAACATCGACTGATTAGTCGGTCTGTTTATTTTAAAAATAATTAATTCAGCAAAAGCATAGCCATTTGCATGCGCTCACTCTTTAATCGGAAATGAAAAAAAAAGTAATGTATTTTACTTCGAAACTTTAGACTTCTAGAAAAAGAGAATTAATAACCAGCTTTTTCTTTAGGGTATGAATTTAAAATTGCGGTTGCTTTGGCTAAAAGTAAACCATTTTGGTTGACAACTTTAGCCTCCATAAAAATCAATCTTTTACCGATTTTCACGAGTTCAGATGTTGCAATTAGCTCATCATATAAAAAAGCTGGGGACAAATAAGAGATAGATAATTCTACTGTTGAAACAACCTTTCCTTCTTCGCAAACTGCTGATAAAGCTCCAACACCAACTGTAGCATCCAATAAAGAAGCAACAACTCCACCATGAACAGCAACGGGAGTGGCCAAGTGTGATTGATTGATACTTATTGAATATGCTACATGTCCCGGAGATAAAATAGTGAAATTCATTCCCAACAATCTACCAAAATTATTTTGTGAGATGTAATCAATAATTAATGGATGCTCGTTCAAATCAGACATTTCCATTCGGTTTTATATGCACATCCATTTGTGGGTAAGGAAAGTGTAATCCAGCTTTTTCGAATTCATTGTAAACTCTTTCATTCATCTCAAAAAACACAGGATTTACATCATCTGTTTGAACCCACACTTGAACAGTAATATTTACTGATGAATTCGCAAGTAATTGAATCCCGATAAATGATTCAGGATCAGACAGTATTCTAGCATCTTCTTTAATGAATTGTTCAAGTAATGTTTTGGCTTTTTCAAATTCATCTCCATATGCAATACTAAATAACCAATCAACTCTTCTCGTATCGGCTTTAGTGAAATTTATAATATTCCCATTTGCAACAGGTCCATTTGGTAATATGATTACTTTATTATCTGTTGTATATAAATAAGTGTTAAAGATTTGAATTTCTTTTACAATACCCTTTTCACCTTGAGTAAAGATTATATCACCGACTCTAAAAGGCTTCAAAACCAGGATCATAATTCCTCCGGCAAAATTTGAGAGTGTCCCAGAAAAGGCCATACCAATTGCCAAGCCCGCCGCTCCTAATAATGCGACAAAAGAGGTCATCTCTATGCCTAATTGACTAATTGCAGTAACAACAACTAAAATCTTGAGAACCATAGATATAAAGCTTGTTGCAAACGTTACTAACCCTTCATCAGTATTGCTTTTTCTTAATATTTTTCTTAATGCTCTTGAGATAACTTTTGCCAACCAAAAACCTACTATTAGGATGACGATGCACATCAATAAATTAGTTCCAATTTTTACTAGAAACTGATTCACATCCGTATACTTAATACCAAAAACCTCTTCAAGCCACGCCATTTATTTTCTTTTTTTAAGCACAAAATTAACCCTTCTTAAGTAATCCAATCATAAAATTCAATTAAATGCAAACAAAGAAGTTATTTTTGTACCATGTTTTTTATTCTGTCAAAAGCTTTACTATTCTTATTATCTCCTTTTACTTGGTTGGTTGTTGCCGTCTTTGGAGCCTTTCTATGGAAAAAAGAAAAAGGTCGAAAACGATTTAAATGGACAGCTTTAATTCTTTTTTTGTTTTTCACCAACACCTTTATATTTTCTGAATTTTGTAGGCTTTGGGAGGTTCCTGGTAAAAAAATAGCAGATGTCAAAAAGGCTGAAGTTGGGATTGTTTTAACCGGGATGGCAGAATACAATACGGATTTGAATGTCATCAGTATTCGAAGAGGAGGCGATAGAATCTGGCAAGCGATAACACTCTATCACAAAGGGAAAATAAAAAAAATACTCATCAGTGGAGATAGTGGATATATAACAGATAGAGGATTGCATGAAGCAAAACAGATGAAGGAAGTTTTAATCGGATGGGGAATTCCTGAAATAGATATCATTACTGAAGAAAAATCACGCAACACATATGAAAATGCAGTTGAAACGAAGAAATTATTAAACCGTTCATATCCCCATTTCACGAAATTTATATTAATTACTTCAGGTTCTCACATGAAACGTGCAAAGGGTTGTTTTGACAAAGCTGGACTCAAATGTGATACGTATTCTACTGATTTATATACAGGACCAACTAGAAACTATTTCTGGGATCAGTATTTCATTCCTTCCGTCAGTAATTTTGAAAATTGGAACCACTTGATGAAAGAAGTTATTGGTTATCAAACGTATGATTTGATAGGTTATATTTAATATTTTTCTTTCTAAATTTGGAATTATTTTTCTAAATTTAAAACAAAAAACCAATGACATTTAGTCCAGATGATGCTGTAAAATGTGTTAAATCGAATGACCATGTTTTCATACATTCTGCTGCTGCAACGCCATTAAAACTTGTTGAAGCACTTTCAAAAAGACATACCGAATTAAAAAACGTAAGTATTTATTCTATACATACGGAAGGCGATGCTCCTTATGCTGCAAAAGAAATGGCAGAATCGTTCGTTGTTAAACCATTTTTCGTTGGACAAAATACGCGTGAAAATATTCAAGCTGGCAGAGGAAGTTATATTCCCGTCTTTTTAAGTGAGGTACCATCATTATTTCGATCTGGTGGCATTCAATTAGATGTTGCTATAATATCTGTTTCAACCCCTGATATACACGGTTATTGTTCTCTTGGAACTTCAGTAGACATATCGCTAGCTGCTGTTCAAACTGCAAAAATCATCATCGCACAAATAAATAAATTTGTACCGAGAACACACGGTGATGGATTTATCCATATTTCAAAAATTCATTTTAAAACAGAACAAGATGTTCCACTTCCTGAAATTGTTTGCCATTCATTAACGGATAATGAATTATTAATAGGTAAAAACATTTCTGAATTAGTTGAAGATGGTGCCACTTTACAAATGGGCATTGGAGCCATCCCAAACGCAGTATTATCTTGTTTAGGTGGTCATAAAGATTTGGGTATTCATTCAGAAATGTTTTCCGATGGAATTTTGCCACTTATAAAATCAGGTGTTATAAATGGTTCTCAAAAAACAAAATATAGAAACTTTATTGTTGGTTCTTTTGCTATTGGTTCTAAAGCGTTATATGATTTCATTGATGATAATCCTATGGTTAAGATGCTTGATTTCGCATACGTAAATAGCGTTGAAATCATACGGAAAAACCCAAAAGTAACAGCAATTAACAGTGCAATTGAGATAGATTTAAGCGGTCAAGTATGCGCCGATTCGATTGGTACAAAAATATTTTCAGGTGTTGGAGGACAGATGGATTTCATTCGCGGAGCATCTTTATCTGAAGGAGGGAAACCAATAATAGCGCTTTCGTCAATTACAAATAAAGGTGAATCAAAAATTGTCCCTACGTTAAAAAATGGTGCTGGAGTAGTGACAACTCGAGCTCATGTTCATTGGGTTGTGACCGAATATGGCGCAGTCAATTTGTATGGAAAAACAATTCAAGAGAGAGCTAAATTATTAATCAGTATTGCACACCCAATTCATAGAGAATGGTTGACAAAATCATTTTTAAATTACTAAGTTAAAGATGAAGCAAGCACTAATTTTCTTTGAGAATTGGAAAGGAAAACTTAACCAATTAGACGATGTTTGTGTAATTGGTATACGCGTATAACCATTCATATAATTTTCAGTTTTAAAAATTCTCAAAGCGTTATATTTGTTCTTAATGTTAAAAAAAGTCTTTTTATTTTGTTTATTGTTTTGTTCTATCTCTTCGTTTGGACAGAAATCTATTGCCGCATTTTCTACTGTGGAAAAAATAACCATTGATGGGCAAATTATTGAAACTGATTGGGCAAATGCTCAAACCATTCGGGATTTCACACAGTTTAAACCTCAGCCTGGTTTAGCATCAACACAGCAAACTGAGGTTAAAATCATGTACGATAAAAGTGCAATTTATGTAGCTGCAATTTGCCACGACAAAGCTGAACATATTTCAAATGTATTATCTGAAAGAGATGATTTTAATGCCAATATTGATAATTTCCAAATAATCCTTGATACCTACAATGATGATCAGAATGGCTTTTCCTTCGGCGTGAGTAGTATGGGGGTTCAGTTTGACTCGAAAGTGTCTGCTTATGGTGAAAGTGTTGAACTGAATATGGTTTGGAGCAGCGCTGTTAAACGAACTGAAAATGGTTGGGAAGTAGAAATGCGTATTCCCTACTCTGCTTTCCGTTTTCCTAAAGTTGATGTTCAAAACTGGGGCATTAATTTTTACAGACAAATTAGTCGAAACAGGGAAGAGACAACTTGGAGTCCCATAAAACCTGACTTAGATAATTGGCTTGTTCAATGTGGTGTTGTTACAGATATTAAAGATATTGAACCGCCCTTAAGACTCGCATTCATGCCCTATTTATCTGCTTATGCTGATCATTACCCTTCCGACGTATCAGGACAAAGTAATTGGTCTGGATCGTTCAACGGCGGAATGGATATAAAACTTGGATTAAATGAGGCTTTCACCTTAGACATGACTTTGGTTCCTGATTTTGGGCAAGTAGTGTTTGATAATAAAGTATTGAATATAAGCCCTTTTGAAATTCAATTTAATGAGAACAGGCAATTTTTCACTGAAGGAACTGAATTGTTCAATAAGTCTGGGCTTTTTTATTCAAGACGAATCGGAATTCAATCACCCTATAGTGTTTTAAGTACGAATTTGACGGAAGGTGAATATTTAACAAATACACCTTCTTCCTCGAAATTATATAATGCAACAAAAATTTCCGGAAGAACAAAAAAAGGATTAGGTATTGGTGTTTTTAATGGATTAACAGCAGAACAAAATGCAACAGCTGTGAATTCAATAACTGGTGCTGAAAGGCAAATTATCTCTTCACCTTTAACAAATTACAATGTCGTTGTTTTAGACCAAAATTTAAAAAACAACAGTTCCATTACTTTAACAAATACGAACGTGATGAGAGAAGGTGTTTTTTACGACGCCAATGTAACAGGCTTAAACACAAAGCTTAACACCTCAGATAATAAATACTTCGTTTCAGGCAGAACAACTTTGTCTAATAAATTCTTTTCAACCAATACGAAGACAGGCTATAATTATGGTTTAACATCAGGAAAACAAACTGGGAATTTTGTGTTTCAAGGTTCTTATTTTGAAGAATCAAATACATATGACCCAAATGATCTTGGTTATAATTCAAATAATAATAAACGGATTATTGAAGCATCTGTGTCTTATAGAATTTTCAAACC
The DNA here is from genome assembly GCA_945902745.1 of Chitinophaga pinensis. Classification (GTDB taxonomy): domain Bacteria; phylum Bacteroidota; class Bacteroidia; order Flavobacteriales_D; family Crocinitomicaceae; genus M0103. The sequence continues at coordinate 249,098 of CAMDNE010000001.1, read as the reverse complement.
TTTTTGGAAATTAAATCAATTTTCAACTAACTTGGGTCTATCCTACAATCGTTTATACAAGCCCAACGTTTATACTGCAACTTATTTAAATTGGAGTGCCTTTATACTATTGAAAAAATTCCATGCTGCAGGAATTAGAGTGAATAGTGGAATAACTGAAAATTACGACTATTTTGAACCACGTACGGCAGGAATGTTTTTTATTGGACCAAAATGGATTGATTTTGGAGGTTGGTTTTCATCCAATTACCAAAAGAAATTTGCCCTTGATTTAGGAATTAATTATTCAATAATTGACCGTGGGAATTGGCAAGAATACGGTTATAACGTAAGCCCTAGGTTTCGTTTAAGTGACAAAATGTTTTTTGTGTATGAATTTGAACAAAATTTCTCCATGAATAGCCAAGGTTACGCAGTTGCATTTGGAGAACCTTTAATTTCTTCTAGTGCTGTTGTTTTTGGATCTAGAGACAGAATAAATACTACAAATGCAATTAATTTTCGTTATACACTCACTAATAGAATGGGAATAACCTTCCGATTGAGACATTATAGATCAGTAATTTCCTATGATTCCTTCTTTGATTTAAATCAAGATGGAACTTTGATTCCAAATTCGTTGGATGGACTTGATGCAAATGGAGTGTCTGTTTACAATACAAATTTTAATGCTTTTACAATTGATATGGTTTATCGTTGGGTTTTCCAACCGGGGAGTGAAATAAACATTGTTTGGAAGAATTCCATATTTTCTGACGATTCAAATATCAATCAATCCTATTTTATTAACCTCTCTTCTATGTTTGATTACGCACCTTTAAATAGTTTGTCAATAAAAGTATTATACTGGTTAGATTACCAAAGTTTGAAACGCAAAAAGAAAATTCCCAACAAACAGTAATTGTCATATTTTATACTGATTTAAATCATTACCTGATTTCTAGTTTAACTTAATTTTATTGTAAAAAGTGAACTTATGGAAATTAAAGAAAATATCCATTTTATAGATCAATTGGTTGATAAAATGAGAAGTGCTGCAAATGACTTAGAGGAATTCCAACTTCAGGCAAGTTTGGGAAAAATGGAAGCCTTAGAAAAATACAATGAATTAAAAAAATCATTTTCTTCTTATTTACATGAAGCAAAATTAATGGCAATACGAGGCAATAATCAGCTTCATACATTAGAAGGGAAATTTCAAAATCTTCAATTACAATTTGCACTAGGTAAAGCAGAAACTAAAGAAACTTTTGAAGATCAAAAAAAGAAAATTCTTTTTGCTATTCACGAAGTTCAAGTTGAAATAAAAACAAATCCCACTTTTATCAAAGTTTATGCTGAATTGTTGAATGCGTTGGAAAATCTAAAATTAAAACTTGAAATTATTTCCGAAAAGTTGGATCCTATAAAACAAAGTTTGAGTGATGGATTCGATATTCGAAAGAAAAAAATTGAAGAAGCAATTTCGAATTTCAAAGAGAAATTTGAAGAAAAAACACACTTAGATGATAAATTGGATATTTTGCAAGATGAAATGTCTTTAGCATATAAACACTTCAAAAAAGCCTTTATACAGTCTTAAAAAAAAGTGCTATTTCAAAATAGCGCTTTTTTTTAATCTTCTTCCCAACCTTTCCAATTATCGTGATCGCCTTTTCTTAAATCTTTTAGCATACCATATGTTAAAATAGCTGATAAAATAAGACCGACAATTCCTAATACTGAAATTCCATCCCAGAAAGGTGGAACTTTATGGATAATCAATTGAATTGAACCTATTACTAGGCCTGCGACGATTAATCCAGTAATAATTTGCTTCGAAACACGATTGATTGTATGTACCATCGGATCTATCCCTTTATGGGTTAAATCCACCATTATTTTTCCATTATTAATCTTGCGTATTGCATTTTTCAAGTCTTGAGGAAACTCTTCCATATACGCACCAAATTCATAGATTCCGTTCAGAATCTTTTTACCCAATTTCAATGGATTAAATGTTTTCTTTATTGATTCTACAAGATATGGGCGCGCTAATTCTAAGATGTCCAATTTTGGGTCTAAGTGATGAATAACCCCTTCTATCGTAACCATTGACCTTGCTAGTAGAAAGAAATGAGGAGGAACTTTTAAACCATGTAAAACGATCACGTCTTTCAATTCCATTAACACATTACTCATTTCATTTTGATGAATTGAGGTAACACTATAACTTTCTACGAATTCATAAATATCAAATTCAAGAGCACGCATGTCTTTTATGACTGTGATCTCTGACATTTGTTGTAATGCTTTAATGATTCCTTTTACATCTCTGGCTTTTACAGAAATGAATAGATGTCCAAACATTTCGATATCGCGCTCCATGATACTACCCATCATTCCAAAGTCAAGGAAACAGATTTCTCCATCAGACAAAACAAGAATATTTCCTGGATGCGGATCTGCATGAAAGAACCCATATCTAAACACTTGTTTAATATAGGAGGTTGCAAGTTTGTTGGCTATTTTTTTACAATCAAATCCTAAACTTGTCAATTGTCCAATATTTGAAACTTTCGTACCCTGCACAAATTCGAGAGCCAAAACCTTACTCGTTGTAAACGTTTTATAGACTTTAATTGTATGAGTTGTTGTATCGGTTTTGTCTTCAGTTACATAATTCGCAAAACGTTGTAAATTAATTGATTCATGAATAAAATCCAATTCTTTTAAAATACTTTCTTCAAAACTTTTAACCAATCCTTTCGGATCAAAACTTTTTAAAGAAGGAATACGTTTTACCAAAACATCGGCTACTGTGTACATCACTTTAATATCCTCTAGAATGATTTGTTTAATTCCAGGGCGTTGAATTTTTAGTGCAATTTTCTCTCCTGTTTTAAGGGTAACTTTATGCACTTGTGCCATTGATGCTGATGCAAATGCTTCTGGGTCAAACCAAGCGAACAACTCATCTACAGAGCCTTTCAATTCACTTTCAACAACTTCTTGGGCAACTTGACTCGCCAAAGGGGGAACATTGTCTTGTAACTTTTCAAATTGAAGAATTAAGTCGGCTGGCAATAAATCAGGTCTATTGCTTAAAATTTGTCCGAATTTAATAAAGGTAGGTCCAAGTTCTTCGCATACCAAACGCATTTTCTCCCATTTGGTATATTTCTGAGCATTCTTTTTGGTTGTTTTTGGAATAAATCTTCTAATGAAACTATATCTGCCAGAAGAAATCATGTGAGAAACGATTTCTTCAAAACCATATCGAACAAATACCCTAAGAATCTGATTGTACCTTACAAAAGAACGATAGCGTTCACGCAATGAAGAGAAAAGCCCCATTCGCTACTTATCGTTTTTTTCAAGGTGATTAATTCTCGCTTCGGCCAATGCTAAATCTTTACTCAATTGATCAATGCGCATTTCCATGTTTTTCAGCTGGTCGGTGTGTGCAATGTTAACTTTTTCGTAAAACGATGCAACAACTTCTCCTATTTTAGCTTCCAATTCCTCTTTTGCCTGATGCGCTTTCAAAACAAGTTTATCCATAAACTCAATCTCATTTCCATCTGCATCAACCAAAGATTCTTTCATGAAATCATTGATTTTATCTTTACCCTGTTCAGATAACGCAGTCAATTTTTCCATCAAATGAGTCTCTTTTGAAATTGTGTAAAGAGTAGATGATAGTGTAACTAATTCTAATAATGTTTTTGCTTTCATATGGTTCTGTAAGTTAGGTAAAATTAATATATTTGCATTAAGAAATAAATGATTAAAGTCATTATTTACACTTTTTCTGAACCATCATTATTAAAGTTAGCAGAATGAATCTTGATTTTCCAATTGCAACGTTAATGACAACAAATGTCAAATGCGTAGAACCAAATCAAAAAATAATTGATTTGAAGCACATTTATGAACAACAAAAATTTCATCACCATATTCCTGTTATTGAAAACAATAAATTAATTGGGATGGTTAGTTTGATTGATTTCATGCGGGCAATTCATACAGCTTCTTTAGATGATAATGAACAAGTTTACCACACAATCGAAGTGAAAGATATCATGTCATCTAATCCTGTAACAATTGTTGAAAACACTTCCATAAAAGAAGCTACAGCTTTGTTAGCTAAAGGTGAATTTCATTCATTGGTTGTCGCTGAAAACAATGAAGTAAAAGGAATTGTTACCACTGCTGACTTATTAAATTACTTTTTAAAGAATAGCTGATTCACAATTGACAACTGACAATTGATAATTGATAATTAGAATTCTTCCTTTCAATTATTTTATTATATTTGATTGATACTTTTTTTTAAAAGGAAAAAGTCAATCGAACCACTATGAATCAACCTGAAGAAATTCTTCGTGAAATTGTGCATGAGCAAGTTATTGTTGCTATGCGTCATGATGGCATTGTTCATGTTGTATTTTTGCCAAATACTGAGATAACAGTTGAGTTTCAAGATATTCTCGTCGGTCTTTATGATCAAATTACCTTAGGACAAAAAGCCTATTTTATTTTTGAAGGGGGTGAATTTGTTTCTGTAACAAAAGAAGCAAGAGAAAATGCAATAGAATTGGAAAAAAGCAGTATTACGCTTGCCTCCGCTGTGGTTTTCAATAATTTAGCTCAACGGATTATAGCTGATTTTTATTACGCCGTTAATCGCCCTAAATTGCCCTATAAAGTATTCTCATCTTATGAAAAAGGGATCGCATGGTTGAATTCAATAAAAGATTCTCAAACATGACTTTGGTCAGGCTTTAAAAAAATCAATCTGCCTACTTTTGCATAAAAAAGTGTATGAAGTGGCTTAAACGTTCGCAAGAAGAAATTAATGAAACAGTTTTTAATGCGCTGTCTCAAAACGTGAATTATACAAATGAAATAATCTTAGGTATTCCCGCTTCGTACCTCGACGAAAAAGTTTTCTCTCAAGATAAATCCTTTTTAAAAGATGCGCCTTTTTTAAGTGCTTTAGTTCAAAATCCAAATCATATTGGTTGTCATACAATTGGTGAATCTGAAAGTTTCTTTAAAGGAACACATGAGATAGAACGAGAAATGATTGCAATTTGTGCTGAAGATATTTTACAAGGCGAAAAAGATCAATTTGATGGTTATGTAGCATCCGGAGGAACAGAAGCTAATCTTCAAGCGATTTGGATTTATCGCAATTATTTTCAAACAGAAAAAAAAGCTACTTCCAGTGAAATTGCTATTTTATGTTCAAAAGATAGCCACTATTCAATGGACAAAGCATCCAATGTTCTAGGGATTTCAATTTACAAAGTTGAAACCGCTGACACTACCAAAGAATTAGATGAAATTCATTTAGCACACCAAATAGAAAAAGCAAAAGCAGCAGGAATCAAGTATTTTATTGTTGTTGCGAACATGATGACAACAATGTATGGTTCTGTTGATGATGTTGATCTTTATACAGATACCTTAATCAAAAACAACTTAGATTTCAAATTGCATATTGACGGTGCCTACGGAGGATTTTATTACCCGTTTGCGAATAAATCTACCAATTTAAATTTTTCAAATCCACACGTTTCTTCTGTTACGTTAGACGCACATAAAATGGCTCAAGCACCTTATGGAACAGGGATTTTTCTGATTCGAAAAGGCTTTATTCATTATGCAACAACCAAACAAGCAAGTTACGTTGAAGGAGAAGATTGCACCTTAATTGGAAGTCGTTCTGGCGCAAATGCTGTAGCTGTTTGGATGATTCTTTCGAAATATGGTCCAAATGGTTGGTTTGAAAAAATATTTGTACTTCAAAAACGAACGGATTGGTTGTGTGAACAATTGGATGCGATGAAACTTGACTATTTCAGGAATCCTTCTTCTAACATTGTCACAATTCGAAGTTCAAGTATGACAAAAGAAATTGCACACCAATATAACCTTGTGCCAGACAATCATCATGCTGCGGACTGGTATAAAATTGTTGTGATGGAGCACGTTACACTTGAAAAATTGCTACCTTTCATCGAAGATTTAAAAATTCATTTTTCAAAACCAATGGTTCTTTGATGAAAATAGGCGCAAGTCACATTATACTGTATGTCGTAGATCAAGAAATTAGCAAAACGTTTTACACTGATTTATTGAATCAAGCGCCTGTTCGACACGTTACTGGAATGACTGAATTTGAATTAAATTCGAATGTAATTCTTGGTTTAATGCCGAATTCTAGTATTGCAAGAATCATTACACCAACTTTACCCAATCCTTCTGAAGCTGTTGGAATTCCGCGCTGTGAAGTGTATCTGTATATTGATGATTTAACAACCCATTTTGAACGAATCAAGAACTCAAACGTTCAAATGGTAAGTCCTTTGGAAAACAGAAATTGGGGAGATAGCGCTTTTTATGTTGCAGATCCAGATGGACATGTGATTGCTTTTGCGGAGCGGGAGGAGTGAAATAATTCCTAATGAGTTAACTACTCGTATGTTTAATCTATAACGATAAATCCTTCAGTGCATTTTTCTGCGTTATTTGCGGGAATTGTTTTTTTTTCTCCCGCTGATCCCGCTGAAAGGCGCAGAAACTCTTCCAAACTATACTAACCAAATTTGAGGAAACTAACTTTTGTTTACCAACCGATTTTAAATTAATTCTTAAATATTTGGTATTGAGCTATCTACTCGCATGCTTAAAGAATTAATAACGATAATCCCTTTTGTGCTTTTTTCTGCGTTATTTGCGGGAATTGTTTTTTTTCTACCGCTGATCCAGCTGAAAGGCGCAGAAACTCTTCCAAACTATTCTTATCAAATTTGAGGAAATTACTTTCACATCCCCATATTTATGTTTTCGAAGCGTTTGCTTAAGGTTTTAAAGCGGTCGCAACTTGAAATCATCTATTCACTTGATAACAGTCTAACACTTTTCCCTGCCACAAAACCTGTAGTCCATGCAGCTTGGAAGTTGAAACCACCAGTTATTCCGTCAATGTCCAACACTTCGCCGGCAAAGAACATTCCTGGAACTATTTTGCTTTCCATTGTTTTGAAGTTGACATCTTGCAGCGAAATACCTCCTGCTGTGACAAATTCTTCTTTGAAGGTAGTTTTTCCACTCACGACATAACGGTCATTGATAAGTGTATTGACGAGTTTGTTGGTTACGTTTTTTCCGAGGTCTTTCCACCGCATTTCAGGATTAATTTCTGATTTGGTTAACAGGAAATTCCACAACCTACTCGTCATAGGAAACGGATTTAAATTGCCAATCATTTTGCCACCATGTTCTTCGATGATTTTTGATAAATGCACTCTTAATCCTTCGTCCTTTTCATCATCCAACCAATTCACTAAAACTGAAAACTGATAGGCTTTGTCAGCTAAAATTCTTGCTCCCCAAGCTGAAAGTTGCAAGATGGCTGGACCACTCATGCCCCAATGTGTCACAAGTAATGGACCTTTTCCAATCAACTTGGTTCCTTCCACTTTGACCGTTGCATTTTCTACAACATTGCCCATTAATTCACGAATTGGGTCTTGCGGCATGTTGAATGTAAATAACGACGGAACAGGTTCAATGATGGTGTGTCCTAATTGTTCTAGCCATTCCAATCCTGAGCGCTTTGGATGTCCGCCAGTTGTAACAATTACTTTATCTGCTTGAAATTTAGCTTCTCTTGTACTTAATTCAAACCCATTTTCAGTTCTGTTAATTTCTGTAATGGATTGGTTGAATTTTATTTCAACACCCAAAGTACTTGCTTCTTTTGTGAAACAATCGATGATGGTTTGAGAATCATTTGAAAGTGGGAAAATACAGTTATCAGGATAAGTTTTTAAAGCTACATTTCTTTGTTCAAACCAATCTACAGTTGATTGCGCATTGAATTGCTCAAACGCTTTCCGTAGATTATTCTCGCCCCTTGGATAATGTTTAGCTAATTCTTTGTTATCGAAACACGCATTGGTAACATTGCAGCGGCCACCGCCAGAAATTTTCACTTTTGAAAGCACTTTAGCTGACTTTTCAAAAATAATTACTGTGTATTCGGGAAAGTGTTTTTTAGCAGAAAGAGCAGCAAAAAAACCTGCTGCTCCTCCTCCAATTATTGCGATGATCATTTATTCCATTTTAATTAAATTCCCACCCTTATCTTCTTTCTTTTTCTTCTTTTTCTTTTTAGAACTAGGCATGGCATCGTCCTCTTTTCCCCCTGATGCTACAACACCAAACGTATAGTTTTCAACTCCATGTTCATCAAAGCGATGTTCTTCGATAATTATTCCTTTTTTGTACAATGCTCGTTGTTTGAATTTATCATCTGGCCATTTTTCTTCAAACCATCCTTCAGGAATTCCTTTTTTATAGTTTTCCATTTTTTGGAGATTCCCTTCGTAATAAAAGGTTTTGAATTCACCATCTTTAACATCCATGTTCCAATGTTCAACTGACAATAATGTTCCATCATCATAATAATACTTCAACTCACCATTTTTCTTTCCTTGTTTATAAGAAAGCTCTTGAATGATTTTGCCTTCTCGGTTATAGGATTTGAAAGGACCTTCCATTAAACCTTGAACATAAGTGATTTCCTTTTCAATTTTAGACTTCGGATAATAGCTTTTCTTTACACCGTTCAACTTACCGTTAGAATAGAATTCGATGCGTGTTGTATCCCCTTCTTTCGTTAAATACAATTGTTTCCCGTGTTTTTGACCCAAGTTATAATTCATTTCCCAAGCAATGTAATTGGTGCTGTCGTAATAGTAAAACCATTGTCCTGATTCAACTCCCAAAATATGATTTCTCTTTACTTGCGGGCAACCAGACTTGTAATATGTCGTATCATCACCGTTTTCCTTCCCGTTCACAAAAGTGATTCGTCTTTCCAATAAACCATTCATGTGACATGATTCGCACGTTCCAGTAAAAGGTGTTCCAATATTCCCACTCATTATTGTTTTTGTATCTTCATCATACGTCAATTTCTCATTGCAATCAACGACACCAGCCAACTTACCACATTCCCATTCTAGGTAACGTTGTTCTTTTGCTCCTTTCGTTTTAACGCATGGATTGTCTTTTTTAACAACTGGAATTTGGCTAAAAGCGGAAAATAAATTCGTCGTAATTAATAGAATAATAAGTAAGGCTTTCATATTATTATTATTTTTTGGGTTCATGGCAAAAACTATTCCCGAATTATTCTTTCAAGTTGCATCCGCATTTGATCGGGAACAAGAATTGATTGTTGAATAGACGCATCGAAACAAACTTGCACTGATTTTCCTTTGGCAAACAATTCGTTGTTTACATGCAATTCATAGCACAATGTAAAGCTTTTTGATCCAATATGTTCCGTGAAAATGGTGATTAATGGTTCGTGATTCAACAAAACGGATTTATAGTATTCTACTTCATTTTTTGCTAAAACGATTCCGAATTTGTTCCAATCCCACCCTTCACCAAGCAATTCTTTGAAATAATGCACACGAGCCATTTCAAAATAACTGAGGTAAATTGTGTTGTTAACGTGTCCTAAGACATCTAAATCTGAAAAGCGTACTTGAATCTTTGCTGGTGCAATCATTTTTTATCGAGTTTTTCGTAATCTGAATTATTACTAATAAACTCAGGAACAATTTGTTTCATTTTGGTTACAATTTCATCATTCTTTTGCGATTCAAATAACTGAATCAACAATTCAATTTCTTGTATTTGAGAAGCTTCTTCTTCGCGAATTTTCGCTTTCAATATTAATGGGTGATGCGTTTGGATGGTATTTTCTTCCTCCGCTAATAATTCTTCGTATAGTTTTTCACCAGGACGCAATCCCGTTACTTTAATTTCAATGTCTTTTCCTAATTCAAGTCCACTCAATTGAATCATTTTCTTTGCTAAATCAATAATTTTAACAGATTCTCCCATGTCAAAAACAAAGATTTCACCGCCTTCTCCCATCGTTCCAGCATCCAATACCAATTGACACGCCTCGGGAATTGTCATGAAGAAACGCGTAACTCTTTCGTCTGTAACGGTGATTGGTCCACCCTGCTCTATTTGTCGCTGAAACAATGGAATAACAGAACCATTCGAACCAAGAACATTTCCAAAACGCGTTGTAACAAACCTTGTAATTCCTTTGTTATTTGCCGCCTGCGCATAAATTTCAGCGATGCGTTTGGATGCTCCCATAACATTCGTTGGGTTTACCGCTTTATCCGTTGAAATCATGACAAATTTATTCACCTTGAACTTCAAGGCTAAATCAACCAAGTTTTTTGTTCCTTTCACATTCGTTAATACCGCTTCGGAAGGATTACTTTCCATCAAAGGCACGTGTTTGTATGCTGCAGCGTGAAAAACATAATCTGGTTTGAAAAAATCAAAAAGACGTTCCATTCGCTCATAACTGCGAATGTCACCAATCACAACTTCAAAATTTAAATCAGGAAAGTTGGATAATAACTCATTTTGAAAATCATACAAAGGTGATTCAGCTTGATCCAATAACACAATTTTTTTTGGATTGTATTTCGCTATTTGTCGCACCATTCCACTACCAATAGATCCCGCAGCACCCGAAACTAATATGATTTTACCTTTCAATTCACTTGAGATTTTATCCTCATTCAATATAATTGGTTTTCTTCCCAATAAATCTTCAATGTTGATTTTAGCAATTTGTTTGGTAGAAAATTCGCCGTTGATCCAACTTTTTAGGTTCGGAACTTTTTGAATTTTCACATTCAATTCTAAACACAATTCAACGATTTTTTTTCGGTTGTCTTCATCCGGTTTTTGAATAGCCATGATGACTGTCGTAATAGCTTCTTCTTTGATGATATGCTCCAATTTGGAAGTATGTGTAACGGATACACCTTCCAAACGCGTCCCTTCCATTTTCTTATTATCATCAACGAAACCGACTATTTTATACATCAAACGAGCATCTTTCTCAATGGTTTTTTTTGTAATTAAACCTGAAACACCTGCGCCATAAATTAAAATTCGTTCTTCCTTTTGATTAGATTTTATAGACTCAAGGTACAATAATTTTACTGTGAATCGAGAGCCAATCATTAAGACCAAACAAGCCAAAAACTCCATTATCAATACTGACATTGGAAATAAGAAATAACCATCAAATAGCGAATATCTCAAATAGCCCAGCATTAAATAAATGATAGAACTTGTTGAAACAGCCAAAAAGATTCTGCGAATGTCTTCAGTTGATGTATATCGAACGATTCCTTTGTGAATTTTAAAAACATAAAAAACAAGCAGTTTTACTACGAAAAATACGAGAATAGATTTCGATAGGATCAACCATTCTTGTTGGATTAAATTACGATCTGCTTTTAAATCGAAGCGAATGAGATAAGCAAAGATTAAAGCGAAGAAAGAAAGCATCAAATCTAAGAGAATGATAACCCATCTTGGTGTATTGGCTTTTAATCTAAACATGAGCAAAAATAAGAATTTGAGCGGATGTTACACGTACATTCCACCATTTAAATTAATGACTTGTCCAGTAACATATGCTGCTTCATCTGAAATAAGCCATTCAATGGTTTTACATACTGCAGATGGATTCCCAAGTTCTTTTTTTGGAATCGTTTGAATAATCGTTTCTTGAAGTTCTTTTGGAACATCATCGATCATTCCAATTTTAAAATAACCCAATGCCAGCGCATTTACGCTTATATTGTTGAGCGCCAATTCTTTTGACAGTGTTTTCGTTAAGCCAATTAATCCCGCTTTTGATGCAGCATAAGCAGCTGTCCCAATGGCACCTGTTTGAGCAACAACCGAAGAAATATTAATGATTTTCCCAAAATTGTTCGACCGCATGCTTGGAATTACCGCTTTTGAAAGTAAGAATGGCGCGTCTAAATTAATAGCAAGTGTCTCTTTCCAAGCTTCGTAATCTGTTTTCCAAGACATCGCACTTTTAGAAATTCCAGCATTGTTGATTAGGATATCAATCCGACCAAAATATTTAAGAGCAGCATCAACCATCTCCGTTATTTGCTTTTCTTCGCGTAAATCAGCTTGAACATGAAAAATGGAGTCAGAAGCTTCTAAATCAACAGGATGAAGGTGATAATGCAAAACCAATTTATACTGATCTGTATTGAACCATTTGGTGATTTCTTTCCCCATTCCGCCTGATGCGCCCGTAATTAAAATTACTTTCTTTTCCATGCTGTTTTTGCTCTTTTCAAAATTTTAAACCAAAGTGGTGAATTATCCCATTCAAACGAATGATATGTTACATCTTTACCCCCCAAATTTACATTAAACCTTCGAACTCCTTCCACTCTTGAGCCACCAAAATCAAATCGTTTATTTTGTGCTTTTGCCAATTCAATTGCATATTGCATCACGCCATACATTGCACCTTCTTTTTTAGACTCAGGAGTGAATGCACCTTTTAAATACAAGAGTGATTGATTGAATTCAACTAAAAACAAACCTCCTGCTAGTGTATCTTCTTTTTTCACAGCAATAACCTGCAAAAGGTGATGCTTCTTCAAGGACTTTACCAATGCTTCTAAACTTGTGAGTGATTTATCATTCAAAGATTTTACTTTTTGAGGCAATTCTGCCTTGATGATTTTCAGAATTTCTTCTTCGTCAGCTTCTAAATGTATTGCAAAACCCGCTTTTTCAAATTTTGACAGCATACGTTTTGCTTGAGAATTGATCACTTGTTCGTCTTGATTCTCACTTATTTGAAAAATGAAATCTTCTGATTTCTTGTTCTCGAAACAGACAGTTGTACTTAATTGTCCTTGTTGAAATTCGTTTTGAATAATGGATTTGATGCTTTCTTGCTTTATTGTTTCCTTACCAAACCATTCTAAATAACGCACAAAAATAGGTGTGTAAACTACTTTTATTCCCAAGCGAACGGTATAAGGCATTGCGATTCCCTTTGAATAATCATCATCTGTTAAAACACACCAATTTTCTGCCACTGCATCTAAATAGGTTGACATTGAAAATACTGAATTATCAGAAGAAGAGGAAACCAATGCGTCCCATTTTTTTGTGTCAATATGTTCTCGTTGGATAATTTTCAAATCAATTCTTTAAACGTTCTAAATACATGTTTGGTATGCGCTTTTGATATAAATTTCTTCGTTGCTTTCAACGAAAACAATGTCATTCCTTTTGGGTGACCAATAACCACCAAGTCTTCTGTATTATTTTGCTCAAATGAATTCAGTGTCTCTTCTAATTTTGAGGCGTAATATCCATCCGTACTGATGTGATTCCATGTGAAATTTGTTAGTACCGATTGCTTGCGTCCCGGTTGCGCTAAAAAATCTCCGTCACCTATCATTTTGTGTTGAGAGGGAAATAATCTCCCCAAAATATATAAGCGCCAATAAAAAATTGGAGAATACCTTCGTGAACTAATTGGATATTCTATAAAAGGTCCATTTTCAACTTCTTGACATTCATCATCCTCAAAAGAATAATGTGATTTTGTTGGCGCTTTCGTGAAATCGAATGAATAATCTGTCGAAGAAAAACTTCCACCGGGAAAAACACTTGAATCGTATTTAATTCCGACTTCTTGAAAAATAGCGTTCAATTTATGAAATGGTTGAATACACCAGCCACCAGCTCTAAAAGCAGTCGTTTTGTATCCCACAATTTCATCTAAAATATTTTTGTAGGAAACAACAATTCGCTTAATTTCCTCTTCATTGAAATCCGCTAATTTGTATGCGTTTTCAGTTACAAAAACCCATTTTCCATTTTCATAATAGGATTTCTCCCAATGCGGATGAATGTGTAACTGAATATCGTGGCCTTCTTCTAAGATATGAGCCAACTGCTTTCTGACTTTAGAATCATCAAGTTGCAATTCTGGATAAGCAGGAAGGAATTCTTTCAATTTGATCAAATAACCAATATCTACAAAAAAGGTCATTTTAACCTTAAATTCTTTCGCAATTTTAAGTAGTTCGTTGGTAGGTTCAATCATGCATTTATCCACAGAACCCGCAGATTTCCCAAAGAACAATTCATAATCGTAAGTCAGAAAGATATTCATTCGGACGAAGTTAACAGAAAGAACTCAGAAGCGAAAAAAAATATACAATTTGCGTTGAAAATAGTATGAAATAATTGACAGAAGATTAACTTCGCAACATGCACCCAGTATTAAAGCACTTTCTTAAAAAACATTTTCTGCGGTTTAAAATTCGAGAACGCTTTTCGAAAACGGAGCAATTAAGACAACAAAATCTAGTTAAAAGCTACAAACTTGCTAAAAAAACTGGTGTAATCCCCAACTTTTCGATGACCGGATTCAAAGTCTTTTCTCAATTCGAAGAAGATGGATTGTTGCTCTATACCTTGTCGATGATAGAAAATCCTGTAAAGACTTTCTTGGAATTTGGTTCAGACGATGGTGTCAATAGCAATTCTGCCAACCTTCATTTTCACCACGATTGGACAGGTTTATTCATTGACGGAAACAAACAAGCAATCGAAAGAGGTAAGTATTTTTATAAGAAATGGGGAAATCCAAATGCACCACAACCAAATTTTTTGAATTCAATGATTACCCGCGAAAACATCAATGAATTAATTTCTAATGGTGGATTAGCTGGTGAAATTGGAATGATGTCGATTGATATTGACGGAAACGATTATTGGGTTTGGGAAGCTATTAACTGTATCAATCCACAAGTAGTAATTATTGAAACGCACAATGAGTTTGGAATGAACGATGTTGTTGTTCCGTATGATGCTGACTATTTCTATCCTGGAAAACAAATCGATTATCACGGTGCTTCTCCAGTTGCTATGACAAATTTGGCAAATCATCTAGGTTATAAATTAGTTGGATGCAATGAATTAGGATTCAATTTCATCTTTGTTCGCAAAGATTTAGCGCCAGCATTAAAAGCAGTTTCTGTTGAATCCGTTTTAACTCATCCGTCAAATAAAGTAGCTCAACAAAAATTCGAAGCAATTAAGGATTGGGATTATGTTTGGAATAGAACATTCTGAAAAATGGAAATCGAACGAAAATTTTTAGTCAATAAAGAAAAATGGGAATTGGTCAACAAACCAGCACCCAAAAGAATTGTTCAAGCTTATCTCGTTCGAACACCTGAAAAAACAATTCGTGTTCGCGTAAAGGGCGAAAAAGGATTTCTTACCATAAAAGGTCCAACCGTTGGTATTTCGAGAAGTGAATTTGAATATGAGATTCCTTTAAACGAAGCAAATGAATTGATTGATCACTTTGCGGATAAAATCATCGAAAAATACCGTTTTGAAATTACTATTGGGAATCATTTATGGGAAGTAGATGAATTTCATGGAAAACTCGAAGGATTGATGATTGCAGAGATTGAATTGACTTCTGAAGAAGAAACTTTTGAAAAACCTGATTGGGTAACAGAAGATGTATCAATGGATCAGCAGTATTTTAATTCAAATTTGGTGGAGAGGTGCTGATTTTGGACAAACTATTATGTGATATTTTTAACACATAGGAACATAGGTCACATAGGTTAATCACATTTGTAATTTGTGATTTGTGATTAACTATTTGTAATTCTCCAGTTCCACAACAATTTCATTTCTTCGATTGAAAACCTCGTAAGGAGGGTTGTAACCTAGATAAGTAAAATTTCCTTTGTATTGAATTTGCGCTTTTTCTAATTCGGCAATTAATTTCTTTTTATACTCCTCAATTTTCTCATCACTGGCCCAACCTCCAAATTCAATGGCCGCCATGATTGCTTCTTCTTTAAACTCAAAATATATTTTGCTGTCAGTCGGTTTTGGTAAATTATCCAGGGAATAACCAGCTGGAACCATAAATGACATCTTTGATGAATCACCTATTTGCATTGCAACAGGCGAAGTCATTGCTATTTTCTCATTGCTTTCATTGCCTCCAAAAATATACCCCGCTAAAACACGAAACCCTTTACCCGAAACTTCATCATATGATTTTTCATTCAATTTTACAGTTGAAAATAATGCCTTTGCATACCTTCTCACTTCAAAATTATCATATGTTTTTATCACTGAATATTTATGTTGTTCAGTTTTACTGGTGCTTCTTACCATAAATGCTTGTGTTACAAAGAAAACTAGGGTAAGCCCAATCAATATGTAAATAAATGTTTTCATATTATTTTTTTTAGTAAAACAATAGTAAAACAAAAAGGTTCAAAACATTAAACCTTCTCCACTCTCAAATCGCTTTTATCCAGATCAAAAACGGTTGAACCTACTTCGATTGTGAACCATTCTAAAAAAACTTCCATGGTGCGTGTTTCTGGCCAATCGGTTTCTTCTTCAGTGATCATTGACAACTCATTCTTGAAAATTTTCTTGAAATTTTGCTCGATGATTGGCTCAACATCAATAAAATCCTCCGTAATAAGATATATATTCGGATCGATATCGTCTTCCACGGTAAATTCCATATCGGATTCAAATTCATTTGCCCAATCCCAAAAAGCTTTGTTTTGTCTAATTGCGATGTATCCTCTGTTGACTATTTTCATTTTGTAGGTTTTAGTGGTTCTTTTTTACCTTCGATTACTGAATACCAAGTTGCTTTAGCTCTTGTCCCTTGGTAAATTAACGTTTTCCAATTTTTTATCTTTTGTGACTTTTCAAAAAACAACAACCAATCATCCAGTTGAATTTTTTTCTCACTAGAAATATAGGTAAGTGATGTATCATTCACTAAAATGATGAAATTGTCTTTTTGAAAATTCACTTTTTGACCGAAATGAATAGATTTATTTTTTTCTCCAAAACAATCAATCCAATTGTAAAATGCGTTTTTTGTTTGTGTTGAATCCTTAAATGACCATTGGCAAAATAAAGTTGAATCAATTTCTTGTCTCAAAGCTAATTTCTTTGTTCTTTTTGCAGAAAAACGATCTGGAAACATTGGTCTCTCAATAAAAGCTAGTCCTGACAAGTTAAATCCTAATTCATTTGCAACAGCAGAATTAAAACCAAAATCAATTGTATCAATTTTCTCTTTGTTTGAATATGATATATTTCGTTCAGAATGTGGCGTAATATCACTCATGTTAATTACTGATTTCTTACTACTTGAATTGCAAGAAAGTGAAATGAAAACAAGTGTAAAAACCAGTAAATTAATAGAAACAAACCTGCTCATTTTCAATAATTTGATATTTTTTTTGAATTTTAATAAAAATACCTCAAAAAACAACACACTAATTGAATTTAATGATATTTTTACTTGTTAATCAATTTCACTACCAATCATTTTACAATGAAATTAACTCTTGTATTACTTACTACTGCATTTTTATCCTTCTTTTCAAGTGCTCAATTTCCTGGTTGTCCAAACGTAGATGCTGGACCAGATCAAACATTAAACTGCTCAACACCTTGTGCGACATTAACGGCAATACCTTTTGAAGCCGGTGCAACAACTAGTTATAGTGTTAATTCTATTCCTCATAACCCTCCTATTCCATATAATCAACCTGGAACAGGTGTCTCAATTGGAACAGATGATGTTTGGAGTCCGGCAATAACCTTACCATTCAACTTTTGCTTCTATGGAGTAAATTATACGCAAATTTTGGTTGGTTCAAATGGTAATTTATCTTTCAATGTTGCAAATGCAGGAGGTTATTGCCCATGGTCATATAGCGCAACTTGCCCTTCAACAACTTTAGCGACATTGCCAGCAGGTAATATATTTGGTGTTTATCATGACATTGATCCTTCAGTTTGCGGAAATATTAAATGGAACCTAGTTGGAACATCACCTTGTAGAATTTTTGTTGTTTCCTTCGATCAAATCTGTCAATTTTCATGTACAAGTATTACGAGTAGGCACATGATGGTATTATATGAAACGACTAACGCTATTGATGTATATGTTGAATCTAAACCAACTTGTGGAGGTTGGAATAGTGGGAATGCATTAATAGGCATTCAAAATCCAGCGGGAACTGCAGGGATTACTCCTCCAGGAAGAAACACTGGAGCATGGACTGTTTCAACACCTGAAGCATGGCGATTTTTACCAAACGGAGCACCTATTTACACACTAGAGTGGTTGGAAGGAGTAAACGTTATAGGAACAACTGCTGCGGTTAGTGTTTGTCCTTCTACAGCAACAACATATACAGCTCGAGCAACATATACAAGATGTGACGGAACCACCGTAGTTGAAGAAGATCAAGTAATCGTCAACCCAGCTAACACAGGTTTATTATTAACCCAAAACACAAACACACCCGCGTCATGTGGTCAATCCAATGGGAGTTTTTCTGTAACTGCCAGCGGTGGAACACCAAATTACACCTATTCAATTGATAATATTACATATCAACCAGGCTCAACATTTGGTGGACTTCCAGTAGGGAATTATGTGGCATATGTTCAAGATGCTGCAGGCTGTGTCTCAACTTTAAACACCGCAATTATTGATGCTTCTACTTTATCTTTGGCCATTAATCAAGTTCAAAATGTTTTGTGCAATGGAACCACAACAGGTTCAATAAATTCAATTGCAACTGGAGGAACAGCACCATATTCTTTTTCAATAAATGGTGGAGCAATTTCAAATTCTGG
Organism: Chitinophaga pinensis; assembly: GCA_945902745.1. Lineage (GTDB taxonomy): Bacteria > Bacteroidota > Bacteroidia > Flavobacteriales_D > Crocinitomicaceae > M0103. The sequence goes on along the minus strand of CAMDNE010000001.1, from coordinate 230,492 downwards.
AAGTTTCACTAATCTGCCTGCTGGAAATTACACCATTTTAGTAACTGATAATAGTGGGTGTACTTATTTAGCAGACACACTCATTACAGAGCCTACACCACTATCACTTGCAGAGATTGGTACAATAAATTCGACGTGTAATCTACCAAATGGCTCATTAGAGGTTAGTGCGAGTGGCGGTGTTTCCCCATTTACATATTCAATTGACAACGGAATAACCACTCAAAACAATGGAGTTTTTGGGTCAATTAACGCATCAAATTACACTGTTCTTGTTACAGATAATAACGGCTGTCAAAACTCACTTCTCGTTACTGTTAACGCAGATAATGCTCCAACAATTAGTGTTGTTTCTAATACGAATGTATCTTGCTTTAATGGCACAAACGGAAGTGTTACGGTAACCGCTGTTGGTGGTGCTTTACCCTATTCCTTTTCACTAAATGGCGGTCCAATTCAGGCAGGAACTCAATTCACAAATTTAGTAAGTGGAACCTATAATTTATCGGTAACGGATGGTAATGGTTGCATCTCAACTACTTCGGTTATTATAACTCAACCAGTATTATTGAGTGCAACCGCAAGTGCCAATCAAACAATTTGTGAAGGGACTACGGTAACAATTACAAACACTGTAAATGGTGGAACTAGTCCTTATAATTATGCTTGGTCAAATGGTATAAACTCCAGTTCAAATTCTGTAACTCCTGTTTCAACTACAACATATAACTTAATTGTTACTGATGCAAATGGTTGCACAGCGAATGCTTCATCCACTATTACAGTTTTGCCTTTACCAATTGCACTTGGACAAAATGCAATTACTTCAGGTTACTCTCCTTTAACTGTGACATTTGATAATTTAAGCACGAATGCCACAAATTACGTTTGGGAATTTAATAATGGCCAAACCATCACTACCGCCTCACTTGCTTCTCAAAATTCCACATTTATTGCTATAGGAGATTTTACGATTATTTTGACGGCTTCTAATGGAATTTGTGAAAGTTCTTGGTCGACAATTATAACAGTAATCCCATATGACCCTTTGGAAGTATATGTGCCAAATGTGTTCTCTCCTAACAACGATGACTCCAATGATGCCTATTTCATTACAACAAAAAATGCGAAATCAATGGAAGGTGTGATTATTGACCGTTGGGGATTAACAATGGTCGAGTTCAACGATATCAATTATAAGTGGGATGGTAAAGTAAAAGGAACGGAAGCATTAGAAGGCACATACTTCATTAAGTACAAAGTTGTTGGCTTGGATACAACAATTAAAGAAGGACATACGTTTTTTCAATTATTACGATAATTAACTAATCAAAAGGTTGCGAACAAAGCCTTTTGATTAGTTATATCTTTCCTAATTTATCACATGTTTGATCGATTTCATTCGAAGACACATCTAAATGCGTTACCAAGCGCAACATTCCTTCTCCAAAAGCCATAACACGAACTCCTTGTTCTGCTAATTTTGAAATAATTTCATCCCGTTTTGAAGGGTTATTTAAAATGAGAACTACAATATTCGTTTCAACAGAAATAACCTCTTTTACCCAGTTTAATTGATTGAGAGTCCGTTCTAATTGTTGTGCATGTTGATGATCGATTAACAAACGGTCCACATTGTTTTTCAAAGCAAACAAACCTCCTGCTGCAATGATTCCTGCTTGACGCATTCCTCCACCAAAAACCTTGCGCACACGTCTCGCCTTCTTGATAAAATCTTTCGTTCCAATCAAAACTGAACCAACTGGCGCTCCTAATCCTTTTGATAAACACAAAGAAATGGAATCGAATTCAGCAGCGTATACTTTTGGATCAATTTTCGTTTCTACCAAAGCATTCATTAAACGCGCTCCGTCAAGGTGTAAGGGTAAATTATTGGCAACGCAAAACTTTTTAATTTTTTGAATTTCTGTAAAATCATAAATTGCTCCTCCTCCTCTGTTTGCTGTATCTTCTAAACTCACCAATTGGGTTGTTGGAAAATGAACATCATCGGGATTCACCCATTTCGCAATAGATTCTAACGTTAAACGTCCGCGATCTCCTTGTAATAATCTTACTGAAGCTCCTGAATTTTTAGCAATTCCTCCACCTTCGTATTTATAAATATGACTTTCTTCGTGACAAATTACTTCGCCACCAGGTTGCACATGCACATTGATTGCAATTTGATTGGTTTGTGTTCCTGAACTGCAAAACAAAGCGTCTTCTTTACCAAACATCTTAGCCGCAAATTGTTGTAATTCATTGACAGTTGGATCTTCAGAAAAAACATCATCACCAACAGGTGCAGAAAACATAGCATCCATCATTTCTTTTGATGGCTTGGTCACAGTATCACTTCGAAAATCAATCATATTCTTTAATTTGATGATGAAAATACTGCTTACATGACAAATGCTAGTTCAAATTTATGTTTTTTTGTAAAAAAGAATTCAAATGGACTATTTCATTGTTGCGTTGACGGTCTTAATTGGTGCAGGATTAACTTTCTTTTCTGGCTTTGGACTTGGAACATTGATGCTACCCGTTTTTAGTATTTTCTTTCCTCTTCCAGTTGCAATTGGAGCTACGGCCATTGTTCATTTATCGAATAATTTGTTCAAATTTGGTTTGGTTTACAAACACATAAACCTTCCAGTACTATTTCGATTTGGTTTTCCTGCCGTAATTTTTGCAACAGTTGGTGCATATTGTTTAGGATTAATTGGCAAAGTTGAGCCACTTCACGCCTATTCTATTGGAGATAAAATAATTGAAATCACACTTTTAAAAGTCGTAATTGGGTCTTTAATGATCTTTTTCGCATGGTTTGATTTAGACCCACGTTTCTCAAACCTAAAAATCAAAAAACAATGGATTCCACTTGGTGGCGTGTTAAGTGGCTTTTTTGGTGGGATTTCTGGTCATCAAGGTGCTTTTAGATCTGCCTTCTTGAATAAATCAGGCTTAACAAAAGACGAATTTATTGGAACTTCAAACGCAATAGCCTTGTTGATTGACCTTGCACGCTTATTTGTGTATTACGAAACATTCAATTTCACTGTGTTGAATAATAACAAAAGTCTCTTAATTGTAGGAATTGTCTTTGCATTTATAGGGACCTATTTCGGGAAACAATTGGTCAAAAAAACGACGATGAAAGGAATTCAAAAAATTGTTGGTGTGATGTTGTTTGTATTGGGAGGCTTTTTTATTGCGGGGCTGGTGTAGATTCGGCACTTCGACAAGCTCAGTGACCAAATAGCGCAGTGACCAAATAAATTTGGGATTTCTGAACACATTGTAATTTACAACTAGATTTTTTGTTAACTAGAACAATTTAAAGATTATTTAATTTCTTTAAAGTATTGACACTCATAATTGATTTCATTTGCATTATTGCTACTTGGTTTAATTGTATTATTCGTTCAGGTGATGGAACAACTTGTTGAATTAGTAATGCATTAATACTTTCCATATTGCTCAATACGACAAGTTGTTCGAGGGTGGCAAAATCTCTTATATTTCCTTCGGATTTTGGATTCTTATTTTTCCATTGTTGCGCAGTTATTCCAAACAATGCAACATTTAATAAATCAGCTTCACTCGCGTAAATGATTGTTGATTCTTTTTTAGTTAACGATTTCGGAATCAAATTGTCTCTGATCGAATCAGTTTGAATTTTATAATTAATCTTAGAAATGGTGCGCTGAACGGACCAGCTAAGACTATGTTGATTTGATTCTATTACTTTGAGCCGCTTGATTTCTGTTATTAAATACAATTTAAATTCTGGAGAAATCCAAGATGCAAATTCCAAGGCAATTTCAGTATGAGCGAAAGTACCCCCATACTTACCTGTACTTGTTACTATTCCTATTGCATTGGTTGATTCAACCCATTTTGATGGAGATAATGTAAATGAATTACTACCTGCTTGAAATAATAAGGGGTCGAAATCGACCCCTTTAAATTCTGGATTATTTATCTTTTCCCATAATCCGAGAAATTCAATCGTTGATTTTGATCTTAACCAGTTTTTTACGACATCCTTTGGTTCAAGAGGATTCTTTTTTCTGGCAATATCGGTTAATGAAATAAATTCTTCCCCTTTTTCTTTTCTAAGTTTAATGACTAAACCATTAACTCCAATTTCTTTCTTCATCTTTCAATCTTTACTTGAAGATAGCAAAAAAAGATTAAAAATCAAACAATTTTTTGATTAAATAGTAATCAATTGGTGTTTTTATTTCAAGTGCGGCAATTCAAAAATCCCTAAACAACGCCAAAATTCTTTTAAAATCCTCATGTATTTCTGCTTGAATTGTAATTGATTCATTTGAAACAGGATGAATAAAACTTATTTCTTGGGCATGCAACAACATTTTATTCATTTCCCATTTTTCTAAAAACAACTTATTCTGCTTGTTGCAACCATGAGGTCTGTCTCCAATGATTGGGTGAAAAATATGTGCAAAATGTTTGCGGATTTGATGCATACGACCTGTTTCTGGAGCAACTTCAACCAATGAATAACGAGAAGAAAGTTGTTTGCCAAATGGTACTGGAATATCAAAAGTTTCTAAAGTTTTATAATGTGTTATGGCGTCTTGTGTTTTCCCATCGTCATTGGTTAAGGCGTAATCAATCGTTCCAGATTCAGGGGTAAATCCACGCACAAGAGCAAGGTATTTTTTAGCTACTTTCTTATTCATAAAAGCTTCTTGCATAATACGATTTACCTCTTCATTCAAAGCAAACAACAAAACACCACTTGTTTTTCGATCCAATCGGTGAACAGGAAATACTTTTTGATTTATTTGATCGCGCAAAAGCTGAATGGCAAATTCACTTGCATCTGCCGCAATCGGCGAACGGTGAACCAATAATCCATGCGGTTTATTAATCGCAACAAGGTATTCGTCTTGATATACTATTTCTAACATCCGCTCCTCACTCATCGTTCAACTCTCAAACATTCATCACTCATCGTTCATCACTAATCCTTCAAAACTCAAACACTGTCCACTCATAGTTTCCTCGCAATCATCAATCCATCTCGAATCGGTAATAACACTTCTTGAACACGTGAATCGTCGTGAATCATTTTATTGTAATCTACAATCACTTTGGTGTCCGCATCCAAGGAATCGTAATCCTCTAATACTTTTCCTGACCACAACACATTATCCGCAATGATATAACCTCCTTTTTTTACTTTGTCAAAAACCAATTTGTAATAATTGCAATAGTTGGATTTGTCAGCATCAATGAAAACGATATCAAATTCTTCAGAAAGAGTTGGGATAATTTCCATTGCATTTCCAATCACATAGTCAATCACATCATCCATCTTCGCTTTTTGAATATATTCTCTTGTAATATCTTCTAATTCTTCGTTGATGTCAATAGTAATTAGTTTCCCGTTTTCAGTCAAGCCTTCCGCTAAACAAAGTGCTGAATAACCCGTATATGTGCCAATTTCAAGGATCCTATTCGGTTTAATCATGTGTGAAAGCATGCTCAAAACACGTCCTTGGAAATGGCCACTCAACATGCGTGGTTGTAATACCGTTAGATTTGTTTGACGGTTCAATTCATTCAATAAGTCTGATTCATTTTCTGAATGCGTGCAAACGTACGTATCTAATTTTTGATCAATAAAATCCATGAAAACCTTTTTTGCAAAGATGGATAAAATGATTGTTGTACTGAAGAAAATTCGCACTTTTGTGCTGTGAAAACAATTAACAAAGCCGGATATTGTGCCATTGGCGTATTCCGAGGTAAAACAGAACATAACTTAGGGACACTGTGGCGATCTGCCTATATTTTAGGAGCCGCTTACATCTTTACCGTGGATCATAAGTACAAGAAACAAAGTTCAGATGTTTTGCGTTCTTGGTCGAGAATTCCTCTTTTTCACTACAAGTCGTTCGATGATCTTTTGAACAACATTCCTTACGATTGCAGACTTGTAGGCATTGAAATCGACGATAAAGCAGAATTTTTGCACGAATTTCAACATCCAAAACGAGCGATTTATTTATTGGGAGCTGAAAATGACGGTTTACCGCAAGAAGTGAGAGACAAATGTCATTTCCTCATCAAGTTACCTGGAAATTCATCGTTGAATGTTGGTGTAACAGGAAGTATTGTTTTGCACGATCGTGCGACAAAAGTTGAAACGATTTTACCGCCGAATCATATTGAATAGCAATTATCTCACGATAGCTATCGGGATTATTCATAAAGTTAGTCTAAAAATATAAAATGTACTTTGGATTATCAATGTAAATACAAAGTAGTACTTTGGATTATTAATGTAAATGCAAAGTTAAAGTTTGGATTTACATAAAAATTTTGTAGCTTTGTATAAATTATTAGCGATGGATTTAGTAAGAAAGCAAGTTTTTATCGATAATGATGGACAGAGTATATTTTTTTGGGGTGCTCGTCAAACAGGGAAAAGTACTTTACTTAAAACGCTCTTTCCTGGAGCATTAGTATTCGATTTATTACTTTCAGATGTTTATAAACGATTGATTACAAATCCTGAATACCTTCGAGAAACAATTTTAGCTCAAGAAAAAAAACGTGTAATCATTGATGAAATTCAGCGCATTCCAATTTTATTAAACGAAGTTCATTGGCTCATCGTGAACCATAATATCCAATTTATATTAAGCGGTTCAAGTCCTAGAAAAATTATTCGTTCTGGAGAAAATTTGTTGGGGGGAAGAGCATTAAAATATTCATTATATCCACTAACCTATAAAGAAATCCCAAATTTTGATTTGGATAGAGCACTGAATAATGGATTGCTTCCAAGACATTATTTATCAAAAAAACCAAAACGATTAATTTCATCTTACATAGGCAATTATCTGCAAGATGAAATCGTAGCTGAAGCTAAGATTAGAAAAGTAGATGTGTTTTCAAAATTTTTACATGCCGCTGCATTTAGTCAGGGTGAAATGGTAAATTATACTAATATCGCAGCAGATTGCGGTGTTTCTGCAATTACCATAAAAGAATATTTTCAAATCTTGGAAGACACCTTGTTGGGGTATTTTATTCCTGTGTATCAACGAAAGCCAAAAAGACGCGTAGTTAAGACTCCTAAATTTTACTTTTTTGATGTAGGAATTGCAAATAATTTACTTCATCGAGGAAGAATAGAAAAAGGAAGTGAATTATTTGGTCACGCTTTTGAGTCCTTTATTTTTCAAGAACTAATAGCACACAAGCACTATTCAGGCTTAGAATACCTGATTTCGTATTGGAGAACAGCGACACAAATTGAAGTGGATTTTATTTTAGGACACAATGAAGTTGCTATAGAAATAAAATCTTCAAATAATATTACATCAAAACACCTCACAGGATTAAAAGCTTTCAAAGAGGAATATGAGGTAAAAAAAGCGATTATAGTGTGCACAGAACCCTTGCCAAGAATAGTAGATACAATTCTGATCCTTCCGTGGAAAGATTTTTTAGAAAAATTGTGGGCAGGACAGATTATTTAAGAATAAAAGTGGGGTACATCTTAAAGAGATTTATGCGCTCGATATAAGTGTCTCTCAGGTAAATATTAGCTGGAACAGCAAAGGTGTTAAATTTCATTTATACCTGTATTTTTCACTTTACCACTATGGCAACTATTATTATTTTAACATACAAATTATTAAATCGTATTAGAAACCAAGCGAAGAAAGTGCAATTACATTAATTCCATCATTTCGAGTATAGCTTATACCAGTGCCGGTAATCACATTCAATGATTGTAACTTTGTTCTACTTGACTCTTCTATAATTGAAGCAAATTTTAATAAGTTTTTTGCTGCTTCATCAATTTGCCCGATTCCTAATTTAATTTCAAAAGCACAATATTCGCCAGTGTACTTTTGCACAATAGCATCTACTTCCAAACCAGTTGAGTCATAATAATGATATACTTTAGCGTCATTCGCTTGTGCATAAACTCGCATATCATGAATAACTAATGATTCAAACAAAAAACCTGTTAATTTTAAATCATTTATCAAGGCTTCTTTTCCTATTCCTAATGAAGCTACGGCAAGGGAAACATCTGAAAAATGACGTTTAGCGGATTTACGCAGAGAAGCGGATGATCGGATATGGGTATTCCATGCTGGTTGATCTTCAAGTATCATCAACCGATTTAAGGCTTCTAAATAATCGTAAATTGTGGGACGAGAAACATCCGTGTTTTCATTTAGTTTAACATCTTTCTCTAGCACTGTTATATCAACAGTTGTTGCTACATTGCGCGCAAGTGCACGCAGTAGACCACGAACTTTCTCGGGATTTCTTTTAACATCTGAAACGCGACTCATGTCTACTTCTGATAACAAATCAACATAAGCACGATTGATTTCCATTGCCTGAGCTAAACTTTTATTCAGTAAGCCGGGAAATCCTCCTTTTATAATTCGCTCTACAATACATTCAAGGTCTGTTGGTGTGTCACTCGTTTGTTGATTAATTCCATTTAATAATTTACCCAAGCTGATCTCACCAGTTGAATGTCCCATTTCCTGCCAGCTCATTGTGCGCATATCCAATACCGTAAATCTTCCTGCACCGGAGTGCATTTTTACACTTTCCTCTGGATTTGAGGAACCCGTTAAAATAAATTGAGCCGTTTTATTTCGTTGATCCACTTCATGTCTCACATAATTCCAAATTTTAGGGTATTCTTGCCATTCATCAATCAAGCGGGGTGCTTCTCCAAGTAACAAGCGCTGTGGAGCTGTTTCCATCAGCAATGGAACCTGTTCATCTTGATCAAAAGAGATGATGCTCGCTGCAAGTTGCTTCGCTGATTGTGTTTTACCACAGGCCTTCATGCCACGAATTAATAAGGCGCCTGAAGCATTTAATTTCCGTTTCAATTCTTCGTCTGAAATACGCGCTATATAGGAAAGTTGTGATGACATACACTTTATTTTTCTTTCACAAATATAGTATTATTTTACACTTTATACTATTTTTGCTTTACATATTATATAAAATATACTTTACATATTATATCTTTTAACACCTGCAACAAACTTGCCTTTCAGGCCCTTAAAACCTATCGGTTTTTCTTATTCTGGTTACCATTGTTGAAATTCTGTTTCCACGCATTATCATAATTGTTCTCCGTAGAACTCCAATAGTTGTTATTAGCAAAACCGCCAACCACATTTAATAAAGGTGTTTATCTAAATACAAGGCATCTTGCACTTATTAAAGCTCGGTTCATTTCTGAAAAGAAAAGAACTTTGCTCGTTTTAACTGCTTTTGCAAACAGTCCCTTTATCGCTTTTAAACTAAAACTTGCTCACTCACTGCCACCTTAACAACAGCGATTCTGGCATTATTAAGGCTGACTATTACGCCAACCTGTAATTTGTTTACCAATACCATCCATTAACAAACTAATTTCTGCTTGCTTTTTAATGGTTAGTATTTTCATATCTACACATAGGCGAATTTCTAATTTCAATAATTCAAAATCATCCATAAAGGCTTCTAAATGCTCCATTTTATTGGTTGATTTATTTGCTCTATAAATACTTCTTACTAGTTGTAAGGCATCACGCTTCATATCTTGCCCCAAGGTGTATTTATATTCCTTTGAAAAATCTTTGGTACACTCAAATATTTTCAAAATAAGTTTATACGTATCTCGATAAACTGGCAAATCATAGTATAATGCCATTTTCAAAAATCGACCGCTTCGCGGTAATATTTAAATAGTTAATCCCGATAGCTATCGGGAGATAAATAGTTAAAAAGCCCGAACAGCGCGAACATAGTAGTTGGTGTCCTTAGAGCTGTAGTTCTGGCCACCACTGAAGAAATTCTGCCTCCAGGCATCGTAGTTATCGAGCTCCGTAGAACTCCAATAGAAGTTGAAACTCGCAAAACCGCCAACATTTCCTAATCCAAGGGCATTTCCTAGTCCTATGTTTCGATACATTAAGTTGAGTTCATATTTTGACGGCAAATACCAGTCTGAATAAGCTCCTAAAGTTAAATCAAGACATAATTCAGCTGCATTGCAATTTGCGCAATCTCCTTGTGACCTTCTTATTCTAAAGCAATTTCCATCACCATCAAACAAGCCGCTACCAGAAGCATAGGTGTCTGTATAACTTCCATTATACCATTGAATTCCTGTGCTTTGGTCTATTGGCGCACTTATCAACCCGTGGCATCCAGAAGCATCTAAATAAAAGATAATTCCACCCTCGTAAGTTTGGCCAATAGATAAGCCGCAAGGTTTCGTTGCACTAACAACATAAGGACTAGCTGCAGTTCCAGCACCTGTTACATTTATACCTGAACCAGCTGTTGTTACACCGCCTTGTCCGTCAGCTCCTGCTGGGCCTGTTGCGCCAACTGCACCATTTGTTCCCGGTAAACCCTGATTTCCTTGTGCGCCTGCTGCTCCAACTGCACCATTAGTTCCGGGTAAACCCTGATTTCCTTGTGCGCCTGCTACACCATTTGTTCCCGGTAAACCCTGATTTCCTTGAGCGCCTGCTGCTCCATTATTTCCTATTGGACCTTGTGGACCTGTTGCACCAACTGCACCGTTAGTTCCCGGTAAACCCTGATTTCCTTGTGCGCCTGCTGCTCCATTATTTCCTATTGGACCTTGTGAACCTGTTGCTCCAACTGCACCAATATTTCCTGGTAAACCTTGAATTCCTTGTGCACCTGTTAAACCAGTTGGACCAGTCAATGAATTGATAAAATCTGTTTCTGTACCTGTATTTCCTAAACCAATCCACACTTGATACGCACTCAAACCATTGGTTCCGTTAGCGCCAGAAACTCCAACTGCACCGTTAGTTCCGGGTAAACCCTGATTTCCTTGTGGACCTGCTGCTCCATTATTTCCTATTGGACCTTGTGCTCCTGTTGCTCCAACTGCACCGTTTGTTCCCGGTAAACCCTGATTTCCTTGTGGACCTGTCGCACCAACTGCACCATTTGTTCCTGCAGAACCTTGTGAACCTGTTGCACCAACTGCACCGTTAGTTCCATCCACTCCTACTGGTCCTTGTGGACCTGTTGCACCAACTGCACCATTTGTTCCAGGTAAACCCTGATTTCCTTGTGGTCCTGTTAATCCAGTTGCTCCAGTTGGACCATTTGTTCCCGGTAAACCCTGATTTCCTTGTGGACCTGCTAATCCTGTTAATCCTGTTGGACCCGCTGGACCAATTGCACCGTTAGTTCCCGGTAAACCCTGATTTCCTTGTGCGCCTGCTAATCCTGTTAATCCTGTTGGACCCGCTGGACCTGTTGCACCAACTGCACCGTTAGTTCCCGGTAAACCCTGATTTCCTTGTGCGCCTGTTAAACCAGTTGCACCCGTTGGACCAGTAGCTCCTTGAGGACCTGTTGGTCCGGCAGCACCAATTGCACCGTTAGTTCCTGGTAAACCTTGAATTCCTTGAGCGCCTGTTAATCCTGTTGCTCCAGTTGGACCTGTTGCACCAACTACACCGTTTGTTCCCGGTAAACCCTGATTTCCTTGTGGACCTGTCGCACCAACTGCACCATTTGTTCCCGGCAAACCCTGATTTCCTTGTGGACCTGTTGCACCTGCTGCACCGTTAACTCCAGGTAAACCCTGAATTCCTTGTGGGCCTGTTGCTCCATCTGCACCATTTGTTCCCGGTAAACCCTGAATTCCTTGTGCTCCTGCTGCTCCATTATTTCCTATTGGACCTTGTGGACCTGTTGCACCATCTACACCATCAACACCATCAACACCATCAATTCCATTTGTACCATTAGTACCATCTACTCCTGCTGGACCTTGGATTCCTTGAGCTCCCGCCGGACCTTGACCATTTCCTGAAGTTTTTGCATACAAAGCATACGGAACACTCATTAATTGACTTGTTCCCATTACTGAATAGTTCGTTCCACCTGCAACATCAACAGCTGTTTCCATAAAATATGGCCCTGCTGACCAATCGATGTTGGCGAAACTTCCACTTACAAGCGTGCCGTTTCCTATTTCAAGATTGACTAAACCATAGGCATTAGTTGTTGGTGCAAACGTTTCGGAATAAACCGTTGTTCCGCCAATAGAACCTTGTTGGATCGTCATGCGAAGTCCAACGGCTTGGTTGTTTAAGATTGTATTTCCAGCATCACGAACGACTGCTTGGTATTTGAAGCCTTCTGGCGCTTGACCGAAAGAGCTTAGTGAGAGTGTTGCTATAGCAACGAGTGATAATAGTATTTTTTTCATGATTTGATTATTAATGCCATTTTCAAAAATCGACCGCTTCGCGGTAATATTTAAATAGTTAATCCCGATAGCTATCGGGAGATAAATAGTTAAAAAGCCCGAACAGCGCGAACAAAGCCGTAGTAGAAGTAGTCCTCCTTAGCGCTGATGACTTGGCTACCAGTGCTGAAATACTGTATCCACGCAAGGTTGCTATCGTACTCCGTAGAACTCCAATAGTAGTAATTAGCAAAACCGCCAACATTTCCTAATCCAAGGGCATTTCCCTGGCCTATGTTTTGATACATTTTATTCAATTCTTCAATTGAAGGTAAATACCAATCATCATAACCTCCCAACGATAAGTTACCGCAAATAGCAGCAGCAGAAGTCGCTCCTCCTTGATTCCAATTAATCATTTGAGTGTTATACTTTCCTTCAAACAATCCGCTTCCATAAGCTCTAGTGTCCAAATAGGTTCCATTCCACCATTGGGCTGATGTCGATTGGTCTGTTGGCGCACTTATCAACCCGTGGCATCCAGAAGCATCTAAATAAAAGATAATTCCACCCTGGTAAGTCTGCCCTATAGCTAAACCGCATGGGCTTGTTGCACTAACTACATAAGGACTAGCTACTGTTCCAGCACCTGTTACATTTATACCTGAACCAGCTGTCGTTACTCCTCCTTGGCCATCAGCGCCTGCTGGGCCTTGTGCGCCTGTTGCACCATTTGTTCCCGGTAAACCCTGATTTCCTTGTGCGCCTGCTGGCCCCGTCGCTCCAACTGCACCATTTGTTCCCGGTAAACCCTGATTTCCTTGAGCGCCTGCTGCTCCATTATTTCCTATTGGACCTTGTGGACCTGTTGCACCATCTACACCATCAACACCATCAATTCCATTTGTACCATTAGTACCATCTACTCCTGCTGGACCTTGGATTCCTTGAGCTCCCGCTGGACCTTGACCATTTCCTGACGTTTTTGCATACAATGCATACGGAACACTCATTAATTGGCTTGTTCCCATTACTGAATAGTTCGTTCCACCTGTAACATCAACAGCTGTTTCCATAAAATATGGCCCTGCTGACCAATCGATGTTGGCGAATGTTCCACTTACTACAGTGCCGTTTCCTATTTCAAGATTGACTAAACCGTACGTATTGGTTGTTGGTGCAAACGTTTCGGAATAAACCGTTGTTCCACCAATAGCACCTTGTTGGATCGTCATGCGAAGTCCAACTGCTTGATTGTTTAAGATTGTATTTCCAGCATCACGAACGACTGCTTGGTATTTGAAGCCTTCTGGCGCTTGACCGAAAGAACATAATGAAAGTGTTGCTGCTGCAACGAGTGAGAGTAGTATTTTTTTCATGATTTGATAATTAGTATGATTTAACTAGTTTAAATGTCTTACGCTTCGGTCCCTTCGACGAGCTCAGAGGCCCATTATTACTGTTTTCAAAAATTAATTCAAGTGAATAAGCCCCTGGAGCTAATTGACTTACTTGAATAGGAGTTTGCTCGGCAGAAAGAATGTTTTGCAAAACAAGTTTTCCCTGTGCATCATACAGCGTGTAGGTTACATTTTCAAACACACTCGTCTTGATGTTCAATACATCCTGAGTTGGGTTGGGGAAAATAGTGACTTGGTAGTCGGGAGCATAATCCTCCAGTCCTACAAAGTTCCAGTTGGTTTGGTGGAAACCTTGCGTTAGCTCGTTGGTTCCATCGGTTCCTGTGTTAATCACTAATTCGCCAATTGTAAAGTCGATCTTTGCACTTGCATTGGAGTAAGATTCTCCTTGCGTGGAGAAAACTTCCTGCGCTGAGACAGAAATAGAAGCAAATAGTGAAAATAACACGATTGTGTTTTTCTTCATTGAGTTGATCTTTTATAAGATTCGTCTTAAGTCGACTCAAATGAAGAGAGAGGAAAGTTGAACTAGCCTTGGTTAATTTGGGGTAAATGTAGTAAATAAATCATTTAAATAAATGTTTTATGTTATAAAAATGAGATAGTTATGGTTATGGTTATGGTTATGGTTAATGCCAATAATTTTTAAAAAAAGCACCTAATTAAATGAAGAAAATTCTGAAAAGGTGCAACGAACAGACTGGTGTTTGTTTTTGATTGGATGAAAAGTTTTAAAATTGAGAATTTTCTTTACTGAATAGCAACTGACAATTAACAATTATCAATTGTTAATTGATAATTGTTAATTATTTCTTCTCCTCCGTGATCGTTTCAACTGCATTAGAGAATTGAAACAACCAATTGTACATTTCATCTGTACGGAAAACTTTTTCTAAGTCACCATGATTGGCTCCTTTAACGACCGTATATGTTAAATTTTTACCACCGTTGCAATCCTTTATAGCTTTTACAATTTTATCTGATTCTGAGATTGGAACGGCATTATCAAGATTTCCATGTTGAATCCATAAAGGAACTTCTGCTAAATTTCCTGCGTCTTTAACGTTTCCACCACCACACAAGGCAACAGCTGCAGTTACGATTTCTGGATAAGCTCCAGCGAAATGCAATGTTCCATATCCTCCCAAGCTCATTCCTGCAACATACACACGGTTCGTATCCGTTTTGTATTGACTTTGAACGTATTGCAACACATCTAAAACTTTCTTTGGTTCCCACGATTTTCCTGCAGGAACTTGAGGTGCAATTACAATCGCTCCGATCTTTCTTCCTTTTTCCATTTCATGGATTACACCATATTTCTTCACCAAATTCATATCAGAACCAGATAAACTTTTTCCGTGTAAGAATATTAATATCGGTGGATTTGTTTTGAGAACACTATCAGATGGTAATGCCAACCAAAAATTATAATCAGCTTTCCCTTTTACAGCTGTAATTTGTGAAAGACCAATAAATTGAACGCTTAAGAATAAGCTAAAAAGAAGAGTTGTTTTTTTCATAAGGCGACAAATATAGTGATTTTCAGCTCAATGGAATGTTAAATTATGTCAAAATAGAACTGAGAAGCGAGAGCCGAGAACTGAGACTTGTTCAAAAGAATTATAATAATCTCAATTCTAAACATGAACAATATTAAAATCCCAAATAACGAATTGGTTCTTGCGATTAAGTCTATGCTCTCTCTAGAACTGAGAAGCGAGAGCCGAGAACTGAGACTTGTTCCAAAGAATTATAATAATCTCAATTCTACACATGAACAATATTATAATCCCAAATAACGAATTGGTTCAATTGAATAAGTCTATGCTATCTCTAGAACTGAGAAGCGAGAGCCGAGAACTCAGACTTGTTCAAAAGAATTAAAATAATCTCAATTCTACACATGAACAATATTATAATCCCAAATAACGAATTGATTCAAGTGATTAAGTCTATGCTCTAGGTTCTATCAGCGACAGCGGTCTATGCTCTAACTAGCCGAACCAAACATCATTAATCAATTCACAACCAGCTTTTTCATTGATTCGTTGGATAATTATCTGTTTTCCATGTAATAATTCGTCACGCATGACAGCTGAATCCATTGTTAGAAACAAGGTTTTATTTTTAATCGTAATATTCTTAGTTCTATTACTGACTGCAATTCCCATCATTTCTGGCCATGCGTCAATAATATCGAGTTCTTTCATTTTGCCATCCAAGCGATAAGCCTTCATCAACTTTTCAATCACATCCTTTAGAGGCGTTTCATTCGAACTTCTTTTTCTTTCGTCCATCGCTAAATAGATTGATTAATAATTGCTGGTAATTCAGATACAACACCTTGATCAACGCTAAACATCTTACTTTCGAAATCACCAGTTTGAAAGATATCCCTCAAACGTTCTTCGTCTGTATCAGTAACTAAAACTTGTCCGAAGTAATTATTTGAAACCAAATTCAATAATTTCTTCACACGAATTTGATCTAATTTATCAAAAATATCGTCTAATAACAACACTGGATTAACATTCAATTGTTTTTTCAGCCAGTCATATTGCGCCAAACGTAAAGCAATAATAAATGACTTTTGCTGTCCTTGAGATCCGAATTTCTTGATTGGATGACCTTTTATGGTAAATAACAAATCATCTTTATGCGTTCCTCCATTCGAGTAATGCGTGATTGCATCTTTTTTCTCGAAGGCTTTTAACAAATCATCAAAACTCATTTCATTTAATTGAGAACGGTATTCTAAATGAACTTCCTCTTCTTCCAATCCGATGTAATTATAACGTTCTTGAAATACAGGAATAAATTCCTCCAAGAATTGCTTTCTTTTTTGATGAATTGCTGTTCCAATGCGTGACATTTGATCATTCCAAACCTCAATAGATTCTCGGTCAAACAATCGTTGTTCATACATGTTTTTTAAAAGGGCATTTCGTTGGTCTAGTATTTTTCCATATTTCTGAATGTCATCTAGATAATGTCTGTCAAACTGAGAAATAATCCCATCCATCCATTTACGTCTCAATTCACTTCCTTCGGAAATTAAATCTCTATCATAAGGTGAAATCATTACTGCTGGAAATTGTCCTATATGATCTGCTAATTTTTCGTATTCCTTTTTATTTCTTTTGAAAACTTTCTTAGCACCCGCTTTTACAGCACAATGAATTGCTATTTCTTGTTCTTCCTTGTCCCAAATTCCTTGAATTGCAAAAAACTGTTGATCAAACCGAATATTTTGCCGATCCAGAACATTCATATAAGATTTACACAAACTCAAATAATGGACGGCATCTAAAATATTTGTTTTGCCAGAACCGTTCATTCCCACAAAGCAATTAACATTAGAAGATAGCGCTATTTCAGCCTCTTCGTAATTCTTAAAATTGATTAAATGGATGGATTTTAAATGCATTGCAACAAATTTAGTTCATTTTTTGGTCATCCGAAAGAAAAGGATTTTGAAATGTAAAAGACATTTAAGTAGTATCTTGTTGAAAACTTCGCTTTATATAATAAAAAAAAAAACTATTTTTGCACGGCTTAATATGCTTTTAATATGTTAGAAAATTTCTCAGTACAAGAATTAAAGAAAAAATTTGAATCAAACAAGAACGCTCGTTTGGTATCTTATATCGGAGGAGGAATCCTTGTTTTAGTAATCGGTTATTTCGCATACGTGCAGTTTTTGTGGAAACCAGCGAATGAAAAATCGAAAGACGCTTATTGGGTTGGATTGAATTATGCAGCTAAAGATTCGACTGATGCCGCTATTGAAGAGTTAAAACCAATCGCAAAAAAATACGATGGGAAAATTGGTGGGGAAAATGCTCAATTCATTTTGGCTCGTCAATATATGGTTAAAGGTCAATTCAAAAAAGCATTAACAGAATTAGAAAGTGTTGATGTAAAAGACACATATATTTCATCAATGGCTGTTGGTTTGCAAGGAGATTGTCAATCAGAATTGAAAGATTATGAAAAAGCTGGAACGTTATATTTGGAAGCAGCTGGCATTAACGAAAATGAAATGACTACACCAATGTACCTTATGAAAGCTGGTCTATGTGCAGAAAAAGTGAAAGATTTCGAGAAAGCTGTTGAATGCTACACGACAATTAAAGATGATTATGCTTCTTTTGCAAGTCAAAAAGGAATTGAAAAATATATCGCTAGAGCATCTAACAAAACAACAAAAAAATAATGGCTACTGCGTTACGCAATTTGTCAGAATACAATAAGGACTTTGTTCCAAACGGTGCCGATTTTAAAGTCGGCATTGTTGTTTCTGAATGGAACGATTCAATTACGTTGAATCTTTTAAAAGGTGCCAAAGAGGCATTTTTGGAAAATGGTGTTAAAGAAGAAAATATTTCTGTGCGTTTTGTTCCAGGAGCATTTGAATTGCCTTTAGGAGCTCAATACATGTGTGAATATGGCAAAATTGACGGAGTTGTAGCAATAGGTGTTGTAATCAAAGGTGAAACCAAGCATTTTGATTTTGTTTGTGACGGTGCAACACAAGGAATCAAAGATGTCAATCTTAAATACAATATTCCCGTTGCTTTTTGTCTTCTGACCGATGATAATATGCAACAATCCATTGACCGTTCAGGCGGTGTTCATGGAAACAAAGGAATTGAATGTGCAATCGCCTGTATGAAAATGATTGATCTGAAAAAACAATTTACAACAACCGATAAAATTGGTTACGGGAAGTGATTCATAATTTGTAATTCGTGATTTGCAATTCGTGATTTGTAATTAGCAACTATAAAATGACATTAATAAAATCTATCTCAGGAATTAGAGGAACGATAGGAGGAAAAGTTGATCAAGGATTAACACCTATTGATACTGTTAAATTTGCCGCTGCTTATGGCACTTGGTTGAAGAACAGTAATGGTTCTCAAAAAATCAAAGTAGTTATTGGTCGTGATGCGAGAATTTCAGGTCAAATGATTTCTGATTTGGTTATTTCAACATTGGTAGGATTGGGAATTGATGTGGTAAATTTAGGTTTATCCACTACTCCAACCGTTGAAGTTGCTGTGACAATGGAACATGCACAAGGCGGAATCATTTTAACCGCAAGTCATAATCCAAAACAGTGGAATGCTTTAAAATTATTGAATGAAAAAGGTGAATTCATTTCTGGAGATGATGGAATTGAAGTTTTAGCAATTGCTGAATCAGAAAGTTTTGATTTCGCAGAAGTGGATGACTTAGGAAAAGTTAACTTGGATCATTCATACATGCAAAAGCACATTGATGCTATTTTAGCTTTACCGCTAGTTGATAAAAAAGCCATTGAAGAAGCTAATTTCTCAGTAGTTGTTGATGCTGTAAATTCAACAGGTGGGATCTTCGTCCCAGCTTTATTAAAAGCATTAGGCGTGTATAAAATTACTGAATTGTATTGTGAACCAACAGGTCATTTCCCGCACAATCCAGAACCTCTTCCAGAACATTTAACTGATCTTTCAGATAAAATAAAAGAAGTTGGTGGAGATGTTGGAATCACCGTTGATCCTGATGTTGACCGTTTAGCGCTTGTTTGTGAAGATGGATCCATGTTCGGTGAAGAATACACGTTGGTTGCCGTTGCAGATTATGTGTTAACACATACACCTGGCGCAACCGTTTCAAACTTATCATCTACGCGTGCATTGCGAGATATCACTGAAGCAAGAGGTCAAGTTTATTCGGCTGCCGCTGTTGGAGAAGTGAATGTGGTAACAAAAATGAAAGAGACTAACGCTGTAATTGGCGGTGAAGGAAATGGCGGCGTAATTTATCCTGATTTGCATTATGGTCGTGATTCATTGGTCGGAATTGCTTTGTTTTTGAGTCATTTAGCACATAAAAAAATGTCTGTTTCAGCATTGAGAGACAGTTATCCAAAATATACTATTTCCAAAAATAAAATTGAATTGACTCCAGATATCGATGTTGATCAATTGCTCTTGCATATGACGTTAAATTATGCGCACGAAGAAGTTGATACCACAGATGGTGTGAAAATTTACATCGGCAAAGAATGGGTGCATTTAAGAAAAAGTAATACTGAACCAATAATTCGTATTTATTCTGAAAGTGAGAATGAACAAATGGCAAATGATTTGGCTGAAAGAATAATTTTGGAGATTAAAGCACTTATTTAAAAGTTTAAACATATAAAATAATCCGATTTTCGGTAAATTTCTAACACATAGAAACATAGGCCACATAGGTAAAAAATAAATATTTTCCTTTGTCGTAAATTCCTAACTAACAGGAAAATAGGTGATATAAGCAAACTAACTCAGTACCTAATTTACAATGCAAATTCAATCTATGTGTACATTGTATCTATGTGGTAAAAAAATGCTCACACAAATTTATAATGCAAGGCCAAACTATGTGAACTATTTGCCTATGTGGTAAAAAAAATGCTCAGACAAATTTATAATGCAAGGCCAATCTATGTGAACTATGTTTCTATGTGGTAAAAAAATGCTCACACAAATTTATAATGCAAGGCTAAACTATATGAACTATGTGCCTATGTGGTAAAAAAATAATACGCACAACAAATATAATACAAGGCCAATCTATGTGCCTATGTGTTTTATAAATACCCTTTAACTATATTTTTTTTTGATTCTATATTGAACGTATCTTTTATGTTCATGTACTGCCAAAAAAAAAAATCATGAAAAAGATATCTAGTATTGCAGTTTTAATGTTGATTTTGTTTCAGGTTCGTGCAAATGACAAAGAAATAATTAAATCAACAATCTCAGAAGTAACAGTTTATGCTCAAGGAGCTCAACTATTTCAAAAAGCTTCTTATTCCGTTAAACCTGGAATTACAGAAGTAATCATTGAAGGAATTAGTCCATTTATTGATGCGAATAGTTTGCAAGTAAAAGCAACGGGAAGTGTTGTTATTATCGATTCAAAATATTCCCTTTTCTACCCTAAACCAGAAGAAATTAGCTTGGAAGGTTTGCCTTTGAAAATCAGAAAAGATATTTATTTGTTAGAGGATTCTTTAAAGTATTTAGGATATGACATTCAAGATATTCAAGACGAAATTGATGTTATGAACGCTTCTAAAAACATTCTTGCCAACAATGGTGCAATCCGTGGTCAAGGAAAAGTAAACGATTCTATCAATTTATTGAAGCAAGCAATCGATTATTACACAATCAAAATGACTGAAATCAACAAGAAATTGCAGGTTTTGAATAGAAAAAAGGCTGATAAATTAGAAAAGAAACGTGCAATGGACGAACGTCTTATAAAGTTAAAACAACACCAAAGTAGTAATGGCATGAATCCTAGAGATCAAGGTCCGATACATAGAATTACAGTTACCGTATCATCTAAAGAGATTGTTACAGGAAAAATGAGTATTTCGTATCTGGTCGCCAATGCTGGCTGGGTTCCAATGTATGATTTAAGAAGCGATGGTTTAACATCCAAAATAAATCTTACGTACAAGGCGCAAGTTTTTCAAAATTCAGGATTAGATTGGGACAATATAAAATTAAATATCTCAACGAACAATCCTTATCAAAACAAAACGAAACCAACTTTGCATCCTTGGTATATTGATTATTACACGTATCGAAATGATGGTTACAACAACAATACGCCACAATCCGCTATGAAGAAAGAAATGGATACAAAGGGTTATGCTTATTCCAATTCAATTACAACTGAAGAAGAATTATCTGTAATTGGTCAAACGTCCGATCAGTTCGTTTCAACGATACGTCAATTGACTTCCATGGAATTCCATATTGATCTTCCATATTCAATTAAATCGAATAATGAGCAACACATGGTCTTAATTAAAGTAGCCGATTTGGATGCTAATTACAAATACTATAGTGTTCCAAAAATGGATAACTCCGTATACCTTGTTGCTGAACTTTCAAAATTAGACGAGCTAGGATTAGTGCCGGCGCAAGCAAACATCTTCTTTGATGGAAGCTATATTGGTGAAACGTATATTGACCCAACTACTATGCAAGACACCATGTATTTAAGTCTAGGAAGAGATCCAAACATTGTAATCAAAAGATTACTTGTTAAAAAAGAGTGTAAGGATAAAATTATAGGTGATAAAATTGAGAAAACGATGGCTTATTCAATAGAAATAAAGAATTTGAAAGCAACAGGCATCGATTTGATAATTCAAGATCAAATTCCTATTACAACCAATGCTGACATTACCATTGAATCCGTTGATTTAGGAAAAGGAACATTGGATCCACTGAGTGGTATAATTGAATGGCAACTCGATTTAAAAACCAAAGAAACGAAATTGTTTAATTTCAATTACAAAGTCAAATACAATAAGGATATGAATATTGCCCTTTAGATGTAAAGGCTGTCAGAAATGGCAGCCTTTCTTTTTTTCTTGAAACAATTATAAAACTGAGGTGTTATATTTGTAGAATATTTTACAACATGAAGCAATTCGAAATTCCAGATTTTTACCGCTCCCCTATCATCAGCAAGGTGAAAGAAAAAAGGAAAATTGAAGATCCTAGAAAAAAAGATTTTTCACCAAGCTTGCTCGATTTCGGGAAAATTAAATTTTATATTTCACGGCATTTTGGATTTTGTTATGGTGTTGAAAATGCAATTGAAATATCCTATAAAGCAATTCAAGAGAATCCTGATAAACGTATTTTCTTGTTAAGTCAAATGATTCATAATCCAGCTGTGAATGAAGATTTAACAAATAATGGAATAAAATTTATTCAAGATACGGACGGAACTCAATTAATTCCTTGGGAAAATATTAATTGTGAAGACATCGTTATCATTCCTGCTTTTGGAACAACGGTTGAAATTGAAACTATATTATCAGCAATTGGTGTTGATGTAAAAAGATATAATACAACATGTCCGTTTGTTGAGAAAGTTTGGAATCGTTCAGAACGTTTAGGCATGGACAAACACACTGTTTTAATTCACGGTAAATACAACCACGAAGAAACGCGTGCTACATTTTCTCATAGTAAAGAAAATGCTCCTGTATTGATTTTAAAAGATCTCAATGAAGCAAAAGTATTAGGTGAAATTATTCAAGGAATTGAGCCAATAGAAAATTTCCATGTATTCTTCAAAGGCAAATTTTCCGAAGGATTTAATCCTTTAACAGATTTAACTAAAATTGGTGTAGTGAATCAAACGACAATGCTCGCTACTGAAACGCAAGAAATAACTGATTATTTAAGAAGCATTATGTTGCGTAAATATGGTGAAGCTGATTTAAAAAACCATATTGCAGATACGCGAGACACACTGTGTTATGCTACAAATGATAACCAAACAGCGACATACGGACTTATTGAGAAAGAGGCCGATCTTGCAATTGTAGTAGGCGGATATAACAGTTCAAATACGACTCATTTAGTTGAATTGTTAGAGCAAAAATTTCCAACCTATTTTATTAAATCAAAAGAGGAAATCACATCTCTTAACATAGTCAATTCATTCAATATTCATCGCAAAGAATTGGAAAGTATGACCGAATTCATTCCAGAAAATAAAAATCCAATAACTATAATTATCACATCTGGTGCTTCTTGTCCAGACGCTATTGTAGATGGAGTAATTCAAAGAATTTTAGAATTAACGCAAACTTCAGTTTCAATTGATGAAGCGTTGAAAAACCATTTTCTTCAATAGTTCAAGAATAAATTACATATTGGTTGCTTATCAGTCTTCTTTCATTATTTTTAGTGTTAAAATAAAAACGCAATGGAACGCTTCATCAACATTTTAATAATCGATGATGATCATAAAAATCAAAAAGGACTGAAAGAAATTCTATCTGGAGGAGGAAATAATATACTTCTCGCTGATTCAATTGATACAGCTTTACCACTATTAAAACAAAAAGAAATCGGCATTTTATTGATTAACATTGATAATCCATTTTTCGGTGGAATTGAATTATTGCAATCATTGAAAGAAATTAGTTCGGTTAAAAACATGTACAAAATTGTTTTAACTGCTGATTCTTCCTCCGGTGCAAAAATGGTGAAAGGTTTAAATGAAGGAGCTGTAGATTATATTACAATACCATTCAATCCAAATCTCATTCAAGCAAAAATTGAGGTTTTCAAATCTTTATTTTACAAAGACCAACGTATCAATCAACTTCTTAATAATATTTTTCCAGCAACCGTTCTTGAAGACTTAAGTGCAAATAAAGCTTTTTCGC
Organism: Chitinophaga pinensis; assembly: GCA_945902745.1. Lineage (GTDB taxonomy): Bacteria > Bacteroidota > Bacteroidia > Flavobacteriales_D > Crocinitomicaceae > M0103. The sequence goes on along the minus strand of CAMDNE010000001.1, from coordinate 206,560 downwards.
CAAGAAGATTTGAAAATGGGATCGTATTATTTACTGATTTTGTTGACTTTTCTTCCAAAGCAAAAGATATTAAACCAATTCGATTACTTAAAAAATTAGAATATTATTTCAATCAATTTGATGTGATTATTGAGCGATATAAGCTTGAGAAAATCAAAACGATTGGTGATGCATACATGGCGCTTGCTGGTGTCACCGAACATCATGAGGAGCCCTCAATCAGAGCTTGTTTGGCAGCAATTGAAATTAGAGATTTCCTAAGAAATGAACAAGATATTGCGCGAGCAATGAACAGAGATTTTTGGGAAATTCGTGTCGGTTTACATATGGGACCATTGGTCGCAGGGATAATTGGTTCAAGTAAAATCAGTTTTGACGTTTGGGGGGATACCGTTAATATAGCCGCTAGAGCAGAACAAGGAACTAAACCAGGACATATAACTATCACAAAAGAAATTGCAAAAAATGTCTCTGACTTTATGAATTTAGAACCACGAGGAGCAGTTAACATTCACAAACGTGGTGGGAGCATTGAAATGTTCTATTTAAATGATATTAAGTTAAATCATTGTTTATATGGCGAAGGTAAAATTGCATCTACAGCATTACGCATAAAATGTGGCCTTACATCGATAGATTTTGAACACATGCGGAATGATATAACTAATAGGCTAAAAGCATTATTACCCGAAGATGTTATTTACCATGATATTTCACACACACTAAATGTTGAAAAAGCAGCTATTCGAATTGCCAAATTAGAGGGGATAAATGAAGAAGATTTTTTACTATTAAAAACAGCCGTACTTTATCATGATGCGGGTTACATTCTTCAACATGATTCAAATGAAGCATTCGCTATTATGATAGCTGAAAACAACTTACCTAAATTTGGTTATACGCAAGATCAAATCAAGACTATTACAAATATTATAAAATCAACAAGTACTGACATTGAACCAATTACAATGTTAGAGAAAATAATGTGCGATGCCGACCATGATTATTTAGGTCGAGCAGATTATTACAATGTTTCTAATAAATTACGCTTAGAAATGGCGAATTGCGGAAATAAAATGAATGAACTTGAATGGGTTCAATTTCAATTACATTATCTAGAAAAAGTTCACAGATATCATACAGAAACGGCAAAAAATATTCGCCTTCAAAGCAAGAAGGTTAGAATTGCTGAATTAAAAGAACAATTAAAAATCTTGAAATAAAAAGTCAATGAAAATTTATACAAAAAATGGTGATACAGGTTCTACAGGATTAATTGGTGGAACAAGAATTTTAAAAAGTTCTCTGAGAATTGAAGCATATGGCACAATCGATGAATTAAACTCTTCAATCGGCTTAGTGAAAGACCAAGAAATTAATATCGAATATAAAAAACAGTTATTGGAAATTCAAGACCGATTATTTACAATTGGTTCCAGTTTAGCTTCAGACCCAGAGAAATCGAATATGAAAATACCCGATCTACATGAATCTGATACTAAATTCTTGGAAAATTGGATGGATGAAATGGAGCAAAAACTTCCAGAAATGAAAAGTTTTATTTTACCTGGTGGACATACTACAGTTTCATTTTGCCATTTGTCGCGATGCATTTGTAGGAGAGCAGAAAGAATAATAGTTGATTTGAAACAAAACGATTTTGTTGCTCCAGAAGTAATTGTCTATATCAATCGATTAAGTGATTATCTCTTTGTTTTAGGGAGGAAAATTGCTCAAGATTTAGGAATTGAGGATCAACCTTGGCATCCAAGAATGTAAAATTCGCTAAAATGTTAATAAAACATTTTCAATCTTTTAGCTCAGTAATTTGGAAAGTTTGAAAATAAAATTACTTTTGCGCCAATCAAACAATTAAAATTAGAGGAAAGATGTACTGGACATTAGAATTAGCATCATATATGGAAGACGCTCCATGGCCTGCAGCAAAAGATGAATTAATCGATTTTGCTATTAGAACAGGAGCTCCTCTTGAAGTAGTTGAAAACTTGCAAGATTTGGAAGACGAAGGTGATATATATGAAAGTATTGAAGAAATATGGCCAGATTATCCTTCAAGAGAAGATTTTCTTTTCAACGAAGACGAATATTGATTTCAATCCCACTGAAAAGTGGGATTTTTTTTTGCACAAAAAGTTGTAACTTTCACGTATGAATTTTTTAGGTCATCTATATTTTTCTGAAAATAATAGTGAATTGATGTATGCCAATTTATATGGAGACCATATCAAAGGGCGCAATTTTGAAAAACTTCCCGAATTATTACAAAAAGGCATAAAGTTACATCGATCTATTGATAATTACATTGATCATCATCCTAAGGTTATTGATTTGATGCGTCAGCTATATGCAGAATTGCCAAAAGTAACTGGAATTGCAATTGATCTATTTTTTGATCATTTATTAGCGAAAAACTGGGCGAATTACCATTCAAAATCATTCGAAATTTTTCTAGATGAATTTTATAGATACAATCCTGTTTATTGGAATCATTATTCTAAAGAATTTCAGGAATTCATTGATAAAATGAAAACCTATAAATGGATGAATTATTACACCCAATTTGAAGGTCTAGAAAAATCCTGCGAAGGAGTATCCTCCCGTTTATCATTCTCAAACGAATTGATAAATGCGCCGCTTGTTTTTTTGAAACATGAAAAAGTAATTACAGATTGTTTTAAGGAATATATGAAGGAAGCAATCGTTTATTTTAACCAAAAAGAAATTAACAATTAAAGCTCCTATTTTTTTTTATTGTAATTTGCGTTCGTTATTCATTTTAAATGAAAATAAAAAAAACATATCTTTTTAAAATACTACTAGTTTGCCTTTTATTCTTGGCTACAATAAATTGTACAAGAATAAAAAAAGAAACGGATAATATTGAAATCCCATCCACCTCAATTGACTTAGGAGAAATTTTAAAAAAAGGTAAATTAACTGTTCTTGCAGAAAATAGCTCTACCTCCTTTTTCATCTATCGCGGAAAAAAAATGGGGTTTGAATATGAAGTGCTCAAAGAATTTGCAAATGAACTTGGCGTTGCATTAGAAATAAAAATTGTCAATAACCTAGACGATTTAATCCCAATGCTAAACAACGGTGAAGGTGACATTATCGCATGTAATTACACAATTACACGTGAACGAAAAAAACAAATTGATTTCTCACTCCCATACATCCGCACGCCGCAAGTATTAATTCAGCGTAAACCTGAAGGATGGGAGAAAATGACTGCTGCACAAATAAATTCTCTTCTCGTAAGAGATATTTCAGAATTGGCTCATAAAAAAGTACATGTCTGGAAAAATTCAAGTAATTATCAACGTCTTTCACATCTTCAAGATGAAATTGGTGACACTATTTATATTGAAGAAGAAGATGGTGTGATTGGAACCGAGGAAATGATTGAGATGGTATCAGAAGGATTAATCGATTTCACTGTCACTGAAGAAAATATTGCCAAGGTAAATGACAGATTTTTTGAAAATATTGATATTGCTACTCATGTTTCAGTTAGACAAAAGATCGGATTTGGTTTAAGGAAAACGAGCCCATTGTTAAATGCACGATTAGACAAATGGCTGAATCAATTCATGTCCAAAAAAACATTCAAGTACATAAAGAACAAATACTTCGACAGCAAAAACACAACCCTAAATGCTACTGTAATAAAATCTAACCTTAAAGGAGGCCAATTATCTGCTTATGATGCAATTTTCAAAGAAGTCGCTTTAAAATACAATTGGGATTGGCGTCTATTGGCTTCCGTAGCTTATCATGAATCAAAATTCAACCCAACTGTTAGAGGTTTTGGAGGCGCTTATGGAATGATGCAATTTATGCCTAATACAGGTCCAAAATATGGCGTTTATCCAAGTTCTCCTCCAAATATTCAGATTTTAGGCGGGATGAAAAAAATGTCCAAAGATTTTATTTCTTGGAGCCAAATACCTGATAAAGCTCAACGAGAAAAATTCACTTTAGCAACGTACAATGCAGGAAAAGGACATATTGAAGATGCTCAAAGACTTGCTAGAAAACATGGTTTAAATCCGTTCATTTGGGATGATAACGTAGAGATAATGATGGCCAATCTTTCAAAAAGCGAATACTACAGAGACGAGGTAGTGAGAAATGGAGCAATGAGAGGAGCAAGAACAAACAATTACGTAAAAGCCATTTATGCGCGATATCTTGAATGGGCAAGCGTGTATAAATGATTTGATTAACTTTGAAATAAAAAAATCAAACAACTAATCGTCATAGAAGGCCCAACAGCTAGCGGAAAAACTGCTTTAAGCGTAGCTTTAGCAAAACTCTTTTCAACAGTTATCGTATCGGCCGATTCACGTCAATTTTATAGAGAATTATCCATTGGAACTGCCAAACCAACTATTGAAGAACAAGAAGGAATACATCACTATTTTATCGATTCTCATTCAATTACTGATGAAGTCACAGCGTCAACTTATGCGAAAGAGGCTTTAGACATTTTAGATACAGAATTTAAAAACCACGACACTATTATTATGGTTGGTGGTTCCGGAATGTTTATTGACGCTGTTTGCAATGGATTAGACGACATCCCTTCTTCCATTGAATTAAGAAATGAACTGACGGAAATTGTGCAACGAAATGGGCTCGATAGCCTCTTGCTTGAACTAAATGAAAAGGACCCAGAATTTTATGCTATTGTAGATAGGCAAAATCCTGTTCGCGTCATTAGAGCAATCGAAGCAATTCGACTTTCAAATATGACTTTTTCAGAAATGAGAAAGAATCAAAAAATAATTAGGCCTTTTGGAGTGATAAGATTTATTATAGAGCATGATCGTCAAAAATTATATGAACGAATCAATTTACGCGTTGATATCATGCTTGAAAATGGATTAATCTTAGAAGTGAAAAGCCTGTTGCCATATAAAAAATTAAGTTCCTTGAAGACAGTAGGCTATACTGAATTGTTCCGGTATTTAGATCAAGAAATTGAATTAGAAGAAGCAATTGAATTAATTAAACAAAATTCAAGACGTTATGCAAAACGACAATTAACCTGGTTCAGGAAACACGATGATGCGACTTGGATACCATATACAACTGTCGATCAAATGACAAAGGAAATAGTTGAAAAAATAACTAACATCTGATATTCAAGCGGATACTCTTTTGGAACGATTCTTGAAAAACCACTTTTAAATATAGTATTATGAAAATTGTTCTCGATCATATTATGCCAGTTCCTTTAGCTTCTATAAAACATAGCAATGAAAGTATTTGGGGTAATTATGTAGAATTGAATCATGGTGAAAAAATCTTGCTCAATGCGTCAAGTGGAAAAGGGAAATCTACATTCACATTGACTACAATTGGATTAAGATCCGATTACTCAGGAACTGTAACCTACAACAATACGGATGTAAAAACATTCAAACCAACTGAATGGGCACTTATTCGTCAAGAAAAAATCTCGGTCGTGTTTCAAGATCTTCAGCTCTTTCCAAAGTTGACAGTTGGTGAAAATCTTCTTTTAAAAAACAGTTTGAATCCAGTTTATTCTGAACAAGAAATTCGTAAAATGTTGGAACGTTTAGAAATTGAAGATAAATGGGAACAACAATGCAGTTTACTTTCAATGGGTCAACAGCAACGCGTGGCTATTATCAGAGCAATGTGTCAACCTTTTGAATTATTGATTTTGGATGAACCTTTTTCACATTTAGATGAAGAAAACACACAAAGATGTTTTACGATGATTAACGAAAGGTGCTCTGAACAAGGCGCAGGATTTGTATTAACCACGTTAGGTGATGATCACAAATTCAAGTATGATAAAGAATTAAAACTGTAAGTCATGTTAAACAAACTATTATATAAAAATCAAGATAAAAAGCAGTTGATAATTGCAATTATTGGTGCGTTTATGGGAATCACTTTTTTGATTACATCTATTCACTATTTGATAAAAGTCAATGACTTTGGTAAAGGTTCTGATATTTTAGGCCCAAATACAATTATAGTTCAGAAGAAGGTCACAAATTCCAGTTCATTAAACATGACGAAAACTGATTTTTCTGAAAACGAAATTAAAAAGATTAAAGCAGAACCATTTATTCAGGATGTTCAGCCCGTAATCAGTAATAATTTTGATGTTTCATTTGAAACAGCTGACCCAATGGTTCCAAGGTTTAGGTCTGATGTTTTTATTCAAACGGTAGATCAAAAATTTCTTGATGTAAAATCAACAAAATGGCATTGGAAAGAAGGAGATAAATTTGTTCCGATAATCATGCCGAGAGATTTTTTGGTGATGTTAAATACGTTCATGAGTTCAAGTGGAATTCCGCAAATTTCTGATGACTTAGCAATGGATATTAAATTCAAATTCACACTAAAAGGGGAAACAGACAAAGAATGGGTTGATGCGCGAATAATTGGATTCACAAATGAAGTCTCGTCAATTCTTGTTCCTGAAAGCTTCATGGAATATGGGAATTCAAAATACACATCCGGAAAAGAGAAAAAAATTACGCAAATAATGATTTCTGGGAAAGAAAGTGAATTTGGCTTAGTGGAAGATTTATTGAAGAAGCGTGGTTTAGAGTCCAAAAATGCCCAAATGGTTGTAGGACGACTAAAAAGTGTTGTTGGCACGCTATTCCTAGTTGTCTTAGGTATCTCAATCATTGCAGTTTTTGTTTCTGGTTTGGTATTAATTCAATACATGCAATTATTGATGTCAAGAAATGCATATGAAGTGCGCACACTTTTAAGAATTGGTTTTTATCCTCAAGTTGTCATTAAGAGTTTCTTCCTGTATTTCGTGAAAATTTTCGGAATCGTTTCAAGTTTAGGATTAAGTGTATTTTTTGTCTTTAAATACTTTTTAGATACCATGTTTGAATCTGGCGGACTTTACATTGACACACAAATTTCTTTCATTGCACTGATTTCATTAGCTGGCACGTATTTACTTTTTGTTTTAGCGAGTTATCGAACAGCAAAAAATGGCATTTTCAAGCAATACTAAATGGTTAAAGAAATGTTAATTAAAAGGACTTTCGTAAATTTGTCACGTCTTTAAAATAAATTCAACCTAAAATTAAAAATAGCATATGAAATCAATACTAATTTTAGCAATCACTTTTGTTTCTTTTATGTCTTTTGGACAAAAAATGAAATTCAAAATAGCCAATCAAAAAGACACAACTGTATTCTTAGTAAAGTATTTTGGAAAAGGATTGTATTATGCAGACACCGCTGAAATAAAAGCTGGTTATGTTGAATTCGATGGTAAAAATCAAAAACCTGGTATTTTTGGTGTTTTATTCCCAGGACAAAAATACTTTGAGTTCATTTATAACAGTGAAGAAGTAAATATGGAAACTTCTGCTCCTGATTTTGTAGCCAATATGAAAGTGAAGAAGTCCGAAGAAAACAGAATTTTCATGGATTACATTAAATTCATCGGGCCGAAAAAGACGGAAGCAACAAAAATAACAGATGACAGAGCTAAATTAAAAGCAACTGATCCTGGATATAAAGAATTAACAACAAAAATTGATGCCATCAACAAAGACGTTACTGATTATCAAAATAACTTATTAGAAGTGCACAAAGCGCTTTTAGTTTCCAAAATTGTCAAAATGTCTATGGACGTAATAATACCAGAAGCGCCATTAGATGCAAAAGGTAATATTATAGATTCGAATTACAGATTCAATTATTACAGAAACCATTACTGGGATAACATTGATTTAAATGACGACCGATTAGTCAATACTCCAGTATTTCATTCAAAAATGGAATACTATTTCGGAAAAAACATGATGATCCAACATTGGGACACGATCATTAAATATTCATTCAAATTCTGTGATCAGTTGAATCCTAAATCAAAAACATTTGAATATGTTGTTTCTTGGATTACTTCAACATATGGGAAAAGTAATATCATGGGAATGGATAAGGTTTATATCTATATGGCTGATCGTTATTACTGTTCTAAAAATGTTGAAGGTAACTCACCAGCCTTTTGGATGACACCAGAAAAATTAGAAGATTTATGCGAGAAAATTCCTGTTCAAAAGAATTTGGTGTTAGGAGCAAAACCACCTAATGTTATTTTAAGAGACACTACAGATGTTAAATGGAGAGATTTCTATAGTTTGAAATCAGACTATACAATCCTATATTTTTGGGATCCAGAATGTGGACATTGCAAAAAAACAACACCGAAATTAGAAGTTCTATACAAACAAAAGTTCAAGGAAAGAAACATAGAAATATTTTCAGTTGGAAAAGCTGTTGGTGAAGATTTCCAAAAATGGAAAGATTTTATCCGCACAAACAATTTGACATATATCAATGTTGGCGTAACAGATGCCTTATTTAAAGCAGCCATGGATGATGCCAGACAATTTGTTCCTAAATACACAACAATTGAATCTTTGAACTATCAAACAACTTACGATATCTTCTCTACACCTAGAGTATTTGTGTTAGATAAAGATAAAAATATCATTGCTAAGAGTATTTCAATTTCTCAATTGGAAGATTTATTGGACCGATTACAAGGTAAACAAGACCTTCCTAAATTATTTCCTCCTGATCCAGAAGAGGACGAACAAATGCACTAAAACGGTTAATTAAAAGGTTGTAGAAATACAACCTTTTTTGTTTACAATTAGTTTATAAGAACATTTCTTTTCTTGGTATAATAGTGCGTATTTTTGCCCTGTAAATAATATACTATGAAAAAAATATTAATCGTTTTACTGTTTCCATTAATTGGATTTTCTCAAGTTTCTATCACAGGAACGGGGAGTTATTCTCAAAACTTTGATGGATTACTCAACACTGGAACAAATATTCCATGGACAGATAATTCTACCATTTTAAACTGGTATTCTCAAAAATCAACTGCTGCTGCAATGGTATATGATGCCGCAGCTGGAACGTCAAATGCTGGAAAATTATATAGTTTTGGTACAGTTGCTGCTTTTGAAAGAGCATTAGGAACTGTAGGTTCTGGAGGTTTTGGAAATGGTGCCCATGGGGTTCAACTTCAAAATAACTCTGGTTCACTCATCAATAATTTTTCAGTTTCATACACATTAGAACAATGGCGTGATGGCGGAAATCCTGTGCCAGTTGCTCAACAAATTCAAGTATATTATCAAGTAAGTAGTGCGTTGATAGCATCATTAACTCCAGGAACTAATACAATATGGACTCAAGTTCCTGCTCTCATGACAGCAAGTCCTATATTTAATATAGCGGCATCAGCACTAGACGGTAATTTACCCGCAAATAGAGTTAGTCTTACCACTATTTCAATTCCTGGATTGGTTTTAAATAATGGAGAATATTTAATGTTAAAATGGGAGGACCCTAATCATGCAGGAAATGATCACGGGCTTTCTATTGACGATGTTTCTATCGCTTGGACAATTAGTTGTAATACGTTAAACACAATCTCACCATCTGCTTGTTTAACTTATACTGTTCCAAGTGGTGATGAAACATACACATCTTCTGGAACATATATGGATACGATTCCAAATGCCGCTTTATGCGATAGTATCATTACAATTAATCTTACAATCACAGCTGGTTCAATTACCTATTATGCTGACACGGATTTAGACGGATTAGGTAATCCATTAATTACTGTTTTAGGCTGTGTTCAACCAGTTGGTTATGTTACAAACAGCGATGATTGTGACGATTCCAATAATGCAATTGGTGCAGCGACAAATGTTTACTATTTGGATTTTGATAACGACACTTATGGAACGCCGTTAACAACAATAACTGCATGTTCTCAACCGGTAGGATATGTTTCTAATATGTTAGATTGCAACGATGTTGATGCATTAATAAATCCAGTAGCTTTTGATATTTTAGATAATGGAATTGATGAAGATTGCTCTGGTTCAGATGCTTCTTCACTAGGTACCGACATTGGGATGTACGAATTCACACAACTTGCTGCCTGTCCAATGACGTCAATATCTGTTACTGCTCAGCCATTAAATGCTTTGTTTAGCGATTATGCATCAACTGGTACAACCTGTTCCCCTGCTGCAAACGTCTTTAGCACAAGTGCTTGGAATATGACAGGAACAATTGATTTAAACGAGTACAATGAATTTACAGTTACAGCAAATGATTGTTCAACCTTAGATTTGAACAGAATTATTTTTACACATAGAATAAGTGCTTCTGGAGGAACACCGACATGGTTCTTACGTTCAAGTGTCGACAATTTTGTTGCTGATTTAGGAACTGGTGCACCACTCATTACAGATAGAACAGATACTGTGAATTTAACTGCAGCTTTTGATGCCTTGACTCAAGTAACTTTTAGATTTTACATTACAAACATAGGAGGTGCAGGTTCAACTTGGAGAAACGATAATGTAAGAATCATCGCAAACTTTGGAACATTGACACCACAAACTTATTTTGCAGATACTGATGCTGATGGTTTTGGAAATGCATCTTCAAGTATTTCAACCTGTACATCGATGTTTGGATATGTATTAGACAATACAGATTGTGATGATACTGATGGTTTAATGAATCCTAATACCGCGTGGTATCAAGATAATGATGGTGATTTAACAGGAAATGCTTTAGTTACACTGACTCAATGTATTCAACCAGTTGGTTACGTAATGAATCCTGGTGATTGTGATGACAATAACAATTTGATTATCGGACCAACAACTTATTATTTGGATGCTGATAATGATGGGCATGGCTCTATGATTGGACTAGCAATTACAACTTGTGCAACCCTAGGTGCAGGGTATGTTACAATTTCAGATGATTGCGACGATGCATTAAATACAGTTTATCCAGGAGCACCAGAAATTTGCGATGGATTAGATAACAATTGTAATGGTCCTTCTGATGAAGGTTTAATTTATAACGCCTATTTCACGGATACAGATAATGATTCATTTGGAACAGGAAATGGAACATTATTTTGCCAAGATCCAGGAACTGGCTATTCATTGATTGATGGAGATTGCAATGATTCTAATCCAAATGCGTATCCTGGAGCAACAGAAATTCTCGACAATGGAATTGATGAAAATTGTGATTTAACAGACAATTATGCGGGATTAAAAAATATTGAGAATATACTTATGTCAGTTTATCCAAACCCTTCAACAGGAGTTTTTCAAGTTAATTTTAATCAATTAATTACTGGTAGAATGGAATGTTTGGATTTGAACGGTAAAATAGTAAGTGCTCAATCAATTGAAAATTCATTTGTATTATTCAATCTTACATCCATTTCCAATGGGACATACATATTAAAGATAATTTCAGACAATGGGACTGCTCAGCAGCGTATTGTTATTCAAAAATAATTGAAATTATTGATCTGAAGGCTATCCATTTTGGGTAGCCTTTTTTATTTCCCTCAAATGCTTAACTTTAACGAGTAAATAATTTTCTTTGTGCTCAAAAAATTTAAATCAATATTCAATATGAAAAAGCTGATTCTTTTTATATGTCTCTCAATTATTTCAGGATTTTCTATTGGACAGAAATACTGGCAACAAGAGGTAAATTATACCATTTCAGTAAAACTGGACGATATTAACAATTCCATCAGTGGATTTGAAGAATTTGAATATATCAATAATTCACCTAATGATTTGAATGAAATCTATATTCATTTATGGCCCAATGCTTATAGAAATGGAAAAACAGCCTTGGCAAAACAACAATATGAAGGTGGTCAAACAACATTGAAATACGGAGATGATACTGACAAAGGGAATATTGACTCTTTAGATTTCAAAATCAATGGTTCAAAAGTAAAATGGGAATTAGATCCACTGAACATCGATATTTGCATTCTTTATTTGGCAACACCATTAAAATCAGGTGAACGCTTTTCAGTTTCTACTCCTTTTAAAGTCAAGCTACCTTCAGGGAAAATATCAAGACTTGGTCATATTGAACAATCCTATCAGATAACCCAATGGTATCCTAAGCCAGCGGTCTATGACAAGAATGGTTGGAATCAAATGCCTTATTTAAATCAAGGCGAATTTTATTCTGAATACGGTTCATTCGATGTAAGTATTACACTTCCAAAAAACTACATTGTTGGCGCAACAGGAGATTTACAAACACAATCTGAAATAGAATTTTTAAATTCTAAAGCAGAAGAAACCAATAAAAAATTAAGTGATTATTTATCTCAATCTCAAGGCAAAAAAGGCAGAACGATCTTCCCTCCTTCTGATTCTGAATTTAAAACCATTCGTTATACACAAAGTAAAGTACATGATTTTGCATGGTTTGCAGACAAACGTTTTGCTGTTTTAAAAGGTGAAGTTTCAATGCCAGAATCAAAAAGAATAGTAACATCCTGGGCAATGTTTGTTCCTCATAATGCGCTCACATGGCAACATGCAATTGAATACATCAATGATGGAACTTATTTCTATTCTTTATGGAACGGTGATTATCCGTATAATAATGTTACGGCAGTTGATGGAACAATCAGCGCAGGTGGAGGAATGGAATATCCAAATGTCACTGTAATTGGAAATGCAAGTTCTAAAGAAGAATTAGAGGTTGTTATCGTTCACGAAGTTGGACATAATTGGTTTTACGGAATTTTAGGTTCCAATGAACGTGTTCACGGATGGATGGACGAAGGAATGAATACCTTGAATGAAGTGCGTTACATTCAAACAAAATACCCAGATAATCAAAGAATGTCAGACATGGTATTGGGAGGAAAATTTCATTTTAATGATTTAGACCACCATGATATGGGTGATATTTCTTATCGAATGACAGCTGTTTTAGGAGAAGATCAGCCCTTAGAAACACATTCCGCAGAATTTTCTTCTCTGAATTACGGCGTGATCATGTATCAAAAAACGGGACTTATATTTTACTATTTAAAAGATTATTTGGGTGAAGAATTATTTGGGAAATGCATGCATGCTTATTTCGAAGAATGGAAATTTAAACACCCGCAACCTGAAGATATGAAAGCAACTTTAGAGAAGGCTTCAGGAAAAGATTTGAGTTGGTTGTTCGGCGATTTAATTCAAACATGTAATCACGTTGATTATAAATTAAAGAAAGTAAAAACAAGTGAAGAAGGAACGCTTGTCACAGTCAAAAATGTTGGACAAGTAAATGGTCCAATTGAGGTGAATGTTTTCAAGAATGGTGAAATTGTAGAAACAAAATGGGCTGAACCAAATGAAAAGAAATCTACCTTATCCTTAAGTACAAAAGATGCTGATGAAGTCCGCATTGATGCTACAAAGGATATTCCTGAAATGTATCGTGGAAATAACAATTGGCATTCAAAAGGCATGTTGAAAAAAGTTGAACCAATTAAATTTGAATTCTTGATTGGAGATAATGAAGCGACGAAAAATAACTTATTTTGGAGCCCAATTATCGCGGGAAACATGTATGATAAATTTATGATTGGCGCCGTAGTTCATAATAATGGCGTTCCATTTAATCGTTTTCAGTTTTTAATTGCACCAATGTATTCTTTTGGCCGACAAATGGTTTCAGGAATTGGTGAATTTTCTTACACGTGTTTACCTAAAAAACATATAAAAATCTCTCGTTTTGGTGTTTCAATCAAGTCTTTTAAAATGGACTCAAGTTCTACTATTCGAAAGAGTGATGGAACTTATTTAGCGATTGCACCTTATTGGAACGTAAAAATTGGGAATCGTACGAATTCTCCGTTTTCTCAAAATTTTCTTGTTCAAGGAATTGTAAAATATGACTTTTACAATTCATTAAAAGAAGATTACTTAGGAGGTTTTGCAAAATACGCTGTAGATTTTACACGACCTGATCACCAAGTTCATTTTGCATTAAGAACTGATTTAATAAAAGCACAAGATGCAGAAATGGCAAGAGTAAATGTTAACGCGAGTTATAAATTTCGATACTTGAAAAATAAAATGAAACGTTGGGTTGAAGTTCGCGGATTTATTGGTAACACGTATAATTTAAAATTGACGCAAGGCACAAATACGTATAGATATTCCATGTCTTTGAGTGGCAGCGATGGTGCACAAGATTTGTTTTTTGAAGACTATTACTTCGGACGAAATGCCAATACTGGAATTTGGTCTCAACAAAGAGACGAAAACATGGGTGGTTTTAAAAGTACAAGTAGATATGGTACAACCACTCATTTTATGGCAACAGGAAATTTATACCTCCAACTTCCAATACCAAAAATGGGAATCTTTGGACTATTCGCTGATTTTGGAGCATTTTCAAATGGGTCAAGTCTGAATTCAGCAATTAATACAGGAGTTGGAATTCGATTGGCGAAAGTATTTGGAATCTATTTCCCTGTTTGGATGAGTCAAGAATTGAATGACTCTTTTGGCACATCAAATTATGCTCGAAAAATAAGATTTACTTTAAAAATGAATATCGTAAATAAAGGATTGAAATTGAGTTCTTTGTTGAATTGATATTTAAATAATTGACTGATCGCTTTGTTACCCCAAAATCTTTTTGGCATGATTTTACAAAAAATACATGCCAAAAAGTGAATAATTTCATGTTTTTTTCGCTGGATTACATCCAGCGCTAAAAACATATAACCCCTAAAGGGGTATAAATATGTCATACGGTATCATAACGATTACTCAATTAAATATAAGAAGAAGGCTAGGAAAATCTCCTAGCCTTCTTCTTATATTATCTATTACTATACTGTCCTTTACTCTTTCGGATATTCACTGCAACGATTTTATATTCTGGACAAAGTGCCAAACTATCGTGTTCATCACTCGTAATAAGGTTCAACATTACTTCTGGAAAATGAAAAGTTGTACTCATGATTCCAGGTTTAACCTCATCTGTAATGCGCGCTTTGATATCCACTTTACCTCTTGGAGATTCAACACAAACCATGTCGCCCTCATTAATTAAGTGTCTCGCTGCATCTGTTGCATTGATCAACAAAACATCTTCCGTGAGAATTTTGACATTTCCAGTTCTTCTTGTCATTGTTCCAGAATTGTAGTGTTCCAATTCTCTATTGGTTGTGATGATATATGGATATTCTTTTCCATTTTTAGCCGTCTCATTGCTTTCTTTGAAATCGAAGTAATGAAATTTCCCTTTTCCTCTTGTGAATTCAGCTAAATGTAAAATTTCTGTGTCAGAACCATCTTTTTTGACAGGCCATTGTTTTCCGTTATCACCTAATTCATCCCATTGAACTCCTGCGAAGAAGGGTACAATTTGACTAATTTCCTGCAACATCGTATCAGCATTATAATCAGCTTGAGCATAACCCATTTTATTCATGATATCAACCAATATTTGCCCATCACTTTTTGTTCCTTCTAATGGTTCAACAGCTTTTATAACGCGTTGAATTCTTCTTTCAGCATTTGTAAATGTTCCACTTTTCTCTAAGAATGTTGCTCCAGGAAGAACTACATGAGCATATTTAACTGTTTCTGTCATGAAGATTTCTTGAATTACTAACAATTCCAAATTCTCCATTGCGGCAATTACCTTATTCGTATTGGGATCAGTTTGAACAACATCTTCGCCCATTAACCATAAAGCTTTCAGATTACCTTCAATTGAAGCTTCGAACATTTCTGGTATTTTCAATCCTTTACTAAAAGGAATCTTTGTCTTGTAAAATGCTTCGTATAATTTATTGACTTCTGGATCATACGAATTCATATAACCAGCACCTTGATGTGGCTGACAACCCATATCTGCAGCTCCTTGCACATTGTTTTGACCACGCAATGGATTGACTCCAACCCCTCTTCTGCCGATATTACCAGTAATCATTGCTAAATCTGAAATCAACATTACGGTATGAGTTCCTTGTGAATGTTCGGTAACACCTAATCCATGGAATGACATTGCATTTGGTGCATTTGCATACGCCAAAGCGGCTGCTTTTACTAATGATTTTTCAACTCCAGTAATGCGTTCCATTTCATCTACATCAACCTTAAGAATCATGGCTTTGAAATCAGCATATCCTTCCGTTCTATTGTCTACGAATTCATTTGCAACTGCCCCTTCAGTTATGATGTAATACAACATCATGTTCAGCAAAGCGACATTTGTCCCTGGTTTTAACTGTAAATGATACGTTGCAAAACGCGCCATTTCTGTTCTTCGAGGATCAATAACGATTGAAGGTTTCCCCTTCATGGCAAATTGCTTCAACTTTGCACCAGTTACTGGATGTGCGTCAGTTGGATTTGCTCCAATAACCATGATGCAATCTGTAAACTTGATATCTTCAACAGAATTTGTTGCAGCACCCGTTCCAAAAGCATTTTGCATTCCTAAAGCCGTTGGCGAATGACAAACACGTGCACAACAGTCAATATTATTCGTTCCAATTACTGCACGAATGAATTTCTGCATCAAGTAATTCTCTTCGTTGGTACATCTTGCAGAAGAAATCCCAGCGATTGAATCAGGACCATTTTTCTGTTTGATATCCGTTAATTTGTTTGCTATAAACTCATATGCTTCATCCCATGTCGCAGGTTCTAAAACTCCATTTTTCCGAATCAATGGCGTTTTAATTCTGTCTGGATGGTTGTAGAAAGAGAATGCAAATCGTCCTTTCAAACAGGTATGGCCTTGATTCACTTCAGCATCATAAGGCGCTTGAATAGATTTCACTTTACCATTTACAACGGCAACTTCTAAATTACAACCTACACCACAATACGTACAAACCGTTCTTATTTTTTCATCAGCAACTACAGATTTTGATTCAAAAACATCCGATATTGCTGATGTTGGACATGCTTGTGCACATGCACCGCAGCTTACACAATCAGAACCGAAAAATGATTCATTATTTCCTTTAATGATATGGCTATCAAAACCTCTTCCAGCCATGCTTAATACTAATTCACCTTGAACTTCATCACACGCTCGTACACATCTAAAACAATTGATACATTTTGATAAATCGGATGTCATGTATGGGTGACTCAAATCTTTTTTTCTATCCAAGTGATTTTTTCCAGCTGGGTAACGTACATCACGAACGCCAACTTTCGCAGCAACACTTTGTAATTCACAGTTATTGTTTACTTCGCACGTCAGACAGTCCAACGGATGATCAGTCAACACTAATTCAACGATGTTCTTTCTCAAGCGCGTGATTCGTTCGCTGTTAGTGTAGATATATGAATTTGGAATAACTGGCGTATGACAAGAAGCTTGAGCTTTCGCTGGCCCATCTTGTGTAAAAGCAACGTCCACGCTACAAACACGACATGCACCAAAAGGATCTAGATTTGGCGCATCACATAACGTGGGAACAAGTTCATTTCCTAAATGTCTTTTTACAAAACTCAAAATGGTTTCGCCTTCAGTTATCTGATAAATTTTATCGTTGATATATGCTGTTAAACTCATCGTAAATTATTTAGTAAAGTAAGGTGCCAATTCAGCTTCAAAATAGTTCATTGCATTTTTAACTGGCAATGGAAGTCCACCACCTAATGCACAAAGAGAACCTGTTTCCAAGGTTTCTAGTAAATCGTTCATTAAGGTAACATCAATTTTGAAATCCTCATTTTGCGCTTTGGTAAGCATTTCTGCTCCTCGAGTTGAGCCTAAGCGACAAGGAAAACATTTACCACAACTTTCGTGCGCAGTAAATTTAAAAAGGTGTTCAATGTATTTGATTATCGGATAATCTTCTGGCAAACAAACAATCGAAGCGTGACCTAACAAAAAACCTTCTCTTGCGAACGAATCAAAATCCACAGTTAAACTATCGATTTTACTAACCGGAACTAAACCTCCTAATGGTCCACCAATATGCATTGCCTTGATTGGAATTCTAAATCCTCCACCAAGTTGATTAATGACAGTTGACAATGGTGTTCCCATATCTACTTCATAAATTCCAGGAGTATTAAAATGACCATCAAGTGAAATTAATTTCGTTCCAGATGATTTTTCAGTTCCGATAGCCGCGTATGCTTTTCCACCATTTTCAAAAATAAAAGGAAGATTGGCTAATGTTTCTACATTGTTTACTGCAGTTGGTTTATTGAACAATCCTTGTTGTGTTGGATATGGAGGACGAACGCGTACTTCTGGTCGTTGACCTTCAATAGATGAAAGTAACGCTGTTTCTTCACCACAGATATAAGCTCCTTGCGCTTTGATAACTTTAAATTCAAAATTGAATCCTGAATTATTGATATTTTGTCCAAGTAAATTTTCTTTTTTCAAATCAGCGATACAATCTGAAATAATATCTACAGATTCAGGATATTCTCCACGAATGTAAACGACACCACATTCCGCGCCAGTGATATATCCCGCAATCATCATTCCCATCAATAAAGCGTGTGGACGTTGCTCCATAATATAACGATCGGAATAAGCTCCAGGGTCACCTTCATCGGCGTTACAAACGATATATTTTGCATCTGAAACAGCGTTTTTACAGGATTCCAATTTGAAAGCCATTGAAAATCCAGCTCCACCTCTACCACGTAATCCTGAATCTTTCAGGTGAACCAATAATTCTTTTGAATCTTTCGAAATACAATCGGTAAAGATTTTATAATATTCACTAATTGAACCGTATTCTTTGGTCAAAATTAGATTTCCAATACTTCCAACATTGTATGTTTCAAGTGTCGTCTTATCCCCATTTTTAATTGCTTCAATTTGATTGATGTCCTTTCCAGAATAATTTTTCCCATCAATATGAAAAGCACTGTTCTCATGGCAACGCCCCAAACAACACATTTCACCTATTTCTTTCGCTTCGAATTGAGTTTCTAATTTTTCATGCACAGCTTTTTGAGTTCCAGCAATCATGCAGACACTTCCGTTGCATACGTATGCTTTTTTACCTTGATTTTCTGGTTTCAAAAAATCATAAAAGGAAACCGTTCCATAAACAGTTGATTTTCCGACTAGAAATTCTTCGTGCAATTTATCCATTGCTTCAGAACTTGGTGTACCCGTTTTAGAAGCAGCAATTCCGAGCTCTTCGAATAAATTCTTATCAGTTCCTTTTCGACCTAATAGATGACTTAAATTATTTGACATCAGTTTTAACTTTAACCTCATTTGCTTTCAATTGATTTGCACCAATTTCAACCATTTGAGGATTTGAATAAATAGTAAATTTATTATTTCTACAGAAAGCCATCAATGTAATTCCAGCCTCTTGTGCATTGTCAATCGCTAGTGAAGAAGGAGCTGAAACGGCAGCTAAAAATGGAATTCCAGCCGATTTTATTTTGCTTACAATTTCATATGAAATGCGTCCACTTACAGTGATACATTTTACTTTGTGTAGAAGATTAGTATTGATTAAATAACCAATTACTTTGTCTACAGCATTGTGTCTTCCAATATCTTCTTGTAGCACTAGTAATTCTCCGTCAATTGTAAATGCTCCTGCAGCATGTGTTCCACCAGACTTTTGAAAATTTTTCTGTCCAACACTAACTTTTTCGAACATTTCCGGAACTATTTCTGCTTTTAAGATTTCTGTATTAGAAATGATAATACATTCTTCTTCTTCCAAAGATGTTTTACCACAAACGCCACATGAAGAGGAAGAGATCACGTTTCTTGTTCCAGCAAAATCCTTTAACACTAATTCAATTGGAATAACAACATTTACAGCTGTAATATGTCCTGCTTTATTTACTTCTGAGATTTCGATTTTTGGTTGTATTTTTTGACTTCTGAATACATTTTCACCGAACAATAACCCTCTAACCAATTCTTTTTCATTTCCAGGAGTTTGCATTGTTACTGTGAAAGGAATTCCATTTACAGCAATACTCAAGGGAACTTCAATGGAAATAACATCCTCCAATTGAGAGAATGTTATTCCATTGTATAAAACACCGTTATAAAGTTCAATTTTCATTCAGAAAACTTCTATTTATGAAAGTCCTGTAATGTTTCCATCATTGTCAATATCCATTCCTTCAGAAGCAGGAACAGCAGGCAAACCAGGCATTCTCATCATGTCGCCAACAATAGCAACAACAAATCCAGCTCCATTTGCTAATTCAAACTCGCGGATATTGATTTTAAAATCTCTTGGTCGCCCCACTCTTTTTTCATCATCAGAAAACGATTTCTGCGTTTTTGCCATACAAACTGGGAAACCATTCACTCCAAGTTTGTCAAATTCTTTCAATTGATTTTTCGCTTTTGGAGAATAGGTCACGTCTATCGCTCCATATATTTCTTTAGCAATCGTGCTAATTTTATCTTCTATTGATAAACTCCAATCGTATAATTGGTGGTAATTATTTGTTTTGCTTTCAACAACATCAACAACAGCTCTAGCCAGATCCATTGTACCATTTCCTCCATCACCCCATCCTTTAGACAGAACAGCTTTTACTCCTAATGCAGCACATTTCTCAACCACATATGCAATTTCAGCATCTGAATCAGAGAAGAAATTATTGATTGCAACAACTGGAGTTAAGCCAAATTTCTTGCAATTTTCAATATGTTTTTCAAGGTTTTCAAATCCTTTAGCGATATACTCCATGTTTGGCGTATTGTACTCTGGAGGAGTTGCACCACCGTGATGACGTAACGCTCTAACAGTCGCAACAAGAACAATCGCTTTTGGTTTTAACCCACCAACTGGACATTTGATATCCAAGAATTTCTCAGCTCCCAAATCAGCTCCAAATCCTGCTTCTGTAACGACATAATCACTCAATGACATTCCCATTTTTGTTGCAACGATAGAATTTGTTCCTTGAGCAATATTCGCAAATGGTCCACAGTGAATAATCGCTGGATTTCCTTCTAGCGTTTGAACAAGGTTTGGTTTGATTGCATCTTTCAACAACAAAGCCATCGCACCTTCAGCTTTCAATTCACGCGCATAAACTGGACGTTTATCGAATGTATACCCAATAAAAATATTCCCTAATCTTGTTTTCAAATCTGCAAAATCTTTCGCTAAACAAAGTATTGCCATTACTTCAGAAGCTGCTGTGATATTAAATCCTGATTCTCTAGGTATCCCGTTAGCAGTTCCACCGATCCCGATAATGATGTGACGCAACGAACGATCGTTCATGTCCATCACTCGTTTCCAAACAATTGTACGAGGATCAATATTCAGGTTGAATGTTTTGTTCTGAATGTTGTTATCAATCAATGCTGCTAGAAGGTTGTTTGCTTTTTCAATTGCAGAAAAGTCTCCTGTGAAATGAAGGTTAATATCTACCATTGGGATCACTTGTGAGTATCCACCGCCAGCTGCACCACCTTTCATTCCGAAAACTGGGCCAAGAGATGGTTCACGTAAAACAACCATTGCTTTCTTACCAATTTTATTTAAACCATCTGTTAAACCAATAGAAACTGTCGTTTTTCCTTCTCCCGCTGGAGTCGGATTAACAGCACTTACAAGTATTAAATTACTTTGAGCAACTTTGTTTTCATCAATTAGACTTAATGGAAGCTTGGACTTATATTTTCCGTAATGTTCCAAATCATCTAATGAAACATTTAGCTTTCCAGCTATTTCGTTAATATGAGTGATTTTTGCACTTTGTGCAATTTCTAAATCTGTTAAAGTTGCCATAGTTTTTAATTTTCTAACGGTAGTAATTTTTATTTAAAAGCAAGTACCAAAATACCAATTATTCCGATTCAATTGAAAATAAAATCAGGTTAATCAATCATTTTATCAAGAAATAGATGTTGATTTAATATTGTGGTGAAACATGTTGTTTTAGAAGCAATGATAATGAGAAATTTCAGGAATTAAAAATTTGAATTTAACGTGCAATATTTAAATATTGCAACTTCGCAATATTACGTATAACATCAATGATTACAGGTGTTCAAAGTCAGTTTTATCATGTTTTACTTAAAAACCATCTGTTCAATGAAAATTGTTGGGGGTTTATTTGGCATAGTCCCTAAGGGACAAAACGGATCGCAAATTAAAATTTGCTAGAGAAACAAAGTCCCTACGGGACAATATAAATTTGTACATCTAGTCTCTATTCGTGGAAATTTGTGATAATTGATGGACAAAATAAAATGTACAGTCCTTACGTGAGAATGCTGAGCAAATGCAAAACATATATAACATTAACATCAAATCATTTAGGCATATTCCGATAATTCCAACCAACGATCTGTAATTTCTTCGAGTTTTTGAACTACTTCAGCTAACCGATTTCCAGCATTCATAATGTCTTCGTTTGAAATTGTAGAATCAGAAAGTTTTGTAGTCAATGTTTCCTTTTCGGATTCAAGTGACTCCATGTCCTTTTCTATTTTTTTGAATTCTTCTTTTTCTTTGAATGACAATTTCTTTTTCTCTTCAACTGAAGAATTTGAAAGCTGGGTTACTTTTACTTCTTTAACAGTTTCCTTTGCCCCTGAGGTTGTCGAAGGGTCTTTCTTGTAATCAACAGCTGTTTGCTTTCTGTATTCAGTGTAATTACCAATGATATCTTTGATGGCTCCATCTCCTTCGAAAACAAAAAGGTGATCCACCATTTTATCCATGAAATAACGGTCGTGAGAAACAACAATTAAACATCCTTCAAAGGTTCTTAGATAATCTTCTAGAACCGTCATTACAAAGATATCGAGGTCATTTGTTGGCTCATCTAAAATCAAGAAGTTCGGATTTGACATCAACACTGTCATCAATTTCAAACGGCGCTTTTCTCCCCCACTCAATTTGTGAACGAAGTTGTAATGCATTTTACGGTCGAACAAGAACTTCTCTAAAAACTGAGCAGCTGATAATTGTCTGCCTTTTTCTAATGGAATAAATTCAGCAATGTCTCGAATGACATCAATCACTTTTTTATCCTCGTCAACTTTGATTAATTCCTGACTGTAATAGCCAAAAACAACTGTTTCTCCTATTACCACTTTTCCTCGGTCAACTTCTTCTCTGCCTTGAATCACATTTAGAAAAGTAGATTTTCCAGTGCCGTTATTTCCAACAATTCCCAAACGCTCTTTTCTTTGAAAATTGTAGGTAAAATTATCCAGAATTACTTTAGGTCCGTATGCTTTTCCAATTTTATGCAATTCCAAAATTTTAGAACCCAAACGTTCCATTTTTACCGGAATTTCGACTTCAGAATCATCCACACGCTGACTTGCAGCTTTTTTAACCTCGTCAAAATTTCCAACTCTTGCTTTTTGCTTTACACTTCTTGCTTTTGGTTGGCGGCGAATCCAATCGAGTTCTTTCTTAAAGGTGTTTTTCGCTTTCTCAATTGTAGAACCTAATTGTTCTTGTCGTTCCGCTTTTTTCTCTAAATAATAAGAGAAATTTCCTTTGTATTTATAAAGTGTTTTGTCTTCTAATTCAAAAATAGTATCACATACAACTTCCAAGAAATAACGGTCGTGCGTTACCATTAAAATCGTTGATTTCGATTTTGACAAGTATTCTTCCAACCATTCAATCATGTCCAAATCCAAGTGATTGGTAGGCTCATCAAGAATTAAGAAGTCTGCTTCTGCTACTAAAACTTGTGCTAATGCAACGCGCTTTTTTTGACCACCAGATAAACTTCCAATTAGTTTACTCGTATCATCCAATTTTAAAACAGATAAAATCTGGTTCACTTTTACCTCAATGTCCCACGCATTCAATTCCGTTAATTCATCGTAACATTCATGAATAACTGCTTCATTTCCTTCCCGCATTGCTTGGTTGTACTTTTTGACAACTTGCAATTCAGGCAAATCATGTGAGAAAACGGCCTCCATGATGGTGTGCGTTTCATCCAAGTTTTCACTTTGCTCCATGAATGCAACACGAATATCATTTCTGTAAACTATTCGACCAGAATCATATTGTTCTAATTCCATCAAGCAACGAAGCAAGGTCGTTTTACCGTTTCCATTTTTTGCAACAATAGCAACTTTTTGACCGAGGTCAATTCCGAACGTTAAATCTGAAAAAATAACACGGTCACCAAACGATTTGGTGAGATTTTCAACTGAAAGATAATTCATGAATTAACGAAGGCGATTAAGTGAGTCGACCAATTTTTTATCTTTCCGAACTCCTTGAATTCCAAGAAAAATAAACAAAAATGCCGAAGCAAAAGCAAAAAAGGTCATTTCAATAACTAGTGACGCATCAGTTTTATGAGCCGACTCAAACAAGAAAGCATGAAAAACGATAAGTGCAGAAGTTAAAACATTCATAGTAAACGCTAACCAACCAAGTTGAATTTGTCTTTTTCTATTTTTAAAAGATAATATAGCTAAAACTAGAATTAAGCTTATGATAAGAATCAAAATCCATTCAAACCCTTTATTTAAAATTAATGGTCCACTTCCAACTTGTTTAAAGTTAAAAGCATTGTAACTATATTCCATTCCTTCTTCAGAGAAATAATTAAAAAAAGATGTCCCAAATAATGGCAATAAAATTAATATGAGTGCTGCTAAAAAATATAAGCTTTGCTTTCGTTGAATCATTTGTTTTGCTTGAAAATTCGCTTACAAAGATACAGCTTTATTCCTCAAATAGAAATCCAAAATTACAATTGCTGCCATTGCCTCAACAATTGGAACTGCTCTTGGAACGACGCATGCATCGTGACGACCTTTACCTTCTAATTCAACGATTTCTCCTTTAGAGTCAATGGTTGATTGTGTTTTTATCAGTGTCGCAACAGGTTTGAATGCTACTCGAAATTCAATTGGCATTCCATTTGAAATTCCACCTTGGATTCCACCACTGAAATTGGTTTTTGTTGTGCTATCAGCATTGAATAAATCATTGTGTTCAGATCCACGCATTTCAACAGCAGAAAAACCGCTTCCAAATTCAACACCTTTTACTGCATTGATTGAAAACATTGCTTTTCCTAATTCAGCATGTAACTTGTCAAAAACAGGCTCGCCCAAACCAACAGGAACATTGATAATCATACATTTTACACATCCACCAATTGTATCGCCATCTTTCCGAACTTCTCGAATTAACTCTTCCATCCGTTCAGCCGTTTTCAAATCTGGACAACGAACAGGACTAGATTCAATAGCATCCATTAAGAAGAAGGATGAATCATTCAATCGTATTGAGCCAACTTGGTCAACATAAGTGGAAAATTCAATACCTAAACTATCTAAAATCTGTTTTGCGATTGCACCTGCTACTACTCTACTTGCCGTTTCACGTGCACTTGATCGTCCACCACCTCTATAATCACGGATTCCATATTTTTTATCGAAGGTGAAATCAGCATGCGAAGGGCGATAAGCTTCTTTTAAATGTTCGTAATCACCTGATTTTTGATCTTCATTTGGAATCACAAAACCGATTGGCGTTCCAGTAGTTTTTCCTTCAAAAATTCCTGAAAGAAATTGAACTGTATCTGTTTCTTTTCGTTGCGTAACGATTGCCGATTGACCGGGCTTTCTGCGATCTAATTCAATTTGGATTTTTTCTAAATCTAATGAGATATTCGATGGAACTCCATCAATAACGCCGCCAATAGCAGTTCCATGAGATTCCCCGAACGTGCTTAATCGAAAAAGAGTTCCAAATGTTGATCCTGCCATCCTGCAAATATAATTACTAATTTAACAACAGATTTGGATATATGGAGATAGACGAAGATAAACTTGAAAATTTTTGGAGATGGTTTGTTCAAAACGAATACTTAATCAAAAATGCGATTGAACAAGAATTAAGTATCGAACAAGAATATTTAATCGATCAATTAAATAATTTAATTCTGGAATTTGGCCGCTTAACTTGGGACATAGGTTTGGACGATCAAAACAGTTGGTTCTTTACCATTTCACCAAATGGGAATCAAGATTTGATAGAAATAGTCGAGCATATTATTGAAGCTGCTCCACGCCATCTTGATTGGAACTTCTATGCTGGAAAGCCACAAAAGAATTGGGTACGCACTTTTAGTTTATATAATAATGAAATGGAAGTGGTTGAAATTGATGCTAATCCATGGTACTACGTTGCTTTTCTAGAAGCTGACGGAACGGTTGAATTGATAATTGAAGCGAACAATATCGAGCACCTTGATCCCGAAACAATAGAAATAGCAGGTAATCTGTTTTTAGTTCATGAATTAGGTGAAAAAATGAGTCTGCAGATTGTTTCGAAAGTTACCCTTGTTGCTCTATTGAATCCTGACGATGCTGCTTCAAAATATCCGATTGCTGATTTGAAGGAACATTTGGGACTTTAGTCAACTCCAAAATACTACTCTTAGAAAGCTTCTCGAGCAAGTTCAATTTATTTCTATGAGTTTGAGAACTATTTAAAACTAAATCAGAAAATGATTGTTGAAATTGAATCTAACTTTTTAAACACAAATCGTTTCTTCCGTCACTTTTAAAATCTCTCTCACTTCTTGCAATGTTGGTGCTTCAGCGTAAGTTCTTAAAACGGGTTCTGTTCCTGAAGGACGAATCATCAACCAGCGGTTTTCGTCAAAAAAGTATTTGAAACCATCAATTGTTTTCACTTCTTGTACTTGGTATTTGCCGAATGATTTGTAGTTATCTGCCTTACAGTTTGCTATGATTTTTTGTTTCAATTCTTCGGTGATGTGCAAATCATTTCGTTCGAATTTGAATTCACCAACAATTTCATACACTTCATCAATTAATTGATCTAATGTTTTTCCAGATTTCGCCATGAATTCCCAAATGATCAATCCCATCCAAATACCATCACGTTCAGGAATATGTCCTTTTACAGCAATTCCACCTGATTCTTCTCCACCAAGTAAAACATCGTCGTGTACCATGATAGTTGCTATTTCTTTGAAACCAATTTTAGTTGTTTCCAATTCCAAACCATAATGTTTACACAATTTCTCAACACGCGGTGTTACTGAAAAAGCAATTACAACCTTACCAGTCATTTGCTTGTATTTCACCATGTAGTGAATCAACAACAAAATGATATGATGTGAATCCACGAATTCACCTTTTCCATTGTACAAACCAATTCGATCCGCATCTCCATCAGTTGCAAGGCCACAATGTATATTTCCTTTTGCTTTTATGTAAGCTTCTAATTCTTTCAGGTTTTTGCCAATCGGTTCGGGTGCTTGTCCCATGAATGAGGGATTGTGATCACAATGCAAGAACTGAATATTTGGTAACAAACGCTTCATAACGTTTTGTCCAGCGCCATACATTGCATCATAGACAAAATTTAACCCTGATTTTTCGATTGCTTCTAAATCAAAATTTGCCTTAACGTGATCGACATAACGCGTTTCAATATCAACTATTTCCAATTGACCTGCAGAAATTGCTCCTTCAATAGAAATAGTAGATAAGTCAATGGGACAAAGATCTGGAATCATGTCTTCCACTTCTTGCACATGTTCTGGAGCTAAAGGTCCACCAAAGAATGCCTTTAATTTAAAACCATTGTAAGATGGCGGATTGTGACTTGCTGTGATAATTACACCAATTCCACAATCAAATTGCTTAGCTGCCAAAGAAATCATTGGTGTTGAAACGAAACCACGTGACATTTTAACTTGAATCCCTTGACTCAAAAACACCTTTACAGCCGTTTCCATGAAAAGTTCTCCAGCAAATCGACAATCATGTCCAACAACCACACTTGGATTATCGTAATTATCTTTTAACCAAACGCCTGTTGCGTATGATACACGTGCAACATTTTCAGTTGTAAATTCTTCTGCAATTATTGCTCTCCAACCGTCTGTTCCAAACTTGATTTTTTGTGCCAATTTTTTTAATTTTTAAATACAGACAAATATAATAAGTCCGATGTAAATAACTTGATTTATAGGAATTTTAGTTTCCCTTTTCTCTTTAATAATGTGCTATTAAAAAAATAGCTCAACCATATAAAAAGCTGAAGAATCCTATTATTTATTTTTATTAAGTGTTAGATTTCTCTCTCAATTTAATGAGGGTTTTACTTTTTAAACCCTAGAATAGTTTTTTCAATGATTGCAACACATTCCATCAATTGTTCTTCGTTCATAACCAACGGTGGTGCAAAACGAATGATATTTCCATGCGTTGGTTTTGCTAACAAACCATTTTCTTTCAATTGCATGCACAAATCCCATGCTGTAGTGCTGTCTTCTGTATCGTTCACAATAATTGCATTCAGTAATCCTTTTCCACGTACTTTCACAACTAAATCTGTATTATCAACGATTCGTTGCATTTCTTTACGGAAAAGAATCCCAAGTTTACGCGCATTCAACGCTAATTGTTCATTCAAAACAACTTCTAAAGCTGCAACTCCGACTTTTGCTGCAATCGGATTCCCTCCAAAAGTAGACCCATGTTGACCTGGTTTAATTACCATCATCACCTCATCATTTGCAAGAACAGCCGAAACTGGATAAACGCCACCAGATAGTGCTTTACCTAAAATTAAAATATCTGGTTGACTATAAGTTGTTTGTTTTTCACAGTGGTTTTCACACGTACAATTCCCACAAACAGCTAATAAACTTCCTGTTCGAGCAATTCCTGTTTGAACTTCATCTGCGATAAATAATGCGTTGTACTTTGAGCATAATTCACGTGATTTTGATAAAAAATCAACTGCTGGCGTATAAACACCTGCTTCACCCTGAATTGGTTCAACTAAGAAACCAGCAACATTTGGTTCTTGTAAAGCTTTTTCTAGGGCTTCTGTGTCATCATAAGGAATCCGAATGAAACCAGGAGTATAAGGTCCAAAATTCTTGCTTGCATCTGGATCACTAGAAAATGAAATAATTGTGGTTGTACGACCATGAAAGTTTCCTTCACATACGATTATTTTCGCCTCATTTTCTGGAATTCCTTTTTTCTCATACGCCCATTTTCGACATATTTTTATTGCCGTTTCAACCGCCTCTGCTCCAGTATTCATTGGAAGCACTTTGTCGAAACCAAAATAATCTGTTATGTACTTTTCGTAAACACCAAGTGTGTCATTATAAAAAGCACGAGAAGTTAATGTTAACGTTTGCGCTTGTTCTATTAACGCTTGTATTATTTTCGGATGACAATGACCTTGATTCACGGCTGAATAAGCAGAAAGGAAATCGAAATATCGTTTCCCTTCAGTATCCCAAACATATACTCCTTCTCCTCTTGAAAGGACAACCGGAAGTGGATGATAATTATGTGCTCCGTACTTGTCTTCTAACTGGATGAATTCGTCTGATGTCATAGTTGTAAGTGTTGCGTTCATAAAAATAAAATTAGATTCGTTGACTGCCGCTCATCCCGGAGAGCAACTATCCTTTCCTCATTTCATGCTGGAGAGAAATCATCCTGAGCAAATTTAAGCCGAAAAATTTAAAACCACAATCCTAAACCAACAATAAATTCCAATCGGTAATTTTGAGATGCATCGTTATAATAGAAAATCGATTCTGATTTCTTGGATTGCAAATAACGCGATTCAATCCTAAAGAAACTGTTTGGAATGGGTTTGTACTCAACTCCAAAGGTTCCTCCCAATATATCTAAACCTATAAGTTGACTATTTTGATCGACAATTTTACCAGTTAATATTTCATTCGGATCTGAAAAAATCTCTCCCCTCGAATACAGAGCCCATTGAGGGGTAATACGGTATTTAGCTAACAATAAATTACTAAAAACGAACGCTGATTTTGTGGAATCTGACAATACCGAATTTGTCCGTAAACCATAATTTGCTTCAAAACCAAGAATCCACTTATTTGATTTGTAGGTTAGCAAAAAATCATTATAGCAATATGTTTGATTGTAATTTTGTTTGTCAGGAGATTCATCACTTACGATCGATGACAAAGTTGCTGTGATTTTTGAGGTTGGAGAATATACTACAGAAAAACCAAGTGCTTTATTTTTATTCGTTTCAATATACTGATTGAAGGAATTGAACGCATGCAATTGAACCAGAAATTTTGAAGATTGTTGCCAAGTTAATTTTATTCCACTTAAAAAATAGGGCTCGAAACAATTTACAATGGAGGTACTCATCGTGACATTTTCTCTAGGTTGAATTGATTCTAATCCAAAGTGTGTTCTGAAGAAACCTGCATCAACCCATAATTTTTTAACGATTCTAAATCCTGCATTGGCTTCTTGAATAAAGTTGAGGTGAGAAGACCAGGAAGATTGAGGACAATCACCACCAAAAACTGTTGCTACTCCTCTAAAATTGGTTGATTCATATTTTGCTGATAATTGAATAATGTTTATTCCTACTTGATTATGACGTGGAGCAGTTGTGGGAAATTTACAGAATCCATTCGGGTTTATCGAATCAGTATAATAGGCATAATACGTATCGAAATATCCTGAGAAAGTAAGTTTGGCCGTTGTATCATATTCAACAGCGTAAGGATTAATTTTTGTTCCAGTAAATGTTAAATCCGTTGTGTCTCGGTTAATAAACTCTTTTTGAAGTTGCCCGACTGAAAATAAAGGAAAAAGTAAGAAAGTAAAAAGGAAAAAAGGAATATATCGAATATTGATCATTGTTGTTTAAAATTAATCAATATCATACTTTAAACGAATTGTAATATTCGCTGTTTTCTTTTTTGACGAAGTATTGAAATTTCCACCCCATGAAAAATCTTCAGAAGTATTTTCTCCAGTAATTTGAAAAACGCCCATTTCAGCACTTTTCAACGTTCCCAAAACACCACCAGCATTCAAAGCAATTTTATCAGCACGGTTTTTTGCATCCTTTGTTGCCGCTTCAATCATTTTAATTTTAAGAGAAGCAAGCTTCGTATAATAATAATCAGGTGAAAAGGAATTCAATTCAATTCCAGCGTCAATCAATTCTGTTACTTCACGAGATATACTTTCTACACGGTCAACGTTTTTAGATTGAATCTTCAAACTTTGTGTCAAGCTATAACCATTAAAAACTGAGCTTCTTAATTGACCATTATCGTCGTATTCGTTGAAATAATC
This sequence comes from Chitinophaga pinensis, assembly GCA_945902745.1. Taxonomy (GTDB): domain Bacteria; phylum Bacteroidota; class Bacteroidia; order Flavobacteriales_D; family Crocinitomicaceae; genus M0103. The sequence continues at coordinate 175,552 of CAMDNE010000001.1, read as the reverse complement.
TTTCTGAATTTCGACAGCATCAAAAACAATTTCATCACCTTGAATACCTTTAGAAATAAGGTATTTTCGAATGGTGTTTTGATCTTTGTTCAAATTGGCATAAGCCGTTTTCAATTCATAGTCTTTCTTAGAGAAATTGGCTCTCCAAACAATTAAATCACTCGAAAAATTTTCTTCTCCAGCACCGGTAACGCTAATTGACTGACTTACTTTTGCACGATTTTTATACCCATTCGCCAATAAATAACCAGATATAATTACAGCCAATGCGATTATCGTTGTATTGATATATTGTTTCATAAGGTTAACTATTAATTGTTCAGTTAAAATAATTTCATTTGATCATCTTCCTCATCGTCTTTGGTCAAATCCCATTCAATGGTTGTTCCATCACTTCCTTCTTCTCCATCATCACCTTCATCATCACTATCGTCGTCATCCAACTTCAATGGTTTCTCTTCAACTGGCCATGTTTCTTCTCCTTCCGACGCTTGCGTCAAGACAATTTCTTTGACTTTCAATTTTGTCAATTGATTTCCTTGTGCTTTCATTCCTTTGATCTCAATAAAATCAGCTAATTGAATTTCATTGTCTGGAAGATTTTTTGTTTCCTTCAACAACTTATTATAAATGATTTTTATATTCGGACGATAAGCAGTTGAAGCGACATCCATATAAGATCCTTCTCCTTCACTGATAAAGGACACTTTTTTATCCGAGGTTACTTCACATAAGAAACGTTTCACAAAGTGCATGTCTTTTTCTGAATCGTAATAAACTGCTGAAATAGGTCGATTAGGATGCCATTTTTCAATCAAAATCATATCTTCATCAAAGTGGTTCGCAAGGTCAAAATTACTCAAACGGTATTCTCCTGTTTTATAAACCGTTAAAATTCGGTCTTCACCCTTGAATGAACCAAGAAACTTTCCTCTGTCTTCATCGTTTAATCTTCCGACAACCGTATCAAACCATATTTTACGTTCTGCAAGTGTTGAGCCACCCACTTCTTTTTGCGTAATTTTTTGAACGATTTCTTTTGTTACTCTATTTCCTGCTGATTGACGTCCTTTTATCAATAATTCTCCCATGTCAACATCAAAACGCAAACGCTTCAGATGTGGTCTTGGACGCAATAAAATATTGATTACTTCTCGCTCACCATTCGGATGAACAGAGAAATAAAGCATTTTCGAACCTTTTGTTCCTTTCGATAAATCGTATTCAGTATCACGTGTAATTGAGTTCACATAAAACCGTTTCATCATGGCAGGCCCACCAACACCATCTTGATAAATCAAGTGATAGATTGTTCTTTTGTCGCCTTTTTTCCAGACATCAGCATGAACAATTCCTTTACCAACAAATTTCTTATCAGCAACTTTGGTAATCATCATTTTACCTGTCGCAAAGAAGATAATAACATCATCGATATCCGAACAATCGTTGATAGGATCTGTTTTCTTTAAACCGTAACCGATGAAACCTTCTTCGTAATCCACATACAATTTGCGGTTTGCGATAATTACTTTCGCGGCACTGATATTATCAAATATTTTGATTTCTGTTTTACGTTCTTTTCCTTCACCAAAACGTTTTTTCAAATCTTTGAAATACTCAATACAATATTCTATTAGATTCTTCAATTTTTCTTTGACCGCTTCCATTTCCTCTTCAATCTTCAAAAGCACATCATCAGCTTTAGAGGAATCGAATCGGGTAATTCTAATCATTGGAATTTGAGTCAATTTATTTAAATCTTCATCCGTTATTTCACGAATAAATTGTTTTTTAAATTTCTCAAATCGTTTGTACAGATATTCGAATAAGGTGTCTTTATCGTGGTGAAGCTTAAAATCAATGTACATTTCTTCACGGATGAAGATTTTCTCTAAGGTTGAAAAATGCCATTGACGTTCTAATTCATCCAATCGGATTTCTAATTCCAATTTTAATAGACGAACTGTATTATCTGTATTGAAACGCAAGATTTCACTCACACCTAAGAAGCGTGGTGTATCTCGGTCAATAATAGATGAATTCGGAGAAATTGAAACTTCACAATCCGTAAAAGCATAAAGCGCATCTAAGGTTTTATCTGGAGAAACGCCAGGTGCCATGTGAATAATTACCTCTGCTACTGCAGCAGTATTATCTTCAATTTTCTTGATTTTTATTTTCCCTTTGTCATTGGCTTTAATCACAGATTCAATTAACGAACCCGTTGTTGTACCAAAAGGAATTTCATAAACCACAAGGGTTTTATTGTCTAGTTTTTTAATTTTTGCGCGAACACGAACTTTCCCTCCACGCAACCCGTCATTATAGTTCGTAAAATCAGCCATTCCACCATTTGGAAAGTCAGGAAAGAGCTCTACTTTTTTTCCTCTAAGGTGATTGATTGACTGATCAATCAATTCTATGAAATTATGTGGCAAAAACTTACAGGCCATACCAACAGCAATTCCTTCAGCTCCTTGAGCTAATAACAAAGGGAATTTTACCGGCAGATGCTCAGGCTCTTTATTTCGACCATCGTAACTTGAAAGCCATTGGGTTGTTTTTGGATTAAAAACAACATGGGTGGCAAACTTAGAAACTCTTGCTTCAATATAACGAGGCGCCGCAGCTCCATCACCGGTAAGTGTATTTCCCCAGTTTCCTTGGCAATCTATTAACAAATCTTTTTGACCTAATTGCACTAAAGCATCCCCAATTGATTGATCTCCATGGGGATGATACTTCATTGTATTCCCAATGATATTCGCCACTTTATTGTAACGACCATCATCCAATTCTTTCATCGAATGTAAAATTCTACGTTGAACAGGTTTCAATCCATCGTGTAAAGAAGGAACAGCACGTTCTAAAATAACGTAACTCGCATAATCTAAAAACCAATTTTCGTAAAGTCCGCCGACAGGAACAATCTTGTCGTCAACAGATTTACTTTCGAAAGGATTATTCTCGTCCCCTTGATTTTCATTTTGATCTTCTAAATCTTCTTCAGCCATCTTTTATGAAGCAATTTCAAGGTTATTATCTTCTGTATCATTTTCCTCTATGATCTCAGCAATATCTTTTTCAACACGTAAATTATCAATAATAAATTCTTGTCGTTCAGGTGTATTTTTACCCATATAATAAGATAAAATTGAATCAATTGAAGCGTCTTTTGAAAGGATTACTGGTTCCAAGCGAATATCGTCACCAATGAAATATTTAAATTCATCTGGAGAAATTTCACCCAATCCTTTGAATCGTGTTATTTCCGGATTTTTACCTAATTCTTCAATTGCATTACGACGCTCTTGTTCTGAATAACAGTAAATCGTTTTCTTCTTATTTCTCACACGAAATAAAGGTGTTTGAAGAACATAAACGTGATTTCTTTTCACTAAATCAGGAAAGAATTGCAAGAAGAAAGTCAATAACAACAACCGAATATGCATTCCGTCGACATCCGCATCTGTTGCAATAACGATGTTGTTGTAACGCAAATTATCCATATCGTCTTCAATGTCTAAAGCTGCTTGAATGAGATTGAACTCTTCATTTTCGTATACAATTTTCTTCGTAAGTCCATAACAATTCAATGGTTTACCACGCAAGGAAAAAACAGCTTGCGTATTCACATCTCTCGATTTTGTAATTGATCCACTTGCAGAATCTCCCTCAGTAATAAACAAGGTTGTTTGCTCACGACGTTCATCTTTCAAATCAGTCAAGTGACTTCTGCAATCTCTTAATTTCTTATTGTGAAGATTTGATTTTTTCGCTCTGTCACGCGCTATTTTTCTAATCCCAGAAAGTTCTTTACGCTCTCTTTCAGATTGCTTTATTTTTCGTTCAATTAAGTCAGCCACTTCAGGGTTTCTGTGCAGATGGTTATCCAATTTCTCTTTCAAGAAATCATTAATAAATGTTCTTACAGATTTCCCTCCAGGCTCCATTTCTTGAGAACCCAATTTCGTTTTTGTTTGAGATTCAAAAACAGGTTCAACTACTTTTATTGATATTGCTGCAACAATTGATTGACGGATATCGGATGCTTCATAATTCTTGTTGTAAAAATCACGGATTACTTTGGCTACAGATTCACGAAAAGCACTTTGGTGCGTTCCTCCTTGTGTTGTGTGTTGTCCATTGACAAAAGAATAGTAATCTTCACCGTACGTTTTTCCATGCGTAAAAGCTACTTCAATATCTTCTGCTTCAATGTGTATAATTGGGTACAATGGATCACCATCCATATTGTTCTCAAGAAGGTCTTTTAATCCATCTTTCGATTGAAATTTTTCTCCGTTGAAATACATTGCTAAACCTCTATTCAGGTAGCAATAATTCCACATCATTTTCTCAATATACGGTGTTTTAAAAGCATATTTTTTAAAGATTGTCTCATCAGGAATAAACTCAACGTATGTTCCATTTTGTTCATCCGTATCAACGATTGCTAAATCTTCAATAAGCTCACCTTTTGAGAAAGATGCTTGTTTCTTTTTCCCTTCACGAACAGAATAAACCATGAAATGCGACGACAAAGCATTTACTGCTTTCGTACCGACACCGTTTAATCCTACCGATTTTTTAAATGCCTTTGAATCATATTTTCCACCGGTATTCATTTTTGAAACAACTTCAACTACTTTCCCTAATGGAATTCCACGTCCGTAATCACGAACGGTAACTTTTCCGTCTCGAACTTTAATATCGATTCGTTTACCATTCCCCATGACAAACTCATCAATACAGTTATCCGTTACCTCTTTTACAAGAATATAAATACCATCATCAGCCGCAGCACCATCACCAAGCTTCCCGATGTACATTCCTGGACGCAAACGAATATGTTCCTTCCAATCGAGGGAACGAATATTGTCTTCCGTATATTGATTTTCAGCCATTTATACTACATGTATTGTAATTCAAAACACTTATCGTTTAAGTATAATGCCGATATAGTTTGAAAATAGTTTTCCATTTTAAGGAGACAACTATATTGAAAACAGCATCGGTATTAAAACGCATTAATGCATAACAAACAAATATAAGTACAGGAAGCTGATGTTTAACAGGAAGTTATCAGGACTTTTGAACGCTTTAAGGTTGAAAAGCTTATCGAGAAATAATGTACTTTTCTCCGTCCTCAACAACGATAGAATTATTGAAAATAACTTTGGCTTCACTCAAATGAATTTCAGTTGAGTCGTAGCGCGCACTTAAATGTCCTAAAAGCAATTTATAGACATTCGCTTTCACTGCGATTTTGGCAGCTTGTGAAGCAGTACTATGAAAAGTAGCTTTTGCACGTTCCTTGTCTTTTTCAATAAAAGTTGCTTCGTGATACAATACAGTTGCATTTTCAATATGCGGAATTATCGTTTCCCAATAAGTAGTATCCGAGCAATAAGCATACGAATAACTTGGCTTCGGTGGAGCTGTAAATTCATCAAAAGAAAAAAGATTGCCATTTTCATCAACAACATCTTCCCCTTTTTTAAGCCGAGGTAAATATTCCAATTTCAGTCCTGCACCTTTTATCGCATCACTCAACAATTGGCGTTCTTTCAATTTTTCCTTGATTAGAAAACCATTTGTAGGAACACGATGTTTTAAAGGAAATGTATGAATTTCAATTAAATTATCCTCAAAAATCAGTTTTGATTCATCTCCATTTATTGCGACAAAAACTAAATCGAAATTAAGCTTTCCTCCACCAACTTCTAATTGTGTTCGCACGATTAGTTCCAATTCATGAGGACCATAAATCGTGACACCTTTATCACGTCCCATTAAATGCATGGTACTTAACAACCCAACGAGTCCAAAAAAATGATCTCCGTGCAGATGGGAAATTAAAATATGGTTGATCCGTTGAAACTTGATTCCAAATTTTCGAATTTGCATTTGTGTACCTTCACCACAATCAATTAAGATATGACGATCGTTACAAACTACATACTGGGATGTTGGATTTCTTCTTAAAGTTGGAACTGCTGCTCCACTCCCGAGAATTGTTACTTCAAAACTCACGAATGAATTACTTCGAGTGCTTCTTTTTGGTTGGATGAAATTGATAAAACTTTATCCAATTGTGAAATATGAATCAATTTCGTTACATTATCTTGCAAGCCACATAAAACAAATTTACCATTGGTATCTTTACACAAACGATTTGCAGTTAAAATAGCACTCAAGCCTGAAGAGTCACAATATTTTGTAGCGCTCATATCAATCACAATATTGTTAACACCATTTTTGTTCAACAAAAGTAATTCTGCTTTTAATTCTGGAGCGTTTGAAGCGTCAAGTTTATCAACGTTCGTTTTTACAACCGCTTCATTTTTATTTTGAGTAGACTCGAAGTTCATTATGTTCTGTTTGTTCAAATGTAACTAAAATTTATTGACGTTCAATTTTCGATGCTAACAAATAAATCACGGCCATTCTTATGGCAACTCCATTTTCTACTTGTTGCAGAATGATTGATTGTTTGGAGTCCGCAACATCACTTGTTATTTCTACTCCACGGTTGATTGGACCAGGATGCATGACAATGATTTCTTTTGGCAATGAATCTAATATTTCTTTTGTCAAACCAAATTGCATCGAATATTCACGCAATGAAGGAAAGAATTTTATGTCTTGACGTTCAAGTTGAATGCGTAACATATTTGCAACATCACACCATTCTAGTGCCGCGCGCAAATTATGTTCAACTTTTACTCCTAATTCATGAATATATTTTGGAATCAGTGTTGTTGGCCCGCAAACCATAACTTCAGCTCCCATTTTTTGAAGGCAATAAATATTTGAAAGTGCAACACGAGAATGTAAGATATCGCCCACAATTACTACTTTTTTTCCTTCCAATGAACCCAAACGTTCACGAATAGAAAAAGCATCTAATAAAGCTTGTGTTGGATGTTCGTGTGTCCCATCTCCTGCATTGATCACTTTCGCATTGATTCGTTCTGAAAGAAATTTGGCTGCTCCTGGGTTTGGATGTCTCATTACCACCATATCAACTTTCATCGATAAAATGTTGTTCACCGTATCAATCAGTGTTTCTCCTTTTTTAACAGAACTACTTGCGGCGCTAAAGTTGACAACATCGGCCGATAATCTTTTTTCAGCTAATTCAAATGAAAGCCTTGTTCGTGTTGAATTTTCAAAGAATAGATTCGCAATCGTCATATCGCGCAGAGATGGTACCTTTTTAATCGGACGGTTAATAACCTCCTTAAAACTATCCGCAGTTGTGAATATCAATTCGATATCCTCGCGCGTCAGGTCTTTTATCCCTGTAAGATGTTCTACACTTAAATTATTCATTTGTTTCTGCTGTGTATAAAACTACTTTATCTTCTCCTTCTATTTCTTTCCATTCAACGGATACTCTTTCAGAATTCAAGGTATCAACAGATTTTCCAACATAATCACCTTGAATTGGTAAATCTCTTTGAAAACGGCGGTCGATTAAAACGAGTAATTCAACTTTCTTTGGTCGACCAAAAGCCAATAACGCATCTAAACCAGAGCGAATTGTTCTTCCGGTGTATAATACATCATCTACCAAAACAACATTCTTGTTTTCAATGACGAAATCGATGTTTGTTGCACTTGGGATCAATGGTTTTTCTCTTCTTCTAAAATCATCGCGGTAGAATGTGATATCCAAGTTTCCACAAATAATTTCTTTCCCTAGAATTTCTTCTAATTGGGATTTCAAACGCGCAACGACGTTCACTCCTCTTGGCTGAAGTCCAATTAAAACGGTGTTTGAGAAATCGGTGTGAGATTCAATAAGTTGATAGCAAAGTCTATTGAGTGTTAATTCAAAATGTCGTTTGTTTAGAATGACTTGCTTTTCCATTTCAACAAAGATAAGAGTTTTCATTTTATAGCTTCGAACTTTGGAAATCTTTTTCGTGATTTTTAAGAAATGTAGTTCTAATACTGAAGATCTTTAATCAAATAAAACGAATAAATCCCTTTCACATAAAAATCCATTCCCTTCAATCAACAAATAGAACAGTTAAAGTTATTTTTTGAAAAGCACCCTAAAGCATTCGTATCTTTAAACTAGTAGTGGTAGCGAAATACAAATTTTCCACAAATTGTTTTCGTTTGTTTTTGGTTTAGGTTAATCGGTCTTCAATTAGTTCTTTTGGCATGTTCAACAGGAATAATTGAAGACTGATTTTTTTATCCACCTTTTTTCGTGACTTTATAGTTTTCCTTCACCAATAAATCGTAGATTTTGTCTTTGAAATTTCCTTGAATCAATATTTCATTGTCCTTTACAGAACCACCAACGCCACATTTGCTTTTTAGCAATTTTCCTAATTCTTTCAATTCTTCTTCAGGACCAACAAATCCTTCAACTAAGGTCACTTCTTTTCCACCACGTTGTTTCTTATCGATCGAAACATACAATTTCTGTTGGTTATTGGCTTTCGATTCTACACTTTCTTCTTCCTCAAATTCGTATTGAAAATTTGGGTTTGTAGAATACACGATGTTTAATTTTTCCTTTTTTGCCATTAGTACTTTTCAATTAGTGTTGCACGAATATCATCTGTTATTACCGCATCAGGATTTTTATTTAATGCAGATCGAATTCCTTTTGGAGATCGAATTTCAAAGATAAAAAGATCTTTATTTGCGTTCTTAATCATTTCAATTTCATTTTTTTCAAAATCACTATTCCGAACAACAAAACCAGAAATTGAAGGATAAAGATTTGTGTAAGTATTGAATTCATTCAAATTGTAAATAGAATAATCTACTTTAAAACCAGCTGCAACAAAAGGTGAAATCCATTGGTCATATGACAAAACACAATGAACATTGAAATCCATTATTGTTTGAAGATTCAGTAAGTTTAAGTCCGCAATGACTTGATTAACATTTACAAAATTCCCTGAGCAAGAAGTATAATGGCGTAAGTCTAAAAACAACTCTTTCCCTTTGAACAAAGCGAAATTTAAATCATTTAAACGAATGAGTTTTTCTTTATGAATTGATTCGTATTCAATTACTGATAATTGATTATCGGTTAAATCATTTACACAACCACTTCCATTTGTTTCTTTATCCAATTGATCATCGTGAAACAACCACAATGTTCCATCTTTAGAAAGCTGTATATCTATTTCTACGCCATCGCATCCTTCAATGGAAAGTGCAAATTCAACAGCTTCTTTCGAATTGTCATGGTAAACTGAGTTTAGAATTTCTAGGCCTGTTGCAGCATGACCAACCACCTTGATTTGGTCAAATTCTTTTTTCTTAGAACAAGAAACCAGCAAAATTGATATCAATACTATTTTACCAAACATACAGTAAGCCGATATTACCATTAAAACCCAAAGAATTCACACCTTCTTTTTTTTTGCTTATTTGATTGTAGTACCGTTCATTTAATAGACCACCATTTACGTCAAGTGTAAAACGAATTTTTGAACCAATTTCCATTCTTCCACCTATGTAAACTTCATTCCAGTTATGGAAATGATTTGAAGTTGAATTAACTTTTAAAAGCGAATGACTATAAGATAATTGGGGGCCAATTTTAAGTTTGGGTTTATTCACGACGAAATACGAAGAACCAATTCCTAACTTTGGAAAAAATCGAGATTGGAAAATTGTTCTATTAATTCCCATTTCAGCGGTGCAAAATGGAACCAACTTGTCAAATGATCGTGCATATCGGAAACCAGTAAAAAAGTCGAGACGCGTCATACCAATTTGGATACCGATTGAATTATTCAGAGAATCTTGAGATTTTGCGTGGCTTGAATTAATAAGAAATAATATCGTTAGGTATATGAAATATCTCATGAACCAAAGATAGGGAAAGAATTAGATGTGATTTAAAGTTTTGGGCACTTTTTGCAATGTATACCGTGCTTTTTGTATTTCTTACAGCAATCTTTTTTCTTATCACATGAGCAATTAGCGCAGGGAGTAAACTGTTGAAATTCTTTTTGACTTGGTTTTAGTTCTTGTTTCATCCTTATTTAGAATAATTCCAAACAAAGATAAGTTTATTTTTTAAAACAACAATATCCTTATATAAAATTTCAATAAGTAGAAATACGTAGTTCTGTTTATTACTATTCCCGTATTTAATTTTAAAGAGTTCAAATAATTGAAAATAAATGGGATTTGATCTATTTCTTTGACTCATACAAATTGAAAAAACAATAATTATGAAAAAGATTTACTTATTAGGAAGTTTATTTATTTTATTAAATGCTTCTGCAAATGCTCAAAATAACACTTCATCTGATTCTGAGTCTAAATCAATGGCACAAACTACAGTAGTTGATAATGAGGATGAAAAAAACGAATTTGTCTTAACAAAATTAATAGACGAACTTCAAAATACGCTAGATGTTCAAATTGATTCAAAAATTGATTTTCTAAGTCTTACTATAATGTCTAATAATTCTAACAATGCATACACTGTAAATTTAAAAGACAATAATGGTAAAACAATAATGGACTTTAGTCTTGAACCTAATACGTCACTTAATTTTGATTTAACTGAATATCCAGCAGAAAATTATTTATTACGTATTACAGATATGAGTACATTAAAGATGACTGTAGCTAAATTGGAAACGCTTTAATTTTATTTAATCTAGAAAAATAGTTTTTATTGTTCTGACTGATTTAATTTGAAAGAATAACTTTATTCCAAATCACGGTTTAAAACTACTTCAACAATAAAAAGGGATTTATTGTTGTCTAGATTTTCAATAGAATACTTTAAAACGTTTTCTGATTTAATACGCATCGTTAAAAAGCCCAAGCCTGCGCCTCCTTTTTTAGATAAAAACCCATTAGTGAGAACATTCATATATAAATCTTTTAATTCTTGATTTTCAAGCCTATTAATTTTATCTAAATATTCAACTATTATATCTCGGTCTTCATTTTGAATAATATTTCCAAAAACTATTTTATATGAAGCCGTGTTTTTACATATAAACAAGAAAGCCAATTGCCTATTTAACTCATCCTTTTCACCATGTGAACGAATGTTTTGAAGACCTTCTATTAAAATTGAGAAAACTCGTTTTATTAATTTCTTTTGATCTCCACTTGAGACCATAATTTCTTCAACGCCATTCGCAATACTATTAATCAAATCTTGAGAGAAAATGCCAAAATGGTTCACAGAAATACTCCGTTGATCTTCATTAGAAAATTTCTCTAAATACCGCAAATATGAATTTCGGATATCTGAAGCAATTACACTATTTAAGGTGTCTACCATTTAATTTTTCAACTTGGGGATTAAGCTACAACAATAAATTTAACTTATCGAATCAAATGAATAATACCATGTTTTAAATTACCATCTGGTTCTTTTAGCAAATAAGTATAAACGCCATCGGTCAATTCTTTACCAGATATATCTTTTCCTTCCCAATCGTTCAAATAATTATCTGTATCAAGAACAACCTCGCCCCATCGATTAATAATAACCAAACCTGAATTTGGTTTTAATCCTTGAATGACAAATTTTTCGTTAACGTCATCTTGATTTACAGTAATAACATTTGGTATTATAAGCTCTCCAAAAACGGAAATAGTATTTGAAACACTTGAAACACAACCATTTCCATCTACTATTGACAAAGTGACGATCATGTCGCCGATATCATTGAAAGCATATTGTGCATCTGCAGAATTGAATTGCTGCCCATCAATTGTCCAAGTAGAAGTTAAAGTTGATCCAATTGATGTATTTGTAAAGTTTACATTTTCAAATATGACTGGTTCATTCGGACTCCAAGTAAATGCAGCAATTGGCGGAGTTGGGTCAACAAAATCGATTGGGCCATAAGTACTCGTACAACCAAAATTATCCGTTGCTGTTAACGTGTAACTTCCAGCTGTTAAATTGGAGATATCCAAAGTTGTTTCAGTTGTTCCTGTCCAAGAATAAGTAATTGGCTGCGCACCTGTAACTTGAATTCCTGAAATTGAGCCGTTATTTAAACATGTAATTGAGTTTATATCAAGGTTGTTTATTGCAATTACAGGCAAAGTTGAACCAGTTACAGTTATTGTTTGCTGATCAAAACAACCAGCAACATCCGTAACTGTAACAATGTAATCACCTGCTGTAAGACCTGCTAAATCTGGTGTATTTATGAGTGGATCATTATTCCACATATATGTATATGCTCCGAACCCTCCAACAGCTGAAACACCTGTAATACTAGCATCACTTTGTCCACAATGTTCAGGAGTAAGAACCATCAAACTTAAATCAATCATTGGTGCATTTAATTGTGTTATGTAAATTGTAAATGATTCAGAACAACCTTGGTCATCGCTAGCTGTTATTGTGTAAGTTCCGAATGGTAAATTTGCAATATCCAATGTATTTGCGCTGTATGTCCCAGTGCTATTTGTCCATGAAACGACAGCATTAACTCCTCCTACTAAAATGGCTCCAGTAACAGTTCCTGTATTCGATGTACACGATGTTTGAGTAACCAAAATGCCTAATAAATCTAAATCAAAAGGGACTAAAGGATTTATTGTATAAGGCAATGAATTATAAGTACAACCGTTAATATCTGTTACCGTTAGCGTATAAGTTCCTGCTGCTAATCCTGTTGCATCAAGTGAATTTCCTCCTCCATTGGACCAGCTATAACTTAATCCTGTTCCTGTCGAAGTAATTCCAGAAATTGTTCCAAGTGTACCGTCACAAAGCAAGTTCGTAACGACAGCATTCGTTTCATCCAAGTTTGGTCCACCTGAATTAGTCACTGAATAAGGACCACCGTTCACCACACACCCGCTTAGATCTGTAACTGTTAAAGAATAACTTCCTGCAGATAAATTTGTTATATCTAAGGTTGTTTGACTCGTTCCAGTCCATGAATAGGAATAACCAGGGCTTCCGCCTGAAATTGTAATTCCACTAATACTACCATTTGCAAGATTACAATTTTCTGGCACCATCACTATTGAACCAATATTAATAGTTGGACTCGAAATCGTAGCTATATTATGCGGACCAGATGAAACAGTACACCCATTATTATCAGTCACCACAAGTGTATAATTCCCCCCGTTTTGATTGGCTAAATTCAATGAAGCACTAACAATAGCGTTCCAAGTATAAATTAATCCATTTCCTGTTGCGGTCATTCCATTAATAGACCCATTCGCAAGTCCGCAAGTCGCTGGAGTAATAACACTATTCGTAGCATCAACTGTTGGACCTGCAACAAACGAAATAACGTAAGGCCCGGCAGTTGCTGTACATCCTGCCCCATCAGTTACGGTTAAAGTATAAGACCCAGCTGTTAAATTCGTCGCATCTAATGCAGCTCCGCCAGAATTTGACCAAGAATAAATTAATCCTGAACCTGTTGCCGTAATTCCTGTTATAGAACCCATTGTTCCATTACACAATTCATTCTGTAAAGTAACGCCTGTAACATCTAATACTGGTCCTGATAAATTTGCAATATCATAAGGTCCTGAAGTTGCAACACAATTATTGAAATCAGTCACAGTTAACGTATACTGCCCTGTTACAATATTGGAAATATCCATAGTCGTTTGTGCAGTATTGGACCAACTAATCGTGTATATTGGAGTTCCTCCAACAATCGTTAAACCAGAAATACTTCCATTTCCTTGATTACAATTTTCATTCAATACGTTAATTCCAATTGTACTAATTGTAGGACCTGCAATTGAAGGAATCACATGTGGTCCAGATGAAACAGTGCAACCATTTACATCTGAAATTACTAGTGTATAAGATCCCCCAACTTGCGAGGAAATACCCGTTGATGGATTCGAAACCCCATTATAAGTATACGTTAATCCCGTTCCAGTTGCAGTGATTCCAGAAATAGCACCGTTTGCATTTCCGCATGTTTCAGGTGTAATAACTAATCCAGTTGCATTAACTGTGGGTCCAGCGGTAAAACCAACATTATAAGGACCTGAAGTAGATGTGCAACCAACTCCATCTGTAACTGTCAATGTATATGCTCCAGCCACTAAATTTGTAGCATTTAATGAGGCGCCACCTGAATTTGACCATAAATAAGTTAAACTTGTTCCTGTTGCAGTGATTCCTGTAATAGAACCTAATGTACCATTACACAGTTGATTTGTGACAACTACTGCTGTAGCGTTAATAATTGGTCCTGAAGTGCCAACTAAGTTATAAGGTCCTGAAGTTGCAGTACAACCTTTACTGTCTGTAACCGTCAAATTATATGTTCCAGCCGGAATATTAGTATAATCAGGACCAACAGTTGCTGTTCCATTCCAAGAATAAGTATAAGCTGCTGTGCCACTACTAACTGTTAATGCAGTAATTGAACCTGCGGAGATACAATTCGGATTGGTTAAAACAGCGGGACCATTTATAACGGGTTTAGGATTTACTGTAACTTTAACCGGAATTCTAAATGTTCCTGGACAAACACCAACGTAATACGTATAAACTCCTGCAGCAAGAAGCGGCAATGGAATAGTATAGGTTAAACCAGTGCCAAGTGAGGCTCCTCCAAAAGGCACAGCGTACCAATTTAAAGTACCAGGTAAAATACCAGTTACAACAGCCGTCAAAGTTGGATTCGTTCCTTGACAAATACTTACATTATTAGCGGTATAATTGAAAATCGTACTCGCTGGATTCACAACGCCAGCAGCACCATTTGTTGCACCGTTCACGTTGAATTCTGATAATTGAGTTGAATTTGTTGTGCCAGAAATACCACCAATAATAGATTGAATAGGTGTTCCTGAAGTAAGTGTGATATTACCACCACCACCGCCACCACCAGGGCCAGATGCTTCTGACACAGCAGGAAAGTTAAATGTTAAATTTTGATTTCCACCAACACCGCCATTAGCAGTTAATGAAATTGTTGCTGGAATTGCTGCGATATTTTTAATATAAATGGAACCACCAGCACCACCGCCTCCTGCTCCATCATTTCCTTTTTTATTTGTAGTTGAAGGAATTCCACTTAATGCTTGATTTAATGGATTCGTATTTTGACCAACAGCTCCATTAGATTCTATGCTACCCGTTCCACTAATAGTTCCATATGAAACGACATAAACTATTCCTCCTCCAGTACCTCCATCTCCTGCTTGTCCAGAATCTTCTTCACCAGCGCCGCCTCCGCCACCCATGAATAAGCGGGTTGCGTCATAGGCTAAAGGATGACCTCCTAAACCACCATTTTCTCTTCGGGCATTCCCTCCCCAAATAGCTAAATTTGGTTTAGATACCAGCGCATTTTGATCAGACAAAGACAAGGAATATCCTCCTCTACCACCGCCAGAACTTGAGGAACCTCCAAAACCAGCTAATTCTAGATTCCAAGGACCATTTCCAAAAGTGGTTGTTGGAACACCTTTCCCTGTGTATGCCCCAGCACCGACGTTGGCACCACCGCCACCGCCAGAATTTGAATGGCCGCCACCACCTCCACCATTAGCAGGAGCTCCTCGTCCAAATTCCGAGTATAAAGCAGCATATTCAGTTGTATAACCTCCAATTCCTTCTCCTTTTCGAGCACCATCGGCACCATTAAAGGTTCCTAAAAAAGTGCTTCCGAAACCATTTCCATTAGTATGGGTAGTTGCGGTACCTGTTCCTACACCAGGATTATTTGCTAACGCTCCCCTCGAACCCATTGCGCTTGCGGAGATTTTTGCTCCCGCATCGATTACTAAATTTCCATTAACTTCTATTGCTACAACTCCGCCAGTTTGACCATTCCAAGCAACTGGAACAATTGAGGAGGCACCTGCAGTTAATGTTAAATTTTTAAATCTAGGAATCCGCACAATTTGTGTATGCCCAGTTGCTGTGTAAGAATTTTGTAACGCACAAGTTAAATTTATGATATTTCCACCTGAAATACTTAGTACTTCTCTGAGCTCATGTTTCCCAGCATTGTTATAATTGTTAAAAGGTGCAACCGTTGTGATTTGTCCCCAAAGATCTTGATATTGTGGCCAAGACCCATCATATGTATGCCCATTTGGAGTAGTATAATTTGAAGCCCATCCACCTGGTGCAGGTAAAGAAACTGTCAAATCAATATCCATTGTTGCACCTTGCATTTGGATGATCATGATAAGATCACCAGCAGCCAGATTTCCTGTAAAAGCGCCACCCGCCATTGTACTGCTATTAACATTAATTGATGTGCCGCCTGCAGAGGCATTTGCCATTAGATAAGTATATGTGTTTACAATGGTATTTGTAACTGAAACCGTCGTGTAGGTGCTATCTTTGCCTTTTTGAGCAGCGGAAATTAGTGGAGAGAAGCTAATAAAAGCCAGCAGTAATTTTGCCAGTTTAATTTTCATAGTTATAAATGTTTCACAGTTCTAGACGAAAATAATCATAAAATAGTTGGCTCTATTTATATTTTAAAACAATTTCATTTACGATTTTTGCCACAGCCGGACAAATCTCTGTATTTTTTTGTGTCAACTCTAAAATTTGATGCATATTTTTCCGATCGGTATGCGGGTATTCTCTACATGCCAAGGGTCTGTATTCATAGATGGAACATTTGTTGTCATTGCCTAAAAAAGCACATGGTGACTGTTTCAATACATAATCACTTTCTGCATCCATAAACAAATATTGATCAATGAATTGATTTTCTTTTATTCTGAAATATTTAGAAATTCTTTTAATGTCAATATCTCGAAATATTGGACTTGTTGTTTTACAGCAATTTGCACAATCTAGACAATCAATTTTCTGAAAAACTTTCGTATGAAGAGATTCAAATGCTTGGTCTAAATCTTTCGGCTTTTTTTGCTTTAATTTAACAAAGGATTTTTTAATGATTTCCTTTTCAATTTTAGCATTTTCAATTGCTTGTTTGAATTCTTCTTTCAAATTAATTAGGCATTAGTTAATGTTCAACTTGGCTTATATTTTTATATTTATAGCGTCTAATTACATCTATAAAAGTTTCCAATCTTTTGAAGTGTTATTATAGAATAAAATCAGTGCGAATTTAGTTAAAAGATGGATAAATTTGATTTAATAATTATAGGTGGTGGTCCCGCAGGATATGCAGGAGCAATGCGAGCAATAGATTATGGAAAACGCGTTTGCTTAATTGAAAAAGATAAAGTTGGGGGCGCAGGAGTTTACAATGGTGCTCTTTCATCTAAAACTCTTTGGGAAATTGCGAACAAAGTATCTGGAATAAATGAAATGATCGTATCAAGTGGACGCTCGAAATTTGAATTATCATGGAAAGATGTCAAAAAAACATTAGACGAAGCCATTTTTGAGCGCAAGTTTCAATACTCTTGTCATATTAAATTGCTGCAAACGGAAACAATGCAAAAACTCCTACATTATGAAAGAGGTGCAGGAAGTTTAAAATCGAAGAATGAGGTAATTATTAATCATGAAGGCGAGCAAAAAGTTATTTGGGGGGATAATATAATTCTTGCAACAGGCAGTAGACCAAGAAAGGACCCTAAAATAATTGTTGATGAAAAAACGATTATGACCAGCGATGGAATTGATCAAATAGAAGATTATCCGAAAAGTTTAGTAATCGTTGGAGCCGGAGTTATAGGTTGTGAATACGCAACTATATTTTCAAATTTCGGAAAGACAAAAGTTCATATTATAGATAGAGCAGAGCGCATATTACCATTTGAAGACGAAGATATTTCAAAATTGGTAGCTGGAAACCTGATTGAAAAAGGAGTTGTAATTCATTCAAATGCCAAATTGGAAAGAATGGAAACAATTGATGGTGAAGTAGAATATGAACTAGCCTATTCTGATGGCCGAAAGGAAATCATTCGCGTTGAAAAAGCATTGATGTCAATTGGTCGAATTCCAAATGTTGAGAATTTAGGTTTGGAAACAGCAGGAGTTGAAATGTCGCAACGTGGAATACATATCGGTGACGATGACACACGAACAAATATCCCTAATATTTATGCTGTTGGTGATGTTAGTGGCAGAATTGCATTGGTCAACATGGGCGAAATTGAAGCGCGTCATGCTGTTGAAAAAATGTTTGGTCAAAAAACTGAGCGATTAAGTTATGACAATATTTGTACAATCATGTTTTTGCATCCTGAAGTGGCGGCTGTTGGAATGAACGAACAAACTTGTATACAAAACAATATTCCTGTAAAAGTTGTGAAATTAGACTTTTCAGTAATTGCACGGGCAATTGCGATGCGTAAAACACAAGGTTTTTTTAAGATTATTGTTACCAATGATAAGGAAATGAAAATATTAGGCATGAGAGCTGTTGGAGAGCATGCATCATCTGCAATTCAAGCAGTTGGATTATTGATTAAATTAAACATGTCGATTGAAGTTTTATCTGAATTAATTCATCCTCACCCATCAATAGTTGAAGGGATACAAGAGTGTGTTCGAATGCTTTTAAAAAAATCGGTTTTTAAATCTTCCGTTTTTAAGGATAAACTATCTTGTTATTCATTGGTAGACGGAGTCAAAACACCGCTGGAAAGGTTATAATTTCTTTTGATTTTATCCTAAATTATTTCCCTTTTAATTCCATTGCTCTTAATGTATTAATCATTAACGAGGCAATCGTCATTGGTCCTACACCACCTGGAACAGGAGTAATATAAGAGCATTTTTCAGCTACTTCGTCGAATTTCACATCGCCTTTTAGTTTCCAACCGCTTACTTTTGAAGCGTCTTCAACTCTAGTTGTTCCTACATCAATTACAACAGCTCCATTTTTAACCATATCAGCGGTTACAAAATCAGGCTTACCAATTGCAGCAATGATGATGTCAGCATTCCGACAAATTTCCTTGATATTTTTTGTTTTACTGTGCGTCAACGTAACGGTGCAATTTCCGGGGTTTGTATTTCTAGCGAGCATAATACTTAATGGCATTCCAACAATATTACTTCGGCCAATAACTACGCAATTTTTCCCTTCAGTTTCTATCTTATATCTTTTCAATAATTCAATTATTCCGGCCGGAGTTGCAGGAAGGAAACCAGGCAGATTTAATACCATATTTCCTAAATTCATGGGGTGAAAACCATCGACATCTTTTTTAGGATCGATTGCTTCTGTGACTTTCATTTCATCAATATGCTTTGGAAGTGGCAATTGTACTATAAATCCATCAATATCATCATCCATATTTAACGAATGAACTTTGTCCAACAACTCTTTTTCAGAAATTGTTTCATCGTATCTAATCAAAGAACTTTCAAAACCAATTTGCTCACATGCTTTAACTTTTGCCTCGACGTACGTTTTTGATCCACCATCATTACCAACTAAAATAGCTACCAAATGAGGAATTTTCATTCCTTTACTTTTTCGAAGTTGAATTGCTTCACCAAGCTCTTTTCTAATGTTTTCAGATGTAGTTTTACCGTCTAGTAGGATCATGGAAGTTATTTTAAACAAATATAGGATTGTGAACCTATAATTAAAAGAAACTATTCAATTCTTTTTAAAAATAAATAAGCCATATCTTTGTCAAAAAAAATAACTGTATGAAAAGAATTATTGTAATCTTTTTGATTTTCGTTTCATGTAATTCTTTTTCACAGAAAATTGAAGGTACAGAAATAGGCTTTGATGGCTTTTTTGGTGCTTCAACAATGGGCGGTGCTTTTGGTATAGGACCAAAATTTGGTTTTTTGATGAATGAAAATTTGATTTTAGGTCCATCATTTAGATACCAAAGAAATTGGACAAGTAGTTATTATACAGCGACTAAATATCACTACAATAATTATGGGGGTGGTTTTTTTTTACATGCGAGATATAAAAATGTAATATACGGAGGCTTCGAAATGGAGGTGTTAAAAACGGCTAATACCTATATTGACACAAGTGCAGTATTTAAGAGAGTGGTACCTACTCTATTTATTTGCGCTGGATTTTCTAAAGAATTTAGTGGAATTGTACGGTTAAATGTTGGTCTTTATTATGATGTAATTAACAGTAAAAACAGCCCATTCAGAAGTGCCTACGCTATACCGATTAAAAATGCTCAATCTGGGGCAATTCAAGGCTATATTCCATTAATTTATAGAATATCTTTTTTCTTCCCTTTAACACACAATAAGAAACAATCGAAGTCGAAAAAAACAGAAGAAGAACCTGTTGAAGAAACTTGGTAATAAAAAAGGGCTTCTTGCGAAACCCTTTATAAACATCTTTATCTTAGTTAAAATCCTTGTGTTGGATTAACTGCTGGAGCTTTTGGCTTTACAAAAGATCCTTCTTTCGCATAATCAACAAGTTCAATCACAAAACAAAGTGATTCTCTTCCCATTTCTTCGCCATAAGCTAATTCCCAAGGAACATAAATTCTATACTTTCCTCCTTTTTTCATTTTCGGAACGATGAATGACCAGCCAGGAATCACGCCACCATTCAATTTCAAAGCAACAGCTTCTTGAGGTGCTCCAGGTTTCTTTTTCATTTCGTAAGAACTTTGAACAGTATCGCCCATTGCCGAAGTCAAAATATATTCAACTTTCACGTCATCTGTTGCGCTTGGGCTTCCACCTTTACCTTCAGAAATAACTTCCATTACAATGCCATTTTCAAAGACTTGAGCACCTTTGATTTTACTTGCTTTGTCCATCATTCTTTTTCCATTTTTAACATTCAAGTCTTTGATGAAATTTTGAATAATTGCTTGTTTTTCAGTCTCAGCAATCAACGTGTCTTTTTTCAATAAACCGTGTCTGAATCCAATTTTCACCATTTTCATATCTACAGAAGCAAGACCATCCATTTTAATCATATCTTGATAAAACGCATAACCAGTTAATTTACCCAAACATTGAGCACCTTCTTTTGCGTAAGTTGAATCAAAATCTTGGAAATTAGGTCCAAATAATTTAATCAAAGTTGCTTCACAATCTGTTGGCTTATTCCCATTCAAATTATCACCAAAGCCGATTGCAATTTGCTCTAAATCCAATTTATCAATATTTGGATCTTGCGTCCCAACGATTGTTTTTGCATTCATTGCACCCAAAACATAAGACAAACGGTCTTTTTGTGTTTCAAGTTTTACAACTTCTTCAACTTCCTCGTTGGTTTTATCTCCGCAGCTAAACAATAAAACTGGAAAGATTAAAAAGAATAATTTATTCATTAAACAATTTCTAAAAGTTCAACGTCGAAAATCAACGCACTAAATGGTTTGATTGGTCCACCAGGATGCGGATGCGCTCCATAAGACAATTCTTGAGGAATGTACAATCTGTATTTTGAACCAACATTCATCAATTGTAGCGCTTCTGTCCATCCTGGAATTACTTGGTGTACACCAAATGTTGCAGGTTGACCACGTTCGATAGAACTATCGAAAACAGTACCGTCGATTAAGGAACCATGATAATGAACTGAAACTGTTTGAGAAGCTAACGGTTTTGCACCATTTCCTTCTGTTACTATTTCATATTGAAGTCCCGATGGTGTTGTATGAATTCCTGGTTTCGTTTTATTTTCATGTAAAAAAGCTTCACCCACTTCTTTGTTTTGAGCATATTTTTGCTCGCCTGCATTTTGCAAATAATTTTGAATTATCGTATTTGCCATTTCAGGTGTGTATTGTGGTTGTTTTCCTGAAAACGCATCTGTAATTGCTTGTGCCATTGTTTCCGGAGAAATACCTTCTAATCCTTGTTCCATCAAGCTTCCTGCGATACTCATTCCAACGCAGTAACTTACTGCTTTAATCTCTTCTGTCATGTTCTAAAATTTTCGACAAAAATAATCAGAAAAGTCGAAAGTCGGACTGTTTGCACAACCCGACTTTCATTAAATTAATTGATTTTAACTTTCGTTAACCAATTTAAAAATGTACGCCCCATCTTAATTTTTGATCGGCATAAAACCCTTGAACGCGTTCAGCTTGATTTTTGAATTTGAATACTTTACTGTTTAATGCGAGATTAACGTATAATTCGGCTTGATCAAAATCACCTTTCCAAATCAATAATTCGGCTAAATTACATTGAATCATTGCTGTAATTTTATCGTTTACTCTAGCTTTTTCATCGTATAAATTACTTTCTTCCAAGATAGATTTCCATTTATCGATCGCTAAATCTAA
Source organism: Chitinophaga pinensis (assembly GCA_945902745.1). Classification (GTDB taxonomy): domain Bacteria; phylum Bacteroidota; class Bacteroidia; order Flavobacteriales_D; family Crocinitomicaceae; genus M0103. The sequence goes on along the minus strand of CAMDNE010000001.1, from coordinate 153,400 downwards.
TTTCGCAATTGCACTCGCTCTATTGCGATCTTTTCCTACTAAAGTAAATGCTTGTGTTGTCATTGTGAAAGCTGCAACAACATCTGAATACTCGTAATCTTTGTACTTTTTTACCGTATAAATTTCAGTACTTCGCGTTGATTTCACGAATCCAAACTCATTATTCAAAATTTGATTTGATTCGTTAATTGCTGTTTTGCGCACATCGCGTTCCATATCAACAAAAAACTTTTCAGCATTATCTAGATACCAAGCTTGGTATTCATATTTACTTGAATACGATTTCATTGTATAATTCTGAATATTATCGAACAATACTTTTGAATACAATTTTCCTTCGGTTGGTGTTTCAAACGTTAATTGAATTGGTAAAATGTATTGACATTTATACTCATATTTTGTTGTCGCTCCAGAACCAGTTTTTGTTTCAATAATTTTAACTGAACGGATTGGAAAAACATCTATGGTAACTATAGAACCACCAAGTCCTTTTTCAAATCCTTGCAATACCATTACTGAATTAACATCGCTATCCGAAAGCTCCGAATTCAATTTTATTTTGTCTAAGGGCACAAATACAGGTGCAATTGGATAAATTGGATTTGCCGGTGCAGTTGCAACCGTTCCAGTATTAATTGCTTTTTCGTATGCAGCCATTTGCGTTAAATAGGCTCTTTCAACAACTTTCTTTTGCTCTAACCATGTTGCATATTGAAGATTATACGTATTCTGAGCTGTCTCTTTTTTCAAGTTATATAAAGCTAAACTATCGTTATTTGCACTTTTGTAAACATGGTTTGTACGCACCTCATATTTTGTATAAGCAGGATTTATCTTTTGTAATGGTAATTGAATATAAGGGAAATTCACTTTATTGTCATCAACATTTTGAGCAGATACAACGGAAATAGAACCAATAAAAAGGCAAAGAGTAAGGATTGTTTTCATAGTGTGATTTTTAAGATGTCAAGCGGTTTACAAATACCAAACCAAAAATACTTGTTTCTAGTTGAATGTTTGTCAATTCTAATATTTGATTATTCAAATAGTTTTACAAAATTAGTTTTGTCATGGTTTTTTATCAAAAACACACGCCAAAACTGAATTCTCTTTTTTCCCCATGACGGATTACATCCGTCATTGCGCTATTTAACTCCGCTGGAGTTAAAAGGATAAACTTTAATTAATTTCAATTTAGTACACGAAGTTTTAGAAACATTCAATTAGCCTTTTCCAAAGCGCCAATTAAATCAGCCCAAATATCTTCAACATGCTCTAAGCCGATTGAAAGTCGAACCAATCCATCACTGATGCCAACATCCGTCCTTTGCTCTTGCGTTAGTTTAGAATGGGTTGTGGATGCTGGATGTGTAGCAATGCTTCTCGTATCTCCCAAATTTGCTGTTAAGGAAAATAGTTTTAAACTGTCTAAAAAATTCTTTCCGGCAGACAAACCATTTTTTAATTCAAAAGAAACGATTCCACCACCACTCGACATTTGTTCGGTGGCAATTTTATATTGTGGATGAGAAGGCAAAAACGGATATTTCACCCATGAAATAGCTGGATGACATTCCAATCTTTTTGCTATTTCTAGTGCATTTTTACAATGGCGTTCCATGCGTACATCTAATGTTTCTAAAGATTTTGACAATACCCAAGCGTTGAAAGGACTCAGTGCTGGACCAGTGTGGCGGGCGAAAGCTTTAATCTTTTCAATAATCTCAGACGAAGAAAGTATTATTCCTCCCATTGTTCTGCCTTGACCATCAATGTATTTTGTAGCTGAATGAATCGAAACATCGGCACCAAAATCCAATGGGCGCTGAATTATTGGTGTCGCAAAACAATTGTCAACTGCAAAAAGAATTTGCTTCCTTTTGCAAATTTCAGCAACTTTTTTAAGGTCAATGATATCCAATCCTGGATTACTTGGTGTTTCTAAATAAAGAATTTTTGTCGAGGCAGTAATCGCATTTTCATAACCTTCATAATCATCAAAATCAACATATGATGTTGTAATTCCCCATTTCGGTAAAATCTCTGTGAACAAGCGATGCGTTGAACCGAACACCGATCGAGCGGAAACAATGTGATCACCAGATGATAATAACGCACCAAAAAAAGAAAAAACTGCTGCCATTCCCGAGGCTGTTGCCCATCCACCTTCTGCGTTTTCTAAGTTGGCCATTTTATCAATGAACTCTTGCACATTTGGATTGGCGTAACGCGAGTAAATTTCTCCTTCCTTTTCTTCCGCAAATTGTGCTCGCATGTCTTCCGCATCTTCAAAAACATAGCTACTTGTAAGATATAAAGGCGTCGAATGTTCGTTAAACGAAGATTTTTTTGACTGAATTCGAATTGATTCTGTTTCTTTTTTCATAAGCAAGGAAATGGGTTTTACAAATTTGAATTGATTGAATAAGTAATGGTTATTTCATCCTTTAAACTGGCCGAAACTGAGCAGTATTTCTCTAACGATAAATCGATGGCTTTTTTTGCTTTCTCCAAATCAACTGAATTATCAAATTCAAAATTCAGCTGAATGCTTTCAAATGGAGATGGAACACCTTCAGATCGTTTTGCAACAATATCTATCGTATAAGAAGCAAGTTCAATGCGTTGCTTTTTCAAAATTGAAATTACATCGATTGAGGCGCAACTTGCCAACGAACCCGCTAACAATTCCATTGGTCGAAATCCCAAACCTTTACCTCCGATAGATGGATTTGCATCGATTATTACAGTACTTCCATTTTCATTATTCAATTCAAGAACAAATGGCGCTTCGATTCTTTTCAGCTTTAACTTCATGTTTTCGGTAATTTATTTAATCCCCCCTGTGTTTCCTCTATTTTAGTTTTGTCATGGTTTTTAATCAAAAACACATGCCAAAACTGATTCTCGATCTTTTTTTCACGACGGATTTCATCCGTCGCTACAAACATTTAACTCCTATGGAGTTTTAATACTCGTTCTCATAATTTTTCCACTACGGATTTCATCCGTCGCTGCAAACATTTAACTCCTCTGGAGTTTTAATACTCGTTCTCATTAATTTTTCCACTACGGATTTCATCCGTCGCTGCAAACATTTAACTCCTCTGGAGTTTTAATACTCGTTCTCATAATTTTTCCCACTACTGATCTAATCCGTCGCTGCAAACATTTAACTCCTCTGGAGTTTTAATACTCGTTCTCAATAATTTTTCCACGACGGATTTCATCCGTCGCTGCAAACATTTAACTCCTCTGGAGTTTTAGATTAAATCAAAGTAGTCCATTTTTTCCTTTTAGCAATCCAAATATAACTGTTCCCGTAAATGCACCAGCCAATAGAATCAATCCTATTTGCCAATGAAGTCCAACTAGAATATAAACTGGGGCTGAACAAGCGCCAGAAATTGACCATCCAAGTCCAAAAATAAGTCCGCCAATAATGTTGGCTTTTAATTCCAGTTTCTTTGGTTTGACTTCAATTTGATTTCCTTGCGCTGATTTAATTTTCTTCCTTTTGATAATAAACAAGAACACTGCAGACGTTCCAATGGCAGAAAAAAGTAACCCAAACATGTGAAACGATTGGAAGTGAAACATTTCTTGAATTCGGAACCATGAAAATGCTTGAGAAGCCAATAGAATTAATCCGAAAGCGAATCCTAAAAGTAGTGTAATGATAAATTTAAACATCTTAAAAAATAATTGGATTGATAAATAGCGAGCCGATTAATCCTCCGACAAAAAAGGAAACGGTGGCAATAATTGAACTTGTAGCAAATTGTGAAACGTCCATTATACAATGTCCAGCCGTGCATCCGTTTGCATAACGTGCTCCAAATCCAACTAAAATTCCACCTAAGAAGAATTGTAAGCCATTTTTCACATCGTAAATAGTAACTGCTGCTTTTTCGTAATCTAATACTGGTTGAATCACAACTTTATCAAACGCTCCAAATAGTTGAAATGCTGCAAATCCAGAAAGAATCAATCCCAGTGCAAAGTGAATTTGCCAACGGTCTTGTTCTTTTGAATAATTGAAATACTTAATCTTCGGTAATAAAGTCGCTCCAATGAAACGGTAACTCGATGAAATTCCGAATTGTTTTTCACGTAAAATCAATAATAAAGGTACAATCAGTCCAATTAACGGGCCTGCAAAATACCATGCTAAAGGTGTATTCATTTTTTTAATTTTCTATTTCTGATAAATATTGAATGCGTTCCCTTTTCAATTTGTCAACTTGATTGGAAGCAACAAATGGTTCAGGAAGCACGATTAAGGATAAATCTTTCAGTTCATTTAAATCAAAGGATTTTATGTCACTAAATCTCACCCAACCTGTTTGATAATTGTATTCACCTCCTTGATACACCTCATCAATTCTATAAAAAGGAATTTCATTGATCGATTCAATAAATTCAGAACCGATGTATACTTTTAAGAAAAAATCATCCTCCAAATCAGCGGCAACATGTTCTGTCGATTTTCTATATTCATATTGATAATCAAATTGAAGTGCCGAAATATCTGAAAGAACAGCACTTGCCGTTGGGTAGCTCCCTGCCCCTTTTCCTATGAACAATTGTTTATCTGAAAACAACGCTTCCACTACAACAGCGTTAAACTCGTTATCCACTTGATATGCAAAATGATCATTTTTGACAAAGTGCGGCGCAACGAACCCCACAATGTCATCATTCAACTTTTCGGCGCGAGAAAACAATTTAATTCTAAATCCTTTTTCACCAGCATATTTCACATCCTGTGGTTTAATGTTTCTAATGCCATAATTGAATACTTTTTTTGGTTCTACAATTAATCCAAAGGCATGTTTTATCAATAAAACCAATTTGAATTTCGAATCAAAACCATCGACATCTAATGTTGGATCTATTTCTGCAAATCCTAATTCAGTGGCTTTCTTTAAAGCATCTTGATAAGAAACACCAAAATTTGACTGTGTTAAAATATAATTTGTTGTTCCATTCACTATACCTTGAACAGAAGACAAAGAATCATTGTTGTAATATTCTTCCAAATTCCGAATGATTGGAATTGAACCACCAACAGCTGCTTCGTATAGAATAGAAACATTATTTTCTTTTGCCAATTGAATCAATTCTTCAAAGTGTTCTGCAATCATTTTCTTATTGGCAGAGACAACATGTTTCCCACTTTTTAACGCTTGTTTCACAATTTCGAAAGCTGCTTCACTGTCATTGATCAGCTCAACAACAACATTAATTGCTGCATCATTCAAGATGTCATTCTTATCGAAGGAGAACAATTCTGTTCCAATCGATCTTTTCTTCGTTGGATCTTTGACAACAATTCTAGAAATACTTGCTTCAAGCAATTTACTTTTATTCAATACTTCATAAAGGCCAGTTCCTACTACCCCAAAACCAAATAATCCGATGTTTAATTTATTTCTCATGCTAGTTCTTTTTTTGATGTTGTTTTAAATATTGTTGGACGATTTTGCTTGAAATCATTGTGCAAAAAGTCCGAGATTAATGCTGTTAATTGTGTGTTTTCTACCAAGAATCCATCGTGACCAAAATCAGAATCTATTTTACCGAAATAGGCATTTGGAATCCATTCGCTTAAAAACTCTTGTTCTTTTATCGGAAATAACAAATCTGATTCTATTCCAATAACCAATGTTTTAGCCTTTATTTGTTGCAAAGCAATTTCAATCGATGGTCGTTTTCTTCCGATATTGTGTGCATCCATCGCTTTCGATAATATCAAATAGGAATAAGCATTGAATCGCTTTGCTAATTTCTCCCCTTGATATTCTTGGTACGATGCCGCTAAAAAATCATCTGTTGTGTGATTCCCAGGATTGGTCTGTGTTTTTGCATAACCATCATACGATCGGTAGCTCAACATTGCAATCGCTCGTGCAGATATTAATCCATGTCTTCCACCATCTACATTTCCATTCCCAAAAGTTTGATCTGCGAATAAAGCCAACCGTTGCGTTTGATTAAATGCAATTCCAAAAGCAGAATGACGCGCATTGGTTGCTATCAAGATTAAATTCTCAATGATTGAAGGTTGCTCAATTGACCATTCCAATGCTTGTTGTCCACCTAAAGATGCGCCAATTAACAACTGAATTTTTTCGATTTTCAATTCTTGACGCAATAATTCATGCGCACGAGCCATGTCTCTGGTTGTGATAAATGGAAACAAATCTAAAAGCGGTTTGTCATCATTAAATGTATTTAAGGGTCCACTAGTTCCATAATGTGAACCTAGAATATTTGCGCAAACAATGAAATGATCGTTAGGATTAAACAAGTCATTTTCGCCAAAAACACCTTTCCACCAATCGAACACATCGCTGTTTGCCGTAAGTGCATGACACACCCAAATAACATTGTTTTTTTGAGGATCGTAAGTACCATATGTATTGTATGCGATTGAAAGTTGTGGAATTTGTTCACCGCTTTCGAGCTGAAAATTATTTTCAGTATTAAAGATTATTGTTTTACTCATGATAAATTTGAAATTGAAAAAATTTGATAAAAGGAATTGCCTCTGAGTATTCAGATTGCAATAAAAACCATTAAAAGAATTATGGAATTAGCAGCACATGCAGCAACAGCACATACAACGCATCAAATTGTTTCCGATGAAGGAATTAAAAACTGAAATCTCCTGATTGGGATTTTGTGTCATTTGGTAAACTGAAAACTGTTTCTTCTCCATTTTTTTCTATTTATATTCTTCCGAACATTCGGAATTAGGAATTGGCACCGGTTTTCCAACCCCGATAAATCGGGACTTAAAGTTGGTTGCCAGAGGGTCTTCGAGCCTATCTCTCACCTCTTCTTTATAAATCTTAGATCCACCGATTGTGGAAATGACGTTGCAAATGTATTAAATTTGTTTTTTAAAAACCTATTTTATTTATAAAATGATTTTCAATATGTATCAATCTAGATTAGTTTTGTCATGGTTTTTAATCAAAAACACATGCCAAAACTGAATTTCAATCATTCTTCCACGACGGATTTTATCCGTCGTTGCGAATATTTTACTCCTTTGGAGTTTTAAAGTAAAATTAACAGATAATCATTTTATAAAACACTTCTTTTGAAACTCAAATCATGTTAAAAACAAAACTACTTAAGTCGTTCATTCCTATTCTTTTAATCGTAATTGTTAGTTACATTTCTTACCGATTTTATTTAAAAGATATTTATTGGAACAACCAAACTCAAACAATTCAAATAGATGAAAAGAGTGATTCAAAATTAATTGAGATTAAAAAACATTCGTCACAAAACTTTCCTTATTCCTTAGAAATTGAAATTGAAGGAAGAACTCAAGAAAATATTTTAGTGCTTTATGGAACGAGTCCAACTGAAATGTCGGGTCAGGTAATGCTTAAAAAAGGACCCATTAAATTTGTAACGAGTTCAGATTGGTATGAAGATAATTGTTTCATCCTTGTTCATTCTGAAACGAATAGAAATTTTAAATTGAAAGTAAGTTATCGATTTATTACTTCTTCCTATTAATGATAACAAGACAACACAAATACATTATATTTGAAGTATGAATTTATCCAATTTCGCGAGTAATTTAATTATCATCTTTGGCTGTGTATTGGCATTGATTTTTGGGAAATCTTTGTTATTTCCTTTCTTGTTTGCCCTTTTGATTTATTTTTTGATTCGCTCAATAAGAAGATTTATTGATAAAAGCAGTTTTGTGAGAGATAAAATCCCTTCCTGGTTTAAAAATCTTATTGCATCCTTATTTATTTTTTCACTTATTGGTTTTATGGGAGAAATGTTGGTTTTAAATAGTCAAAGTCTTGTAAAATCATTTTCATTTTATCAGTCAAATATTGACGGGATTGTTGCACAAACAAATGATTTATTTGGAATCGATATTTCAAAAAACATTACAAATACACTTCAAAAATTTCAGATTTCAACAATTATTAACCCCTTGTTAAATTCAATCACTGGATTTATGGGAAGTTTTATGATGGCACTATTTTACTTGTTATTTCTATTTATTGAAGAATCCAACTACAAGAAGAAAATGCTTTTGGTCTTTTCCAAACCAGAAAAGCATGCGCAAATCAAAGAATTATTAAACAACATCGAACATTCAATAACGCATTATATTGGATTAAAGACATTGATAAGTTTCATTTCGTCAGTAATATGTTTTATAGCACTTCTTTCATTCGGAATAGCTTCACCATTATTATGGGCATTTATTGTATTCATCATGAATTTTATTCCAGTAATTGGGGCATTGTTAGCGGTAATTCTGCCAACATTGTTCGCTATGATTCAATTTGGGGACATCAATTATGCGTTAATTTTATTCTTTGTTCTTGGTACGATTCAAACATTAATCAGCAACATTTTGGAGCCAAAACTAATGGGAGATTCTTTGAATATTAGTCCGTTGGTAGCATTGTTTGCCTTGGCCTTTTGGGGTGCAATTTGGGGAATTACAGGAATGATTGTGAGTGTTCCGATAACTGTGATTTTGATTATTTTGTTGGCACAATTTCCTAAAACTAAATCTATTGCGATACTGATGTCGCATCATGGAAAAATTTCGAATAAAGAATAAGATTCTTTACTTTTTGTCCAAAGCAACAAAAAGTAACAAAAAGTGCTTTTTCACAAATTATCCAAGGAACTTCCCGATTCTCCATTGCATTGCGAAACGGGACCGTCGATAAAGCTCACGATTACCACGAATTTGCTTTACGATCTTGCTTCGGCGTCGCTTTACGAACTAGTTCTAGGATAATTTGTATAACGATCATTGAACGCACTTTCGATTTTGTTCTGTCACTTAATTTTTCGGTACGATAAGGTATAACAAGATTTTAAGATTTGAACTAAATAATCAATATTCAATTGTGATTTTGAGCAATTCAGAATTACCTCCGTCGCTATCGGTTACGATAATGCATTTCAAGGTTTTATTCACTGAAGAAACAACGGCGATCGATTCAACCTTTAACAGTTCGGCTTCACCATTTTTAGAGAGCATTGAAAATTGAGGGACATAATGTTCTTGAAGTTTATCTAGTTCAATGACACCAATAAAACTTCCCAAAACCGCACCGTCATTCACCCAATCATAGGTGTTTTCAACAGAAGCCGTAAAAACTATATTCCCATTCACAACATCGGCTGCAGCTCCAGAAAAACCAGCTTGAACGCCGTCAATTGAAGGAAGATCAATATTGCTTACTTTAATTTTTAACTTTTCTTTGTCCTTAAGAAGGAATGCTTTGAAATCTGCAATTTTCATTGAAATAACCTTGTTGTTCCCTCTGTTGAGCAGGTATAATTTATCGTCAATTACAGCTGCAGCTTCGAGATTAAATTCATCCTTATCGAGTTTCGCTTCATCTTTAATGAGAATATAAAAATCAACCAAATCAAATTCTGTAACCGATGGTTCTAAACCGATTTGGATTAATCTCCCATAATTTCTTTGTTCTAATTTTGATCCTGATCCGAATATAAAAAGAGCAGAATCCTTTTCCCAAATTATTGATGTAAATGCTTCGAAATCGTGTTTTTTATTCTTTGGGAGGATGTCATTTTCCAATTCTTTCATGGAGTAAATCGCATACTTATTTTGAATAAACAGATCTTGATTCAATTCAAAAAGCCAGGGGGAATTATCCCCAACAATCCAAAATTTATTATCCATGAATTCAATTCCTGAAGCAGAAGGAATTTGCTCCAATAGTATTCGCGATTCGATTGTAATCTTCATTTTATTATCTGAAACACAACTTGTAAATAAAAGTAAGCCAACAAAAATGGCATAAAAATGGCTTTTCATTTTTAGTCTTGAAAATTTATTTCGAGTTGAAAGATACACAAAATTGAAAATACAGTATATTTATTAAAAATTAGATCCATGAAACCACTTCTCCTTTTCACTGCAATTCTCCTTTGCGTTTCAAATTCATTCAGTCAAAAATTAGAGTACAATGTTGTTGTGGCATTTTGGGAAAGCAACATCAAAGCGATTGTTGATTTCGATTCAACAAAAATAATAGCTCAAACAAATTTCCCTTTAGAAGGATCTTGGGGTTATGCCATTGGTTTAGAAACGGCACCCGAAGAATGGACAAAAACGGATTACATCACTAATCTTGAATCAATTTTTACGGAAGAATTAAGAATACTTTTACGCGAGAAAACGTACAATGATTTAACGCATTATGCCAATGATGCTGGCGAAATTCAGTTAATCATCAATTTGATGTCTTACTACACCGATATTGAAACCCAAGAAACCTACGAATCTTCGACAATTCTATTTTTCAAAAAGTTTGACAACGAATGGAAGTTGTTTTCGATTGAATATGCAGGTTAGTAACAAGAGATTAAAAACGATATTTATCGGTTAAGTCTAATGTTAATAGTAAATTTATAAGGAACTTACCATTTAACATCAATAATGTTATTGTTTTAAAATTAGGTGCAGTGAGGCTAAGCGATAAGTTATGGGCAAGTTTATAAAACGACAATGACGCAACGGCCAGACACGAACCCGTCAAAAAATTTTTACGACACTGTCTGACAAATTCTTAATATTGCAATTCAAAAGTGGAGACCAGCGACCACTCAAAAAACGGGGCGACACCGAAAAGCCAAACGAGTAGGTAAATTAAATATAGTGTTTTATGAGAACTAATTTTTTCTTTCTTTTTATCATTATCACAATTTTAGATGCAGGAGCACAAACAATTGTTACGCCAAGCACAAATGCCATGCTCTTTATTCAGGACAAAACCATTTATTATTATAGTACTGACTTAATGAACGACCCCAAGAATTATGAAGTTATAAAAGTAATTGACCCCTCGCAAGAAACTCTTGAAAAAAATGGCACTGCTTTATGCATTCATTCAAATGATTATTTAGAGTGCATTGCATATACCAATAATTACTTCATATTGGATAAAAAAAGCATAAATAAATATTCAGACCTCAAGGTTAAAAGCTATGGGACAAAAATATCTGCATTTACAGATCCATTTGCGGATGAAATTTATATTTTTGATCATTATGGAAAAATCGGAAAGTGGGCAACTCTTACACTAGGTGGCGGTGTAAATGATAATACTAAAGTTGTGAATTTCGGAGATGGTTGTTTAATTTATGACTTTGATGCAGATTATTTATACGGATTTAGTTCTGGTAAGGAAAATACATTTAACAAATACACCAAGAGTGATTTTACAAGTAATGACTTTAAAGTAATTTCGTCTACTCAAAAATGCGTAATCCTATTCTCAGACGCAGAGGATATGCTAATTGCTTATTCTGCTATTAAAAACCAATGGTATCATATCCCATTTGGTTCTGGTGGCATTCAAGATTGTAACGGTATACAAGGTTCGGAAAATCTACTCATTTTTTCTCAGTCAGCTGACAAGGCATTTTTGTTTAATCCTAACTCAACCGTTGGTTTTTTACAAATTAATGGACTTGGTAGTAATAATTTTTTATGGACCAATTAAATTTGTTGGCTTATCATTTACTAAGCAAATTTCTATGGAGGCAATAATATTTCCGACACAGAAATAAAACCAGCCCATAACAGCACCTACAAAAAATTGGCGGTTCAGTGGTTAAATGAAGCTTTGTGCTTCGTATCTAGTTCAGTGCTGGCAGACAGTTTTGTGCTTCGTAATCGCCAACTTCTTGTAGCTGCAAACAGTTATCAGTAATGCTTGGGGACGTGCTAACTTGACACAGACGAACAAAAAATAAACGGGGTTGCCGAAAACCGATCAGAGTAGGCAAAAAAAGTGCGGAGTCAGCACTATAATCACTGACGACAATAAAATGCCTAAATATGTAATTGAGAGAGAAATTCCTGGAGCAGGAAAATTGACCGCTGAACAATTGAAAGCAATTTCACAAACTTCTTGTGGAGTGTTAAACAAAATGGGACCGCAAATTCAATGGGTTCACAGCTACGTGACCACAGATAAAATCTATTGCATTTACAATGCGCCAAATGAAGCGATGGTGCGTGAACATGCAATGCAAGGAGGATTTCCTGCTAATTCAGTTAGTCAGGTTTCAACAATCATTGACCCAACAACAGCTGAATAAATGAACGCTGACGAACTGAAAAATTTGCAAGCCCCAATTAAACAAAAGTATCGTGAACAACCTGATGTTGCAATCATCACTTTAAAAGCACAGGGGAAAGTTGGTGAAGGCATTTCGTGCAAAGTGGAAACAGGCAAAACAATAGTTGAAGCGGGTCTTCATAAAGCAACAGGCGGCACAGGAATGTTGGCCTGTTCGGGCGATTTACTTTTAGAAGCATTGGTTGCTTGTGCAGGAGTTACACTCACTGCTGTTGCTACAGCCATTTCAGTTAATATAAAAGAAGGAACTGTAAAAGCCGAAGGCGATTTAGATTTTCGGGGGACTTTAGGAGTTTCAAAAGAAGCACCTGTAGGTTTCAAAAACATTCGCCTCTCCTTTATTCTTGACACAGATGCGTCCGAAGAACAAATGCAATCACTTGCAAAACTTACCGAAAGATATTGTGTGGTGTATCAGACATTAGCGAAAGGAGTTCAAGTGCAATCCACATATAATAAACTTTGAATGTAATAAACACGAAGCACGACACGAAAGTAAAGCCCTACTGATAACAGCGCATTCGCAAAACCGGGGTTTCTCAGCACGTTTGAGAGTTTCCGGTTTTGTTTTACATTTGGGTTCGCAGAAGCATTTCGGTAAAAAGTCCCCGGCTTCGCAAATGCGCGAAACGTTAAATTATTTTTAATAAGCAAAACCATCTTCTTTAAGACAATAAAGCCCAGCTCTTTTCAATGAATATCATTCTGTTTGCTATCACACCATCAAATTTTGAATAGCTTTCGATTACCTAAACAATTTGTGCTTAAAAACTGTTATCTGTTTGGAAGACTCATCCGAAGTTTTTTTTGGAAAAGATTCCCTTTAAAAAGCAAAAGAATGGAACCAAAGGATATTGATAGAATAATTGAAATGGCTTGGGAAGACAGAACTACGTTTGAGGCCATTGAATTACAATTTGGATTTTCCGAATCAGCTGTAATTGTATTAATGCGCAAAGAATTAAAGAGAAGCAGTTTTAATTTGTGGCGTAAGCGCGTTAATAGCGGAACGAGTCAAAAACATGCATTTAAGAGAAATCCAGAAATCAATCGGTTTAAATGTAGCCGTCAAAATTCCATTTCAATGAATAAAATAAGTAAACGGTAAAGAGCATTAAGTTAAGATTTCCTTAAAGTATTCAACAGTTTCTTACTACTAAAAAAAATAAAATGGCAAATTACTTAATTATCGGCGCTTCATCAGGAATTGGAAGAGCGCTCGCTTTGAAAATGGCTGAGAATGGTCATCGCGTATATGGAACTTACAATACCCATGAAATTCAATCTGACAATCCGTTAATAAGCTACACTCATCTGAATGTTTTGGACGACAATCTTTCATTTGATTATTTACCTGATACATTAGCTGGCGTTATTTATTGTCCGGGGACTATCAATCTTCGTCCTTTCGAGAGAATTAAACCAGTTGATTTTGCGCATGACTATAATTTACAAGTTGTTGGAGCCATAAAGACCATTCAATCAGTTGTTTCAAGGTTAAAAAATACCGATAATGCGGCTATACTTTTATTTTCAACGCTTGCCGTTCAAACTGGTTTGCCCTTTCACACACAAGTTTCTGCTTCTAAAGGAGCAATTGAAGGTTTAACAAAAGCATTGGCTGCTGAATACGCTCCAAAAATCAGAGTTAATTGTATCGCTCCATCTCTAACAGATACACCTTTGGCTGCATCGTTATTAAATACTGATCAGAAAAAGGAAGCGAATGCATTGCGACATCCACTCAAAAGAATAGGAACAACGGACGACATTGTGCATCTCGCAGACTTTTTATTATCTACAAATGCCAGTTGGATTTCAGGGCAAATCATGCATGCCGATGGCGGAATGTCTACCTTAAGAGTTTAATAACGATTCTAAAAGTTCAATTCACTTCTAATTTTCAAAATCAGTGAGTTCAATTAGTGAAGTTTAATTTTCTTACTTCTTCAATTCAAAATGTTTCTCTGCTTCTTCTGCGATATATTCACCGATTGCCCCACAAACCGTTAACTGTTTTATTTTGGATTTTTTTTTAAATCAAGGTTCAATAAATTGAAAAAAAGAAGAAATAATATTTTTTACTTTTTAAAATCCCTTAAATTCAAATAATAAAATTATCTTCTAGATTACGTGGCGATTTGAATTTAAAAAGTTTATTTGTTTAATTTATCTCATCACTCTAATAATTTCTCCATTTGCTAATTCCATGAGTAAAATTCCTGTTGCTTGATCATTTACTTCTTGCCCCATTAAATTGAAATATCTAACTGCCTTTTCTTGATTAATAGTATTATTAACTGAGATTATTTGACTTAAAATTTGTTGACCATCTAAATCGACTTGTTTTAATCGATAATAACTAATCCCTTCATATGGTGAACTATCAAATAAATGATAATTATAAATGGATGAGGAATTTCCTTGTGCTAATATTTCAGAAATCGACTCCCAATCTTTAGTATTTGTGCTTTTCTCAACTATAAAATAAGCCGAATTGAACTCAAATGCAGTAGCCCATGAAATAGCGACAATATCATTTTGCATTTCTGCTTTAAAATCAATCAGTCCAACTGGTAAAGAAATCAGTTCACAAGTTCCACATGTTGAAGGCACAACCCTATATGTTGCAATTTCGTCTGATCTATTTGCTCGTAAACTAATTCTAATTGTTGCAGGACCAGCGACTGTATAACTATCTCTTAAAATTGCATTACTTGATCCTGTTTGAAAAACCTTGGCCCCTCCAACAAGATCAACCTTTAACCCATCTCCGGCATCTGCTCCAGATGAACTACAACTTGTCCAAGGTTGAATTATTCCATAAATAGTATAAGTACAACCAACAGGTACATCAATGTCCTCAAAAACGTTTTGAGAGCCTCCAGTGCAATCACCCGAAATACCGCCTCCACAATTAGTACCGCCAATTACACTTAAATCACAAGATCCAAGACAACCACATCCTGCTCCAATAACATGCATCGAGCCAGAAATATATCCATACGTCACTTGGTCATTCAAAATGAAATCACATGTTGAATTAGTTGCATTCCAAGTTGAATTATTTGTCCAGTTTGCATTGTTCCCAATTGATGAAAGAATATTTGTTTTAGAACCGACAGTTAAGCCGGAAGAGCAATTGAAATGCCATTGATTTTGAGAACTCGCCATTTGAATTGCAGTGGTGCCTAATGTTAAGGACGAAGGTTTTGAAGTGTTATTCTTTGATCCACAATCACCTCCACTTGCAAAAGTACCAGAATGTCTTAACCCGAAAATAAAAGAAGGAGCTGCTCGCGTACCTTGTAAGACAAATAAATTATCTCCACCACTATTTAGACCATAATTCGTTCCCCATGGATTCCCTAAATTTGTTTTTGTTAATGCACCTGTAGAAACGGTTACTGCTCCTCCACTTGCGTCTACATCTAAATAAATAACACTTCCCGCTAACACAACACTTGTAGCAGTTAATTGAATTCCAAATTCATCATTATCGCAATACCATACATTAGTGCTTCTCCAATTGTTGTCAGTTACAATAAATGAGGTGCCACATTCTAAATCAACCAAGGTAACTAACTTAACGGCATCATTCCTTCCACTTGAAGAAAATCCAATAATAGCAATATCTCCAGGAGACAAAACCGTTTGGCTATAACTATTATAACTGAGAAGAATGAAAAAAAATATGTTTAATAGTGTCGATTTCATAGTTATTGTTTTTTGACAAAACTACGCATCACGTGTTATATTTTCGAATAACACAAGAACACCAAACTACCATTTATTTTTAAAGTTAAAATTACCAATTTTCAGTATTAATTGTGTTTGAATTTATTTAGATAAAGTTAAATTTATTTAAACGTCACACTAATTTCACAAACAGTTATTCTTAAATTAGTTCATATTCATAAAGATGAAGATTTCAATATAAAATCAAGTTATTTAAGAGATTTTATTTTTATTAATCCAAGAGTATTAGTAAAAACCAAAACATAAATCTAAAAAGTATTGATACCATAAAAAACTGCAAAAAAAACACACCCCATAAAGACTTTGCCATTTGGCATTTTTAATTGGGTTGGTCGTGATGACAATTTTTCCAACTTAAACTTCCGTGAAAAAAAATAAAAAAATAAATTTTTAAAATTAAAAATTATGGGTACTTATTTTTTCAATAAAAAGAATACCATTTCAAATCTTATGTCCTTACATCAAACTGTTTGAATACTCTTTACTTCTTCAATTCAAAATGTTTCTCTGCTTCTTCTGCGATATATCCACCGATCGCGAGTGATGCAGTAGCTGCTGGTGAAGGAGCATTTAAGACGTGAATTGATTTACCGTGGTATTCGATTCTGAAATCATCACGTGTATCTCCATCTCTGGCAAGTAATAAGGCTCTCACTCCTGCTCTACCCGGTTTAATGTCTTCCATTGTTAATGAAGGAACCATGCGTTGCAACGTTTTTAAAAATAAGCGTTTCGAAAATGCACGACGGTATTCACCGATTCCAAACGACATATTTTTAAAGAATAACTTCCATGTTCCAATGTATGTCAAAGCGTCCCACGTATCTTTCCATGAAAAATCTGTTTTTCCGTATCCTTCTCTTTTGAAGGTAAACACGGCATTGGGGCCACATTCAATTTCGCCATCTGTCATTCGTGTGAAATGCACACCTAAAAATGGGAAATCAGGATTTGGAACTGGATATATTAAGTTTTTGATTTTGTGTTTTGCTGCATCCGTTAATTCGTAATAGTCACCTCTAAATCCAACAACTTGTTCTTTTAAATCAACGCCATCTTTTCGAGCTAAACGGTCTGCTTGTAAACCAGCACAAAAAACTAAATATTCAGCTTCAAATGATCCTTTATTGGTGATTATTTTGGATGTTTTTTCTCCTTTTTCGATTTCAAGAACTTCATGCCCAAGTTCTAATTTGCTTTCAGGTTGCATAGCAAGAGCTAATTCAACCATTTTTGCCGTTGCAGCACGAAAATCAATAATCCCAGTGCAAGGAACCCAAATTCCACCGATACTTTCAACGAATGGCTCATGTTCTTTTACTTGCTCAGCTGTGATCCATTCTATTCCTTCAATTTTATTTTCAAGGCCAATTTTATAAACCTTTTCCATGTTCTCCAACTCAGAAGCATCCGTCGCGACGACCACTTTCCCACAAATATCATGAGGAATCCCATGTTCTTTCGCAAAAGCAACTAATTCATGTCGACCTTGAATACAGTTTTTTGCTTTTAAAGAGCCTGGTTTGTAATACAATCCTGAGTGAATAACACCTGAATTATGACCAGTTTGATGATCCGCCAAAATATCCATCTTTTCAATCAACACGATTTTTAAGTCTGGATATTTCAGTTGAAGTTTGTATAAAGTTGCTGCTCCAACAATTCCTCCACCAATAATTGCGATATCAAATGCCATAATTCTGAGATTTACATTAATTTGGCGTAAAATTAATCATTGCAAACTTTGGAACAGCAAAAGAAAAGCATTTTATCTGAAAGACCTTTTTTTGAAAATTTAAATGGTTTACGTTTTTCTGGCGCTTTGATGGTTTTTATCTTCCATTGTTTCACGCTAAACAGAGATATTTGGGGAAATTTCACGAATAGCAACACATTTAAAATCATGTACAAACTCGCTTCCAAAGGACATCATGGTGTAGGATTGTTTTTTGTATTGAGTGGGTTTTTAATCACATTTCTCTTACTCAATGAAATTTCGAAAAATGGAAGCGTCAATGTGAAACATTTTTTCATGCGACGTATTTTGAGAATTTGGCCGCTTTATTTCCTTATAGTTCTCTTTGGTTTTTTCATTTTCCCACAATTACCTTATGGTCAATCAACAAATCATTCTCTATTAATGTATGGTAGTTTCCTTTCCAATCTTGATGAAATTGCTGTTGGCTTGACAGATAGTTTGAATTTTCTAACGGTAACTTGGTCTGTGAGCATTGAAGAACAATTCTATTTGAGTTGGATGTTTTTAATGGTAGTTTTACCCTTCTTTCGAAAAGGGAAGTATTTTCAACTGTATTTTATTTTATTAATTACAGTTTCAATTGTTTTCCGCTTTTTGAATTTGACAGATGAACGCACGCTCTACTTCCATACCTTCTCTGTCATAAGTGATTTAGCAATAGGTGGACTATTAGCTTATTTGGTTCAAAAACATTCCATTCAAAAGATCCTAAAACCAATCAAAAAAATACACGTGTTGTTTATTTACGCTGCTGGAATTTCCTTGATTATAGCGTCTAATGTAATTTTTAAAGGTGTTTTGGTGTCAATTGAAAAGGTTGTTATCGGTTTGTTTTTTGCCTTTGTGATTTTAGAACAGGTTTATTCCGATAACTCATTTTACAAAATAGACAAGGTTCCTTATTTCTTTCAATCGGGAAAATTGACATACGGATTTTACATGTTTCATTGTGTTTTCATCTATTATTGGAGCATATTCTTTGCTAATCATGGTTTCACGCAAACAATATGGCAATTCATACTTTATATTCTTGTTGTTTTTATAAGTACGTATGCAACAGCTTATTTAAGCATGAAGTACTTTGAAAAGCCGTTATTGGGTTTGAAAAGGTATTTTAGGTAATTGATGAAAGTCATCCGCGTATTTCATCGAGATCAGCGGGAGAAAAAGTATCAAAAAAAGTTCCCGCAAAAAACGCAGATTAATCATATTGGATCAACTATTTGAATTCAATTTTTAATAACCTTTCGATTTTTTCATTGTCCCGTTTTATTAACAAAAAAAAGGCCGACAATCGCCGACCTTTTCATATATAATTAAGTACTTATTGTTTGATCATGTTTTTCGTATAAACCTGTTCGTTCGTAACAATTTTCACGATATATTGTCCTTTTGGTAGATGTGATAAGTCCAAATATGCATCTGCAAAATTCGACGTTGCGTTCATCGCTCCTGTATACACTTCTCTACCCATCAAATCATATATAGCTAAATCCGCATGATTATCTACGAAACCACTAACTTCAATTGTACATTGTCCAGTCGTTGGATTTGGGAAAATCATTACTTCATGATCTAATACTTTATCATCAACGTCTAACGTAAATCCAACTGAAAAATCGTAGCGATAATAGCCCCCCCAATCAACTGGGAAAAAAGATATATAAGTTCCACCAACTAGACGCAAGCGCATATTACCATTTGTTTCTCCTTCCGTTTGAGCAGAATACCAAAAACCTAAACCGTCGCTATCCGTATCTTCAATAATGATTGAATAACATCCTGGGGATAAATCAAATGTATCTTTGTAATTGGTGTTATTCGTCATATTACTTCTTGAGAAAATAACATTTCCACTTGCATCTTCTAGTCTGTAATTGTTTTCAGACGCTTTATTATTTGTTGTAAGCCAAACAAAGAAAGGTCCATTTATACCTTCTGGAGCATTGAATTGTGTTTTAACAACATTATTATTGTCATATTCGTCTAAGTTCGGTGTTCCTTGAATATCGTATACTTGAGCGTGAAACGTTTGCTCACCGCTATAGTCTCTCCACCAACCTAAATCTGTAACAGGTATTTCTACTGTTTGTTTTTCTAAGAAAGCTAAATTTCCTGTCCAAGTATATTCCAAATAGTCACCATAAGAAATCCAACAACGAATCTTGCAACTTGTTAAAGGCAATGCACCCGTATTTTGAAGAACTACACGCGGATTAGAACAACTTGGATTCCATTTTCTATAATACTCCCAACTATTTGGATTTAAAACATCAATCAAAGCTGCATCGTTCTGGAAATTCGGAGCTGAATATGAAATTAAATCAATCGCAGCAATATAATTCCCACTAGCCTGTCCTGGATCACTTGCTGGAACTGCATTTATAGCATAATCCAACGAAGTTGTTGTTCCAGGTGTAACGAAAGGTGTTAATTCGAATTCATATTCTTTCACTATATCACCCGGACACCAGCCTTCTCTATCGTATGGCCATGTTCCACCTTGCTCTGTATTTGGATTATCACCACACTCTTCCCAAATATTCCAAGCGAATCGAGAAACACCGTCTACTTTAAATGAGTGATTATTTGGCACCCATTCGCAACACGCCTGATTACCAACTTGTCCATGACCAGAAAAACGGGTTTTAATTTTAAACATTTCTGAACTGTCAGACAATACAACATTTGTTGCTGCCATATCTGTATCATTCGCCAAATTTGCAAATGAATAACTTCTAAAATTGCTCCAAACAGGTTCTCTTTTATGCACATCTCTTGGAGGAATTCCTTCAATGAATGCAAATTTCAAATCAATTAATTCTTGCGTGTTATGTGCTGCTAAATCAACCGTATGTTTTAAATAATCTTGGTAATCTGTAACGTCATAAATCCAATAAAAACCATTTGGACCTAAATCAAATTGAATACCATAAGGAGTAATGTAACGCGCAATTTCAACATTTTTAAATATTTCATACGGTTGTTGATAATAGGTTATTGTTGAATTATTCAACGTTGTAGATCCAATAAAAGGAGTTTGCGAAACAACATTTCCTATATTATTATAAACAGTTTCATTTCCTCCAAGAATTCCTAAATCAGAACTAATGATATCAAAATAATTGTCCAAAGCTTGTTCTTCAAAAATTACGGTTGGTTCTTTTAAGCGATTTTCAGGATGTTCAGAAATCACAAGAGATCCCATTGCCATTCCTTGCCCTAAACCAATCAACGGTCTCATTGTTGCTTGTTGAATTCCAGCATTTGGATATTCACCAAACTTAATCATCCCAAGTTCAGAAGGCATCAATAAATTGTCATTTTGAGACATGTCTTCAGCCCATAATTTATTATCGAAATCATAAAAAGCAAGAAGATTTGACCAGTTAGGATGCGAAACATCTGGTTTAGTAGTCATCCAAGATTGAATTGTTGTTTGATCTAACGCAACATTATATAATTGAAAATCGTCAATTTTTCCTTTCCAATTAAATGCTTGATTCATGTTTGAACCTAAAACAAAACGGTGAATATTTCCGATTGATAAATTCTTATTTGTTCCTGAATGCCAAAGAATACCATTCTTGTATACGAACATTTCGCCCGTACTTTGCTTTTTCACAAATGCCCAATGATTCCAGTTGTTATCAATTTCTGCAACTGTCATCAATTTTGAGATTCTATCATAACCGGATCCTTCTCCAGCATCAAAGTACATGTTATTGTCACTCCATGGCATGTGAATATTGATTACGCGGTTACCAAGTGTGTCAAATGCTTCTAAAATCGAAGTTTGTGTACCTGCAGATCCATTTCCTTTTGACCAAAAAGTAAGTGTCATTTCATCGCCCAAGTCAAAATCTGACAATTCTAAAAGAGCATGATTTGTTGCATCAAATTCAATACAACCATTATTTGAATTGTAATTCAATGCTGTTTGAGAAGCAATTGTTTCACCATCAAATAAAAGTGAATTTGTAGCATCCTGTGAATTCTCAAAATAAAACTCAACTATAATATTGTCAGTTCCATTCCAAGCAAATGATTGGTAAAACAATAACTCATTTTGACCAACTACTAATTCAGATTGACTTCCACTCGCCCAGTGCGAAGCATTATAAACTTGTGTAAAACCAGTATTTTCGAATGAAGTTAGTGCAGTATTTGTGGTAGATTTCAATGAAATTGATGGGTATTTTAATTCACCATTAACAGTTAAAGCATTCAAATACAAAGACAACGATTCTATATTTCCAGCAGTAATTCCTGCTGTTGTTAATTCCGCTGCTGATAGAAGCATTTGAAAACGACCTCCATTATTTGTTACATCAAAAGGAAAAGCAGTTGTTCCGTTAGTTGAATTCAAGACTGATGTTGTCGTCATTGCTCCTGATCGATTACTTTCTTGTCTTACATATGTATCATGATAAACTGCAGGATATGGTGCATAATTTATAGAAAGTGGCGACAACGTATTCGCTAGATACCTGTTTCCGTCAACTTGAACTGAATCAAATATTCCAGTATGGTCAATTACTTGTGTGTATGTCAAATAATCCCATTCTCCACAATTGTAGCTATCCCACGTTGTCAAAGGACTACATTTCAACTTGTAATACATTAAAACTTTTTCAAAGCGCATTGTATCCAATGTTGCTGGAAATTCAAAATTGGCTCTTCTTGAAGTAATTGAATCAAAGGTGAATGTTTGTACCCAAGTAGTATCTTGAGAAAAGGAAACTCCACTCATTAAAAGTGTCGTTGCTATTAATAATTGTTTGAACATAGGTTAAAATTTGTTAGCAAATATAAACTAAAACACAATTGATAAAAAATCGATTTAGTACTATTATAATTAGAATCTTGAAATGCTAAGAAAATCGTGCTATTTTTCTTCCAACAATAGTTTCAATTCTCGTTTTTCTGCAGGCGTAATATCGCTCCAAATTCGATCTTGTAATCCCATATCAATTGAATAAAACATAAGAATGTGCGGTTGGATTCCTGCTGCAATAAATTTATTTTTCAAGGTCAAATAATCTGTTTGTAAGAGATCTTCTTCCGTGTAAATTTCAATTTTATTCAACCAAGCGACCATTTTGGGTCCGAAATTTCTTATTTCTGAAACTGATCTCATCTTTGAAATTAATCCTTCAACAGAATTTCTATTCGAGATAAAAGCACCAATTCAGATTTATTCATTTGACTGAAAGCCGAACCTACTTTTATACAAAGATCCAAAATAAATTGTTTAATTTCCTTCGTGAAATCTTGATTTCGCTCCGTGTAAATAGCTTGGAACGACTCAAATGCTTTTTCTGAATCGAGGTGATCTTCATCAAATGAAACAATTATCTTATCAACAAAATCAAGCGCACGAACGCCAAAAGGATCTTCATTATCGGCTAGTAAAGTCCAATGCTCATTGATTAAATCATGTGCGATTTTTTTTTCTTCTTCCGCCACATGTTTATCTGCACTCGCGACAGCGTATACGATATAACCAATTGCCTTTGCTACTTGTTCCATGTTTTTATTTTCAATTCATGAAGATAGGCACTAAATAGTAACTTTCCTCAAAAAGTTCACTGTTTTTGTAAATGAAATACAATTGTTCCCAGGAAGATTCTCTGAATTCTTTATTCGCAGCTTTCAATACTTCCATTTCTTCTTTTAACCACGGTTTTTCTGTGAGAATTTCAAATGCTTTTTCTTCAAAAACATAGGGCGAGAATCCTTCTTTTTGTTGCAAATAACTATCAAAAAAGTTCCAACGGAAATAACTATCTTCAGCTCTAGAGATTAAACTAGACAAGATGAAAAACCGATGATTTTGATGAAGGTCAATCATAATATCACCTTTTTTGAAGGATACGTTTGCAAATTCATATTTCCCTTTCACTTCATTGTGGTAAAAATGTCCTTCATACGGCTTCGTTAAACTTTTAAATTCACTCAGTCTTTCTCTCGACATTTCAATAGTCGTATCATTTGGAAGATATGAAAACGCTACACCGTTATGTTTTAATCGTTCTACTATTTCCTTGTTTTGACTTCCGAGAATAATGTAAGCTGGTATTTTAATAGAATCTTTCGGTATATATGTATGAAAATAAGGAACAAATTTTTCGTATGGTTTATCCTTATGGTATTTCAAACGCGGCAATCCGGTAACAAGACTCAAAGGATTAGAAAACTCAAAACCCTTGAATGAAATAGAATCTTTTTTATCGGTCAATTCATAATCAAAATTAAAAACCGTCTGATTTTCCCGATAATTTCTAGCCAATACCCGTGCTTTTTCGATTTTCCCTTTGTTATCACTCATCCAGCTTATCATTTCATCCAACATGTCATGTGTCGCTTGAACTCTTTGTGGAAATGGTTTGAGCATGTGTGTTTCAATTGTGATTCCAATTGCGTCAAACAATGCAGAATAACCCATCGCATATCTCGGTAAATCATTGAAAGCATGAATCCCTTCTTCTGGTGTTTCTTTCACTAATTCAACGTACGGAAATAAGTCCCATTTTTTCTGTTTTAACTTTTTTGAAATCGCTGGCAACATTCCATCATAGGTCAATGAACGCATACTTGGCGCCATACGCTCTTTCATATTGGCGATATACGTCAAAGTATACTGATAATCCGCCCCATTTGAAACGTGCGTATCGACAAATACATCAGGATCTAAAGCTTGATAAATTGTGACAAATGTATACGCATTTTCAGAATCCATTTTGATGAAATCCCTGTTCAAATCGAGGTTCTGTGCATTTCCTCTAAATCCATATTCTTCAGGACCATCTTGATTCGCACGGCTGGAAGAATTTCTATTAAACATTCCGCCAACATTATACGCTGGAATTATCGCAATGACTGGTAAATCTTTTGTCTTTTTTCCGTTTTTAATCCAATTGTCAATCCAAATCAAGCACGCATTTACTCCATCTGGTTCGCCTGGATGAATCGCATTATTAATCAGAATTGTCGTTTCATTTTTCGCTTTACTAAACGTTTTCAAAGAATCTTGAGCTCCATTCACGATACACACATAAATTGGCAAACCGTAATCAGAATTACCCATCGAATACACTTCTATTTCCTTATTCTCTTTGTCAAGTTTCTGATAATAAGCTATTAATTCGGTGTAGGTAGGAGACGTGTTTTCGGACCATTGAGCATGTGAAAAGGGAGCATAGAACATGGAGCATAGAATATAGATACTAAGCTTTAATGCACCTGTGAATTTAAAATTTGAAATATTCATTCGACTAAAATAATCAAATCTCTTTTGTCTTCAATACTTGAATAGTAAAGATAAGTTGATTTGGCACAACTTGTAATTTGCAATTCGCAACTCGTAACTATTTCATAACTTTACACCATGCGAATTGACATATTAACGATTCTTCCTCAATTATTAGAAAGCCCATTTTCGGCTTCTATCATGCAACGTGCTCAAGATAAAGGTCATTTAGAACTTCATGTCCACAATATCCGTGATTATTCAACGAATAAACACAAAAACGTGGATGATTACCAATATGGTGGCGGTGCAGGAATGGTGATGTCGATTGAGCCAATTGCGGCAATTATTGAAAAATTAAAATCGGAGCGAAAATACGATGAAATCATCTACATGACTCCAGATGGTGAAATCTTAGAACAAGCTCATTGTAACGCGCTTTCTTTGAGTGAAAACCTGATGATCTTATGTGGTCATTACAAGGGAGTTGATGAGCGGATTCGCGAACATTACATCACTAAAGAGATCTCAATTGGTTCATACGTTTTATCCGGTGGAGAGCTAGCAGCAGCGGTTTTAGTTGATGGAATTGCCCGTTTAATTCCAGGTGTTTTGAACGATGAAACTTCCGCATTAACAGATAGTTTTCAAGATAATTTACTTTCACCTCCTGTATATACACGTCCTCCCGAATTTAATGGGTGGAAAGTTCCAGAAGTATTAATCTCAGGAGATTTCAGTAAGATTGAACAATGGCGCGAAGAACAAGCGTTGAAAAGGACACGGGAAAGAAGACCGGATTTATTGGAGGAGTGATGAGTGATGAGTGATGAGTGATGAGTGATGAGTTTATAGTTTAAAACTGAAAGTTTTTTGATTAATTTCTATGTGAACTATGTGTCTATGTGTTTTGAAAAAGTGAGGAGTGAGGAGTTTAAAGTTTATAACTGATAGTTTTTGATTAATTTCTATGTGCCTATGTGGTGCATTATAAATGTGAAATATGAATTTAGAACAAACGATAGAAGTATTAAAAAACGGTGGTACCATCCTTTATCCTACTGATACGATTTGGGGAATTGGGTGCGATGCAACAAATGAAGAAGCATGCCAACAGATTTTGAAATTAAAAAATCGACCAGAGGAAAAGAGTTTTATTTTGCTAATGGATAGTTTCCAGATGTTGGAAAAATATGTTCCGGAATTCAATGAAGTATGTTACGATTTGGTCGATTTAGCTGACAAACCGTTAACTATAATCTACCCGACAAGCAAAGGACTTGCTTCGTCTGTATTGGGTAAAGATGGATCCGTAGCGATTAGAATCACAAAAGATCCTATCTGTTTGAAACTCATTCGTGCAATTCGAAAACCAATTGTTAGCACTTCTGCAAATCTTTCGAACCAGCCCTCGCCTTCTGCGTTTACTGAAATTAATACAATCATCAAAGAAGGTGTTGATGCCCTTTTAGAAGAGCGAATTATAGAAAAGATGAGTATACCGTCACAAATTATTAAAATTGATTTGAATGGATCGGTGAAAATAATTAGGGGTTAGATTTGGACCAACGCTGTAGAATACAAATTGGAAACACATAGGCACATAGTTCACATAGGAGTAATTCATAACTTGTAACTAGCAATTTGTAACTCATCACTCAAAATTCCAAATTCCAAATTATTAATCCCGAATCATTCATTATCTTTGCGCCCCATGTCGAATAATTACGCTTCATTTCTTACACACCCCGTTTTTAAGGTCGCTTCTCAAATCATCACTGAGAAAAACCTTGAGGCATACGTAATTGGTGGTTATGTGCGTGACTTATTATTAGAGCGACCGTCAAAAGATATTGATATCGTTGTAATCGGAAATGGTTTGGATTTAGCGAAAGAATGTGCCGAACGATTAAGAGTGAAAAAAGTATCCTTCTTTCATAATTTTGGTACTGCTCAATTTAAATATAAAGACTTAGATGTTGAATTTGTTGGAGCTCGAAAAGAATCCTATCGACAAGATTCAAGAAAACCGTTAATTGAAAATGGGACATTAATAGACGACCAAAATCGCAGAGATTTCACAATCAATGCAATGGGATTGAGTCTTCACGCTTCTAATTTCGGTGAATTAATTGATCCGTTCAACGGTGTAAATGATTTAGAAAAAGGAATATTGCGCACTCCATTAGATCCAAACACTACGTATAGTGACGATCCATTGCGCATGATGCGCGCTGTGCGATTTGCAGCCCAATTAGATTTTAAAATTGAAGGAAAAAGTTTACAAGCAATTTATGATAATGCTCAACGTCTAGATATCATTTCAGTTGAACGCATCATGGATGAATGCAATAAAATCATTCTTTGTACCGAACCATCCAGAGGTTTTAAATTGCTTTTTTCAACAAAATTATTGCACCAGTTTTTTCCTGAAATGGTTGATTTACATGGTGTAGAAACGATTGATGGAAAAACGCATAAAGATAATTTCTTTCATACCTTAGAAGTTTTAGACAATGTTGCCAAGGAAAGTGACAATTTGTGGTTACGTTGGGCAGCAATTTTACATGACATTGCCAAACCACCAACAAAAAAATTAGATCCAGAGATTGGTTGGACTTTTCACGGTCACGAAGAATTAGGAGCGCGAATGACTCCGAGAATCTTCAAACGTTTAAAACTTCCAATGGATCATAAAATGAAATACGTCCAAAAATTAGTTCGACTACATTTACGTCCGATAGCACTAGTAAAAGGGTCCGTTTCCGATTCTGCGATTAGACGACTATTGAGTGAAGCAGACGATGATATTGAGGATTTAATGACGCTTTGTAATGCTGATATTACCTCCAAAAACGAATTCAAAGTAAAGAAATACAAGCAGAATTTTGAAATGGTCATGGAGAAATTGAAAGCTGTTGAAGAAAAAGATCGCATTCGAAATTTTCAAGCTCCTGTGACTGGAGAATTAATCATGAAAACCTATAATCTTGCTCCTTGTGCTGAAATTGGATCTATTAAAGCGCGCATAAAAGAAGCAATCTTAGAAGGCGAAATTCCAAATGAGCCTGAAGATGCAATTGCATTAATGCTGAAAATTGGAGAAGAATTAGGTTTAAAGAAGGTGAATGAGCCAACTTTGGACAAATAGTTTTAATTTTACAGAAAAGTCAAACCCAACAGAAATAACTATGGCAGGACTAAAATTCAGAGTTCTACTTGATTCTGAAAACAGTAGTGAGATTTTCAGAGATATCTTAATTAAAGACACCGATAATTTCGAAACGTTGTACAAAGCAATTGTTTCTTCTTTTCGTTTTCAAGGCGATCAAATGGCCAGTTTTTATGTTTCAAATGACAGTTGGGACAAGGGAAGTGAAATCAGTTTAATGGATTTATCTTATGATGATGAATTAACTGAATCTCCAACTGCAATCATGAAAGATGCGCTAATTAAAGATTTCATTGAAGAACCAGATCAAAAATTCATTTTGGTGTATGATTTTATGCGCATGTGGATTTTCCTTTTGGAACTAATTGGTTATGAAAAAGAAGGTCCAGAAAAACCTGAAGTACTACTTTCAATGGGAATGGCGCCTCCAGAAGATTCTAGAGTTGCCGCAGACAATGAAGATATGTTTGTGGGTGATTTAGAAGAAGACGAGGATGAATTAGGTTTTGACGATTTCGAAGACGGCATGTCAGATGAAGATTATTCAAATTTAGACGAATACGATTATTAATGGAGAAAATAAAAATTGGAGATCCTGTCGGAGCGGCAATCTTAGAATATTCAGTTAGAAAAAAACCTTTTGATATTGTTGTCTCATCAAAAATATGTGAGGACGATATTATTCCAATTGAAATACTTTTCAGGAAGTATGAGCAAATGCCAGAAATTGAGCAAGTTGCAATTGAACGTTCAAAGGGAAAAGTATTGGATGTTGGAGCTGGAGCTGGAGTTCACTCGTTAGAATTATTCGATAGAGGAATGGATGTTTTCCCAATTGAAATTTCTGAAGGAGCAGTGAATTACATGAAGCAAATGGGATTAAATGCGCGTAAAGTTAACTTCTTCAACTTAAAAGACGAAAAATACGATACTATTCTTATGCTAATGAATGGGATTGGTATTGCAGGTAAACTTTCTAATTTGGAACATACTTTGCAACACGCTAAATCGCTTTTAAATCCAGGTGGTAAAATTTTGTGTGATTCTTCTGATATCAAGTACTTGTACCAAGATGAAGATGGATCAATGTGGGTAGATTTAAATTCTGAATATTACGGAAATTTTAATTTTCAGATGAAACACAAGAATGAAAAAGGACCTTGGTTTGATTGGTTGTATGTTGATTTTGATAATCTTCATAAAGCTGCTCAAAACGTTGGATTGAAAGCGAAAAAAATCTGTGATAATGAAGATCATTATTTGGCAGAATTAATTCTTGAATAAATGAAAAAAATACAATTTCTTTTCTTCTTTTTTTTAGTTCTAACAGGAACATCTTTTTCACAAGAAAGTGTGCTTGCGGATTTCCCGATGAAAGAAAGTTCATTGTTGTGGAAGATTGAAGGACAAGGAATCCCTAATGGTTCGTACATTTTTGGATCCATGCATTTGATTGAAAAAGAATATTTCCTTTTCCCTGATAAATTGGAGAAACTTGTCAAAAAATCGGATCAATTGGTTATGGAAATTGCTGGAATGCCAAGCCAATCTGAAGCAATGGAAATGGTGATGCTAAAAGAAGGAACTTTCTTTGATTACTTCACAAAAGAACAAACGGATTCTATCATTCAATGGGCACAGGCGGAAATGAATTTATCAGAGCCTGCCTTTCGTTCTACCATGACTAAAATGAAACCTTTTGTAGTTGTTCAAATGGCAACACAAATGCAATTCATGGGAAAAACGGAATCGTATGAAATGACGTTTGAAAAAATCGCACGAGAAAATGATATTGCGATTAAAGGATTGGAAACAGCAGCACAGCAAATGGCGATATTTGATGATTTGACGAATGCACAGCAAACAGAAATGGTTATGGATGGCATTCGAAATGAGGATAAATCACTTGAATTGATTCAAAACATGCAAAAAATGTATGTTCGCCAGAATGTTGATTCACTCTATTTAATGATCCAACAAGAAGGTGGTGTTTTATCTGACGAGCAAGCCAGTTTTCTAGATTCAAGAAATAAAAATTGGGTTCCTCAAATTAAAGAATTAATCGCTGAAAAGAAAACGTTTATTGCCGTTGGTGCTGGTCATTTAGGTGGTCCGAATGGTGTATTGCGCTTATTGGAAAAAGAAGGATATACGCTCACGCCAGTAAAATTGTAAGATTTCTTTTTGAAACACATAGAAACATAGAACACATAGGCAAAGCACATTCATAATTCATAATTCATAATTCATAATTCATAATTCATAATTCATAACTCATAACTCATAACTAATAACTAATAACTTGTAATTCATAACTAAAAAAAAGATGACAAAAATTATCACCTTATTCATTCTATCACTTGTTTTATTTTCTTGTGGGACCTATTCTGAAGAACAAAAAAAATCCTTTGATCAACAAATTGTAACTTACTTAAAGAAAAAAGATATTAAGTGTAACCGCACTGAATCAGGAATGTATTACAAGATCATTGAACCTGGAGAAGGAGAATTTATTCAATTTACGGATATTGTTTCATTCAGTTATAAAGGGTCTTTTTTGAATGGACAAACATTTGACAACCACCATTACCCAGTAGAATTTGCTGTAAAAGACCTAATTGGAGCTTGGAAAGAAATCATGTTAGAATTGAAACCGGGAGCAAAAGCTTTTTTGGTTGCCCCTCCAACTTTAGGATATGGAGATAGGGATTTAGAAGATATTCCACCCAACTCCATTTTAGTATTTGAGATGGAAATAAAAGGTGTTAAATAAAATAGTAAGAATAATCGTTTAAAAACATTGATAAACGGATTCAAACATATATTTTTGATGTACTTAATTAATTGATTCAAAATATCAACAAAAATGAGCGTTTTAGTAAATAAAAATTCGAAGGTTATTGTTCAAGGTTTCACAGGAAGTGAAGGTACTTTCCATGCAGGGCAAATGATTGAATACGGAACCAATGTTGTTGGTGGTGTAACTCCAGGGAAAGGCGGTACGACACATTTAGACCGTCCAGTTTTTAATACTGTTGCAGATGCGGTATCACAAGCAGGTGCAGATGTTTCTATCATTTTTGTTCCACCAGCTTTTGCTGCTGATGCAATTATGGAAGCTGCTGAAGCAGGAATCAAAGTTGTAGTATGTATTACGGAAGGAATTCCTGTAAAAGACATGATTAAAGCAAGAGAATACATCAGAGCATATGACTGTCGTTTGATTGGACCTAATTGCCCAGGAATTATTTCTGCTGGTGAAGCAAAAGTGGGTATTATGCCAGGTTTTGTTTTCAAGAAAGGAACGATAGGGATTGTTTCAAAATCTGGAACATTAACATATGAAGCAGCAGACCAAGTTGCTAAAGCAGGATTAGGTATAACTACTGCAATTGGAATTGGTGGAGACCCAATCATCGGAACTACAACAAAAGAAGCTGTTGAGTTATTAATGAATGACCCAGAAACAGAAGGAATCGTAATGATTGGTGAAATTGGTGGTAACTTGGAAGCAATTGCTGCACGTTGGATCAAAGAAAACCCAAGAAAACCAGTTGTTGGTTTCATCGCTGGTGAAACAGCTCCTAAAGGACGAACAATGGGTCACGCAGGTGCAATTGTTGGTGGAGATGACGATACAGCTGAAGCGAAAAAACGTATCATGAGAGAATGTGGAATTCACGTAGTTGATTCTCCCGCTCAAATTGGTGCTAAAATGGCTGAAATAATGGGTGTAACAGTATAATATTATTCGGGATTTAGGATTCGGAATTTGGGATTAAAAATATAAATGGTGTGAGTTTTTAACTTGCACCTTTTTTTTGAATGAAGGCGAAGGATTTTATAGATAATATGTTCTTGACACGTGATTTTTCGAAACACGTGGATATCTTTATCATGGATGAAAGGCTGTTAATTGATTTGGTTAAAACAGCGACAAGTGCGTTACCTCATCCCTATCCTGAATACAGTTCTTGGTTAATCACACATATTGCAAAAAATCAACCTGAGACCTTAGAAAAATTCCAAAGAGATTTTATCGATTGTATTCTTACTTCGCAAAATCAAAGTGTGCTGCGGAATCTTGTCAACACGACGCAAATATTACCACTGATTGATTACAAAGAATCCGAATTCCTTGATAAACTTATTTCATTTATAAAAGACGATACAAATAAAGTGGCTTTGTTTGTTTATTCGATCTATAAATTGATTCAATTCACACATAAATATCCTGAAATAAAAAATGAAATTGAAGGGATTTTATTGTTAAAACCTCAAGAAATGAAGCCATCCATGCGGGTCGCAATTAGGAGCTATTTAACTTCAACTAAAAACATTTAATGTAGATTTCTTTGTGAACTCAATATTAAAACATAAATTACACTAGGCATTTTTTATATCCTACTTTCAATTAAAGCTTTGAAAACCGTCAAGTTATTCGTGAATAGCAGTGTCAAAGTTCCTTCGATTGTAGTCTTAAAATAAATTTTGCTCTTTTTAATTTTGAGATTTCATATAGACGCAACATTAATAAATACCTTTGGGTTTATATTCTTAATGATATTTTAATTTTTGATAAACATCTGCAATTAAAAATACTAATATGAAAAACTATTTTCTTTATTTTCTCTTCTTTGTAAGCTTCAATGTTTCCAGTCAATTGAATGTGAATTTTTCAGCAACACCATTAACTATTTGTGTTGGAAATTCAATCTCTTTTACTGATTTAACAACTGGTGGACCAATGGTTTCATGGGCTTGGAATTTTGGTGACGGAAGTACATCGACGGTTCAAAATCCTACACATACATACACAGTTGCAGGAACCTTTAATATTACACTTATTGTATTTAATGGAAGTGTTTCTATTGCAGAAGTAAAATCAAATTACATTACAGTCAATCCACTTCCTAATGTGAGTTTCACAACACCATTAACAAGTTGTACTTTTCCTTATTCGCCAATATTCAGCGCAGTATCTCCAGGAAGTGGAAGTTATACGTACAACTGGAATTTCGGCAATGGTCAAACATCTACAGTTCAAACCCCGACCAATGCAAATTACACTACAACAGGTATTTTCAATGTAACTTTAACTGTTACAAATACAGCGACGGGATGTATAAATTCATTTAGTCAAAACATAACCGTACAAAATTTTCAAACCACTTATTCAGTGAGTTCAAATACAGTTTGTGTTGGACAGAACGTTATTTTTCAAGATCAATCTACAGCGGGTGCAAACAGTTGGTCATGGGCTTTTGGAAATGGGACCATAAGCAATTCTCAAAATCCAACGATATCTTATCCTACAGCTGGAACATATACAGCGTCATTAACTTCTCAAAATACTACAAATGGCTGTTCTGACGTATTTAATCAAGTAATTATTGTAAATCCACTTCCTCAAGCAAGTTTTTCTGCAACCCCGCTAACCGGTTGTGATCCATTAGTGGTGGATTATACCAACACATCAGCAGGAAGCGGCGTTTTTAATTGGAATTTTGGCAATGGTTCTACATTTACAGGATCCAATCCACCTAACCAAACTTATAACAACGTAGGAGCATACAACGTTTCTTTAACACTTACAGATGCCAATAGTTGTGTAAATACAGTTACATTGGTTAACTACATTGTAGTTTCTCCATTGATTGCAAATTTTGAAGCAGATGTTGTTGAAGGGTGTGAAAATTTATCGGTTCAATTTACCGACTTATCCACTTCTCCAAATTCATTAGCCAATCCTATTACGGGATGGTTGTGGAATTTTGGAAATGGAAGCACCTTCTCTGGTCAAAATCCGCCTGTTCAAATCTACTCTGAAGGAGTGTATACGGTAACACTTACCATCACAACCGATGGAGGTTGCTCGGAAACAATAATACTTACTGATTACATTTCTGCTGGAATTCCGCCAGTTGTTAGCTTTACCTATACTCCTATTCTTGATTGTGCAAAATCTGAATTCAATTTTACAAGTACAACTGTAATTCCCCCTGGTTATGGAGCAAATGATGTTACTTGGGCATGGGATTTTGGCGATGGGGGAACAAGTCCTTTAGAAAATCCAACCTATAATTATCCAATCGATACGGGTTATTTTGATGTACAATTAATTGTATCATTTCGTGGTTGTCGTGACACATTACTTGTACCTAATGCAATCTTCATAAAAGCACCAATAGCCTTATTTAGTCCATCACAAATGGTGTTTTGCAACCCAACATTACCACTTTCTGTAGCATTCACCGATAATGCAATATTGGGTGAAAATTCAGACAATGTAGATATGACGTGGACTTGGGGTGATGGGAATTCAAATTTTTTGGTTTCACCGGCACTATTCACAGACCCTAATCAGGGTTCCATGTCTCATACGTATAACAGTTATGGCACTTTTACCATTCAACAATTGGTTCACAATTACACTACTGGTTGTTCTGATAGTATTACTCAAACGATTAATATTTCAATTATTGATGCAAATTTCAACGTTGTAAACGATTCTATTTGCAGAAATTTTGCAATGAATTTTACCAATGCATCCATTTCATCAGACCCTATAACCTCCTATTCATATAATATGGGGAATGGAACAAACCTTACTGGACAGAATCAAAACTATACCTATAACACTTCAGGTTCTTATGACGTAACATTTCAAATTAGCAATAATGTAGGTTGCACTGATACACAAATTCTGAATGATTTTACCGTATTACAACAGCCAATTGCTCAGATTTCGCCCTCCGCTTCTGCAGGTTGTGTTCCTTTAAATGTGATATTTACAAATAATTCAAGCACGGTGGGTAACGGAGCTGGATTATCGATTTTTAATTGGACTTTTGCAGATAACACTTCACAAATAACCAATAATGTTTCTCAACCAACCAACTACAACTTTACATCAACGGGAAGTTTTGTGACTAGTCTAGTGGTTACTGATGCATTTGGTTGTGTTTCGCCTCAAGTAAACGTGACAACTATTTTAACTGCTCCAACGGCGGCGTTTACTTTAGATTCAGTTGTATGTAATTTAGAAACGTTTAATACTGTAAATACTTCGGCAAATTTTAATACATCTCAATGGTTTTTAGATGGGGTTTCTGTTTCAAATCTTTCCAACTACACTGGATTTTTAAACGAAATTAATCCAACGAATGCAACATCCATTTCTCATGATGTTATGTTGATTGTATCAGATATAAATGGCTGCATGGACACTATGGAAACTACAATTATAGTATCTCTTCCACAACCAAATGCAACGTATGTTTTTACGGGATCAAATGTTGATGCCAACGGAAATTATACTTGTCCACCAGTATTTGCCGATTTAACTGATAATTCAACGTCTTATGGTAATGTTGTTCAATGGAATTGGGATTTTGGTGACAACAACGGCTCAACGTTTCAAAACCCTAGTAATAGCTATGTTTTTGCAGGTATTTATACTGCATCATTATTAATTACAGATCAATTTGGCTGTTCTGATTCCATAACTTATGTGGATTATCTTTCGATTGGTGGTCCATCTGGAGATGTAGATTGGTTAAATGTTGGTACGTTGTGTCATCCGGAATTTGAATTCATTCCATCTAATTTATCGAATGTCACCAATATAATTTGGGACTTAGGAAATGGCCAAACCTTGGATAATTTAGACAACTTCACATACATTTATGACAATGCTGGAACCTATATTCCAATCGCAACACTTATGGATAATAACAATTGTCAAGTTGAATATATGATGCCTCCAATTACAACGATAATTACTCCAATCGACATTAATTTCGCTGTTAATCCGATTTCAATTCCTGTTTATGAACCGATGCTGATTACTGAAAATTCTTCTGGTGGTACAGGCGGACTTACAACTTGGAATTGGACCTTTAGTCAAGATAATTTCTCGAACAATTCAGGAGGAGGATTTAACTATGAATGGCAATATCCTGGTCAATATAATGTGACGTTAATTGTAACAGACTCACTCGGTTGTACAGCAGAAATGAGTATTCCAGTTTTTATTACAGCAGAGCTTTTCATTCCGAATGTGCTTACTGCAAATCAAGATGGAATCAATGATATTTTCATGATGCGGCAACCTGTTTTCACACGTTACGACATTATCATTTTAAACAGATGGGGAAATGTTGTAAGCGAAATGTATGATCAGAAAGGATTGTATTTATGGGACGGCAGAAATAAATCAGGTGAGATATGCTCAGAAGGTGTTTATTTCTACAAATTAACTGGTACCCAATATGACTTTGTAGAAGTAGATAAACATGGATTTGTGACTTTGGTTCTTGAGTAGAAATGCTCAAGTCGATTATTTGTGTCTTTTTATATTATATCAAAATTCATAAATCAAGGCAGCACACAAACAAGGTGGTTCACCACAAATCTTGCAACTGTATTCTTTAGCCAAACTATCTTCTTCCCAGTAAGCTGGAATGGTTTTTATTAAGTGTATATTGCATTTCTCAAGAACTCGCGCAAAAGGTGTGTCATCTTTTTGATCCCAGCACATGGAAATAATGGTAGTTGCTTCTTTTTGAAGAATTTCAATTCCTTTAGATGTCAATAAGGTTCCTATTCCTTGGTTTTTGTATTCAGGGTTCACTCCTACTGTTTTTATGACACCAATTGGAGCTTTGCTTGAAAAATATTCTTTGAACCAATTGTGTTCACTGACTGACATTTGAAGTAATTCGTCAAGTTCACACGTTAGCACCAATTGAAAACCTGTTATTTCGCCTTTACTTGATTTTGAAACAATGCCAGTTTTGTGCTTATCACCGAGGTATTTTTGAAGTTGCATTTCGTCCAAATACCCAGCACCAAGCAGTTTGTCAGAAAGAGTTAAAATTTCTTTAAAATCGGCTTGATTAATCGGTGAAATAAAATTCATTGACATAAATTAATATATAAATGGGAAAACCTTTTTTCGATCCTTTGGATAATTCTCAAATTTCTTCAACAACCAATCGTGGTGGTTTTTTGAACGAGGAACCAAGTTTGCGAAGGTCCAAACGAGAAAAGTCAAAGCAGGAAGATTCCATGCCATAATAGCAAAACCTGACCATTCAACTATTTCACCAAATAGGTTCGGAGAAGAAATAAACTCAAATAAAAAGCCTTTCGGTATGTAATATCCAGTGTCGCCTTTTTTACGAAGGTTGATTAAAATGGTGTCAGATTTCCAATTGATTAACATGCCAATTATGAAAAGTGAAAAACCAATAATAAAAGAAGGACTTGTAATCCAATTTTCATTGTATGCTGACTTGGTTGACAATTCAGCTAAAAAATATCCGTTTAAACCTGCATTCATTAAATTGAAAAGAATCGCATTCGCGACAATAAAAACAGGCATTTTTTTCTCTGTTGGCTTTATTCGAAGTGGAAAAATCAAAGTGCGATTCACATAATGTAAAATCCACAAGACAAATAAGATCCAGACATATGAGTTGAAGGAATTTGTTCCCCAAAACAAAAAATAGAGCATTATCAATAAGGATGGCATTTCCATAATGAACCACCCTAATTTATTGTTGATAGATTTCCCCCATTTATCAGAGGTGTGTCGACCAAATGGAGCGGTAATGAAAAACATGGTTACATGCACTGCGACAGCAATTCCCAACCAGACATATGCAATAAGTTCTAAGGTTTCTAATTTCATGGTTTTAAATTACTTTTTTTTCTTTCTGCCACGCATAAAAATCAGTAAGTGTTTCAACTAAAGGTCGACACTTAAATCCTAAATCTCTTTTAGCTTTCGAATTATCCATTGCTGGATGTCCATTTTTCAAGGCTGCGATTGACTCATTTGTTATAGTAGGTGTTTTTCTTGAAATTTTATAATAAGCTGTTGCAAAAGGTACAATACATTTAAGGAAAGCATAAGGCAATACGGTTGTTGGAACTTTTTTACCAGTAACAGTGCGAACTTCTTGGGAAAGTTCTTTTAGACTATAATATTTGCCACTCAACAAATAAATTTCTTTATTATTCCCTTTTGTAATTGCAGTAATTATTGCATTAGCAACGTCGCGAACATCAACAAGGTCGTATCCGCCGAATGGAAGAAATGGGATTTTCTGCTTATAAAAATCAAGCAGGGCTACTCCCATTTTAGAAGGTTTAAAATCAAACGGTCCCACAACGCAGCTCGGTCGAACAATGACCACATCTAACTCAGTTGTTTGTTTACTATTGAGTAGCAGTTGTTCCCCAATTGCTTTCGAATAATCATACACAAAATCAGCCTTTGTTTTATATGGTCGAGTTTCATCATAAGTTTGAGAATGTGGTAATTCAGTCACAGCGTGAACACTACTGAGATGAATAAGTTTTTTCACACCCTTTTCAATAGCAACTTCCAAAACATTTTTTGGACCTTCTGTATTTGTTCTAAAAACATCACCTTTTGGGTCACCATTGATACTTATAATTGCAGCACAATTGATAACTATCTCACAACCGTCAATTAGGTTTGATAAGTCATTTTTGTTTAAAGTGCTACCCTGAATGAGTTCAACATTCAAACCTTCAAGACCAGATTTATCGGAATGATACAGCGCTTTAACACGATATCCATTTTCTAATAATTTACGACAAACCACATTTCCTATGTGTCCGCTTGCTCCCGTTACGGCTATTTGAATTGACATAAACAACTATTTATGACACAAATTAACTAAAATATTCAGTTCACAAATTTCCAATCTTCAATTCGGATGCTTTCCCATTCAATTCAACTTTTATAAATCCTGGCGTTTTATAGTGATCCCAAAGCCCAATTCGGTCATAAATGCATGGAATAAGCGTTTTACCTTCGATACTCATAGCCCCATGTTTTTTATTCATTCCAACATGAATGGCAACTCGTTCTTCCTCACTTGGAAATGAAACAAATGAAACAATGTCATAAACACAAGGAACAACCATTTTATTCATAAAAACATTAAACACACCAAATAGCGAATCCTTTTTCACTATCAAAATCCCCAAGTCTTCGCTCATTGCATACGTGATATCATTTAGAATAACTTTCTTTTTGCTTCCAGTAATATAGGCATAAGAAAAAACGGTGTCTTTTAAAAAGTAAATTACTTTGGTGTAATCACTATACCCGTTATTATAACTGTCATTTACAAGTGGTATTAATGTTTCCCCAGCATAATTCATCAATCCCCACTGGTTGTCTTTTTGAACAACCATCCAATCGCGGTAACAATAAATATTGTCATATATAATTGGCAGAATGATATTTCCATTTAGATCTATTAGTCCCTTCTTTAAATGGTTGGTAAATGAGGTGTCTGTGTCATTGTATTCCGTAA
Organism: Chitinophaga pinensis; assembly: GCA_945902745.1. Taxonomy (GTDB): domain Bacteria; phylum Bacteroidota; class Bacteroidia; order Flavobacteriales_D; family Crocinitomicaceae; genus M0103. The sequence continues at coordinate 113,913 of CAMDNE010000001.1, read as the reverse complement.
TTCTGAAATTAAAAATCAGTTTATTCTTATTTCGAATAGGCCATATTTCTATTTGCCGTTCATAAAAAGGCATCTCCTCATGTTCGTCCTTTTGTGTTTTGGTTGTTCCTTCAAAGGGTACAACCTTAAACTTTGTATTCAATGAATCTTGATTCATGTAAGAATTAAAAGACTTCACAATTTTACCTGTCGTATCACGAAAAATATATTCATTGCCAATTGGTCGATTGTCAAAAGATGGAGCCTGACTCCTAGTTGAGTAGAAAAAGTCTACTTCTGTGAAAAAGGAGAGATAATCAATTTCTATTAATTGAATTCCTTTATCGAATGGGTGATAAATAGTATCGGGAGGTTGTGAATCAAAATAAAATTGTGCTGTTAGATTTTTTGGGAATACTTGAAAAATCAACGTAAAAATTAGAGCCAAGATTGTTTTCATGTCACCGAATACATACAATAAAAGAAATGGTTCAGAATGGCGTAAAGTAAGATTTAGTTTTATCCACTTCTAACTTCATTAGGATGTCTGTTTGATCATCGTCTCCAACAGTGAAAATATGCTGATCGAATTGAACAAAACCATTTTTAAGGTAAAAATTAATCGCTCTTTGATTGTGCTCCCAAACACCTAACCAAACCCAATCAAGATTTGTCTTTTTGGCGATTTCAAATGTATAATCCAATAAAATTTGACCGATTTTTTTACCCTGAAACTTATTTAAAATATAGATACGTTCCAATTCCAAAGCGTTATGACCGATTGATTCTTTTTGAGCTTCACCTTGATTTATTTTTAAATACCCCATGATTTCATACCCAAATTTCGCAAAGAAAAATTCGGAGTTTGGGTTCTCTAATTCACTTTTAAGTTGATCTAGAGAATATGCTTCATTCAAAAATTGTTGAAGATTATTTTGAGTATTGGTTTCTTTAAATGTTTCGACGAAAGTTTCAATGCTTATTTCACGCAATTGTTCAATTTCCGACAATCCGATTTTTATGATTTCAAATTTTGGTGTCCCGTTTAATTCTTCCATTTTTCACTGCAGTATTATTAAGGAAGATTTACCACGGAAAAATATGGATATAAATCACCCGAGACAACTTGTAATTTTTGCGTCCACACAATGCAATTACTGCAATAACACTAATTGAAAGCCAAGTTGTCGATAAATTCGGAAAAAGGAAATGCAATAAAAAAAAAGTAACAATTCCTTGAAAAATTGCTAATCCATAACTGATGTACATTGCCCCCAAAAAATAGCCAGGTTCTCGATCAAAATGGTAGTTACAATTTTCACACTCCTCATTCATGATTGGCAACTTCAACAAACTCACATTTTGTTTAAACACGTGACCAATGCCACATTTAGGGCATTTTTCTTGAAAAACATTTAGTACAAATCGTTTCTTGCTTACTTGTCCTTTCATCTGTTAACGATACAATTGATATTGAATACATTTAATGATTATTTTCATTTTTTCCATGGTGGATTCACCCGATTTTCTCCAGCAAAATAAAGTATTAGAAGATTATTATCCATGTCTCTTAATCGTGCTTCTCTCCAAAGCCATGGTTGGTCTTTTGGCATTTCATCAAAAATAAAACCATCCGCAATCAAGTCATTCACTTTTTTATCTAACTCTTCTGTTTCAAAATAAATCCACGTGCCATTTTCATTGTTAGCTTGATCATTTTGATGCAATGAAAAAGTCGAATTTCCTTTTTCACATTCAAAACGCGCATAATTTGAATGGGTATGAACAATTAATTTCAACCCTAGCTTTTCATAGAAAACTATTGATTTTTCTACATCTAAAACTTGAATCGTTATTTGGTTGAGGTTCATTTTGAAAACATTTAATTTAATCCTTTAACAATAGTTTGTAATTCAGCTAATAGAACTGAATTGACGATACCTTTTTCAACATCAAAATTTTCATTAAAGCTCGGTAAAGAGAAGGTGCTTTTTATATCCGCTCCAAGTCGTTTAAATGATTTTTCCGCTATTTCTAAGACACTCGCGCCGCCTCTTGCACCAGGTGAGGTAGCCATTAATAATATTGGTTTTTCATTAAATGTTTTTCTACCTGGAATTCTAGAAACCCAATCCAACAAATTCTTAAATCCGGCATTTAAATTACCGTTATTCTCAGCTAGGGAAAGAACCAAAAAATCTGCCTCGTCCATCAGTTCAACAAAATCCAAAACCAATTCAGGCATTCCGATAACTTCTTCCAGTTGAACACTGAAAATTGGAAGCTCATTTTGACTTAAATCATAAAACTGAACGGTTGCATCTTTAAACATTAAAGCAGTATAATCTGCTAATTTCTTGTTGATTGATTTGTTGCTTGTACTTCCTCCTATTGATAAAATATTTTTCATGTGAGCCGTTTTAAGTAATTTAATTTCTCTTTGTCGCTCAACTCACCAACAATTATTTCAAGATTGGAATTTTCAACTTTTATAGATTTAGCCTTTCAAATATAGGCTTTAACAAAATCTCCAAGAGTCAATGTTTGTTGGATGAGCAACAATCCTGTTTTTCAAGTTGCGCTAAATAGTATTAATTTCATTTTTATAAAGATTTATTTGAAATTAGAAACTATCTAATCATTTCAAAATTACTAAGAATGTTTAATGCAAATCAAAGCTGTTCGTCAAATCTCTATTTATACTTGCTGAGTGACATGCAATACAAGATTTTCCTTTATCACTTATATTATATACTGCCGTTCCATCAGGTTTATACTCTGCCCATAACCAACCTTCACCAGAATATTTCGAATCATTCTTTTTCATAACCGCAATTAATTGTAGAGTTGAACCAGAATAAATTTCTTTTACAATTAAAGATCCATTTTTGAAAGTTGCTCCATCTGGTAATTTCCCATCTGACCCAAGTTGACTCTTTGCTTTTTCATTAAATTTCAATTTAAAAGGCCCATGAGGACTTGATCCAGCAGGAGATAAAATCACATCAGTATTTTGGTAAAAAACCAAATCTGATGCTATGGATTCTTCGTATAAATTGCTACTGATTTTTTCCTTACTACAAGACGAAAAAGCTAAGAAAATTATAAAAAAGATTGGTATAATTAAAATTGATTTTATCATGAGGTTTATTCTAAATTATAATTTGATTAAACGATAATCCAAGGCTATTATTGTCCTTGTGTTTTTTAATTTATTATTTATAAACCTTTATTAATTCCTCTAATTCAATAATTTTATTTTTGTGTGATTCCAAGTCACCAAACATATTTCTTAATGTTGTTAAACCTTTGAAATCAGATTTATACTCTTTAATAAATGGGAAAAACCAATAATTTTCTGTACCAAAGTAAACATGAAAATCCATGAATTGGGTGAAAGAAAGATTTATTGGATAAATTTCACTATTTCTTGATTCCAAGTATTTCAGCGTGTATCCATTTTCATTTTTCTCATAAAAATCTAGCGTAATTACTGAGCTTGTCCCATAAATTGGAATTAAGACCTTTTGCCGTGTGATTTCGTTATACTTTTTGTCGTCAGAATATTCAACTGGAAAATAATTGGAACATGCATGTGATTTTTTTGTCTTCACAGATTCAGTAGGCTTTTCCGTTAAAGGAACTGGATGAGGCTTAAATTTATCAAAAGTATTTTCTAATGAAAAAACAGAAGACAAACGATATTCTTTTGGGTAATACTTGGTCTTTTTAGAGGTGATTAATTCTATTCTAAAAGTTTTTGAATAAAACTCAATTAATTCGATAGGAAGTTTACCATTTAGAAATTTTTGAGCTTTCTCCACCGCTTTATTCAAAACTTTATTGTCGTCCGTCCAAGTTTCAATTTTGTAAATACTATTCTTTTGTGAATTGATTAAATTGATTGTTTCAATTAATTCCATTTTTCAAGTGTTTTTTTTGGCTTTAACAAATAGTTAAAACTTAAAGGTATTTATGCGACCCATCACAACTAGGCATTCGCTTAGAAAGGCCGCAAATACAATCATTTAACCCTTTTCCCATTAATATTCTTTGGGTGTAATTTTCAACTCTTGCTTCTCGAGTTTTAGCTTGTTTTGATCCTGAAAAATGAAGAATATATGCTCGTTGCCTTCCTGGAGTCAATCCTTCAAATGCGTTTTTTAATGCTGAATTTTCATTCATTTTAGATTGAAATTCTTCTGGAATAACATATTCTGAATGTGGTTTATGCGCAACTTTCATTCCTGCTTTCTCCACTTCAATTGCTTCAAAAATATAGGCTTTTAAAATCGCTTCTTGGTCTTCTATTTCCTTCAAACTGTTAAAACGTATTTGACGTCCACCTTGCACATTTTCCGTTTGTTGAATAAGAATCCCATTTGAATCATTCAGTAAAGCACCTTTCATAAACAGCAAGGCGCAATATTCTTTAAACCCATGAATTAACACAATATTTCCTTTTTGAAAAGTATAGCATGGAACGCCCCATTTTAGTTCTTCAGTGAGTTGACAATCGAGAACAATTGCTCTTAATTTAGCTAGTTCATCGTGCCACTTAGTCACCTTATTTAAAAAATCGTCAACCTTTGGATTCATACATTGGTACTTTAGAATTTGCAAATATAAACGATACTAGTCAAAAAGATAAGGTTCCTTTTTTATAAGTAATACCGACTAATTCGTTTTAACAAACGAATCCAAGACGAATGTGTAAAATGAAATTAACGTTGAAGAATTAAATGCACTTAAAGCCCAGTTTAATTAACTTAAAATCAGTGAACGGAAAGTTAATTTATTTAAAATTCCGGTATGTCAAATGGCTTTTTTTATTTTTGTTTAAGAGCAAAATAAAAACCTATTCCAAAAATTAAAGTAATAAGTCCAGCGAAATATGGTATTGTTTCTGTCATTTTAGTTGGATTTAATAAGTTTCAAATAAATACCAAAAGCTAAAATCGAAGGGACCCAAATACCGACGAAATGTGCGTCCTCTTTTGCTCCTTGAAAGAATAGTGTCTCCGAATAAATTAATGACAATAAAGCTGCCGCAAATAGTAATTTGTCTGCTAGCGTGAATTTTTTAAACATAATATCAGATTAAATGATTATCAACTATTGATAGGTAATGAAGACAATCAAAACACTATTTTGTTTGATTTATAGTTGAAATTATTTAATAAAATTCAAAATTGATTCACGAAAAATGATTTATATGCAAGAATAAACGTGTTTTCTTTCTAACTGAAATGCTTTTTATTCAAGTTTTGACAAAGAGGCTCAAGAGAATGCTTTTTATGCCATTTTTATTAATTTCTGATGGATGGATAAGAACATACTTATTGACGAAAGGCAGCCAACCCAATAAGCGAGCTATTGCTTTTCACAGCAGACTTATATTTAGTATTCTGCGACCATATTTAAAAGATTACAATCTATAAATTTGTTGGTTCAATAATTGAACTATTTAAAAAACATTGTCAAAATAACTTCTTGAAAAAGAATAAAAAAATGAACTCAGCTTTTTTAAGATGTCTTTTTTCTATAATTTAATAAAAAATGTGTCAGTCCAAGAGCAGCAATCAACACGCCTAAACCAACAACCATAATTGGTTCTGTGTGCTTAATATCAAGTGTTATGATTTTATTTGCAACTGCAATAATTGCGATTTGAATAATAGGCGCTGACGGAATTGTTTCAGAAGTTATAATTAAAATCAACGATTTTATCAATTCGTATCCTACAGCTATTATCAATGCTAAATTGAAAATATTGAATAAAAGTGATACATCTAACAAAAAAACAGGGAATTCCATTATTTTTAGATAGATCACATAAATAAGAAATAAAGAGCCTAATATCAAACTCAACGTCATAAGTCCAATGACAAGGCGAATAACAATTTTATTTATCGTGGAGATTATTTTTGAAAATTTATCTTTATGTTCCATAATTTTATTTATTTGACTTCATCTGATTAGCACTTAGTAATAACTTGCAAGAAACAAATATGGTTCGAATGCATGGTTTATCCAAATGTTACTTTTATCTTGAGGAAAAAGTTTAAAATATTCCTCGTTGGGATATAAAACAATTTGATTGCCTGTCCTTACATAGTTGTTCGAGTTTACATATTCTGGAGATTCAAATTCTGGCAACACTTTTCGGATAAACACTTCCAATTTTTTTCCTAGATATTTTTGAAACTTCTTATTTGCCTTTTTAGTAGGTTTATCCAAACTGTTATAAACTTTTGTCATTACAATTCTATTCAAAAAAGGTTGTTTCTTTATAACTCCTCTTGCATTTGTAAAAGGGCTTAATATTACAAAATCGTCTACAGTTTGAATGGAAAACGGTGCTTGAGGCACCCAGTCTGCTGCGTTTGTAACGGCTTGGGCCCACCCTCCTTTTACCATGTTCTCAAAATCATAAGCGAAATAAAGGTTTCCTGGTTTTGGGGCTGCACTGCAATAGGTCTTAAATTTTATTTCAGCTGGAAGACCACCGTTTTTCTGTTCTTTTAGTAAAAGGGCTGTCAACAGGTAAGAAATTGCACCTCCTTGACTATGTCCCATAATGTAAAAATCTTTGTATCCTGAACGGTAAAGCGAATCAATTTTTGGTAGGATATCTCGCGAAAGATATGCTGTGGCAATTAGCCAGCCAGTATGCACAGCAGAACGAGGGTCGTCACTTAAATTATAGTTAAACAAAAAGTTATTACTAAGTTTTAATGACCCTTTGGCAGGCACCATAGCAGCGTAAAAATTATCGAGCCAGCTGACTTGCTTTAATGTAGTTCCTCTTATACTGATGCACGCTACTTTATCTTCTGTCACCCATAAATCCCATCTATTATCCAAACCCATTTCAGCTGATCTATAAACCTTTTGAAATTTTACTGGTGCAGGCAGATCCGGATTGTACAATGAATCGCCTTGCCTGCTCGAAACTTTAAGCAATTCAAGAAACTCATCCTTATCAAAACCAGGCTTCAATTTTGTGGTTTGAGCATTGCTGACAATTGTAAATAAATTAAAGAAGATAAATAGTAAAAAGTGAATGATTGAATTTCTCATATTCTATCTGTTGGGCGTTAATCTTCTAATTCAATATTGGTGTAACATCTTTTACAGAATTTGTTTTTGATTCATCATCATCAATTATCTGTTCTTTCACCGTTGCAAAATCAATTGCTTTTAAGTCAATTTTTCTAATTTGTCTGTTCCACATTGTATGGTAATAATAAACTTTGTTTTTTAAGTCTGATGCCGAAGTTACTTGCGTTGCACTTACGATATCGGTTGGTAGATAATCTTTTGGTACTATCGCACCCAGTGGGATGTTAAAATTATCTAAGATCCTAAAGGATTCAAATACAGCATCCATAGCGGTTTCAAGTGGACGGCAAGAGGCGGTGAAAGCTGCAGCTCTTACAAATCTTGAAGGAGGCGTGAAGTCACCCGGTAAGCCAATCAATCCAGAACCTCCGCCCAATGGTTTTAAATTGTAATCCTCAAAACTCATTTGGCTATTCGGATTTGCTGAAAGACTTAGATAATTTCTTTGGTTAATAATATGCCAATCATAAGTTGGAGAATTTGTAATTACACCAATATAAGGATCATAAATTTTTACTTCACCATTATTGACAATTTCAATTATTTTGCTGTTACCACTTGGGTCAACAATTTTGAAATGAAAAGGAAGTGCTGCTCCTCCAAATTCTTTATTGTCAACATTTACAACAATGACACTCTTTAAATTGGCAATAATTTCGTCAACTGTTTTAAACGATGATAACATCCATTGCATCAAGTCTCCAACACTCATTGAATTTTCAGCTTTTGCACGATCGTAAATTGCATATTCAGCAAATTCAGGCAAATAATATACACCGACATATAATCCTTCTTCATTCAATCCGTCAGGTCCATATGGCTGTCCATAAGCTGTAAGGGTTACAAATCCGTAATCCCCTTTCCATTTCTTACCGTTGTATCCCTCGGGAGTTTGGCCAACAAATTGTTTATTACGGGGCACAATTAAAATCTTATTATGTTGGGCATCGTTTAGCGCCCATTCAACCGTGCGAGCGACAACAAATCCACCATCTTTAGATTTTAAGGTAATTCCAGTGCAAGGATACGCATTGCTGCACATAATCAGAAGTGCTAAATTAACAGCAATAATTAAATTAAATTTATTCTTCATAATGTCTTATTTTAAGGATACTTTTTTTTATTATTAATAACAATTTCTTTTTTCGATAAGAAAAACATCCTACTCAAAAAGGAAATATCACTATTGCTATTCCCATAACAACAAAGTTATCAGAATGTTTGACATCTAGGGTTAGAATTTTTCTGTCAATTCCTGTGATTGCAATTAATGATTTAATTGCGTTCTGAAACTCTTCTTTTCCTTGAAAAAATTTCCGCCAACTTATAAATGTGTGTCACTCTTCCAAATTTCCAAACAAAAAATTCATCTATTTCAAAAAGTAGTTCAAATACAAATATACTATAAATAGCCCAGTTACCCGAAAATAATCGGTCATAAATAGTTGTTTTTCAAATTAATAAACCCTCTTTCATCTTGGCTAATTTATTTCATTCAAATGTTAAAAAAATAAAATAATAGTACTATGTATTGCATAGTTCAATCTTTTACATATATCTTTGCATAGAATTACACCGGTCAGTATAAATAATTTAAATAACACACAATGAGTTTAGAGAATACACAAGCCCAAATGCGCAAAGGAATTTTGGAGTATTGTATTCTTTCCATCTTAGATAAAAACGAAGCTTATCCTTCAGAAATACTTGAAAAATTGAAGGATGCAAAATTAATCGTTGTGGAAGGAACCCTTTATCCCCTTCTCATGCGCTTAAAAAATGACGAGCTTTTGGCTTATCGATGGGAAGAATCACCTTCTGGTCCGCCAAGAAAATATTATGTGCTAACCAAAATGGGAAAAGCATTTTTAGAAGAATTACAAACTACGTGGAGCGAATTGAGCGAAGCCGTAAATAAATTAACTCAAAACAAATCAATATAAAATGAAAAAGACAACTTCCATCCACATCAAAGGAATGAACTTCCTGTTCGAAGAAGATGCCTATGCATTGTTGCAAGATTACATGGACCGTTTGAACCATGGTTTGCGCAACGAAAAAGGAAACAAAGAAATCGTTGAAGATATCGAATTGCGCATCGCAGAATTGTGTAGTTCTATGCTGAACGATAAAAAACAAGTTATCGAGATTGAAGATATCAAATCAATTTTGGAAACGTTGGGTGATCCTTCTCAATACATCGAAGAAGAGGAAGCTTCAAAATCAACCTATTCGAAAGAAACGTTTGAGGGTTCGAAAAACAAAGACAGACATTTGTTTCGGGATGTAGATAATGCAACAATTGCGGGAGTTTGCGCCGGAATAGCTAATTATTTTAAGATTGATGTTGTCATCATTCGCGCGCTCTTCATCTTGCTGTTTTTATTCGGAGGATTTGGATTTCCCTTGTACATCATTCTATGGGTAATTGTTCCAAAGGCAAATTCTACCATCGATAAATTACGCATGCGCGGAAAAGCAATTACAGTTGACAGCGTTCGTGAAGAAGTCGAAAATGCTGGAAATCGATTGACAAAGGAAACAAACAAAATTTCAAATCGCTTGAGAAATGATGACACGATCCATAGACGTGTAAGTTCAATTGGACGCCTAATTTCTGTGCTTTTTGGAACTGGATTAATCCTTTTCGGTTTATTTTGGTTGGTGATGCTTTTGATTTTTGGTGCGGCCGGATTACAATTTATTCCAGTTAATAGCGATAATGGTTTTCTTTCTTTATCAGATTTTAGCAACTTGGTTTTATCCAATGAAAGTGATAATTCCATGGCTTGGATTGGTGGTTTTGTAGCTGGCTTCTCTGCCATCTTTTTCGTACTGCTTTTGGGAATTAAATTGGTATTCAAAATTCGCAACAAATGGTCGAAACGTGCTTTAGGCTTGTTGTTTTTATCTGGATTCATTGGAACAATTATTTGCGTTTTCATTGGACTTAAAACAGGTCGAGAAATGACAAACGAAGGTGAAATTGAACGTTTAGTAGGAAGCGTGCAATGTGAACAATTGGTGATACAATCGCATCATTCAAATAATAGAAAAGCGGGAAGTTTTGAAGTGAAAACAGACGATGATTTTAATTTCATCACCATTAAAGGTGAAAACATTGAAGAAGGTGGAATTCATTTTGAATACCGTTTATCGGAAGACAGTTTGTTTCACATTCGCCAAAACTTGAGCGCACATGCACATACACATAGATCGGCTGTTGCCAAAGCGAAAAACATCAAACATTCTGTTTCATTGGACAGTACCGTTTTGAATGTCAACGCGCATTACTCTTTTCCAAAAAGTGATAAATTAAGAGATCAAGAAGTTTATATTATTATTGAAATTCCAGAAGGAAAATCAGTTAAAATCAACCGACAAATTATCCGTCTTGGTTCGGACGATTTCAACGAAGAAATCATTGATCAATATTACGAAGAACATGGTATGCTCAACAACGATGGAGAATACAACCATCATGACTAAAAAAAACTGGCTCATTTAACATGAGCCAGTTTTTTTTAATTTTTTTTTGGCGGACATCGAGCGATAGTCGAGATGCCGTCAATCGTAATTTACTTTCTAGAATATGCTGCGTACTCCATTTTTGAATCGTCAAATTTAAACAATGGCAATAAAGAATTTGATTTGTCTTTGTCGATCATTCTATCGTATAAAAATTTCGCGACAATTAAACGCTCATCTTCAAACGTTAACGCTTCCGTTACTTTATACGCTTGACTAGCGGTTAAACAAAAATTTGTCAATTGTGATAAAATGAAATCTTTTTTGTCTTCGTCCATCATAATTTCTTTTACTTCAAGAACAAAAGCATTTGCATCATTCATGATGTTTTTGCACGTTACAACCGGATGAGTCGCATTAGTCGAAGTATTCACATTCGTGTTGTTTGTATTGACAGCAGTATTATTTGTATTTGTTTGAGTTCCTGACGTTGTTGTGGTGGTCGTAGTTGTCACAGTCGTGTTTTGTGAATACTGCGTGTTTCCTTGGTTTGATTGATTACTCGTATTGGTTGTATTCGTTTGAGATCCTGTACCCATTCCATTCATATTCACAGACATGTTTACATTTTCTCCACCCATTTGAGGATCAGAAACATTGATTGAAACATTCATTCCTACTGTTCCATTTGAATTATTTGGATCTGTAACTGTAACAGTTTGATTAACCGCTTGACCGTTTGTATTTGTTGTTCCATTCATATTGACAGAACCATTTTGAGTTGTTCCAGATTGCGTATTTCCACTTTGGTTAATAGTCACATTCCCATTTGAGCCGTTTGTTGTTCCAGAATTAGTTGTAGTCGTAGTTTGTTGCGTTGTAACTGTTTGTGTTGTAACAGCGTCACTGTATACTGCTGAATTATCTGGACGGTAAATAATCACTCCTTGCGTTGTATTTACTCCAGAAGTCGGCTCCATTCCAATCAATTGTAATTTACCAATTCCTTTTTTGAAAATAACGCGTGTTGTAATATCTGAAGGAGCATCTATAAAGAAGTTTTTATCAATATCAGCAGTTTTCCCATCCGCAAAAATCATTTTTACCGAATAAGAACCGTTTTTAATTCCACCAACAGACACGTTTGTCATCGGTACAGAATTTTGTTTAATACCATTCAGGATAACATAAAATTGTTGTCCACCATTATTAAAAATGGTTAAATTACTTTGAGAGAAAGACACAAGGCCAATCAGTAAGAATAAAAGGGTAGTTATTTTTTTCATAGGTTTATTTTTTTTCGGTCGATTTGCTAAGACCATGCCAAGTTAGAAGTTTCTCTCCAATATTCAAAAGAAAGCTTTAAAACGTTCACAACACATTGAAATATTCGTAAATTAGAACTCGAATATGGATTACGTTATTGTCGACATAGAAACAACTGGAGGAAGTCCAAAAGCCTCCAAAATTACCGAGATTGCTATTTATAAGCATAACGGTGTTTCTATTATTGACGAATTTTCAAGTTTGGTAGATCCTGAAATGAAAATCCCTGAGTTCATTGTGCGCTTAACTGGAATCAGTGATCGCATGGTAGAAGATCAGCCAAAATTCTATGAAATTGCCAAGCAAATTATTGAATTTACGGAAGGATGTATTTTTGTTGCCCACAATGTTGGCTTTGATTACGGCATTTTACGGCATGAATTTAAATCGTTAGGATTTGATTTTCGCCGTCCCCATTTATGCACCGTTCGTGCTTCTCGCTATGTCCTGCCAGGTTTAGATTCATATAGTTTAGGAAAATTATCACGCAGTCTGGGAATTGAAATTATTGGCCGTCACCGAGCTGGAGGTGATGCGTTGGCAACAGCTCATTTATTTACGATGCTCATTGAAAAAGACGCTGCGAATCTGCAAACCTTTATTCAGCAAGAAGTAAATCCAAAGATTTTGCACCCGAACTTAGATTTGGAGGTGTTGGATGAAATCCCTAGTAAAACGGGAGTTTATCAATTTTATAACGAATTCAATCAATTGATTTATATTGGGAAAAGCAAGCAAATAAAAAACCGTGTCGACCAGCATTTACGGAATACCAAAACAAAAAAAGGCATTCAAATGCGTGGAGAAATTACGCGTATTGAATATGATTTAACAGGTTCTGAATTAATTGCTTTACTCAAAGAATCTCAATTAATAAAACACCATACACCAGTCTATAACCATCAATTAAAAAAGAGTCGTTTTCCTTATGGATTGTTCGATTATTTGGATGATAATGGTTATTTGCGCTTGCACCTTGGCTTAACTTCAAAACGAACTGAAATACCTTTCATAAGTTTTTCATCCAAGAAAGAGGGCGTTGCACATTTAGAAAAGATGGTAGAGGAATATAATTTATGTCAGAAATTATGTGAATTATACCCCACAAAAGCTGCTTGTTTTCATCATTCAATCAAAAAATGCAAAGGTGCATGTGTCCAAGAAGAATCAGCGATTGATTACAATGCTAAAGTAGAACGTCTACTGAATGATTTAAGTTTTAATGGTGACAGCTTTTATATTGTTGATAAAGGACGTCACAAAAGCGAAAAGAGCCTTGTTTTAATTGAACGAGGAGCAATTATAGGATTTGGATTTGCTCATTTCAACTTTCAGAATCAACCAATTTTCAAATGGAAACGGTATATCGAGGAATCCACGGAAGACAGAGACGCAAGAACCATCTTGAATTTATTCATGCGCAAAAATGAAAAAATTGAAATCATTCGGTTTTAATACCGATTACGTGTTCAATATAGTTCAGAAAACTTGAACTACTTTCACACAGCATCGGCATTATATCCAATCGATGATGAACTAACTTACATTTATGTTGGATATTAAGGATTCATTCCATTTCCAAAAATCCAATTTCCGATAATCATCACCATTACCAACCCCACGAAAAAAATCATATGCCTCTTTTTCTTGATGACGTTTTGTGATACAATTTGGTTGGTCTATTGCAAATTTCAATTAATTACATGGTGCATAGTCCTTAAGGGACACTATCGCAAATGGAAAACCATTTGCTAGAGCTATGCAGTCCCTACGGGACATTCATAAATAGAATGCCCGAATTAATTCATCTTCCAAAAAGCCTAATACGGGACGTGCACGCATAAAAATTCCACCAATTAATTCATCGTCCAAAAAAAACCAATACGGGATATGCACACATAAAAATCCCACCAATTAATTCATCTTCCAAAAAAAACCATAACTGGATATGCACTCACATGAAAACAATTAATTCATCGTCCAAAAAAAACCATAACGGAATATGCACACATAAAAATTTTTCCGATTAAATCATCGCCCAATAAAAAACAATACGGGACATGCACACATAAAAATCCCACGAATTAATTCATCGTCCAAAAAACCAAAACGGGACAGACATCCAAAAGGAAACCCAAATAATTCAACCCTAATGATTCTCCAAAAGTAACATTTGTGATAATATATATGATTTCATTATACAACAAATGTCCCGTAGGGACTTCATAGCTCTAGCAAATTTTAATTTGCAGAGCGTTTTTTTTGTCCCTTAGGGACTTTACAAAATATCATCAATGTTATTAGAAATGCACGTAATTGATGGTTCATATTTAAATTTTCAACATAAAAAAAGCCGACCGTCAGTTGACGGTCGGCTTCTAAAAATTCAGTTTTTAATTACTTTTTCAATTTCTTAGAAAAGTCAATTAAGATTGGTGTTGCAACACACAAAGAAGAATATGTTCCAATTACAACTCCAACAAGAAGAGCGAATAAGAATCCTTTAATTGCTGGTCCACCAAACAAGAACATGATTAAGACAACTACGAATAGGATCATCGATGTATTAAATGTTCTACTCAATGTTTTGTTCAATGATTTATTGATGATATCATAATGGTGCTCATCATCATGACTGTTTCGTAAATTTTCACGAATACGGTCAAATACAATTACCGTATCATTCATGGAGTATCCGATAACTGTTAGAATAGCTGCAATGAATGCTTGATTTACATCTAAACTAAATGGTAAATAACCGTGTAACAATGCGAACACAGACAATACGAAGAACGCATCATGTGTTAATCCGACAATTGCACCAAGCGAATATTGCCAGTGACCGAAACGCATAAAGATGTATGCAAAGATTGCAAGTAAAGAAAGAGAAATTGCAATTGCAGATGAAGACCACAATTCTTTTGAAACAGAAGCAGAAATACTTCTAGATTCAACAATTTCATATCTTCCCATTTTAGCTTTACACTTATCTAAGCCTTCTTTTAATTTTTTCGTTACTTCAGCAGTTGCACCGTCATTTTCACGCATGAAGTTGGTTACGATTTCAACATTGTAATCATTTGATTTAGTTTTTAAATCAATTGAAGCAATTTCACCGTTTTCAACAAATACTTTTGAAAGGTTCGCACGCATGTAGTTCATATCTGCTTTTTGCTCGAATTTCGCAACAAACGTTCTACCACCTGTAAATTCAACACTTTGTTTCAATCCACGAGAGAACATTGCGAACATACCAATGATTGTTACAGAGATTGAAAAGATATAGAAATACTTTCTTTTTCCAACCCAGTCAAAATTAAAGTTTTGGAATAATCCTTTTGAAAACTTAGTATGGAAAGAAATTGCTTTTCCTTTTGCTAACCACATTGTAAAGATCAATTTCGAAATTACAATTGCAGAGAACAAAGAAGTAAAAATACCAATGATCAACGTTGTAGCAAAAGATTCAATTTCACCTTTTCCAAATACTTTCAAGATGATCGCTACTAATAAGTGAGTAACATTCGCATCGATAATTGAAGGTAACGCTTTTTTGAATCCTGTATTTACAGAACTTAATAAATCAGCTCCTCGGGCTTGTTCTTCCCTGATCCGTTCAAAGATTAAGATATTCGCATCGACGGCGGTACCAATTGTAAGAACGATACCAGCGATACCAGCTAATGTTAAAACCGCTCCAAATGAAGCCAAACTTCCGAATATAAATACAACGTTTACAGTTAAAGCAACGTTTGCTGCAATACCTGCTTTTCCATAGTAGAAATACATATAAAGTAAAACTGCGATGAATGCAAAACCAAATGAGATCAAACCAGCACGAGAATTTTCTAAACCAATCGTTGGTCCTACTTTCGTTTGTTCTTTAATTACACATGGCGCAGGAAGTGCTCCACCATTTAATAGACCTGCAAGATCTTTTGCTTCGTCAATTGTAAATGAACCTGAAATTTGTGTGCTTCCACCTGTAATAGCATTGATTACTCGAGGTGCACTGTAAACAACATTATCCATTGTAATCGCAACAATTTTGTTTACGTTATCAGATGTCATTTCAGCCCATTTATCAGCTCCATCATCTGTCATTTTCAAATCAACAGTGATTTTTCCTGATTGCTCATCATAACCTGTTGAAGCAGATTTTACATCTTTTCCACCAACTCGTGGTTTTCCAGATTCAGGAATACGAATAGCATATAACGCATAAGCCATTTCTTTTGAATTCGTAGCAACTTGCTCCAATTCTGCAGACCACATGAACTTAACATCTTCAGGGAACAATGCCAAAATATCATTTCTATTTAAGATTAAATCAACAGCTGTTTTGTTTTCTGCTGCAACATAACCAAGTGCATAATCACCTGCTGGTTTAACGAAATCAGATAATCCTTTTTGTGAACCACCCAAAGATGATAATGACTCCAATGATTTATCTTTTTTCAAACTATCACTTGAATCAGCTACTACAGCTAAATCATCAATAATAACTTCTTTCGTACGAGAAAGTGATGTTGCCTGTTGCCATTGTCCACCAATCTCACTAGGGAAATATGTTTCAAAGAATTGCAAGTTTGCCATAGAAACCATTTTCTGTGCAACAGTTGCCTCATCTTGAACACCTGGTAATTCAATATACAAACGATTGTTTACCGCATCTTTGTTGATGTTTGGTTGCGCAACACCGAATTGGTTAATACGCTTATTCATAATTTGCTCTACACCGTCCATTGAAGATGCTGCAATTCCTCTTAAGTATGAATCAACTTCATCGTCGGTAGAATTCATTTTCAATCCATCAATGTCTGCAATTGCTAACAAACGAACAACAGGAGTTCCGTTATTCAAACGCTTGTTTTCTTTGATAAACAACGTAATGAAATCACCACCTTTAGAATTGTAAATTTTTAAAGCACTTTCATATGGTTTTTTGAATCGAAGATCACGTGGGTTACGTGCATAGTTCTTCACTAATTCAGAAACTGAAATTTCCAACGTAACGCTCATCCCTCCTACTAAGTCAAGACCAAAAGCTAAACTTCTTTTCTTTGTCTCAGCGAAAGTTGATCCGAAAATTGGATATACTTTATTTTCTGCTTTCTCTTTTAATATTTGATTGATGAAAGCCGCTTTCGCTAATTCTTCACCTTCTGGCTCAGCAAAATTAACGTATACTCCATTTGGAAGTAAAGCACTATCACCAGTTGTAGCAGACTTTAATTTTAAGTCAGCAACTCTTTCATTTGCTTCTTTTTCTGATTTTTTCTCAACAGAATTAGAAACCCAAGTAAACGATAATTGATAAAGGCAAACAGCCGTTAATAATATCGTGATAAACCAAAAAAATCCTTTATTACGCATATTCGTAAAACAGTTAGTTATTTATTAAGCCTGCAAATATAGAATTTACGTTTATTAATGTCAATAAAGTTTAAGAGGTATTTGCCAAGTTTATCAACATGGCGGTTTTTAGATGCTAAATAATTTCGAAATTAATTGAAAATTATAACGTTTTACTAAACGAAATCAGGCTATTAGCAAATTTATCCCATGTATTCGATTCTTTTTCTTTTCGAATATTAATTTGGAATTTTTCTTTCAAATTGTTCTCAAAATAGAAACAAATTGCATCTTTCATCAAATTTGTGTTTGGTTCTTCAACGATTAAACCTAATTCTGGTGCGTCAATAATTCCCTTAAGACCTCCAACATTTGTTGCAATAATTGGAACCTCAAAATGAAAGGATGTAGCTGTTATTCCAGATTGAGTTGCAGAACGATAAGGCAATACACATACATCTGCTGCTGAAAAGTAATTCTGAACTTCTGAATCAGGAATGTATTGATTGAAAAAGTATATTCTACTTTTCGCTTTTGATTCAGCAATCTGACTTTTATATTTCTGCAAATTACTATACACTTCACCTGCAATAACTAATTGATAGTCATCATTCAATTCTGAAAACGCATCAATTAGCAGATCTAATCCTTTGTAATCTCTGATTAATCCAAAAAACAAAATCGTTTTTTTTGATGGTGAGATTTTCAATTTCTCGCGCGCTTCAGTTTCCGAAATCTTTACGCCAAAATGATCATACCACGGGTGATTCAATTGAATATATTTGGCATCAGGCTTACTTGATAACAGGTCGTTTTTCACACTGTCTGACATGACAACAAAGCCATCGTAGCGTTTCAAAAAGAAGCTATTGAACCATTTGTCAAAAAAGCGTTTTTCATGCGGAATCAAATTGTGAATTATGGCCAATTTAGTTGTTTCTTTCTTTTGTTTCGACCCGAACAAGCCCATGAAAATACCGAAAAAAGACATCCAATAATTCGTGATAAAAAGATCTGGATTGGCTGCTTTTATTTTTTTCGCAGCACCTAAATAGGTAAACGGATTGAACGTACTGACAATTCGTTTTGCTTTAATTTTGTCAACTTGATCGTTTTCTTCTACAAATTGACTTGTTCCAGGAAATAAAAAATTGGGGTACTGTTTTTTAAAGGTGAATGCTGTAACTTCATTTTCTTTTTCAAATGAACGAACTAAACGCGCATTGAATTGGGCTATACCTCCTCTAAAAGGATAAAAAGCGGAGAAAATTGAAATCTTCATACGGTCCAAAGATACAGAATCAACTTAGATAAAGGCTATTGGATCCCGTAAGCAAAACACGTGTAATATAGCTCTTTTCCTTTTTGAACATTCAAGGTGTCAAAATTGGCAATTGTCAAATCTTTGTAATATTTCTTCACCAAACCAACTCCTTTTGCGTAGACTTCATACTTCCTTTTTTTATCAATTAACGAAAAGAAGTCCTCTTGTTCGACAATTAGTGCACTATCAAAAACAAGCGGACCAACATTCTGTAAGTCATGAATATTGCTATAATAGGATGTCATTTCTGCAAACATGTTAAAGGCATTTGGATTCCATTCTTTTGAAAGAGTTGGCGCGAATACTAATTTTATAACGCGTTGATTTTCTTCAATTAATTCTGCTCTATTTTCAGTTATAAGTGCTGTCCAAACATCAGAAAGCACCCATGTTCCTGAAGTATTCGCACGTTTATATCTTAAAAATTTTCGCGCTATTCTTCCTTGATTATCAATTGCAGTATCACCAATTAACGTTCGCAATTGATAATAGGATGTATCGTGTTCGATGGCTTGATCTACATCATGATTGATTTCCATTACATCATAATCAATGTACCGGCCTTGTGTTAAATCGAAGTAATCATAATGGAATTGGGGTGCTGCATCTTGTTTTTTACACGATACGACTGCCACTATTAACAGAACCAACAAACTGATATATAAGCGATATATTTTCATACTTCTAACGAAAATATGAAAAAAAAGCTTTACTCATTTGGATTGATCCCCTTTTCTTTAAATTGGGCCAATTTATGTTCGAGTTCTTTTCCTTCTAAACGACTTCCATAGTAATAATAGAATCTTCCAATTTCTACTTCTTTTTCATCGTAACCAAATGCCCAGCCATGTCTCAAACCATTTTTATACCGCTCCAACATCATCTTTTTGCCGTTAGGGTGGTAATGATACCAAATTCCAATTTTCTTATCTAAAACATACGACCCTTTGATTTTTGTTGTTCCATTTTCAAAAAACTCTAGGTATTCTCCATCTATTTTTCCGGCAACGTAGGTACTTGTCGCAGAAATATGTTTTGAATTATCTTCTATTTCCTCTGGAACGTAGTAAACAATTTTTTTACCATCCAACAAGTCATTTTTATACGTCTCAGAGCTACTTAACTTTCCTGACGGGCCAAAATTCAACCATATTGAATCTTTTTTCATGTCACGGTAAATTCCAGAACTCATTAATTTGGTATTCTCATGATAGAAATAAGCAACTGACCTATTGCTTCCTGCATCGTGTTTAATAATTGCTTTTACTTTTGTTGTTGGATAGAAATAGGTGAAAGTCCCAACTGGTTTATCATCTTTAAATTGACCTTTGTATTGGTAAACTTTTGACCCTGGATATGTTTTACTCCAAATTCCTTGCTTCTTTCCTTTAGCATCGGTAACGTTTTGAGCAAATAAGCCAACGCTAAAACAAGTCAATAATAAAACAACAACTACTTTCATTTGATCAATAAATTTGTAAATTCTACTAAACTATTTACGGTGATATCGGCAGGAACTTTAATCGTTTCAACCGTTTGCACTCTCACAGTTTTCATGCCAAGATTCTGTCCAAATAAGATGTCAGAATCCGTATCCCCAACCATTACTGCCTTATTAAAATCAATTCCTTCAAATTGTCTCTGCGCCAACAAAGCCATTCCAGGTTTTGGTTTTCTTAATTCATTTTTAGGAGAAGAAGCTCCAGGCGCATAATAACTTTTTGTGATTTTGCCTCCAATTTTAGCTACTTCATCGTGCATATAAGCATGAAGTTCCAAAAGGTTACTTTCTGTCATTAATCCTTTTGCAATTCCTTGTTGATTTGTAACGACAAAAACATTTCCAAAAAGATGCGATAATTTTGCAATTGACTGTGGAACTTCTGGTAGAAAAATAAACTCTTCAATTGATGTGACATATCCACTCATGATGCGCTCATTGATTACTCCATCACGATCTAGAAACAATGTCCAAGTTGAATCAATTTTCCACTTGTTCATCGGTCAATCGTTTTTCAATCAAATAAACATTTCGAGTTGATGAATTTCTACCAATTAGTTCTGCTACAAATCCAGCGAGGAAAAATTGAACTCCAACAATCATTGCCGTTAATGCGATAAAAAATTCTGTTCTGTCAGCTAATAAACGCGCTGTTTTATGAAAAAACAATTTTTCAATCCCTAAATAAAAAGCAAATCCAAATCCAATAATGAACATTAAAACGCCTAATGCTCCAAACAGGTGCATTGGTTTCTTTCCAAATTTACCCATGAAGACAACAGACAACAAATCCAATGGACCATTTAGGAATCTACTCATACCAAACTTAGTAGTTCCATATTTTCGAGATTGGTGTTGCACTACTTTTTCCCCTATTTTAGTGAAACCAGCATATTTTGCTAATGGTGGAATATAACGATGCATGTCGCCATAAAGCTCAATACTTTTTACAACTTCGTTTTTGTATGCTTTTAGACCACAATTGAAATCATGTAAATAAATACCTGTCAATCTTCTTGCTGCCCAATTGTATAATTTTGTTGGAATTGTCTTCGTTAATGGATCGTATCTTTTCTTTTTCCAACCAGAAACAACATCAAAATCCTCCTCCGTTATCATTTTATAAAGTCCTGGAATTTCATCTGGGGAATCTTGCAAATCAGCATCCATTGTGATGACAACATTTCCTTTTACAGCTTCAAACCCAACTTGCAATGCAGCGGATTTGCCATAGTTTCGTTGAAATTTGATTCCTTTAACATTCGCATCTGCACTTCTAAGCGCTTCAACGACTTTCCAAGAACCATCTTTACTTCCATCGTCAACGAATAAAACTTCATAAGAAAAATTGTTTTCCTTCATTACACGTTGAATCCAAGCATGCAATTCAGGAAGAGATTCAACTTCGTTGTATAAAGGAACAACTATAGATATATCGATATTACTTTCCAAGACTTACTATTAAATGTATTTGACAAATATACTCAAAGACCTAACTTACTGAAATAAGCATGATACTTTTAGTTAACAGTTATTCTTTCATAACCTTATAAACTTCATTATTAAGTTTTAAAAATAGAATTCCTGAAGGTAAATTTTGTGTATTTATTTTTTCAGAAATAGCATTTATTTCTCCTCCATGCACTTTTTGGCCTTGAAGATTAAATAACTCATATTTACTGCCAATTTCAGCACCTTCGATAATTAACCAATTTTCAAAAGGATTGGGGAACACATTAATTTTCGGTTTTTCGGAATTTTCTATTCCCAAAACATTTGAGTTTGAAATATAAAAATAATCAACTCCAGCTTCTGTAATATTTACTGTTGGATCTAAATCCGAAACAAAAAATGAAACTTGCATTGAATTAGTAATTGCAATATAATCTTGAATTCGAATACTTTTTGGTATCCATTGATAAAAATAGATTTGATCAGCACCAATTTCATCCACCTGTACAGATGTTATTCCATTCGAAATAACCACTTTTAAAGTATCATCAGGAGGTGCGCCATACATACAAAAAAACCAACGAGCATAATTCAAATATGGATCACTATAAGAAGTAAGATCCATCGTTGGCGAAATTAATAAGGTCAACCCACCATCAACATCGTCTAAATCAGAATTCAACACGTCATCATTTCCAGTTACAAACGCATTTGCCCCACAATCAAAATCCGCATCATCTAATGGAGCAGAACCAGCACTATTCCCAAAAGGATTTCCTCTTTCCCAAACACCAGAAGTTGCATTTCCTAGAACAATCCAACCAAAATCAAATGTAAATTCATCGTTATATCCTTTTTCCATTGTCACTGTTAAAGTAACTGTGTTTTGATCAATAAATTGAGAAGAGCAGGTTGTGAAATATCCCCAAACACCCGCTGTTACCATGTACGATTCTTGATAAAACAACACAAAGTTTTCTTGACCAATACCATTTGTTAATCCTACATGTTCAATCAATGATGCTTGCAAGGAGATTTGTGCATTTGGAATTGGATTCCCCGTTCCTGCTTCAACTACATTTACGGTTAAATTATAAGGTGGAATTGGAACAAGTTGAATGTCTTGCAATACAATTACAGCTTGCGTCAAAACGACAGCAACAGTTTGTGGAAAATAGCCAACTTTGGAATAGGTAACATTGTAGGAACCAACGCCTAAAATACCTGTTGCGTATGCTCCTAATGTATTAGAATGGTCTATTTGATCGTTACTCACAATTTGAACGTCCACATTATTCAAAGGAGCCAAGGTTGAAGCATCGGTTACAGTTCCTTCCAAATAAGAAGCTTGAATATAAGTTGGTTTTAAAATAAATAATCCTTCAGTGATATCAGCTGCTAGAATTGTTCCTGAAGAAAAAAATGGATAAACACCCCAACAACCATCAAAACCAGTTGTTTGAGTTGGATATGTGTCATACGAGCCAACTTTTACAATATTATTGGGATGTGTGATGTCATGAATAACTATTCCATCAGCGTAATAACTTGTTATCAAATAATTATACGAAACATGTGTATTATGTGGTAATACTCCTTGACCAGGAGAATTTTGAATACGATCTACTTCAATAATATTTAGAGGATTCGAAATATCATACGCCGCAATAAAAGCTCCTGAAATTTCATCTGTTGTGAATACAAATTGCCCATTATCACTTGGCCAAATGTTGTGCGTAAAATTATTAGGAGTTGTTTTTGTTCCAAGGAGAATTGGAGATGCTTTAACAGTGACATCAACTAAACTAAAAAAGCCATCAGATATATGCGCCAAATACATTGTGTCATTTCGTACAAAACCATCGTGCACGTACCAGTTATCAAAATCACCAACTTCAACTGGATTCATTGGATTTGTTTGAACATCCAATATTATAGCGCCACCATTACCCCTATTTGCTCCAAAAATATAAGCAAAACCATTTTCATCGACAAAACACGTATGAGCAGATTGCCATGGTGATCCAACTGGACCAGTATAGAGAGTTGTTGGTAAAACGGTAGATAATGGCAATGGACTTAAATCAATGATTAAAAGTCCGTCTAATGCTTGAGTTGTAATGTAAGCGTAATCACCGTGAACAGATGGATCTCTCCAAATTGATTCAGAACCAGCAATCCAAAAAACTTCAAACGGATTGCTTGGATCTGTCACATCGACAACGGATGTTCCTTTGGTAGTGCCAACAATTGCATATTCATTTCCCATTTCATCCACATACCCCCAAACGTCGTTCAAATTGGCATTATGTAAAGCTTGGTAATCAATATGCGACATGGAATCTATATTATTTTGAGCAGATGTAGTTATTGAAAACAACGTGAAAAATAATACGTAGAAAATCTTCATTTGAAATTGAATTTCAACGAAGATACAAAATTTCAGATTTGCCTAAAGAAAAAATATAAGGGCTAAAATGAAAATCAGTATAATCACCAAATACTGCCAAACATCCACAAAATAAGGAGAATACTTTTTATAAATCTCTTTTAAATTCATGCTTCAAAAATAAGAAAATACAATCTTATAAACGAACTATTTTCAATCTCTTATTTTATTATCTTTGTGGGTGTAAAAGCTATCTATGACAAAAGAATCTACCGTCGAAAAAACAACATCATTGGATTTCCAAACTTTTAAAACAGAAGTATTAAACGATTATCGTTTAGCGTGTCTTTCGCGTGAAGCTTCATTATTAGGAAGAAAGGAAGTTTTAACTGGAAAAGCCAAGTTTGGAATCTTTGGCGATGGAAAAGAACTTGCTCAGATAGCGTTATCTAAACAATTTCAAAACGGAGATTTTCGTTCTGGTTATTATAGAGATCAAACTTTGATGATGGCAATTGACCAATTGACGGTTCAACAATATTTTGCTGGATTATATGCTCACACGGATGAAGTTGTAGAGCCGCAATCTGCAGGTCGACAAATGGGTGGACATTTTGCAACACGAAATTTGGATGCGAATGGTGAATGGAAAAATTTAATGGAACAAAAAAACAGTTCTGCTGATATTTCACCAACTGCCGGTCAAATGCCTCGTTTATTAGGTCTAGCGCAAGCATCAAAAATTTATAGAAATCACCCAACGTTAAAAGATTTAGAGAAATTCAAGAAGTTTACAAACGGTGGAAATGAAGTAGCATTCGGAACAATTGGTGATGCTTCCACTTCTGAAGGACCATTTTGGGAAACGATCAATGCTGCTGGTGTTTTACAAATTCCGATGGTAATGTCTGTTTGGGATGATGGATTTGGAATTTCTGTTCCAAGAGAATTGCAAACAACCAAAGGAAGTATTTCTGAAGCGTTAGCTGGAATGCAACGCACAAAGGACAAAACTGGGTATGAAATTTTCATAACAAAAGGTTGGGATTACGCACATTTGTGTGAAACATATGAGAAAGCCGTTGCTTTAGCACGTGAAGAACACATTCCAGTTCTAGTGCATGTAAAAGAGGTGAATCAACCGCAAGGACATTCAACTTCTGGTTCACACGAGCGGTATAAATCAGAGGAACGGTTACAATGGGAAACTGATTTTGATTGCATCAATAAATTCAAATCTTGGATCTTGACGTTCAATGCTGATGATCAAACAATAGCAACTGAAGAAGAATTAGAAGCAATTCACAAAGAAGCGAAAGCGAGCGTAAGAACTCAAAAAAATGATGCTTGGAAGGCTTTCACGGATGATTTTAAAAATGATATTTCTGAAGCAATTTCTTTGATGAAGGCTGTGAGTAATGAAAGTCCTAATTCGGCTTTCATTAACAAAGAAATTGAATCCTTAGAAAAAGCGTTTGAACCGATTCGAAAAGATATTTTGTCGACAACACGCAAAGTTTTAAGAATGGTTCGTGAAGAAAAATCTGCTTCGAAACAAGCTTTATCTTCTTGGATTAAGCAACGAATCGAAGAGAATTTTAGTCGATATAGTTCACATTTACATTCGCAATCTAAATTCTCTGCGCTTAAAATTAATGCTGTTGCACCGACATATGATGGTTCAAATGCACAAGAAGACGGGAGAATTATCTTACGAGAGAATTACCGAAAAATACTTGAAAAATATCCTGAAGCATTAGTTTTTGGAGAAGATGCTGGAAAAATTGGTGGTGTAAATCAATCTCTTGAAGGAATGCAAGAGCAATTTGGAGATTTACGTGTAACTGATACTGGAATTCGTGAATGTACTATCATTGGTCAAGGAATTGGAATGGCAATGCGTGGATTACGTCCAATTGCTGAAATTCAATATTTGGACTATTTACTATATGCTGTTCAAGTACTTTCCGACGATTTAGCAACAGTTCAATATAGAACAAAAGGCGGGCAAAAAGCTCCGTTAATTATAAGTACGCGTGGACACCGATTAGAAGGCGTTTGGCACAGTGGTTCTCCAATGGGAATGATAATAAATTCTTTGAGAGGAATTCATGTATGCGTTCCAAGGAACATGACGAAAGCCGCAGGTTTTTATAATTTATTTATGGAAGCAGATGAGCCAGCTTTGGTTATTGAACCATTAAATGGATATCGAACAAAGGAACTGATGCCAAACAATATTGGTGAGTTCAAGGAGCCACTTGGAATTCCAGAAATTGTAAAAACAGGTGCTGATTTGACGTTGGTTTCATATGGTTCAACATTTAATTTGTGTGAAGCAGCATTAAAACAATTAGCAGAATTAGGAATCGATGTTGAATTAATTGATGTTCAAACATTATTGCCGTTTGATATCAATCACATGATCAAGGATTCGATTGCAAAAACAAATCGTTTGTTGATTGTTGACGAAGATGTGAGCAGCGGTGCAACTGGATATATTCTTGACAAAATTTTGGTTGAACAAAAAGGCTATGTTCATTTGGATTCGGCACCAGAAACGTTGAGTGCGAAAGATCACAGACCAGCTTATGGTTCAGATGGAGATTATTTTTCCAAGCCAAGCATCGATGATATCGTTGAAAAAGTATATGCAATCATGCATGAAGTTGATCCAATTGAATACCCTGCGATTTATTGATGAGACTGCTTTTTACCATATTTTTAACCACAGCCTTATTAGGAAAAAGTTTCTTTTTTCTAGGTTGGGAAGTATGGTATAAGCTAGATCAAACAAGAATTACCAAGGAAAAGTGTGAAAACAAGGATAAGCCAACCATGAAATGTAATGGTAAATGCTACTTGGCAAAGCAATTGAAAAAATTGGAAGCAGAGGAATTAAAAAATGCATCCAGTAAAAAACACAATCCATTTACAGGAAAAATAGAACTTCAAAGTTGTACGATTTTACAGATTGAATCGTCTATTTTTTCATCGTTTAGAAGTGAACCAAAAAAGCACTTTTACATGTATGCTTCTCTTCATTCGAAAGAGCATTTATCTGCTATTTTCCATCCACCTACCACAAGATTTTCATAATAAAAGGAACTAAAATTATTAGTCCGATTTTACTTATTTAAATCTAATTGTATGCTCAAATATGTTGCATTAACAATTGGTGTATACCTGCATTTCACAGCTGCGGCGTGTGATGTTTGTGGTGGCGTCAGTACGTCTGGCATGAATGGTTTTACACCTACCAATGATTTCCATTTTATTGGATTTCGATCTAGCTATAGACGCTATTTCAGTCATGATGAATCACTATTAACGGGAGTTGCAACCAACTCAACCGAGTACTTTCTAATATCAGAGTTGGTAGGTAAATTTCAATTGTCCAATCGTTGGCAAATAATTGGGACACTGCCCTATTCTTATGCGATTCAAATCGAAAGTGGGTCCAAAACTATCCAGTCTGGAATTGGTGACATTGGCTTACAGAGTTTCTATACGCCTGTTATTCAAAAAGACACGAATGGCATTATCAACCAACAGTTAAACATTGGATTTGGGATAAAATCACCAACTGGTAGGTATGCAGAAAGTGCGCATACGATGTCAAATATGTATCCTGGAACTGGAGCGTTTAATTTTACGCTCTTTGCCAATTATATTTTTCAGTCGGGCAAAAATGGAGGACAAATTGAAGCTTCAAATTCCTATTCTTTGCAAAATAAATATGGCTATCAATATGGGAATTCATTCTCAATTGGAGGCACACTGTTTAGAATGTTCAAATTTTCGAAGACTACATTTCGTCCATATGTTGGATTCCAAGCCAGTTTAATTCTGAAAGATCGCATAAATGGATATACAACGAGTGACAGCAAAAACAATGGAGAAATTGTTAGTGGTAAACTTGGATTGAATATTATTCGTGCAAACTGGTTTTTATCGCTCTATGGTCAATTACCAATCTATCAAAACTTAGGAAATGGGTCAGTTCAGCAAAAAGAACTGGTATCCATTTCAATAAATTATTTAATATCTAAAAAACTTAAAAAATGAAAAAATCAATAATTCTTATCGCCGTATTATTCGTAACACTTATCTCTTGTAAAAAAGAAAAAGAAGAGGAAGTAGTAACCGCAACAATCACGTTCAATACACCCAGTGCAAATGACACCATTCCTTTTGGAGCAGCAGTACATTTAACAGGAACAGTATCAGGTTCTGCAGAAATGCATGGTTACACGGTTACTTTCACAAATTTAACAACTGGAAGTGCAGTATTTTCTGAGGTGCATGATGTTCACGCGGCAAACTACGCATTGGATTATTCTTGGACGAACAATGTAACAGACACTTCGGTTGTTAAACTATTAGTAGACGTTGAAAAAGACCATGATGGAAATATGGAAATGAAAGAGATTAGTATTGTTTGCTTGCCTCAATAAGCATTTTCTTCTAGTTAAAAAGTCCACAAAGATTCGTTTTTGTGGACTTTCTTTGTCTCTGATAAATACAAAATCAGGGTATTATTGCATTCCAATTGTAATTTCAAGCATCCTGTTTTGTAATATAAGTTGCTTTCATTTTTAAAACTGGCCTTAACTTTACAGAAAAATTCAAAGACATGACATTCAAGGACTACCAACAGACATTCGACGAGGTTTTAGCAGGCAAACTACTTCATTCTCCATACGATGATCCTCATTTTTTAGAATATACCAAACTCAATTTTTCACGTCAAAATAGGTGGATAAAAAAAGGTGAAATTCTTTCTGAATCGATAGCTGCTATCAATTCAATTTCAACAAAACAAACGTGGGTTATCATTGCTGAACCTTGGTGTGGTGATGCTGCACATTGTGTCCCATTTATCGTGAAACTGGCTGAATTGAATCCATTAATAACGCTAGAAATCCAACTGAGAGACAGCGAAAATTCTGAAATAGAAAACTACTTAATAAATGGAGGAAAATCGATTCCCCGCTTGATTATTCGAGATGCCAACAATACAGATTTATTTGTTTGGGGTCCAAGACCTGAACCGGCAACTATTTTGTTTCTTGAATCAAAAGCGCAACAATTGTCGGTTGTCGATCAAAAAGTTGCTTTACAAAATTGGTACAATAAAGATATTGGTCAAACCATTCAAAAAGAAATAGTAGCAGGAATAAAAAATAAACAATAAGCTTTCTTTTTCCAGAAAAATTAAGTAACTTCAACATTATCATTATAATATTGAACGATTAGATCTGGGATGAAACAATTTATCGAGCCCATAATTGCAATTGGCATAAAACCCCATTATCTGACGTGGGAAAGTCACCTTGTAAGAAAATTAAATACTATTGCTATAATTGGCATGTTCAATATGACTGCCGGTATTGCTTTGTTTTGGTATTTTGACTATCCCGATTTTATTTTAGATTGCTTTATTGCTTTTTTTGCTTTTCCGGTAGTTTTCATTTTAAATAAATACACAAATTACATTTGGACTTCCTATTGGTTTTTTATTTGGGGGTTTTTATTTTTCACTTCCTTGAGTTTAAAAATGGGAAAAGATTCAATGATGTTACTGTTTTATTTCCCAATGATCATTGCAATTGTGCAATTGCTTGGCCGAAAGGAAATGCTCAAACACCTCATCATTATAAGTTTACTTTGTTTATCTTCAATAGCTGTCATTTTAATTGGATACTCTAAAAACGGGGATCAGTCAATATTAACAATTGGTAACATTAACAGCCTCTCTATTATTAATATATTAATTGCAATTACCACTACGATTTCTTTTACTATTTCTATAACGTTTGAATCAATCAGTCAAGAAAACGAAATTAAAAAGATGCTTCTTGAAAAAGATGTCCTGCTAGCTGAGGTTTTTCATCGGGTTAAAAACAATATGAATATTGTAACAAGCTTATTGAATTTAAAAAAGAACATGTCTGATTCATTGGAAGTCAAAGCAGCATTAGAAGATTGTCGCAACAGGGTTTTTTCAATGGCACTAGTTCACAACAACATCTTCAATAGTAATAATGTTATTGGGTTAAATTTCAAAGACTATATTCAAAATTTGGTTGGTGAAATCAGAAATTCCCATGGTAATTCTGAAAATGATGAAATAATTCTGGTAACTGAAAACATCAATCTAGATTTAGCAAATGCCATTCCCTGTGGTTTGATTTTAAATGAATTAATTACCAATTCATATAAATATGGGCACGTTGAGAATCAAAAACTTCAAATTCAAATCATCTTCTATTTGGAAGATGGTTGCATAAAACTGGTTGTAAAAGACAACGGACCAGGATTGAAAAATCTGGATTTTAGTGTTTCCAACTCATTGGGAATAGATTTAATCAAATCCCTTTCAGATCAAATAAACGGAACTTATTCCTTTCACAATGAGAATGGATTGGTTTTTCGACTTGAATTTACTGAAGCTGATTAAATAGAA
Source organism: Chitinophaga pinensis (assembly GCA_945902745.1). Lineage (GTDB taxonomy): Bacteria > Bacteroidota > Bacteroidia > Flavobacteriales_D > Crocinitomicaceae > M0103. The sequence continues at coordinate 83,525 of CAMDNE010000001.1, read as the reverse complement.
TTTGGGCTAAAAATCAGTATCAAACAGTATTTCGAAAACAAAATGGGAGTTTAATCCACATTCTATTTTTTCATCCCTAAAAAAATAGTTACTTTTATCAGTATCAATAAAACATCACCAAATCAATATACAATGTTGAAATCACTTTTATTCATTATAACTTTTATCAGTGTATACAATTCCACAAGTCAAGAAATTACTGGTCAGTGGAACGGTGTATTAAAGATTCAAGGAATGCAGTTGCGTCTCGTGTTCAATATTTCAAAAACAGCAACTGGTTATACTTCCACAATGGATAGCCCAGATCAGGGAGCCAAGGATATCCCGACTTCTTCAACGAGTTTTGAAAACAATCTATTGAATATTAAAATCGAGAAAGCAAAAATCGAATACGTTGGAACGTTGGGGAAAGACAACATTATCGTTGGCAATTTTAGTCAAGCTGGACAAACCTTTTCAATGGATTTATCTCATGATAAAATAGAATTAGTTGAAGCATTACGTCCTCAAAATCCAATAGAACCCTATCCATATTATTCCGAAGATGTCACCTTTAAGAACAAAAAAGCTGGTGTTACACTTTCAGGAACATTGACCCTTCCGAAAAAAGAAGGTGTTTATCCAGTTGTTATTTTAATCTCTGGAAGTGGACCACAAAATCGTGATGAAGAATTAATGGGTCACAAACCTTTTCTTGTTTTGTCAGATTATTTAACACGCAATGGAATCGGAGTTTTGAGATACGATGACCGCGGAACAGCTTCTTCTACTGGAGATTTTAAAACGGCAACAACACAAGATTTCGCTACTGATGTGCAAGCAGCTATTGCATTTTTAATGACTAAAAAAGGCGTTAACAAAAAGAAAATTGGATTGGCTGGTCACAGTGAAGGTGGAATTATTGCTCCGATTGTTGCAGCTAAATCAAAGAATGTTGCATTCATCGTATTATTGGCTGGAACAGGAATTCCTGGGGATGAACTATTGTTATTGCAACAAGAGTTAATTGGTCGCGCATCTGGCGAAAGTGAAGAGAATCTTATACTTGGAAAAAAGGAAAATACCGAATTGTTTGAAATTATAAAAAAATCAACTGATCTTGATCAAATAAAAAAGGACCTATCCGTTCACATGTTAGCATCCTTGAAAGAAAATCCTGATTCTGGCAAACCTGAAGGAGTTTCTGATGAAGAATATGTTAAATATACTGTTGAACAAATTGCTACACCGTGGATGGTTTATTTTATAAAATACAATCCCGCTATTGTCTTGGGAAAAGTAAAATGTCCTGTTTTAGCGATTAACGGCTCTAAAGATTTACAAGTTCCTGCCAAAGAAAATTTAACGGCAATACAAACAGCTTTAGCGAAAGGTGGCAACCAAAAGGTAACGATTAAAGAATTAGATAAGTTGAACCATTTGTTCCAAGAATGTGAAACAGGTTCGCCAAGTGAATATTCGGAAATTGAACAAACTATTTCGCCGGCAGCGTTGGAATTGATGTTGAATTGGATAAATGAACAAGTGAAATAAGCTATTTACTTATCTCAAAAAATCACGAATTACGAATTACGAATTACAAATCACGAATTACAAATTACAAATTACAAATTACAAATTCTATAAAATGAAATTAAAATCACTTCTCTCGCTACTATTAATCACAATAAGCACATCTGCTTTTTGTACAATTTGGACGATTAATACTTCTGGATTAACATTTACTCCAGCCACAACAAATATTCTTTTTGGAGACACTGTTGTATTCACAATTGGGGGATCGCATGATGCTCGTGAAGTAAGTTTAGGAACTTGGACAGCAAATGGAAACACGCCATTGCCTGGAGGATTTCAAACTGCTTTTGGAGGTGGAATGGTTTTGCCAGCGCAATTGGCAGTTGGAACACATTATTTTGTGTGCACACCACATGCTGCAATGGGAATGAAAGGAACAATTGTCGTTTCTCCTTGCCCTACACCAGCCCAACCGGGATTGATAACAGGAAATACAGCAATTTGCTCTGGAACATCCAACACGTATAGTATTTCCCCTGTCGCTGGAGCAACATCGTATACATGGACTTTGCCTGGAGGTTGGTCAGGAACTTCTTCAACAACTTCCATTACCACAACTTCAAGTGCAACAAGTGGAAACATTTCAGTTACTGCAAATGTGTCTTGTGGTTCTTCTGTTCCTCAAACATTAGCCATTACAGTGACAAGCATTCCTCCTACTCCAGCGCCAATAACTGGAAACACAACGATTTGTACAAGCACTTCAAACACGTATTCTGTAGTATCGATACCTACAGCTACTTCTTATACATGGACATACCCAGTGGGCTGGACGGGCACTTCAACGACTAATTCTATTGGGACGACATGCGGCAGTTTAAGCGGAAACATTACCGTTACTGCAAATAATAGTTGTGGATCATCTCCTTTAAGAACAGTGGCAATAACCGTTGTGAATAGCATCCCAAATACGCCAACAAGTGTGAATGGTAATTCTGCTATTTGTGCTTTAACAGTGAATTCGTATAACGTTACATCTGTTCCTGGAGCAACTTCTTATACGTGGACTTTGCCCCTAGGTTGGACTGGAAGTTCTGCAACAAATACAATTTCGGCAACAGCTTCTGTTACGAGTGGAAATATTTTAATCTCTACAGTGAATGTTTGTGGCTCATCTGCTCCACAAACTCTCACAATTAATGTAGCAAACGGTGTTTTAGCGCAACCAGCAGCAATAAATGGAAATGCTGGTATTTGTGCTTCGACAACAAACACGTATGACATTTCACCAATTATAGGAGCAACTTCTTATACGTGGACATTACCAATTGGTTGGTCGGGAAGTTCAACCACAAATTCGATTAATGCAACATCAAGTTCAACGAGTGGAAACGTTACTGTAACAGCAAATAATAGCTGTGGAGCATCTCCATCTCAAACATTAGCAATTAACACAACCTCCATTCCTGCAACGCCAAGTATTATTCTAGGAAATGCTGTTATCTGTGAAAATAGTACCAATTTCTATTCTGTCACCAACGATCCAAACGCAGTTGATTACTCGTGGACGTTGCCCGTATCTTGGACAGGAACTACGACAGTGAATTCAATTCCAACCGCTTCTTTTTCAACTGGTGGAGACATTTTGGTTACTGCTAACAACATTTGTGGATCATCAGCACCTCAGATTTTAAATGTTACTGTTACCATTATCGATACTTCTGTAACACAGAGTTTAGGTATTTTAGCTTCAAATTCATTTGTTGGCACTTATCAATGGATTGATTGTTTTGACAATTCATTTGTTTCAAATGAAACAGATCAAGTTTTTATTCCTTCAACGAATGGTGATTATGCTGTTATCAATACACAAAGTGGTTGTGCAGATACTTCTTTTTGTTTTACAATAAGTGGTTTAGAGTTGAATGAAAACGCTTTAAATACGATAACTATTTCACCAAATCCATCAAACGGAATTTTCTCTATCAATTCGGATAATTCGGACTTAATTGAAGTTGAAATCGAGATCTACAATTTACAAGGTACCATCGTTTATAAAGCAAGTACTTTTGCAAACGAATCAATAGATCTTAGTAAGGAGCCAAAGGGGATTTATTTGTTAAAAGTAAAATCAGGAAAGAAGGTGCTGACTAACAAACTCATTCTTGATTAAGTTGATTGAAAATAAAAACTTTTCTTCAAGAAATCAGTTTTAAGTGCCTTAAAAAATTAAACAAAAAAGGCAAGTAACATGTTTTATAAAAAACGATAAAAAATGGGTGTACACAAGGCGTAAATATTTGAAACAGCAGTCGTACTTATTTTGTATGTTCTTGCATTTTTCATTATCAATACAATTATAAACAATGTTTTAAAAAACACTCAACTTCAAAGAGCTAGACGAAAGATAATTATTAAAGCAGTACATCTTTTCACCTCTTTGACTGCACTAATTTTGATAGCTGCCATTTGGGGGTTAAATCAAAATGAAATTGCCCTTTTCGCTAGTACGATTCTTACTGCATTGGGAATCGCCTTTTTTGCTCAATGGTCTTTACTTTCAAATATCACCTCAAGTATTTTATTGTTCTTTAATCATCCTGTTAAATTAGGAGACACCATAAAAATAATGGATAAAGATTGTCCATTTGAAGGAGAGGTGACTGAACTAAACTATTTCTTTGTTCATCTCAAAACAAAAGAAGGCGAAATTATCACTATTCCAAACTCAATTTTAATGACAAAACCATTTTCTATCATCCCGATGCAGGAAAAATAAACGGAACCTTTAACCGCTCATTATCCCTCAAATGGAAAAGGTGAAGAAAATTTATATCCCCTAAAACTTTCAAGCATCTCACTATTCGAACACTAAAAAGGCCTTGAACGCTATAAAAAAAGACATTAACAAAAAAGGCAGTGAAAATTGAGTTCTATTTACTTCAAATGATTTCCTACTTTTATCCTTATGAACACTGTTTCACTTTCCGAAAACCATATTCAAACCGTCTCAAATTTTCAGGACCTTGTTTCCATTCCTTTTATCGGAGAGAATAATGCATTGTGTTGGACCCGTGAATTAATTGGTGATTTCTCTGAGATTGTAAAAAAGATTGACTTTGACGGGAACATGATAGAACTGAGTGAACAGGAACTTCGTGCACTTCAGTTGAGTGAACAGGGAAATCTTGCACGTGAAATTCTAATAAGCGATTTGCAATTATTGAAGGATCATGGTGCTTCTCCAATCCTTAATTTGATCAAATACTATGAACGAGATGATGCGTTTCCGTTTTTTCCAACCGATGTTTATTCTTATCATGTAGACCGCTCCCCTATTCCAACTGATACCTTTTTATGCACGTATTATGGCGATGCAAGTGAACTTATTCCCAACTCACAAGCAGATCAAAAAATTCTCATTCCCGAAATTCGGCACGAACTTCAAAAACTCTACGGAGCAGAAGACGAAGGATTTGAAGCCTTTTTAAGTGAATTTTTCTTTGACTTACATTATCAAGTAAAACCTAACGCTATTCCTGTCAACTTAGGTCTTGGTCACATTTGGCGTTTAGCTATTGACCATCCTGAGAGTAAGGTTTTACCTTGTGTTCATCGTGCACCAGTAGAAACAAATGGACAGGTAAGGTTGATGTTGATTTGTTGAGGCAAAGGATTATATATGCTAAATATCAACTACATAAAAAATTATTCATTTAGGAACAAACATTTTCCAGTCAATCAGGCGGTAATTGAGAAATTAAATCTCTACCAAATAATTTTTCATTTGCACTATTATCCCTTTGGGACGATACAAAACTTCGCGGTGCGTTTTAATGTTGGATTGTATAGTCCCTACGGGAAAAAAAAAAAATACGCAAATTGAAATTTGCTAGAGATATTTGGTCCGATAGGACATTATTGGTTTGATATTATTAATTGGCATTTGTTTTCCCAAACATTATCCACTTTCTCATCCAAACCCATTGCGTAAATTAAAGATTATTCCTAGATTGAACTCGTTTTTAGATATAACCTCTTTAACACGGTAATGAAACGGGTTTGGTTATCGCTTTTTTTAACAAGTAAAATGGATAGAAGAAAATTTTTAAAGCAAACAAGCTTACTTTCACTTGGAGGGTTATTAATTCCTTCCACTTTTTTCACTTCTTGTAGAAAAGAAACCTTGTTTGAAGACATTAACTATGACGGCAAGGTCCTTATTATTGGAGCTGGCGCAGCAGGATTGTATGCCGCTTATATCTTAAAATCTCGTGGAATTGCTTTTCAAATCTTAGAAGCGAATACGAACTATGGCGGACGTTTAGGTCGTTTAGATGGTTTTGCAGCGTTCCCTATTGATCTCGGAGCTCAATGGTTACATGGCCAAAACAACATCTTGGGTGATTTAATCAACAAGTCAGGGACAAAAATTACGTTAGATGACAGTGAAGAGAAATATTGGTTCAACAATCAACTTGTTTCAATGCTGCCAAAAGATCTCAACGCCGTATTTACAAATGAGGAAAACGTTCCAGATGTATCTTTTAAAGATTATGCAATCGCTCAAGGTTTTGGAGATGAATACAAAAACATCGTAGAAAATATTGCAGGAGATTCTGGAGCATCAGCGTCGCTTATTTCTGCCTATTGGAAAGTTCAAGAAGAACAAAACTGGGTTTCTGGAGATGAAGATTTCAAATTTGAAGAAACCTATTTTGATTTCATCGACAAGCAAATCGCAACGCATGTAAAAGACAAAATTTCGTTAAATACCATTGTTAGTAAAATTGACTATTCGCAAGATGACATTGTGATAACAGATAGTAATAACAACACGTATACGGCAAATAAAGTAATCATTACGGTTCCAATATCGATCTTAAAATCAACCGATATTCAATTTTTACCTGCTTTGCCTGAAGAAAAAACGACCGCATTTTCGAAGATTGGAATGGGTGCTGGCATGAAAGTATTTTTGAAATTCACCACTAAATTCTTTGACCAAAACATTATCGGTGGTGCTATTTGCGCTGCCTATGCAGATGATAGTATTGGGAAAATTCAGTCCGATACTATTTTATTGGCCTTTATAATGGGCGATCAAGCTGATTATTTGACCGCTTTAGGAAGTGATGTTGCGATTACAAATGCCTTGCTTCAAGAATTAGATGCCATGTACAATGGACAAGCCTCCGCATCATTTGTTTCTTCTCATGTTGAGAATTGGACAACGAAACCGTTTACAAAAGGTGCCTATTCCTACAGTACGATCGGAATGGGTGATGCCCGAAATATTGCGGCAATGCCAGTTGATAAAAAAATCTATTTCGCAGGTGAAGCAATGAATGTGAACGGTCACCATCAAACTGTGTTTGGTGCGGTGGAATCTGGATATAGAGAAGTTGGGAATCTTTTAAAAGACATTAAAGGATGAAAAATATAACCGCAAGTGTTGTTTTTATGTTGGCGTTCTTCCATGCAACTGGTCAAGAAGTTAAAGTAGATGTAGGATATAAATACTTGTATTCCAATCAATGGGATAAAGCCATTCAGACGTACAATTTTAGTCGTCCGGATTTAATTGAAAAGCAACCACTTCTTATGCACGGGTTGAATACGTCAATTTCGTACATCTTTAAATCTACAAAAAACCTAAAACAGGGTTTGAATCTATCTTATTCTTATTTCAGAAGTTTGGCAGAAAATGAAAATTCAATCAATCTCATCAACCTTCATTTCATAAACATGGGTTATGTGCTCCACTATGAAAACAGTGAAAAGCTGAAAGGGCTTTATACCGATTTTATGCTTTCGGTTACAAGTTCAGGGGTTTTTAGAAGATTAAATGAAGCTCCTTTTATTTACGATGAAACGCACTCAAAAGCTTTTGGAATTGGAGGGGAAATTAATGTGAAATGTGGCTACTATTTTAAGTTAAAAAACAAGGCTTATTTATCGCCGTATGTTATGTGCGGATACACCCCCTATTTGTTCTCGCCTTATTCAGAAGCAGTTATCAACCAAACAAAAGGACTTGCAAGTAAGAACTGGACAAGTATCGTAACAGGACAAGTCGGTTTGGCCTTTCATTTAAAATGAGAAACTATAAATGGTTATTTGAATAGGAAGGAAATACCACCTCTTTTATAAACAAAAAGTACTTCCTTTTAAACACACCATTCAATAAAAAAGTTTATATTTGATAGTATCAAATGATAGTATCAGTTATGAATCCGCCGTATCAAATCACTTCTGAAATACTCCGTTTAGTTGCATCCATTTCGGAAAAGATTGGTCAGGTCAATGCAAAATACCTCGATAAACCGTCCCTTAAACTCAGAAAAGAAAACACGATAAAAACAATTCATGCTTCCTTAAGCATTGAGGGAAATACCCTTTCAGAAGAACAGATTACTGCAATCATTGAAAACAAACGTGTTATCGGGCCGGAGAAAGATGTCAATGAAGTGTTGAATGCCATAAAGGTGTATAATCAGCTTCATAATTTCAATCCTGAGTCAGTAAAATCCTTTTTATCTGCTCATGAAACACTCATGAACGGACTCGTTGTTGACAATGGTAAATTTCGCAAAAGAGGCGTTGGTATTGTTGCTGGAGAAAAACTTGCCCACATGGCTCCACCAGCGCATAATGTTCCATTTTTGATGAATGACCTATTTGCCTATTTAAAGTCTTCTTCGGAAATTCAATTGATTAAAAGTTGTGTTTTTCATTATGAAATGGAATTCATTCATCCTTTCATCGATGGCAATGGCAGAATGGGAAGATTATGGCAAACATTGATTCTGATGAAGCAATATCCGGTCTTTGAATTTATACCTTTTGAAAACGTGATCCATAAAACACAACAAGCCTATTACACGGCTCTTGCGCAAAGTGATAATTCTGGAAATTCGACTCCATTCATCGAATATATGCTAAATGTTATTGATGAATCATTAGCCACTTTGCTCGATTTCAATGCGAAAGTCATGAATTCTGAAGATCGGTTGACTTATTTTTCAGAAACAAACAAAGTACCCTTTAATAGAAAAGCGTACATGTCCGTTTTTCAAGAAATTTCTACCGCAACAGCAAGTCGTGATTTGAAATTAGGAATAGCACTTGGGCTATTTGAAAAAGAAGGTGATAAAAGTAATACAATGTATAAATTCATCTAAAAAAATCCCCTGTCTTTCAACAGTAGATTTCTTGGAAGCTTCATGTGTTCAAACAAAACACCTTTCTCCCCCCAACCCGTTGCGTACGTTAAAGATTCTTCCTAGATTGAACTTGTTTTTAATGAATTTCGGAAAACAAATTGTTTTAAACATCTGTCCTTTTGGGGCTACCCAAAATTCAGGGTGTTTATTCTGTCATTTCGAATTATCTATTTGCTATGAACATCTGTCCCGTAGGGACTGCATAGCTCTAGCAAATGATTTATCATTTGCGATAATGTCCCGTAGGGACTGCACAAAATTCGGATTATTTATTTTATCATTTCGAATTATCTGTTTGGTTTGAAAAAATAATAGTCGTATCTTCAGGTAGTTAACATTTAAACACATTCATACATTTTATGCCAAATACCTACACACAAATTTATATTCAATTTGTATTTACCGTGAAATACAGAAATGGTGTCATAGAAAAATATTGGAAAGATCAACTTTACAAATATATTACAGGAACTGTTAATGGTTTGGGACATAAACTTATTGCAATAAATGGGGTTGAAGATCATATCCACATTTTAGTTGGATACAAACCTGTTCAATCATTTTCAGAATTGATGAAAGCAGTAAAACAAAATTCATCTAAATGGATAAATGAAAATAATTTTACCAGAAGGAAATTTGAATGGCAAGAAGGTTATGGTGCTTTTTCTTATGGTCAATCACAACTTACTAAAATTGTAAATTACATTGACAACCAAGAAATTCATCATAAAAAAACATCATTTCATGATGAATATATCGCATTTCTAGAAAAATTTGAGATTGATTATAATGAAAAATATGTATTCCACGAATTGATGTGATTTTTTACCGAATGGCATTATTGAAACATTTAATGTTTACCTGCATTGTTGAATGGTATAGTCCCTACGGGACAAAAAAATATACGCAAATTGACATTTGCTAGAGCGATGCAGTCCCTACGGGACATTATTTTTTATTTGGAAAGCACTAATTTACATTTGTATTTTTCGTAATTGGCACATCGCTTTTAATGAATTTCGAAAAACAATTTGTTTCAATATCTGTCCCGTAGGGACTGCAAAAAATTTGGGTCGAATATTTTGTCTTTTCGAATCAACAGTTTGTTTTGAGCATCTGTCCCAAATTGACCACATAAAATTTGGGTCGTATATTTTGTCTTTTCGAATCAATCGTTTGTTTTCAACATCTGTCCCGTAGGGACTGCACAAAATTTCGGGTCGAATATTTTGTCTTTTCGAATCAACCGTTTGTTTTGAACATCTGTCCCAAATTGAACACATAAAATTTGGGTCGTATATTTTGTCTTTTCGAATCAACCGTTTGTTTTCAACATCTGTCCCGTAGGGACTGCACAAAATTTCGGGTCGAATATTTTGTCTTTTCGAATCAACCGTTTGTTTTTAAAATCTGTCCCGCAGGGACTGCACAAAATTAGGTGCGTTTATTTTGTCTTTTCGAATCAATCGTTTGTTTTCAACAAATGTCCCGTAGGGACTGCATAGCTCTAGCAAATGATTTATCATTTGCGATAGTGTCCCGTAGGGACTATACAAAATTGTGGGGTTAATTTTCATTTCCAAAAAACAATTTGTTAGAACATCCGTCCCTAAGGGACATTAGTTGGTTTGATATTATTAATTGATATTTGTATTAATGAAACTCAAATAAACAAACCATAAAAAGGAATGAATTTTAAATTTTAAGTTTCCCCAATGAAAATATATTTGTTTCTATTCTTTCTTATCCCAAATATCGTTTCGGCTCAATTGCGTTACGACACGTTATTAAACAAGCACACTTATCAGTGTAATTGTTTCGAGAGTTTAATTGTTCAGGGCACTCCAACCAAGATAAAATACACATCTAACTACAAAGACCTCTCACTCTTTCAGGTAAAAATTGACACCACTTTTTACGGTTCAGATACAAGTAAAGACCACCGTGTATTCATTGTTTCAAGTAACGTCGAAACTTCAAGTCGGATCATGCAATCAAACCTATTTGTGCTGCGAAGATGTTATTATTGTGACCCTCAAAATCGCATTAAATGTAGGCCCTTGCTGTATTACGAAATCGTAGAAGCCGTAAGAAATGAGTCTATGACGTTGGAAATAATCAAAAGACAAGACTTCATGCCTTGTAGACAGTGCGAAGCCCCACGACCAATACCTAAGACTTTATTTCGTTCAAAGCGAAAAATCAAAAAATGGGATTTTGAAAAGTTAAATCAAATTGAAAAGTTCGTTGACAAGAAAAGAAAAAACATGTTATGAGAAATCTCAATCGATTCGAAAAATTGGAAAAGATTGAAATACGTGGTGTTTTTTAGGATAGACAAAAATCCTTTCCGCTTCAAGTTTGTTTTTAGTTAATAACTCCCGTTTTTTCAACAAAATGCACTTCCTTTTAACAAACCCGTTGCAAACCAATAAGATTCTTGGTAGATTGAACTCAAAAAATAAAAACACACAATGACTCGTCCTAGTAAAGAAGAGCAAATAAAATTCAATGTCCACTACACTTTGGATACAGACTATGCTGCTTTTGCCCGACTGCTTCAAAGTAAGTGGCGTGACAAAAAAGGTTATCCTGAATTAAAACTTGGCAACTTTTTAGAAATAGAATTTGCTAAAACGAGCAAAGCAAATTATTTAACAGACAATATTAAAGAACTCATAACAATTGCTGTGGCAAACGCCAAAAAGGACGGTGCAATGATTAGTGAACCGAGAATTTGGAATAATTTACTATCATCTCAGCCTTTGTGCTTTAATTTGTTTGGCGAACTGCATTATGACTTAGAGCTGGCTACAACCTTTTTCCAAAATCTTTTTCCAACGAGAATTGAGAAAGTTACTTCAATTAGGTTTGAATATTCTGCTGGACGACAAAACATTGAATATACTGGAGACCGATCCGCATTTGACGTTTTTGTTGAATATACGAACAACAACAAGAAAGGATTTATAGGAATAGAAGTTAAATATTCGGAAAGTTTAAGAGAAGAATCAAAAGAAAATGCAAATAATACTTTTAATAAGCATCAAAAAGAATACACGCGATTAACAACAGACAAATATTTCAAACCAAATGCATTAGAAAATGTAAAACAAGTGCCTCTTTCTCAAATTTGGCGTGACCATTTACTATCGATTGCACATCTCAAAGATTATGATGAAGGCTTTTTTGTATTCCTCTTCCCTAAAGAAAATACTCATTGCCAAAACGGCATTAACGAATATATCAAACATCTTAATTCTGAAAATGAAGAACTAACAGGCTTTTACCCAAGACACCTAGACGACTTCATAAGGACCTTGAGAAATATTCACAACACGGAATGGACAAAGGAACTTGAGGAGCGTTATTTAGGAACATTGTAAAATATATGAACTTAAAATATTTTAAACTCGCTAAAGAATTAAATGATAAGCATCATGCTTTTTTGCTTGAAAAGCAATTGCATTTTAGAGGGAATTTTAAATCATTTTCAATTGTTTCTGTTAGCCAATTATCTCCCGAACGTGGTAAAAGTGGATTAACCTCATTAGAACAGGCGGAAAAGTATTTAAAGATAAATGAACAACAAAAATTCACGAAAACAGGACGTATCACTGAAGAAAAGAATTTACAAGCTTTTATTATCAATCATTCTCTTAACAATAATGGAATTTTACCATTTGGGGATTTCACATTTATCACTTCTGAAATGGCTGTTCAATTAAACGATAAGAAACGAATTGTTAATGACATCCTTGCGATAGATTCAAATAACAATTTAGCCATAATAGAATTAAAATCTTTAAGAAATAATAAAGTCAAGCAACAAACAATTGACTTTGAAGAAAAGGTAATAATTCCCAAAAGCGCTTTAATTATAGAACTAGTTAAAATAATTACTGGTAAAACTTGGAATGGGAATACCAGAAAAATTGCCGTTTGGAATGCACCAACATCAAAAACTTCAGTTAGGTTAAATAACCTTTCAGACAAAGTTGAATTATACAATTACGTATTTGAAGGTGAAAGAACAAAAGAATACGTAATAATGGATAAGGTAATTTTTGAAAAAGAATAAAATGTATTTCAAAAATGGAAAACGAAATAAATATCAACGATGACTTTCTTTCTTTTAAAAACCAAATAGTAGAAAAATTTGGCGAACAATACTTTGAACAAACAGATATATTTTTTCAAAGAGCGGTTGAACAAGCAAAGAAAGGACTATTTCTATCAGCAATCACAGACGGAAAATTTGCAATGGAAATGAGTAATTATTCTAGCAACAAATCGATGATAATTGACATTATAGGATTCATTTCTCAACTTCATTGTGACTTGGGTCAAATAAAAAATTCTAAAGCTTATTATGAATTGGGATTAAAACTTATTGATGTTGAATCTGAATTTTATGAAGACGACAAAGAAATGTATCGAAAATTAAAAGAACTTATAGACAGTGAAAGTTGGAAAGGAAAAAAGGACAATGACATAGATGATGAATAAATTTATATGGTTTCTATCAATCTACAATAAAATCTTTGGACACCTATAACAACGGTTTTCACCTACTTCAAATAGTTGAAAACTCCCGTTTTTTCAACAAAAAGCACTTCCTTTTAACAGACCGTTGCAAACCAATAAGATTCTTGCTAGATTGAACTCGTTTTGAAGGAATGGCCACTTGAGTTCTTTGTTGGAAAGGTAGGAGTGGTTTGTTTTTTTTTGAAAATTGAGGTTAATTTGTTCGTCAATACATCCAAATTTGGATATTTTGGGTACATTTTGATCGCATATAAATAAGTTGTGCGTCATGCTAAAAAAGACAGTGCTATAAACAAACATTACAGAAATAGACAGATAATATGCTTTTTTACTCATTAAACTTTGCGATTTTTTTACCTATTGTATTTTTCATTTATTGGTTTGCGACAAAAGGAAATTTAAAACTTCAAAATATTTTACTCTTAGTTTCAAGCTACTTTTTTTATGCTTGTTGGGACTGGCGGTTTCTATTCCTTTTATTTTTTTCAACCCTGCTTGATTATTTTACAGGAATAAAAATGTCGGACGCTAAAAATCAAAAGTCAAAAAAGTTTTGGTTTTGGTTAAGCATATCTGTTAATCTTGGTTTTCTTGGTGTTTTTAAATATTACAATTTCTTTGCTGAATCTTTTGCAAGTGCATTAGATGACATAGGATTACATGTTAACCCATGGACATTAAAAGTTATTTTACCCGTAGGAATTTCGTTTTATACGTTTCATGGTTTATCATATGTAATCGATATTTACAAAGACCGAATAAAAGCAGAGAAGAACTTTATAGATTATTCTGTTTTCGTTAGTTTTTTTCCACTCTTAGTTGCTGGCCCTATAGAAAGAGCAACTCATCTTTTACCTCAAATTCAAAAAAAGAGAACATTTGATTATACTAAAGCAGTAGATGGTTTAAGACAAATTTTATGGGGATTATTTAAGAAAGTCGTCATTGCTGACCAATGCGCTGAATATGCAAATCAAATTTTTAATAATTCGGCAGACTATTCAGGAAGCACACTTGTTGCAGGTGCTATATTTTTTACTTTCCAAATTTATGGTGATTTTTCAGGGTATTCTGATATTGCTTTGGGAACAGCTCGACTTTTCGGTATAGACCTTTTAAGAAACTTTGCTTTTCCGTATTTTTCAAGAGACATTGCCGAATTTTGGAGACGATGGCACATTTCCCTTTCTTCTTGGTTTAAAGACTATCTCTACATTCCATTAGGTGGCAGTAAAGGAGGAATGTGGATGAAGATTAGGAATACCTTTATTATTTTTCTTCTAAGTGGTTTTTGGCATGGAGCAAATTGGACATTTATTGTTTGGGGATTTCTAAATGCTTTATATATAATGCCTTCAATAATATTTAATACAAATAGAAATAATCTTGAAATTGTTGCAAAAGGGAATTATATACCTAATCTAAAAGATATGTTTTCCATTGGAGTTACGTTTAGTTTAACTGTGTTTGCTTGGATCTTTTTCAGAGCTGATGACCTCACCCATGCATTCACTTATATCTCTAATATTTTTACAGATTCAATTTTTTCAATACCAATTAGTTTACCGAAAATGCAACTTCGTTTACTTGTCATTTTTCTGCTTATTGAATGGTATGGTAGAGAGCAGGAGTATGCAATCGCTAAACTCGGGTTAAAATGGTTTCGTCCATTAAGATGGTTACTCTATTTATTACTTTTCGCTTCGTTATTTATATACTCTACTGAAAGTCATGAGTTCATTTATTTCCAATTTTAAGATGATGAAAGAATTCTTAGTTAAAGTGCTCTTATTTACGTTCCTGTCACTAGGAATTTACTTTGTTATTTCCTTATATATTCTACCTGAGCAAATAGCAAAAGAACAAGGTCCAAGCACAGGCCAGCAAATCGATAAGAGCTTTCAGAAAGTGAAAGAAATACCATTTGACCTAGTTATTCTAGGGAATTCTGGAACTTACAGAGGAATCAATCCAACAGTTTTAGAAATTCCAGCCTTTAATTTCTCACATGATAACGACTCTTACAATCAAATTTATTACAAAATAATTTGGATGGAGGAACACGATATCGATTTCAATTATTTAGTTCTCGGAGTTGACTATTTTCAGTTTAACGTTCTATCGGCAACAAGAAATTATATCTACAATTCTTATCTGAACGACGACTATAAAAAGGACTATCCAGAGTCGAATGCGTATACTCTATTTCTCGATAGAACGATGATTCTAGACGTTAATAGAATGAAATATTTACAAAATTTATTCTCTTCTTCGAGTAGCCCTCGATTTCAAAGAGATAATGGACAATATTTAAATCCACACCAAGCCACAAAGGATGATAAAGCTAAGTATTCAATTAAACGATTACCCTTTCAAGAAAAGTACTTTAAATTAATTCTTGAATACTGCAAAAAGCACGAAATAGAAGTCTTTTTAACGATGATGCCTGCAAGAAAGAACGCACTAGTCAATTATGAGCGTAAAGACATTATTGAGTTTAATACTTTCATTAAATCATTCTCTAACAGTGACGTACACTTTGTAAATTACTCTGAACAAAAAGGATGGACACTTGATGATTATACGGATGTTACTCACCTTAATGAAGCTGCTGCTAATCGATTTACAAAGCAATTAAACGACACTATTAGCGATATCCTTAAGCATTAACTGTTAAGTACAACTCTTGTTTCTTTAAAATAGTAACAATTTGTGTTTCTGTAAATGTTGATTTTTTCTCCAGCTTCATTGTTTACGAATTCTATTTTTAAACGTTTCGTTTTTTGGGGAAGCTTACGTTCACTTACAACCCGCCACCTTCGTCAAACCCGAAACCTTTAATAATGTCCTTCCTCTAACTTGATGAAGTTAGCACCCCCTTTTACCAGAAATAACTTAAAAAGAATAAAATCCTACGTTTTTTTGTCGAAGATATCAGACTTTATTAATCCAATTTTATTGAAGAAATACTTGAAAGATACACCTTGCATAGTAATCAACAGTGCTTCCCGATATAGTAATTAGGATAGTTTTTTAGACGAAAAAATTCGGTCTAACTGGCTATGAATATGGTACACGAGAAAAATATTTAATAATGAAATAGCTATAACAGCACCTACCCACAAGAGCAGAATCTGTCTTCGTTTAAATAAATCAATTGAACCAATCTAATCACTACTTTCGCAAAACAATAATTTTAGAAAGCTGCTCCTGCGGTTAGCTGCCAAACGTTAATCTAATCCCCCACAAAAAAAAGGGTCAACTTTCGTCAACCCTTTTCAATTTCTATAAATCCTTCTCTTAAATCGTAATCAAACCACCCACTATCAACCCCACTGCACAAACAGCCAATACGATGTATTGCATGATCGTTGGTTTTAGGGTTGCCACTACTTCGTTGTCTTCTTTAGACATTGCGGTCATTAATAAACGTAAGTAGTAGAACATTCCGATTCCTGAGTTTACAACTGCTAGAATCACCAAAACTGGGTATTCGTTGAATGCACTTGAGAACACCATGAACTTACCAAAGAAACCAGCTAATGGTGGAACACCTGCCATTGATAAAAGCGCCAAAATCATCACAATACCAATTAATGGGTTTTTACGTCCGATGCCTTTGTAAGCGGAGATATCGTCGTCTTCGTTGTTTACAATCAATGAAATGATGATCAATGCAATCACTGCGAAACCGTATCCTAGTAGGTAAATCCATAAGTTCCAAACACTTTCGAAATCTTGAACGATGATTGCTAAAAGCGCATATCCTGCGTTCGCAATACTTGAATACGCTAATAAACGCTTGAACTTTGTTTGTCCTAAAGCAGAAAGGTTTCCAACAAACATTGTTAAGATGATTAAACCAAACAAAGCACCAGACCACAAGCTGTGTAAGTCACCAAATACGAACGTGAACAATTTCATGAAGGCAAACAAACCAGCTAATTTCACAACCGCTGCCATGTAACCTGTCACGATGTTTGGACTTCCACCATATACATCTGGACTCCAAAAATGGAAAGGCGCTGCTCCTACTTTGAATAAGAACGAAGCCATCATCATTAACACACCAATCGATAAAAGTGGGCCTTGAGCCGTTCCGTCGTTGATTGCTAAAGCGATTTCATTCAATTTAAATGAACCTGTTGCGCCATACACCCAAGCCGTTCCGAAAAGTAAAATACCCGTTGCAAAAGCACCTGTAAAGAAATACTTTAACGACGCTTCAGAAGAAAGAATGTTTTTCTTTTTACTTCCAGCCAATACGTAGATTGGAATCGAAAGAATTTCTAATCCTAAGAAGAACATGAACAAATCTGTGAAAGCAATCATACACAGTGCTCCAACCAAAGAGAACAACAACAAAGAAATGTATTCTCCTGTGTGTTCTACTTCTTTTTTGAAGTACGAATAACCACCAACAATGATCAACAAGGTAAAACTCATTGCCAACACACTGTAAAGAATCGCCACTTTATCGAATTCCAATCCTTCATAAGTAATCTGAATGAAAGCTGGATTGAACCAGGAAGAAATCATCAAAACAAGTGCTGTGGATAAACCAACAACTGCGGTTATCAAGACATACGCAGGCTTATTCGCCATTGCGATAAACATGGAAATCAATCCTGTAACAAAAACTACAATTAACGCGTCCATATTATGGTATTAAGGTATTTGAAGCTTGCATAGAAAGGAATAATTTATCCAAGCTAGGTCCAACAAAATCAATCACTACTTGAGGATACACCCCGATGATGAGAATAAAAACGGTAATCAGGAAGAACGCTAAAAGCTCGTTCCATGTTAAATCTTTGAAGCTTTCCATTTTCGGAGCGCCATACATGCTCAATTGGTAAGCTCTAAGCGTATAAACTGCGCCAAACACTAAAGTAGTTCCAGCAGCTAATCCAACCATCCAATTATAGCCGTATAAGCCTTTCAACAATAAAAACTCTCCAATGAATCCAGAAGTGAACGGAACTGAAACGGATGCAAATGCAATGACCGCAAACCAGAATCCGAACTTAGGAGCCAATTTCGCTACACCACCCATTTCTGAAAGTGTGCGCGTTCCAAGTCGTTTTTCTAAAATTCCTGCCGCTAAGAATAAACCTACTGCTACTAAACTGTGATTCGCAATTTGAATGAATACTGCTGAAAGCGTTTCTTTGTCGAACAACATGATTCCTGCTGCGATCAAACCAACGTGACTGATTGAAGCAAAAGCAAAAAGACGTTTGATATCCGATTGTTTAATCGCAATGATTGCTGCGTATAAAATGCCAATCAATCCAAGTGTGATGACGATGCATTTAAAATCTGCCATTGCTTCTGGCGCCAAAGGAATCATCCAACGAATCATTCCAAACAAAGCCATTTTCAACATCAAACCAGATAACAACATCGTTCCAGCCATTGGAGCAACGGTATAGGTTGTCGGCTGCCACGTGTGGAATGGGAACAATGGAATTTTAATAGCGAATGCTAAAAAGAATCCACCCATGATCCAAAAGGCCGTTTTAGGAACCAATTGAATCGCTACCAAACTTTCGTGCGAGAAATCTTTTGCATACGTTCCTAAAGCCATCAACGATAACAACATTCCCAAAGATCCAACAAACGTATAGATGAAAAATTTGATCAAGATGTTTTTACGTTCAGGTGCTCCGTACCATAAAACAATTAAGAAAATTGGAATCAATGTCAATTCCCAGAATACGTAGAACATGATTCCGTCCATTGCGGTGAACACACCAACCAATCCAAATTGCATCAACATGACCATTGAATTGAATGATTTCTCATTTGCAATGCTGCGGTTCAAGTTGCTCAACAAAATAATTGGAATCATGACATTCGTTAACAAGACCATGAACAAGCCCATTCCGTCGTAGCCCATTTTGAATGTCAATCCAAAAGAAGTGATGAAATTAGGATCAAACAAGGTCACTGTTTCAGCTGGTGAAAACGAAACAACTTGTGTAAGCGTAACGACCAAGGATGAAAGTGCTCCAACTAATCCAACGTGCTTCACCAAATTCTTAGGTGCGATAGCTGCAATTAGCGCAAATAATAAGGGTATAATATAGATTTCCAAAACTTAAAATTTTACAAGATAATACACTACTAATCCAACGATTCCAACAACCATCCAAAACAAATAGCTCGCTACAATACCAGATTGCCATTTGCGAACAATGTTTCCTGATTTATCGATCAATCCAACAAATCCAAGAATTGATTTATTCAAGACAAACAATTCTACAAACTGGTGTAATTTCACTGAAATCCATTCAATTGGTTTCACAAACAAGGCATTGTAAATCTCATCGAAATACAATTTTTGGTTCGACGCCAATTCCCATCCTTTCAATTGCTCGTCAGATTTCGCAACGCTATTGCGTTTCACATACACGACAAATGTTCCAAATAGAATAATGATCGTCATCAATACAGCACCGCCCATTAAAAGCATCGCTTGACTGTTTGTCAGATGTTCTGTTTTGATTAATTCAAGTCCACGTGTATTGTGCTCCAAATAATGTGACATCCAATGTGTTCCTTTCGCAAGAATGACACCTGGTAAATTCAATAATCCTCCAAATACAGAAAGAATTGCCAAAACCAACAATGGAATTGTCATACTTTTTGGACTTTCATGCAAATGGTGTTTTGCTTCGTCTGATCCGCGGAAAGAACCATGGAACGTTATGAAATATAATCTGAACATGTAAATCGCTGTCATCGCAACAGAAACCATCAAGATTGCATAAATCACTGGACTGTGCATTACAGCATGTGCAAGAATTTCGTCTTTTGAATAGAAACCTGATAACAATGGAAAACCAGCAATTGCCAATGTTCCAATTAAGAATGTTGCATGTGTAATCGGAATAAATTTTCTCAATCCACCCATTTTACGAATATCTTGTTCGTCGGACATGGCGTGAATCACACTACCCGATCCTAAGAATAAAAGTGCTTTAAAGAATGCATGTGTTGTAACGTGGAACATCGCAGCAGTGTACGCTCCCATTCCCAATGCAACGAACAACAATCCCAATTGTGAAACAGTTGAATACGCCAATACTTTTTTGATGTCGTTTTGACGCATCGCAATGAACGCTGCAACCAAAGAAGTTGCTAAACCAACGTACAACATGATGTCTTGCGTGATTTGTGCTCCCGGTGTTTCGAACATGAAGTTGGAACGAACAACCAAGAAAATACCTGCTGTTACCATCGTTGCTGCGTGAATCAATGCTGAAACAGGAGTTGGTCCCGCCATCGCATCTGGTAACCACGTGAACAATGGAATTTGCGCACTTTTACCAGTTGCACCGATGAATAAACAAAGAGTGATTCCAAACATCATCCACGTTGATGGTTCAATGTTTTCGATTGTCAATTTATCTGCTAATTCTGTGTATTCTAATGTTCCAAACTGTGACAAGATTAAGAACAAACCGATTAGCAATCCTAAATCACCAATTCTGTTCATGATGAACGCCTTGCGCGCTGCAACACCGTTCAACATTCCTTTTTGTTCGTCGCTGTAATGGAAACCAATCAACAAGTAAGAACAAATCCCTACTCCTTCCCATCCGAAGAACAACATGAAGTAGTTGCTTCCAAGCACAAGAATCAACATCGCAAAGATGAACAAGTTCAAATACGTAAAGAACTTGTAATATCCTTTATCGTGGCTCATGTAGCCCATTGAGAACAAGTGAATCAATGAACCAACACCTGTTACAATCAATGTCATCCAGATAGACAACGAATCTACTTGTAAACGTGCGTGCAAAGTGAAATCATCCAATTTGATGACATCAAATAACTGAATCAGTTGAGTGGTATGGTTTGAATTGAAAACCATTAAAGCAAGTGCGAAAGAAACAAACATCACAACTGTAGCGATTGAACCTACTAATTGCTTTGACATGTTTTTTCCCAGCGTACCATTGATAAGCGCTCCTAAAAGAGGTAACGCCAAAATCATTAATATTAATTGATCTACTGACATCGCTTATCCTTTTAATTTGTTAAAAATACTGACATCAGTCGTGCGAAGATTTCTATATGCCATTACCAAGATTGAAAGTCCAACAGTAGCTTCTGCCGCTGCGACAACCATGATAAAGAACACGAAGATTTGTCCGTCAGCCTGACCAAAATAAGTTGAGAACGCAACCATCAACAGGTTTACTGCATTCAACATTAATTCGATGCACATCAACAAAATAATTGCATTTCGACGAATCATTACGCCAATCATTCCGATGACAAATAATATGGTGGACAGAACGATATAAAATTCTATCGAAACACCATTTTGGAAAATAGTTGCTAAAACCATACTTATTCTATTATTTGTTTTTCACGTTTCGCTAATAACACAGCACCTACCATTGCGGCAATAAACAGTACTGAAGACATTTCAAACGGTAAAACATATTTCGTAAATAATAACCTTCCAAGGCTTTCAACCAAACCGATACTGTCAGCATCTGTCGCAGTTGTTGCTGCTACCGCCACGCCATCTTTCAACGCTGCGATAAAAACAGTGAATAACGTTCCGCCAGCAATGACAGCGCTTAATTTCACCATGATACTGCTTTTGGGTTCGTTTTCCCGACTCAAGTTCAGTAACATCAGTACGAAAAGGAATAATACCATGATTGCTCCCGCATATACGATGATGTTTACAATAGCGATAAATTGTGCATTCATCAAAATGTAATTGGCTGAAATCATGAAGAAAGTCAATACTAAATATAGTACGCTTCGAACAGGGTGTTTACTGATAATAACCATCAGTGCTGAACCGATAGTTAATCCACCCAAGATAATTGCGATTGTTTCTAAATTCATTTCTCAGTTCTTTTACCGGTAAGTTGTCTTTTCGTAATATCAATACGAAGATTTACATCTTCTACCAAAAGGTCTTTACCATAAATAAATTCATCTCTTTCAAATGTAGACGGCACAAGTCGGTCAGTCAAGAAAATTGCTTCTTTCGGACACGCTTCTTCACACAAACCGCAGAAAATACAACGAAGCATGTTGATCTCATACATTTCAGCGTATTTCTCTTCTCTGTAAAGTCCTTCTTCTCCTTTTTTACGTTCTCCGGCAACCATTGTAATTGCTTCAGCTGGACATGCAACAGCGCATAATCCACAAGCAGTGCAATTTTCGCGTCCTTGTTCGTCTCTTTTCAAAACGTGTTGTCCTCTATAAACAGGAGCAAACTCACGTTTTACTTCTGGGTATCTCAAGGTATTGTGTTTACGGAACAAGTGACTAAATGTAATCCCCATTCCTTTGAAAATAGCAGGTAAATAGAGTTTTTCCTTAAAGGTCATCTCTTTATTACCAACAACTTTTTTTCTATCTGTTAAACTTTGCATAGCTTATAAATACTTAATTAAACCAGCCTTCATTGTAGGCAATGACAAGACCTGTAACTAACATGTTAATCAGAGAGATTGGAATTAATTTTTTCCAACCTAAATGCATTAATTGATCGAAACGGAAACGTGGGATTGTCCAACGGATCCACATGAAAATGAAGATGAAGACGAATGTTTTTGCAAACATTGCTGCAATTCCTAAAAGTGCTAATGTGTTTCCTTCAAAATTATCCATTCCTGGGAAGTTGAATCCTCCGAAGAACAATACTGCAATTACAGCTGATGATATGAATAAACTTGTGTATTCAGCAAACAAATAGAATCCCATTTTCATAGAACCGTATTCTGTATGGTATCCTCCAATTAATTCACTTTCACATTCTGGTAAATCGAATGGTGCACGATTCGTTTCTGCCAATGCACATATAAAGAAGATGATAAATGCTAACGGTTGCTTGAACACGTTCCAAGTAAAATAACCGTCTGCCCAAAAACCGTGTTGGTGATTAACGATGTCTTTTAAACTCAAACTTCCTGTCATCATGACAATCGTAATCACACAAATTCCCATTGCTAGTTCGTATGAAATCATTTGAGAACTTGCACGAATAGCACCAAACAAGGCGAATTTGTTGTTTGAAGCCCATCCACCAATCATAATTCCATACACACCGATTGACAAAAAGCCCATGATGAATAAGATTCCAATGTTGACATCTGCAACTTGCATTTCAACGATATTTTCTCCGAATTCAAGCGCTGTACTCCAAGGAATCACACAACCTGTCATCAGGGCCACGAACATTGCAATTCCAGGTCCTAAGATAAATAACCATTTCTCTGCTTTTTCGGGAATGAAATCTTCTTTGAAGAATAATTTTCCACCGTCTGCTAATGGTTGAAGAATACCAAATGGCCCTGCTCTATCTGGACCGATACGGTCTTGAAACCAAGCAGCCACTTTTCTTTCAAAATAGGTAGCGTAAGCAGCAACACCTAATGACACTGTAAATAAAACAACGATTACAATGAATTTCTCAATCAGTTCACTCATTCTCTATCTTTTTTTGTGAATTAGCTCTTGCAGCACTATATTTTCCTTGAGAAATCACCGAATGACGGTTAATCGTTCTTGGTCCAATGATGTTCCATTGTGCAGGATCTTTTTTCTCAAAACGACATTCGTTGCAAATCCATCCAGCTTTACCGTCTTGATCTTCAACTTCTCCGTATTTATCTTTTCTTGCTGTAACTCTGTAGATTTCATTTCCAAACATCCAAACGACTGTTTTACCAGAACACTTTGTACATTCACAAGACGCTTCCATTGGTTTTAAGAACCAAACACGACTTTTGAATCGGAATGTTTTATCTGTTAACGCTCCAACTGGACACACGTCAATCATGTTTCCTGAGAAGTCGTTTTCTACTGCAGCTTCAATGTACGTGCTTATTTCTGTATGTTCACCACGATTCAAAACACCGTGCACACGTTTGTCTGTCAATTGATTTGCAACATGCACACAACGGTAGCAAAGGATGCAACGGTTCATGTGCAATTTGATCTTGTTCCCGATATCAATTGGATCAAATGTTCTTCTTTCCTCTTCGTAACGCGTACCTTCAGAACCGTGCTCAAAACCTAAATCTTGCAAATGGCATTCACCCGCTTGATCACAAACTGGGCAATCTAATGGGTGATTGATTAATAAAAACTCAACAACAGCGCCACGATTCGTATGAACCTTTTCACTTGTTTTGTTTTTTACAATCATTCCATCCTGCACTGGTGTAGAGCAAGAAGCAACTAGTTTCGGCATTGGACGTGGATCTTTTTCAGAACCAGCAGCAACTTCTACTAAACATGTTCTACATTTTCCTCCAGTTCCTGGAAGTTTACTGTAGTAGCACATTGCAGGCGGCACCACTTCTCCTCCAATTAAACGAGCAGCGTTCAGGATTGATGTCCCGTCTTCTACTTCTATCTGGATGTCGTCAATGGTAACTTTTACCATAATAAATTTATTTTTTTTGCTTAAAAGCGTTTAACCTCTTATCCTACTAATGACTCTTTCAACAAGCCATAATTTCTCGTTTGCGATTCCTCACGGTGAGAAACGTGCCATTCAAATTCTTCTCGGAAATGACGAATTGCTGCTGCTACTGGCCATGCTGCCGCATCACCAAGCGGGCAAATTGTATTTCCTTCGATTTTCTTATTGATTTCTTCTAACAAGTCAATATCACGCAAGTTTCCTTGTCCATGCTCCAAACGGTTCAAGACTTTTTCCATCCAACCCGTTCCTTCACGACATGGTGAACATTGTCCACATGATTCGTGTGCATAGAAACGTGCAAAATTCCATGTGTTTCGAACGATGCATTGGTCTTCATCAAAAACGATGAATCCACCTGAACCTAACATAGAACCAGTTGCAAATCCACCATCAGCCAAACTTTCGTATGTCATCAAACGATCTTCACCTGCAGCCGTTTTTGTAACTAAATGCGCTGGTAAAATTGGAACAGAAGAACCTCCAGGCACACACGCTTTCAACTTCTTACCATTTGCAATTCCACGACACCAATCGTCACCATAAATAAATTCTTCAACAGAAAGACCCATTTCAAGCTCGTAAACTCCTGGTCGAGCAAGATTTCCACCTGCAGATATTAATTTTGTCCCAGTACTTTTTCCGACTCCAATTTTAGCATATTCGTCACCACCTTCATTGATGATTGGAACAACCGCCATTAATGTTTCAACGTTATTTACCACAGTTGGACATCCCCACAAACCTTTAACAGCTGGGAATGGTGGTTTCATTCTTGGATTTCCTCTTTTTCCTTCAAGTGATTCAATCAAAGCCGTTTCTTCCCCACAGATATATGCACCTCCGCCTGGAGCAACACGTAAATCAAGGTCAAAACCAGATCCTAAGATATTTTTTCCTAAAAATCCTTTTGCATAGGCTTCATCGATTGCCTTTTCAAGAATATCTAAAATCCACATATATTCTCCACGAATATAGATGTACGATAAATTTGCACCCAAAGCATAACTTGAAACGATCATTCCTTCAATCAATAAATGCGGAAGTTTTTCCATCAAATAACGATCTTTGAATGTTCCAGGCTCACTTTCGTCAGCATTACACAATAAATATCTTGGAACACCTTCGGGTTTCGCAAGGAAAGACCATTTCATCCCTGTTGGGAATCCAGCTCCACCTCTACCTCTTAAACCAGACTTTTGAACTTCCTCAACAACTTCTTGAGGAGACATTTTCTTTAAGGCTTTTTCTACAGAACGATAACCACCATGTTTTCGATACACCTCAAAGGTTTCGATTCCAGGTACACTATCATGTTCTAAAAGTAACTTTCTTGCCATGCTTTTTTGTAATTATTTTGGCAACTCACCTGAACGGTAAGCAGCAATCAATTCGTCAACTTTCTCATTTGTTAAATGCTCATGGTACTTTTTACCACATTGTAGCATCGGTGCATAACCACATGCTCCTAAGCATTCAGCTGTTTTCAATGTAAACATTCCATCTTTCGTTGTTTCACCAACTTTGATGTCCAATTTATTTTCAATGTATGAAATGATATTGTCACTTCCAACCAACATACAAGGTCCAGTTCTACACACTTCAAATACATAATTTCCAACTGGATCCAAATTGAACATCGTGTAGAAACTCGCTACTTCGTATACTTCAATTGGTTCAATGTTTACTATTCCTGCAACGTAATCCATTGTTTCGATACTCAACCAACCACCGAATTCTTCTTCGGCCATGTGGAGAATACGAATCAACGCACTTTTATGTTTTCCTTCAGGATAAAGGCTCATCAGCTTTTGAGCTTCAGCCAGTTTTTCTGCACTGAAACATGGTGTTTCAGAGTGTCTTTTACTTAAATCAACGTGTGTGCTACTCATAATTATGCGTCTAATTCACCAGCGATTACATTCATACTACTTAATGTCAATACAGCATCACTAATTGACGACCCTGTAATCATTTCAGGATATGCTTGATAATATATAAAACAAGGTCTTCTAAATTGTAAACGGTAAGGAGATCTTCCACCATCACTAATTAAATAAAAACCAAGTTCTCCATTTCCTCCTTCAACACAGTGATACACTTCTCCTGCTGGAATTGGCGTTTCACCCATTACAATTTTAAAGTGATAGATTAAAGCTTCCATGTTGTTATACACCTCTTCTTTCGGAGGTAAATAAAATTCTGGAAGATCCGCCTTGTAACTTCCTTCCGGCATTTTTGCCAATGCTTGTTCAATGATTCTTAAACTCTGACGAATTTCCTCTTGTCGCACTTGGAAACGATCGTATGTATCACCTGTAGTTCCAACTGGCACTTCAAAATCAAAATCTTCATAAGACGAGTATGGTTCCATGACACGCACATCATAATCAACACCTGCTGCTCTCAAATTTGGACCAACAAATGAATATTCTAAAGCACGTTCAGCAGAAATAGGTCCAGCACCTCTTGTTCTGTCCATGAAAATTCTATTTCTAGACAACAAGGCATCAAACTCATTAAACACTTTTGGGAAATCCTTTAAAAATGCTTTTAATTTTTCATTAAAGGCAGGAGAGAAATCTCTTTCAAATCCACCTATTCGACCCATGTTTGTTGTCAAACGCGCACCACATACTTCTTCGAATAAGTCGTATATTTTTTCACGTTGTTGGAACAAATAAGTAAATCCTGTCAATGCACCAGTATCAACACCAATTACGGCATTACACACCAAGTGATCTGAGATCCTTGCTAATTCCATGATGATAACACGCATGTATTGCGCACGTTTTGGAATTTCAGCACCAATCAATTTCTCAACTGTCATGTGCCATCCAATATTATTAATAGGAGATGAACAATAGTTCAATCGGTCAGTAATTGTCGTGATTTGATTATAAGGTCTTCTTTCAGCTAATTTTTCAAACGCTCTGTGGATGTAACCAATAGTTTGTTCTGAACCAAGAATTTTTTCACCGTCAACTTTCAGAATATTTTGAAATATACCGTGTGTTGCAGGGTGTGTAGGTCCTAGATTTAATGTTGCAATACTACCATCAATTGTATCAAGTGATGATTCGTATGTTCCATCGTCGTGTATTTTTTCTTCTTCCCAAGTACTCATAACGCTGTAGTTTTATCTTCCGAAGAATCGGTCGTCTTTATCTTCTCTAGTCGCATCCTCTAAATGGTATTCCTTTCTCATTGGGAAATAATCCATTGAATCTTCGTTCAAAATTCTCACTAAATTAGGATGACCTTTAAAAGTAATTCCAAAGAAATCAAACGTTTCTCTTTCCATCCAATTTGCACCAACATATAAATCTACAATAGAAGCAACTTCTGGATTTTCTTTCGAAACATATGTTTTAAGTCTCAATCGGAAATTGTTCACCATGCTTTGTAAGTGATAAACAACAGCAAATTCTCTCCCGGCTTGTTCTGGATAATGCACTCCACCAAGATTTGTCAAAAACGAAATTTTTAACATTTCATCCTTTTTCAACCATTCAATAATTTCGTGTTGTTTGTTCGCTTGAACTTCGATTGTCAAAAAATCGTAAGGAGTTTCAGACGATAAAATATCAGAACCAAATTGACCTTTGATTCGCTCGATTACCGCTTCGTTTGTCAATTTACTTGCCATTTATCTCAATATTGTATTTATCCAACTTCGCTTTATATTCTTCTGAATAGCGATTTCTTATTCCTTCATGTTTTACTAATTCATGAATTTTCATAATACCATCGATAATTTGCTCTGGTCTTGGCGGGCATCCTGGAACGTATACATCAACTGGAATTACTCTATCGATTCCTTGCAAAACACTATATGTGTCAAAAATTCCTCCTGAAGAAGCACATGCACCAACCGACAAAACCCATTTCGGTTCAGACATTTGCTCATATACTTGTTTAAGAATTGGTGCTAATTTTTTCGAAATTGTTCCAGCTACAATTAAAAGATCTGCTTGTCTTGGTGAGAAGGACATTCTTTCCATCCCGAAACGTGCCACGTCGTAGTTACTTCCCATTGAACCCATGTACTCAATTCCACAGCATGATGTTGCGAATGGCAATGGCCAAACAGAGTTCGCTCTAGCAGCAGCTATTACTTTATCTAAGCGTGAAAGTTGATAACCTTCACCATTAAACACTTCTAAGTCTTCTATTTTTCCCATTCTAAAGCTCCTTTTTTAAGTACATAGAAAAAGCCTATTAAGAAAAAGGCTACAAATAGTATAACAGCGAAAAGCCCTTCTAGTTCTAATGCTTTAAAATTGACTGCGTATGGATAGAAGAAGATAACTTCTACATCGAACAACACGAAAAGAATTGCAGTCATGAAATAACGAACAGAAACAGGAAAACGAGCGTCTCCAACTGATTCAATTCCACATTCCCAGTTGGAATCTTTCTTTTTAGAATGTAATCTTGGTCCTAAAAATTGGGTGATGAACAATACAAACATCACAAAACCGCCAACTACAATAATCTGCAGTAATATTGGTAAATAATCTATACTCGTTGATTTCATATCTTAAATCAATTTAGTCAATAAATCTTTTGTTTTTTAAGAGAATGAGAGTTACGAAAACTACCAAATTTCAACTCAATTAAAAAAACCTACGCAAATTTATTGTTTAGTTTCATCTTTACTATCAATTTTCAAAGAATCTTTTAAAAAAAAGGCAATCTTATTTATACTGATGTTAAAACACTATTTTCTATCGATTAAATTAATGTAATTTTTTACCGTGAAACTCTTTGGTTAATTCAATGTATTCATCTGAAAAAGAATTATCTAAATTTCGAATTACAAGCGATTTTTCTAATACTTGATTTACGGTTTTTCGAAAGGAAAGAATTATTCGCGTTGGGACGCTTAATTTACTTTCTATGGTGATTTTATTTTCGATCAACATTCCATTCGATTTGCCAAGAGCATGAACTTTTTCAAAATCATCAAAAGGAAAAATGATCCAAAAACAACCAGTGTCAGATAGTAAACTTGAAACTTTTTTAAATAATTGGTCGAACGGCAAATGAACGGCGTGTTTACTAACTGCAGCTCTGTGATTTTCGTTTACTAAGGAATTTTGAAAAAATGGCGGATTGGAAAAAATGAGGTCATATTTTTTATCAAAGGAATAATGCAAGAAATCTGCTGAAATGGCTGATAACCGTTCTGACCAGTTTGAATGAGTGAAATTCTCTTGACAATCAACTATACTTTCACTATCCAATTCAATTGCATCAATTTGAATATTAGGATTCTTTTGCGCAACCATGAGTGATAAAACGCCTGTTCCACTTCCAATATCCAAACCTAGGTGTTGATGTTCAGAATTGATGAACGCACCAAGAAGCATTGCATCCGTTCCAACTTTTAAAGCTGAACGATCTTGTGTTATAGAAAAATGTTTAAATAAAAAGGGAGGCATTTAAAGGGATAAAAAGACAAAGGACTAAAAGACAAAGGACCCTTCAATAAGCTCAGGGGAAAAAAGTAATCCTTCGACACACTTCGACGAGCTCAGTGGAGTCAGCTCAGGAACAAAAAAGGTAAAAGTCAAGATTCATTATGCTAAATATAATTCTATTAATCCAGCGGGTGCGTTGATTGTTAATGTTTTGTTCTTTCGATCAACTTGTTCAACAATTCCTTCAATCAAGGGAATAAGCACTTCTTTCTTGCCGTTCATGATTTGTAGCAAAGGATTTACTTTTAAGTCAATAACTGACTCCATAATTCCCACTTCACCATAATTCACATCGATTACTTTAAAACCAACTATTTCATGATCGTAAAAGTTCTTTCCTGAAAGTTTTGGTAAAATTTGAGCGGGCAAATAAAGGTTATTACGCAACATTACTCTAGCTGCGTTTTCTGTATCAACTCCTTCAAATTTCACAGCGGCGAAACCGTTGTTTTTTAACTTAAAGGATTTAATAAAGAAGGGGGATAATTGTCCGTTTATTTCAACAAAAACGGCATCGAGCGTTACATAATCTTCTGGATTCGTAACGTCTAAAAACAGCGAAACTTCACCTTTAAATCCGTGAAGTTTCGCTACATATCCAAAATGAAAGCAATCCGCTTTATTCATTCAATGTCTAATATTTATTCTGCTGCTGGAGCTTCCTCTTCGCTAGCCGCTTCTTCAGCTGGAGCTTCTGCTACTGGAGCCTCTTCAACAACTTCTTCTGCTACTGCTTCAACAACTGGAGCTTCTTCAACAACCTCTTCAGCTACTGCTTCAACTTCTGGAGTTTCTTCAACAACTTCTTCAGATGCTTCTTCCGCTACTGGAGCTTCTTCAACAACTTCAACTGGATTGTTTTTCGCTTCTACAGCTTTCGCTCTAGCTTCGTTTGCTTCAGTTTCTGCTTTTAAACGAGCTGCTTTATCAGAAGCATCATTTTTAGCTAAACCATCTTTTTTACCAGTGATTTTATTGTCTTTCTCAGCTAACCATACTGCAAACTTTTCTTCAACTTGCTCTGCAGTTAAAGCACCTTTTGCGATACCTTTAATTAAGTGGTTTTTGTACAAAACACCTTTGTAAGATAAAATAGCACGCGCTGTGTCTGACATTTCAGCACCAACTTGTACCCAACTTAATGTACGATCAAAATTGATATCGATTGTTGCTGGGTTTGTGTTTGGATTGTAAATTCCTAATTTCTCGATGAATTTACCATCTCTTTTTGATCTGCTGTCTGCAGCTACGATATGGTAAAAAGCCTTGCTTTTCTTACCATGTCTTTGCAATCTAATTCTAGTTGCCATAATTTTTGTTTTTACAATGTAGGGTTCGAAACCCCGGTTTATAAATTAATTTAAGGGTGCAAAGATAGTATTTTATTTGGAATTCGGAATTCAGGAGTTAGAAATATTTTTGTTTCGTTCTAAAATCTTTGATTTTTGACTGTTGAAAAACTTCATTTATGGGACTTACATAAAAAAATGTATAGTTTAAAAAGGAAATCCCTCCCCCTTAGTCCCCCTCCAAAGGGGGAAAACATGACCCACTAAAACTTCAAACTCAATTTTAGAATGAGAATTTAAATCTCCCCCTTTAGAGGGGGATAAAAGGGGGAGGATGCAAATAATTCAAAATTTAATTCGACCTTAATTATTTCAGTTTAGATTTTGTTTCATCAACGCTTTTAAAAATGATTGGTAGTTCAAAAAATTCAATTCAAACTCTAAAATACTTATTTTTACAAAAACGATTTTTACATGTTCAAGTTCCTTCTTCCAATTCTAATCCTCTCTTATCAGAGTGTTTTAAGTCAAATAATCCCGAACAATTCACCGCTTTCTATCAAGGAAATAATGAAAGGAAATGAGTTCGTTGGGAATCTGCCGGAAAGCATTCGTTGGAGCGCAGATGGGCAAACTATTTTCTTCGAATGGAATCCACAAAATGAACTTGGAAATTCAACGTATACTTACCTTGTAAATGGTAAAACGAATTTGACGGCAAAAGCAGATTCTAAATCAATCTTTGAATTTGATCATGCTCAAAGAAATAACCTCATCAATTATTATAGTATAGAAGGAGCATTAGTTGCATATAACAAGAAGACAAAAGTTTCAACGTTAATTTATCAAGCATCCTACCCTATTTATAATATCCAACGCACGAAATTTGAAAATATCATTTGCTTTCAACAAGAAAACAACGTGTATTCTTATAATGCATTAGCAGGAACAATCATTCAACTCACCAATTTTCAACCTGGGGACGAAAAGCCATCAAAAAAGGATGATTCGTTTGTTACAAAAGAAGAAGCTGATTTATTTCAATTTCTTCAAGATAAAAAAGAACGCAAGGATTGGCGAAAAGAACAAGAGACAACAATTTATAAATTTCCTGAATCGTATTATTTTGGGGATGATGCAATCGAAAATATTCAGATTTCACCTGACAACCGTTTTGTGGGATTTAGACTTTCAGCATACCCTAAAGAAAAAGAAACACATGTTGAAAATCACATTTCTTCAGACGGGCATACGTTTGCAAGTCCAGCTCGTGCAAAAGTGAGTGATGAAGATCCAAGTCATCGCTTGGGAATTTATTCTATCGAGCAAGATTCAGTATTCATCCTCAACTTTTCTAAATTGAGTGATATTCGCAAAAAACCAAGTTATTTGAATGATGCTTCACTTTATGACAAGGACCGAAAAATTGTGATGCATTCTTTGAAGTTCTCAACTACGAATAGTGTTGCTGTTTGCGATATTAGAGCGTATGATAACAAAGACAGGTGGATTGTTTTAATTGACCTTGCGACAAAAGAAGTTTTTGAAATCGAACATCAACATGATGAAGCGTGGATTGGAGGACCTGGAATCTCTAGTTGGAATGCAGAGGAAGGAACTTTGGGTTGGTTGAATGATGGTCAAACGGTTTATTTCCACTCGGAAGACAGTGGGTATTCTCATTTGTACACCTACTCTATCAAACTGAAAGAGAAACACCAATTAACTTCAGGAAAATGGGAAGTTCATCAGGCACAATTATCGAATGATGGGAAGCATTTCTACATCACAGGAAACAGGAATCATCCTGGAAATCGTGAGTTTTGGAAATTGGAAATAGCTTCGAAAAAACTGATTCCAATCTTAACGTCTGATGGAGCTCATGAAGTTTCAATCTCTCCAGACGAAAAAACGTTGGCTATTCGTTATTCATATAAAAATCAACCATGGGAATTATTTACTGCACCAAACATTCCGAATACTCAATTGAAGAAAATAACGAATTCAACGACAGCAGCATTTAATGCCTATCAATGGAGAAAACCTCAAGTTTCAACCTTCAAAGCGTCAGACGGTATAGATGTTTATGCAAGAATTTATGAACCTACAATAAAAGATAAAAACAAAGCTGCTGTCATTTTTGTGCACGGCGCTGGTTATCTTCAAAATGCTCATAATTATTGGAGTAATTATTACAGAGAATACATGTTCCATAATTTACTAGTTGACAATGGTTTTACCGTTTTGGATATTGATTACCGAGCGAGTGAAGGGTACGGTCGTGATTATAGAACGGCGATTTACCGCCACATGGGCAGACGTGATTTACAAGATCATTTGGATGGAAAAGATTTCTTGGTTAATAATTTCGGTATCGATTCAAATCGAATTGGAATTTATGGCG
Organism: Chitinophaga pinensis; assembly: GCA_945902745.1. Lineage (GTDB taxonomy): Bacteria > Bacteroidota > Bacteroidia > Flavobacteriales_D > Crocinitomicaceae > M0103. The sequence continues at coordinate 49,584 of CAMDNE010000001.1, read as the reverse complement.
GATCGTATGGTGGATTCATTTCACTAATGGCAATGCTCACAACACCAACTGAATTTCCTTGTGCTGCAGCATTAAGATCAGTAACGGATTGGGCGCATTATAACCACGAATACACGAGCAATATTTTAAATTACCCAGGTTCCGATCCAGAAGCATATAAAAAGAGTTCACCCATTTATTATGCGAACCAATTGCAAGGAAAATTGTTAATGCTTCACGGAATGGTGGACGACAATGTTCAATTTCAAGATGTTGTTCGCTTGAGTCAACGGTTTATTGAATTAGGGAAAGAAAATTGGGAATTAGCGGTATTTCCTATTGAGGCACATGGATTCAAAGAAAGTTATTCTTGGAATGATGAGTACCGCAGAATATATGAGTTATTTTATACAGAATTAATACTTAAAAACGCAAAATGATTGTTCGAGAATTAGCAGAAAAAGCGGAAATGTTGAATTATTTATCCGTCATGCAAGAACTTTATCCTTCATTGACATTAGAAGATTACGCTACTGATTTAACAGCAATGATCCCAAATAATAACTATGGGCAAGTGGCTGTATTTGATGGAGATGCTTGCCTCGGAATTGCAGGTTATTGGATAGGTACAAAATTGTGGTGCGGTAAATATTTAGAAATTGACAACATGGTTGTTTCTTCTAAATTTCGCTCGCGAGGTGTTGGTAAATTAATCTTCAACTACCTCAGTGAAAAAGCGAAAGTAGAAGGTTGTTCGATGATGGCATTAGATTCCTATACAGCAAATTTCAAAGCGCACAAATTCTTTTACAATGAAGGTTTTGGTCCCAAAGGATTTCATTTTATTCGAATTTTGGAAGAGGACATGATACGTTGATAATTCGACTTGATTTAGTATCCATTAAATATGAGATAGTAATAATATAAAAACAATTCCCGCTGAAAACGCGGACAAAAGAACTAAAGGATTTGTCGTTGTTAATTCTTCAATTTCTATTACTCATTTGAGTTAGACAATTTTGTAATTATCATCTTGAATAAACCGTTCCTACTTCATCTCAACCACCAAAACAAAAAAGTTAAAAGTTTCAAATAGATTTTCGTAATTTAGGTGCATAAACTATATTATGAAAAAAATAATACTTCCTTGCGTTTTCGGATTGTCAACGCTTTTCTCTTTCTCCCAAAATGAAAATTCAACTCACTGTTATAAAAGAGACATCAAAGGATCTCAAATAGCAAAAAGTAACACTTTGACTGTCGCTCAAATTGCAGAATCTGAAAAATACAACGTGCATTTTTATGCTTTAGATGTAGCGATGGATAATTTATCTACTGACATTGGCGGTACAGTTGAAATTCATGCTACGGCAAATATGGCTTTAGATTCTGCGTTATTTGAATTGTTTCAGACAATGACGATTACACAAATTAGAGTGAATGGCACGCCTGTTCCTTTTTCAAGAAATTTATCTGCTGTTAAAGCACCTGTAAATGCAACTGCAGGACAGTCATTTATTATTGCTATTGATTATAATGGCACTCCTCCAACTGCTGCTACAAATCCATTAGGTGGAGCGGGGATGTCGAATGCCAATTCACCATCATGGGGGAATGAGGTAACCTGGTCTTTATCGCAACCTTTTTCAGCATATGAATGGTGGCCATGTAAGCAATCTCTTACGGATAAAGCAGATAGTTGTTCTGTGAAAATTACTGTTCCGAATGCGTGTAAAGCTGGGTCAAATGGAATGTTACAAAATGTTGTTGACTTAGGAAATGGCACCTCTCGATATGAATGGAAAAATACACATTTAATTGATTATTATCTTATTTCAGTTGCAGTTGCGCATTACGTTGAATACAATGTTTATGCAAATCCTGTTGGCTCACCTGCTCCTGTATTGATTCAAAATTATATTTACGACAATCCAGCGACCTTGCCTAATTTCCAAGCAGATATAAATGAAACTGCAGATTTCATGGAATTGTTTGCAACTTTAGTTGGTCCTTATCCTTTTGATGATCAAAAATACGGTCATTGTATGGCACCACTTTCAGGTGGAATGGAGCACCAAACAATGACAACCCAAGGTTTCTTTGAGAAAAGTTTAACAGCTCACGAACTTGGTCATATGTGGTTTGGTGATCATGTTACTTGCGCTACTTGGGCGGATATTTGGGTAAATGAAGGATTTGCTTCTTACCTTGATTATTTAATGGTTGAAAATTTATATCCAGCCGAAAAAGTTCAGTACATGTTGGATGTTCATACGAATGTGATGAGTTCACTTGGAGGAAGTGTTTGGGTGTTAGATAGCTTAAATGAAACACGAATCTTTAGTGGTCGATTGACATATGATAAAGGATCGGCTATTATTCATACCATGCGTTTCATGGTAAATAACGATACTCAATTCTTTCAAGCATTAAGAAATTATCAAACGATGTTCGCCGACAGCGTAGCAAAAGGATTGGATGTTAAAGCAGCATTAGAAACAGTAAGTGGAATAGATTTCACCAACATGTTCAACGAATGGTACTTCGGTGAAGGTTATCCTACTTATTCCACACGCAGGCATGCCGTTGGAAACGACTTGAATTTCGAGATTACACATACTGCATCAAAACCAAGTGTAACACCTACTTTTACGAATCCAATTGAAATTAAATTTTCAAGAACGAGTCAAGCAGATACTACGATTCGATTTGATATCACTGGAAATTCTACGCAATACTTCATTCCAAATATTGGAGCGGTAACCAATGTTGTGGCAATAGATCCAAATAACTGGGTTATCAATCAAGTTGGAACGAATGTCAATGACGCTAATTTTTATACTGAAATAAGCGAATTTTCTTCAAGTGATTTCATTACCATTTTCCCAAATCCAACTGCCGGAACAGTTCAAATTAATTTACCAAATGAGATGAGTAATTGTTCACTGAAAATAACCGATTTAAATGGGAAAGTTCTTAAAAAATCCATTATTTCAAGTTCAACAAAAATCTCATTAGAAGAATATCATGCGGGAACATATTTATTCGTTTTTGAATTGAATGACACACTAATCAAAATCGAAAAGGTTCAGAAAAATTAATCTTTATTGCAATGAAATCAGCTTTAATCCTAGTACTTTGTTTATTTATTGGAGTGGTAATCTCTGCCCAAGAAGAGCTTCAAAGTTGTGCACATGTAAAAGGTAGTAAAACGGTTGGGGCAGGTATTAAAACCCTCACTCCTCTTGAAGAATCTGAAGCGAATAAATATGATATTCATTACTATCAATTGGATTTGAACATGTCGAATCTCAATACAGATGTGAGTGGAACAGCTTCAATCCATGCTAAAACACTGAATAATTTGGATTCTGTTGTATTGGAATTATTTCCTTCTTTAGTAATTTCTGAAGTTCGACTTAATGGGACACCTACGCCGTATAATAGAACAAACTCTGTCTTAAAGATTCCAATTAATGCAGTTGCAAATTATTCATTTATAATTGAAGTCGATTATGCTGGCACGCCACCAAATCCAGGATCGAATCCATTCGGTGGAAGTGGTGTAACGAGTGCGTATGTTGCTTCGATGACAGATCGCATCACATGGACCGTTTCTTGTCCTTTTCTTGCACATGAGTGGTTTCCATGTAAACAAATTTTAAAAGATAAGGCGGATAGTAGTGCTGTAAATATAACGGTTCCATCGACGTGTAAAGTAGGTTCAAATGGCGTTTTAGAAAATGTTGTGGATCTTGGAAATGGCACAACACGCTTTGAATGGAAAGAACGAAATCCAATTTTGTACTATTTGATTTGTGCCACTATTGCGCCGTATACTGAATATACTGTTTACGCTCATCCAACTCAAATGCCCGGAGATTCAGTTTTAATTCAAAATTACATCTACGGAAACGCGTCTACTTTACCTTCCATAACCGCACAATGTGATTTATTACCGTCATTTCTTGAATTATACTCAGATTTATATGGCCTTTATCCTTTTTCGAATGAAAAATATGGCCAATGTGTTGCGCCTTTAGGCGGCGGAATGGAACATCAAACAATGACAACCATTGGAGTTTTTGAAAAGAAAATAACGGCCCATGAACTATCACATTCTTGGTGGGGCGATCACATAGGTATCGCTTCATTTTCTGATGTTTGGGTCAGCGAAGGATTTGCTACGTATTCTGAATTTTTAATGTTGGAAAACATGTACCCTTCTGAAAAAGCACCATTAATGTCTGCCTGGCATAGTGCAGTTAAAAGTGCTCCAAGTGGAAGTGTTTGGTTTACGGATACCTTAAATATTTCAAGAATTTACAACAGCCGATTAACCTATAAAAAAGGTGCATCCATCATTAACACGTTGCGTCACATCGTGAACAACGATAATCTCTTCTTTCAAACATTGCATGATTTTCAAATTCAATTTCATGACAGCGTAGCTATTGGTTTAGACCTCAAAAATACATTTGAAGTAGCAACTGGAATTGATCTGACAAATTTCTTTCAAGAATGGTATTTTGGAGAAGGGTATCCAACTTATGCTTCACGTTGGAATGCAATGGGAAATAATTTAGTCCTTGAAATAACGCATACGGCTTCAATGTCAAGTGTTACACCAACGTTTACAAATCCAATTGAAATTAAATTTACAAGAAGTGGTTTAGGCGATACAACTATTCGATTTGATATAAATTCTAATTCAAATCAGTTCTTTATAGAAAACATAGGACTTGTTACAGCGGTAGTTTCTATCGATCCTAACAATTGGATTATCAACAATGCAGGAATTCCAGTAAATGACCCAACATTTGTTGCTTATGCAGATTTGTCTGAAAGCAACATAAATGAAGAAATCTCCATTTTTCCGAATCCATCCGAAAATCTAGTTTCAATTGAGATGAAGGATCAAGGCAACTATAACTTACTTGTATTTGACACAAAAGGAAAGTTACTCCGCACCTTACTTTTTGAAAGTAATTACCTCTTAAACATTGAAAATTTCACTGCTGGATCTTACCTTATTGAAGTAATTTCAGAAAAGAATTCTGAGCAGATTGTGAGGAGAATTATTAAACGATAAGAGGACTAAACAACAAATAAATTCTCAGCAAACTTTTTTGAAACGGTAAATGTTTGGTCATCAATAATCAAATGCAATAACTCATCATATATTTCCTTCGAGGCTATTTCAATTTCAGAACCGATAGTAAGCCCAAGTTTATTCACATATTGCAAAAAGGCAGAAGAATTGTCTTTCACGGCAACTAAACGACATTTCTCCCCTATTTCAATTTCATTTAATGTCTTTCTTGTTAAAATTTCAATTTCTCCTTTGGCGTTTGGTATTGGGTCACCATGTGGATCAAACTTTGGAAAATCTAGCAATGAATCCAATCGATCGATTAATTTTCTAGAATGAATATGTTCTAATTGTTCTGCAACTTCATGCACTTCATCCCAAGAAAAATCCAATTTTTCGACAAGAAATGTTTCCCACAATCTGTGTTTTCGTAAAACTTCCATCCCAGCTAATCTGCCAATTTCTGTAAGTGATATTTTGCCATAACGCTCATAGTTAATCAACTTTTTTTCTTTTAGTTTTTTAAGCATGTCATTAACCGTTGCTGGCTTCACATTCAAATTAACTGCCAATTCATTAGTCCCCACCTCGATTTTAGCCAATGACAATACAGTCAAATGTATAAGAGATTTAAGATAATTTTCTTCGGTAAATGACAAGTGTAAATCTTCCATGTAATTGAAGTAAAAAAATAAAGTTAAAAATATATTTCTAATATTTAAAGTTAGGCTTATCTAACTTTATTATATTTGCTAATCTAATAATTAAATTCATGCGTTACATTCTTCTTCTTTTAACATTAACCTTTACATATACTTCTTTTGGGCAAATTGCATTCAAAGGATTCGTAAAGCTCGATGGAAAACCTGTTGTGAACGCTACAATTGGTATAAAAGAACTCAACTTGTTACTTTCGAGCGATTCACTTGGTTTTTTTAATCTCAATTTAAAATCAGGAACCTACACCTTTAAAATTCAAACATTTGATTCCAAACCTTTAGTTTTTAACATAGACACAAAAAACATTCTTCCAAACAACCGCTATGAATATAATTTAGAATTGAATGAACACCTCATCGATGAAGTCGTAATAAGTGGGACGTTGAGAGAAGTGAATAAATTAAAAAGTACTGTTCCTGTTGAGGTATATAATTCAACTTTCTTTAAAAAAAATCCAATTCCAAATATTTACGAGGCACTTCAAAATATCAATGGTGTTCGGCCGCAACTCAACTGCAACATTTGCAACACCGGTGATATTCATATAAACGGACTTGAAGGACCATATACCATGATTTTAATTGATGGAATGCCCGTAGTAAGTAGTTTAGCAACCGTTTATGGGTTATCAGGAATTCCAATATCATTGGTTGAGAGAATGGAAATTGTGCGCGGGCCATCATCTGCGCTCTATGGAAGTGAAGCAATCGGAGGAATCATCAATATAATTACAAAATCACCTGACAAAGCTCCATTAGTATCAATAGATGCATTTTTAAACACCTGGTTAGAGACCAATATCGACATAGGTTTTAAAACAAAATTTGGAAAAAAGATAATGGGATTAAGTGGCATCAATTATTTTAATTATTCTAATCCAACAGACAATAACAACGATAATTTCACTGATTTAACGTTGCAAAATCGTATTTCGCTGTTTCAAAAATTCACTGTAAAAAGAAAGAATTCAAAGGCTTTTTCTCTTGCGGGACGTTTTTTCTACGAAGATCGTTGGGGAGGAGAAATGAACTGGATACCAGAATTCAGAGGCAGTGATAGTATTTATGGTGAGAGTATTTATACAACTCGCTATGAACTTTTTGGGAATTACGAACTACCCACAAAAGAAAAAATTATTCTGACTTCTTCTTTTACACAGCATTATCAGAATAGTTTTTATGGTCTAATTCCATTTAAAGCAAATCAACGTGTAATTTACAATCAACTTACTTGGTACAAACACCTTGTCCGCCACGATTGGGTTCTTGGCTCATCAGCAAGAAATACGTATTACGACGACAATACTGTTGCTACTAGTTCTGGTGATTCAATAAATTCAATAAACAAACCGAATAATGTCTTTTTACCTGGAATATTTTTTCAAGATGACTGGGCAATTTCAGATAAACACAACCTATTATTTGGTCTACGTTATGATTATTCAAGTGTTCATAAATCAATTTTAACTCCTCGACTCGGTTATAAATTTATGTTGAACAAGAACCATTTAATCAGAATAAATGCTGGAACTGGATACCGGGTAGTTTCAATTTTCACAGAAGATCATGCGGCCCTAACTGGTGCTAGAAAAACAGAAATTGCAGAAGAGCTCAAGCCCGAAAAGTCGATGAATATTAATTTAAATTATTATGGAACTGTCTATTTTAAAAACGGCACAAACTTGAGGATTGACTTAAGTCCATTTTACACGTATTTTACAAATAAAATCATACCTGATTATCTGACAGATGTTACCAAGATTATTTACAAAAACATTACTGGTTATGCTGAAAGCATGGGAATTAGTTTAAATACTGAATTTAGAACTTCACAATTCAAATTTATAGTTGGTGGTACACTAATGGAGGTTTCAAAAACAGAAAATGGCATTAAAACAAGACAATTGTTGACAGAACGATTCACAGGAACTTGGACAATTAGTTATTCCTTTAAAAACCTTCCTCTTGATATAGATTATACAGGAAATATCTATAGCCCCATGAAATTACCACTCTTAGGTCCGCTTGACCCAAGACCTTCTAATTCACCTTGGTGGTCCATTCAAAACATTCAAATGAACTATAAAGGATTTACTGGTTTCGAACTATACATTGGAATTAAAAATTTATTAAATTGGTTACCTGGAAAAAAAGCGCCATTCTTAATTGCTAGACCTCATGACCCTTTTGATAAACTTGTGAATTTCAATCCCGACGGTTCTGCGCAATCTACTTATGAGAATCCTTATGCTTTAACATTTGACCCAACTTATGTTTATGGCCCAAATCAAGGGATTAGAGTGTTTTTTGGATTGCGTTATTCTATAAAATAAAAATCAAGGTTCATTTTCAATTACCTGATATTTTGTAAGTGCTTCAGCCCTAGAACATGCATTAAAATGCCACCATTCAGTAGGTAAATTTCTAAAAGCTTGAGAGCGCATTACTTTTCTCAATAATTTTCTATTTTCAATTTGTTGAATTGTCAAATCACCTATCGATAAATAATAATTCTCCATACTTGGATAGGCAATTTTTCTAAATTCATCAAAATCTGCTCCCATATCTAATGGAACTCTTTTTGAATTACAAATAGTCAAATCAACAGCAGCTCCAAAATTATGTAAACTTTTATTTAATGGATTAGAAACATATTTACCGCGTTCTTTGCTTGGAATTGAGTCAAGTGCCTTCCACATTTTCTCTTGAATCGAAACTGGACGAAAAGCATCATAAATCAGTAAATGGAAACTAGTATCAATTTCTGTTAAAAAATCTTGACATTTCGAAAGGCGTTCTGCAACATCTTTTTGTAAATAGGGTTTATTAATTCGATCATATAATTTTATTCCCATGAAATTATCTATTGTACTATATTTCAAATCAAACCAAATAACACTATTCAAAGAATGAACATCGACAAGATTATTCAGCAATAAAACAGAATCCATATTTACACTACTGTTCGCAATATTGCGAACTTTAAATGTTGCAATTTTAGCTTTATTAGATTCTTTATTTGGAGTATAATCAGATTTACAACCTACAAATAACAAAAGAAGTAAGAAGGGCAAAAGCGTTTTCATACTCCAAAGTTCTAAAAAGAAACGAAAACAGCGATGCAATTTGAACATTTGACGTAAATTTGACCACTAATAAAAAACAAGATGCCAAAATTATCTCAAAAGGCAATAGAAATGCCTGCTTCACCAATCCGTAAATTGGTTCCTTATGCTGAAATAGCAAAGGCTAAAGGAAAAATTGTATACCATTTAAATATTGGTCAACCAGATATTGAAACTCCTGAAGTTGCTTTAAATGCAATTAAAAACATGGACCGAAAAGTAATAGAATACAGCCATTCAGCTGGATTTGAAAGTTACAGAAATGGTTTGTCGGCATATTATCAAAAAACTGGAATCAATGTTAATCCTGAGGATATTTTAATTACAACAGGAGGTTCTGAGGCTTTGATTTTCGGATTTATGGTTACCTGTAATCCTGGTGATGAAGTAATTATTCCAGAACCATTTTATGCAAATTACAATGGGTTTGCAGTAATGGCTGGTTTGAATGTTGTTCCGGTAACATCAACAATTGAAACAGGATTTGCTTTACCGCCAGTAGAAGAAATTGAGAAAAAAATCACTTCAAAAACGAAAGCAATTGTCATTTGTAATCCTGGAAATCCTACTGGATACTTATATTCTAAAGAAGAACTAGAACAATTACGTGCTATTGTATTAAAGCATGATTTAATTCTTTTCGCTGATGAAGTTTACAGAGAATTCTGTTATGATGGAGCTATTCCATTTTCTGTGATGAACTTAGATGGTTTAGAAGAAAATGTCATCATGATTGATTCTGTTTCAAAACGTTATTCAATGTGTGGCGCTCGAATCGGTGCATTAATCACGAAGAATAAAGAAATCATGGCTGCGGCATTGAAATTTGGTCAGGCGCGACTTTCTCCTCCAACAATAGATCAAATTGCATCAGAAGCAGCATTGAACACACCACAATCCTATTTTGATAATGTTGTGGCTGAATATGTGCAACGTCGAAACATCATGATCGAAGGATTAAACAAAATTCCAGGAGTATTTTGTCCAAAACCAAGTGGTGCATTTTATTGTGTGGCAAAATTCCCAGTTGACGATGCAGAGAAATTCTGTCAGTGGTTATTGGAAGACTTTGAATTTGAAGGTCAAACGGTTATGATGGCACCAGCGAATGGTTTTTATTCAACCAAAGGTGCAGGTCAGCAAGAAGCTAGAATTGCTTATGTGTTGAATCAAGACTCATTGCGCAAAGCAGTAATATGTTTAGAAGAAGCGTTGAAAGTTTATCCTGGCAGAACAATGTAATTGTATGCTACAAAATAGTATTAGCCTCATTCACTGAATGGGGCTTTTTTGTATCCTGAAATAAAGAAGAAGCTTCAAAGAAGCAAGTTCAACCGGTTCAAATTAAATAATTAGGCAAAAAAAAACGGGACTAAAAATAGCCCCGTTCATATTAAGAGAATCTTAATTATTTTTTAACGAAAGTGTTACGAACTAAAGAACCGTTTTCAGTAGCGATTTCATAGAAGTAAACTCCTGAAACTAAGTTAGAAACATTTACTGCAGCTGTATTAGCGTTGATTACCTCAGTAGAGATAACTTTTCCATCCATTCCAATGATAGAAACAGAAGTAGCATTAACAGATAAGTTAAAGTTCAATACATCATTAGCAGGATTAGGGTAAACTGAAGTTGTAATTGCGTTTTCATCAACTCCAAGAACAAAGTTTACAACAGGGAAAATTGCCATAGCAACATCTACACCACCACCCCATGCAGATGTGAAATCATGAACTGTATTATCATTCCAAACTTCAAACGTGTGAGTTGCAGCATTTGCCCAATCACCTGAAGTGTTAGAAACTAATGCAATAGTATCTCCAACAACAGTTGGTAGATAAACTAAAACTACGATGTCCTTAGATGCAGGAATAGTAATTGGTGCCGAGAAAGTTGCATTCACGTTGTATGGAAGTCCACCTGCAATAGAATAACCAGTTGCAAGAGTAGTATCAACCGCACTCAAAGGAATAGTTACACTTCCTAAAACAGCTCCTAAAGCAGTAGCTGAAAGATATTCGTGAACTTTTACTGTAAAAGAACCACCATTGTTAGTGATAACTGGTGCCCAAAGTAATACATTTGAAATAGATCCACCATTAACTATTCCATTTGCATTGTTAAAACGCATTCCTTTTGCGATATCACCATAACCATTGTTTCCAGTAACATAACCACCACCATCAGCAAGAGCAGCTCCATAAATTGTTGGTGTTCCTGTAAAGAACTCTGTTAATGTATCAACTTGTGCGTTAGATACTAAAGAAGTTAAAACAACTCCAATTGAAAGTAAAATTTTTTTCATATTCTAATTAATATTAAGTTAAACGTTTTCAAATATACGTTAAATAAAAAGTTTAAAAAAAATAAAACAAAATTAATTGAACATTGGATTGTTAAATTCTGTCTTTTATTTTTGCTGGATGTAAATTTCTCCTTTTATTTCAACCATTCTGCTTTTGACTTTTTCCAAGCTCTAATCCCAATATTTCCCAAAGCCAACAAACCTAGAGTTCCTCCTGGAGGAACTTCAAAAGGCTTACCGTCTAAAATAATTGAAACAACTTTTGTTTTTTTAGTTGACTTCATTTCTATTTCTATATAATTCTGGTTTAACAACTTGCGCTAATGTTTGAATTTCACTAGTGATATTGCAAAAGGAAATAAGTTTCGTTAACTCATCCTCTGGATTTCTCATGAGCTCGTTATAGTTGATATCAATGAAAGAAATTTTATTTTCAGTTAAAAAACGATATGTTTTTTTTAAATGAAATTCATATATTGTTTTAAATTTTTCTCTTTCACTTAATTGATCTTTTTGAAGCATTTTTTCCTGAGATTTCAATATCTCATCCATTTCTCTTCTCATAAAAATCACTTTATATTTGTGTTTGAGATCTAAATAGATTGGGAGCGGGGTAACAATTTTAATTGCTTTTCCTATTGCATCATTTAAGAATGAATTATTTACAACGATTCCTTTTACTGCCTCGAGTTCAAAATATCCTTCTGGATTACTAATATCTTTATTTCTTTTTCCATCTGACAGAACTGGAATATCAGTTTTATCTATTATTTGCATCATCAAAGATGTTCCAGATCGCGGTAATCCAGTTATTACAATTATTTCAGACATTATTATTAGATTTTCCACAAATTTAATCAAAATTGATTCGTTGGAAGGTCAAATTAAAATAGATTCCATTTTCATTCATAAAAAAAGCGAAGTCATTACTAACTTCGCTTTTCCTATTAAAGAAAAAAAATATTATTTCACATATACTTTTTTAGTAACATTACCTTTTTCAAATTGAGCTGAAATTATATAAATTCCAGTATCTATTCCTTCTAATTGAATTTCAGTGTTAACATCATTAATTGAGACAATTTTCACCTCTTGCCCAGCCATATTAAGCAGTGCAATTCGACCTCCAATTAAATCTGGAGTAACATTAATGGTAGCGTTATTTAAAGTAGTTTTTATAGTTACTTTTTGATCAACAGCAACATCATCTAATCCAACCATCATTCCTGCAAGAATCGGTAAATCAGCATTTTGATTGTAAGCATAATCCTTTATAAGAATTTTATCTGCACCTGAAGTAACATTTAAACGAGCCCATCCATAATGCGTATTTGCACCAACCATGAATTTAACACCCAGAAATTTATCTGAAACCCCAAGGAATGGTCCTTGACTTATTGGATAAGTCATTGATAATAATGGAATATCGGCAATTCCCGCAATTCCTAAAAGACTGCCACTTACAGAACCACCAAAAACAGCTCCAGAACTAATCAAATCTCCATTATTTAATGGCGTAACAGCCATAGTTGAGCTACTACCACTTCCTAAAATTTGTTGCACACCATTTCCAGCAGCAGGAAAAACTGTCGCAACAGAACCATTAAAGGTGAAAGAAATTCCTGATTGAGAACCAGTTTGATTTACAATTGCTTGAACTCCAAATGTTACATCTACAACAGCATCACTATTAAAATCTAAATCATAAGGGCCACTAATTGCGTCAACAAGAACATCTGGATTAACATCCGTATATACAATTTGAGAATTTACGGCACCAGTTGCTAAAACAGCTCCTGCAACAGCAGAAAACCGAGCTAATTTAGACTCATTTATAGTAATTTTTTTATTCATCCTTTTAGTTTTAGATAAGTTAGGAATCAAATGTAAGTTTATTTTAAATTAATTCCAAAATTTTTATTTAAACGTTCATTTGTTCTATATAAACAGTTGAACTGAAAAGACTTAAGAGCTGAAAACAAAAAAAGCGAAATCTAAATTGATATCGCTTTTTGTAAACTTTACGTGTAATTATTTCTATTTTATATAGACCTTTTTATTTACCATTCCACCATCAAATTGAGCAGTAATAGTATAAATCCCTGTTTCTACTCCTTCATAAAGAATTTCGGTATTAACATCTGTAATTTGAACTACTTTGATTTCTTGTCCAGCTATATTAAACATCACAACACGGCCACCAATTAAATCTGGTGTAACATTAATTGTTGCATTATCTAATGTTGTTTTAATCGTTACTTTATTTTCAACAGATATAGCATCAAGTCCTAGGGTTTGACCTGCAAGAATTGGTGAATCTGCTGCAACATTATACGCATAATCTTTCAATCGAATTGTATCTGCATTCGCTGAAACGTCTAAACGAGCCCAACCATAATGTGTATTTGTACCGATTAAGAATTTAACCCCTAAAAATTTATCAGTAACACCCAAGAATGCACCATTAGAAATTTGATACGAGGATGAGCTTGAAGTTATCGTAATATCAACAGCTAAAGCAGCCATTGAACTTCCACCAAATACAGCTGCAGTTCCAATTAAATCACCATTATTCATTGCAGTAACATAAGAAGATGAACTAGAGCCTAGGATAGCACTAACTACACCTGCCCCTATTCCAGGAGTAACTACTGCAAGAGAACCCGCATATACAGCTGAAGTAGAAGTGCTTATAGAGGTAAATTCCATTACATTCATAACATTTAAAGTAACATCAATCATCGCATCGGCATTAAAATCCAAGTTATATTGACCACTAGCTGTATCAATGATTATATCAGGATCAACATTGGTATAAACAATCTGCGAATTTACAGCACTTGATGCAAGAACAGCTCCAGCAACAGCAGAAAACCGAGCTAGTCTTGATTCATTTATAGTAATTACTCTTTTCATTTTCAATTGTTTAAATAAATTAAAGTTAAAAGTGCATTATTTTATCCTTATTACCCAAGGAAATTTATTAGTTGATCAATTTGTTCCTTAGAATTCGAATTAAATTCAGTAAAATCGTTAATTGATATTTCAATATTAGGTTGTGATTCAATCCAACTATCAATTTTGAAAAGATTTTTTTCATTCTTATGAAAATGGACTATTGGTAACGTTTCCTTTTTAATTCTTTTACCCATTATCTTAAGTTCAATTTCAATCACTTCTTTCATATCTCTTTTCACGACTATAAGTTTATAATTGAAATTTGGAGGTAGAAAACTTAAGAATTGAGGTTGTACATATAACAAATTGCTACCTATTTCTTTTAACCAATCCGATTCTAAGTGTAATTTTTTTGTCTTAGGAAGCAGGAATTTATCCCAAAGATTTTTTGCGCTGTTATTTTGTTCAACACCAATTCCGTTATTCACCAATTCTTCCAATATTTCTTCAAAACCGGAGCCAATCAATCCTGTTATAATATTCAGCTCCCCTTTAATATTGTCTTTTAAAAATAATTCATGTTCAGCTTTAGCAGTATTATTCACTATATGCTTACTGTAAATTTCTACTAACCATTTATGCGCTTTCGTCATTCCAGGTGACAACCGCACCGCAACTTCAAATGCTTCTAATGCTTGCTGAAAATATTCTGCTTTGAAAAATGCTTCGCCCAAATGATAATGAACATTTGGCATGAAAAAATTCTCTTCTATTGCTAATAAAAATTCGTCAATTGCCAGTTCTATTTTATTACTCCTTAAAAATGCTAAACCCAAACCATGATGGGCTCGGGGATTTCGATCATCTATAGCAAGTGCTTTGATAAATTGTTTTTCTGCCGCTTGATAGTTTTTATGTACATTGTGAATCTTCCCAATATTTACTGCAACCTGAATGTTATTTGGGTTTTTCTTTTGAACCCGCTCTAAAATAGGCAATGCTTTTCTAGGTTTGTTAATTTGAAGATTCAATAAACCTTCAACAAACTCCAAATACATGGGTTCCTCCATTTCTTGATTTCCAAATGGATCAGCTGGATTCTTTTCTAAAATATCTTTTTTCCTTGTTATAAATATTTTCTTTTCCTCTTCCCTTAGTTCGTCAATCAATTCTTGACATTTAATCAACTTATTAACGGTTAAATAGGCAAATGCCAATCGTTGGCCATACCGAAGAATTTTTGATTCAGCAAAAATTATTTCTAAAATTTCAATTGCTTTTTCAATTTTTCCACCATTAATTAAATTTCTAGCAACATAATACTGATTCTCTCTTTTTGCTTTATCGACAGCAAGTAATTTATCATCCCCAATTTCATCAATATATCCTAATTCTACTAATTGCTGTAAAGCTTGCATTGCTTCCCATGGATCTTCTTGCAAATCTGATGGGTGCATTCCAAAATCTCCCTCAATTTTTTCCCAACTTTCGATATATTGTGGCACATCATTTTTTTCAAATACAGCTTGTAGAACGCGCCCTTCCATGTCCTTTCCGACAGGCAAGCCAAAAAGAGCTAACAAGGTTGGAGTAATATCTAAAACTGATGCGCCACTAATTCGTTCGCCACCTTTTTTTATTCCTGGACCAGCCATGATCATTACACCATAAGGACTGTGCTCAATTGCAGGACCTGATGGTTCGTTTGGAATACTCAGAGGACGCTGATGGTCAGAATGAAAACCATGATCAGAAATAATGATTACGGTAGTATTATCATCAATCAATTCCAAAGTTCTTTCCAACATCATATCGTGAAAACGATAACCTGCTTCAACTACTCCATTGTAATTTTCATAATCTTTACTATCAATTTCAGGTCTATGAGGGGGATGGAACTTCATCGATAAGTGGCTAAAATGGTCAATTGCATCATGATAAACTGCCATAAAATCCCACTCCGTATTTTCAATTAAATGTGTAGAAGCAGCATGAATACTTGCGGCATTGGCGATTACTTTAACAACACCTGCGGTTCTTTTTTCTTTTCTTAATTCTAAATCGTCAATTAGATTTGGAATAAATGGAATAGTCATTGCCAATGTTATTTCACCTGGATGAACACGCCATTCTTTCATTTCATCAATCATTGAATCAGGGTGAACAGTGCCTTTACTCATCACCCATTCCTCTTCGATTTTCGCATTCGCAACTTGATAGAGGTTTGATACCATTACACCATTAATAGGCTCCGCTGGATTACTTGGCCACCAACCTACTATGTTGCTTTTCTTGCCTTCATAATGCAAGATATTCCATATTGCTTTTACTTTTCTAGAAGTTGATGTGACAGGACGTAAACCTGTTCCATCTGGATTAGGTTCAATAAAACCACCAATACCATGTTTATCGGCACGAAAACCAGTTGCTATACTTGTCCATAACATGGGAGAAAGCGGAGGGTCTAAGGTTTGTAATTTACCATAAACACCTCGTTGAATAAGAGATTTTAAAGCAGGCATTTTACCTTGAGCGATTAATGGGTCAATGACCTTCCAATCAGCTGCATCCCAACCTATCAAAAGTATTTTTTTTGTTGGTGGGTTACTCATCTTTTTTAGATTTGGCTTTTTTAGACTTCTGTTTCTCTTTAACAACTTCTCGCCACTTTCGAATTCCAACGGATCCAAGTGCTAATATTCCAATTGATCCTTGTGCTGTTAATTTAAATTCTTCTTCTGTTTTACTAGCTTTCATTTCTGTTTCAATAAAGTTTCAAGTCGAACAATTTTTAAGAATGTTTAGGTTAGTTTTAATTGAACAAACTAATTCTAACTTAACCTTTAGATAGACCCAAGAATAATTTTGTTTCTATGTAATTTGATTTCTCCTTTAATTTCTAATTGCTTCAATAAGCGTGAAATAACAACTCTTGACGAATGCAAATCTTCTGCAATTTGCTGATGTGTATGATTGATTTCCAAACTACCTAATAACTTAGCTTGATCAATAAGGTATTTCTTCAAACGTTCATCCAAGCGCATGAATGCTATTGCATCCACAGCTTCCATTAATTCTATTAATCGGGTATGATAACTTTGTAAAATATATTCCCTCCAAGATTTGTATTTACCCATCCAATTTTCCATCATTTGAATAGGAATCATCAACAATAGTGATGGTTCCATTGCTGTTGCTTTTATTTCACTCGCTGACTGACGAACACAACATTGCAATGTCATTGCGCACGTATCTCCACCTTCAATATAATACAACAATAGCTCATCGCCATTTTCATTTTCACGGGAAACCTTCACAGAGCCACTTAAAACTATGGGAATCATCTTCATGGTATCACCTACATTAAGTATTAACTCATCGGTAGAAACATTTTTTAATTGTCCAATTTTTATTATTTCTTCAATTAATTCTTTTTCCAAAAAATAACTTAATGAATCATTAATAATCTGAATAGTCGATTCCTCAATTTCTAATCTTGTCATGTTTAAAAGTATATAATAAATTGTAATTATACAGTGTGTATAGATATTATCATAAAAGAACTGATTTAAAAAGATATTATCGTTTCTGATATTTTTTTCTTATATTGTCCTGAAATTTATATTGCTAAACTATGAGAAAAATACTACTACTAACTTTTTTAAGCTTCATATCATATCAAGCTAACTCACAATGTACCACAACTAATGCAACATCGTGTCTTTGTGAAGACGGAACAGCAAATTGCCTTTTATTTCCAGATATTACGGCATCTTGGAAAGGCATCAGTAATGGCGGGTATACTGAATATCCTCAAACTGGAGCTGGGACTAATTATGGTGGACAAGGTTCTGATGATGGAAGATTGAGAGTTACTGGATCTACACCTAATATTGGTCATGGCTCATTTACTGTGAGAGGTCAAGATGACAATGGAAAAAGAACTTTTCTTTGCGGAAATGACACAGTGTTTAATGTATCAGCTACTGGTTCATTTACTTGTCCGAATGGTTATTTAAACCCAAAACAACTTATTACGCAAAGAATTTACCATAAAAATGGGAATGCAATGAGTTACGAGGATCACTATGCTGGAAGTGTTACCTACCACCCTTCTCATGGTCATAATCACGTTGATGATTGGGCAGTTATGACTTTACGAATTCAAACAACAGATCCAAATCCTTTAAATTGGCCAATTGTAGGAACAGGAGCAAAAATTGGTTTTTGTTTAATGGACTATGGACAATGTGGGTCAACAGGCAGTACTTATGACGGACATTGTAGAGATAATAACACTGTTTATTTAGGAGGAAACACGCTGCATAATGTTGATTTTCCAAATTGGAATCTAGGCGGAGGAAATTATAACTGTTCGGTTGTTGAGCAAGGTATTTCTTCTGGTTGGACAGATGTTTATGGTAAACATTTAGATGGAATGTGGATTAATGTTCCTGCAAATACGTGTAATGGTGATTACTACATAGTTTTAGAAGTTGACAAAAACAATATTTTTCTAGAAGAAAATGAAGACAACAATTGGACCGCCGTACCTGTTACGTTAACGCAGCAATTGCCTTCGGGATCATCGGCTCTGCCTGAGATTTCTTCAAACAATTCTAATAACTTGTGTGAGGGTCAATCAATAACATTAACTGCTACAGCAGGAAGTTCTTTCCTTTGGTCTAATGGTGAAACAACTCAGTCAATTACAGTAACACAACCTGATTCATATACATGTGAGGTAACAAATTACTGTGGAATTAGCACATCACTACCATTTATTGTTAACAACGTTGTACCTAATGCACCTGTTACAATGGGAGATACAGTATGTATTTCAGGTTCGGTTGTTTTAAATGCAACTTCAAGTGGAGATATTACATGGTATGATAGTAATAATAATTATGTTGGAAATGGAAACACTTTTACTACGCCTATTTTAACAACATCTACAACTTATTTTGTTCAAAATACAGATTCATACCTTGATTCAATTCACGCAGAACCATATACAAATGGTATTGGTGGTGGTGGATATGTGACTTCTGAGCAATACGAAGTATTTAACAGTTACACCAATTTCACATTAGAGTCGGTTTTGTTGTATTCTCAATCTGCTGGAAATGTAACGATTCAATTACAGGATGAAACTGCGCAAGTTTTAGCTACAACAACAGTAAATGTTCCTGCTGGATCTAGTCGTGCAACATTGAATTTCAATGTTCCAATTGACTCAAATTTGAGACTTGTTGGAAAAAATATTACAACAACAGGTTTGTACAGAAATAACAACAGTGCGACTTATCCATATGAAATTCCAAACATTGTTTCAATAAATGGGGCTTCAGCTGGAGCGTCTTATTATTACTTCTTCTATGATTGGGAAATCTTGACTTCAAACAGCACATGTTCAAGTGCATTAGTTCCTGTGGAAGCAGTGGTTTTGTCTTGTGCTGGAATTGGAGAAAATATTCCTTTCAAAAAATCAATTAAAATTGTTCCAAACCCAAATAATGGTAAATTCAATATTGAATTTGAAACTAATTACACTGGTTCGTTAAAAGCTGAAATTCTAAATATAGTTGGTCAAGTGGTTTATTCAGAAGAAATCAATCATTCTACAGGTTTAAATACGTGGCAAATGAATCAAAATTCTTTGTCTAAAGGTGTTTATTTATTCAATATCTTTTTCGAAGGAAAAAATTACACATCAAGAATGATTATTGAATAATTCTGAAAATGTATAAAAAAATAATAATTCTATTTCTTCCGCTGTATTTATGCAGTGGAAGTTTTTTTTATGGTCAAATAACCGAATGGGAAATCTTCGATGAATCCAATTCACTTTTACCAAATAATACAATTCGTTGTCTATTAGTTGATCGAACAAATGCACTTTGGATTGGCACAGATCATGGATTGGCGCATCTATCAAATGGAACTTGGGAAATTTTCAATTCAACTAATTCCGGTTTAACAGATGATTACATTCGGGTATTAGCTGTTGATGAGAATAATGACATTTGGATAGGCACAACTTTGGGTGGGTTGTTAAAATTTAACGGCTCCACTTGGCAATCCTTTAACACTTTAAATTCGAATATACCTGATAATTTTATCCGTGCAATTTCTATTGATACTGCCGGAAATAAATGGATAGGTACTGTGGAAGGATTAACAATGTTTGATGACACAAATTGGCAAACTTGGACGATTGCAAATTCTGGAATTTTCTCGAACAACATAACTTCAATAGGAATTGATAGTCAAAACAATAAGTATATTGGGACAATAAATGGTGGGTTGATATACATTGTTAACGGAATTTTGCAGAATTACACCATCCTGAATGCCGGTGTTCCTGATAATTCTGTTGCTGCCGTTCAAATAGATGAACTCGGAAAACCATGGTACGCGAGTCCAGCTCAAGGATTATTTACCGATACAGGCAATCAAACCTGGTTATTGCAAAATAGCAGTAATTCTGGATTAGCATCCAATAGTTTAACAAGTATGATTATTGACAATTCCCAGAACTTTTATCTTGGTACCCACCAAAATGGTTTATCTGTTAAAACATATAATTCACTTTGGGAAAACTATACTGTTTCCAATTCAGGAATTCCTGAGAATCACATATTATCTATCGCAAAAGATTCGAACAATTATATTTGGATTGGTACCTATTCAAAAGGACTTGTGAGATTATTGGAAGGGCAATTAGAATTAAAACACGTGCAAAAGGATAAAAACATTGAGGTATATCCAAATCCTGCTCAAGCTAGTGATCAACTAAATTTTAATCGGGTTTTAAATCATCCAACTATTCAGATTTTTACCACTGAAGGCAAATTAATTTCATCTAAAAACTATGATGAAAATATTTCAAATGCTGTTTTACCAATATTAAATAGAGGCAATTACATTATAAAAATAATTGAAGGCGACAAAATAGAGAATATACATTTTGTTATTTTCTAAACATCATTTTAAGAATATCGCATATACTCATAAAAATACATGACCTAAATCATGTTTTCAATTGCATTTAATCATATTCCATTTTAAGCAAAATTAATTTCTTTGCTAAGATATTTAGTCGCCAACATTTTTCTTGCGACTCTTAAAATTTAACAAAGAAACACATGGAAATAGTTGCACCCTCAACAGAACAATTACTTGCTGATTTCGAATCTAAAATCAATGCAGAAATTAAAATCGAACCGCGCGATTGGATGCCGGAGGAATATCGTCAAAATTTAATTCGACAAATGTCTCAGCATGCACATTCAGAAGTGATTGGCATGCAGCCTGAAGGAAATTGGATTACTCGTGCTCCTTCATTGAGAAGTAAGAAAATATTATTAGCTAAAATACAGGATGAAGGCGGTCATGGACTTTATTTATACAGTGCCGCTGAAACCCTAGGTGTTAGTCGCGAACAGTTTATTCAAGCGCTTCACGAAGGGAAAGCTAAATATGCTTCTGTTTTTAATTATCCTGCCTTAAATTGGGCCGATATGGGTGCAATTGGTTGGTTAGTTGATGGAGCTGCAATAACCAATCAAGTTTCACTGCAACGAACCTCATATGGTCCTTATTCTCGTGCGATGGTGAAAATTTGTAAAGAAGAATCGTTTCATCAACGACAAGGTTATGAAATTATGTGGCGCATGATGGAAGGAACAAAAGACCAACAACAAATGGCACAAGATGCGCTGAATAGATGGTGGTGGCCGGCATTAATGATGTTTGGACCGCATGATTCTGATTCTCCTCATTCGACACTTGCAATGAAATGGAAAATAAAGCGTGAATCAAATGACCAATTACGAGAGAAATTTATCAATAAAACAATTCCACAAGCTGAGTTAATAGGATTAAAAGTTCCTGATCAAAATTTACAATTGCTGGAAGATGAAACATATAAACATGGTGATATTAATTGGGATGAATTTTGGGCAGTTGTAAAAGGAAATGGACCGTGCAATCAACAACGATTAGAACACCATATTCGTGCCCATAAAGAAGGTGCTTGGGTTCGTGAAACTGCAATCGCATCAGCAAAAAAACATAACATATAAATATGAACAAAAAGCATTTAAAGGAATCAATCATTGCAGCTCAAAAACAATTGATTTCTGAATTAAAAGAAAAAATTGACTCAAGTTTGACGATGGTTGACATTGATGAAACAGACACGATTGATCCGGAAGATTTATCTCACCAATCTGAATCATTGGAAATTAAAAACTTATTTGAACAAAAATTAAATAAAGCTCAAATTGAATTAGATACGCTGATACACATGGACTTTTCAGAAAAGAAAGAAGCAACATCAGGTGCTTTAGTATCCACTGAGAATTTCCATTTTTTAATTGGATTTGCAGCTATACCATTTGAATTTGAAGGAAAAAGAATTGTTGGAATTTCAGTTGATTCACCAATCTATCCAAGTATTAAAGGAAAAATAGCTGGAGATAGTTTTTCCTATTCAGAAAACAATTATACTATTTTAGAAATACAGTAAATAAAAAAATATGGAAGCAAAAGAAAATCAAGGAGAATTATGGGAAGTTTTTCTTCAATCTAAACCAGGTCAAGCTTTTAAACATGTTGGGAGTGTTCATGCCTTTGATAAAAATTTAGCTATTGAAAACGCACGTGACGTATATACTCGAAGAGGAGAAGGAACGGCATTATGGGT
Source organism: Chitinophaga pinensis (assembly GCA_945902745.1). Taxonomy (GTDB): domain Bacteria; phylum Bacteroidota; class Bacteroidia; order Flavobacteriales_D; family Crocinitomicaceae; genus M0103. The sequence goes on along the minus strand of CAMDNE010000001.1, from coordinate 26,756 downwards.
TGTGCCAAGCAAAGAAATCGTTGCGGTAACAGCAAATGAAGCTGAATATTTCTTCGAAGCTGCAGATGAAAAAATTTACCGTCACCCAACATTTTATTCAATGCCAGAAGGTGTGAAAAACATGTAATTTAAAAAGTATGGAAGCGCAAAAAAAATACTATTTACAACTAGCAGATAATGCGTTGATTTTGAGTCATCGCTTAAGTGAATACTCAAGCCACGGACCTTTTCTAGAAGAGGATTTAGCCAATACAAATGTTGCGTTGGATTTAATTGGAATTGCCGAATCAATTTTAGAACAAACTGCAAAGATTGACGGAAAAGGATTGACCGGTGACGATTTGGCTTACAGAAGAGGAGAACATGAGTTTTACAACTGCCTTTTAGTTGAACAACCAAATACAGATTTTGCCTTTATTATGGTGCGTCAATTTTTAACTGATGCATTTCATTTCTATTTTTATTCAGAATTGACAAAAAGTAAGGATAAATTTTTATCAGCAATTGCTTTTAAATCGTTGAAAGAAATCACTTATCATTTAAGAAGAAGTTCGGAATGGCTTATTCGATTAGGTGACGGAACACAACTTGCAAACGACAAAACGCAACATGCTGTAAATACATTATGGAAATATTCCAATGAATTTTTCACTGAAAACGAAGTGGATATTGAGATGAAAAAATCTGGTGTTGGAGTTGATTTAAAAGAAGTGAAAAGTCTGTGGAGTCAGAAAGTCAATGAAATTTTCTTTATGGCTCATTTAAAAATACCTGAAAATGATTTTCAATTAACTGGAGGAAAACAAGGTAATCATACAGAATATATGGGTTACATATTGACTGAGATGCAATTCCTACCAAGTAAATATCCAGATGCTAAATGGTAATTATTTACCAGCCAAATGAATCAATTTTTCTTGGTCTAATATTTCAAGTTTGCGGGTATGAATTTCAATTATACCCTCATCCTTGAAATCTTTTAAAAGGCGAATCAGTGTTTCTGTAGCTGTCCCAACAAAATTAGCCATGTCTTCACGTGTCAAATTTATTTGCTCGTCACCATAAATATCACCTAAAATCATTAGTGCGAAAGCTAATCTTTCCCTTACTGACTTCTGTGCCATATTTGTAATGAAAACAGCTCTATCTCCTAATTCTTTTGACAATTCTTTCATAATACCATTTCTTAGGGTAGAATTGGTATCTATCATATTCAAAAAATCATCTTTGGCTATATAACAGATATTACACTCTTCAAGCGTTAATGCAGAAACCTTATACGCTTCACCACTGAACATGGCACGAAAACCTATAATTTCTCCTTCCTTTGCAATGTGTATTATTTGCTCCTTCCCTTCGTCTCCTCTGGTAAAAACCTTAACTTTTCCTTGATTTAAACAAAAAACTCCTCTAGGAAAACTTCCTTCAATGAAAATTGCCTGACCTTTTTTAAAATAGGCGCATGTTTTTTGTTCGTTTGTTAATTCAACATCATGATCACAAAAACTTCCAAAAAGTGAGTCTTTCCTTGCTCCACATGTAGCACATGTAACATGTTTGTGTGATTTATCTAACATCGTTTTTGATATTTAATATTTAAACAGGATAAAGATAAAATTAATCTAATAAAATGAAAGCTGATTAAAATCATTTTTTTTTACGCCAACTTACTCTAACTTTGACCCTCATCATTTGAGTCAATGGACAAAAATATAATTGAAAAGTACAATGTAGCAGGACCGAGATATACATCTTACCCTACCGTTCCATTTTGGAGAAATGATCAACTCAATGAAAATGAATGGTTAAAAACAATTCAGAAAAACTATTCCTTTTTCAAGTCTTCAGATATCAGTGTTTATATACATCTACCCTATTGTGAAAGTCTTTGCACATTTTGTGGCTGTCATAAAAGAATTACAAAAAATCATTCTGTTGAAAAACCATATATTGATGCATTAATTAAGGAATGGAAGCTATATATAGATAATTTACCATTTAGTCCAATTATTCGAGAAATGCATTTTGGCGGAGGTACTCCAACATTTTTCAAGGCTGATGAATTAATCAGATTGGTTAGCACCATTTTTAATGCGAATCAAATAAATTCAGATTTTGTTGAATTGAGTTTTGAAGCTCACCCAAACAATACAACAAATGATCATTTAACTAAATTATTCCATTTTGGATTTCGCAGATTAAGCCTTGGAATTCAAGATTATAGCCCTGTAGTTCAAAAAGCGATACACAGAATTCAATCATTTGAACAAGTGAAAAAGGTGCATGAATCTGCAAAAAAAATTGGTTATAAATCTATTAGTCATGATTTGGTTTTTGGATTACCCAAACAAACTTTAAATGACATTATTGACACCGTTACCAAAACTATTGAATTAAAACCAGATCGCATTTCACTGTATAGTTATGCCCATGTCCCATGGATTAAAGGCACAGGGCAACGTGGTTATGATGAATCTGACCTTCCTAAAAGTGAAGAAAAAAGAGCGCTTTACGAAACTGCCAAAACGATGCTTGAATCAAGTGGGTATATGGAGATTGGAATGGATCATTTCGCTCTAGCCCATGATGATTTAGCAATTGCTTTTAATGCTAAAAATTTACACCGTAACTTTATGGGGTACACAACCCAAAAAACTGATTTAATGATTGGACTTGGGATGTCTTCAATTTCAGATAGTTGGTTTGGATTTGCACAAAACGAGAAAACGGTGGAAGCGTACATCAATCAAATTGAAAAAGGTATAATACCGATATTCAGAGGTCATATTCTTTCCGATTTAGATGTTGAAATTCGAGCCTATATTTTAGATTTAATGTGTCATTTCAAAATGACGTTTGATCAAAATTCAAAATTCAAAGAGGTTCATGAAAGAATAAAAAATCAACTACAAGAAATGGTTGATGATGGACTAGTAACAATTGAAAATAATACAGTTTCAGTTACTTCCATTGGAATTCCTTTTGTTAGAAATTGTTGTATGATTTTCGATCAAGATTTAGAACCAAATCAGAAACTAGAACGCATGTTTTCGCAAACCATATGAGTGAATTAAATTGTTACCATTGTGGTGACGAAGTTATCGGCAAAGGATATTTTATTGAAGAAAAAGCATTTTGTTGTAATGGTTGCAAAACAGTTTATCAATTATTAAAAGACAACAATCTTGGTGCGTTTTATAGTCTTGAAGCAAATGCAGGGGTAAAACCTAGCGAGAGTTCAATTCATAAATTCGCTTTTTTAGAGGTTCAATCTATCCGTGATAAATTTATAGATTTTGAAGATGATCAAACAGTTCGAACGACGCTTTTTTTGCCTCAAATACATTGTTCGTCCTGTATTTATTTGTTAGAAAATCTAACTAAGATTGAGACAAATATCCTTTCATGTCAAGTGAATTTCACAAAACGTGAAGCAACAATTATCTTTAAAAAAGAAGAATTTACATTGAGTCAATTAGCTGTGCTTTTAGACAAAATTGGTTACGCTCCTAACTTTGGAAATCGCTCTGAAACAGAAAAGAAATTTGATAAAACATATTTATATAAACTTGGTGTTGCTGGATTTGCATTTGGTAGTATTATGTTATGGAGTTTTCCTGAATATTTAGGTTTGGGAACTGATAATCCTGAATTCAGAAATTTTACATCCTATTTGTCTTTTGCGATTTCTATTCCAGTAGTTTTATATTCTGCAAATGATTATTTCATTTCTGCATACAAAGCCTTGCGTTTTAAAAGTTTAAACCTTGACGTACCAATTACAATTGGAATAATTGCTTTATATCTCCAAAGCTCTTACAGTATATTTGCTGGAAATGGGCCAGGTTATATGGATTCTTTTGCTGGGTTCATCTTTTTCCTATTGATTGGTAAATGGTTTCAAAACAAAACCTATAAAACGCTTTCTTTTGAGCGCGATTATACATCTTATTTCCCAGTGGCCGTTACGCGTGTAGTTGAACAAACTGAAGAAATCACTGAAATTGAAAACCTTAAAATAAATGACCATATACTCGTTAGAAATGAGGAGGTAATTCCTTGCGACAGTATTCTTCTTTCAGATAGTGCTAAAATTGATTATAGTTTCGTTACAGGGGAATCCATACCAATTAATAAATTTAAAGGCGATTTTATCTATGCCGGAGGGAAATTAATTGGTCAAAGAATTGAATTAAAAGTTGAGAAAGAAAGTAATAGAAGTCATTTAACGCAACTGTGGAATGATGTTAAAACCGATAAAAAAAATGCGACAAGTTTTCTTTATCAAGATAAGCTTTCCGCCTACTTTCTTGCTATAATCCTTGTCATTGCTTTATGCTCTGGAATTGCATGGGCTTTTGTTGACCCAACGCGTATCACTCAAATAATTGTTTCTATTTTAATTGTTGCTTGTCCATGTGCATTAGCGCTTTCAGCACCTTTTACTTTCGGGAATGTTATGCGCTTACTTGGGCGAAAAGGTTTGTATTTGAAAAATACGCGTGTAATTGAAAGAATCAATGACATCACAGATATTGTATTTGACAAAACAGGAACGTTAACTAAAGGATCTTCTCATCATGTTGAATATATTGGTGATCAACTTCAAAAGAAACAACTCGAAGCGTTATATGCGTTAACTAATTCCTCAACTCATCCCCTTTCAAGGTCAATAGTTCATTTTTTACGTTCCCAAAACATCTTTTCGAATGAAGAAATTCTACAATTTGAAGAAATTTCAGGTAAAGGTATTTCTGGGCAAATCGACCTAATGAATATCAAAATTGGAAGCCCAGCATTTTGCGGTCAGAATGCTATTGACACGAATGAAACATCAAGTTTTATTACCATAAATGATTCAGTAAAAGGACGGTTTGTATTCACTTCAGAACTGAGAGATGGAATTTCAGAATTAATGACTTCACTTCACAAATATACCTTGCATGTTTTATCAGGAGACAAAGACAAAGACAAGTCGATTCTTGAAGAAATTTTCCCTAATAATAGTCAATTATTGTTTGAACAAACGCCAAAGGCCAAGCATGAATACATTGAAAAATTAAAAAACAATGGCAAACATGTTTTAATGGTTGGTGATGGTTTAAATGATGCTGGAGCGCTTGGTATTGCTGATGTTGGCATCGCCGTTTCCGAAGATGTTTTTAGATTCACACCATCATCTGATGCAATTATTGAAGCAAATAAATTGTCCCAGTTGGCAAACTTATTAAGCATTTCAAATTTCTCCAAAACAGTTTTGAAAATTTGTCTTTTATTTTCTGTTTCCTATAATGTAGTTGGGTTGAGTTTTGCTATTTCGGGAAATTTAACACCACTTGTCGCAGCTATTTTAATGCCAATAAGCTCAATTACAGTTGTGCTTTTGAGTACTTTGCTTGTCAGATTTAAGAAATAAAAATTGCCATTCTTTTTATAGGTTAAAATAATTGTATTCAAAAACATGACAGAAATCAGGTTTTTGGACAATATAAGTCATAATTTGAAATCTACCCAGTTGGTAATTTTGATGCATGGGAATTATCTATTTAATGTTAATCGTCAGTTTAGTAATCGCTTTAATCTTTTTGGTCTCCTTTTTCTGGGCTACAAAAAATGGGCAATTTGATGACGACTACACACCTTCAGTAAGAATTCTCTTTGAAGACGAATTAAATCAAAAATCAAATAAACAAACAGATGGAAGTTCAGAAGTTTAGTTACGACAATAAAGTCGTGAAGTATTTCGCTTATGCCACAGTAATTTGGGGTATAACAGGTATGTTGGTTGGATTAATTGCGGCACTGCAATTAGCCTTTCCAGAATTTTTTAATGAGTATTTAGGATTCAGTTTCTTGTCGTTTGGTCGTCTCAGACCATTACACACAAATGCTGTGATTTTCGCATTCGTTGGAAATGGAATCTTCATGGGAGTTTATTATTCTTTGCAACGGTTATTGAAAGCAAGGATGTGGAGTGATAAACTGAGTTATATCAACTTTTGGGGATGGCAGTTCATAATTCTTTGTGCAGTATTAACCCTACCATTTGGAATTACTTCAGGTAAAGAATACGCAGAACTAGAATGGTGGATTGATATTTTGATTACACTTCTTTGGGTAGTTTTCGGATTCAACATGTTCGCAACCATCTTAACAAGAAGAGTAAAGCACATTTATGTTGCAATTTGGTTCTACATCGCAACATTTGTTACAGTAGCAATTTTACATATTTTCAATTCTTTTGAACTACCAATTTCATTCTTTAAAAGTTATTCTTGGTATGCTGGTGTGCAAGATGCGCTTGTTCAATGGTGGTATGGACATAATGCGGTGGCATTCTTCTTAACAACACCTTATTTAGGATTGATGTATTACTTTGTTCCTAAAGCAGCGCAACGCCCTGTTTATTCATATAGACTTTCCATTATTCACTTTTGGGCATTGATTTTCTTGTATATCTGGGCTGGTCCTCACCACCTTTTATATACTTCTTTGCCTGATTGGGCGCAAAGTTTAGGAGTTGTTTTCTCTGTTATGTTAATTGCTCCATCTTGGGGAGGAATGTTGAATGGATTATTGACAATGCGTGGAGCATGGGACAGAGTTCGTGATGACGTTTTGCTTAAGTTCATGGTTGTGGCATTAACATGTTATGGTATGGCAACATTTGAAGGACCATTATTGTCTTTGAAAAATGTAAACATGATTTCTCACTTTACCGATTGGACAATTGCTCACGTGCACGTTGGAGGTTTAGGTTGGAATGGTATGATGACATTCGGTATGTTGTACTGGTTATTCCCTAAAATGTTTAGAGTTGAATTGTATTCTAAAAAATTAGCAAATCAACATTTCTGGATTGCTACATTGGGTATTATTCTTTATGCAATTCCAATGTATATTGCCGGATTCATGCAAGGATTGATGTGGCAAGATTTCAACGCTGACGGAACACTCGTTAATGCTGACTTCTTGAAAATGGTTGATGCAATGAAACCATACTATATCTTAAGATCTTTAGGAGGATTGTTATTCATTGTTGGAGCGGTTATGATGTTCTACAACTTGATTAAAACAGCGAAATCTGGTAATTTCTTAGCAAACGAAGAAGCTGAAGCACCTGCTTTAATTAAAGCAAATGCGAAGGTAAAAGGAGAATACTGGCACAGAGCTATTGAGCGTCGACCAATTCGCTTCATGATTTTTGCAATCGTTGTTGTTGCGATTGGTGGATTAGTTGAAATTATTCCAACTATGATTGTCAAGAGCAATATACCTACAATAGCAAGTGTTAAACCGTATACACCACTTGAATTGGAAGGTCGTGATTTATACATCAAAGAAGGATGTTACAATTGCCACTCTCAAATGATTAGACCTTTACGATTCGAAACTGCACGTTACGGTGAATACTCAAAATCAGGAGAGTTTGTATACGATCACCCATTCCAATGGGGCTCTAAACGAACTGGACCAGATTTAGCACGTGAAGGTGGATTAAGAAGCAACTATTGGCATTATCAGCACATGATTCGTCCAAAAGATGTGTCTCCTGGAACTGTTATGCCTGCTTACATTTGGATGAAAGATAATGACATTGATGAGTCAATGATAGAAAAGAAGATTTCAGCAATGCAAACACTCGGAGTACCGTATAAAAAAGGGTACGAAAAGCAAGCTCTGAAAGATTTGCAAATTCAAGCAGAATTGATTGCAACTGATATCGTCAACAACCTTCCAAAAGAAGTTCAAAAAGGGTTGAACAAAAAAGCTGAAATCAATAAGATGAAGAAAAAAGAGATTGTTGCTATCATAGCTTATTTGCAACGATTGGGAACTGACATCAAAGTAAAAGCAAAAAAATAACCGTTAAATACAAGAACCATGTTACGATTTATCAAACATAATTTAACAAGTATTGATGGAGTAGAAATCTATCCGCTATTATCCTTAATGATCTTTGTTTTGTTCTTTGCAGTTGTGCTTACAAGAGTAATTCGAATGAGTAAAAAGGAAGTCACAGAATTAGGGAATATTCCTTTCCTTGATGGTGATTCAGACAATAATAGAACAGAAAATATCTGACATATATTAAAAAATAATAGTATGAAAAAGTATTTCAACATAAGTTTAGCTGCGATTATCCTTTTCATAGGGACGCAATTCACATTTGCTCAAGATGGTGAGCAACTTTTCAAGGCAAAATGCAACGCTTGCCACATGGTTGATAAAAACTCTACTGGTCCAGTTTTAAAAGGAGTAAAACAAAAATGGGTAGATGCAGGTGAAGCAGAAATGTTATACGATTGGGTGAAAAATTCGACAACGTTAATTGCAACTGGAAAAAGTCAAATGGCAAATAAAATTCAATCTTTTAGTCCTTCTGCAATGACCCCTCAGGTTGTTACGAATGAAGAAATAGATGCGATTTTAGGCTATATTGATGCTTACACACCACCAGTTGTTGAACCAACTGCAACTGCAACTGCAGGTGGCGATGTAACGAACGTTATAACTGTTCCAAATTACAAGAAAAACCTCACATTATTTTATTTGTTGATTGTAGTTATCGTGGTTTTAATTATTGGAATTATCATTATGTCTACTTCCATTACATCATTAGTAAAATCAGATTATTTCAAGAAAAAAATTGAAGAAAATAGCTCAAAAACGTCAACAAGCGTAAATGCAATTTTAGTCTTAATCGGTTTCTTAGGCTTAATGGCGACAAACAACCCTTCTCATGCATTGACATTCTCTTATCCAGGTGAAGGAGCAAAAGATGCAACATGGATTTTGGTTGAGGATATTGATTTATACTTTATGCTGTTCATTAATATTATTTTACTATTTGTTCTTCTTTATTTAAGACGGATGTTTAGAGATTTCATTCTAATGGTAAGACCAGAAGCAGTGAAATTGAAAAAAGAGAGAAGAATTAAGAAGATTAATGTAATTCTAACGGATGCAGTTGCAATTGATGAAGAACATACAATTCTTATGCAACATGAATACGATGGAATCCGTGAATTAGACAACAATTTGCCACCATGGTGGGTTTGGGGATTCTATGCAACTATCATTTTTGCTGTAATTTACATTTTTGATTATCATATTTTACGTACTTCAGATCTTCAAATTCAAGCCTATGATAAAGAAATTGCACAATCAAAAATCGATGTTGATGCATACTTATCAAAAATGGCAATGAATGTGGATGAAACGAATGCAACTTTATTAACAGATGCTGGTGCGATTTCTTCCGGAAAAGCATTGTTTGATGCCAATTGTGTTGTATGCCATAATCCTAAAGGAGAAGGAAATATAGGTCCTAACTTGACAGATGACGCTTGGATCTATGGGCCAGATGTTAAGGATTTATTTAAAACTTTGAAATATGGAACACCGAATGGTATGCCAGAACATGCTTCAAAATTGAATCCTATACAAATTCAGCAAGTATCTTCTTTTGTTCTTTCCCTCCCAATTACTGCAGGAAAAGAACCTCAAGGAAAAATTTACAAGAAATAAAATAATTAATAATTATAAAGCAAATACGTTTACCTTTCCTCTATTCACTGACTGATTATTACACTTTTCAAGGTAGACAAATTATACACCATGAACGACGAAGAAGAAGGTTTTAGAGACAGGATTGCCACAGTAAATGAGAAAGGAAAACGTGTTTGGATTTTTCCAAAGAAACCTGTTGGACCATTTTACAACAAACGCAAAATTGTTAGTTATATATTATTATTAGCACTTTTTATTGCCCCTCACATAAAACTTGGGGGGCATCAATTGTTGCTTTTTAATATCATTGAACGCAAATTCATTTTATTTGGAAAGGTTTTCTGGCCTCAAGACATGTACTTATTTGCCCTAACGATTATCGTCGGGGTAATATTTATCATTCTTTTCACGATTATTTATGGAAGATTCTTTTGTGGATGGTTATGTCCACAAACGATTTTTATGGAAATGGTTTTTCGAAGAATTGAATATTTCATTGAAGGTGATTGGACGCATCAAAAAAAATTAGATGCTTCACCATGGAACCGCGAAAAAATCTTTAAACGAATTGCAAAACATTCGGTTTTCTGGATCATATCATTTTTAATTGCCAATACTTTTTTTGCTTATATTATTGGGGCAGATGAATTATATCGAATTCAAACAGATCCAATTGGTCAACATTTTGCAGGATTTATTTCAATTGCAATTTTTACAACTGTTTTCTATTTAGTATTTGCACGATTAAGAGAACAAGTTTGTACTACTATTTGTCCATATGGAAGACTACAAGGTGTTCTTTTAGATCCAAATTCAATGGTTGTAGCTTATGACCATGTTAGAGGAGAAAGTAGAGCGAAATTCAAAAAAGATGAAGATCGAAAAACAGCTGGAAAAGGTGATTGCATTGATTGTGGACAATGTGTTCATGTATGTCCAACAGGTATCGATATCAGAAATGGAACACAGTTAGAATGTATTAACTGCACAGCTTGTATCGATGCATGTGATCATATAATGGAATCTGTAGGTATCGAAAAAGGATTGATTCGGATAGTTTCTGAAAATGGAATTAAAAACAGAACTCCTTTCCAATGGACAAAACGTGTAAAAGCGTATACAGTTTTATTAGGAGCGATGTTGGCAGTGTTAGTTGTTTTACTTGTTACAAGAAAAGACTTTCAAACAGACATCATGCGTCAACGTGGAACAACTTTTCAAATGACTTCTGATGGAAAAGTAAGTAATATTTTTGAAATCAATTTGATTAATAAAACGAGTAATACCTATAATATTCAACTTCAAGTTGAGAACAATGAAGGTGAAATAGAAATGGTCGTTCACAAATTAATCTTGAAGAAAGAAAATTATTTAAAAGAACGTTTTATCGTTAAATTGCCTTTGGCTTCAATAAAAAATGGCAAGAAAATCATCCACGTGAAAGTACTTGGTAATGGAGAAGAGATAGAAACTGTTAAAACAAAATTCATAGGACCTAGTCTTTAATAGATTAGATTCAATACTTTAAAAAAAGAAAAAATGAACTGGGGAAAAGGAATAATTATCGCAATGGCACTTTTTATTGGATTCATAACATTTTTAGTTATCAGTCTTGTTTCGCACACAATTGATCTAGAAAGTGAAGATTACTATACAAAAGAAATCAATTATGAACAAGAAATTACTGCCATGGAAAATGGCAACAAATTGAAGAGTAAAATCGAAATGATATCTCAAAAAGAATTTGTGGTAGTTCAAATTCCTGAAAAAGAAAATCTCTCAAAAATTCAAGTAATTTTTATTCGACCTGATAATAAAAAGTTAGACAAATCTTTCTTGGTTTCAGGAACAAAATCCTACTTAATTCCTAAAACAGAATTATCGAAAGGAACTTATAATGTTGAAATACGATTCGAAAGCAATTCAACAACGTGTTTACAAAAAGAAACTATTATAATTTAATAGTTGCTAATTGCGAGTGATTAGTGACAAGTTAAATTAAGAAAACAACAACTTATTTTGGTTCAAAAACTAGCAATTTGTAAGAAAAATTAAACAAAATGGAAACTTTACTAATAACTGGTCTTATTTTAGGAATTACATCCAACTTGCACTGTATTGGAATGTGCGGCCCAATTGCCATGGCGATCCCTGTAAACAGGAAATCAAATTGGACAATTTTAAGTGGAATTCTTCAATATAATTTTGGTCGAATCTTTACTTATGCTCTTTTAGGTGCGCTAGTTGGAAGTATAGGAATCACAGTCCAAACCTTTGGTTTTCTGCAATGGCTAAGTATTATTTCAGGTGTATTTCTAATTCTTTTCGCTTGGAGAAAATGGATTTCTGCTAAAATTGATGCTAAATTGCCGCAATTAGGAATTCAAACTTTCGTAAGCAAAGGTCTTGGTACCGTAATCGCTTCAAACTCTCCTTTTAAAATCATGTTATTAGGCGTTTTAAACGGGTTATTACCTTGTGGAATGGTTTACGTTGCCATGATGAATGCTTTACTCGGAGGAAGTTTATTAAACAGCTCTTTTGCAATGATAGCCTTTGGAGTTGGAACATTGCCATCCATGATTGCAGTTGGTTTTGCAGCAAATAGAATTAACCCAGCAATGAGAAAAAAAATGAACAAAGCAGTTCCTATTTTACTCACTTTAGTGGGTGCTTTAATTATCTTACGCGGAATGAACCTTGATATTCCTTATATCAGTCCAAAAGTTTCGATTACAAAAACTGAAAAGAAACAAGCGCCTCAAGTTGAAATGAGTTGCTGCCACAAAGCAAAATAATAAGAACTACTTTTTCTAAGTGTCATTTGAACCATTCTTATAAAAGACTGTATGCTAGTCCAAACTAAGAATTATGAAAAAGCTATTTCCTTCAATTTTCGCAATTGCTATGCTGTCTCTTCAAGCAATCGCACAGCCCGTTAACAATCCAAACGGTAGAAAAGTCCAAGTCGCAATTTTATTTGACACATCAAATAGTATGGATGGTTTGATTGATCAAGCAAAAACCCGCATTTGGAGTATCATTAATGAATTAAGTTCACTTCGGTTTTTAGGACAAACACCATTAATCGAAATTGCATTATATGACTATGGAAACTCTGGATTAACTGCCGAGTCCAACTATATCCGACAACAAGTTGCTTTAACCACAGATTTAGATGTCATTTCAGCCAAATTATTTGGACTTTCCACAAACGGAGGAGATGAGTTTTGTGGAGCGGTAATTCAAAAATCAATGCAAGATTTAGCCTGGTCAAATAACCAATTAGATTTAAAAATTATTTATATCGCTGGAAACGAACCATTCAATCAAGGATCAATTGCCTACAAAGAAGTTTGTAATACAGCCGCCTCAAAAAATATTTTTGTCAATACTATTTATTGTGGCAATCATGCACAGGGAATAGCTGAATTTTGGAAAGATTGTGCAACAATTTCAAAAGGTGATTATTTTAATATTGATTCAGACCAAACAGTTGTACAAATTGCTACTCCCTTTGATAATGACATTAACCAATACAATGATTCATTAAACAAAACATATTATGGTTATGGATCATTGGGTCAATCAAAAAAATCCAATCAATTATCAGAAGACGCTAATGCAGAATCACAATCTCCATCTTCAAAAACAGAACGGTCAATCGTGAAATCTAAAGAAGTATATTCGAATGCATCTTGGGATATCATTGATGCTGTTGATAAGGATGGAAAAGACATTACAAAGATGACCGAAGACGAACTTCCAACTGAATTTCAAGGTAAGACTGCAGAAGAGAAAACTGCTTTGATTGAAGAAAAGAAAAAAGAAAGAGAATTATACCAAGAAAAAATAAACACCTTGGCTATAAATCGACAAGAATTCATAGCTGAAGAAATGAAAAAACAAGCTGATGGTGTGAAGAAAGATGATTTTGGAACATCCGTAAATGAAAGCTTATTGAAAAAAGCAACTGAACTTGGATACAACAAAGAATAAGATTCAAAAATATTTCGGTATACTGACTTTTGTCATGTTTTTTTAATCGTAAGTAACGTATTTTTGATATGTAGGGTACGAGGGAATTAACCTACTATTAAGATAAAAAAACTAAAATAAAAATTATGAGTGCAAATGAATCTGTTTACAATCAGCATGCTGAAAATACTGAGTGGACGAGCAAATTGAAGTTTTACAAAGATGAAGTTGTTATTCTAACTGGCAGACTTGAAGAAATTGCTTCAAAAAACTCTGGAAACGATGCACTTGCTGAAGTAGAAAGATATCAAAATCAATTGATTATTCAGCGAAACAATATCGACGAAATTGCTCACTTAGTTAACTTGAATGAACAAGCCTTAATTGAAGAAATTAAAAGTAATCCAGTCGCTATAGACCATAGAAAAGTGGAATATCATGCAAAAGAAAAAGAATTGGTTGAATCTTTCGAAACAAATTTCAATAATTTAAGAGAAGATTTCAATCGTTTTGCTTCAAAATGGATGTGATTAGAACTTAATTTAAAAAAAGCGACCTATTCAACAGGTCGCTTTTTTTTATGTCCATTTTCAAGAATAAGTCTTCAAGAATGAATGTCATTTTACCCCAAATTTTATCTAACAATTCCTTATATTCGCCAAAAAAAGTATATGCGTGTTTATTTAGACAATGCTGCAACAACTCCAATTGCGCCAGAAGTAGTTGAGGTGATGCTTCCAGTTTTAACAAATGATTTTGGGAATCCATCTTCAACCCATTTTTATGGCCGTCAAACAAAAGCATTAATTGAAACATCACGCAGAACTATTTCAAAACTATTGAATTGTCAACCTTCTGAAATAATTTTCACGTCTGGCGGAACTGAAGCAGATAATATGGCACTTTATTCATCAGTTCATCAAATGGGTGTGAAACATATTATCACATCGACTATTGAACATCATGCAGTTGGCCATACAGCTGAAATGATTGCAAATGCTGGTGAGGCAACAGTTAGCTATGTAAAAATCAACGATAAAGGTGAAGTAGATTTAGTTGATTTAGAAAAACTTTTACAAACTGGAGAAAAAACATTAGTATCCTTAATGCATGCAAACAATGAAATTTCGACATTATTACCAATGACAGAAGTTAGTTTACTTTGCAGAAAATACAACGCTTTATTTCATTCAGATACTGTCCAAACAATGGGACATTATACGTTTGATTTGAAAGAATTAGATATTGATTTTATTACGTGTGCCGCACATAAATTTCATGGACCAAAAGGCATTGGTTTTTTATATGTCAATAAGAGCATCAAAGTGGAACCTCTAATTCATGGTGGAGCGCAAGAAAGAGGATTACGAGGCGGTACTGAAAACGTTTATGGAATTGTTGGACTTGCAAAGGCGATGGAATTGGCCTATGAAGATGTTTTGGGACACCAAGAACACGTTCAATCACTGAAGACTTATCTTTTAGAGAATTTAAAAGAAGCATTTCCGACTGTACACTTTCATGGTGAAACAGATCCAGAGAAATCTCTTTATACAGTGCTGAATGTTAGTTTTCCTCCAACACCGAAAGCAGGGATTTTATTATTTACGTTAGATTTAAAAGGAGTTGCAGTAAGTGGAGGAAGTGCATGCTCATCTGGTGCAATCAAAGGTTCTCACGTTTTGGAAGGAATAAATGCAGACCCTACTCGACCAAATGTTCGTTTTTCTTTTTCTCGTTATACAACAATAAAAGAAATTGATTTTGCTTTGGAACAAGTTAAGTCAGTTTTTGAAAAGACGTTAGTATAATCCGTATTTTGTCCTTTGAATGATTGAAAAGGAAAAACATATTCTCATATTAAGTTCTTGGTATCCAAATAAATTTGCTCCATTCTTGGGTAATTTTGTTCAACGTCAAGCACAAATCCTTTCTGAATCTTATAAAACAACAGTTTTATATACTGT
Source organism: Chitinophaga pinensis (assembly GCA_945902745.1). GTDB lineage: Bacteria > Bacteroidota > Bacteroidia > Flavobacteriales_D > Crocinitomicaceae > M0103. The sequence goes on along the minus strand of CAMDNE010000001.1, from coordinate 11,298 downwards.
TGCAGACCCGGATTTAAAGGATCTAGATTGCTCAATTGCTGAATCCGAAAACCTGAAAGAAATTGTAGTTTATCATCCGAAAGGTTCAAACTTCCTTTCAAGAAGAAAAGAACAAGACAAAGCCTTTGAATTTGGTTTAAATTTAATTGAGCAGGTAGATCTTATTCATGCCCATGTTATTGTTCCAAAAGGATATTTATATGTCCGTGCAAAAAAGAAGTTTTCATGTCCATTAATTGTTACAGAACATGGTTCTTATTATAGAGCCGAGAAAAGAAATAGCTGGTCGTTAAAGGATAAATTCATTTTGAAATACACGAGAAAACACATTGATCAATTAATCGCTGTTTCCGAATTCTTGAAACGAGATTTAACCTCTTTTTTTGTTGATAAAGACATTCAAGTAATCCCAAATCCAATAAACACAAACCTTTTTGCACCAAAAGAAAAAAAGCCATCAACAACCAAACATTTTCTTCACATTTCAACGCTCGATAAAGCTTTGAAAAATCCAATTGGCATTATTGAAGCAGTTTCATTATTGAAAGACAAAGGATATACTGATTTCAAATTAACAATCATTTCTGATGAATCAACAACTGAATTAAAATCATTAGTTGCTTCCAAAGAGTTGGCAAATCTGATAAATTTCGGTGGACCTTGTACTCCCGAAGAACTCGTTTCTTATTACCAACAATCAGATGCTTTTGTGTTGTTTTCCGCATACGAAACATTCTCAATTGTTTTAGCTGAAGCTTGGGCATGTGGCATTCCAACCATTACAACACCTGTTGGAATTGGATTTGATTTATCTCAGGAAATGGGAATTCAAGTAAAAATCAACGATCCATTGTCACTGGCTATAGGAATGGAAAAAATTCTTGAAGGATTAACTTTTGACGCAGAGATCATTCGCACCAATTCACTGCAGTATTCCGATGAAAAAATTCTCGAACAATTAACAGTACTTTATAACCAGTTTAATGGATAAAAACACATTCATTCGATTGTAAATAAGGAAGTTAATTCTCAAATTTCGCAAGTGATTTTGTTGTTTTCAGATACTTTAGACAGCAATTCGAATGAAGCTTATAGTTCGGTTGGCAACAAATAGAAAACGGAAAGAGCAACGGCAGATGTGGAACAAGAAAAGATTGCAGGTCAAAGTGAAAAAAAATAGCCTCAAAAAAGTAATTTTTTAATCATTTCATCTTAATTAATCAATATTCATCCTTTGTCGTTATATTTAATCTTTGATTAAGAGTTTAAGCCGTTTATGTTTAAAAAGATTATTGAAACAATTTTCGTTAAAGGATTAAGTTCTATTATTAACTTTCTTATTGTCGTTATCACTGCTTATTATTTAGGTAAATATGCAAGAGGTGAAATTTCCATATTATTAGTTTCAGTTTCTTTGATTAATATAATACAAGGAATTGTAGGCGGTCCAAGTTTAATCTATCTAGCATCTAAATACAGTAATCTCAAACTTTTCATATATTCTTTTATTTGGAATTTTCTTATTGCTTTAGTTTTTAGTTTTATTATTGCCTTTTTAGATTTAACGCCATTTAGATTAATTGAAGAGTTATTTCTAATCTCTTTTTTACAAGGTGGAATAAGTATCTTCCAAAGCTTATTGGTGGGACATGAACAAATTTCAAAACATAACTTAATTGAATTTTCAAAAAGCATTTTTTTAATTGTTTCAATTGGAATATGTTTTTTACTTTTCAACGAGAAAAACCTTGATGCCGTTTATCTATCATACATTGTTTCATTCAGCCTTGCGGCATTTATTGGGTTACTTTATATTGGTAAATATCTTTCATTCAAAAACTTGAAAAACAATGAAAAACTATTTTTCGAAATGTTCATGTATGGTTTTCAAAATCAAATAAATAATTTCTCTCAACTATTAAATTATCGCTATCTGTTTTATTTAATCGAAAAATGGAAAGGCATTGAAGTTTTAGGTGTATTCTCAATTTCCATCTCTATAATTGAATCAGTTTGGGTTATCTGCAAAGGAATAAGCACTAACTTATTAGCAAAATTGGTAAACGAGAAGGATGAATCAATGAAAACAAAATACACCCTTAATTCAATCAAATTAAGTTTGTTTTTGAGTATTATCGCAACATCTATACTACTGATCATTCCTTCTGATTTTTATTCCTTTATTTTTGGAAAAGACTTTACAGAAGTAAAATCTCATTTACTCCCTTTAAGCATTACTATCTTATCTTTTTCTGTATTAGCTATTATTTCACAGTATTATGCAAGTAAAGGACAATTAATAATCAACTTAAGAGCATCATTCCTCGGAAATATCTTTTGTATTGGAATGGGTTGGTTTTTAATTAAATCCTACAGCGTTCACGGTGCAATTTTGACTTATAATACTGTGAATTTAATAATGATGTTTTATCTCATTTATCAATTTAACAAATCAACCAAAACAAAAATTCATCATCTTCTTTTCAATAAAAGTGATTTTACAGCAATAAGAAAAAAGTTTTGACTCAATTTTAAATGGACAAAGAACATATTCACGCTATTGTAACCAAGGAAGTTAATTCTCGGATTTCCCAATTAAATTTAATGCTTACAGATGCATTAGACGCCAATTCAAATGAAACAAAAAGTTCAGCTGGTGACAAACATGAAACTGGCAGAGCAATGGCGCATTTGGAACAAGAAAAGATTGCTGGACAACTCTCCGAAATGAATAAATTGGCAGAAATCCTTCACCGCATAGATGCAACTCAAAAGCACATTAAAATTCAACTCGGAAGTTTGGTTGAAACAACTATTGGTGTATTTTACATCTCGGTTGGAATTGGTGCAATTGAAATAGAGAACACTACAATCTTCTGCATGACCGCCGCTGCTCCTTTAGGGAAAGAATTACTTGGGAAAACAGCTGGTACTGAAATTGATTGGCAAGAAAAGAAGATTGTGATTGTTACTATAATGTAGAAAAAGCCCTTCATTTCTGAAGAGCTTCTATAAATTATTCATTTACAAGAATTCGTTGATGTGAGCCATCATTATAAATATATATCAATACCGTATTTGGTCGGAATTGAGTTTCTCTGCCGGTAACATCAATTATTTTTAAAATTTGTTTATTATCTGCCTGTAATTCATCTATACCCGCAACCGAAAGTATGGTTGTACAAAGGGTTTCAACACAGCCTAAATTATCTGTGATTGATACACAAGGTGAACTTTGACAAAGTCCTGTCGCTGTAGCTGTTGTTTGTAATGAAGGATCGTCCCAAAGAAAAGAATAACTTGGAGTTCCGCCTGATGCAATCGCAGTTGAAATACCATCACAAGCACCAGTTTCATTTGAATTCACAAAAGTTGCTGTTATTTGTGAAGGCTCAGTAATGGTAACAGATGTTGAGTAACTACCCCCTGCTCCATCCGTAATAATAACATTGTATACACCAGCACAAACCCCAGTTAATGGATTCCCAATATCACCATTTCCCCATGTATAAGTGTATGGAGGTGTACCTCCGAAAGCAGTCAAATCTGCTGCACCATTGCAAGAATTAAAACATGAACTATTAGTAACACTATTCGTTGTCGCTCCTAAAGGTATAACAGGACAACACGTTCCTCCTGCACTTAAATTGTAAGAACCAGACCAGCAACCATACTGGACATAATGCGCATACAAACTGCCTCCAAATTGAGTTTGAAAGAATGCTTCCACTTGATCAATAGTGTTGCAACCTCCTTGATTTGTTGTATTATCACAAGAATAAGCACAAATAATATTATTATATCCATTCGGATTTGACAAAGTTGAAGCAGGCATAATAGCAATAGTTGAATTAGCCGCAACAGGTGCGCCATTAATTGAAGTATTTATCACAGAACCACAATGCCCGTTCGATGCATTATATCCTGCATAATAAACTGCAGTAACATTATTTACAAAAGCTCCAGAAAGATTGATCGTTGTGCCTTCATAAGTAACAACGCCAATTTTTAAATTAGGAATATTTGCATCAATATTAATATTTAATACGCCACCATCATAATTAGAGAATAGCATCATATTTCCTGAAGGGTTGCATACTTGAGAAATCCCAATCAAAGGAAGTAAACAAAATGATAGTAGAAGTTTTTTCATAGCTAAGAATTTAATTCTAAAGATATGAATTAAACAACGTGAAAAGTTAATAAGCGGATTTATACTAATTTAAGTGCTGATTCTTCTAAAAAACAAGACGTCTCAGTATATTTCCAATTTCAACTATTCGAGATTCAATTTAATATTCTAAATGAAGAAAGCCCTGACCTTCAAATTGCTCATTTTGTGCACCAACTGCTTTATAGGTGTAAAAATAAACTCCTTCTAAAGCAAGATTGCCGTTTACTTTGCCATTCCAAGAAAAATTAATATCCGTTGAAGTGAACACAACCGCTCCCCATCTATTTAAAATACTGATTTCTAGCTGAACAATGTTTTCAAGTTGAAAAGTGAATACGTCATTTGAACCATCCGAATTGGGAGTAAATACATTGCTCGTTATCAAAGAAACCGGAAGAATTATTGGTGGGTCAAGAACATTAATCGTTGTATATGCAGTATCAGAACAATTACCATTGTATGCAACCAACATTATCTCATAAACACCTGTTGTATATATTTGTGATTGACTATTCTGATTACCAATTGGGAGCGTTATTCCATTACCAAAATCCCACAAATAGGATGTTGCATTTTGACTCGTATTGGAGAAGTCAACCGTAAGCGGAGTATATCCAAAAAGCGGAGTAGCAATAATCCCTGCAATTGGTGAATTTAATGGCACCACCTGAGCTGAATCAACTTCATGACAACCATTTGAAACAATATCAATATAATACCAGCCCGATGAAAGATTATCCCAAACTGAAGCATTAATAAAATTTGAACTTCCCGAACCAGGACCTGACCAAGTATAGATTGCAGGAAAACCAGGTTCAAAAACTCCATTTGTTGCAACTGAAACATAACCAGTCGACGCACCACAATCAGTTGGTCCCGTGAAGATTTGATCAATTGCCCAATCAACCTGTTTAACGGTAATATCAACAAAATCTGAAATTACACAGCCATTTGCCGACGTTCCAGTTACGCTATATGTCCCTGATGAAATAGGTGCAAGAATATTTCCTTGAGTACCATCATTCCATAAATAATTACTAACACTTCCGTTTGAAGTTGCGACACAATTTTCAGGGATATTTTCACAAAAAACTAAATCTGGACCAGCATCAATGATCGTATTATCATAACTAACAACAATCGTATCTGAGATTAAACAAACTGGAGCGAAAAAAATATCGTCAAGTGCAAAATCATTTCCGCCTCCCGATATATTTTGGTTTACAATACATAATTGTGCAGTTGTGTTTGCTCCTGAATTCCAAACATCATTAAATTCCAGCCATTCACACCCAATTGGAGTAGTTGAAAAAATACCACCAATTTGTACACCATTTACAAAAAATTGCAAATTTGAAATATTTGGATCAGAAATTACATTCATTGCCCAACAAGAAAAAATATAATCGATATTTGGAAAAACGTTTACTGTTTGGCACCATACACTTGTACCAGCTGTACTTGAACCATTCGCAATCAACATATTACCCGTCCCACTTGTATGATCTGGACAATTACTAAAATTAGTGTGAACATTGTTTGGAGAAGTAGAAATTGCATAAGTTCCTGGATTTGATAATATTCCCCATGAACCTCCTGTCCCAGGAATATAAGCTGTTGAGAAATTATTTAAAGCCGCAGTATTACCACCTTCAAAATCACCATTTAAAATAACATTTGCTCCAATAATAGATGCATTCACAGAATAAACACCTGAAGAATTGACGGTAATGCTATTATTAGAAGAACCTGTTGACCATGAATAAAAATCATAGATAGGTTGAACTAATAGATTCAACGTTTCTCCAGTGCAGAGAACAGTATCATTTCCAAGATTTATTTGAGGTTCAGAACCATTACATTGAGCAAAAAGTTGATTTCCAGTAATTAATACTGTCAGAATTAGAATAAATTTCATTTTATAATTGTTGGTTTTCCAAAGTAAGACAATTAAACCTTACAAAAGGTTGCAAATAATTATAATCTATTAGCAAGAATTTATTCTTTTATTCCAAATCAAACAAACTCTTCACTCCTATTCTTCTTTCAACTGTGAAACCTTCTGCATACTTCGCTCCTATCGGTCTGCCCATTTCCAGCATTCTACCTTTGATGAAATCAAAAAACTCTTCACCTGATATTGGTGTTTGAGGCTCTTTTGAATTTGGATCATAAAATTGTGTTTTGAAGACTTTAATGCAAGCTATTTTTCGGTCAATAAATTCAGTGATATCAATTGCAAAATCAGGTTTAATATAATGATCTTGAATATAATGGTAAACGGATTTTGGCCGAAATGCAACTTGAATTTCGTTTTCCCAAGTTGTTTCAAAATTTTTCAATCCAGAAAGAAAACAAGCTTCAGAAATTAATTGGGAAGCCCTTCCATGATCAGGATGGCGATCCTCAATGGCATTAGCTAAAATAATAGTTGGTTGAAATCTTCTTATTTGTTCTACAATTAATCTTTTATTTGATTCATTGATTTCAAAAAAAACATCAGCCATTTTCAAATTTACACGAACGGAAATCCCCATTATTTCAGACGCTTCTTTTGCTTCTGCATAACGCGTTTCAATTGTGCCTCGCGAACCTAATTCCCCTTGTGTCAAATCAACAATTCCAACTTTCTTGCCTGCAGCAATGTGTTTCATGATTGTTCCTGAACAAGATAATTCAATATCGTCTGGGTGAGCTGCAAAAGCGAGGATGTCTACTTTAAATGATTCGGGATTCATAATTTGGGATTCGGTATTTGTAAATATTTAACTAATAAAACGCCTTAGTGAACTTTGTGCCTTAGTGGTCAAAAATACAAAAACTAATTAAATTATTATAGCACTCAACTTCCACCTCGACTAAGCTCGGTGTCCGTTTAAGATTGAATTAAAGAAACGATTTCAGTATTATTCGGCTCCACGGAATGTGCAAAATCTTTTATCACATTTCCCTCTTCGTCAATCAAAAACTTATGAAAATTCCACTTCACTTCTGATTTCGATTGTTCTTTCAACCATTTGTATAAAGGATGTTCGTTTTCACCTATAACGTTGATTTTCTCCATCATTGGAAAAGTAACACCATAATTCATTTGACAAAAAGCAGCGATTTCATCATTTGTACCTGGATCTTGTGCTCCAAAATCATTGGAAGGGAAACCAAGGATCACTAAACCATCGTCACCAAACTCTTCATACAACTCTTCTAACAATCCAAATTGAGGCGTATATCCACAAGCAGATGCCGTATTGACAACCAATACTTTTTTTCCTTTTAACAAAGCCAAGTCAAATTCATGACCAGCAATATCGTTTACTTTAAAACTATGAAAATTCATGTTCGTGGGATTAAGGATTTATTTTTAACACATAGGCACATAGGACACATAGGTTGGGTGTAATTAGGGATTTGTAATTTGTAATTTGTAATTAGCAACTAATAACTTGTAACTATAGCTCCAATTCCTTCACTTTGTTTGTGTATTGTTTATTTCGAATAGCTGCAAAAACAGTAAACAAAACAAAGATAACAACCGCAGCAATGATTCCATTTGGTATTTTTCCTAATCCTTCACCTTGAGCATAAGAATGTAATCCTACTAAGTAGAAATTCACTCCGAAGAAGGTAAATAAAATGGCAGAATAACCCCAAAGACTTACAACATTGAAAACAAATTTACTTCTCAAAGCTGGAATGTAACGTAAGTGCAAAATCACCGCATATACTAGAACGGAGACCAATGCCCACGTTTCTTTTGGATCCCAGCCCCAATATCTACCCCATGATTCATTGGCCCATATTCCACCTAAGAATGTTCCGATGGTCAACATGAACAATCCAATTGTAATGGTCATTTCAGAAACGTATGTCAATTCGTTGATATTCAAGGTAACGATTTTACCATTTTTCTGTGTTCTAAAAATGTATAATTTCAAATTAACCAAACCAAGAATTGCTCCTAATCCTAAGAAACCATAACTACCTGTTATGATCGCAACGTGAATCATTAACCAATACGATTTTAATACTGGTTGCAAAGGTGTGATTTCAGGATCTAATAAATTCATTTCTGTCACGAAAATCATCATTGCTGCTAAAATTGCTGTTCCAGCGATTATAACTGGATTTTTCCGTGAGAATGCAAATCCGGCAATCATTGTAACCCAAGCAATAAAAATAACAGCTTCGTATCCATTACTCCATGGAGCGTGACCAGAAATGTACCATCTAAATCCTAAACCAACGCCATGATAAACGAAAACAACGATCATTAATCCTGTTATGACTTGTCCAATTCTTTTGAAAATTTTGGAGGTCGTTGGTGAAGGTTTGATGAAAATTCGAATAAAGAAAATGATTAATAATATGAATCCAAAAGACAAATACATCATACTTGAATTTTTGAAAATACTCATCTTGTTATACCTGATTTCCAAATTCACTTTCTTTTCGGATGGCACCACTTTCACTCCTTCTTCCCGTTGAAATTTTTTCAAATCAACAAGAAGATTATTTACCTCATCGTATTTGTTAAATTCTGCTGCACGATCCAATTTCGAAATGTAACGCAAAGCCAATCCAGATGAAATAGAATCAATTTGCATCAATTCCATGCTCAACGGCACAAACCACGTATTGTTTTTGTCATTAGCAACTGGCATAATTTTCATGTACTGCCAGCTGAAGATTGATTGAACAACTTGGAATTTCTCCACCAATTTGATCAATTTCTTGTCGTATTCATTGCGTTTAGATTCCAATTTCTGATGCGCCAAATCATAATCAGCCATCAATTTGAATTGACCTGTTTTGTCAGCCAATTCCTTGAATGAAGCAAATTCATCTGTCACTTTTAATTTTTCCTTAAGATTGCTTGAAACTTGAATGATTTTTACATCCATCCAATGATCTGGATACATGTGCATACTCATGATTGTTTGCACAGCATTGTAATCTTCAAATTTATTTCCACGGTGAACTTTGCGCAACAATTGATCACACATCGTGTGCATTGGAATAATTCGACCTTGAAAATCTTGCACTAACAAGGAAGCTAATTGATCTGAATGCTCTTCGGATATAACTCTGAAAATTGGTTTTCTTTGCGTTTGAGCTGCCGCATTATTATGATTGTGCCCATCTCCAGCAGTATGTTGCTCTTGTGCATTTACACCACCAACTAATCCAAAACCTAAAACAAATAAAACTGATTTCATCAACAACTCTCTTTTCTCTCTCGATTTTCTCAGTTTTTCATTCAATTCTCTGAATCGTCCAATCGGTGCAAATAAGGAAGCAATCATTCCAATCGCCATTAATAAATATCCTAAATAGGTAATGTTTGTTCCCCACCAATCGTGATTCACACTTAACCGTGTTCCTTTTTCATCTGGATCATAACTTGATTGAAAGAAACGATAGCCATTATAATCCATCACGTTATTCATAAATATTTTTTGATCTCTTGTATAATTATTCTTTTCATCTAAAATGGAAACTTGACTTTCAAACGATGACGCTGCCATCGAACCTGGATAACGGTCTAATTTAAAATCGCGACAAGCAATGTAAAATGGAATTTCAATTTTGGATGAACCGTATTCCATTTCATACACTAAGCCATTTAAAGTGAAAACAGCATGTTCTGGAATAGCTCCAATTCCTCCCTTTAATTGAATAATTTTAAATTGAGAACCGTCTGAAATTTTTAAGGTTAAATAATCTGAACCAACATTTCTTTTTCCTGTTGGCATTAACATTAGTCGCGCATGATTAATCACTTTCTTAAAAACAATTTGTTGCGCTCCAACTTGGTATAGCGTTGTTGTTTGAAAAGGAACCTTTGTATCTGCCGCAACATGAACAAATAAAGAATCAGAAACTTCTTTCCCCGATTGTCTTGCTTTTTGCATTTCAGCCATTGGCAAGTAACGGAATTCCTTTGCAGATTTAATCATGATTTTCGCACCTTCTTGGAATAATTCTATTCCAGGCATCGCATCACTTTTTTCAAATGAAATAGCTTCTTCTCCTGCCATTAAAAAACCTCCTTTGGTCAAATAATTGAATTTCATTCCATCTGTAATGATTTCTAAAGCAACGCCTTTGATGGAATCATTGATAACAAGTGAATCAATCATTTTCTTTTGAAAATCAACATATTCAATTGTAATCGGAGTTTTGTGATTAGGAAATTCTACATCAATGTCAAAATCATTATTCGTTTGCATTGACATAAAATGCTTTTCCGCATACGTATATTTTAACTTCCCATCATTGATTTGGAACCAAACATATGGATCAGAAGAATAAATAAAATTGGTTTTCTCTCCTTCTCTTACCAACATTAATCCTTCAAAACTGATATAGCGTGTTACACCTGCTCCAATAAGTATGACAATAAACGAAAGGTGGAAAGTCAATTGTGCGATTTTTGCACGTTGAAACATGTTGTATTTAAAAATATTGGCAATCAGATTTAACCCAAGATAAACCAATAATATTTCAAACCACTTCGCATTGTATACAATAATCTTTGCTGTTTGAATATCGTAAGCAGATTCTAAAAATGTTGCAGTTGCAATAGCTAAAAGGAAGACAATCATTCCAGTTGCCATCATGCGCATCGAAAAAAATGCTTTTGAAAATTTTTCCATTTGTTTTATTCTAAAATATCAGGTGCAAAAGTACACATTGACACGGTGAAAAATATGTAATTGTTGTTAAAAGAATTTGTGAATTAGTTATAAAGCTAGAATCGAAAGGGAAACAAAAATTTAAACACATAGGCACATAGAAAACATAGACTATACTATAAAATGAAGTGTTTTCCTCCGAACAGGAACTATGTGGCATGTATTTTCAAAAACCTACTAATATGGTTAAATTTTGAAATTATTTTACATCGTTTTTAAAAAGGCCTCAACGTTGTGTTGAATTCTTTCTTCAATGTTCGATGTATCAGCTCTTTCGAATTTTTTACCAGTAATTACTTCGTACAATTCTATATAACGATCGGTAACTGTTTGAACAAATTCATCTGGCATGACAGGCATTGTCTGACCATCTAATCCTTGGAAATCATTTTCAATCAACCATTGACGCACAAATTCTTTCGATAATTG